>NZ_WUWM01000002.1 GCF_009846885.1 Paenibacillus puerhi
AGAGGCTTTACCTTTTCCCGTATGAACTCAAAGCTGATGTGTTTATCGATCTTGCGCAGCATGTGATCTTTCGGCACTAGATCTTCGATGGAGACGAATTCGTAGGCAGTTTGTTTACCGTTGGAATGTCGTAGCATAACTGATCACCGTCCATTAATTGTTATCTATATTATACCATATTAACGCGGTGTCGTCTTAAACTACGCGCAAATAAAAAGAGCTGTCGAGACTTTCTCGACAGCCTGACCGTCTTTCGCTATGGAAAGACGGCTTTGCCTATCTTAGGTTACTGCCCGAGTTGACGATTAAAGACTCTACGGGTTCGTTTTGTTCCTCAGGATAGCGGTTCGCGTAGCGTTGTCCCACTGCACATCCAATCCGATTTCTTCGGCAAAGAACCGAACCGGTACATACGTCAGATCCTGCTTGATGTAAGGAGCCGTATCCGTATCCTTCAACACGCCCTCTTTTCCATCTTCCTCACGCTTCACACCCGTCCGGCCCACGTACAGCTCGATGGCGACTCCATCCTTCGCAAGCCGAACTGCCCTTGTCTCCTCGTCGAATGTTACCTCGTAACCAAGCGCCTCCGTGATCGCCCGGACAGGAACCATGGTCCGGCCGTTGTCGATCTCGGGAGCGGCATCGAACACGATCTCCCTCTGGTCGAGCGCAACCTTCACGGTACGGTCGCCGTCTGCCGTAATCGAAGCGGGAAGCCGGTAAGGCTGGAGCTTACGGATTCTGTTATTGTACGCATCAGCGACAAGAATGCTGCCGTCGGCAAGCAGGGCCACATCGCTCGGCCGATGAAACTCCGCATATGCCTCGATCCCATCGCGCGTACCGGTCGCTTGACTCGGCGCCCCGGCAAGCGTCGTCACCTCTCCGTCCAGCAAATAACGGATCGAATGGTTCTGGCTATCTGCGATGATAACTCCGCCTTCATCCGTCACAGCCAGACCCCGAGGGAAATTAAAGGCTGCTGCGTCCGCTGTTCCATCGGCATAGCCTCCGGGCACATACAGATCCTTCAATCGTTCCGCCTTCCCGCTCCCCGCTGCCGTGCTCACGGTTCCCTTGGCCAGATCGATATAGCGAATACGCTGATTACCGGAGTCGCTGACGTACAAATTACCCTTGGCATCAAGTGCCAGACCGCTCGGCTCATTGAACCTTGCAGACGCCAAAGCCCCGTCGAGAAAATCGCCCGCTTCCGAAGCCTGACCCTTTGTCACTTCCACATACCGGTCGGATGCCGCGTTCAGCGTCTTCACTTCTCCATCCGGCGCGATGCTTCTTATGAGATGATTCAGCGTATCGGCCACATAGACCGTACCGTCAGAAGCTACCGCCACATCTTGCGGACTGTGAAAGCGCGCCTTGCTTCCTTGGCCGTCCGCGCTTCCGAATATGCCGTCGCCGGCAAGGGTCGTTACCCGGCCGTCCGCATCCACTTTACGGATCGCATGATTGTCTTTGTCAGCGACATACACATTGCCCTGGGCATCTGCAGCAATGCCGGCCGGCTGGAAGAACAGGGAGGCGTTGCCCTTGCCGTCCAGCAGTCCGCCCACCGGCAACCCTTTCGCATCCTTCTGATAGAACAAGCCCGCTTCACGGGATACTTCGCCTTCGGCGAGCTTGCGCAGCTCATGGTTCCGCGTATCGGACACGATAATCGTGCCGTCCGGCTTGACCGCGAGACCCTCGGGGAGCCGGAAGCTGGCCAGAAGCGCCTTGCCCCCCGCATTCCCCAATTCTCCGCTGCCGGCTTCTGTAGTCACTTGCATCAGGAGTCTGTTGTCCGACCCGCGCAGCGCATCCGAGGAAAGCGCGGCAGCCGAGACTCCTGCTCCTCCCGCGAGAGAGGAGGCTAATAGGGATAATGCGATGATTTTAAGTGCTCGATTCATTGGCTTCTCCTTCCACTCCGATCGGAACATTATGGGATCAACTTGACGCTAATCGCATCCTGGCTGTTTAAAGGCAGCTCGTACACGGTATGGCCTTGCTTGTTGACGACCTTCACATACAGCAGCTTAACCGCAGATGCCGCGGGTGCGCCTGATTGGATCTGCAGCGGAATCGTCACCAGCTTCGCCGGACTCTGCCCAAGTACAATGTCCGGCACCGTTCCCGTGCCCGCCGTTTGGAAGCGGACGCCCGCGAAGATCAGCTCTCTCATGCCTGCAGAGGGCTGCTTCTGATTCAAAGTCTCTGCCGAGTTCGCCCCGCTGAAGATCGTCTGACCGCTGTCAGGCAGCTGGGTCGGCCCTGTATAGGTCAGAGCGCTTGCATCGTACTGAAGATGCGCCTGCACACCGTAAAAGGCTTGATCTGCACCGAAATTCTCCATTTCGAGCTGAAGCTGAACTTGCCCACCGGCTGCTTGGCCGACTTGTTTCAGCGAAACCTTCGGCTGCGCTGCCGGCTGCGTTCCGTTAATCGTGATGGACGGCAGCGGCTTGCCCACGCTCTTGTAGCCGTTCTGAACCGCGTGGGCCGTCAAGGAATGAACGCCGACAGGCAGTTGATTCAGCGTGAACACCACTTCCTCGGAGCCTTTGCCCGGAGCTGAAGCAAGAACCGAGCCTTGGCCCGACAACTCGATGCTCGTCCCCTCGGAAGCCTTCAGCTTAATGATAACCGGCTCACCGGCATTGGCCGTAATAGCTTGACCCGGACTTACGAGGACCGGAGCGGCAGGAATGACCGTGATGGCGGGAAGCGAGAGAATCGAGCTCGTTCCGGCTCCGTTCGTCGCTACCGCCTCCAGCTCCAGCTTGCCGACCGAAGCAGGCTTGAAGGTGAGCGTCACCGGCGTGGAGCTGCCAGCGCCCCGGCTAGTAGCCAAGGTCTGCCCGCTCTTGGTTCTAAGCATGACCGTGCTGTCGGACTGGGCCGTCAGCCGCACCTGGACATCCTCGTTAACGACCGCTTCGGTCTCGACGGCCGGAGCGATCAGTACAGGTCTTCCCGGAACAGACTCCGAGTCGCTTGAGCCGGAGTCGGAATCGTTCGATCCGGTTGGCCTGCTTGGAGTGTTGGGAGTATTGGGCGCACTTGGCTGCTGGTTCTTCTTGCTGTTTTCTTCGAACGCCTTCCTGGCCGCCTCACTTAACTGGGCTTTCATAGCTTCTTCCGCTTTTTTTGCCGCTTCGAGGGCCGCTTGCCGGTTGGCCTCGTCGATCCGTTTTCTATCTTCTTCAACCTTAGCAAGCATCTGTTCAAGTCTTTTCTTGTTTTCCTCGAGCTGCTTCCGCTCAGCCTCCAGCTTCGCCTGTCTTTCCTTCTCGGCTCTTGCCTTCTCGGCTTGCTTCTGCTTCTCTAGCTCCGGATCGAGTCCGGCTGCTTTATCGAACGGGGTGACCTTGCTCAAATCCAGCTTTTGGGCGGGATTCTGGATCTGACGGTTAATATCATCAATGAGTCTCTGATCGATTTTCCTGCTGTCTATAGCTTCTTTGGCTAGGAGGGGAATCAGCCTGTCGAAGTTTTGGACGATTCTGTCGAGCTCCTCCTGATTTGCATAGCTCAAGGTCGAATGCCCATCGGGCATCCGCTCACCCCCGGCCAGCGCAATTTCCAGCTTGCTCCTCAATAATTCATTTTCGGATCGGATATCCATCATGCTTCTTAACATCTGCTCGATCACCGTGGGTGAAGCTTGCTGGACTAAGGTCTCCAGGTCAATATAATCAACCCCGGTTCCCAGATCTGAAGGCGTTGAGAAGTCAACATGGATCTGCTGTGCCGGATAAATGTTGACTGGCCTTGACTGCTGATCCGAGCCGCTATCCGTGCCGTCCCGGCCTGGCTGCGAGGTTTGGACAATACCGGATCCCACGGCCAAATACGCGTTGCCTGTAGCCGGATTTATGGAGACAAAGAAATGCGTGCCCCGCACACCCATGACCGCAGTCGGCGTATCTACCTCAAACTCGTCCTCGGAGCTGACAATCGATTTGACCTTGCTCCAGACGGAGCCTGCCCAGGTTTTGATTTTGGATTTCTTCCCTCCGTCGTCCATCAGTTCGGAGATGTAAACCTCCGCATTCTCACCGATCGTGACTTCATCATTGCGATCCACAATATTCAACACGACGGAAGCTCCGGGACCGGTTACAATCAGATCGCCCTGATTCAGGGACAGCTCCGGGTAGACGCTGATCGAGCGCGAGCCCCCTGCTTTCGTATACGTAACGTCGCCTGTTACCGAGGTGACCACAGCGGAACGTACAGATTTGGCAGCTGCCGGAGAAGCCAAAACTGCCGAGAACAGACTCATGACTAGCGTCAGTACCAGAATCATCGACAGGATGGCTTTCTGTTGCGGCCTATGTATTCGAATTGCATGTCTCACGTTATAAGTTCCTCTCCTCCATGTAAGAATAAGTCCTTGTCCTTCTTTGCGATACCCTCATTTTAAGGTCGCTCCTGGCATTAATCAACGAATTTTCGCGAAAAATGCCGAAAAGGTATGAACATTCACATTATTTCCTAGGAAATGCGTGCTGCTTTTGTTGACGCCGTAACAGGGGCGCCCTTCATTCCCGTCACCTCGTACAATTTCAAAGGGACGCTCTTCCCCTTCATCAGCTTTTCCCCGGCATAGCTATATTCGAAGTAGTCCTTGGTCAGCTCATAGGTTACTTCAGATACAAGCACCTGATTGGGCTCCGTGTTCGACTCGATCCGGGCCGCCGTATTGACGTTGTCCCCGATCGCCGTATAATCCACACGGAGGTAAGATCCGATGTTTCCTACGACAACATCCCCCGTATTGATCCCGATGCCTACGGCTATCGTTACCCCGTATTTCTCAAGCACGTCGGCCCTTACCTTCTCCATCCCCTTCTGGATTTCGAAGGCGGTTTTAACCGCATAGTACGGATGGTCCTCCACGTCCAGAGGTGCGTTATACAGAATCATAGCCGCATCCCCGATGAACTTATCGATCGTTCCGTGGTTTTCCAGGACCCGCTCGGTAATTAAATTGAACATTAAATTTAAGAAATCGACGACCTCTTCCGGCTTCAGCTTCTCGGATAACGGCGTGAAGCCGCGGACGTCGAGGAAAAGAATGGTCAGCTCCTTGCTGATGCCTCCCAATTGAATTTCCTGCTCGCTGGTCGCGATTTCCTTCACCAGATCGGGAGAAATATAGCGTCCGAACTGCTTCGTAATGTAATTTTTCTGCTTGGTTTCAAAATACGTTTTCATGGAGATATTGCCGAGATAAGCCAATAACCCGCAGGCCACCGCATTAATCACTTCGATATACAGCAGCTTGGAAGAGAACAGGATAGATTGCCCGGCCAGAAGGGCTATGGTGATGGCGAGCATCAGGAGCGCGCCGGAGGTGGCTCTCAGCCGCCAGGTGACAATCCCCGAGAGTAGAGCTGCGATGACCGCAATACCGATCTCCAGCATGGTCCCGGCACGAGTAATGACCTGGTCCTTAAGAATTTGATTCAAAATATTCGCATGCGCGTACACCAGATGCATATGGTTTTCGATAGGTGTGATGCCTTCATCGGAGCCTGGCGCCACATAGCCGACAAGCACGAGCCGGTCCTTGAAGGCGGAAGCGGGGACCTTGCCTTGAATGACGTTGTAGAAGGAAACGGTTTCGAAGTCAAACTCCTTCGCATCCCAACGGATAATCATCTCCGACTTGGGCCGGTTCTTAAGAAGAGGGAGGTTCAGATAACGATCCGTATCCACTCCGGCCAGCTGCGCCATCGCAAGGCCCAGCGAAGGAAACACACCCTCCGGCGTGTCGATCTGCAGCCAATTCGTGCGCACGACCCCGTCCGTCGGATCGAAAGCGGCATTGATATGAGCCCGGTTCGCGTGCTGCCTGAACATCGGGATAGGCTCCTGAACCGCGCGCGCTTTCATCAGCTCTCCTGCCGCCACCTTCGTGCTGCGGTCGAACTGGCTCTCCAGCAGGGCATGAGACGGAAGTATGATATTGCTATGCTTGGAGAGCTCCTCCGCAAGCGCCCGGTCGCTCTCCGGCTTGCTGCTCTCCGTATACAGCTCGATATCGAAGCCGATCACCTTGGCCCCGCCCTGCTCCAGCTTCTCGATCAGCTTCGCATATTCCTTGCGGTCCCACGGGTAAGGTCCCACTTCCTTGATCGATTGCTCATCGATGCCCACCACCACGATATCCTCATGAGGCTCCTGGGACATCGTACCCTTGAGATTCCAGGTGAACACCTGATTGGACAGCACCTGCAGCCAGCCATAGGACAAAAGCAGGACACAGAGCAGTACGATCAACGAATTACCCAGAATAATAACGGTCGATTTGTTTAATTCCTTCTTCATGGATAGCCCCCAACGCTTTAGTCTGACGACTATATCTTACCATACATAGTGGAATGATAGGGTGAAGAAATTAACCGAATGCGCGAAAAAAAGCCTACTCCCGGCAAAGGGAATAGGCCATTAGTCATACTTAGTTGTCGTGCCGCCTCATTTAGTTAAATGGAGTGTCGGCTACTTTAATAGAGTCAGTCGGGCAGCCGTCTTGCGCATCCTGCAGATCGTCGTACAGATCCTCAGGAATTTCGGTCACGCCTTTGTTGCCGTCGTTCTCATAGATGACTTCAGCCAGACCTTCGTCGTCGTAGTCATAAATGTCAGGTGCTGTGGCACCGCAAGCGCCACAGGCGATACAGGTATCTTTTTCGACCCAAGTGTATTTAGACATGTTTCATCTTCCTCCTCAATGGTTATGCAGCATATACCTTATCCTAAAATATAATATTATAAAAGGAAGGAAAGTTCAAATAGAAAGTATGGAAAGATCGAATCTGCGAACGAGAACGATTCGCCCTCCCCTTATCCGCTCTCATCGTCCTCATCCAACCCCTTCAGCCTCAGGTGGTCCATCTGCAGGGACGTGCCTCTCACCTTGCTGTTGCGGATCAAGGCGGACGGGTCGTCGCTCAGCATCCCTGCCGTCAGAACGGCACTCTCTCCGAACTTGTCCCGCAGCGCATCGAGCGTACGGTTTAACTTCTCCTTGACCGGCTGCTTCTCGTAGCTGAACAAATCCAGCTGGACGGCGGCTTCGCTGCGAGGCGTCAGGCTCTGGAGCGTGATGCCGAGCAGACGAACGGGGTCGCCCTCCTTCCAATACCGGTCGAACAGTTTGCAGGCCATCCGGTAAAAGTCATCTGCGCTTTCGGAAGGCTCCTGGAGCTTGGCCGCCCGGGTGATGGTCTTCATATCCGGATCGCGCACGGTGATCGACACCGTGTGCGCCATCAGCTCCTGTCTCCGCAGCCGGCGCCCCACCTGATCCGCTATGTTCAGCAGCACCCGGTGCAGGTCTTCGCGGCGGGAATAATTGACAGGCAGCGTCGTCGTATGACCGATCGACTTGCTTTGCTCCCGCTCCGGATTAACCGGGCTATCGTCTTCCCCATGAGCGGCCCGCTTCAGCCAGCTGCCCAGCACGCCGAACTGTTGAATAAGCAGCCTTTCGTCCGCCCTGGCCAGCTCGCCCAGCGTGCGGATATTGAGCCGGGCCAGCTTATCGGCTGTTTTTCGGCCGATACCGAACATCGTCGCGCACGGACTCGGCCACAGCACGGCGGGCACATCCCGCTTGCGCAGCACCGAGATGCCGTTTGGCTTACGCATATCCGATGCCATCTTGGCCAGCAGCTTGTTGGGAGCTACACCAATGGAGCAGGGCAGCCCGAGCTCCTCCCGGATGCGCCGCTGGATCGTACCGGCTATTTCGAGCGGGGTTCCCATGGACTTGGAGCCCGTAATATCTACATAGCATTCGTCGATAGACATGGTTTCGACAAGCGGCGAATAGTCATAAGCAATTTTCATAAATCGTCTGGAGAACTGCCGGTACAGGTCGAAATCCGGACGGATCAGCATGAGCTCGGGGCACTGCTTCAACGCCTGACTGACCAGCATGCCCGTCTTGACCCCTCTGGCGCGAGCCACATAAGAGCAGGTAACGACAACTCCTTTGCGCAGCTCGACGCTGCCTGCCACGGCAGTCGCTTTGCCTTGGTACAACTCAGGCTCCACGGCCTCATGAACCGAGCAGTAGAACGCGTTCATATCGATATGCAGGATGACTCTGCCGTTAACCGGATAGGCATGGGCCGCCGGCTGCTCCGGGATGTATTCCGTCATGGCTTCAGCTTCCCCTCCGGTCCGTCTATCTTTAAGTGTAATAGGAGCAGGAGTTCGGGTCAACCGGCGTTTGACTTTTATGTTTTTTCTATGAGCATACCCGTTGCCCGGAACAATGTGCTATAATAATGAATTATATTTTGCGCATAGACAAGCTATACGAAACAGGAGGATTCCTATGACTGGCACGGTAAAAATATTCGATACGACGCTCCGCGACGGCACACAAGGGGAAGGTGTCAGCTTGTCTGTCGAAGATAAGCTCAAAATCGCCCAAAAACTTGACGCGCTCGGGGTTACTTATATAGAAGGCGGCTGGCCGGGCAGCAACAACAAGGATATTGAATTTTTCGTCCGGGTCAAAGAGCTGGGACTGAGCCAGGCCAAGATATCGGCCTTCGGCAGCACGCGGCGCAAAGACACGCTGGCGTCCCAGGATGCCAACCTGAACCGCATCTTGGAGGTCGGTGTATCGGTGGCATCGATTTTCGGGAAATCGTGGGACTTTCACGTTCATACGGCGATTCAGACCACGCTCGAAGAGAACTTGGCGATGATTTACGACTCGGTTCTCTACTTGAAGCAGAACGGCCTGGAAGTGATTTATGATGCGGAGCATTTTTTCGACGGTTACAAGAACAACCCCGAATATGCCCTCGCGACGATCCGCAAAGCGGAAGAAGCAGGCGCGGACTGGATCGTGCTGTGCGATACGAATGGCGGCACGCTGCCTCACGAGGTCAGCGAGATCGTAGGAGCGGTTCGTCAGCATGTGCAGGCGCCGATCGGCATCCATGCCCATAATGACTGCGAGCTGGGCGTTGCCAACAGCCTGGCTGCCGTTATGGCGGGCGCTACCCAGGTGCAAGGAACCATCAACGGTTACGGCGAGCGCTGCGGCAATGCCAACCTCGTATCCATTATCCCGAACCTTCAGCTGAAGCTGAAGTATGACGTGATCAGCGAGGAGCAGATCGCGACACTGACCAGCGTAGCCCGCTTCGTCAGCGAGATCGCGAATATGCACATGCCGATCAACCAGCCCTACGTGGGAGCAGCCGCATTCGCCCACAAGGGCGGCATCCACGTATCGGCGATTCTCCGGAACGCCAGCACGTACGAGCATCTGAAGCCGGAGCTGGTTGGGAACAAGCAGCGCGTTCTCGTATCGGAGCTCGCCGGCCAGAGCAACCTCGTGTTCAAGGCGCAGGAGCTGGGACTGGATTTCGACATCAACAACCAGCAGACGAAGCAGCTGATCGATCGAATCAAGGAGATGGAGCATCACGGCTACCAATTCGAAGGCGCGGATGCTACCCTAGAGCTTCTGATCCGCAATGCGTACGGCAAGCTGGAGGAGATTTTCACGCTTGAATCGTTCAAAATTATGGTCGCCAAAAACTTGAATCAACCGGTCGTATCGGAAGCGATCGTCAAGTTAAAGGTGCATGGCGAGACCTGTTATAACGCAGCCGAGGGCAATGGCCCGGTCAATGCCTTGGACAACGCGCTGCGCAAATCGTTAATGGCTTATTATCCCGGGATTCAGCATATCCATCTGACCGACTATAAAGTCCGCGTTCTTGATGAAAAAGACGCTACCGCCGGTAAGGTGCGGGTATTGATCGAATC
This sequence comes from Paenibacillus puerhi, assembly GCF_009846885.1. Lineage (GTDB taxonomy): Bacteria > Bacillota > Bacilli > Paenibacillales > NBRC-103111 > Paenibacillus_G > Paenibacillus_G puerhi. The sequence continues at coordinate 9,814 of NZ_WUWM01000002.1, forward strand.
GTCCGACTTCCAGAATACATGGAGTACGGTCGGCGTCTCCGAGAATATTATCGAGGCGAGCTGGCAGGCGCTGGCGGACAGCATCCGATATGCGCTGCTTAACCAGACCAGATCCGACAGCAAGCCGGAAGGACAAAAGGAACGGCTCGGTCTTGTCAACCATTGATCCTTGTTTCCCCAGAGCTGCAGCTGAGCGCATCAAGCGCCGGCTGCGGCTCTTTGTATTCGTTTATGCGGATTCGCCCTCCGGTTCCCTCCCCGGCACAGCTGTCCTTACAGAGACGATCTATACCGCTGGTTCCGATGCAATGAGCTTCTTTATTTTTTGTTCCAGCGCCTCGGGGGAGAGCACATGAATCGTCTCCACGAGCCTGCCCTGTTTGTCGATCAGGAAGCTGGTCGGGACGAAAAGTATGCGAAAATCCTCTGCCGCTTTGCCTGTCGTATCCAGCAATACCGGGAACTCCAGCTTGTATCGGTCCACGAATGACTTTACCTCCTTCAACCGGTCTTCTTTGGTTACATTGACGGCATACAGATCGAATTGGCTGCCGTAGCGCTCATAGACCTGCTTCAGCGCGGGGGCCTCTTCATGGCACGGTCCGCACCAGGACGCCCAGAAGTTCAACAGCATCGGCTTGTCGCGTTCGCCGCCTACCCGGTATTCCTTCCCATCCAAGCCCTTCAAAGCTTCGACGGGAACCGGAAGCTCCTTCCCAATCACCGGCCTTGCCGAGGCCGTGGCCGTCTCGACCATTCGGTCGGCACGCACCATCTGCCAGATGCCCGTAAGCACGAGCGCGAGCGCGGCCGCTGCGAACCATGCATTCTTATTTTTCATCCTATGGGCTCCTCTTCAGCTTGTTCTCTGGCTACCAGTATTCCCATCTCTCGCCTGCCCGATTCGAATGGGAAACGTTGTCTGGCCTCTCCCGCATGAGGCGCGAAGCGCCTGGGCACATTAACCTCAACATTTGCGTTGTGGGAGGTCAGTCGTCAGCCATGGAAAAAACGAAAAAAAAGCTGCTTTCGATTACGTTCGAGAGCGATATAACGGCGGATGAGCAATCCGGCGAGTCAAGCAAACCAGATACCGGCAAAGCCAAATCAGAGAAGGCCAGCTCCAAAGGGCTGATCTGGGAGTTTATCGCCATCGCCTCCGTTCCCCTGGTACTTGTACTTGGTAACTCTATGCTGGTCCCTATTCTGCCTGATATGCAGGAGAGGCTCGGGATCAGCCAATTTCAAAGCAGTCTGGTGATTACACTGTTTTCCGTCACCGCCGGCCTTGTTATCCCGATATCGGGTTATTTATCCGACCGTTTCTCGCGCAAAGCCGTGATGATCCCTTCGTTGATTATATATGGCGGGGCAGGCGTCCTGGCAGGTATGGGGGCTGTTTGGAACTCTTACACCATTATTATCATTGCGAGGGCTATACAAGGCCTGGGAGCCGCAGGCACCGCTCCTATCGCGATGGCGCTGGCAGGCGACCTTTATAAGGACGGGACGGAAAGCAAAGCGCTCGGGCTCACCGAGGCATCCAACGGCTTCGGGAAAGTAGTAAGTCCGATCTTCGGCTCTCTGCTTGCCCTCATCGTATGGTATGCGGCTTTCTTCGCTTTCCCGGTATTTTGCCTGCTCTCCCTGCTGGCGGTCATGTTCCTGCTTAAGGAACCCAAGCGAACCGAAGCGCCTCCCAAGCTGAAGGATTATATCCGCCAAATAGGCGGCGTATTGAAGAAGAAGGGCCGCTGGCTGATCACCTCTTTCTTCGCAGGCTCGGCTGCCCTGTTCGTGCTGTTCGGGGTTCTATTTTATTTATCCGACATATTGGAGGTAGCTCCTTACCGGATCGAGGGGGTACGGAAAGGGATGATGTTGGCCGTTCCGCTGCTGGGATTGGTCGTCACCTCGTACACAACCGGCTCGCTGATTAAGAAAAACGGAACGTTGATGCGCTGGCTGATCAATATAGGACTTGCCGTCATGACCCTGGCACTCGGCCTATGCATCTTTTTCTATAAGTCCAATTTGTACGTTTTCATCGGTTTGTTGACCTTGAGCAGCATCGGCACGGGGCTCCTGCTCCCCTGCCTGAATACGATGATCACAGGGTCGGTGGAGCGGGAACAGCGAGGCATGATTACTTCCATCTACAGCAGCTTGAGATTTCTCGGCGTAGCCTTCGGCCCTCCCCTGTTCGGCTGGATGATGGACAAGTCTCATCAGCTCGTTTTTATTACCGTCGCTTCGTTGACAGCCCTGACCCTCGCATGCGTCTTTTTTCTGGTAAAGCCTCAAGGATCCTTGGGGGGGTAGGCAAGCTGAGGGAACCCTTGTATACTGGGGCATAATCTTATCCAGAATCATACGAGGGCAACAACCAATGACGAAAACAAACAGCATATCTATTCAACGGGCCGCCCTCCAGGCCCTTTTGGATCATTGCAACAGTTCCCTTCCCTATGAAGGCTGCGGCTTGTTATTCGGCTATGTCACGGATAGGCCTCAAATCACAAGCTTCGTTCCGGTCGACAATGTTGCCTCTGAACCCCGGCACGCCTTTCGGATGAGCCCGCAGCAGTTGATTAGCGCCTTGTATAACCAGCCGCCCGGTAACGGGACTTTACTGGGCGTCGCCCATTCCCATCCCGCCGGTCCGGCGGTTCCTTCAGCGGACGATCTCGAATCTCATTGGCATACGCTGCCAAGCCATTGGATCGTATCGTTCCCATGTCTCGATAGCGATGGACTATCCGGGCCTTCTTACCACGCCTACCGGTATGAAGCCCTAGGCGGGAAGAGACCTTCTGCCGTACCGCTGGTTATACGCGTTATCCCCTAGCAGAGCCAAGTCCCCCGGACGTCGTGTCACGGTATTCGAAGAGATCTAATGACGGCTGAGCTGCGTGTACAGATCCCCGAGCGTCTGAACATCGCGGCTGCTCGCTTCGTCAAGCAGCTTAATCCATAGCTCCGCGGTCATTCTGGCGTCTTCCAATGCATGATGCCTGCAAGTGACCTCCACGCCGTATCTATCCAATAGCGTATCCAGATCGTAGGCTTTCAGCTGCGGATTCAGCCATTTGGCCACCATCATCGAGTCCAGCACCCGATGGGTCAGGTTCACCCTTGACGTTCGCCACAGCGCCGCATTTAGAAAATGCTTATCATGTCCGCTCCCATGGGCAATCAGCACCTTATGCTGGACGAATTCCAGAAAGCCGCGCAGCGCCTCCACAAGCTCCGGTGCTTCGGACGCTTCTTGGCTGCTGATCCCTGTCAGCTCTTCAATGTCAGGCGGAATGTCTCGTTGCGGATTGACAAGACTGTAATAAGTGAAGTCAGCCGCTACCTCCGAGCCTGTAACGGACACGGCCCCGATGGAAATAATGGCATCTCCGTTATAGGGCGAGAAACCGGTCGTTTCCAGATCGAAGACGACGGCTTCTACGGATTGAAGCGGGATTTCAAACAAGGATCGTTTGCGCTGCTCTTTCATAACCGATCGGATAAAGGCCATATGCTGGGCGCTCTGCATGTCAAACATCGAGGTGATTGCAGGGGTCAGCCCTCCCATTTTATACAGGCTCCACAACCTTCCGGCAGGTCTCATATCCTTCATTCGAGCCCACTCTGCCTTTTGCCATTCTCCAGTTCGCGCTCGTGAAGGATCGTTTTCTTCACAAACTTCTGCAGCTCGCCGGCAACGCGAAGACAATGCTTCAGCTCCTTCGTGCGGCTGGGGGTAAGCAGATCCGGCGTTAGTATGCCGCGTGACGAGTACCTTCCATCCTGCAGCTGAAAAGACGTCGTCGAGCGCAGCTTCAGCACGATAGCGAGCGCGTCAAGCCAATCCTGTCCGATCTCACCCTGCACATGTCCGCCTGCGATAAGCAGCCGAATTCTTTCTTCCGTAGAAGTCACGCTTATCCCGGCCTCCAGCGCGAGCAGACGGATTCCGTTTACGATCGGAATATAGGCGCCGTATTTGACATCGACTCCTCCTGCATCCTCTCCGTAGCGCTCCTTGATCAGCTGTCCGAAAATACCGATAGACACCTTATGGCGCAAAGTATTACGCTGTATATGGGCGTACATGGCCGGATGCTCTTGGATAAATCCAACTAAACGCTCCAAGAGCCGGTCCCCCAGATGGCGAGCTCCGTGCAGCACACGAAGATCCGCTGCGATGAGTAAATAACGTACATGCTCCCAATCCGGATCGGCCAACCAGTTGTCCAGCATCCGACGGTAGCCGGAAAAGGGCTGTCTCCACCTCGGACTCGTACACAGGACTCCCCCGCTGCAGGGGGGATAGCCCACAGCCTCCAGATTCGCCGAAATACGTCCAGCTAGCGCCTCGAAGAAGGATCTCGCCCGTCCCCGAAGCTCTTCGTCCTGCGTATCCTCATACAGGATTCCATTGTCCTGGTCACTCCACAACGTTTGCTCCCTTCGGCCGCCGCTGCCAAACAGTAGGAAGGCGTACGGAAGAGGAACAGGCTCGTCCAGCTCCGCACACAGCCCATGTTCGGTCATAGCCAGGACTCTGCCGATCACCAGGTCGTGGAATCGATTGACCTCCTCATTCCATGTTAGAGGAGACTCCATGGAGAGATGTCCGAGAAATGTGTCATGGGCACGGTGGCGCAGCTCCCGGAGCTCCAGGAAATTCCGGGCCTCTGACGCTTCTTGATACAGGCTGATCCATGCTGGATGTTTCATCCTTATAGCCCCCTCCAACTAGCTTCCGTTATGTAGCAGCGTTAACCTTCCTGATCATTTTTAGTGACTTTAAATGACGTGACGTGATATGATTATTGTCATTATATGCACATCAAAGTAGGTGCGCAACAATTTCTTATTGATTTCAAGAAAATAACGACAACTATTCTGACATATTATCTTCTTTACCCGGATAAACACATGAATTCCTTTCTTTCTTTCCAGCAAGCATAACGTTTGACTGTACGGTTTGGAATGAGTATCATTATAGAAAAAGAGGTGAGCGAACATGGGGATATGAAGCTTTATAAAATCGGCGAGCTGGCCCGCATCTCGGAGGTCAGTCTGAGGACCATCGATTACTATACCAAGCTTGGACTCATTCAGCCCGAGGCCAGGTCCGATACGAACTACCGATTGTATAGCGATGAAACCTTGATGAGGCTCAAACGTATTGAATCGTTAAAGCGTGAGAAATATAGCTTGGAGGAGATCAAGGCGGATCTCTCCCTATGGAACAAGGTAAGCCGCGATGAGCTGGTGACGGATAAGCTGACATCTTTGCAGCTCAAGCTGATGCAGCTGGAGAAAGAAGTTCGGGAAGTTGGCCCTCTTGTCGAGAAGCTCAAGCCCAAGCAGCTTAAGAACCTGCATCAGAAGCTGACGCCTTCTGCAGCGGCCTGCATCGAAGCTCTCCTTCTTTTGATGGGAAAAGGCCCTCTATCTTAGACTATTTTTTCACCCCACTACACATACGGAGGGAATGGAATTATGTTTTTTCACCCGATGGATTTTTTAATCTTCATTGCATTCGGCCTTTCCATTTGGGCCCAATTCCGGGTTAAGGGCACCTTTAACAAGTGGTCAGACGTTCCTGTCCACTCCGGGATGACCGGGTACGAAGCCGCAAGACGTATGCTCGATGCCAACGGCCTGCACGATGTACCTGTCGAGCCTGTCCCAGGAGCGCTGACAGACCATTACGACCCTATCGCCCGTGCCGTCAGACTATCCGAGCCGGTCTACTACGAACACTCGATATCGGCTGTTTCAGTAGCCTGCCATGAAGTTGGCCACGCTATCCAGCATAAGGTTCACTATCCGATGCTCGTTATGCGCCACCGCATGTTCCCCGTTGTGAATCTGACCTCCGGGGTCGCGCCCTTCATGATACTGGCGGGTTTATTTTTCCAGCAATTTAATTTCCTTCTCGGTCTTGGGATTGTTTTCTTCTCTGCAGCGGTAGCCTTCCAACTGGTCACCCTGCCCGTCGAGTTCAACGCGAGCAACCGGGCGCGCGATCTGATGGTCGCCGAGGGCTTTATCACCAACGACGAAGAACGCGGCGTCGCCAAGGTTCTGAATGCTGCCGCCCTTACTTATGTAGCGGCTGCCCTGATTTCCTTGCTTGAGCTGCTCAAGTACATCATGATCTTCAACAGCCGCAATAACGATTGACGATTGATCCCAGCACAAGTAAGCCGCCAGCCCTGCAAGAGCAGGAAGCTGGCGGCTTTTATCATAAAGGCCGGACTAGCAGCAGCGGACTTACTTCACATCCCGGTTGTGGAAGAAATCGAGCAGAAATTTGCGGAAGCCCTCGGCGACAAGCGGCAGCTTCTCTCCGGAACGCTGGATAAGTCCCACACTGCGAGTCACCCTCGGTTCCGTCACCTTGACCTTGGCCGGTTGAAGCTGGCTGATCTCCGTAAGCGCCATCTCCGGGAGCATACTGACTCCCATTCCCGCTGCAACAAGTCCCCTGATCGTATCGGTTTCTTCCCCCTCAAAGCCGATATTCGGATTAAAGCCGGCCTTAGCGCAAGCCTCAAGCACGATGTTTCTAAGGGAGTATTCCTCGCTGAACATTACGAACGACTCGTTTTTCAACTGCTCCAGACGGATCACTTCCATCTCCGCAAACACATGCCCTTGGGGCACGATGGCATAAAGCTCCTCCAAGAGCAGCAGCTCTCCGCTGACATGGGCATGCTTCTCCGGGAAGGGCGAAATAAACGACAAATCGATCTCGCCTTTCATCACGTCGCGGATCAGGCTGTTGTAAGTCCCCTGGCGCAAGCGGAACTTGACCTTCGGGTGCGATTCGCGGAACCGGGCCACTACCGTAGGCAGCAAATAGATGCCAAGACTATGCGGAAAGCCGATTCGTATCTCTCCCTGCTCAGGGTCCATGAACTCATGCACCTCGCTTACCACACGCTCCAGATCGGTCAGGATGCCCTCTACTCTGCCCAGAAAGAGCTTGCCTACAGGAGTCAACTGAAGATTCCGTCCCTTCTGCACGAACAATAGAACGCCCAGCTCCTGCTCCAGTTGATGAATCTGCCGGCTGACCGCCGACTGCGCCACATGCAATTCCTCCGCCGCTTGGGTCACATGCTGCTTGCGGGCTACTTTGACAAAATATTGCAATTGTCTCAATTCCACCGAACATCCTGCCTCCTGTACTTCCGTACCCCATACTCTATATTGGACAAGGTCTCCCTTTAAAGCTTATAATAATACTCGGTGAAATACCAATCATTCTCAAGACGCTAAAGGAGGCCCATGTACACATGGCACAAGCTACCCTGAAAGGCAACCCGATCACGCTTGTTGGCACGACGCTGCAAGTCGGCGACAAGGCACCTGACTTCACGGTGAACAAGAACCTTCTCGAAACCGCATCTCTTTCCGATTACGCGGGAAAAGTGAAGCTTATCAGTGTAGTGCCTTCTTTGGATACTGGCGTTTGCGATGCGCAAACTCGCCGTTTCAATGAAGAAGCCGCCAAACTCGGCGACAATGTCGTCATCCTGACGATCAGTAACGATCTGCCTTTCGCCCAATCCCGTTGGTGCGGCAGCGCAGGCATCGACAAAGTCATCACGCTGTCCGATTACAAGAACCACTCGTTCGGCAAAAACTACGGCGTTCTGATTCAGGAGCTTCACCTGCTGATGCGCTCCATCTTCGTCATCGACGCTAACGATACGATCCAATACGTTGAATACCTCAGCGAAATGACCGATCACCCGAACTATGAAGCAGCCGTTGACGCGGTTAAGAAACTCGTTTAATCCGTAAAAAATAAAAACAGCGTGGATCTCCACGCTGTTTTTATTTCGTATATCTTACAAGCGCAGCCGTTCAAGATCATTCATTGATTTTATAAACAGCCAGCTTCTTGTCGATTTGCTTAAAAATGTCAAGAATGGTTCGATAGTTGGACCCCAGATCACCAAGCGATCCCCGGGAAGCCGAGTAAATATCAATGGCCGTTTTGACCGGATTGATACCAAAGAGCGTTACGGTAATATCTTGTGTACGGCCGGTAATCGTTTTTTTCTCGAGCACGATCTCTCCGACATTGCGCACTTCATGCAGCAGCTTGTACCCGTTGAGCTTCTTAAACATGTTGATGACTTCATCCCAAGCCTGGTCTTTGGAGATTTTATAATAACGGGTCTTCAGCAGCGGATCCTTGGCTTTCTCTCCCGTCGTTTCGTGGCTGCGGATCAGACCTATTAAGGTTCGCTGTAGCAACACATTCCCTCCCATACGAAGTGCCTTATCTATTCGGGTTTAAACTATCCTTTATCATATCACTGTTTAGAAGGAAGAGAAAGGGGGAAAGCGCTTTTTCTACAAAAAAGATACCGCGGACCGCTTCCTTCTCCATTTGTCCCCGCACCAAAGACCGCCTTCGACAAGCAAGTGTTCGCCCTGCCCCACCAGCCTGCTTGGCTCAGATTAAGCTACATTCGCGCTTACCTTAGACAACAACCGTTCCTGCCTCCAGGTCATCCAGCGAAGCCTGGACCCCCTTCTTGGCCGTTAGAATCGATTCTCAGCTCCAGCAGAAGCAGCTTGTCTCCCAAAAAGCCGCATCGATGCCGATGCGGCTTACTGACTGGTTACTATTAGAATACCGATTGGGCTGCGCCTTCCCAGTCCTTCAGGAAGCGATCGATGCCCACATCCGTCAGCGGATGGCGAATCATCTGCTGGATCACTTTATAAGGTACTGTGGCTATATGGGCGCCAAGAAGAGCCGCATCGATCACATGGGTCGTCGTTCTCACACTGGCGGTAATAATCTCCGAGGGAATGTCGTGCACTTGGAAAATCTCGCTGATTTCCTGAATCAAATTCATGCCGACCTGGTTAATATCGTCCAGACGCCCTACAAATGGCGAAACATACGTTGCGCCGGCCCGCGCGGCAAGCAAGGCCTGCGTCGAGCTGAATATAAGCGTGACGTTCGTCTTGATCCCTTGCTCGGCAAAACGCTTGGTAGCGATCAGACCGTCTTCGGTCATCGGTACTTTAACGACGATTCCTTCGCCCAGCGCGGCAAGCTTCTTGCCCTGTTCAACCATCTCATCGGCCTTCAGGCTGATGACTTCTGCACTGATCGGCAGGTTGCCCACGATAGACGCGATTTCTTTTACCGTTTCAAAAAAGTCTCTTCCCTCTTTGGCGATCAAGGAAGGATTAGTCGTGACGCCTGCAATCACCCCGAGCTCATGCGCCTTGCGAATTTCTTCCACATTGGCCGTATCGATGAACAGCTTCATTTCCTACATCCCTTCTATGTATCTTCAGTTTTGGGCACAAAAAAACCCGCAAATGCCGTCCGGTTCCGTGTCTCGAACCTGCTCAAAGCAGGTGGGTGTCCGCAGAATCGGTTTTGAGATCCCTTTTCGAGGGCATGTCAGCCGCGATTCAATGTAGGTCTCCCGAGAAACAGTCATTGGTTCAAAACAACGTTAAAACCGAGACGTACATCGCAGGATTTTGTTGTAGTCTTATTATAGTCCAATACGATTCGAAAGTAAACCTGAGGCTTTCAGCCAATGCTGGGGGCGCCGACCAATTACACTTTATCGGTCTTGTCGCCGGTATCCTGCTGCGGTGCATAACCCGGAGCTTCGTCCCTCTTGGGCGTCTCGCCCGCCAGTGCAGCCTCCTGCTCATCCAGCTCATCGCGTTCGCCGTCTTCCTGGTCCTTGGCGAGCAGCGCCTGCTGCTTATCTTGGAGCTTACCGAAGATTTGATTGAAATGCCAGAAGGAGGTTACGGCGATCAAGCTCCCCATGAAGAAAGGGATCAGGAAAGTAAACATGAAGAAGCTGACATAAAAGATAATACCGTTTACGACAATCATCGACAGCGAGCGAATCGGACTGCCTATCGTAATAAGCACGGCATTTTTGACGATCTGCAAAGTCTTCATATGCAAATGCGTCAGAATAGAGAAGAAGTGGAACATCGAAATAATCAGCAATACCGAAATGGATAAAACAAGAAAGCGCAATATACCGAACATCCCGGCCTGATTGCCGTAAAACCGGAAATTAGCGACAAGCACAGCTGCAAACACCAAATAGAGGAGCCCGCCAAGCATGGCTTGAACATAGTTCGATTTATATCCCCGGAAGAAGGTCTTGAACAGCGGTACATCCTCATCGCCTGTGACCCACTTGCGCGCTACAGTGAACATAGCCGCAGTGGCGGGAAACAACGTAAACGGTGCCAAAACTCCCATGAGCAAAAACGCAAAATAAATATCGCCTTCGGTAATATTGGGCATAAACATCGGTATCGCGGCCAGGAAAAACGGAATACTGCATATAACCCACAACACATTAATGACGGATAACCGCATAATCCACTCGGATATTCGGTAAAATCCACCCATGACTCCTCTAAACTCCAAAACGACGCCTCCTTCTATATCCATCCATTAATTATAGTTTATTTCGCGCTTTCTAGGTAGCCGTCTATACGGATTAGGGCGGCAGGTCATCTCTTATTTTATCACCCGTAACCTCTATGGTCAAAAAAAACAAGCCCGCTTACGCGGGCTTATTATCTGGTGTTCCCTTATCAGACAAGCGTCTCTTCATTGGAACGGCTCGCCGGGCGGGATTGGCTCCCGCGGCTGTCGCCGCGGCCATCCGAACGGGAGTCGGAACGCCCGCGATAGTCGCGGTTATCGCGATACCCGCCGCCTTGGCGTCCGCCATCGCGACGGCTGCCGCTGCGGTCTCCGCCACCGCCGTAAGGACGGTCATTGCGGCGTGCGCCGCCTGCCGTGCCATAGGAGCCGGAAGGTCTGCGGCCGTTGGAGCGAATGTCCGGACGACGCTTCTTAGCGCGGATCGGATCCTCAGGAGTCAGGTCGATCTCGACTTCCTTCTTGTCTCCGCCTGTCAGCAGCTTCAGAGCCGATGCCAGCAGATGTACCGAGTCATGCTGCTCCAGCAAGGAGATAGCCAGACCTTTATATTCATTGTGTTCTTCTTTCTCAAGCACTTCCAGCACGCGTTCGGCTGTCAGCTTTTGTTTGCCCTCGATCGCCTCGGCCAGACTCGGCATCGGCTTGCGCGTAATGCGGTGGCGCGTAATCTTCTCGATGAAGTGAAGATGATCGATCTCGCGCGGGGTCACGAAGGAGTAGGCTACCCCTTCTTTGCCCGCACGGCCCGTACGGCCGATCCGGTGAACATAGCTTTCCGGATCTTGCGGAAGGTCAAAGTTGATAACATGCGTTACGCCGGACACGTCCAACCCGCGAGCAGCTACGTCAGTCGCAACGAGCACATCGATGCTGCCGTCGCGGAATTTGCGCATGACATTGTCGCGCTGGTTCTGCGACAGGTCGCCGTGCAGGCCTTCAGCCGTATACCCGCGCTTCTGCAGCGCTTCAGACAGCTCATCGACGCGGCGCTTCGTACGGCCGAAGATAATCGCCAGATCCGGAGACTCCATATCGATCAGGCGGCAGAGAGCTTCGAACTTCTGACGCTCATGCAGCTCGATGTACGCTTGCTCGATCAGCGGCGCGCTGACCTGCTTCGGGATAACCGATACTTGCTCCGGATTTTTCAAGAACTGCTGGGCCAGCCGCTGGATGTTGATAGGCATCGTAGCCGAGAAAAGCATCGTTTGACGCTCGTCGGGAACCAGGCGCAGGATCGACTGGATATCTTCCATAAAGCCCATATCCAGCATTTCATCCGCTTCGTCGAGGATCACGGTCTGCACGTCATCCAGCTTGATCGTTTTGCGGTTAATGTGGTCGAGCAGACGCCCTGGCGTACCGATGATGATCTGCGGTTTTCTGCGAAGACCGCGGATCTGCTTCACAATATCCTGACCGCCGTAGATCGGCAGGGAACGAATACCTTTAAAGCGGCCGAGCTTCTCGATCTCTTCCGCTACCTGGATCGCAAGCTCCCGGGTAGGGCACATAATCAAAGCGACGATGCGCTCTTCTTTAATGTCGATTTTGTTGATCAGAGGAATACCGAATGCCGCAGTCTTCCCTGTTCCCGTCTGTGCCTGACCGATCAAATCGCGGCCTTCCATGGCTACAGGAATGGCTTTATCTTGAATCGGGGTCGACTCTTCAAAGCCCATTTCCGTAATGGCGCGCAATACTTTCGGTTCCAAACCAAATTCACTAAACGTTTTCAAATGATTTCATTCTCCTTTGTACTATGGGTTCTAGATATATATACCCTTAAGTGCGACTCCTATCTTTTCTTAGTTAATCTCTTCATGAGAAACACTTCTCAAGCTGTGTCAATAATGAACAGTCAAGGCCGTACTTAAGAATATCTTTAGTATTATACCACAAGCGGTAAACATATTCCAGAAATGTTCAAATTGAAACCGACGAATGCGAAACCTCGTATATACTACATATATTTTCAGCCAACGTAAAAGGAGCGAAAGCATATGTCCGTTTGGAAAAGAGTCGGGGACATCTGGAGAAGCAACAAGGCGGTGCCGGAGGAAAAGCCCTCGAATCCGCTGGAAGATACAAAGGTTGGCGACATCGTGAACGTGGATCTGGAGGAATACGTCGTTTCCGGCAAAGTGGTATACTATGATCAGGGCTTCGCTCCCCATCGGTATGCTTATTATCTGCAGAACGGCAAACATCTTTCATGCCTGCTTGTGGAAAAAGGACGCACCTACGAATGCTTCGTGTGCGAATTTGTCGAGGGCTCCCTGGATGATCCGGGCGATGTGCCTACGCAGCTTGACCTGGGAGATGGGATCACCTTTGACCTCGAGCATAATCGAAGCGATACGGTCCGCACGGAAGGCCAGACTGATTTTCGCTCTGCAGACCAGGTGCTGATCTGGCGTTATATAGGAGCAGATGACCGTTATTTCTTTCTTCAATGGCAGGACGGCAAGTATGTAGCTCTGGAGGGCTCCAGAACGCCCCCGGGTCTGATCAAGTTCCTGAAAGCCTCCGGCGGCGCGTCCCCTTTGTGATTATTAATTTTATAGCCTATTTCATTACGTCATGCTTGAGCAGGAGGTGATTTCGTACAATGAAACGCATGTCCAAATGGCTGGCCGTGCTGCTCGTCTTTACGCTGCTGGCCGGTTGCGGCGATTCAAGCAACTTTATTAAGGAAAATTATTCGCTCATCGATGTGCAGGGAAACGGGAAAAGCACCGCCAAAATATATGCAGTCCAGGATAAGGATGTCCCGACCGTAGCCAGGGAGCTGGCTAAACAGGAGAAGCCCAAGGAAACAAGCAAGGAATCGGCGGAACGGATGTTCCTTGTTTATGACAACAAAATCATCCATGTCCAGAAAGATCCGGATAACGAAAATTCCACATTGGTTGAATTGGATTCCGTCCAATATGCAAAAGATAACTATGATTCCTCCTTCCTTCAAGGGTATGTGACGGCTACCCTGCTCCAATCGTTGTTCGGAGGCGCCTGGACCGGCAGCAATCGGGGTACGGATTATCGGGGGTACACGTCCAGCAAGCGATACGAAGATTTCGGCAAATATCAGTCAGCCCCTAGCCCGGGATCAGCGGCCTCGCCGTCCAAGACGCCGGCCCAGCAACCGCCGACCACCTCGGATCGCAAGGGTAGCTTTACAACGAGCCCGACGACACCCTCCAAGCCTAGCACGGATACGGGCAGCTCGGTACGGCGCAATGACGGGTCCAAGCCTTCCATCAAAGTTCCGTCATCCGGATCGTCCAAGAAGCCGAGCACCAGCAAGCGGTCCGGTTCCTTTAAAAGAAGATAGCCTCACTCCAGTCAAGCTTTCCGCGTACCCGTGCGGAAAGCTTCTGGCGTTAGCAGCATTTCCTGAGGAGGACTCTCATGGCAAAACTGCAGCGTTCATGGGTCGGCTCCACCTTTATGGTCGCCCTTGGCTCGGTATTGATCGCATCCAGCTTCAACCTGTTTATTATCCCGCATCAATTGCTCAGCGGCGGTCTGTCCGGCATCGCGATGATCGCAGGTTATTTTTCGGGCTTCGATATCTCGTTGCTCTATCTTGTATTTAATTTGCCCGTGTTGATCTGGGGGCTCGTGTCCATTGGCCGGAGGTTCATCGTACTAAGCGCGATCTCGGTCATCCTGACCACCTGGCTTATGCACATCATTCCCGTCATGGCCATCTCGAGCGAGCCCATCATGTCCGGAGTTGCGGGCGGCGTGCTGGTCGGACTTGGGACTGGGATCGCCATGCGATCGGGCGGCTCTAGCGGGGGGATCGATATTATTGCCTCGATCTTAACAAGGAAGCGCGATTTCCCGCTTGGTACCGTATTGTTCGGCTTGAACGGCGGAATCATCCTGATGCTTGGCTACTTTAAGCAGGACTGGGACCCTGCCTTGTACTCCATGCTGTCCATCTTCATCACCGGCAAAGTGATGGATACGATCCATATCCGGCATCTGAAGGTGACCGTATTCATCGTGACCCAGAAGGGCGAGCTGCTGCTAGCCAAGATGCAAAAGCTGCAGCGAGGAGTAACGGTCATACAGACGGAAGGGGCATATACGAAGCGCACTCAGCATATGCTGATGACGGTGACGACGCGCTACGAGTTGGCCGAGCTTCAGCAGCTCATTCGCAAGTGGGACCCGCAGGCCTTTGTGAATGTTACGGAAACGGTCGGCGTCATGGGCCTCTTCCGGCGCAGTTGATTCGGATGGATCAAGTTGGCACCTGCCTGCCACAAATGTCCCGATGTCACTGGCATCAATCTATGCTATAATGATAATCAGCCTTAGTTTCATGCCTTTGCTTTCCCTGCTCTGCCTGTACGGCTCGCAAGTCGCTCCTGATTATACTAGACATCAGACGATGACGGGAAGGGTGATGCTTGTGGAAACGGTGAAGCTGTCAACGATTGTCATGAAATTAACGCCCGAGATGTATCCATTCCTCAAACGCCATGAGCTGGAATCCGAGATCGTGCTCCGCAACGGCCTGGCCGCGCTGGAAACGGAAGACGCCATGGAAATTATTCAATACAGCATTTCCGAGCATCAAAAAGACGTCCGCCTTCATTAAGAAGGGGACGTTTTTTTCTGTGCCGATTCATGAAAGGAATGTTAAGGATTTTGACAAATATAGTCGTAATGGTCCGGCTCAATTTATGGTATGCTAGGAGAAAAAGCGCAACCATACGATGGAGGGATTTTGAATGCAAGCTCTAACTCCTGGGCATCTGATATTGATCGCAGTCGTTCTGCTCTTATTGTTCGGACCCAATAAGCTTCCCGAGCTTGGCCGCGGCTTCGGCAAAATGTTCCGCGAGTTCAAGGACGCGACGAACGGCAACTCCGCCCAGCCCGAAGACAAACCGGCACAGCTTGACGCCCCCAAGCAGGAGCTCGTCTCGCCTATGGATTCTTCCGCTCCAAACGTCAACAAGTAACGGGCCATCCCATTAGGCAAGGCAGCTGCAAACCATCCGGCTTAACCCGCGGGATGGTTTTTTTTGCACCAGTAGGCGTGGGTCCCGAGCAGCAGAACGGCTGCAGCGGCAGCTATGCCTGCGCCCATATAGTACATGGAGGCTCCGCCCAGCCAATCCTTCACAAGACCGCCTCCCAGACCGCCGCCGATCCCAGCAAGACCCAGGAAAACCATCGACAACAGCGACTGGCCCGTCGACTGCAGATGAGCCGGTACGAGCCGGACCACGTATTGGACGGCAGTGATCCAAAACACCGCAAAGGTCACACAGTGGCTGGCTTGCAGCAGCGTCAGGATCAGAGGATCGTCAATCCATCCGAATAACAGCCATCTTAAGGTATAAAGAACGGCCACGACTCCAAGCAAGGCCAGCTCGTGAAACCGCGACAGGTAGCGGCCGAACAAAGCGAAGGTCGGTATCTCGCTGGCGGCGGCG
This sequence comes from Paenibacillus puerhi, assembly GCF_009846885.1. Classification (GTDB taxonomy): domain Bacteria; phylum Bacillota; class Bacilli; order Paenibacillales; family NBRC-103111; genus Paenibacillus_G; species Paenibacillus_G puerhi. The sequence goes on from NZ_WUWM01000002.1 coordinate 25,750, forward strand.
AGTGCCCACGCCCAGCCCACAAGGATGTCCGACCCGCCCAGATCCTTCAGATGAAGCGCGAGCAGCGAATCGTTCATGCGATGCGGCAGCATTAAGAGGAACACGAGGAACAAGAACCAGAGAAACCGCTTATTTCCCAGCAGCTTGGTGAAGTCGGATAAGGACACGACGCTGTCGCCGCCTGATTTCTCATCGCGTACAAGCAGCAGCACGCCCAGTGGAAGAAGCCAGATCAGCCAGTACAGATAAGGCAAGGCTTGCAGCCCGCCGAAAGCCTGAAGAACAAGACCTGACGAAACGGCCATCAGCATATATCCGACTGAGCCCCACATCCGGACCGAGCCGTAGGAGGCGCCCGCCTGGCCCGCTACCCTCAGCGACAGCGAATCCAGCAGAGGCGTAGACGACAGCATGAAGAAATACAGCAGCAGCATGAATACGAAGGCGCTGAAATATCCGCCCGTGCCGAACACGCCTAAGCTGGAGATCACCGTCATCGCCCACAGTGAAAGCAGGATGATTTTCAAAGCCTGGTACCGATCGCTGATATACCCCCACATCGGTTGAGCAAAAATCGTGACGAAGGGCCCGATCATCATCAGCAAGCCGATTTGCGAAGAAGAATACCCTCGTTCACCCAGATAAAGCGGCAGAAAAGGATTAAGCACCCCTGTCGTCGCATAGTATGATAAATTAAGACCGCGAAGTTTCAATAGCTGTTTGTTCATGTCAACCTTCCCTCTTATCATGCTGGGCAAAGTATGAGAAGGAGCTCTTTCTTACCTTGCTCCCGAGATTGTAACACATTTCGGCAAATTTCATCAGACTAATCTACCGAATCCTTCGAGAGTTTATTATAATAGGAGAATGTTTAATAGTTAGAATCACAATCAGCAGGGAGAGACGACGAATATGGAACTCATTCTGGCCGCACTTCTTATGGCCTGGGGCGGCGCAAGCGCCGATCACCCGACTATGACATTCGAACAGGCCGCCCAAGCGGCCATGGACTCCCGCAATGCCGTCGTCCAATCAACGCCGACCGGCGATCCAGCCGACCCTCTGATGCCGACGGTCAAGCTCGATCCTCAGAAGGACGCTCCCCAGGTGAAGGGCGTTTATGTAACGGCTCATAGCGCTGCCGGAGCAAGGATGAGCACGCTGCTGAAGCTCATGGACGATACGGAATTAAATTCCATGGTTATCGATATCAAGGATGACTGGGGTTATATTACGTATAAAACGGACAATGAGAAGCTGCTGGCCATGGAGACGACGAAGAAAATCATCTCCGATATGCCGGGGCTGATGGCGACGCTGAAGGAGCACGAGATTTATCCGATTGCCCGGGTTGTGGTGTTCAAGGATACGGTGCTGGCCGAGAAGCGGCCCGAGCTTTCTTTCGTGAATCCGGACGGCACGGTCTGGGGCAACGGCAAAAATCCTCCGGAGCGGTTTGTGAACCCGTACAAGAAGGAAGTGTGGGACTACAATATCGAGGTCGCCAAGGAAGCGGCCAAAGCAGGCTTCAAGGAAATCCAGTTCGATTACGTGCGGTTCCCCGAAGGCTTCGAGAAGCGCGCCGATACGCTCAAGTATGACAAGGATGAACGATCTCGGATCGACGCCGTCGCCGGCTTCGTGAAGTACGCGCATGAGCAGCTGGCTCCGCTGGGGGTTCGGGTATCCGTCGATATTTTCGGCTATGCGGCTTCTGTGCCGGCAGCGGAGGGGATCGGACAAGACTTCCAGAAAATCTCTCAAAATGTCGACGTGATCTCGCCGATGATCTATCCAAGCCACTACTCTACAGGCTGGTTCGGCTCCAAGGTGCCTGATGCGGCGCCTTACCAGACGATCGCCGGAGCTACCAAGGACACCATGAAAAAACTGGACCCATTGGCGGACTTCAAGCCCGTCGTCAGACCATGGATTCAGGATTTCACCGCTACCTGGGTGCCAGGCCACATTCGGTATGGCAAGCAGCAGATCGAGGATCAGATCCGCGCATTGAAAGACCATGGCGTCGAAGAGTTCTTGCTCTGGAACGCCGTGAACACCTATACGCCGGGTGTGACGTACAAATAACCGGCTCCGCATCGGAAACCCTCGCAACCTTGTTCGAGGACCCGATAAAAAAGCAGCGGCACCTTCATTTCGAAGGGCCGCTGCTTTTCGTTCTTGTTACCATGCCGCTCCAATACGCCACAGCTTTCGTCCTATTCAGGCCCCCTGGCTGGCTGCACAGGGGCTGGACCGGCTAACATTTAGTTTACCGTTCCCTCGAAAACAACGGAGCTCAGCGGCTTGCGCGAATTCGGAATTTCCCGGGCTTGCAGAGCCTCAGGCAGTTCATCCTTGTCGCCTTGATATCCTAGAGCTATGACCGCATGCAGATCGAAGTGATCGGGAACCTGGAGCAGCTGACGCGCCTTATCCCGGTCGAAGCCGCCGATCGCATGACTGATCAAGCCTTTCAGGGATGCTTGCAGAGCCAGATAGCCCCAAGCCGCACCGGCATCAAAGGCATGAGCTCCATTCGGGTCTCCGTTCTCTCTGAGCTTCTCAGAGGCGACAACGATCAGCACCGGTGCTTTGGTCGCCCACAGTTTATTGAAATCGCCAAGGAAGCTGCGGAAAACTTCCAGCTGTTCGTCCGTCTTAGCGACGATAAAACGCCACGGCTGGTCGTTGTAGGAAGAGGGCGCCCAGTGGGCTGCCTCCAATACCGCCTTCAGGTCCTCGCCTGCCACCTTCTGCTCCGAAAAAGCCCGAGGCGACCAGCGATTAAGAAATACGGGCGTTACATCAGCTTCGGACTTGCGGTGTTCGCGTACCGCCTCTGACAATTCAACCAGGTTGGACGTTGCACTCATTTAAAACACACCTTTCTTATATGAATTGTTTGTTTTGATCATAACATCTTCCTCCAAGGTTGGCAAAACAATTTTTCATACGGGCTTCGTCCTACGAAAAAAGCAGCCGGGTTATCGGCTGCTAGACTTTCTTGGCACACCGAGATCGGGAAGCTGCCAATCGATCGGTTCGGAGCCGATGCTTTCCAGGAAAGCATTGGTTTGCGAATACGGCTTGCTTCCAAAAAATCCGCGATGAGAGGAAAGCGGGCTCGGATGCACGCTGAGTAGGATACGATGTTGCGCCCGGGTAATGAATTGGCCTTTCGACTGCGCATGGCTTCCCCACAGTATAAATACGATCGGCTTCTCCCGGTCGTTCAGCAAAGAGATGATGCGGTCCGTAAACCGCTCCCAGCCGTGACCCTTATGGGAGTTGGCCGCCCCCTCCCTCACCGTTAGCACGGTATTCAACAGCAGCACACCTTGGTCGGCCCATGGAATTAAGTACCCATTGTCCGGCAGCCGGCACCCGAGGTCGTCCCGCAGCTCCTTCAGCATATTCTGAAGCGAGGGAGGAGTCGGTACGCCCGGCTTGACGGAAAAGCTTAGCCCATGAGCCTGTCCGGGTCCGTGATAAGGATCTTGCCCGAGAATAACCGCTTTTACATCGTGATAAGCCGTATGGCGAAGTGCATTAAAAATATCGTGCATATCCGGATAAATCGTCCTCGAAGCATACTCTTGTTTCAGAAACTCGCGCAATTCGAGATAATAAGGCTGCTGAAATTCCCCTTCCAACAGCTCCTCCCAGTCATTTCCCAAGTTCACCGCCACCATGTCCCTCTCCCTTTCCTTGCTTTACGAACGAAGCAGCCCCGTCATTTTGATGAAATAGTCTACCGTCCGCAAAATACGCTCACGGGTTTTCGCATCCTCCGGCTCGCCTTCGGCTGTAAATTGGCGCTGGGCGCCCCCGATCGATATCCATTCCGGGCAGTTGATTCCGTGCACATTGCGCACTATCGTTTGCAACTGCTGCAGGGAGCTGACGCCTACCGCTCCTCCTGCCGATGACACCGACAGAACCGGCTTGCCATCGAATTGATCGAAACCGGCAAAATCCAACGCGTTTTTTAAAACACCCGATAAGCTTCCATGATACTCCGGCGTTGCCAGGACGATCGCATCCGCCCGGTTCAGGCATGCCTTCCAAGCCTCCACAGGCTCGCTCACCTGCTCATCGTCGCTGCAATAGAACGGAAGAGGTCTTTCGTACAAGTCGTACAGCTCCACCTGTGCGCCTTTCGAGGTCAATACCTCCGCTATATACCGGCATAGCTTGGTACTCGTCGCCTCCCGCCGGTTGCTGCCGGCCACAATCGCGATGTTCATCTTCTATGTACCTCCTAATTAGCTTCATATGTGCATCCTATCCGGCACTTCACCGGTCCCCTTAACTGCACTCCAATCCTACCGAAAACCGGATCGGTTGGCAAGCATTCCTATCGAATTGAGAAGTTTGCGAGCCTTAAGTTGCAGCGCTTTCTTCCCATCACGTACAATAGAAGGAACAGCTAGGGCCATAGCCCTTCCCGGTTCAAAAAGGAGGAGACATCGATGCTGGCTACCGGCACGCCCGCCCCCGGCTTTACGGCTGAAAGCACGCGGGGGACCATCCAGATGGAGCAGTATCTCGGCAAGCAGCCGATCGTGCTTATCTTCTACCCAAAGGATGAGACGCCGATCTGCACGAAGCAGCTATGCGCCGTTCGCGATTCCAAAGCCCAGTATGCCGAATTCGATACGCTCGTACTGGGTATTAATCCTGGTTCGCTGGAAGACCATCTGGCGTTCTCCCGTAAGTTCCAGTATGATTTTCCGTTGATCTCCGACGCCGACCAGACCATTCGCAGCGCCTATGACGTCGGCGAAACGTTATGGGGGCTGCTAGGTCAGCAGCGGGTCGTCTACGTGATCGGCCGGGACGGCCGAATCGTCCACGCGGCCAAAGGCAATCGCCCGACCTCCGAGCTGCTGGATGCCTTGCGGAAGTCGGAACGGGCCTAAGTAGAGGAAAATCAAGCAGTTCGCTCCTAACAAAAACGGAACCCTCGCGCAAAGAGGGTTCCGTTTTTGCTATCTGGCGCTGCAGGCACCCGGCTTATTGCGATAAGCGCTTGGCCAGCTCGTACAGCTCCATATTAAATTCTTTCTTCGTGCTGATTACTTTATCCATATCCGTCAATACTAGCTCGCCCTTCATAATTCCGCAGCCCTTGCCGGATTCTCCCTCGATCAGCTTGCGTACCGCGAAGTCGCCCAGGTTGCTGGCCAGTATACGGTCGTTATGCGTCGGAGCTCCGCCGCGTTGAATATGTCCGAGTACCGTAACACGAGGCTCGATGCCATTGCGTGCCGTAATGCCATTGGCGATCTCCTCGCCTTTGCCGACGCCCTCGGCGACGATCACGATACTGTGACGCTTGCCCAGCGCGAAATTTTCGGACATCCGGGTCGCTATCTCATCAAGATCGAACGGCACCTCCGGAACGAGGATCGTCTCCGCCCCGCTGGCCAATCCCGCATACAAGGCGATATCGCCGCAGTGACGTCCCATCACCTCTACGACCGAGGAACGCTCGTGCGAGCTCATCGTATCGCGAATTTTGTTGATGGCATCCACGACGATGCTTACAGCTGTATCGAAGCCGATCGTCAGATCGGTGAACGGAATGTCGTTGTCGATCGTGCCGGGCAGCCCCATCGTTTTGATGCCGAGCTTGCTCAGCTTATTTGCGCCCTGATAAGAGCCGTCCCCGCCGATGACCACCAGGCCGTCAATGCCCCGTTTGCGGAGGTTTTCGGCTCCCAGCTGCTGGCCTTCAGCCGTCGTAAACTCCTTACATCGCGCCGTTTGCAGAATCGTACCGCCCCGCTGGATGATGTCCCCTACGCTTCGCAGATCCATCTCCCGGATATCGTCATTGATCAGTCCTGCGAATCCGCGTTGGACCGCGAACACCTCTAGTCCGTGATACAACCCGCTTCTCACTACCGCCCGGACCGCTGCGTTCATCCCTTGCGAGTCGCCGCCGCTCGTTAATACGGCTATTTTTTTTACTGTCATGAATGTTTCCTCCTTAACTTCGTTGCCTTGTCTCTATAGCTAGCTTCCGAGCCGCTGCTGCAAGCCTGAACAGCTTCGGAAGCCTGGTGAACTCATTTCGTCCCCCGGTCGTTCAAGTCGTTCTGCGAATCCAAACGCTGTTAACCAGGAAGAAAAGACGCATCCAGGGGCTGCCCTTCATCAGACGGCGGGATATCCGCTTGACCTCCTGCTGCCTGCTGACCTTCGGGTCGGACAAATACAAAGCCAGCAGCCCCTCAATAATCATGCGGTGAAAGTCCGAATGCTCGAGGGTATCCGACTTGCGCCTGGCCTCTTCAACAATCAAGGCAATCCGGTCCACCGTCGCATCCATATCCTCGTAATAGCTGCAGAAGTTCAGGTCGCCGCCCGCCCTGTCTTCCTCCTGGTCGATCAAATAATCAAGCAGGATGTGCAGCCCGCATATATACGGGAAATAAGCTTCCCGAATTGCTGCCGCCGTCTCCGTCCGCAGCCCGGTCCTTGAAGCGGCAAGAAACAGCATGAACACCCCAAGCGTCGAACCCGTTGCCGCGGCAAACTCATTCCATTGTATGGCGGGAAACTGTTCCTTGTGTGCATTCCACCAGGTGAGCAGCGCCTCCTCGCGGAGATCCTTGCGAATATGCTTGTATACCTGCAGATCCGCATATAAGCTGACCAGTTCGCGAACCGAAGCGGCGACAAGCGGGTAAGAAGGCAGCATCCGGATCGACGCCTGACAGGTCTTTACAAGATCGTTCAGGTAGCCTGCATCCTCGCGTTCCTCGCGGAACTCATAGTAATCGTGAAGAGGCTCAGCGGGGTCCACGGCATCCAACATCGACTGATGCAGCCGGCGAAAATCATCCGGGTCGAGCGAAGTGCTGCGGTCGCACAGGTTGTCCAGATAATCGCTGATCGTCTGGAAGGCTACGATCAGCGGGATGAGCATATGCCGCATGGAGGGATTGGCCGCCGCATACACGGCTCCTCCAATGCAGTGAAACTCTTTGCTTGTCATGCTGTCGATAGCCTGCTTGCGCAATTCCGCATCCGGCATCTCATCCGCTCGCCCGCGCCAATAACGGAGCTGCTCGCGGACCTCTGGCAGCACGTAGCGGTATACCCGGGCAATCAAAGAGAAAGGTCCCCGCGGGACAGCAGCGTTTGGTTTAAGGGGACTCAAACCAACGTCCTCCCCCGCCGCTTTGCGTGTAGCAATGCTGGAGCAGGAGGTGCATTTCTTCCCGCTGCAGATCCATCAGCCATTGCTCCGCGCGTTCATTGCGCAGTTTAGTCACCTGCAACTCGACCAGTTCGTTGAATCCGGCAGCAGAGAAGCCGCCGCCGCCCGCCCAGTCCGCAAGCAGCCGGGCAAACGATGCGCTGCCGAATCCGTCCGTACCGGCTTCCGCCAGCTTTTCCCGAACCCGGCTGTTCCATGCCTCCTGCACCGGATGCCCGCCGGCCATCCGAAACCAGTACGCCGCATTGGAGTAATCCCCCTCCATGCGGTGCATGATCCCGTGCCAGTAGCTGCCTTCCCTTGTATGGATCTCTTGCGACAGCTCATGCGACTCGTCCAGACTTTCGTTAAGCAGCAGCAGCCCGGCTTTGACGGCCAGCGCATAGCTGCGGCGTTCGCCGGCAAACCCGTCGACAGAAAGCTTGGCTATCTTCAGGCTAATCAAATCGTCCAGCTCTTCAGCCGGATATAAGGAAGGCCGATGGCTCGCAAGCTGCGCGGCGATCCGGCCGAAGCTATCACTCCAACTCAAAGTCCCAACCCCCTGCTACCGCTTCTTATAGTCCTTGCCCGCTCCTAGTGATGGGCTGCTCTGGCATCCATATCCTGGTTAACCCGGAACCAGAGATGCAGCTCGTTAATCGTGCTGGCCAGATCGGCGATCTCGCTATTCAATCGGCAGGAGGTAACGAAGTCATCCTCTACGTTCAACTGCTCCTGCTTGAAAATAATGACCCGCTCAATCTGCTTGACCCGATCCGGGATGGTGCCGCGTATCTCTTCCCAGCGAAGCAGGATAGCTGCCTGCTCCGAATCCGTATAGGTCTCGAAGTCCCTGGGGAGCTGCGGCAGCGGTATGCCAAGCCGTTCGTCCCACACAAAAACATCGGTCATGCGGATGCACCACCTTTTCTCGCTATTCAATCTGAGTACTGCCAAAGGCGCGCACGCTTTTCTACTAATGTAACAGAAACGGGTCCTTCGTTCCAGTGCTGAGTCAAATTTTTCTCCCCCCTCTTCTGTCGGTTCATGCTATAATGTGAGAACTGTGTGAAAAGAGGGACCGCTATGAGTGAACAGCATCAACGCATATCGTTCAGACAACTGCTCGCTTTCTTCTTGCCGCTCGGCATCTCGGCGAGTCTCGTCACCATTTCTCATGTCATCATCAACAGTACGCTCGCACGTTCCGAGCACCCTGAGATCATCATCGCCAGCTACGCGCTTCCCATGAGCATTCTCGGCATTACGGAAAGACCCGCCGTGCTGCTGCGGCAGACATGCTCGGCCCTGGTCCGCGACCGCGTCTCCTTCCGGGCGATGTCGATCGTCAGCCTTTACGTGCTGGGCTCCATATTCGCCATCGGTCTTGCAATCAGCTATTCCCCCGTCGGCCCCTGGCTGTTCACCGGCGTGTTCGGCGCTGACGAGAGCATGATCGGTCCCATGATGGACGTCTTCCGTATCTTGATGTTCGTCAGCATCTTCTCGGGAATCCGCTGCTTGTTCCACGGGGTCATTATTTCCAATATGCGCACCAAGTGGCTGACCATCGGCATGGGAATCCGGCTGCTGGGCATGTATCTGGTCTCGCTGTACTTCATCCATACCGGGGTTACCAGCGGCGCGGTCGGAGCGATTATTTTCCTGGTCGGCATGGTCATTGAGGCGATCGTGAGCGTCTGGGAAGGAAGGTCGATTCTGAAGCGGCATATCCCGGAGAAAAAACCGGAGCATCCCATCGTCCGTCCCGCACAAATATTCGGCTTCTATAAGCCCCTTCTGTACTCGTCGGTTATTGCGATAATCGCGTCTCCGTCGATCAATGCATTTCTCGGGAAAACGAGCGATATTCAGCTGTCGGTCGCAGCGTTCGCCATTGCGGCCAGCCTGACGACTCTGGTCACAAGCTTCTTCTCCTACATCCACCAGATCGTCTTGAATTTCTATCGCAAGGATGCGGCGACGGTCGTTCGCTTCGCCATCATGGTATCGCTGGTTCCGACCCTGCTGCTTGCGCTGCTCTCCTATACCTCTGTCGGACCCTGGTTCATGGAGCATGTCATGGGCGTGAACGAACGGCTCATGCACGCAAGCCTCTCGACGCTGCGCGTCTTCATGCTGCTGACCTTGATCTTTCCGTGGCTGGACTTCGGCAACGGCCTGCTCATGCTTCGCAGCCAGACGAAAACCATGGTATGGTCGCAAGCTGCAAACGTGTGCACGACCCTTGTGGTCCTCCTGTCCTGCGTGCTGACTGTACCTTACTGGAACGGCATGGTAGGCGCGCTGGCCCAGTCTCTGGGCGTGGTCGCCGAAGCTTCCGTCGTCTGGCTGATCCTGCGGGCCGCTAGGCGCTCCGGACTGGATCCAGCCGCTCTCGGACCGCGCAAGACAGAGAATCCAACGAAAGAATCGAGTGAAGCATAATGCAATCAGAAGAGCCCACCAGCCCGCGCGAGGACATGACGCTCCGCGGGTTTACCTTTTCCTTTTTTACGATGACGGCCATTATCGCCTCCTACTTCCCGCTTTACTTTCAATATAAAGGCTATTCCACCGTTCAGATCGGCTTGCTCTATTCCGTCGGTCCGTTGATCGGGATCGTCTCGAACCTGTTCTGGGGGCTGATGAGCGATAAATACCAGACCGTGAAGAAAGTCTTGCTGCTCATTCTGCTCGGGCAGCTGTTCGTAGCCTTCTTCATGTTCCGGGTCGATGGCTTCGCGCTGCTGATGGTGCTGATGGCCGGATTTTTCTTTTTCCAGCAGCCGATGACCTCGCTGAATGACAGTCTGGTACTGCTCACGGTAAGCGGCACGAAAAAAAGCTATGCCTCCTTCCGCGTCTGGGGCTCGATCGGGTTCGCAACGGCCGCTCTCGTGTTCGGGGAGCTGCTCCGCACCTTCGGTGCAGGCGTAACCCCCCTGCTCGCGCTAGGGTCGATCATCCTTTCGCTGGGATTAGCGTCCATGCTGCGCGATGCCCGCGACCCTCAGTTCAAGCGGCCGGACTTTTCCGGATTCGTGCCGATCATCATGTCGCGTCCGTTCCTTGCCTTTCTGGTCACCCTGCTGATCGTATCTACGGCCCACCGCATGAATGACGGTTTTCTGGCGCTCTACTTGCAGAAGCTGGGGGCCAGCCCTTCGGTCGTCGGTTGGTCCTGGATGGCATCGGCGATTAGCGAGATCCCGATCTTTTTTCTGCTTAGCAAATACGGACACCGCTACAAGGAGCTGCCGCTGCTGGCCGTCTGCAGCCTTGTCTATGCCATTCGCTTCTTGCTGATGACCTTCGTCGAAAATCCGCTGTGGGCGATCGCCATCCAACTGATGCATTCCGTTTCCTTCGGCATCTTTCTGTTCACAGCCATCCGCTACATCCAAAGCGCTATCCCGGATCAATATAGAGCGAGCGGCCAGGCCATCTTCGCTATGACCTGGTCGGGTCTGGCCGGACTGATCAGCGGAACGCTCGGCGGCTGGATCTTCAACACATGGAGTCCGCAGGCCATGTACGGCACCGCCTCTGCGCTTGCCTTCGTCGCTCTGCTCGGCTTTCTGGTACTTCATGCCCGGCAGTCGGGACCCCGAGGCGCCGACGATTTTCAGGCTTAGCCGGTCGAATACGTCACCCGTGCAGGGTTTCTGTCCCGTCATTCGTCTTACTCTGTGGAGAGGAATGGGCTGGGACTTTTTTACTTTGCCCGGCGGCGAAGTCTTAATTTTTTCTTAACGATTCCTATTTCTTGCAACTTCGACGAATTTCGCCCGTCTTTACTTGAAGCACCATATTTCGCACGATACGGAGGGGTCACGTGCTTGCGGTAAATCAACTGTCACACAGCTTCAGGAACGGCACCGAAGATACGCCGGTCCTGCACCAGATTCAATTTCAGGTGAACAAGGGCGAGATGGTCGCCCTGCTCGGCAGCTCCGGCTCCGGCAAGTCGACGCTCCTGAACCTGATGGCCGGACTTATGAAGCCTACGTCCGGCAGTATTCTCATTGACGGAAGTCCCATTGAGAAAATGAACGAAAATCAGCTGGCCGAGTTCCGGCGTACGCATATCGGCTTTATTTTTCAATCGTACGAGCTGATCACCCATCTCACGGTGCGCGAGAATGTCGAGCTCCCGCTCGTCTTCCAAGGCATGAAGCCCAAGCTGCGCCGAGAGAAAGCGATGTCCTTGCTCTCCAAGGTGGGACTTGGCGACAAGACGGAGATGTTTCCTTCCCAGCTATCGGGCGGTCAACAGCAGCGGGTCAGTATCGCAAGGTCCCTGGTCACGATGCCGGCCATCATCTTCGCGGACGAACCCACCGGTAATCTCGACACGAAAACCGAGAAAGAGATTATCGATCTCCTCATCGAGCTGAATCAGACGCTGGGCCTCACCTTCGTCATCGTTACCCACGAGATGGAAGTGGCCAGGCGAACACAGCGTGTGATCCAGCTGCGGGACGGATATTTGGTCGAGGATGACGCATGGGCGGGTGAGGAAGAATGAAGCTCCGCGACTACATAAGACTCGGCTGGGATCAGCTGAAGCGCCGGATCGTCGTCACGGCGCTATGCGCGATGGGGATCGCTATCGGCTCCGCCTCGATTATCGTCGCCCTCTCCTTCGGGGAGTCGATCAACCAGTTCAGCAAGCAGCGGATGTATAACTTTCTCAAGTCGGATGAAATCTCGGTGCGCGCCGGCAGCGGGCCTCAGTCCGATACGTCAGGCGACCCGAATGCCGCGAAGCCTTATGAGCTGACCAGGGCCAAGATCGACATGATGCGGAACTTCCCGCACATCAAGGCCATTTCAACCTACCGGACCTTGAACGGCTTCGAGCTGAAGCTCGATAACAAGCGCGGCATGCTCTACAACATCTACGCGACGGAGCTCGATACCTTGGGCGACTTCGGCATCGAGCTGCAGCAGGGCGGGCCTTCCGAGCTGGAGAACACGATTATCCTAAGCTATGGCGCAACCATGGGGCTTCGCGATGATCAAGCCTCCCGAACGCCGGTCAACTACGAAAACGAGAAAGAGGCTATGGAGGCCTGGCGCGCCCAGATGAGGATTTCTTACCCGATGTACCAGAAGATGGTCACGCTCACCCCGCAGTCCTACACCGAATTCAGCGGCGAGGGCAAAGCGATCCCCGTAAGGGTCGTCGGTATTCTCAAGAAACCCGAGGGCATGTCCGATGACATGATCGCTAGTCAGAGGGTCGCCTACGTCTCTCCTTCGCTCGGCAAACGACTCTACGAAGCCCAACAGGAGATGAATGGCGGGAAGCCGCGCCCAGGAAGCGAAGGAACCGCCACGGCCGACTACGACATGGTCAAAGTCAAAGTAACCGAAAGCTCCCATGTCAAGGAAGTGGAGCAGTTGCTCCAGAAGCTGAAGCTGAGCGTGGAAACGAACCTGCACTACGAGGAACGGCTCCAGTCGGAGCTTGCGATCGTCCGCATCGTGTTCGGCGGCGCGGGCCTGTTCATTCTATTCGTCGCCTCGATCTCGATTGTCGTCGCCATGACGATGTCCACCTATCAGCGCAGGCGCCAGATCGGCATCATGAAGGTGCTTGGCGCCAATCTGGGCCAGATCCGCAACATGTTTATGATCGAGTCGGCTCTGCTCGGTTTGCTTGGGGGACTTGTCGGCATTCTTACGTCGTATTGGGTCATCTGGGCTATCAATATCGTCATTATGAAATTTTCCGGCGATTCCGGCTCCAGTGCTGAAGAAGTCTTGTTCATCAGCCCTTGGATTTTGCCGTTAGGCTTGTTCTTCGCCATCATGACCGGTGTATTATCCGGTATTTACCCGGCTGTTAAGGCTTCGCGCACCGATGCGCTGACAGCTATCAAGCGGGACTAACCGACAAACTTAGGGGTGTAATAACCATGAAGAAAAAAAAATGGCTGATCGCCATCGCTGCTATCCTTGTGGTGGGCGTGACCGGATTATTGTATTGGCAAAGCCGGCCGACCGACAGGAGCCAGACAGCGGCCATGCAGCCCTCGAATGCCCTGAAATTTCAGGCGACCCGGGAGGATTTATCAAGCACCGTCGAAGTCAAGGGGAAGTCCTCGTATCGTCAGGAAACTTACATAAACGCCCCATTCGCGAGCGACGTCAAGTCCTGGGAGGTCAAGGAAGGCCAGCAGGTCAAGAAGAACGACGTGCTGTTCCGGCTTGTGGATACTACCTTGCGCAATGAAATCGCGGAACTCCAGGCAGCGGCCCGCAAGCAGGAGATGGAGATTCGGCTGGGCGAATTTCAGGCGACAGTCGGCGGCGGCGGCGGGGGCGCGGAAGCCGCCGGCATCTCCGAGACGGACGCCAAGCAGCGCTTCGCGCAGAACGAGAGCAGGAAGATCCAGGAGGAAGTCGCCAGATTGAATCTAGAGCATGCCCGCACGCAGCTTAACGAGAAGTCGGAGAAGCTGAAGGCGGCGCAATTCCCCTCTCCCGAAGCCGGCATTTTTCTTTTCGATGCGGTAAAGGAACCCAAAACCGTCAAGGAAGGCGAGCGCATCGGCAAGATCGTCGACTTGACCCAGCTTCAGCTCCTGGCCTCTGTCGGCGAATACGATCTGTTCCGGCTCAGCGAAGGGATGCCCGTAGAGGTCCGCGTGGATGCCCTGAAGGGCCTGAAGCTGGAAGGCCAGGTTGAGCGGCTGTCCAAGTTCGCCAAGACGGGCAGCGACGGCTCCAGCGGAGCAGCGGCCCAGTTCGAGGTTATTATCTCGCTCGAGCCGAATGAGAAGCTGATCGCAGGCCTCAGTCTCACCGCCTCCATCCAGACGGATAAGAAAAGCGGAGCGCTCGTCATCCCTACGCTCGCGGTCCAGCGGGACAAGGATGAATATTATGTGATGCTGGAGACATCTCCTGGCAGCGTCGAACGCCGGGTGGTCAAGATTGGCGTTGAGACGCCGGACAAAACGGAGATTTTGGAAGGCTTGAACGAAGGAGATACCGTGGTCATTCAATAACTGGCCACCATTTATGAACGGCGATTGTCATTTTGGTCTGCGACCGCTATAATAAACAGTAGCTTTTAGCACCAAGTCCTAACGATTATAGGGATCTAAGAGACATGAGGCGCGGCCGGCTTCTGGACGGCCTTGGCGTCAGGCATGGAGAGGATGGAATGACAATGACCGAAGTGACAAGCACGCTCGCCTATGACGAGTTTAAAACCATACTGCTGGACCGCCGCAGTGTCCGTAAGTATAAGGACGAACCGGTATCTGTAGAGGATATCCGGGAGTTGATCGACTGTGCCCGCTATGCGCCGAGCGATACCAATTCGCAAACCTGGGAATTCATCGCGATAACGAACCGCGAGAAAATCAAGGAGATCGAGGCGATTACCTGGGAGGAGCTGCACAAGCGTGCCGGGGAAGCCGACGAACGGGGTCTTTCCAAGGAAGCCCGTTTGCTAACCAAGTCGTTCGGTCCTTATGCGACGGCTTTCTCTCAAGCGCCGGTACTGATCGTCTGCTTGGCTACCCCTTATCAGTCCAAGTTCCGTGAACGAATCTTTGACCCTGTTCAATTGGTGCCGGATCATGTATGGGACGAAGAAGGGATCAAGAGCAGCTGCCTGGCCTCGCAGAATTTGATGCTGGCCGCTCATGCTCGCGGGCTGGCTACATGTCCGATGACCGGTCCCGTGCTTCTGGCCCAAGACCGGCTGCGCACGTATCTGGACATTCGTCCGGAATGTCAGATCAACATGGTCATCGCGCTCGGACACCCGATGGAAAGCCCTTCGCGCTTGCCTCGCAAGCCCGTGGATGACATTTTGCGGATCGTCGACTAACGGCCTGCAGGTTTGACAGGAAATTGCATTTTCTTGTATAGTAGTTCTTAATAGGTTTGACTCGCACGCTTACGACGGAAGCACCCGTAAGAGAAGGCATTTGCCCTTTCTTGCCGGTGCTTTTTTTGTTGGCTGCGAGCAGACATTTCCCTATTTCATGATCCGAAGGAGGATGCTCGCTTTGAGTAAGTCGCTAACCGTATTTTTGGCCGCATGTGTGCTTATGCTCTCCGTACTGCCTACGGCAGACGCCGCCATCACGCTGACGGCCACAGTCAAGACAGCTCTAGAGAGAACGATCAGCGAGGCCGACCGCAGTCAAGCAGACAAGCTTACCTCGTTGTACAACGAATTCGTCCAGCTGCAGAGCCGAGATGCAGAGCTGACCAGCCAGCTCAAAGCAGTGAATGCGAAGAACAAAGAAGCCCAAGCTTCGCTTACCAAGCAGATTAAACAGATAGACGCCGCCCGCTTGGACAGGCTGGAGCAAGAGGTCCGAAGCTCCAAAGACCGCTATGCCCCGCTGTTCGCACAATACACCCTGCTGAATAAACAGCTGGAGGCTTCCCGCTCCCTCGGAACCAAGGAACTGAGCCGTATACTGAGCCTTCAGATCAATGCCATGAAAATTCCGGTTCAGCTGGCCCGCATGAACATCAGAGCCAAGGAGGCCGAATGGAAGAATGCCAAGGAACAAGCTTCCAAAGCGGCGAAGAAAGTACGCACCGTCCTGGAGGGCGTGGAGCCGCTCCAAGCCCAGATCAAAGCGAAGCAAGGCGCCGTGAAAACGATCGAAGCCAGCATGACTCCCGTTTGGAGCTCCTTCAAGCAAGCCGTCCAAAGGAAAGAGGCCAAGAGCGCTCACAGCACGTTGGCTTCCGTCGTCTCCTTATCCAGCCAGGTCAACAAAGAGAAGCAGAACCTGGTCGGCCTGGAAAATAAAATAAGCGCTATCCTGGCTTCGGCCCAAGCACAATTGCCATAAAAGAAAAGGACTCCTGTCCGGAGTCCTTTCGCACGCTTCTGTGCTTGAGTTAAGCTGCGCTCGCTTAGGCGAGCAACCATCAAAAAAGACGGTTCCTGAAACCTTGTTCCAGGAACCGTCTTGCGGCTTAGAATCTGTCTTGTTGTATGCGGCAGAAGACAACTACCCAACGATATATGTTTTCAATCCCGATCGCTAGAGCGCACCGGGCATCGCAGTTAGTGTGATTCTTACAGCTTGATTACGTTAGCAGCTTGAGGACCGCGGTTGCCCGAAACGATTTCGAACTCGACCGATTGGCCTTCTTCCAACGTCTTGAAGCCATCGCCTTGAATAGCGGAGAAGTGAACGAATACATCGTCGCCGCCCTCAACTTGAATAAATCCATAGCCTTTTTCTGCGTTGAACCATTTTACTGTACCTGTCAATGAAAACAACCTCCTAGATGTATCGCCATCGAGGGCGAATACCAAGATTATAGCATCAGCAAACGCATAAATCAACTTGGCTAGGCCGATCCATACGTCAGTCGAAGTACCTCTTTAGACCCCGGAATAAAGGGCAATTTGGACTCCACTATACGGCTGCGAACCCCTTCTTCGCCAAGCTCATCTAGCAGCTCCGCCAGGTACGGATAACGCTCCCACTTGAGCGTAAATATCGGATATATTCGAATCTCGCCGTCCTTCCGGCAAACCCGAAGCAGTTCCCGCAGCGCATTCCGATGAAATGTCAGGTCAAACTGGCCCTCATATAAGAATAGGAAGTGGCTGACCAGCACCAGCGAAAACGATTCGTCCGGATAGGGCAGGCTCGGCAGCATGGCCTGCGCGTATACTCCGCTGTCTTGGCTGACCCGATAATGGGCGATGAATCGCTCCAAAGAAGCCTCCCGGTTGGCCCGATGCCGGTCGATACTGCCGTAGTAGCTCCAGTCGCACTGCTCCTTTATGGCCCCCAGCTTCGCCGTGGAGATCGCGATCTCCTTGCTGCCATGCTCGTAGATAGCTTCCGGCTCCAAAGCATACATCGGATCGGCAGCTACCGCCTGATAGCCCCGGCCGCAAGCCTCCGCCACAAAAGAAGATGCGCCCGCCGCCACATCCAGGATAGGTCCGCTCTTCCTTAATAGATCGGTTTCTAGTGCAAACATGCGCACATACTCTTCGAATGACCTGCATGTCATAGCAACACCGATTTGTTCATAAGGCTTCAACTCTCCGCTCATCTCATAACACTCTCCTCAGCTCATCTGGGTACATTCTTCGCCTCCATCGTCCCTATGGCCGATGCTGAAGCTTAGAAGGATAATACCACGGAAGCCGAGCCCGTTCAACCTAAAATTTCCGAGTCTTGGAATCTGCAATGCCTTGCAATTCACAGGAAGTTAAGGTATGATTCGCGCATAGGCGCAGCCTGCCCGACCGCATAATTTTTTATTGAAAAGAGGTTTCCAAGTCGTGATAAAAAAGCATACGATATTCAAAAGAGATAAATGGAACATGCTGACGGTAGAGGTTAATGGGAAGCAGCTCATTCTCCGGGAAATTACGGAGCAGTGGGGCGAGGAATGCCATACGTTTCTAAGCCGTCCTGAGATGATGCACTGGGCGGAGGAGCGATTCTCCAAGCAGCGCTTTGACGGCACGGAGGAAGAACTTGAACAGATCATGGAAGCTTTCCGGCAAGTTTGATGCAAGCTTCCGCTCCTGAGGCTTGACTTCCTGCTTGTTTGCCCTCTATAATGAGAGGTAATTACATAAGGTGTCCTCCAAAGGGGAGTAGCTGTCACAGTAAAGTCGTCAATTCGGGTTCTTCTGGAGCCCCGGCTTTATTGGCAACGTTCACGTTGTTAGCAAGACCTTTGCCTGTTTTTCACGGGTAAAGGTCTTTTTTGTTGGCAAAAAGAACCTTGCCCGGATAGGTATAGGTTCATTTTTATGTAACATCATGTTAGTGAAGGAGTGAGGGCTATGGATTGGTTATCCGCAACATTTTTAATTGCTTTGCTGAACATCGTGGTGATTGACCTCGTGCTGGCGGGCGACAATGCCATTGTAATTGCTCTGGCAGCGCGAAACTTGCCCAAGGAACAACAAAAGGGCGCTATCATCTGGGGAACCGTAGGGGCTGTCGTCATCCGGATCGCCGCTACACTGGCAGTTGTTTGGCTGCTGAAGCTCCCTGCCCTGCTGCTCATCGGAGGACTCGTCCTGATCTGGATCGCCTACAAGCTTCTCGTAGACAACAAAGATCATGACATCTCCGCCAAGCCGAAGCTCGCGGATGCCATCCGTACGATTATCATTGCGGACGCAGCCATGGGCTTTGACAATGTCATCGCTGTAGCCGGAGCCTCGCATGGCAGCTTCTTGCTTGTTGTTCTTGGCTTAATCATCAGCGTACCGATTATGGTATGGGGAAGCACGCTGTTCATTAAGCTGGTCGACCGCTTCCCGATCATTATCTGGATCGGCTCCGCAGTGCTTGCCTACACGGCAGCCAAGATGATCACGGAAGACCGTTTCGTAGCCGACTACTTCCATGCTAATCCGGTCGTGAAATGGATGGTCGTCGGAGTCGTGGTTATCGGTGTCCTGGCACTGGCGTACTTGAAGAAAAAATCCGCCACAACCGTTCACATCACAGACAGCGGCTCACTTGCTATTCCTGAAGTGCTGGAGAAGGTTGCAAACATTCAGCCCAATGACAGCTTTACGGCCAGCCGCGATAAAGACGGAAGACTCGTATTAGTGAAGTCAAGAAGCTGACAAGCTTTGCCTAGCGGCTTCCGTTCACAAGGGGCGTCTGCCCTGCCAAACATGACCGGCTTTCCTCAGGGAAGCCGGTTTCTTGTTTATGCGCACAACCGCTCTCCATAAAGAGGAAAATTTGATCGGACGGCGAACATTATAGTTCGAAAGGGGGATCACTCATGAGCAACGGAGCAACCATTATTACCTTCATTATCCTTTCCTTCTCATTATCCTTGATTTTAATCATGAAGAAGGACTCGCTTCCCCCCAGCGTGAAACGGCCGCTCGCCCTGCTCGCGCTGGTAATGATATCATTTTCTTTCGTGCTTCTGATTTATTCGTTTCTGCATAGTGTGTAGATATCCGATTAGACTTACGTCTGCGGAATCCCTATACTAATATTTAAGCCTCGCTCCGGTCATACTAAGCCGCAAGTTGCCAGACCGACCATTTTTTCCATGGAGCGTGAGCGCATGCGTTGGTATCCAGTATGGCTTAGCGGCGTGCTCGGCCTCGGCCTGTTGGCTTCTGCCACTGCCTGGGCGGACCAGGACGCGAAGCCCCCATCTCATCCATACTCAAGGAGGGCACCCATGAACCAGGTATTGAAACGAAATGAAGTCCCGGCGGAGCACCGCTGGCAGCTGGAGGACCTGTTCCGTGACCAGGATGCGTGGAACAAGGAATACCAGGATGTTGGTACCAAGCTGAAGGATGTAGCGAAGTTTCATGGCAAGCTGAACGAGCCGGCTGCTATTAAAAGCTGCTTTGAGCTTGAGGATGAGATTTCCTTACATACGGAGCGTTTGTATGTTTACGCCAACATGAAGCATCATGAGGATATGGCGGACCCAACCTACCAGGCCCTATCCGACAAATCGAAAAAGCTGAGCGTCGAAGTGAACGAAGCGACCTCTTTTATTTTCCCGGAAATCCTGAGTCTTACCGATGAGCAGCTGCAGAAGCTGGTCGAAAATCCCGAGCTCAGCTTCTATAAGCGTACACTGGAGGAAATGATCCGCCAGAAGCAGCATGTACTCAGCAAGAGCGAGGAAGCCCTTCTGGCTCAAGTCGGCAATCTGTCTCAAGCGCCGGGTACGATCTTTGGCATGCTCAATAACGCCGATCTCAAGTTCCCTAAGGTGAAAAACGAACAAGGCGAAGAGGTCGAGCTGACGCACGGACGATATATTCAGTTTCTCGAGAGCCGGAATCGCCAGGTGCGGCAGGAAGCCTTCCAAGCGATGTATGAAACGTACGGCAAGCAAAAAAATACGATAGCCGCCACCCTCGCCGCCAATGTAACTAAAAATATTTTCTACTCCAAAGTACGCAAGCATTCCTCTGCGCTGGAAATGTCGCTCTATGGCGATAACATCGATAAGGGCGTCTATACCAGCCTGATCGATGCCGTTCATGAATCGCTTCCCCTGATGCATCGCTATATGGAGCTGCGCAGAAAGCTGCTGAAGGTAGATGAGCTCCACATGTACGACTTGTTCGCCCCGCTGGTCGACGAGTACAAGATGGATATTACATACGAGCAAGCGAAAGCGAAAGTAAAAGAAAGCCTCCAGCCGCTCGGTCAGGACTATTTGAATGTGCTGCAGGAAGGCTTCGATAACAGTTGGATCGACATCTATGAGAATGAAGGCAAGCGAAACGGCGCTTACAGCTGGGGCGCGTACGGAACCCATCCTTATGTGCTGCTCAATCATAAAGACAACCTGAACAGTATGTTTACGCTAACTCATGAGATGGGCCATGCGCTTCATTCCTATCTGTCAGACACCAATCAGCCTTACCGTTATGCCCAGTACACCATCTTCCTGGCTGAAGTCGCTTCCACGCTGAATGAAGCTTTGCTAATGGACCACATGCTGAAAAATTCGACCGATCCCAAAGAAAAGATGTATCTGCTGACCTACTACATGGATCAATTCCGCACGACGGTATTCCGCCAAACCATGTTTGCCGAGTTCGAGAAGATCATCCACGAGAAGGCCGAGCAAGGCGAGTCCTTGACCCCGCAGCTGCTCAGTGAGATTTACTATGGACTGAACAAGCTGTATTATGGCGACAAAATGGTCGTAGACAAGGATATTGAAATGGAATGGGCGCGTATTCCTCATTTCTATAACAGCTTCTACGTCTATAAGTATGCAACCGGGTTCTCGGCGGCTACCAGCTTCGCCAAACAAATATTGGAAGAAGGCGCCCCTGCGGTCGACCGGTATCTCGGCTTCCTGAAAAGCGGCGGCAGCGACTACTCGATTAATATTCTGAAGCGAGCCGGTGTCGATATGTCCACTCCTGAGCCAATCAAACAAGCTATGAGCGTGTTCAAGGAGCTGCTGGAGCAGATGGAGTCGCTGGCGCAATGACTCGAAGAAGGCTGAGACCGGCTTTACGGCTCAGCCTTTTTCCTTAGCCTACCTAACCATGACGATAACGGAGTGAATGCCAATGAAAGCCCAATGGATGCTGATTCTAACCTTGATCTTCGCCCTTATTACTGCGATATTCGCAGTCATCAACGTAGAACCGGTACGTGTTAATTTCATGTTTACCCAAACCGATATTCCGCTGATCCTTGTCGTGCTCGGCTCCACCCTGCTAGGCGGACTGATCGCGGCCCTGCTTGGCTTGATCCGTCAATTCAGGCTGAAGCGGACTATGCGACAGCTTGAGAAACGAATCGCTGAGCTGGAGGCGGAGCGTACTGCGGCTAGCGCAGGACTCTCTCCTGTCCCTTCGAATGGTGCCATCCCCGTGGAAGAGGCGCTCTTCTCTAAAGAAGATTAAGTTAGCATCAAATGTTCTTTAATATTCCAGGAATCGCTGATAAAAGATTGATGAAAGCGCAGAATTTCCTTAAAATAGGTATATTGTAACTATTAATGACACTTCGTGCGAGGAAGGATGCCGACATCATGAGCGATTCTCCGGCCTTGAGCTGCGATCACCAATTGAATCAACTGGCTTTTCAGCGCGCGGTAACGGGAATGGCTTTTCTGTCGGCTGATGGATTCTTCATCGCCGTCAATTCCTCCTTCAGTCGGCTGGTAGGCAGTGGACCGGATGAGCTGATCGGCGCACATGTCGATACGCTCGATAGTCGGTCGGAGCCTCCTCTTCCTTCCTCGGGTTCCGACTGGCTCGCCTCCTATAGCCTTGAGAAACCGTCCGAGAAGCATATAGCCGGCCCTGGCGGTACCGCTCTATGGGCCGAGATCAGTCTCGGCGAATACGAGGTAGCATCGGGGCAAGCAAACGCGCCTGTTTACCTCATGCAGCTCCAGGACATTACGAAGCGGAAGCGGGCCCAGCTGGCCGAGGCTTCCTGGCGCACAAGCGAGCAGATCTATCGCGCGATTACCGAGCACTGTACCGATATCATCTCCAAGCATACCTTGGACGGACTGTTCCAGTATGTCTCCCCTTCCGTTCGCCTGCTGCTCGGCTATGAGCCGGAGGAGCTGACAGGCACGAGCATTTATGATTATTTCCATCCCGACGATCTATGTCTGTTGGATACGGCTGTCGATGAATTGGCCTCGTACACTTCGCTGAAGCTGCCTCCCTACCGGATGCGCCACAAGGACGGGAGTTATGTATGGATGGAAACTCATCTGAACGCCATCGCTGACGCGTCTGAACCCGCTCTTGAGCTGGTTTGCGTATCGAGGGATGTGACCGAACGTAAAAACATGGAGAACCAGCTGCGTAAGACGAATGAGCTTTTACAAAAAATTTCTTCGATCGATTCCTTGACGGGTGTGGCCAACCGCCGCGGCTTTGATGAGAATTATGCCAAGGAGTGGCGGCACGGGCTGCGTTTCTCCACGCCGTTATCCTTGATCCTCCTCGATATCGATTATTTCAAGAACTTTAACGATAACTGCGGCCATCATGAAGGAGACGCCTGTCTGAGACAAGTGGCCGAGGCATTGAAGCGAGCAGCCAAGCGCCCTGGCGACCTGATCGCCCGATATGGCGGCGAAGAATTCGTCGTCGTGCTTCCGATCACGGATGAACGAGGAGCCGCCTATGTTGCCGAGCGCCTCCGCCAGGAGGTCGAATTACTTGCGCTGCCTCATCCAAGCTCCGAAGTATCCGCTTATGTGACGGTCAGCCTCGGTCATGCGACGATGGTTCCCGCCCGCGACCTATCCTCACGCGAGCTGCTTGTTCGCGCGGATCAGGCTCTGTACAGGGCCAAGCAGGAAGGCCGCAACCGCTCCAGAGCTTACCGACCAGGCTAAGCTTTTCTTTTCCTGCCTTGCCATCCGCTCACCCGGCCGGGTAGAGCTTTTTTGCAACGATAAGAGAAATAGAGAAACAAATAAGTCCGGCCAGCCGTTATAAGGGTAACCAGCCGATCCCGGCATCGAACGAACAGGAGGGATTTCATCATGATCACTACCAAACGAGTCATGGCGGCCGCACTGTCGCTGACGCTGCTCTTCTCCATCACTCCTTCGGCTTCCCAAGCCGATCCAGACCCTGGTATCTCCTTGACTTTAAATGGGGAGGACGTCCGATTCGCCCTTTCTCCCCGCCTTATCGGGAACACGTTAATGGTCCCCCTGCGCGATGTTTCCACAGCGCTTGGCGTTCAGGTCGAATGGAAGGAAGCCAGCCGGACAGCTACGGCTGCGAAGGGCTCGTCGACGATCCGCATGACGGCTGACAGCCTGCTCGCTTACCGGGGAGAGGAGGAAGTCTCCCTCCCTGCTGAGCCTATCTTGGAGAATGGAAGCCTGCTGGTTCCGCTGCGGTTTTTCGGAGAATCCTTTGACTTCAATATCTACTGGGACGCCAGCGCTAGAAAAGTCAGCATCGCCGATGCGGATAAAAGTCTGCCCACGGTCGGGTCCATAGCGCGCCTGGAAGAACTATTGAAGGAAGCGGGACAAGACAGGGGATCGAGCTATACCTTAAGCACGACCGACATGGTATCCGCTGCTCCGGCTGTCGCCGCTGAGTCCAAATCCATGACAGCTCCTTCTGCTGCCGCCGGCGCTGCCCCTTATTCGACGACGAATATACAAGTCGAAGGCGTCGATGAGGCCGATATCCTTAAGACCGACGGCCAATACCTGTATCAGGTCAGCCGGGATCGCGTAATCGTCACCTCCGCCGTTCCTGCGGAAAGCATGCATGTTCTCGGCAGCGTGTACTGGCAAGACCCCGGCTTCTATCCGCGCGAGCTGTATGTGGACGACCGGCATCTGATCGTGCTCGGTACAAGCTCTTACCCTTCGCGGATATCTCCAGGCGAACCGGTACCCCAGCCCTTGGATATGGCCGTTCCGGCCGCCGACAGTCTGAGCGTCCAGCAGGATTCATCCGTAAGCTTGAAGACCCTCCCTTCCGAGCTTAAGAAAATTACGATCCTGCCGTCGCCCGTACCCGTACGCTCGACGACCAAGGTATTAGTCTATGATCTCGCTGACCGCAGCCAGCTGAAGCCGATTCGGGAAGCGGAGCTGGAGGGTCATTACATCTCCTCCCGGAAGGTAGGGGACGCCCTCTATCTGGTCACGAACAAACATTTCAATTCCTTCGGTCTGATGCGTGACGAACTGGGCGTGGCGGACAAAGAAGCGGCAGCCTCGCTGCCCTCGTACAGAGACTCGGCGATCGGGGACTCCTTCCGTTCCATCGGGCTTGAGGATGTCCGTTACTTTCCGCAATCCGTGGAGTCCAACTATTTATTGATCGGCGGCCTTGACTTGACCAAGCCCGATAAAGGCATTCAAGTGACCAGCTATCTAGGCTCCGGCCAGCATGTCTACGCCTCTCCAGCCAGTCTTTACGTGGCGGCGAGCGAGATGGAGCCGGTGCAAAATCCGAGTGCCGTCGAGCCAGCCCGCTCCGTTGCTAAAGACTCAGCGGCACTGATGCCGCCTGCTTGGACGCCTCCGTATTATGAGTTTAAAACAGCGGTATATAAATTTGACTTTGATCATGGAGAAGTTCGCTATGCAGGCCGGGGGAAGGTTCCGGGACAGCCTCTGAATCAATTTTCCATGGATGAGCATGAGGGTTACTTCCGTATTGCGACCACCAGCGGTGAGATGTGGCGCAATGACGAGCATACCTCCAAAAATAATGTCTATGTGCTTGATCAGGCCATGACGATAACGGGCAAGCTCGAAGGGCTCGCTCCCGGCGAACGCATCTATTCGGTGCGCTATGCCGGACAGCGAGCTTATATGGTGACCTTCCGCAGCGTGGACCCCTTGTTTGCCATCGATCTGAGCGATCCGAAGGCGCCTGCGGTGCTGGGACAGTTGAAAATTCCCGGCTACAGCGATTATTTGCACCCGTATGATGAGAATCATCTGATCGGGTTAGGCAAGGAAGCCGTCGAGGTTCAGATGAAGAACGGCAGAAGCCTTGCTAGCCAGGATACGCTCGCTTATTATCAAGGAATGAAGATCGCGCTGTTCGACGTTTCGGACGTTTCCCAGCCGAAGGAGCTTTTCAAAGAAACGATCGGAGATCGCGGTACTCACTCGGAGCTGTTGAACAACCATAAGGCTCTGCTGTTCTCGAAAGACAAGGACATCCTCGCCTTTCCTGTAACCGTTATGGAGATTCCGGATAAATCGGCCGCTAATGCCGGAACGTATGGTGAATTTACTTTTCAGGGGGCTTACGTGTACGGCCTTGATCTGCAGCAAGGCTTTAAGCTGCGAGGGAAGATCACCCATCTGTCCGATGCCGACTTATCCAAAGCGGGCAGCCGCTGGTACCATAGCGATAAGAACATCGAGCGGCTGCTTTATATAGGAGATACGCTGTACTCCGCCTCCGCCGACATGATTAAAGCGAACCATCTGACGGATCTGCAGGAGATCGGTTCTGTCACACTTCCGCCACGGAAACCGTAACATCCTTGATGTTGCTTGATTTCCCACTGGTCGGATCCCCAGCCGTAAGGTACAATATTAGTATTACTGCTGTTGGATGGAGGGGTCCCGAATCCATGGTTACTACAATCATTGTGATTTCTATTCTTATTTGTTTACTTGTATCCTTCATGGCGATCTACGTGACGTCTAAATCTTATTCGCGCAGGTTCTATGATGAGAAGGAGATCGAATCAAACCAAGAGTCTCAGGATTCCCATCATAGCGCCAATCAATCCGCCCATTAATGAGCTAAGCGCATTAACGGCATCATTGGTCATCCATTTCATTCCTCTAACCCGAACCGCCGCTGCCTCGCAGTGGCGGTTTTTCTCTATGTCTCGCCCGCATATCCTGCAGCGGTACATGACCTGATGAACGGCTCCCAGCCACGAGTCGATCAAGGACCCGCCCAGCCCGCCTGCCAAGCCGATAATCAGCAGCTCCATGATGCCAAATGCCCTCACCGAATCTTCTCCATCCGACCCGAACAAGGTAAATAGAATCCAGGCTGCGATGCCTATGAACATCCCTCCAGCTGCTGATGCGGCCAGTCCGAGCGGTGTAATCCCACCCGAGGTGCCCGGCGCTACTAGCTGTCCATTGATGATCGAACGCGGTCTTCGCTTGCTCAGAGCTCCTATTTCAGTCGCCCACGTATCCGCCGTCACCGTGGCCATCACGCCCAGGTAGCCAGCCCACCAGCCGGGATGCGGCCACAGAGCATGCAGGATGCATATGACCAAGCCCAGACCGCCGTTGGCCAATACTTGCCCTGCATCTCTCCGCCCGCCCTTGGCATAGCCGCTCTCCGCCGCCGCTTTCCTGCTCCTCTTCCACTTCGAGAGCAGAGACGAGCTCACGAAGAAGGCAATCAGCGTACCGAACCAAGCCGCGCTCCCCAGTGTATACATGAGAGTTCCCATACACACAGCTGCTGCCGCGCCCGATGCGGATAACGATTTCTTCCGATAGGCGGCTCCGGCGATCAACAAGCTGCCCAGCAATCCCACCCCAATATCCATCCCATATTCAGTCACTTTGCACCTTCCACTTCCCTCTGAAATCGAATCCTAGCGTACATGCGTCCAAAAAATACGCAGTCCCCATGACATCTATATTTACATGACTACTATGAGTATAATATCATTTAGCTAGAGGATAAAGTTTCTTAAGGAGTGAGACTTCGTGCAAGAGCATCATGCTGGAGGCAACCTGCGAATCAACCGAGATCTTACACCAAAGGAAATGCTGCAGGTCATTTTTGACTATGCCGCCAAAATCGCCAACGAGCGGCGTCTGGATAATCTGCTGATGCTCATGGCGGATATGGGCAGGGAAATGGTCGTGGCGGACCGCTGCACGGTATGGCTGCTAGACAGCCAGAAGGACGAGCTGTTTTCTACGGTTGCGCATGGGGTGACGCCACTTCGGCTGCCAAGTACAGCAGGACTCGTCGGTCACGCCGTCCAAACCGGCCAGCCCATCTTTATTGAGGACGCCTATACCAATCATGAATTCGCGGATGTTCTGCAAAGCGGCGCGATCGCCATGGATAAGCTTACCGGTTACCGGACTAAAGCGCTTATGGTCATTCCCTTCCGCAACAACAGGGGCGAAATTATGGGCGCTTACCAAGCGGTCAACAAGCTGATACCGGATGAAATGTTCTCGGAGCGGGATCTTGAGCATCTGACGCTCGCCGCCTCCTACGCAGGCAAGTCGCTCGAATCCGCGCTGCTGACAGCCGAGATTGAAGAGACGCAGAAGGAAATCATTTTCTCCATGGGGGAAATCGGCGAAAGCCGCTCCAAAGAAACTGGCAATCATGTCAAGCGTGTTGCGGAATATTCCTACGTGCTGGCCCGCGGCTGCGGCTTGAGCCACGAGGAAGCGGAGCTCCTCAAGCATGCATCCCCGATGCATGATATCGGAAAAGTAGCGATCCCCGACGATGTGCTAAAAAAGCCGGGTAAGCTTACCGAGGAAGAGTTCGCCGTCATGCAATCGCACACGACAATCGGTTATCAGCTTCTTAAAAATTCCAAGCGAAGCCTTCTCCAAGCGGCAGCTACGGTCGCTCATCAGCATCACGAGAAGTGGGACGGCAGCGGCTACCCTAGCGGCCTCCACGGGGAAGACATACATATTTATAGCCGCATTACCGCCATAGCCGACGTCTTCGATGCTTTGGGCAGCGAACGCGTATACAAGAAAGCCTGGGAGCTGGACCGCATCTTGAGATTATTCAAGGAAGAACGTGGACAGCACTTCGATCCCCATCTCGTCGACGTGTTCATGGAGCAGCTGCCGGAGCTCCTGCGCATACGCGATGAGTATGTGGACGTCTGAGAGGTCCCTACCGGATAAACGGCGGATCAATCGTTCTCCCCAAGTTAAAAAGGACATCCCTAATGGGAATGCCCTTTATTTGCGTGTTGGTACGCTCTGTTATTTAAGTACCTTTACCCTCTCCGCATGCAGTGTGTTCTCCTGCTTCAGCTCGCCTTCATACCCTTTCTTCAGCTGAGCTAGCTGTTCCTTCAGGAACTCGACCTGCCGCTGGCCGATCCCCTTTTCCTGGACCTTGGATAATTGGACTTGCGCCGCCTCCAGCTGCTTATTCAATTCCGCTCGCGCCGCTTCTCCCGACTTCGAACCATCCTGGCTCAGCAAGCTTAACTTGGATTGGAGGGAGGTTTGCTTAAGTATGGCTTCATTCAATGCTTTCTCATAGTCGGTCTGATTCGAATAAAGACCGGGATATGTCTTGCGCAGCTGCGCGATTTGATCGTCCAGTTGCTTCTTGCTTGCATTGTATCGTTCCTTGATCGCTTGGACGGCCTTCTCGTGCCGGCTGTTCTCCGCAGCCAAGCCGCTGGAAGGCACTGCCGTAGAGGTGTCCGGGAGAGGTACGGCTCCAGTCCCCAGGTCTACCTTGCTGATCAGCACGTCATTCACATATTCGCTGACCGAGAGCAGATTCCCCTTCTTGTCGTAGTGACGCACCACGCCATGCTTCAGGTTATTCAGGAATTCTCCTTCGATTTTTTCCCCTTTGGATGTCGTATAAGTCCCCTGGCCTTCTCGTCTGCCTTCGACAAAGCTGCCTTCGTAGGTATCGCCGTTCTTATAGACCAGCTTCCCTTTCCCGGCAGGCACGCCGCTCGAGAAATCGCCTGTATATTTATCTCCATTCTCGCTGTATAACGTTCCCGCTTGACGTTCACCGTTCACAAAAGTACCGCTGAACAGCAACTTTCCGCTTTCTGTGTATTGCTTGCCCGCGCCGTTTAACTTGCCGTCCTTGAGACGTCCGTCGGTTTCAAGCTGGCCGTTCGGATAATAAGACTTGTAGATGCCTTCCGAAGGATTGCCCTTGACCATCACCCCATTAAACAATAGCTTCCCGGCGGCATCCGTCAGCTTGCCTGTGCCCTCCGGCTCGCCATTCGCCAATTGCCCCGTATACTTATCTCCACTCGGATAGGTATAGCTGCCTTTCTCGGACTTCGGAGTCTTGGCAGGCCCGCTCTCCTCCTCCGGCTCAGGCGTGCCTGACCCTGTCGAGGAAGGCTTGCTTCGCATATAGATCCTGCTGTTCTCCCCGTCCCATACTACCTCCGCTCCGCTTGCCTCGCTGACAAATCTCAAGGGCACGAAGGTATTGCCTTCGACCAGCCGCGGAGCCAGCTCGAGCTCGAAGGACTGTTTATTGACCGAGGCCTCCAGCTCGTCGATGACCAGCTCAATCTCCAGATTGTTCCGTTTACCTGACACGGTTCTTGAAGCCTCATCCCAGCCGACCGCAAGACCGAGACGCTCGAAGATCGGTCGAAATTGCACCAAGGTAGTTCCATTCTCCAGGATAGGCGGTACTTCGAAGGGTACCGGATTGCCATCCAAATACACCGGTATGACGTTATTCTCTGCTGCAGCCTCGCTGATGCTCACATAGGAAAATCCCAGTAAACAAGCCGACAGCACGAGACACCATTTTTTTATCATGCTCCGATCGCTCCTTGAACTTTTTGCTTCTTGCTCCTATTCTATCACAACAGAATATGGAAGTCCTACTTTTTACCTATGAAAAAGAAGACGCCTATGGATAAGCGCCTTCCCCATATCTCGCAGCTTTGATTAATTTTTGGAAGTAAGCTTCCGTATCTCTTCCATTGGCAGCTCCAGTGTTTCCGCTACTTCTTCCGGCGTGAAGCCTTTAATCAGCATTTTTCGAACTGCCTGCTCAATGCCTTTTTCAATGCCTTTTTCTAATCCATCTTCTATTCCTTCTTCATATCCCCATCGCTTCCAGGCTGGCATCAATTCCATCAGCGCTTCACCTTCCTCTGGATACTGTTCTCTCAACTCGCGAATAAGCGATTCTTCCTGTTCCTTATTAGGTTCAAAATACATGTCAGCTACGGACATAATAAGCGCAAGCCGCGCATCATCCATCTTCTTTCGTAAGCGTAATATCATTCTCAAGTAGGAGAGCCGAACCTCACGCTTTTCTTTCTTATTACACCCCATTTTAGCCAACAATGCTGCAGCCACTGGGTTGTCCAAATGGATAAAAGTACGCCAATCCTGCTTCTTCAGTTCAACTTTCAAAAATTCAAAACTTAAAATATGATGCCCCGGAATTGCCATAGATACGGTATTCGGCTCATCCCTGATCTCGTCAGAAGTAAATATGGCAATGGGAATGATCAGTTTGTATTCCTCTCGATGACGCTCGAACAGCCTGCTGTAATAAATGAACATTCGTTCATTAAACTTCGTTTGCTTGTAGGATTGTGGTTCCAGATGAACGAGAATATACGCGTCATGCTGCTTGAAACGAGTCTCCAACAGTAAATCCAGCTTACGCGACTTCCTCCCCTACTATATCTACCAGCAACTCCTGCATCAGAAATCGTGTTTCCCGATGATCCAGCATTTCGTCTATTTCTGGAAAAAAAAGCTCAATGAACTCCGCAAAAAAGGTTTGCAGCAGTTTTTTAAATGCTTCATCGTGACTCCTGTTGCGGCTAAAAACCGCTTGACTCAGCATTTTATTATCGTTGCTCATCGGATCCTGCCTCTCCAATTTAAAGTATACATCTTATTTCATAATTATAACATTATGTAAGAAATAATAGACCGCCGTTATAGATCAAAAACCTCGGAAACAGGTCCGAGGCTTTCCACACTTATTCCTCTACTTCAAATATCGAATCAAGAATAACCGGAAGATTATCTCGAAGCGAGCTGGCTCCGAGTACCGATCTGGCGTGCAGCCCCTTGTGCTCTCCGAAGACGTCCAGCATCAGATCGGATGCGCCGTTCAATACCTTGTGATGCTCCTCAAAGTCGGGGGAGGCATTCACGAAGCCCTGTATTTTCACAACCCGCTTCACGCGATCCAGGGAACCCAGCGCGGCCTGCAGAACGGCGAGCAGCTCGATGCCGGCCGAACGCGCGAATTGATATCCCTCTTCGGTAGAATAGTCGTGACCGAGCTTTCCCTTGGGCTTGGGTACGCCCGAAGGACCTTTACCTGACACAAACATAAGACCGTTCAGGATCACATAGTTCGCATAGCGGGCCGCCGGCTCGCTTGCTTCAGGCAGCTCGATTCCCAGCTCCATCAGTCGTTTGGTTGCAGAAGACTCGGTTAATGACACAGGCTGCGCCTCCTCAAAAAATAGGGGATGTCTCCAAAATAATGATGATACTCGGGCCTTCCAATCCAGCAACGGGACCTAGCCTCAGGGTCAGTCCCCCAGCTTGGCGGTAAAGGCTCCAAGGACCCGTTCGTCCCACAGCAGCTCGTAGCGATCGCCATCCTGTACCGCGGCTACGCCAGGCGGGGTTCCCGTATAGATCAAGTCCCCAGCTCCGAGTCCATAGTGAGATGCGATATAATCTATAAGGGTTTGCAGGCTAAAGATCATTTGCGAGGCGCTCCCCCGCTGAACCTCCTGCCCGTTGCGCTTTAAGCTGAGTTCCAGGCTCTTAATAGCCTCCAAGCCCGGGAACGCGATCGGCTTCGTCACAACGGCGGAACGGAGGAAGCCTTTCGCAGGCAGCCAAGGATAACCCTTGCTCTTGATGACATTCTGCACATCCCGGAGTGTAAAGTCGATGCCCAGCGACATAACGTCGACCAGCTCGTCTACCGTCATACCCGGCGTGTAATCACGCCCGATATGGAGGACAAGCTCCGCCTCATAGTGCACATCTCCCCGATCCTCCGGCAGCACCACGGGGGAACCGTCCGCGACAACCAGAGCATGAGTCGGCTTAGTGAAAATCATAGGCTCATCCGGAACGCTGTTGCCGAGCTCGGCTGCATGAAGCCCATAGTTTCTTCCGACGCAATATATATTGCGAATGTGGTGTATGTCCATCCTATGTATCGTCCCTTCCACTCTTCCAGATCATCCGCTTGGATTACTGCTTGGTTTCTTGCTTGGGTCCTGCAGGCTGTGCTGCGGGAGACTTTCCGGACGACGACGAGCTTGCCGCTCCCGATGCTTTGCCTGTACCCTCAGCACCCGCTTTCGGTTTATCGCTTGCTCCCGACTTGCCGCTCCCTTCCTGTGAAGAGGAGCTGCCTTTTCCGGCCGGCGAGGTCTCCCCGGCTTTCTTGCTGCTTGGCGTCTTAGTCGCCTCGGTTGCACCCGGTTTGGCCGTACCTGTACTCTCCGGCTGCTTTGTTGCTGGAGTGGAGGTTGACTGCGCCGGCTTGGTCGTTTCGGTAGCTTTGGGCGCTGTCGGCTTGGTCGTTTCGGTAGCTTTCGGAGCCGCCGGCTTTGGAGAAGCTGCCGGGAACGTATTGACCGGCCCGAGGGATATCGCACCCTGTTTATCAACTTTGGCATTTATGGAATTCTTAGTCAACCTCTGGAATAACTGCTCGCTCTGATCCTCCACCATGCGGACCGGCTGCGCCCACTTGGTCAATATCGGAACGAGACTGAGCTCGCAGCTTCGTTCCTTGGTGCATGCCGCATTCAGGATCATGCTGTCCCACGTCTCGGGCACCTCATTGGTTGTAAATACAAAATTGCCAAGGCTGTAGGCCACCCACTTGCCTTTATACTGCTCGAAGCCTTGTGGAACGTGAGGATGGCTCGCGACCACCAAGTCGGCTCCCGCGTCGATAAATTCATGGGCCAAATCCGTCTGAATCTTCACCGGATGCGACTTCCGCTCCTCTCCCCAGTGCGCGATCACCACGACCAGATCGGCTTCCTGCCGCGCCTTGGCCACGGCTTCCATCGTTGCTTTGCTCGTATGGGCTGTCGCCAGCCCGGCCTTCTTGGCCGTCGCTATCCAGCTCGTGCTGGGAAGAACCCGCGTGAATCCTAGAAACGCGATCTTCATCCCATGGCGTTCCACGATGACGTGTCGATATGCTTCGTCCGCATCGCGTCCGCCGCCGACCCGAAGGATGCCCTGATCGTCCAGATGTTCGAGCGTATCCAGCAGCCCCTCCTCGCCATAATCCATCGAATGGTTGTTTGCGAGATTAACCAGATCGATTCCCGCTTTCTTCAACTCAGGCAGGGCTAGCGGGGACGAACGATATACATATTCCTTGGTTTGCGCGCTGCCTCGCGTCGTAACCGGCGTCTCCAGGTTGGCTATCGTGAGATCCGCCTTCTCCAGATAGGATTTGACATATTTAAAAGGATAATCATAGCCATGCTTAGTCAGCAAGTCTTCCACCTTGCCGGCGAACATCACATCGCCCACGAAGGTCAGGGTGACCTTATCAGACGCATTTGAAGTATCCGCCCCAAGCGGCTGAGGCCTTGCGCCCTCCGTTAACGTCGCCGGCTTTTCCCCAGCTGAGGGGGGATTGTCTGCGCCCGTGGACGTGCCCGGGGCACCCGAAGCCGCGGCAGGCGGTTTAGCCGACGCAACGGGCGACTCTGCGGCAACCGTATTCTCTTGCTGACGCGATTCCAGCCATTGTGTCAAATAAGCAAAGGCCCCCATCGTAATCAAGGACAGGAGGGCGATTTTCAACCATAGAGTTTTGTGGTCTTTCCTCACGCTCTTGTGCTTCTCTGTGCGGGATTGTATCATCATCTACTCCTTTACCGGGCTTGCCGCAAATCAAACTCTATTATATCAAATCGAACAGGTCCGGTCATGGGCAAATGTCCCAAAAATCTGTGTTCGGAGCCGCACTGTGATATAATGACACAGCCGAATGATTACGGATTATACCCGATAAATGAAAGGTGAGAGCATGGAGAAAATCGCGTTGATCTCAGACATCCACAGCAATATGACGGCTCTGGAGGCCGTCTTGGCTCATATCCGGGATACCGGTATACGGCGTATCGTCTGCCTTGGCGATCTGGTGGGCAAGGGACCCCAGCCGTCAGAAGCGGTGGAGAGAATACGAGAAGTGTGCGAAGCGGTCGTCCAGGGCAATTGGGACCACGGGATCGTACGTCCTCAGGAGAAGGCCTCGGCTCAGTGGCAGCAGGACAGGCTATCGTCCGAGCAGCTGGCTTACCTGGGAGGGCTTCCGTTCTCCTTCGACCTTTGGATCAGCGGACGCCGGGTTCGTCTGGTGCATGCCTCCTCGGATAGCGTCTATCACTGGATTACCCGCAAGGCCGACAAGAAGGAGAAGCTGAGCTTTTTCGATAATACGGCGGCAACGGGCCCTTTCCTGGATACGGAGGATACGCCGGATGTAGTCGGGTATGGCGACCTGCACGTTCCTTTCATGCAGACGTTGAAGACGAAGCAGCCGCGCGGACTGGTGCTTTTTAATACAGGCAGCGTGGGCGCGCCTTATGACGGCTTGCCGCAGGCAAGCTATGTCGTGCTGGAGGGGATGATCGGGGAACGGACAGAGGCCCCTTTCTCCATGCAATGGGTTCGCATTCCCTATGACGTGCAGCGCGAAATTGCGATTGCCGAGGAGGCGAATGTGCCTGAGCTTGACCGTTACCGCTATGAGCAGCTTCACGGCCGCGAGCTGTAGCTATCACGAGTACATGTCGCCGATTTGTGAGAAGATAGGCACAGGTCTTTCCAAGTGAAATGCCCGTACATACGAAAGAAGGTGAGCCGCTATGGAGAGATGGAAAATTAATTTAGCCGTTCTATGGGCGGGTCAATTTTTGGTCATGGCGGGGATGACGATGATCGTGCCCTTCCTCCCTCTGTATTTGCAGGATTTGGGCATGCATGACCAGCATGAAGTAGCGGTGTGGGCTGGACTTATCTTCGCCGGCAACTTCGTTACATCCTTTCTGTTCCAACCGCTTTGGGGCGGTCTGGCCGATCGCTACGGCCGCAAGGTCATGCTGCTTCGCTCCGGGTTCGGCATGGCCATCGTCATGACCTTGATGGGCTTCGCCGGTACGGCTTGGCATCTGCTGCTGCTCCGTATGCTCAACGGCACGATATCCGGCTTTGTTCCTGCAGCGGTGGCTCTGATGTCTGCCAATACCCCGCGCGAACGGATGGGCTTCGCGATGGGCACGCTGCAGTCGGGAGCGGTCGCCGGTTCGATCCTGGGTCCATTTATCGGCGGACTGATGGCAGCCTGGGTCGGCTTTCGTCCCATCTTCTTTATTACGGGAGGGACGTTGTTCGCCGCTTCCCTGCTCGTCGCCTGGCTGGTCAAGGAAACGTTCGACGCTAAAGAGGCGGCGAGCAAGCCGAAGCAATCGATGCTGTCCAGCTTCAACGAGCTTCGCCTCACCCGCCAGCTGCCGTCGCTCTATGCGGTCACCTTCCTGATCCAGTTCTCCCTGCTGAGCGTCCAGCCCTTGCTGCCTCTCTTCGTGCAAAAGCTGCATGGACAAGATGCGATGATAGCGTTCTATGCCGGGCTGGTCGGCTCTGTTACCGGGTTCTCCAACATGGCCGCCGCGCCGGTGCTTGGCCGGGTCGCCGACCGGATCGGTCCGGAGCGCATCCTGTTCGTCTGCCTGATCGGCGCCGCGGTCGCTTCCGTTCCCCAAGCGATAGCAGGCAACGTCTGGCAGCTGCTAGCGGCCCGTTTTTTCCTGGGCATCTTCCTCGGCGGGCTGCTGCCTACCGTCAACGCACTGATTCGCAAGCATACGCCTTCCGGGATGGAAAGCCGTTCCTACAGCTTCAACTCCAGCGCGCTGAGCCTGGGCAATATGCTGGGTCCGGTCGTCGGAGGAGCCGTCTCGGGCTTCATTACCATTCAGCAAATTTTCTTGATATCCGGATTTTTACTGCTAATTAACGCCTTCTGGGCCCGCAAGTCGCTGACTCCTCTCCGTCCGAAAGAACCGGCCGGAGGAAGCTAGTCCGGAGCAGCGGCAGCGCTCGCTTTCAGTGCATAAAACCCGCTTCCGTCACAGTTGTAGCTGTTGATGAAAGCGGGTCTTTTCGCTTGCGGCGGTGCGGGTTCGGCCGGCTAGGTTATCCCTAATCCTTCACCCGGGCGATTGCAAGTCCGTCGTAAGCCGGCAGCATAACGCTGTCCAGCCGATGGTCCTGAGCGATCCGTTCATTGAATTCTCGCAAACGCGTCACGCCATTGCCCTTCTCCATCGGATTTGTTGTCTTGCCGCGCATGAAGGTATTGTCTCCCACAATTAAAGCCCCCGGGCGGGCCAGCTTGATTGCCCAATCCAGATAGTTCGGATAATTGCCTTTATCCGCATCGATGAAGAAGAAATCGAACTGCCTTCCTTCCGCATGAAGTCTTTGCAAGCTATCCAGCGCCTCTCCGACGCGATATTCCACCTGATCGCCGAATCCGGCAAGCTTCAGGCTGGCATGCGCGAGCTCGGCATATTCGGGTACCAGCTCCAGGGATACCAGCCTTCCTGCAGGCTTTAGCCCTCTTGCCAGGCACACCCCGCTATATCCTCCGAGCGCTCCGATCTCCAGCGCATCGCGCGCCTGTACGGACTTCACGAGCAGCGTCAGCAGTCTGCCGTAACCCGGCGCGATGGATATATCCCTCATGCCCCGCTCAGCAATGGCCGCCGTCACTTTCTCCAGCACCTCGTCAGGTCCAAACAGGCTCTCGGCATATTGCTCCTGCGACATTTCAGCCGTCATCTAGTCCCACTCCTCTCATCCAGGGCTCTACCCTCTGCGTTGTATAATCATCGGGAATCGCCTATACTAGGTTATTGTATGGTTTTGTGACAAGCAGTTCAACTCGGTCCGATTCGGAGTGAATATCTTATGACGTCTTATTCCCCAACTATTCAATTGATTGCAACCTCCCCCATGGGCCTCGAAGCCGTCGTGGCCAGGGAGGTGCGGGAGCTTGGGTACGACCAGGTCACCGTGGAGAACGGCCGCATCACCTATACCGGCGACCTGCTGGCGATATGCCGATCCAATCTGTGGCTTCGTACCTCCGACCGGGTACTTGTCCGCATGGCCCAGTTCGAAGCCAAATCCTTCGATGAGCTGTTCGAGGGCGTCAAGGCGCTTCCCTGGGCCGACTGGATACCCGAGGACGGCGAGTTTCCCGTTGAAGGACGTTCCCATAAATCTCAGTTATCCAGCGTTCCCGCCTGCCAAGGGATTGTGAAAAAAGCCGTTGTCGACAGCATGAAGCAGCGCTACGGGACAGAGTGGTTCCGGGAGACGGGCGGACGCTACGTAATCGAGGTATCCTTGCTGAACGACATCGCGACGATCACCCTCGATACGACGGGACCCGGACTGCATAAGCGGGGCTACCGTAAGCTGGTGACCGAAGCGCCGCTCAAGGAAACGATGGCGGCCGCCATGGTGCTCCTCAGCCGCTGGCAGCCCCAGCAGCCTCTGTATGACCCGTTTTGCGGCTCGGGAACAATTCCTATCGAGGCAGCCATGATCGGATGGAATCTTGCTCCGGGCCTGCGGCGCAGCTTTAACTCGGAGAGCTGGCCCCTTATCGGGGAAGAGCTTTGGGAGCAGGCCAGAGAAGAAGCCTACGACTCGGTTAAGGACGATATTCCGCTGCAAATCGGCGGCTCGGACATCGACGCCAGCGCCATCGAGGTTGCCCTGGCTGCTGCCAAAGCAGCCGGACTGGCTAACGATCTGACGTTCAAGACGATTCCGGTGGGCAAAGCGCTCCCGACCGGCGATTACGGCTGCTTGCTGACTAATCCTCCCTATGGCGAGCGGCTCGGCGATTCCGGCGAAGTGGAGCGCGCCCTGCGCCAATTCGGCCATATGTACAAGCAGCTGCCGAACTGGTCGGCTTACCTGCTCAGTCCAAGCAAGCAGCTTGAGCACTATGTGGGGCGGCATGCCGACAAGAAGCGCAAGCTGTTCAACGGACGGATCGAATGCAATCTGTTCCAGTTCTTTGCACCCGGCGGGTTGTACGGCTGGCGCAAGGGAGCGGGACAGGCGGAAGAGAACGGACGCAAAGAAACCTAATCCCCTCGTGATAACAGCTATTGACCGAACAACCCAAAGCCTTTGTCTGCTCCTGATTCTCCCGGAGCGGCAAAGGCTTTGATCGTTAGCTAAGCAACCAGCCGGCAGGCGGTTAGCGCATCTCTTCGTTTCTACTTTCCGTCAAACGCAAAAAGACCCGCCTCAAAACAGCCCACAGAGCCGGTCAGTCCCACCTCAAGATGTGACATCCGGATTCCGTACGCTGTATGGAGAATGCGGATCTTATCCCATTTCATGCATGTTCAGGCGTGCTTCAGCCTCTTCGGCCGGCACATCAAATAGTCGAACAGGGGAAGAAAGATATCATGCTCGGCTTCACATTGGACGGACAGCTTAACCTCGCCCTTCCAATAGAAGGTCATCATCTGACGGCTCTGCCCACGGATCATCTCAACATCCCAGTCCGGACTCGACAGTTCGTAAACCTCTTTATTCACAAACAGCTTCGGACCTTCCGGAGACAAAAATACGCCGATGAAATCGCCGCCGATTTTCGTATAGAACCCTTGCTTGCTCATGATGATTCGTTCCTGATTAACCATCGGTTATTCCTCCCTGCCATTTACGTCAAAAAAACGACTCCCGTATTCGTACTGGAGCCGCTTTACGCGTATAGCGCAAGATTCGCTCCGTCCTTTCGGCAGCTGGCTGGCATCACGCTCCATATGAGCGCCTAAGCCCCTTTAGCTTTGCGTACTCAGGCTTTCGCCCGGTTTGCTTTTTCGAGCACGTTCGAGTCGTTTTTCACTCATTCCTTGTTCTTTATTAAGAATAAGAGATAGGATCATTTGTATATATAATTCTTTATGACTATTTTTTCGATAAATTTCGGGACTTTCGGATTGTTTTTAGGGAAATCGGCTCTTTTCGCTCTCAAAAATCCAGGTGACGACTGAACCCTGGCTCCATTTCCTGGACCCTCGGCCCATCTTTGGCCCAGTTTTCCCCCTCCATTATCCACATGGAAAAAATCCCCAAGACAATAGTCCCAGGGATTAGGTTGAAGCTCTACTTCACATATTTACTTGCCTTCTCAATCGCTTCATCCTCGGTTTGGCCAGTCACGTAGCGTCCGTTGATGAAGATGAACGCAAAGCGCGAGCATGGGCCGCAATATGACTTGCAGCCCACTTTAATATCGGCGTCCGGCGCCAGCTTCTGCAGCTTGGACACCGCCGTTTTCATTTTCATATGCTTGCATTTGTCGCAAACGCGTATATCGTTAGCCATGCGGCCATCCCTTTCTTAGCGCGGCCTGATCAATGGTCCCCGTGATTGCCCTTGCTTGGATTCGTTACGGCAAACCCTTCTTCCGGCACATAGAAGTAATCCACGCGGACGCCATCCAGCAAAGGCTCGTCCTTCTGCAGAATAACCTCAATCCCGCTATCGGTTGTTACGACCTCGTCCTGATCGGTCGGTGTGTCCATCCCCATGCCGTAGTGGGCATGGTCGCCATGCTTATGCGTAATATAGACGCGCAGCTTCAGCTCTTTATTCTCTTCCTTATCGATCTCGGCCAGCAGCACCTTGGCCGCATTCCTTGAAATTTTACATTTCATCGTCCTGTCACTTCTCCCACTCTGCGTTTCTCCTTATTGTATAAAAACCTTGCGACGAAAGCAACCGCACGCGGATGAAACCTTCATTCGGCGTACTCGTAATGCAAAGTAGCTTGCGAAGAGTCTCCATGTCTTTTAATATGGAAGGACGTGAGCAAAGGCAGCAAGCAGGAAGATAATGAAGCATTGGGCGGCAGATGCCGACCCGACCGGAAAGGCAAAGGTGAGCCCATGATTTCGTTTTACCGCAAGTACTACAAGACGATCTTCGATATCGCGCTGCTTGTGTTGACCGTGTATTTGTTTATGTTGGCGTTCAGTTACGTGTACAACATAGCCAAGCCGATTTTCATCGCGTTCGTCATTTACCTCATTAACGAGCCTTTGGCCCGCTTTCTTCATCGGAGAGGACTGCCCAAGTCCATCGCAGCGGCCATATCCACCCTGGTGTTTATCATCGTAATCCTGGGCATCATCACCGGTACGGGAGTTATATTCACGACTCAAATTATCGGACTGGCGGACAAGCTGCCCGATTATGCCGTCGTTTTGGAGAAGGAGCTCATCAACCGCACCGGGCAGCTGCAATCCATGATGGGATCACTTCCTGTCGACGTGGACCTTGTGGAGAAGGCCAAGGAATATTCGACCGTTATTATCCAAAAGGCTACGACTATAGCACGGGACTTCCTAATAGAGCTGTTCCGGATGCTAACCTCGTTCTCCACTTTTGTCGTCAACTTCGTCATTGGCATCATTCTGGCTTATTTTCTCAGTATCGAAATCCAGTCCTGGAAGCGGGTCGCTTCGGAGAAAACGCCCCGTACGTTCAAACTGGCTTTCCACTTTCTCCGGGAGAACGTTTTGCTCGGCATCGTCACTTATATAAAGGCCCAGGCCAAACTGATCAGTATCACCTTTGTCGTCATCTTCATCGCGCTGCTCGCGCTGGGCGTCAATAATGCCTTCTCCATCGCGCTGCTGTCCGCCATCTTCGACGTGCTCCCGCTGCTCGGGGTATCCACCTTGTTTATCCCGTGGATCATCTACCTGCTCGTCGTGGGACAGACGACGCTGGCCATCTGGCTGACC
Organism: Paenibacillus puerhi; assembly: GCF_009846885.1. Classification (GTDB taxonomy): domain Bacteria; phylum Bacillota; class Bacilli; order Paenibacillales; family NBRC-103111; genus Paenibacillus_G; species Paenibacillus_G puerhi. Next base: position 66,550 of record NZ_WUWM01000002.1, read on the forward strand.
GTCCTGCTTGCTCTCGTAGTCGGGGTCCGGCAGATTCTGGAGCCCAAGATTACCGGCGATTCACTGGGCGTATCGGCCTTTACGATGCTCGCCTTCATGATCATCTCTCTGAAGCTGTTCGGAGTGGCCGGATTGATCTTGTCCCCGGTGCTGATCATTCTGATCAAGGCGCTTTATGAGCAGGGATACCTGAAGAAATGGATCCGTATGCCTGCGGAAGAATATGAAACGACCGAGCCTGCTGTCAATAAATAAGCCCCTTGGATAGAAGGCCTATCCACCGTACTTACGTTCTGCACGGTCGGTGAACCAGTTCATCAGCAGCATCGTAACGGCAATATCGTCAAGCGGCATGAACGGAAGCAGATCGGGGGCTATCCAATAGGCGAGGGCGGGCACGGCAAATAATAGCTTTTCGCCTATCGGCACCCGGCGCGATCGGAGCAGCGGGACGATCCGCCGGAAGACATGCCCCCATTGTCGCAGCGATAGGATTCTCTTCCACATAAGTCAGTCACCCTCCCTTCCATCGGTATAACCTATCATACCCCAAAACCTCCCTAATGTGACGGATATCTCTCAGATAGATCCCATGACTCCCAGGGAGACTCGATTCAACGCAGAAGACCGCCGGAATCCATATTCCAGCGGTCTTCCTGTTTATATGACCAGACCCTCGATAAGAAGCGGCATCAGCTCGCGGATGATAAGCCCAAACTGCTCGATAGGCAAAGGATTGACCCCATAGCCGGCTTCAATCGTAAAGCCCGGCCGGCCGTACTCCCGGATAAACCAATCCTTGTAACCGGCATCGCTACCTGTGAGCTTCACCGCGCGGTAGCCGCTCAGCTCCTCGAAGCGTGCGGCCAGCGGAGCCGCCTCCACCGGCTCGAAATCCCGGTAATTCCAATAAATTTCCCGGCCCTGAGTATGAAATGCCATCACTAGACGGAAGTTCCGGCTAGCCGTAAAGTCGGCCATCGCCCTTGCCTCCGGCTCGGATAGCGGGCCCGGCCCCGTATAATCACGTGGTCCGGGTCCCGGCCTGGCACGGCGGTCACGCTCGGTCTCCCAGTAGGCAGGAAACTGATCATTCAGATCCACGCCTTGGATATTGGCCTTCCAGCCAGTAAAATCGGAGGACCCTCCATTCCACTCAAGCAGCCGCTCATAGTATGGATGCTCGGGCGAGGCTCCCCGCAGAACAAGCTCGACACCGTCCGGGTTGACCATCGGCACGATCCATAAGGAGGTTTCCTCCATCAGCTTCCCGGCATCGCTGCCCGCCAAGGTCTTCCCGCTGGCTGCAGCCGATGCATAACGCTCGGCAAAACGCATGAGAAGCAGCGAAGTGATCCATTCATTGGCGTGAAAGGAACCGTTGTAATGCACCTCCCGCTCCCCATGCCCGATCCGGATGTAGGGAATCGGCTGTCCCAGCACGGTTCGGCCTATCGAACCAACTTCAATAAAAGGAAACTCCTCTTGAAGCTGATCGAGCTGGGAGGTGAGCTCCCTATAGCCATAGACGCCATCTTGGGCGCGGACGATGCCGTACAGCCGCGGCAATGTCAGAGTTTGTCCAATACGCAGACGACGCGGGTGGACATCGGGATTAACCTCCAGCAGCTGGGCGGGCTCCAGCCGAAAGATCCGGGCCACCTCTTCGAGCGTATCCCCGGCCTGCACGGTGTAGCTGCAAGCGGGCAATATCGGAATACGAATGGTGGCCCCGGGCTTCATTCCGCTAAGTTCCCTAAGCTCGCGATTCGCCCCGACTAACTGTTCCACCGGCAGGCCGTACCGCATCGCGATACGCTCCCATGTGTCTCCCCGTCTGATCACATAAAGGAATGTCATACCTCTTACCCACCTCCGGCATCCTACCCATGCCGCAAGCGGCATGCGTTTCTCCAACATATGCCGGACATTTATATTATATTCGGAACCCGCCAGACGACCGGCGTTACTCGGATCTGCTCCCCGAGCCAGCTCTGGGCGATCATGCGAAACATCGCCGGGTCCCCGCTGCAGAAAAATTGATGGACAGGGATAACCGGACTATTGGCCAGCATGCCTTTGTGGTACAGGATCGTGCTAACTTCTCGTGCCGTTTCTTCTGCGGAGCTGATCAGCTTGACCTGCGGCCCCATAACGTTGCCGATCGCATCGGCCAGAAACGGATAATGCGTACAGCCGAGAATCAGACAGTCCAGCGGCAGGCCATTCAACTCCTGCAAGGTTTCCTCCACCACCTGAGTAGTCCGATCTGTGCGGAACAGCCCGCGTTCGACCAAAGGAACGAATTCCGGACAAGCCTTGCTCACCACTTGAATGCTCGGCGATATTTGGCGCAGCGCCTGTTCATAGGCACCGCTTCGGATCGTCCCTTCCGTACCGATCACGCCGACGAATTGGTTACGGGTTGATTTGATAGCTGCACGGGCCCCCGGATGGATGACGCCGATCACCGGAATCGACAGCCTCGATCTGATTTCTTCAATCGCAACAGCAGTCGCCGTATTGCAAGCGATCACGATCATCTTCGGTTGATATTGGAGCAAATAATCGACGATTTGATGCGTAAAATGGATGACTTCTTCAGCTGGCCTCGGACCGTAAGGCGTCCGTGCGGTATCGCCGAAATAAAGGATTTTTTCTTGCGGCAGTTGGCGCAAAACTTCCTTTGCCACCGTTAGTCCGCCGACCCCTGAATCCAGTATGGCAATCGCTTGCTGCACGTATGTTCGCTTCCTTCATCATAGGATGTGTAAGACTGGATGCTGCTTCTACAGAATATGTAAGTCCGGGAGTAACGGTCACCATGGACACGCCTATTGCGCGGCTGCCCCGGCATCCTCCCGCTCTCCGGGCTTCGTGACGGCAGGCTTACGTTCTATCCGTCCCTTCTACTTGGGAGGCTCGATGTCATCGAGAAGGGCGAGCGTGTAGCCCGCTTTTTGGATCGCCTTAACGATCCGGTCCAGCGCCTGGATATTTTCCGGGGAGCCCTGATGCATCAGTATAATATTGCCGTCATGCAAATTATTCATAATATCGTTATACGGGTCCTCGGCTCCGTTCTTCCTCGGTTCCCAATCCCGCATCGCCGTGGACCAGAAGACCGAGGTGTACCCCATGCCGGATACAAGCTCCAGCAAATGCTTGTTATACCGGCCGTAAGGGAAACGGAAAAATGGCTGAATGTCCTGTCCCGTTACTTCCTTGTACAGCTTCTCGTAATCCTTGATCTCCTTGCGGACCTGGTCGTCCGTCTGGAGATTCATATCCGTATGCGTCATGGTATGATTGGCGACCAGATGGCCGTCCTTCACCAATTGCCGCACAAAATCGGGATTTTTCTTAACATTGTACCCGGCGATAAAAAAATTGGCTTTGGCGTCATTGTCCTTGAGCGCCTTCACCAGCGTATCGATATCTCCGAGGTCTCCGCCCGTATCGATGGTCAAATAGACCTTTTTCCCGGTGCCGACCCACAGCGCCTTCATACTGTCCGCGAACGTCTTGGTTTCGCCCGGAAAACCCGGGACCTGACCCTTGGACTTTTTCATATAGTACCACGATAGCTGCTTCCGGTCTCCGCTCCCTGGCTCCTGAGGCTTGGTCGCATTCGATCCGACTGCGGCGCCTGCCGGATTGCGGGTCGCTCCATACACCGAGCCGGCTGCCGTATCCGGGGAAGGGCTCGGAGCGGGCTTCTCCTTGGACTCAACTGGCTTGGTCGTCTCAAGCCCCGCTCCTCCAGCTCCATCCGGCGCGGAATTCCCATTCCCGCTTCCCGAGGTAACCGGGGTCACCGGCGGGGAGGGGACGACCTGGGCCTCACTTGGAGGCTTTACACGCTGCTGCGTCGGGGCGGCCGGCGCAGGTTGCTCAATCGGCGCTCCCGAGCTACCGCTGCCGTTGCCGCCATCGCTGCAAGCCGTTATAACACAGACCAGCGCCGCGCATGTCAACCCGATTCTTATGTATCTAGTCATGGTGCCTCCTCAGTCGCAGAGAGCCTTGCCGCACAGCTTGCAGCAAGGCGGGTACGTAGTTTATGTAAGGTTCATCTAAGCTCCAGTATACTCGATAATCGACAGCTGCGGCGACTGATGATTGCCCCATGGCTCCCTGATGCGGGCAAGCAAGTCCATGAAGTCAGGGAGGCCCCGCTGGAACAAGAGGCATCAGCCCTCTGAACGAGCGTTTTTCCCGGCTTCTCCCCGTCCTGCTGCCCACAGCAGCACCATGACCACGCTGATCAGCACGAAGGCTGTGAGTGCAAGAAACGGGATCGTCACAAAGCCGAACCAGTCGATATAATCGACATCGCAAGGCACCAGACCGCAAGCCTTTGCGCCTTCTTGAAACAGCTCCGTTTTCTGCATCAGGTAGTGATAGAGAGAGATTCCCGCCCCCCATACCGACAAAGGAAGCACATACAGATAGATGCGCTTGTCCTTGCGGACAGCGGCAATGCCAAGGATGATAGCGAGCGGGTACATCAGAATCCGCTGGTACCAGCATAGCTTGCACGGAGCGTATTGCAATATTTCCGAGAAGTACAAGCTTCCGAGCGTCGCCACAAGCGCAACTACCCAGGACAAATGTAAGCCGTTTTCGCGAATGAAAGGTTTCCAGTTCATAGCGTCTCTCCCTTTATAAATCCATTGGAATTACTCTATTATATCACTATTGATTAGTTGCAAGAAAGAATGCCGAAAAGCCCGAATCGGACAGGAATCCAACCGGGCTTAACGTTTGAATTACAGTTTCCGGGGTTCAAAAGCCGTCTATTCCTCATACTGAGAAACTATATGCTACTTCCTTCTCAGCAGGTCTTGCCAGCTTGGCCCACTCGTCAGGCGGCACCAGATCGACGACGGCTTTGATGCCTACTTGCGTAAAATCCAATTCGGTAAGCTGCTCCAGCGTAAGACGGTCGGTCATGAGCCGATCCAGAATTCCCGGGAACAGCTCTTCCATCCGCTTGAGCCGGTACAATCCCGTCTCGAAGTCTTTCCGCGACGCATTGACCGAGCCGATGATGCATTTGTTCTCCAGCACCAGCTCCCGGTTAATCAGATCGGCTGGAATTTCTATATGGGTTTGGCCCGGCGTTACGCCCAGAAGGGCCAGGACGCCATTGGGTCCCAGCGCTCTCATGGACTCGAAGGCAAGCGGACTATAGCCCGTACATTCTATGATGAGATCGGCCTGCTTTCCTTTCGACTGAAGGAATGCGATCAGTCCGGATGCAGCAGACTCTGTGAGGTTTCCTTGAGACCCTTGCCCATTCTCGGCCTTCCAAGAATCGGACTGCTGGAATTCCGCGCCGCACTGCCTGACGATATCGGCCGCGGCAGAGTCGGCTGCCGATTTTGACCAGACGAGCGTTTCCAGTCCCAGGCAGCGGCAGGTGAGCGAGGCCAGCAGTCCAAGCGGTCCCGAGCCTAGGATGACCGCCGTCTTCGGCTGCCAGACGAGCCTCTGCTGGATGCGCTGCACCTCATCCCACACCTTCTCCACGATGCTTTGCGGCTCAGTCAGCACGCCGTGGCGTAGCTGGGCAAGCGGGACCTTCACCAGGTAGCGCGCATCCTCTACATAGTACTCCGACATGTAGCCGTTAGCCCCCTTGATGCCGCGTTCCAGATAATGGCCGCTCTCGCAATAATCCTGCTTTCCGTTGCGGCAGTTCACGCACCAGGGCTCGGCGCACGGCCGCCTCACCAGCGCGCTGACGATATCGCCCGGGCTCAGTCCGGCGCCGGGGCCTGCCTCCTCCACGATGCCAAGCGATTCGTGACCGATGATCAGCGAGCTTTCGCCTGCCGGAGGCACGCCATATTTCTCCGTCATGATCTCTCGGTCGGTCCCGTCAAGACCTACGCACAGCACGCGTACCAGCACGTCCTCTGCCGACCTTCGCCGTGGCCGCTCCACCTCACGGCATTCCAGTTTTGGCGTTTCGGACGCCTCACCCTTCCCGGCCGCCGGTGCCAATCCCGTCACGATCACCGCTCTCATGTCCGCGGCCTCCCTGCTTGGAGGATCTTCTCGTCGCTTACGTCCTCCGTACCTTTACGCTGGTGCCGGAACCACTTGAGCTTCGAGACATATTCCTGCACCACCTTGACGAACGAAGCATGCGACCAAGTCAGCGGCGAAACGGATAACGGTTCCCCCGTATAAGGATGCACCTGTTCAGCCAATGCCCCAGATGGAAGCGAGTGACCGATCGTCCAGCGGAGCAGCTCCTCAGCCTCCTTCAGACCATCTTCATCCTTAGCCACAGCGATAACATACTCCGCATACCACAAGGTACCGATGAACCAAGGATTTCCGGGAACGCGCTCCACATCCTTCGTCACCTGATGATAATAGTCGTTGGTGTAGCGGGCAAGACCGCCCACCTCCGTCTTCACCCACAGCTTCTCGCGGATCGCCTTCATCGTGGCCGTTACGCGCGGGTCCTCCGCTCGGGCAAGACCAAAGTCGAACACCGCATACATGCTAACGTCCAGGGTAAGATCCGGATCATAGGTCTCCGTCTCGGCATTCCAATACAAGGAGCGGATGAAACGTTCTTCCGTCTCGGAATACAAGTACTTCTCCGCCGCTTGCTTGACTCGAAGCGCATCTTCACGATATCTGAGCGCGCGGAGCTGGTCTCCGAAGTATTCCGCGAAAGCAGCGGCGGCCATGAGCCCGCCATAGACGCTCGAGACCGTAAATAAATGTACGCCGTAACGCTCTTCCCACAGATCATAAGACGGCAGCGGCAGTCCCGATGCATCCTTGTAGCCAGCCATGAAATTCGCGGCCGGAATGACGAATGACTCGTAGTCGCCGCGCGCATCTTGAATCGTGCCGGCCAGTCTGTGATGGTGCCACAGCGTATACACCACCAGAGCCGTCTCGTCCTCCTGAATCGGGAACTGCTTCTCCCCGCGGGCATTGATCCAGGGATGCCAGCTTGAGCCCGGAGATCCGTCCGGGTTGTATTTATGAAGCAGGAAGCCGTCTTCGGACAAGCCTTTGCGGCAAAAGTTAAAAAATCGTCTGGTCAATGTATAGTAGCCCGATCGGTCCAAAGCGTGAGAGATCAAGGCGCCGTCCCGCGGCCACATGTACGAATACGTATCGCGGGCGAATTTCATAATGTCCGAGTCGTTGGCTGCTACGATCGCACCCCGGTTATCCGTATGGGAGCGGATAATGAGCAGACTTCGCCTATAGAACGAAGCGAGCTCGGGATCCAGCAGCCCCAGGTCGTGACGGTCCTGCTCCAGCCATTGCTTCCAATGATTATAAGTACGCTGCAGCAGAGCATGCGGTGTCGAGGAGCGGACCAGCCGCTCCAGCTGGGTGACCTCGTTTAGGCTTCGGCCAAAACAAATCCAGAACCACGCCTCCGCCGTTCCCTCACTAAGTAAGGTCAGCTCCAGCTCCACCGTACCGTCCACCGACCCTTGGGCGATCGGATTGCGTTCCAGCTGTCCGTCCTCGGCGTCGCGCCATGTCCCTTCCAGCCGGTGCATTTCCTTCTGTCCTGTCGCAAACGAGGTTGGGGACGACTCCTTTCCCTCCACCCCTTTGCAGGACAACGTCATATACCGGTGGCCCTTGTAGAACACCAGGGAGTTCAGATCGGGGTCCAGGTACACCGTATCTCCCACTCCGTTGCCGTACAGATGCAGATCCAGATGGAAATACAGCTTTACCTTGCGCTCGGTCTTCCACTGGTTGGTCAAGACAACCTTCCTCAGGAAAACATTCTCTTGGCTATCGACCCCATCGCGCAGCACCACGCCTAATCCCAGACGATCATGGACGCATTCCACATTGGTCACCATCGAGTCATTCAGATAGGTGGCTTGCTTGCGAAATTCGGGATGATCAATCCAGAAAAAATCCTCTTGCGTCCATATACCAAAATGCGACAAATGATCCACAGCTTGATTCTCTTGACCTACATAGGGGAAATAAATATCGCGCAAATTATAGTGCGTGTCGAAATTCATCAGCACATTACCGTTGCCTATCGGCAAATCTCTTGCCATGATCAGTTCATCTCCTTCCTGCTCTTTCTAAGTTCCCCTCAGCAAGAATCGATTTATGCACAGATCGGAAAACAAAAAAAGCCGGCTCCTAAGGAACTGGCTCAATCTACAGAGCAGGGCTACCTGCGTTTACGTCCATGCTTAACCAGTGTCATCCGGCGGGAATGCCGCAGCCAGGAGTAATAAGCCTTCAGATCGCGCAGCTGGATGTCCTGCGAGATCCGTCCAAGAAAAGTAACCACGATGAGCTTGTGCAGCGGATTGCCGGCAATGTCGGTCTCCTGCTTTAATTCCATGAATTCAGCAACCATCACCAGGTCCTCATCGATGAGATAGACATCCTTCTCATTGGCATAGTAAGGTTGTATACGGTTATTCTTTAATTTATCCCACAAAAATGCACATATATGTTCAATTGTCACCTCATCCGACTCCACCCGTTCTGTCCATCTGCTGATAGCATGACTGGTGATGACAATATCCGCCACCTTGTAACCATTAAAAGGCACGTAGAAGGGTTCATATGTACTCCAACGATTCATCATCTTGTCTTTCATAATCCGTCCTCCCCCTTCAGACCTAAAAAGGCTGCTATTATTCATCGTATTATCGGTATTACATGCAGTCAAGTACTATTTAACCAGATTAACATTTTTTTAGAATTACTATTTATTTTCGTGCAGCCGTCCATTACAATGGTTGTGAAAGGGGTGAGCCAGGATGGGTCAACCTATTCCTGATTTTGGAAAGTTTCTAGAATCCTTACGCGGCTCGTTGTCATTGCGCGAAGCTGCCAAAAAAAGCGGGTTGTCCCACGCCTACATCAGGGACCTTGAGCTCGAACGCAACCGTTCGACCAATGATCGCATCACACCGTCTCCGGATACCTTGCAGAAGCTGTCCAGGGCCTACGGTTATTCTTATACAGAACTGATGGTGAAGGCAGGCCATCTGAGCGATGGAGATGTATTAACCGGCCGTCAAAGCGCCAAAGACGATATGGATCTGGCTCATATACGTTATATTGAGATCGGAATGAACGAGATCGTCTATCACAGCGAATCCTCCGATATCGCCCGTAGTGTCGACTCTCTGGTGGATTTCAGCGCGTTCCTGGACAAGCTCGAGGAGCATGGCTTCCGTAAGATGGATACCGACCTGTACGTTAGCTTTCACCATATTCGGAAGTACGACGAGCGCCGCGGCAGGCTGTATTTCGACGATGCGGGAGAAGGACCTTGCGTGACTATCGCGGCCTTAAGGCAGAAGAAATACCATGACCTGCTGATCCGGCATGTGGCCAACAACACGAATAAAAGCCTGGAGTTCGCGTTCGGGAAAAACAACAACGGACAGCTAGTTCAGGTGATAGAAGATAAGGTATAACTACTACTCTAGTAAAGCTTACGGCGGAGCAAGGACAAATATACCTGAATGGACCAAGTTAACGATTCGTTTTACAAGGCGAAAAAGAGACGGAACACACGAGGCTTCTCTAGTGTTCCGTCTCTTTTTCGCCTTTTTCTGTAGATTTATCCGCCGTTCTATGGAAATATAAACCTCTAATGTAGGAACAAGGTATTTATTTTTTATCGCGACTCCTTTACAATGATTGGAAAGGGGGCATCACTCATGGGTCAACCTATTCCTGACTTTGGAAAATTTCTCGAGTCGCTTCGCGGCTCTATGTCTCTTCGCGAGGTAGCCAAAAAAAGCGGGCTGTCTCACGCTTATATACGTGATCTGGAGCTGGAGCGCAACCGCTCCACCAATGACCGGATTACACCTTCGCCAGATACCTTGCAGAAGCTGTCTATCGCCTATAGCTACCCGTATACCGAGCTGATGATTAAAGCCGGGCATCTGAGCAGCGAGGATGTTGTAAGCCACAAAGGGTTTATAGAAGAGCTCGACTTGGAAGATGTTCAGTACATCGAGATCGGTTTGAAGGAAATTGTGTATCATTGGGAGGATTCTCTGGTCGCCCGGAATGTGGATTCTTTGCTGGATTTCAGTACATTCATGGACAAGCTGGAGGAGTACGGCTTTCGCAAGATGGATGCCGATCTGTATGTGAATTTCCATCATATTCGCAAGTATGACGAGAAGCGGGGCAAGCTTTACTTCGATGAACAAGGGACCGGGGCCGAGGTTACCATATCCGCCCTGCGCCAGAAGAAGTACCATGCGCTGCTGAGGCGCTATGTCGCTAACAATACCAACAAAAGCCTGGAGTTTTCGATAGGCAAGCCAAGCACAGGAAGAGTGGCTTCTTCCGTGGAGGACCCTGTGTAATCATGATCCCGATGACTCCGGCTTTGTACATGGTCTGTTATCCGTTCGTATGGTGGGGGATTCTTACTTTGACGTTAGGCCTGTGCCGGCTGAAGGTTAAGGATTTCCTATATCCGTTGCTCGTTTCCGTTACTCTGCTTTCCACGATTTCGGTAACGCTGCAGATCAATGACTTGGCCTTTTTGACCGGTTCCGTCCAACCAGTCTGTCTAATCCTATGCCTATGGTATATATTCAGGTTCCGACTCTCTTACTCTGTGCTTGTTATTGCTGTCGTGTATGCCTCTTTTGTAGTATTGGAATATTTGTATAATCTCATCTTGGCTTCCTTTGACTTACAGAAGACCATTTTTTATTATCAAAACGACAGGCTGATTATTTTTTTCCTTCTGCCCGCAACCGCCTTTGTTATGTACGCGATGCTCCATCGACTTCGTTGGGGGTTTTCATTCCTTTCGACCCGGATAATACGAACAGAGCTAGATCAGATGCCTAGGCTCTGGTTGTCCTTACTGGTCCTGGGATTCCTTCTATCCCTGAATCTAGCCCTAAGTATTTACTTCCATTCTCATCTGGTTCTTATTTTTATACTCAGCTACATGATTATTGGAGCCGCACTTTTACTGCTGTATTATCGGAAAGAGTTAAATGAATAAGCGAATAGTCTTTCTAGAATAAAGAAAAGCCTTCAAGGCCGGGATCGGGAGCTTGAAGGCTTTTGTGTGGAATTTGTTAAGAAGTGAAACTAAATATTGGCAAGTCCTAGAAAATCCCTTACACTCAGATCAGCATTCATTAACTGTATGATTTACATAGGAAAGGGATTTTGCAAAGTGACCTTTTATTTATTTGCTTATCCGTTTTTATGGGCTTCCGTCTTATCATTTGGGTTAGCTTTATGCCGACTTAAAGTTTCGAAATATAAGCTACAGCTGGTCCTATCCATTGTACCTTTAACCATAATGGCTGTAATAGTCCATTACTACAAACAAGCTCATTGGTTCGGTCTCCTGCAGCCGATCGCTATGACTTTATGTTATTGGCGGATTTTCAGGTTCCGACTCTTTCACGCTTTTCTGGTAGCCTTAAGTGTTTTTGCCAGTGGAGGACTATCTGAAACATTATTGAATTTGTTCGTTGCCGGGTTTCACTTAGAACGTTCTCTCCTTAACCAGCGAAACGTTCTTGCCATCATGCCTGTTCTGATGACCGGCTTTCATGTCATCCTATATTTCTTGCTTCATAAATTTCGAGTAGGATTTTCTTTTAAAGCACCCTCTCGGTTGCCCCCCATTGCCGAAAATGAATATTCGTGTGATTGGTTGTACGTGAGTATCGGTTTTCTTTGTATTTTACTCTTATTAAATCTTGCCATCTATTTTGCCTTATCTCTATTTGTGCCCTTTATCATCTTGACTATTGTCCATTGGGTCATCTTATTGTATTTTTCTTATCGCAAGGAAATTAAAGATTAATAGGTTAGAGGGATTTAATCATGACGACTACTGAGTATATATTTGCCTATCCTTTTTTATGGTTCGGGTTACTTTCATTAGGGCTAGCCTTATGCAGAATGAAGATGTCCAAACATAAAAAGAGATTGTTGGTTGCCATTATTTTATTAAGCATTATGTCTGTAACCGTCCAGTTTTATGAAAAGGCCTATTTATTCGGGATACTTCAACCCCTAGCTGTAACCCTATGTTTTCGCCTCATTTTCAGGTTGCGCACTTTCCATGCTTTCCTAGTATCATTATTTATCTTTGTCAGCGGTGTTTTATCCGAAATTCTATATAATCACATTATTGCTGGCTTTCATTTTGAACAGGCGCTCTTTTATCAACAAGATGATCTTACCCTTACAAGCAATCTGATGGCTTTGCATCATTTAGGACTATACTTTATACTTCATCGATTTCGGCTTGGCTTTTCATTTATCGCCCCCTCAGCAGAAAATGCATTAAAACAACCTAGCTTCTCAAGAACATGGTTTATATTAGCAATAGGACTATTATTCTTTCTAGGCATGTTCAACATTTCAGTGTACTTTACCAACCACTTATTGTTACCTGTCACAATTTCATTTATGGTTTGTTGGGCAGTCATACTTTTTCTATCCTATCGGAAGGAACTAGAGGATTAATTATTGGAAGGAAGATGAGTCTTGTACTTTTTTTGGCTTTACATGATCTCATTAGCATGTTGGTTTTCTGTCTTCATGATAGGTTTAACAATGTTTCGCGTATCTTTCAAAAATTATATGTCACCTTTGCTGGTTAGTTCTATTTTAATGTCCGGTATCACAACAAGTATCCACTATTTCCATTGGAACGCTTTCACGACATTAATACAAACCTTATGCTTCGCTACATGTCTGTTGGTGTTTTTTAGATTTCGCATTTTGTTCTCAATCGTATTTACGCTGATTAGTAATATTTTTATCATGCTTTTTGAACTACTTTTGTATTTGGTCTGGAGCCTATTAAGTCAATCGGATTTTTTTGAAATGGCAAAAGAAAATGCTATTTTACCAAGTATTTTCATTTGTGGAAACAACATTCTAACTGCAGCTCTATTGCATAAACTACGTTTAGGATTCACTCTTCCGTCAAAATATGTAGACTCACATCTCATAAAACTGGCTACTCCAAAACTTTTATTCTTACTTATAGTAGGAATTTTTAGTGTTTTTTCAATAGCCCTTGCTCTTTATCATTATGTAGATTGGATGTTGCTTAATGTTTTATTTGCTTCCATGCTAATTGCACTCGTTGCATATATTATTCTAAAAAACGAAATGGAACACTGACCCGCTTCAATGCCTGTTGATTTACCAGAACAGAAATAGACTCATAATCAGAATAATCATGAAATCAATCTGTATCATCCATTAAACCGGTAAACTTGGCTAACGAATCCTTGACTACCATTCAATTGTCAACCAAAAAAGGCTTGCTTGCCGGACTCAATATGCAGCAGACCTTGCTACATTATACCAAATAGATTAATTAATCGTTCCCTTTCCACACTGCGGTTGACTATTAGTGAGTCTCTGCTTTTTTGAATCTTGTTCCTATTCACTTTTTCCATTTAATTTTTCATATCTCTAGTTTGTATCCTTTGTCACTTTGAGCATTGTTTGTTAGGCCAAGGAAATCCAAGAATAAAAGTAGAATTAGAGGAATTTATCATGACGACCATTTCGTATATATTGGCCTACCCTTTTTTGTGGGGCGGTTTGCTTTCCGTCGGATTAGCACTATGCAGAATGAGGGCTTCAAGGCATATGATTCAGATGTTGGTAGCCATAATTTTATTAAGCATAATGTCTGTTATTGTTCAGTATTATGAAAAAGCTTATTTATTTGGGATACTTCACCCCATTTCTTTGACTATTTGTTTTCGGATGATTTTTAAATTGCGCCCCTTCCATGCTATTTTGATTTCAGTAATTATTTTTGCTAACGCGGTAATATCCGAAATTCTTTACAATATTCTAACAGCTGGTTTCCATATTGAAACTGCACTATTCTATCAGCAGAATGATTATCTCATTTCATGCCTTTTCATGGCTTTGCATCAATGGTGTCTGTATTATATCCTTCAACGATTTCGTATAGGCTTTTCATTTATAGCACCATCTGCTGGAAACGACTTGAAACGGCTCTCCTTCTCAAGAACATGGTTTATACTGGCACTAGGTCTTTTACTTTTTCTAGGAATGTTCAATCTTTCGGTATATTTTACCAACCACTTGCTACTACCTATCATAATTTCTTTTACAGTATGTTGGACTATTGTACTTTTTCTATCTTATCGAAAGGAATTAGAGGATAATTAGTTGAAAGGAAGAGGAGACTTGTACTATATTGGACTCTACTTGGCCTCATTAGCATGTTGGTACTCTGTCTTCATGCTAGGTCTAACCATGTTTCGCGTATCTTTCAAAAAACATACTTCTCCAATTCTACTCAGTTCTAATTTTATGGCCTGCGTTTCCACAAGCATTCACTTTTTCGATTGGAATGCTTTCACAACAATAATCCAAACCATTTGCTTCGTTGTATGCCTTACCCTACTATTCAGATTTCGTATATTATTTTCAATAATTCTCACACTTATTAGCAATATCTACACTATGCTATTCGAATTGCTGTTGTATCTGAGTTGGAGCAAAATCGGTCAATCTAATTTTGTAGATATAGCAAGAGAGAATGCTATATTACCAAGCCTTTTTATCTGGGTAATTAACATTTGTACTACAGCACTATTATATAAATTTCGCCTTGGGTTCACTCTCCCTTCGAAATATCTAGATAAACATTTTATAAGATTGGCTTCTCCTACATTTGTACTGATACTTACGTCCGGAATTATGGGTGTTTTTTCACTTACTTTTGCTCTTTATCATTACATAGATTGGATGTTACTTAACGTTTTCTTTGTTTCCATGATTGTCGTATTCATTGCCTACCTTTTATACAGAGATGAGTGGGATCATTAACCACTTTTGAATCAAAATGAACAGATAATCGTATTATACATACAACTAAATGTCAATGTAGTTAAAAAAATATAAAAATAATTTTAGAAAAACCTATTTATTTTCCCCATTTACTCTTATAGAATAGACACTATAAGTATATAATATATTGAAGTTCTACTGAATCGGCGAAGGAGGTTCCGAGGAAGTACCCCCTTAGCTTGAATATTAAAGACTTTAAGAATGGATTTACGTTTCCTTTTGAATTTTGAAATTTTGTAGCAAGAAAGAATTCACTTATGTAAGAAGGCTTAAAAATGTATAATCCCCCTAATAGATCTTTACTAATTTGTATTGTTTTTATTATCGCAACATCAATTAGTATGATGTTTTCAAACAAATATGTTATAATTTTCAACCCATTATTTTCAACTTTATTTATTTTTTATTTATGTAGAGAGGAATGGATACGTTATGATTTTAATCTTTTAAAGAATAGAAGTCTCTACGTTTGGGTGTATATTGGATTATCGCTTTGTCTTCCAGTGCAAGCAATAAATTCCTTGATATTTGGTCAAATGAACACTACATCTGAGAATATAAGTCATGAATATATTATAGTTCCTATATATATTATTACAGGTGCCATAATAGAGGAAATTATTTTTAGAAAAATAATATTTATGAACCTCAATAAGTATCTTCCATTTTTTATGAGTGCCTTCATTTCTTCACTAATTTACTCCCTCATGCATCTAAATAATGCTAGATTTATTGGATATCTTGCCGTAGGGTACATTCTCTGTGTTATTTATAAAAAATCTAATACCATATTATCAACGATAATCATACATATTATTCTTAACATTGCGGGACTTATTTCTATCTCTTTGAATGTTTTATATTAAAGACTAATTGTTGACTAATTTCGACAAAATTCTGCTTGAGAAGTAATCGTAAGTATATTAAAATTAGTCCATTGAGCAATATTTTAATATATAAATTTTAAGGAGCCTTTCCATGAGTATATGGATCAAATTACCATTCTTTATTTTTGAATATGCAGCAGCAATTATTTTTACATTATCTGCATTTCGGTTACCCATTAAATTCTATCTTCATAAAATTTTGCTGATTGCCTTGTCCATGTCCTTTGTCTTTATTTACATAAGAGACTTCTTACACCAAACCAGTTTTGCCTTAATTCCGACTCTCATAATAGAAATTATTTTAATAATGATATTTTTTAGGTTACCTTTGATTTTTTCTTTTTTTGTAGGAATAATAGGATTATTAGGCGTTGGGACAGTAGAACTTACCGTTCTTTGGCTAGAAACAAATTTTAATGTTTTCACTTTTGAGCAAACCAGAAATAATAGCGCCTTAGTACAATTCCCTACAGGAGTGCTGTTATTGTTGATTACGTTTTTGCTACAACGCAGAAAAATAGGATTTCATTTTACGGTTCAAGATTCGCTACGCGGCTACAATTTTTATCTATCAGCCGTTCTAATAATTGCTGTTGTCATGTTCCAACTCACAACCCTCTCTCTTACATCTAATTTATTTAACATACTTATTCCGATCATTTTTGGTCTTATAATGGTTACTGCAATCTATCTTTCATATAAACATAATACCAAACTCTGGAAGGAACGCAGAGCACGATTGGAGAAAAGAAAAGGTGAATAAATGAATCCTAACCTCATAGATCGTACTGCTAGGTATCTTGCTATTTCCATTAGAAATAACTACCCGGCAGCTCACTCAGAATCAGTTCTCACCTATTCCTTGATAACACTCATTAACACTCTTTCTGCTATTATTATTTCGTTGATAGTCTCCGTTTTTACGAATCATATATTTGAAACAACTATTACTATAATTGCATTTCTAGCTATTAGGTACGTCAGTGGAGGCATGCATCTTAGTTCCTCTGTACATTGTTCAATATTTTCATCCATAGTAATATTGATTTCTAGCCATATTTTCTTTCAGTATCAAGGCTGGGGACAAATACTGAATTTCATTTCACTAATAATTCTTAGTATAACTGCTCCCAACGGAATAAAAGGAGTAAGTAGGATATCGGAGAGATACTATCCTATTTTAAAGTTAATCTCCTGTATAATTGTTTTATTAAATTTTTGGATTCAATCTCCTTCCCTTTCTATGATATACTTTATTCAGGCAGTACTTACTACTAAAGTTGCATATAGTATTAAAGATTACTTTGAAGGGGGGCATCATACATGAAGACTCGTTTGGCCATCGTTGCGAACTCTATTTTAATGGCACTTGCAACCTTCTTTGTTGGAACAAATTGTTTCTTCTCTCACCGCCCAGAAACTCCCGCTGAACTTCTCAGGAAATAATGTTCGTTATTAAGCCCACGGCTGACAAGTCCTGCTTGTCAGCCGCATCTTCATTTTATGGAGCTGATCTTCAACCATGCAGAAAATTCCGGTTACTCGCGACGGTAAGAGAGGTTCCGAGATACTCGTTATCGATGCCAATGATGTGGTCAAGATCGATCGCATCCGCGAACGCGAAATTATCATTCACACCCAAGACGAGCAGTTTTATCTAGACTTCTCCTTCGACAACTTAGAAGAATGGCTATTTGAGGACGGATTTCGACAGCTGGACAGCGCCAATATCGTCAACATGAATCATGTCAAGGAGTACGACTCCAGGAAGGGTCTACTCTACCTCGGCACCGAACCTAATAAAAGGCCTAAAACCGCATCCGCCGCTCGAATCCACAGAGAACACGTCGATAATGCCCTGCAACTGATCAAAACTGCCCACAACACGGCTACAGACCACAATCCCGAAGTGTACGAAGAACTGTTTTCCCGGATTATTAGCGAGACCAATGATTATCAATTGCTTCGTTCGTACGCGACCATTCGGGCCGTCAACGAGCGCAAGCGCGCTGAAGAGAAGATTCAGCACATGGCCTACCATGATGCACTCACCAATCTGCCTAACCGACTGATGTTCGATGAGAAGCTGAAGGCTTGTTTCTCCGATGCCGAACGGAACGGAAGTGCGATGGCTGTCATTTTCTTCGACCTCGACCGCTTCAAGGTCATTAATGACACGCTCGGACATCACGTAGGCGACCAGCTCCTGCAGCGATTGGCCCAGAAACTGCAAGGCTATGTTCATGATAAAGATATCGTAGCCCGTTTCGGCGGGGACGAATTCATTATATTGCTAACGAATATCGCGCATCCGGATGAGGCTGCCCATTTTGCCGCAGGCATCCCGGAGCTGTTGAAGGAACCTTTCATTATTGAAGGTCAAGAGCTTTTTGTAACTGCCAGTATCGGCATCAGCTTGTATCCTCATGATGGGATCGAAGTGGATACCTTATTGAAGAATGCAGACATCGCCATGTACCGTTCCAAGGAAAAAGGCGGCAATTCCTTTCACTATTATCATCCCGATATGAATAAGCGTTCTATGCACAGGCTGAATCTAGAAATCCATCTCCGTAAAGCGTTGGAACGAAAGGAATTCGCTGTCTACTACCAGCCTATCGTCGATCTGAAGAATGGTTCGGTGTTTGGCATGGAAGCCCTTGTTCGCTGGCATCACCCCGAATGGGGGATGGTGTCCCCAGGAGAATTCATCCCCTTGGCTGAGGAAACAGGGTTGATCGTTCCTATCGGCAACTGGGTGCTCAGGCAGGCCTGCAGACAGAACCGGGAGTGGCAGCGTCTCGGCTATGCTCCGCTTGTCGTGTCCGTGAATATCTCGGCCATTCAATTTCATCAGATGAACTTCGTTCAGATCGTCGTGGATGCTTTGCAAGAATCCGGGCTGGCTCCTGACCTGCTTTGTCTGGAGATCACAGAGAATATAGCCATGAACAACGTCCCTTATATTCTCGATACGATGCATAAGCTGAAGGAGCTTGGGGTCCGCATCTCGATCGATGATTTCGGAACGGGTTACTCTTCGCTCAGTTACCTGAAAAGGTTCCGCGTCCATACGCTCAAGATCGACCAATCGTTTATCCGCGATGTGACCTCAGATGAAGACAATGCGGCTATCGTCACGGCTCTGATCGCGATGAGTCATCGTCTAAAGATCAAGTCTTTGGCGGAAGGCGTTGAGACCCAGGATCAATTGGAGTTCCTGATTTCCCAGGGCTGCGATGAAATTCAGGGCTATGTCTTCAGCAAGCCTATGCCTGCCCGAGAATTCGAGGATTTGATTCAGGAAAACAAGCAATTGTATCTGAATTAGAGAAAAAGGCCCGCCATGTGCAACCTTTTTCTCTTTTTTTCGTTGTATACGTAAAAGCTCTAAACCTGCCTGTTTCAAACAGGCTCATTTTGTGTATAAAGGAAGGAATGGAATCATGTCTTCGAGAGTGCCCGGCAATACCGGGATCCAGGTCAAGCGTGCAGCCTCACAAGCTAAGAAGTCGGCCGTTAAACGCCGTTCCTCCCCCTTACTTACGTTATTTTTCTATACGTTATTTGTTCTCATGCTGTTCGGCATGGCCTTCAGCTGCTGGTTCTTCCTCACGAAGCCCGGGACGGATCTAAGGTTCATGATGGCGGACACGCTGATCACGACCCAGCATCGTCATTGGGCCAAGTATATGATCGGCAGCGCCGAACTCGAGAAGCGCGTTAACCGCTATTGGACACAGTTCGATGCCTATTCCGGTCTCAAGGATAATGAAGATCTGGTCCAAGTGGAGGACAAGCCGACTGTCGTCCTGGAGAAACCGAAGCCCGCTATCGAGATCGAGGATATCCAGGGCACGAACTTCAAGGGCAAGCTTCTGATCGTTCATGATCCTAAGATGCTGCGCATCGCTGTACCCGGTACGGCCGGTAAAGGCGAGAAGGTATCCAGCATGGTCAAGCGGCTCGGAGCCAAGGCCGGGGTCAACGCCGGAGGGTTTGTCGATCCGGAGTGGAAGGGCAACGGCTTCCAGCCGACCGGACTGGTGATGTCCGGGGGGACGATCTATTACAATGACGGCTCGATGAATACGTCCAATCATATCGTAGGGATCGATAAGGACGGCCGGATGGTCGCGGGGAAGTACACGCCTAAGCAGCTTCTGGATATGGGCGTTCAAGAGGCGGTCACCTTCGCCCCGAAATTCATCGTCAACGGAGTCGGGATGATCAAGAATCAGGCCGATGGCTGGGGGATTGCTCCCCGGACGGCTATGGCCCAGAAGGCCGATGGCACGATCATGTTCGCCATCATCGACGGCAGGCAGCCCGCTCATAGCATCGGCGCCACCTTATTCGACATCCAGAAGGTGTTTCTGGAGCATGGCGCCGTCACCGCAGCCAATCTGGACGGCGGCTCTTCCAGCGTGCTTGTCGTGGACGACAAGATTGTAAACAAGCCTTCAAGCGAATATGGGGAAAGATATCTGCCTACAGCCTGGCTTGTGTTCGAGGAACCCGAGAATGTCGAGATTAAGAACATTTGGAAGGGCCTTGATCCGAGCAAGATTGATCCGTCGAAGTGGTAGCAGCAGGCGGCTAGAACCTTGACCGTTATTAAGAGGGGATAACTCATGAAAGAAGGCTATCTGCGGGGTGAAATCGCCAAGAAAGCTAATGTGAACGCGGAAACTCTAAGATATTACGAGAAGCATGGGCTGATCCCCTCTCCAATGCGAACCGACTCGGGCTATCGTCTGTATTCGGAAGAAGTGCTGCATCTTCTTGCTTTTATCAAAAATGCCAAATCTTGCGGATTTACATTGAAGGAAATTAATAAGGCTCTGACCCAATCGGAAGCCTCCCATATCCGTATAGAAGATTTTGTAAACGTGATCGAGCGAAAGATCGACAGCCTCAACCGGGAGATAGCCGCTAGAGAGCGCACGAAGCAGCTCTTGTCCGACTTGAAATCCAGTCTTCAGGCAGCGGAAAAGCATCCCGAGGTGCAAGAGGTTCTGCAGATCTTGAACATAAACTCATAGCTTGACCTTGTACCCGCCTACAGGCTTTATAATGGCCTTATTCAACCTTGTAGGGGGTATTTATTTTGGAAAAAACCAGCCTCGACCAACTGATGGCGATCAAGAGCCACCTCAAGCAAACCAGCCATTACGCTACCCAATCAACGGAGCAGATACGCCAAGATCTCGCCGCTGCAGCCACCCGATTCCCACAGCTTCCCTATACGCGGATCGAACAAACCTCCTTCGGGCAATTAACCGGGGAGTGGGTAAGCGATGCCAGCCGACTGCCAGTAAGCGAAAAGCGGGTCATCCTTTATTTCCATGGCGGGGGATTTATTGCAGGCACTTGCGAATTTTATCGGGACTTGGCGGCAAGAGTTGCCAAAGCCAGCGGCGTCAAGGTACTCACGTTTGAATACCGTCTTGCCCCCGAGCATCGATACCCTGCCGCGAATGAGGATGCAATGCATGTCTACCGTCAGCTATTGGAAGAAGGTTACTCAGCCCGCCACATGGTGTTCGGAGGGGATTCCGTCGGCGCTACACTTGCGCTTATGACCTTACTTACCTTGAGGGACGCGGGTGAAGAGCTTCCGGCAGGTGCTTTTCTCCTTTCTCCGCATACGGATCTGGTGCATCTGGACGGCGAATCGTATCAAAGCCGTGCGGAGCTAGATCCTACGGGAAGTAAGCAGAGCAGCGAGCGGATACTGGCTGATTATTTGGGAGGTTGGTCGGGGGAATTCCCGTCCTTGTTGTCACCTTTACGACTGGAACTAAAGAACCTGCCTCGACTGCTGATTCAAGTAGGCGATCATGAGGTGTTATTGAGCGATGCGATCCGATTGGCAGAGCGAGCCCGAGCGGCAGGCGTTGACGTCTCGCTGGAGGTTTGGGAACAGATGTGGAGCGTATTTCAAGGCTTGGCCTACCTGCTGCCCGAGGCACGGCAGGCCATTGACCATATTGGCCGCTTTGTACAAAGCTGTCTGGACTCGGAGCCTTGTTGACTATGGGAATTTTTATTATCGGTAAACGGAAGTGTAATGAATTCCAAAAAAAGCAACGCAAGACCAGTTTTCTAATCTTGGGCTGCTTTTTTGGAATACGATGACAGTGTATAAGGGATTATTCTTACTTATGTTCATATGTACATAAAATCTAGATTTTTTGCAGATGTCAAAACCTCTTTTTTAGTGACTTGCCTATCTATTTCGAGAAATCCAGAGAAAAACGAAGAACGGCTCTTTCGCTTTTAATGCGAACAGAGCCGTTTTTTTCCATTGTTCCACGGAAGCGAAATCGGCTGCCACGGCTGAATTTAAGGGAATACGAGACTTGATTTGGTTTACATTAGCAGACTAACAATATTTGTTCCAATTACCGATCGCGGTTCGGCACAAACATTTCCACTCACTCCGTCTGCAAGGTTTTTTGCCATTTTTCCGTATTTTCCTTGCAGATAAATTCGAAAAAAATGCTTCAAATCCCTTGTGGATAAAGGGACTTTCTTTGTTCAGCAAGCCCTAGGTAAACCGTGCCCTATGGGTTACTTAAAAGATGTTACTTCTAATATAACTTTAGAATAAGCGCTTGCATCACCTGGGAATGAATCCATAATGTATCTTATTTCACCATTCTTCAATGGCATATTGGACGATTTCCAAGGGAACGTTCCGAGAAGATTATTGTTTTGATCAAAGAACTTTAAAGAAAATTCCAATGTGTGGATTACGTTTGAATTGGATTCCGGATTCACAGACACCATTCCGCCAATTAATGTATGGGATCCATCTTTAGCAACTTTGATAACTCCGACATGGACATTTGGATAATTTTGATCTGTAACATAATCGGATGAAGCCGGAACGTAGTTTATGTTTATTCTTTTTTGATCTTCATCGTAGTTTACGTATGCCCCCAGGTTCTCAGAAATGAACCGAACAGGGACATAAGCGTGGCCATTGTAATTTAAAGTTACATATTCTTCACCTAGGACTTTTACCTGTTCATTAATTTTATAGTCCACTGGGAATAAAAAAGCTTGCAACGTATCAGATGCATATACTGCCGTTGAAGCTGAGATTATCACACCACTAATTAGTCCCATAAAATACTTTCTCATAATTTCCCTCCCTTTATATAATATATAATATCTTCATTATACAACAGTTTTGAATATCGGAAATAATAATTTTCCAGAAAATCATAAAAATGGGCAAAAAAAATATCCAATCCACTAATATTAGTAGATTGGATCGACTTTCAACCATTCATTATAGTTGTACGTTATTCACGACTTCTACCATTGCTGCAAGTTTACGGGTATGCGAAGTAGAGAATACCCCTGGCACGTTCATTTGTGCTGCATTTGCGCCATCCAGAAAAATACCATCTCTCATGTTGGATTCTATGCCTTTGCAAGCAGTTCTAAACTGAGCCGCAGTACATTCAGTTGTGCTTACCACAAGGAATATATTTAATCCGTCATTCCAGAGTAATCCGGAACGGTACCAAGATTGATCGATGACGGGCATTCCTTCATTTTTCGCAGTTGTATGCCAATTGCTAGTAGTATCTTGAAGGTTCATGCTGATCCCACCTTGTGCCCAATACTTATCGCCGTAAGCAACCCAAAGCGTGGCTTCATCACCTTTTTTTGTTACTTGAACGAAATATCCGCGGGTTGTTTTATTCCATACTAGAGTGCCCCTAGATACATCCTGCGTACCACCACTTCCATAATCCGAGAAGGTTCCATTTACTGGAACATTATCATTTACAGCAATAGAATATACATACGGTCCCCCACTATGGCCGCTTACGGGTACATCCTCGAAGAATCCACCATTCATTCCAAGTTTTCCAGATCCCGGTACGCTCTGTCCATTCAAGTAAGTTAACTTAATGTTATTCGGTGAAGTTTTAATAATCTTAAGATCAACACCATTAATTGTTTTCGAACTGTAAACATAGTAAGCCATTTGTCATTACCTCCGTTTTGTTTTTGGGCGGCCGCTTACTATTTAAAGTGAAATATCCCCTAGTTAAAAACAACCATTTATCGAAAATATTATTAAAAAGTTTTACGACCTCTACTAGGATAGGGATACTCAGTAGATTACAAAAAATTGTTTTAATTTCCTATAATTTATTTTTCTTTGCTATAATACAAAAAAAACAACGATTCCCTTTAAATGGTTATTTTCCCAAAAAGAATAGAAGCATATGTTTTATTGGGTTGTTTTTTGAGATTCTAAATTCACTTCAATAATAGAAGGATCCAACATAATAGAGGTGAATTGTGATGGCTCTTACAGAAGTTCAAAGAGGAAGATTTTACGAATATAGCGTTGAGAATCGATCCGTTTTTTCAGATCGTGTTATCCAAGATTTCTTCCAAAAGGAGTTGAACATCGAACTCCTTTTAAAGACACTTGATGGCGATACAGATAGTCAAAAGGAACTAGAAGAGCGGTTTCGAAAACACTTCTTCCGAGTGCGGTTTATTAAATTCATAGTATCAACCATCAAATATTGTACGATTGATCAGACGCGATACAACCAAAAGAACGATACGCGGAATCAACTTATTTTTGATCGCCCTGCCTCGGAAGATGGAGACGGAACGCTCGGTGAATTGCTTTTATGCACTAAAATGAAGCCGGAATCTGAACCCATCTTTTCAGATCCAGTTCAATTCCAAACGTCATTTTCTAACGATGTCCTGGCAAACGCGTTTGCTGCACTCACTCAAAAACAACAACTTATCGCAACTCTATGCTACGCCCTATGTTATCAAGATAATGAAATCGCCAAAATCATCGGTGTATCCCCTCAGGCAGTTTGCAAAACTAGAAATTTGGCATTGCAAAAACTGCGCCTTGCAATGCTCGAGAGGAGGTGACTTCATTGGACAACACTCAATATTTATTTACAGCAGTTAGTCAAGTTGGATTTCCAATCGTACTTACCGGATACCTACTTATTCGCTTTGAAAAAAAGATCGAAACGCTAACCGAAAGCATTTCGAAACTGGCAGATGTCATTATTAAAAAGATGAGTGAGGAAAGCCATGGGAAATGAACTATTCGATTTGGTCCAAAGAGCTCAGAGCGGCGAGAGCGAAGCCATGCAGGAAATTATCTCTTTATTTATGCCAGCAATCCGATGTGCAAGGTCCAAATTTAAAACGGATCGGCAGGATGATCTTGAGCAAAACATTGTCGAGATGATTTTGAAGAAGATAATGACTTACGATTTGAATCAAACTCCTGATTTCTCAGCTTATTGTCGCCAGCTAAACGAATTACGACCCATAAATGGACCGTGGAAGAAGTCAGAATTAGACAAAATCTGGTGCTACAAGATTCTGGACAAGTCAAAAGTTCTACAGCATTAAGATTTACGTGCGGTAACGCCCTTAATCTATACACACGTTAATCCATATGGCACATTCCAATTGGACATGAAGGAAAGACTTCCATTGGAAGGTGAACTTGCATGATTGAAAAACACGTATCTGCAAAAAGAAAGTCCGGGAGCTGAATTTTCAGAACATGATGATCGTGAAAACACTCATGTATACAGGTAGCTATGCTAGGATTACCCGAACTAACAGAAGCGGTTCCATTGTTTCTGAGCACTGCAGGTCATAATGCCATAATGTGATTCATCCCCTTTATCCGGAATACAAGAGAGCCTTGGTTCTCATTCGAGCCATAGGCTTTTTTGTTATCCTAAGAGAGTAGCCCCCCATATTGGGGCTGCTTTTGCTTATTGCAAAATGCACGCACTTTGCCGGCCCTTCTATTTAACGTCCTCGATCCCGATCTTCATCATGCTGCGAATACCGCTCTTGCAAGTTAGCTTGTTCCCGCATTTTTCGTTTAAATTCCTCCTGCTACATCTGATTTCGTTCTTGGTCAATCGCTTTGAAAGCCCGGTCGATAGCCTTAAACGTGCTTTGCAACGCGGACAGATCTTTCTCGATCTTCGGCACTTCGCTAGCTGGTGGCGTTCCACGCTGCTCGGCCCCGATCAGCTGCTCAACAGATTCTTTCATTTTTCCAATAATAGCATTATAATTGATTTATTTGGAACCATATGTTTAATGAGGAGCCTACTAAGTGAAAAAGATTTCCACTTTTTTATGCGGCTGTTTGATAGGCTTGACGGCATATAGTACGAGTCTATGGATTGAATATCTATTTGCTCACTCTGTAAGAATGGCCGCTATACGCCAAGGTGAATTTTCCTATCTACTTACACTGATAACGACGGCTATCCTCATGTCCACGTTCTACAGGCTTTCAGATTTACACATAACTCGAAAAAATCTGTTTGGTTTAACTTTTACGGGGGGAATTAGCTTTATTTTGTTCTTTCTGGCCGGTCAAAGGATCATTCAGGATATAACGGCATCGGACTTTCACTTTTTGATTGGATATGAGCAATCTTACTGGTTTACGGCTATGAAAGGATTAGTCCTAAGCACAGTCATTTTTTTCGTTGGAACCTTTCTCAATTCTATCAAATACGTATAATATTGAAAAAAATTGTGCAATTGTCTCATATGAAGGTTGTTAGACAAAGGTTATGATAAGCTTTAGACAGCTTGTCCAGAAAATCAGTTAGACTGGCAAAATTTGAAACGAGGAGAATCCATCATGACAAATGTTCCCCTGCCCAAACAACCGTTAGTCTCTCATCTGTTTACTGCCGATCCGTCTGCGCATGTTTTCGAAGGGAAAATATACATATATCCTTCTCACGATCTGGATCACGACGGGCCGGATAACGACAACGGGGATCAGTATGCTATGGAAGATTACCATGTCTTTTCCATGGATAATTTCGATTCGCCCGTCGTTGATCATGGGCAAGTTCTCCATCTAAACGACATCCCTTGGGCATCCAAACAACTATGGGCGCCAGATGCTGCAGTCAAGGATGGTACGTACTATTTATTTTTTCCTGCGCGTGACCATGAGGGGATATTCAGAATCGGGGTAGCTGAGGGCGCATCGCCGGCGGGTCCATTTACACCGCATGAGAATTACATTAAGGGAAGCTTTAGCATCGACCCAGCCGTGTATGTGGAGGAGGATAACAGCGTATATGTAAGCTTTGGCGGTCTTTGGGGCGGTCAGTTGGAGAAGTGGCAGTCCGGTACTTTCGATCCCAATGTCACTGGGCCGGCTCCGGATGAGCCTGCGTTGGGGCCGCGCTTGGCATTAATGAGCGAGGATATGCGGTCGTTTCAAGCTACATGGGAAATCTCCATTCTTGATGAGGAAGGTAAGCCCATCCTCGCTGGAGACGAAGACCGCAGATACTTTGAAGGTCCATGGATCCATAAGTATAACGGTCTTTACTATTTATCCTATTCGACAGGCACTACTCACAAGATTGTGTATGCGGTAAGCCAAAATCTGAAGGGGCCGTATACGTTCAAGGGAACGATTTTGACTCCGGTAATCGGTTGGACTACCCATCACTCCATTGTTTCGTTTGAAGATAAATGGTACTTGTTTTACCATGATTGCTCCTTGTCGGATGGCGTGAATCATAAACGCTGCGTGAAGTATACGGAATTGAGATATAACGAAGACGGGACGATTCAGACAATCGATCCTTATAAGTAAAAGCTTGCTCAACAGGGGCAGTCGCTTCAACAAGCGCTGGCCCTGCAGTAGCCTTATGTTCCATAGGCTATCGGCTAATGGCGCCTCCCTGCTGCTCGGCTTCTGCAGCAGGGAGGCGCTTCTTTCCTTATTTTGCTCACTCTCTGCCCTCGCCCGGCGGCTCTTCATCCGTCTCGGTCGTCGTAGCCGCTACAGGAGCTACCGGGGCTTCCGCCAGCCCTTCCCCTTCATGGGCTTTACGCCATGCCTTCACCCCGTCGCGGGCCTGAACGGCAAGCTCCTTGGCCTTCCCGGTCCATTCAGCTGTCTGCCGGCTGATCGTTTTGGCAGCGGAGCTGGTTTTGACCGAAACCTCGGTTGCCAGCTGCTTCGTCTTCTCGCTTACTTCGCTTGCCACCTGCTGGGTTTTCTCGCTAGCCTGCTGATAGCCCTCGGCAATATCCGAACGCAGCTCTTTACCCGACTTGGGAGCCAGCAGAAGCGCGGTAATGGCTCCCAATATACTCCCGACAACGGCTCCAACGAGAAATTCCTTGCCTTTGTTTTCTTCGGACATGGCTACTCACTCCTTGGTTTTGGATGGTTTTGAAGGCTGGAAACGGGAAGCGAGTGTAAGGCCGCGCATAGTCCACTCCATCAGATCGCTAACGGCGTCCTGACGGGTATGTACCGCTCGCCTTGCTTCCTGAACCGTATCTTCTACGGTCTGGGAGATCATGCTGACGGAGCGGGTAGCCCGCCGCACGGCTTCTCCGGCTTCGTTCGCCGCTTGGAACCAGGCATCCAGCGCGTCCAGCTTCTGTTGAAGATCTTCGATGAGAAGAACGGAGGCTTCGATCATCTTCTCCGATTCCCTGGCCGTGCGCAGCGCCTGCCTTTGCAAGCGATCGATCGACGATTCACCGAGCCGCAAGAGGGCGTGGGTATAGAGTAAAAAACGGACAAAACAGATGGAAGACGCTACAAATGCGACCATACAAAACGCTGCTCCCCACTGCCACCAAACCACAAGCCCCCACCCCCGTCACATCACTCTCCCCTAGACGAATGCCTATGAGATAGTACAGTATAAGTAGGCGGTATCCCATTTGCTACACTTTTCTCCAAAAAAGGACAAGCGATCGTTCCCGCATGTTGAAAGTTCGTCTTATTTATTGTCGAAGTACGTTGTTGGTCCGCCTGCGGTACGGGTATAATAGAGTCAATCTACGAAATATTGAGGGAGGCCAAGCATGAACAAGGAGCAAGGACTGCAGTTGCTGGAAGCCGTAAAGATTATGGCTATCGTCAGAGGTGTGGAGGAGCGGCATATTGTAGGCGTAGCGGATGCCCTGCTGCGCGGGGGGATTCCGGTTATGGAGGTGACGCTCAATACGGAGGGGGCTCTCTCGATGATCGAGCGGCTTCAGGAGCAGCTCGGGGAGCGTATGTTCATCGGAGCCGGGACGGTGCTGGATCTGGACGATGCTCGCAAGGCCTTCGATGCCGGGGCCTCTTACCTGGTCACTCCCAACCTGGATGAGGCCGTTATTGAATTCGCTTGCAAGCGGGGACTTCCCATCTTCCCGGGCGCCATGACGCCGACTGAGGTTGTGCGAGCTTATAAGGCCGGAGCAACGGCAGTCAAAATTTTCCCGAATGCCAGTCTTGGTTACGGGTACATGAAGGAACTGATGGGCCCCCTGGGTCATATTCCCATGATGGCCGTAGGCGGCGTTCGCGAGGATAATATCCGGGATTATATCCAATTAGGCTGCTACGGAGTCGGAATTGGCGGTTCCCTGATCAATCTGAAGCAGATCGCGGACGGCAACCTGGACGGGATTCGGGATAAAGCGGCAAGACTTGTCCAATGTTCGGCGGGATAAGACGGGAAAACAAAAAAAGCGGCCGGCGGCCGCTTCTCCTTTATGCTTTCAGCACATCATGATCGACATAACGTTCCCCGTTAAGCTCACTGATGACATTAATGGCAACTTTCGCGCCGTCTCCGGCTGTTACAATCGTGTGTACGCTTACGCCCGCTACCGTTCCGGCAGCCCAGATGCCCGGCACGTTCGTTTTCCCATCCGGCTGTGCATCGATTACAGTCTTAATGCGCGGCTCCGTCCCTGGCTTGGTTTGCACGCCGGCGCTCTCAGCCAGATCGACCGAAAGCCCGGTAGCCAGGATGACATGCTTGGCGTCGAAGCTTCCATTTTCCGTCTCGATCCTAAAGCCTCCATCGGTCTTCACGATGGCTGCCGCTTTCGTCTGCACCAGCTCGGCTCCGAACTTGGTCGCCTGCTTCTTGCCGATCTCGATCAGATCGGGCCCCGAGATCTCGGCTGCTCCATAATGATTCTCGATCCAGGCACGCTTCGTAATGCTTTGATCGCTGTCGAGCAGGACGGTCTTCTTTCCGGCCTTGGCCGTAAACAATGCTGCGCTGGCTCCCGCAGGGCCCGCTCCGATAATCGCAACTTCAAAGGACATGGCTTCAATTTCCCCTTTCGTAAGATCGTACAGCCTTCATTATCCTTCCAAACCTAAGCCTTTGTCAATTTGTGTTACGACTTATCTGGCTGGGTAATGACAAATAGGACTTTTCTTCGAAACTATTCAAAAAAGTTACAACTTTTTTTAACTCTCTTTCGTCTAACACTTTGACTGAATTCGACAACTTACGAGAGGATGGCCGATGTCTATGTCGCGACAGAGTAAACCCAAGAATCGCAAGACGCTTCGCAACACCCTCATCACATTAGCTGTTATCGGTGCCGGAGCCTTAGGCTTTGCCGGCTATCTCTTACATAAAGCGGATACGGCACTCAAGCAAATGTCCCAGCCGATCGAGACCGTATCGCAGAAGCCCTCGGATACGACTCCGGTTGCGGAGACGAAGGAATTGAAGCCGATGAGCTTTCTGCTGGCCGGTGTTGACAGCCGCGATGGCAGCGGAGGATCTATGAATACCGACGTGCTGATGATGGTCAGCTTGAATCCCGAACGGCGCTCCGCGACGGTCGTTTCCATCCCGCGGGATTTTGAGCTGAAGCCCAAAGCCTTCGGCATCTCCAATCAGAAGGCCAACTATTATTATGCGTATTATAACAATCAAGACAAGACCACTTCCCTGACGAAGACCCGCGAGTTTTTCGGCAGTATGTTCGACGTGCCCTTGGACTACATGGCCGTGATCGATTTCGACGGATTCCGCGAGGTCGTCGACGAGCTTGGCGGTCTGGACATCAACGTCGATATGGACATGAGATATGTGGACACCTGGGACGGGACCAATATCAATCTGAAGAAGGGCCTGCAGAGGCTGGACGGCAAAAACACGCTGGATTTCTTGCGCTACCGCAAGTCCAACCGCGGCACGGAGGAATCGTCCGACATCGCCCGCAACGAACGGCAGCAGCTTGTGCTCGACAAGCTGTTGAACAAGATGACCTCCCTGGGCGGCATTGCCCAGTGGGGAGGCATTCTCGAGATCGCAGGGCGCAACGTGAAGACGGATATTCCGGCCGATACCCTGCGCAAGTTTATCTTATCGTTCCAGAAGCTGAAGCCCGATCATATCGAATTCATGAACATAGACGGACGTTGGGACGGCCGGTTTATCGTGCCGAAGGAAGAGGACCTTACGGCAGCCATCGCGGCGCTGAGAACCCAGCTTGGGCTCCCATCGGACTCTTCAACCTCTGCAGCAGGCTCGAGTTCTACCGTTACCGGTTCGACGTATAGTATTCTGAGTACTAAATTCGGCATCGATCCCGCCCAGAAGAAACCGGCTTCCAGCCCGGGGAACAGCACAAGCACAGGCAGTAGCACAAGCACAGGCAGTAGCACAAGCACAGGCAGTAGCACAAGCACAAGCAGCAGCTCAAGCAGCAGCTCAAGCAACAGCTCAAGCAACAGCAGTGTAACTCCTGCTTATAAAAGCCGTTAAGCAGCGGAACCGTATCCGCCCGACACAACTCCTTCCCTCCTCCCCGTCCTATCGTGTATACTTATGGGAACCAAGGATGGGAAAAAGGTGAGGATTATGGCAGAGAAAATCATACGCAACATCGGAGACCCCGTTCTCCGTGAAAAATGCCGCCCGATTGGCGCTGTGAATTCGACGATCATCAAATTGCTGGACGACTTGCGCGATACGTTATATGCCGTCCCCGGTCGGGCAGGCTTGGCCGCTCCTCAAGTAGGCATTGCCAAGCGAGCGGCTGTGCTGGATTGCGGCACCGGTCTCATCGAGCTGATCAATCCCGAGATCATCGAGCGCAGCGGAAGCCAAGAGGGCGCAGAGGGCTGCTTGTCGATCCCGAACGTTTACGGCTTCGTCACCCGCGCGCAAGCTATTAAGGTAAAGACGCTGACGCGTTCGGGCGAGGAGACCGTACTGGAGGCAGAGGGGCATTTGGCCGTATGCATGCAGCATGAAATCGATCATCTTGACGGAATATTATACATCGACCACGTGAAGCAAGGAGACCTGTACGACGAAACGACGGATAAACCGATCCGTGTTCTGGACCTGATCCGGTTATCCAAACAGGGGTGATACTGTGGGGCATGTGTATAGGTATGAGGAAAATCCGCTGCTGACTCCATCCGGCATTAAGCCGCTTTGGGAGGGCTTTGAGGTTATCGGCGCATTCAATGCGGGGATCGCCCGGATGGATGGCCAGATTCTGATGCTGCTTCGCGTTGCGGAACGACCGCTGGGCTCGGAGGATGGCTCTATTCTTACTGCGTATTTCGAACCGGCCTCAGGGAAGGCGGTATCCGTCCGGCTCGATAGCTCGGATGCGAGGTATGATTTCTCGGATGCCCGGGTGGTCAAGGACGCCCGAACAGGGAGCACGGTGTATTTGACCTCGATCTCCTATCTCCGGCTTGCCCGCAGTACCGATGGAAGGCATTTTGCGGTAGATGATCAAGCCTTCCTTCTTCCTGCTTCAGAGCTGGAGACCTTCGGCGTGGAGGACCCCCGGATTACCCGGATCGGCGATACCTATTGCATCACCTACAGCGCCGTTTCCTCCAAGGGCGTAGGCGTGGGCTTAGCGTCCACTCGGGATTTTGTGCGGACGCAGCGGCATGGTCTTATTTTCCCTCCGGAGAATAAGGATGTCATTCTTTTCCCCGAATCCATCGGAGGTCTTTATTATGCGTTAACTCGTCCTGTCCCCAAAGCTATCGGGCAGCCGGAGATATGGATCTCGGAATCTCCCGATCTGCTGCACTGGGGCAATCATCGATTTCTGATGGGACTAAGAGAGGATGCCTGGGATAGCGGGCGTATCGGAGGCGGTGCGGTTCCTTTGCGGGTCGAAGCCGGTTGGCTGGAGCTGTACCATGCCGCGGACCGCAACGACCGTTACTGCATGGGCGCCGTCCTGCTTGATGCGGATGACCCCGGCAAGGTGCTTGCCCGCACGCCGGGACCCATCCTGGAGCCTGAGACCGACTATGAGCTCCATGGATTTTTCGGTGGAGTAGTTTTTTCCTGCGGGGTTCTGCTGGACGGAGATACGATCCGAATGTATTATGGCGCGGCCGATACTTCGATGGCCTGCGCGGAGCTAAGTCTATCCGACGTACTCGCTCAGCTTGTCTTCGATACCTGAGCAAGCCTCGACATGGGTCGACAAAGAACCCCCTTTCAGCCAGCTATGCATCTCCTGCATTCGCTGGCTGAAAGGGGGTTTTCTCTGTCCGCTCGCACAGATATCAGCAGGAAGCGATCAATTGCTTCAGATCGGTCAGAAGCTCCTGATCGGGTGGCTGCTGCTCCTCTTGCCCCTGCTCCTGTTCGAGAGCCTGAAGCAGAGAAGAGGCCACGAACGCGGCATTTACTCCGTAATAGCTAAGAACTGCATGGAGCTGCCCAAGCTGCTCATGATTTTCCACGATCTCATGCAATCGGCTCACAGCTTTATCCTCCACTCCGCTTCGGCTTGCTGCTCCAGTTCCCGTTCCTCTTCCAAGGCGAACCATCCGTCTTCCGCATCGGGAATAGCGTCAAACCAATAATCGGAACCTTCTTGTCCGGTCAGCCGCCTCTCGAAATGTGCATCCTGGTTGCTAGGCATGGTACTATCCCCTCCTATCTCGTGAACATACAACGTGAATCCTCAGATTCAGTATGCCCGGGCCCACAGGGAAACTATGCATATGCCGGGTTCGCCCCGCTCCCGCCTCGTCAGCCTGCACGTGCGTAGTATTCTCGGCAAGATGAGCTCGCTCTCCCGACAAAAAAAACCGTTCCTTCTCCAATGGAGAGAAACGGTCAAGTTTATTTACGGTTCTTCGATCTCCTGAATGACATAGGAGCATTTACTTCCGCCCTTAGCCAAGCACTCAGTACGCTCCACAGCCGCATCCGTCCCGAGCAAATCACGGAACATCGCCAGCTCGCAGCTGCATGCATGGTTGTACTGCTTCGCTACTTGGGAGATCGGACAATTATGCTCTTGCAGCACGAAGCTGCCGTCATCTCTAGTCTCCAGATTGACCATATAACCGTTGGCATGTTGAATATCCGCCAGCTCCTTGACTCTATCGGCCAACGGCTTGCCCGTCATCCGGTCCTCATATCTTCCGATCAGCCGTTCCTTGCGCCGTTCGAACAGCAGGTCCACTTGTCCCGGGCCGGCCAATGCCGCAAGCTCCTCAAGCAGATCCAAGGTCAGATGCTGATATTTCTTGGGAAATAAATCATCGGCAGCGGGTGCCAACGAGTATAAATGAGTCGGTCTGCCCATAGCCTGACGTACCAGCCTGGACTCGATCAGATTATCTCTCTCCAACGTATGCAGGTGACGGCGTACCGCCATCTCGGTGATACCGAGCTGTCTGGACAGTTCGCCGACGCTTTGCGGCCCTTTGGTCTTAAGCAGCGTGACTATAACTTTGCGAGTGGGCACTTCCGCTTCCTGATTATTCATCGGGGTCTCACCATCCTTCCAGCACAGGTCGCCATCATTCGACAAGCCAAGCGTATACGTTTAGATACACTCATTGTATATGAAAAACAGGTATAAGTAAATTAGTATACTAAAATGTATGTAAAATACTAATTCAGGAAGCTAGTCCCTGGACCAATCGCAAATAGCCGTCCGATCGGCGCTTGGGGCGTCGCATGGACGGCTAAGACCTGAGGCACAGCTTACAGGGACTCTTTGCTAATAAACGCCGGCACGGCTGCTGCGAACCCGCCCAGAGCTTCAGGAAGCGCGCCGATCAATGGATGCAGCCCTGTACGGGAGATTTCCGTATAATCCTGCGTGAGGAAACGGCGCATCTGCACAAGCGCAGTCAGGACGGATGCAAGCTCAGCGTCAATAACCTTCTCGCCGGACAGAATCTCCACAATATCCTCGTAACTGCTCGCATCCCGCATCATAAAGGCATCGATCAGCAGGCTGCCTATATCGGTTACCGTTTCGATAGCCAGCACCAGAGTACGCTCCTGGGCCAGATGAAAAAGCAGCGACCCGTCGCCAAACTCCGCGGTTTCGCTCTCTTCCTGCAGCTCCCGACAGGCTTGAAGCAGTGTAGGAATGAAGGCGAGCCTCCGGTCAATCTGTTCTTGATCTACATAGTACATAGTTGTTTATCCCCGCTTTTTCTTTTTCCATTTGGACCATAGGATAACGGCCGGAAACGCAGCCATCAACAATACGATCAGCAAGACGGCCTGCATTAAATATTCATAACTCATGAAGCTTCGTCACTCCTTCTTGTCCAGGACACGCTCAGCCGCCTGCTCCCGGGCATAAGCCCAGTGATTGGTCGGTCCATGGCCCGCCCCGATCCCCAGCTCCTCGCGAATCGCAAGCGTAATGAACCGCTTGGCGGTATGCGCCGCCTCCAGCAGGGGAAGGCCCTTCGCCAGCTCCGCACAGATCGCAGCAGAAAAGGTGCAGCCTGTCCCATGGGTATGACGCGTTTCGTAACGCACGCCCTGCAGCAGGTGATGCGATTCGCCGTCATAGATCACGTCGATCGGTTCGCCGCTGCGATGACCGCCCTTGACTACAGCCGCGCCCGCTCCATATTCGCGGACAAGCACGGTTGCCGCCTTCTTCATATCGTCCAGAGACGAAATCTTCAGCCCCGTCAGCACCTCGGCTTCCGGGATATTGGGCGTCACGACGGCGGCCAGCGGCAGCAGCTTGTCCCTGAGGGCTTGCTGGGCGGAAGCGGCCAGCAGGCTCGCACCGCCCTTGGCTATCATGACCGGGTCGACGACCAGCTTGGACAGTCCCCACTTCCGCATGCTGCCCGCGACCAGCTCGATAACCTCAGGCTGCGACAGCATCCCGGTCTTGACCGCATCCGCGCCCAGATCGGACAGAACGGACTCCAGCTGCCTCTCTATACCCTCTAGGGGAATATCATAAATGCCATGGACCCCAAGCGTATTCTGAGCCGTTATGGCGGTGATCGCCGACATCCCGTAAACATCGAGCATCTGGAACGTCTTCAGATCGGCCTGAATACCGGCGCCGCCTCCGCTATCCGATCCCGCAATGGTCAATGCTTTATAGACCTTCATCGATTTCTCAATCCTCTCCGCTTTAAAACGCCTTCCCTCTAGTTTAGTCTTCCTCCGCTTCACTAGTCAAGGAGGTTGACAGGGCAAGACCCGTCCCTTTCGTGAGCATTTTTTGACAACTTTCGCAAACGCTTTGACGGCGGAGATACACGGCGGTATGATGACATAAAGATGAATATCGGAAAGGGCGGGTTCCATCGCCGATGAATAGAAGAATCAAGCAGCTTCATCTCATAACCACCGGCTGCCAAGAGCTTGATGAGGTTGCGGCCATTATCCGCGATCTCCCCGTTCGGCTGATCGATGCGCTGCATATCCGGGAGAAGCACCGTACGGCCCGGGAGCTGATCCACTGGTATCAGACGCTCAAGCCTCTGCTCCCCAGGGCCTCCGTTCTGTTGAATGACCGGGTGGATGCGGCGCTGGCCGTTCAAGCCGGCGGCGTCCAGCTGGGGTTCGGCAGTCTGTCTCCTGCCGAAGCCCGCTCCCTGCTGCCCGCTGCCATGCTGATCGGCAGATCGGTCCATGCGCCGGAAGAAGCGGCGGAGGCCGCAGCCCAAGGAGCCGACTTCGTTCTTTTCGGCCATGTGTATGAATCCGGATCCAAGCCCGGACTGCCGGCACGTGGTCTGCAGGCGCTCTCGCAGACCGTGAAGTCTTCGCCTGTGCCCGTTATCGCCATCGGAGGGGTGACCCCGGAGCGTACCGAAGAAGTACTGGCGGCTGGTGCCGGCGGCATTGCCGTGCTTTCCTCTATCCTGCTGCACAGGGAACCCGGGCTGCAGGTCGAGCGGTTCCGCCAGGCGCTGGACGGGATGTCCCCCACCCTACCTCAAGGAGAGAATTCGTATGAATAACCACGCAAGCGCAATGATGCGCACGCAAGCCCTCCAGGACAGCGGACGATCCGGCCTGGAAACTCCCACGGCCCTCATCATCGGAAGCGGTGTGATCGGAGCCGCCTCCGCTTACGAGCTGGGCAAGGCCGGGTTTGCCTGCACCCTGCTCGATAAAGGAG
The DNA here is from genome assembly GCF_009846885.1 of Paenibacillus puerhi. GTDB lineage: Bacteria > Bacillota > Bacilli > Paenibacillales > NBRC-103111 > Paenibacillus_G > Paenibacillus_G puerhi. The sequence continues at coordinate 103,569 of NZ_WUWM01000002.1, forward strand.
GCTGGAGCCTGGAGGCCTCCACGGCGGCAGCGGGCATGCTGGGGGCTCAGGTAGAGATCCATCGCGACGGCCCCTTCTATGAGCTTTGCCGGGCCAGCCTCGGGATGTACCGGGAATGGGTCCGTGAGCTGGAAGATTGGAGCGGCATCCCCACGCAGTACATAGCGGAGGGCATCCTGCGAGCGGCGATGACCGACGAGGATGAAGCCGAGCTTCGCAGCCGCCTCCCCTGGATGCGCGATGCGGACTGGATGTCGGCCGAAGAACTGCTTCGCGTCGAATCCGAGCTCTCCCCCGCTGTCCGCGGAGGTCTGTATCTGCCCGCCGACCATCAGGTGCATCCCGTCTGGCTGGCGAAGTCCCTGAAGGCCGCCATCAGCCGGCAAGGCTGCCTGATCAAGGAATGGACACCGGCTACAAAGCTGCTGACGGATGAAACCGGGCGAGTCTGCGGCGCGGATACACCCGAGGGCGAGCTTTACGCCGATCTAGTCGTGCTGGCGGCAGGAGCCTGGAGCTCTCCGTTAGCCGAGACGCTCGGCCTGAAGCTGCCGATCTTCCCCGTGAAGGGCCAATGCATCTCGGTGCGTACGGACGCGCCGCTGATCCGGGCTACGGTATTTACCAAGGGCTGCTACATCGTCCCTAAGAGCGATGGCACGTATATCATCGGCGCTACCCAGCAGCAGGTAGGCTTTGACAAGCGCGCTAAAGTAAGCGCGATCGCCGATCTGCATGAAAAAGCGGCAGCGCTGCTGCCGCGAATGGCCGATGCCGAATTTGTGTCGACCTGGACAGGTCTTCGTCCCGGAACAGAGGACGAGCTGCCCTTCATCGGCGCCTGGGAGGGCGCGCCCGGCTTGATCTTCGCGACCGGTCATTATCGCAATGGCATCCTGCTTGCCCCGATCACGGGACGGCTCGTCGCCCAGTTGGCTCAAGGGAGCGCCACGGAGCTTGACCTGGCGCCCTTTGCCCCGGCGAGAGCGGAGAGGCTGGCTGAACAGCAAATCCCTCTCATCCGATAGCCGGTTAAGATTTGAACCTGGCCATAAGCGCCCAGCGACGCTCATGGCGGCGCTTGTACTTGGGAAGTCCCCGATACAGCTCTACCGTCTCGCGGAACGAGCGTCGGGCTTCTTCAGCGCGTCCTAGCTGCTGATACAGCTGGCCTTGCCGGTAATAGGCCTCGCAGGAGGAGGAGTTGACTTCCCGGAAGCTCTCCAGGTAGCGGATCGCCCGCTCCGGATCGGTCGCGGCGTACGCTTCGCCGAGCTTAAGGTAGGGATCGCCGTACTTGACCCGCGGATTGATCTCCAGCGCCCGGAGGATCAGGCTTTCTCCTTCCTCCAGATGTCCGCGTCCCAGCTGACAGATGCCCAGCTCGCTCAAGACATCCGCCGAGTCATCCATCACGCGGTGTACCTCGGTCAGCAGCTCGTAGGCAGCCTCATACTTCTTCTGATCCATATAAATGCGAGCGACCTCATGCTTGGTAGACGTGTGATGCGGGCTAAGTCTTAATTCGTCCCTCAGCCGTCTCAGCCTTCGCCCTCTCTGGAGCGGCTTCAGGAAGCTGGGCGTCAGCCCGATGAACCGGCGGTCCAGCATGTAAACGATCAGGAGCAGGACAATCAATGCCACGAAAGGATTGCCAAGCAGCCAGGTAAGCAGGATAAATATAAAAACTTTACTCAATGCAGTACGCCTTCCTTTCCAACGACCCTATGAATATATGCCTGAGCTCCATCTGCGGTCCCAATCAGGGGAGCTTTCGGGCAATCTATTGCCGATTATACCATATGCTCCCAGTCTATGGACAGGAAGGATATGCCGGAGGCGGATCAAGCGTCGTTTTTACGCAGGCAAGCAGGAATTGACGTCTTTGCAGCGAATGGATGGTATTAGCCAAAAAAGCAGGGGGAACGAATGCGATATGAATGAAGCCAAGGCAGCTGCCTGGAGTAAAACAAGACAAATGGGTAAAGCCAAATTCATCATGATCCGGGGCGTACTCCTGTGGGGGGTCACGTTGGCAGCCGTCTTCACCGCCATCGAATGGTTCTCGCAGCAGACGGTTCTATCGTCCTGGTTAACCGTACGGCTGCTCGTCTTCGGCATCGTCGGCTTCTTCGCTGCCAATTTTCAATGGGACGGCAATGAACGTAAATATGAGGCGTACCAGCGTCAGCTGCAGGCGTCGGCAGGCAGCTCCAAGAAGGGCAAGCGGAAGCCCGGCAGCAACTAGTAAAGGTCCGCGCGGCGCGAAGCGCCGCTTGCTTGTAAAACCTAGCGACATGGGCGCTAGGTTTTTCGGTTCAGGATAAAAAAAATCTGCGATCGTTTGCGAACGATCACAGACATCAAGGAATATCTATTATTAAAAGGGGGTCACTGCTTATTATAAGCGGTCAACATTAAAGAACGATGAACCTCATATTACAGTTCTATGACAAAGTCGGGACAAAGGTCACGGTCCCCGCCGGCTTAATCATCGTCCGGATGCGGCTCGTAAACAGGAGGACCGTCCCCCCCAATCTTGCGCTTCATCCCGAGCAGGGCGAAAAACAGCAGCACCTCATTGTTCACGTAGGACACACCGTACCCGAAGATGCCGAACATTTTAGAGAATTCCTGCCCTTCCCCGTTAAAGACGGAAGCCCACCACCAGATGCTTCCCCCAGCTATGAGCGTATTCACGACCGAGCCGGCCAGAAAGGACATGCCCAGCTTCTCCGTTTTCCACATCGGCCAAATGCCTACAATCCCGGTCATCACGAAGCCGACTCCCAGAAGCAACCAGAATATCGTATCGTATGTCAAGGCGTTCCCTCACGCTCCTACCCGCTCATCACATGTAATCCTTCACCAGAGTATCATGAATGAAGGCCCTTGGACAACCGTTTGGCCAATCTGTCTTAAAGTTGTCAAATGCTGCAGCCGACTTGGATGATCTGATGTGGGATCTTCCTTCCGCCCCTCTCTCCTTGGCGAAATCCCGTTCGACCTTGTATAATCAGAAGCAGACTGTACTTAACCCGAGGAGGTGCCCTACATGGCACGAAGCAAAGCCCAGAAGCAGCGCAGCAAGCTGGTGCGCGAAGGAAAACTCGATCCCGTCATCAGCCGCAAGGATTGGCACGGCTGCCGACCGGTCGAACGCGTAATCCCGACCTACAAGGAAACCAAGAACAGACTGGATAACAAGCATAAAAAGAAATGGAACCTCTCGTCGTATACGAGCGAAGGTTCCATTTTTTATTGCAGGACTACAGTGGCCTTGTCGGCCCCCTACAGCACCTCTCCCGCTTCCAGCCGCCCTCTGGCATATAAGGCGCTACCTACCACGCCCGCATCCTCCAGCAGCTCCGCCGGCTTGATCTGCAGGTCGCGCCAGTAGAAGGACAAGGCCGCGCGCTCAATTTCCTCGCGCATCGGCTTCAGCAGCCTCTCTCCGGCCTGCGCCGCTCCTCCCCCGACTACGATCAGATCGGGGCTGAACAGCGTGATCGCCGCAGCCAATCCGCGCCCGAGCAGCGTGCCCGTCCGCTGCAGCACGGCGATAGCCGCGGGATCTCCGGCATCATAAGCCTTCGATACATCCGCTGACGTAATATCCGCAACCTTCTCTCCCGGGAATTGCCGGGCAAGGACGGTCGACTCGCCGCGCGCAACCGCTTCGCGAGCCTGTCTCGCGATCCCTGTCGCGGAAGCGACGGTCTCCAGGCATCCGGTCAGCCCGCAATTGCAGACGTAATCGATGCCTTCGAGGGTGACATGGCCGAGCTCCCCTGCGCGACCGCCGCTCCCGTAGTACAGTCTGCCGTCGTTATACATAGCCGCTGCCATGCCGGTTCCCACGGTGATTCCCAGCACGTGCCGGAAGCCGCGCCCGGCTCCCCCCGTCGCTTCCCCATAAACGTACATCCGCACATCATTATTGACAAAAACGGGAACCCCGCCGATCTGTGCGCTCAGCAGGTCAGCCAGCGGAAAGTCCTTCCAGCCCAGATTCGCTGCGAATACGCTCGTTCCCTTCACATGATCCACAAAGCCGGGAACACCGATCCCGACGCCTTGGATCGTAACCTGAGCTTCCTTCTGCACCTGCCCGATCGCTTCGGCCAGCCTCCTGACTACATCCTCACCGCCGCGCTTCACCTCGGTTGCAATCTTCACCATTTTCTGAGTCTCGCCTGCTTCGTTCACGATGCCAATGACCATATTCGTCCCGCCGATATCGACGCCTGCATAATGTTTCACCGGTTCTCCTCTTTTCTGTTTCAGCTTGAACTTCGTCCTCCGCTCTTCCAATCAAGCCCGCTTGAACTGCTTTGATCGGCGGCAGCTAACCCCCTACTCCCCCGGCTCCGTATCGGCCAAGTGGAGCGCTATGCCGCTGGCCTCCAGATAGGCGCGCAGCGATGCATCGGTAAGCTCGTTCGTGATACAGCCTGTTAGCGTCGATAGCGGCGCCATGCTGAACAACGACGTGCGGCCGATCTTCGTATGGTCGAAAACGGCATACGAGCGGAGCGCCCGCTTCAGCATCAGTCTGGCGATATCGGCCTCCTGCTCGGAGAACGTGGTGAGCCCCTGCTCCTCCGTAATGCCGTCAATCCCCATGAACATGATGCCGATATTGACGCTCTCGATGATCCGCTCGGCGAGCGGCCCGCACAGCTCGAAGCTGTTGCGGCGCATCACCCCTCCGGTCAGCACCACCTGCACGCCATCGCTTTCCGACAGCTCCATGGCGATGTTGACCGCGTTGGTCACGATGGTGATTCCCTTGCGAAGCTTCAGCTCGCGTGCGATCAGAAACGTCGTCGTACCGCCTGTCAAGCCGACGACATCCCCTTCTTCGACGAGAGCTGCGGCCTTGGCTGCGATCGCTTCTTTCTCCAGCCAGAGAAGCTGTTTTTTCTCGAAGAACGAAATCTCCCTGCCGGAAGCTGCAGCAGGACTCTCCAGCTGGGCGCCGCCCAAGCTGCGGATAATGCCGCCCTGACGCTCCAGCACGTCAAGATCGCGCCGGGCCGTCGCTTCCGAGCAGTCGAACTTGTCGATCATCTCTTGTATCGTAATGCGTCCTTGCCGCTTCAGCAGGTTCATGATTTGCTCGCGGCGTCTTTCTCCCTTGCTGGGAGCCCGATCGACCATGACATATCCTCCTTCGAGTGTAGTGCGCTCGATCGCTTTTATTAAATTTTAAATCATTTTTTTGACGATATCAATCATATCTTACTTACGATCCTTCATTTGAAACCAAATCGCAGGGACTGCGTATTATATAGGAAGCGGAGCTTCAGACCGCCGCTACTACCGTCAATGATGCTCTTTAGGGGGTTGCCATGCCAAACCGTCAAGAATTATACGAGCTTGAAGAAACATTCCGCCAGCTATTCCGCCGCATCCGAGCAAGCTGGACGCGCTTCGAGGTTCAGGGAGTCTCCTCCTCGCAAGCCTCCATCTTGGAAAAACTGCAAAACGACGGACCGCTGAAGGTTTCCCAGCTCGCCGAAGCGCTTTGGATCACAGCCGGTGCGGTCACTTCGCTGTCGGACAAGCTAATAGCCGGACACTTCGCCGAGCGTTCGCGTTCTGAGGAAGACCGCCGGGTCGTGTATCTCGAAATTACCGATAAGGGGCGAGAGGTTCTCACTGAGTTCCGAACGCATAGAGAGAAAATTATCGATGGATTTTTCGGTAGCTTATCCAAGGAGGATAGCGACCATCTGATACGGATCTTCAACCAAATACTGAAAGACTCCGAGCCGATGCACTCCTAGCCGATGAACAAGCGGAGGCATCGGTCTTCCTGTATGCCCAGACCCAACAATCGCAGCCATACTGCGATTGTTGGTTTTTTTGCGCTTAATAAGCCGCCTGCCGAACCGCTCCCTCACTCTGCCGCCAGACGCTTGAAGGCCTCAATGAAGGAAGCCGGGTCCGACTTGACGTTGAACGGGTAAACCCCTTGGCGGGTATGCAGATACAGAATCCCCTCTTCCGCGCCCATCCTCCGATAGGATATGTCATACACCTCATGAAGGGGAAACTCGCGGTGTCGAGTGGTGATTTTGCTGACAAACAAACACATCACCCTCTCTTCCGGAATGTAGGATTGCTCCGTTGCCGTTACCGTTCTAACTATTTTGTAATATGGATGCTCCGCCAGGATATGCGGCATCTTCGATCCCTCCTACTTGTAGTCTCCGCTTGTCCCCTCCTGCTTTCCTTCTTGCCCGAGGTCGTCCATTACGCTTCTTTTCCACAAGGGAACCCCTGAGCGGTGAGCCGCCCGGCCGGTAAGATGTCCGGCTACAGGCGACGTTAAGAACACGAAGACGATACCGAGCAGCACCTTCACGCTGACATGATTCAGGTAAAGCAGCAAGTAGACAAAGGCGCCCGCGAGCACAAGCAGCACGCCGAGCGTGGCGCTTTTGGCGGCGGCATGCGACCGGGTGTACACATCGGGAAGGCGGATAAGCCCCCAGGCGCTCAATGCGCTCACTATCGCACCGGCTGCAATGACGATCCCTATGATGATTTCACCGGATAAGGCGAGCAGCTCTCTATTCAATCACTTCACCTCTCTCTATATAACGAGCGAATGCCGTGGTCCCGATAAAGGTGATGATGCCGATGACCAGCACAATGTCAAAATACGCAGTCGTCTTTAGCAAGACGCCAAGCAGCGTAATCATCGCCAGCAGCATGACGCCGATCGTATCCAAGGCCACTATCCGGTCCGGCGTAGAGGGGCCGATGAGCAATCTGTACATGCAGCCCAGAATCGCCAGAGCCAGGACAGCCAGCGAGACAAGGAGAAAATAAGTAATCATGCGCGTGTCACCTCCAGGATGGCCTTCTCGAACGAGCCTCTGATGTGGCCCGACAACTGGTCCGCGTCATCGATATCGAGGGCATGGATATACAGGATTTGCCCGTTCGGAGAGACGTCCAGAGTGAGCGTTCCCGGCGTCAGACAGATCAGGCACGAGAGGAGGGTAACCTCCCAGTCGGACCTCAGCTCGGTGCGATAAGCGAAAATCCCCGGTCGGATCGTCAGCTTGGGACGCAATATTTGCCGGATCACATCGAATCCCGAGACAAACAGCTCCTTATTGAACAGCAAGAACAGCTTGATAACCGCCGCTGCTTTTATGAGAACCAATCCGATTAGCTGTGCCATCTTCATCTCCCCCCCAATACGGCATGGATATAGACTGCGGGGTCCGCCAGCGTACGGCCGGCCTCCGCTGCCAAGCGGTATACGTATTCCGAGCCCAGCCCCATCCCGATGATAAGCAAGGCAAGACCGGCAGCAGGCAGGATCAGTCTGGGGCCAAGCGGAGGCAGCGGACGGGACGGTGCCTTCGCCTCTCCCCAAAAAGCGTGCATAAACACCCGGACCAAGGAATAAAGCACGATCAGACTGGAGGCAAGGGCTATGGCCGTCAGCCCGTAATAACCCTCCTGAAGGCCGCCCCGGATCAGGAGCAGCTTGCCCGCGAACCCGCTGAATGGGGGAATGCCCGCAATCGCCAGAGCCGTTATCAGGAAAAGCCAGCCCATCAGCGGGTGGCGCTCTTTGAGTCCGCCCATCTCCTGCAGATTATAAGTGCCCGTGGCTTGAACGAGCATGCCTCCCAGCACGAACAGCAGCGCTTTGGCCAGCATGTCATGGAGCAGATAAAATACCGCGCCGTCCAGGGAATCCTTGACGGACACAGCGAGCCCGAAGGCGATCAAGCCCACGCTGATGACGACGTTGTAGTTCAGAATAAGACGGATATCCCGGTAGCCGACAGCCCCGAGCGCCCCCAGGATCATGGTGACCGCCGCCATTCCCTCTATCCAGCTATGCGTGGCTGCCGGGTCGGAGTAAAACATCAAGGTAAACGTACGAATCAGCGCATACAGGCCAACCTTGGTGAGCAGAGCAGCGAACAGAGCCGTTACGGCTGCCGGAGGCGCACTGTACGAGCCCGGCAGCCAGAAAAACAGAAACAAGCCGGACTTTAGAGAGAAAACGATAAGGAATAAAAGTGCGATGACGTTAAGTATTCCGGTCTGTCCGGCTTCCGCCACCCGCTGCGACAAATCCGCCATATTCAGCGTCCCGACGACTCCGTATAAATAAGCGACGGCCGCGACAAACAGGGTGGAGGATAACATATTAATCAGCATATACTTCAACGTTTCGCGGAGCTGCCTCCTGCTCCCTCCCAGAACGATCAGCGCGTAGGACGAAATCAGCATGACCTCGAAGCAGACGAACAAGTTAAACAGATCCCCCGTGAGAAAAGATCCGTTGATCCCGACCAGCAGAAACTGAAATAAAGGATAAACATAATACCGCTCCCGCTCGTGACCGATCGTACCGAACGCATAGAACAAGCAGGCTATCGCGACGATCGATGTCGCAAGCACGAGCAGCGCGCCGAGCATATCGGCTACGAAGACAATCCCGTAGGGCGGCATCCATCCTCCCATACTCAGCACCTGTATACCCTCGGAGTGGACCCGAGCCACGATAAGACAGGAGGCTGCCGCCGTCCCCAGCATACCGAGGACGCTCAAGACACGTTGGAATCCGATACGGTTCCTAAGGAACAGCAAGAGGATGGCCGTCCCCAGAGGAAGCAGCAGCGGAAGCACGAGCAGATTATTCATCCTCCTGCCCCCTCAGCTGCTCCATATCATCGGTCCCCAGCTTCTGATAGGCTTTATAGGCCAGCACGAAGAAGAAGGAGGTCACGCCGAAGCTGATGACGATGGAGGTTAGAATAAGCGCTTGGGGCAGCGGGTCGACATACGCCTCCGCCTGCTCCCCAAGCAAAGGAGCCGCTCCTGTCTTCAATCGGGACATCGTCAGCAGCAGCAGATGAACCCCGTGCGTGAGGAGAGATGTTCCTAATATAATCCGAAGCAGGCTCTTCGAGAGGATCAGGTAAACCCCGACCGTAAACAGGACTCCGATGGATAAGGACATGTAGAGCTCCATTACTCTTTATCACTCCCAATTGTAAAGATGATGGTCATCGTTATCCCGATAACGGTCAAATACACGCCCAGGTCAAACAGCACGGCGGTAGCCAGCTCAGTCTGTCCGAGCAAAGGCAGATTGAAGTAGCCGAAGGCATGGCTGAGGAACGGCGCCTGGAACAGGAAGGACCCGATGCCCGTGGTCATCGCGATCAGCAGCCCGACCGCGGTCATCCGCCGAAAGTCGAGCGGGATAATCCGGCGGATCGTTTGTACGCCCTGGCTTATCGTCAGCAGGATCAAGGCGGCCGCCGTCATCAGCGCCCCGATAAAGCCGCCTCCGGGACGATTATGCCCAGCGAAGAATAGATAAAGGGAAAACATGACGATGATGACGATCGCCACCCGCGAGATCGTCCGCAGGATCACGTCATTGCTTCTGGGCCGCTGCGCGGCGCTAGGCGGCAGTTCTCCCCCCCTTGCGCTTGCGCTTTGCTGCTTCCTCTCCTCCCCGGCAGCGGGCTTCAGCCGGATCAGGGCATAGATGCCGTAAGAAGCAATCCCCAGCACCACGATTTCCAGCATCGTATCGAAGCCGCGGAAGTCTACGAGGATGACGTTGACTACATTTTTTCCGCCGGCCAGCTCATAGCTGGAACGGAGGAAATAGTCCGAGATGGATTCGAACGTCCGGCTGCCGCTCGCACTTAGCGCGATCAGCGTCATCAGCGTACCGACGCCAACCGCGATGAAGGCGTTAGTCAATTTGAACGGGAGCCTGGTGATTTCTTTTTTCAGCTTCGGCAGATGGTAGAAGCAGAGCAGGAACAGCGCTACCGATACAGTCTCTACGATCATCTGCGTCAAGGCCAGATCGGGAGCCCGGAAAATAACGAAAAACAAGGTAACCATATACCCCGCCGCCCCGGTCAAAATAATAGCGGTCAGACGGGAGCCCGCGAATGGAACGGCAAGTACGGCTGCGATCAGCACGATGTTGATGACGGCCTCATAGAAGGAAACGGGAGCGAAGCCCGATGTATCTATCTTCAATGCGCCGGAGCTGAGCATAGTCAAGCCGAGCGAGACGATGAAAAACAAAAAGATATAGATCACATAGTGCCGGAGAGATCCGGTCATATACAAGCCGGTCAATCGGCTAGAGCCTTGATGCAGCAGCTTGAGTCCGCCGTCATAGGCATGGTTCAGCGTAGCCCGCTGAAGGAGCGGCTGATACAGCGCCTTGACCCGGCGGTGAAGGACGACCACGATGCAGCCTGCGGCGACTACGCCGATCGTCATGAAGATCTCTGTCGTCCAGCCATGCCACATGGATATCGACACGGCGAACCGTTCTCCCGGCAGCAGCAGCCCGGGATGAATAGCCGCCATCGCCGGCTCAATCAGCGAGTAGGATAACAGATTAGGGAAAAGGCCGAACACGACGGCCAGGGAGGCCAGAACCACGGGAGACAGCAGCATGCCGAGCGGCGCCTCATGCGGAGCTGTCTCCTCCTGCTGCTCCAGCTTCGACCGGCCTGTGAAGGTCCGCAGCAGCAGCAGCATGCTGTAGCCGAATGTGAGGATACTGGCCAGCCAGGCTATAACCGGGAATATCAGTCCCAGCGACTGCAGGCTCAGCACATCCAGGCTCGTGATCGTCAATACCGCCGTGAAGAACATTTCCTTGCTCAGAAAGCCGTTGAACGGCGGCAAGCCCGCCATTGAGAAGGTTCCGATGACGGCTACCGTGAAGGTGACCGGCATGACCGCCATCAATCCGCCAAGCTTGCGAATATCGCGAGTCCCCGTTTCATGATCCACGATACCGGCCACCATGAATAAGGCGCCTTTGAAGATCGCGTGATTGATCAGATGGAAGATGGCGGCCATCGTAGCTTTGGTATACGGCAGAGCTCCGCCGGGATCTCCGAAGAAACCGGCCGCTGAGCCGAGCCCCAGCAAGCTCATGATCAAGCCAAGCTGACTAATCGTGGAGAAGGCCAGTATGGCCTTCAGGTCCGTTTGCTTCAGCGCTCGGTAAGAGCCGTAGATAAGCGTAAGAATCCCTACTCCAGACACCAGCCAGAACCAGACGGCATGGCCTGAGAAGACGGGACTGAACCGCGCTGTCAGGAAGAGACCCGCCTTGACCATGGTGGCCGAATGAAGATACGCGCTTACCGGCGTAGGGGCTTCCATCGCATCCGGCAGCCAGATATGAAACGGAAACTGGGCGGACTTGGTAAAGGCCCCCAGCAGAATAAGCAGCATCGCCGGGACAAACAGGCCGTGGCCGGATAGATCTGCTATGAGTCCCAAGGTTTCCCGGATGCTGAAGGTTCCCGTCATGACATACAGAAGGACGAAGCCTCCGAGCATCGCAAGTCCCCCGAAAACCGTTATCAGCATCGATTTCAAAGCACCGTATCTGGACTTCTCCCGGCCATGCCAGAACGCGATCAGGAGGAAAGATGACATGCTGGTCAGCTCCCAGAAGCCGTATAATACCATCGTATTATCGGAGAGGACCACACCGAGCATCGCCCCCATAAAGAGCAGCAGGTACAAGTAGAATTCATGCAGCGCTTCTTTGGCTTTATCCAGATAAAAGATGGAGTACAGCACGACCAGCGAGCCGATCCCGCTAATAAGCAGAGCAAATAACAGCCCGAGTCCGTCCAGATAGACGGAGAAGGAGATGCCTAGCGACGGAATCCACGGAACGGCTTCTATACGCGTACCGCCGTTCCGAATAAACGGAAGCTCCGATAGGAAATACCCGAATAGCAAGACCGGCACAGGAAGAATAAACCAGCCTGTGTGGACGCCCCTCCCCAGCCGGCGGAAAATCGGGCTTAACGCCGCATACAATAAAGGAAATAGAATAGCCAGATGCAACAGAGACAAGCTTCTCATCCTCCCAAACGAACGTACCTTCATCAGTTTTTCCAAAAAAACGCAAAAAGAGCCTGCGTTTGGCAGGCTCCTCCATTAAAACATGTTATTTAATTAGTTGGTCAAACGGTCGCATTAGTATTCGACTTGATTAAGTATAGCCCGAGCGCAGCGATTTGTCAAAATGAATGAAACCGCTTCTTCTGTCATCTTTCCGTCCAAGCGTTCATAGGATCCTAGTATCCTTGCCAGAAAGGAACGTGATCGGATGAACGCCCTGTGGATCGAGCTTTTCATGTGGCTGTCTCTCTTCTTTTCCCTTACGCTGGCCTTCTGCATCCTGCTGCTCGACTTCGTGCTGGCCGACTCGGCCCGTTACGACATGGAGCATCTGTGGAACGACCGGTATACGTACCGGGAGCTGCATCTCGAATGCGATGCGGCGAGTAAGCCCTAGGACCGGGCCGCCTCGGCAGAGCTGCGCCGGACGGAAGGCGCTCGGAAGCGGGAGGCCGCTATCACTAGCGCCAGCAGCAGCACGTACAAGGACACCAGCACCCATAAGGTAAGCCCCAGGGACAGCCGATCCATGCACCAGCCGGTCAGCAGAGGAATCAAGGCTCCGCCCGCTCCGCCGGAGGCGATCAGTACACTCGTTACGCGCTCCTCCTTGCCGGGGAAGAAGGAATTGGCAAAGACCAGGGCGACCGCGAACATGCCCGACATCAATAAGCCTAGCGCCACGATGATAACGAAGCCTGCAGCCACGCTTGTGATCGACGCGAACAAAGCGAGTGCAGCCGCCCCGCCGGCGCAGCTGACGATCAGATAGCGAGCATGCCCCCAGCGTCCAGCCAGCTGGGCGGCGAACAGACGCCCGACCGCGATGGCTCCCCAGAAGCAGGTGACCGACAAAGCGCCAAGCTCTGGCTTAATGCCTGCATTCTCCAGCAGGATCGAAGGCAGGAAGTTTGCCAGGCTCATCTCAGCTCCGACATATAGCGCGAATACGGCTATAAATAACGTCATCCATAAGACAGGCCGGCCTTTACGGGGACGGGAGCCCGTCCGGGCATGATTCGCCGAAGCTTGTCCCGTCTCCGGAAGCGGCGATTGCTTGGTCAAAACACCCGACATCTCCCCCATAGGAAGCAGCGCCCATAGAGCCAGGATGACCGCCGAGATCAGAGCGAGAATCGCAAACGAGCCGCGCCACCAGCCTGTCGTGATCATAAGCGATACGATCAGCGGCATGACCAGAGCTCCGATACCGAAGAAGACCTCCAGGCGGGCCATGGCCGCCGTTTTTTGCTTCGTATCCGCTATATATCCGATGACTACGCCGCCGATAATCGTCTCGACCATACCGAATCCGAACCCGGCCAGCGGAGCCGTCATCAGCACTAAAGACCATGAAGGCAGCGTGAAGAACACCGACTCGGCCGCCGTCAGACAGAACAAGCAGAGCAGGAGCGCTCCTTTTTTGCCAAGCTTGGCCGAGAGCCAGGGACCCGCCAGCACCCCGACGAGAAATCCGAAAAATTGCAGGGAAACGAGCTGCCCGCCCGCACTGTAATCCTTGCCGTAATGCGCTAGCAGCTCAGGCAGCATCGCCCCGATAATGACATGTGCCAAACCGATCAGAAAGTATGAAAAGCAGCCTGTCCATAAAAAATTTCTCACGCCGTCCTCCGTGTACCATCTGTGTATTCAAGCGTCGAACTGACGCCTGATCTGGAGTAAACTTTACTGGATCGACAGATGGATTGCAATAGGGTAATAAGACGAGGCGAACTCAGACATCCTATAAAGGCATCCTTTGCTTCTATATCCGAGAAGGGACGTGAGTTTACGATGAGCCATTCCAAACGCCGTCAGGAAAATGAATGGAAAATCCGCAAGCAAACCCCGCATCCCCACGGCAAGATCAAGTCGATCGCCGAATATTCGGACGAATACGATGCCCAGCATCCGAGCGAGTGAATGCAGCAAGACCCCGCCGTCCCCACGGCGGGGTCTTGCCTTGCTTATGCTGGTAATAGGGGGACGCATGGTGCTGCAGAGATGGCCTTAAGCCCTGGGCGCGGGCTGAAGCTGCCCCTGCGTCTCACTCCGTCCCTGAGCGATCAGCTGGCGGGCGCGTTCGACTTCCCGGGCGTCCGGCGTCGGCACATGCTCCAGCGGATAGGCCCGCCCGAGCTGCTGCCACTTGTATACGCCCATCCGGTGATACGGCAGCACCTCGACCTTTTCCACATGGTTCAAGGTGCCGATGAAGCGCCCCAGCTCCAGCAGATCGCGGGCATCGTCGGTAATGCCGGGGATCAGTACATGCCGGATCCACATCGGCTTTCCGAGCTCCGACAGATGGCGCGCGAATCGCAGGATCCGCTCATTGGGCCGGCTGGTCAGCGCCTCATGCTTGGCAGAGTCGATATGCTTGAGATCAAGCAGCACCAGGTCGGTATGCGCCAGCAGGTTCCCCGCATGATCAGGCTCGCAGAAGCCCGAGGAATCGATAGCCGTATGCAGATTCCAGCGCTGCTTGACTTCCCGGAACAGCTCGGCGACAAAGGGAGCCTGAAGGGTCGGCTCACCGCCAGTTACGGTAAGCCCGCCGCCGGAGCTCCGGTAATACGGGAGAAACGACTCGATCTCCTCCAGTACGGCGGCCACGTCCATCGCGCGGCCGCTTCCGGTATCCCAGGTATCCGGGTTATGGCAGAATGCGCACTGCAGAGCGCAGCCCTGCATGAACAGTACAAACCGGATACCGGGACCGTCTACCGTGCCGAAGGTATCGAGCGAATGAATCCGTCCTTTCATCCGATCGAACCGTGGAATGTCCGGTTTACGACATCAAGCTGCTGCTCCCGGGTCAGCTTGATAAAGTTGACGGCATAGCCGGATACGCGTACGGTCAGCTGCGGATACTGCTCCGGATGCTCCATCGCGTCGAGCAGCTGCTCGCGGTTGAAGACGTTAACGTTCAGGTGATGCCCGCCGCTAGCCGCATAGCCATCCAGCAAGGCCACCAGATTCTGCGCCCGCACTTCCTCTTCGCGGCCCAGCGCCTTCGGAATAATCGAGAAGGTGTTGGAGATCCCGTCCAGGCAGTGCTCATAAGGAATCTTCGCTACGGAATTCAACGAGGCAAGCGCGCCCTTCGTATCGCGGCCATGCATCGGGTTGGCGCCCGGCGCAAACGGCTCCCCGGCCTTGCGGCCGTCAGGGGTCGTACCGGTCTTCTTGCCGTACACGACGTTCGAGGTGATCGTCAGCACCGACATCGTCGGCAGCGCATTCCGGTAGGTCCGGTGCTTGCGTAGCTTGTTCATGAACGTCTCGGCCAGCTGAACCGCAATCTGGTCGACACGATCGTCATTGTTGCCGTACTTCGGATAGTCGCCCTCGATCTCGAAGTCGACGGCGATGCCCTTCTCATTACGGATCGGCCGTACCTTAGCGTGCTTAATCGCACTCAAGCTATCGGCGACGACGGATAAGCCGGCGATCCCGCAAGCCATCGTCCGTACAATCTCCCGGTCGTGCAGCGCCATTTCGATACGCTCATAGCTGTATTTATCATGCATGAAATGAATAACGTTCAAGGTATTCATATACAGCCTCGCCAGCCAATCCATCACCTGATCGAACTTGGCGTATACTTCCTCGTAGCTCAGCGTGTCTCCTGCGATCGGAGCCAGCTGCGGTCCGACCTGGGCGCCAAGCTTCTCGTCTATGCCGCCATTGATCGCGTAGAGCAGCGCCTTCGCCAGGTTGGCCCGCGCTCCGAAGAACTGCATCTGCTTGCCGATCCGCATCGCGGATACGCAGCAGGCAATCCCGTAATCGTCGCCGTATTGCGGACGCATCAGATCATCGGACTCGTACTGGATCGAGCTCGTCTCGATGGATACCTTGGCGCAATATTTCTTGAAGCCGTCCGGCAGTTGGGTCGACCAGAGCACCGTCAGGTTGGGCTCGGGAGCCGGCCCCAGGTTATACAGGGTGTGCAGGAAGCGGAACGATGATTTCGTAACCCGCGTCGTTCCGTTGAGCGCCATCCCGCCTATGGATTCCGTCACCCAAGTCGGGTCTCCGCTGAACAGCTCGTTGTAATCCGGCGTCCGCAGGAACTTCACGATACGCAGCTTCATGACGAAGTGGTCGACCAGCTCTTGGGCTTGCTCTTCGGTCAGCGCTCCGTCGCGCAGATCGCGCTCGATATAAATATCGAGGAAGCTGGATACGCGGCCCAGGCTCATCGCCGCTCCGTTCTGCTCCTTGATCGCCGCCAGATAAGCGAAGTACAGCCACTGGATCGCTTCCTTCGCGCTGCCTGCCGGGCGGGAGATGTCATAGCCATAGGTCAACGCCATCGCCTTCAGCTCGGCCAGGCTGCGGATCTGCTCGGACAGCTCCTCGCGGTCGCGGATAACCTCCTCGGTCATGGAGTCGACTTCAAGCTGGAGCAGCTCATTCTTCTTGTCCTCGATCAGCCGGTTCACGCCATAGAGCGCAACCCTCCGGTAATCGCCGATGATGCGTCCGCGGCCGTAAGCATCCGGGAGACCCGTAATAATCCCCGCCTTGCGGGCAAGCTTCATGTCCGTCGTGTAGGCATCGAACACGCCTTGATTATGCGTTTTGCGGATGTCGGTAAACAGCTTGACGATCTCCTCGGGCACCTTGAAGCCATAAGCCTCGCAAGCATCCACCACCATGCGTATGCCGCCGAAGGGCTGAACGGACCGTTTGAACGGCTCGTCGGTCTGGAGCCCGACGATCTGCTCCAGTCCCTTCTCGATATATCCGGGGCCGTGGGAGACGATGGTGGAGACGGTGCGGACGTCAACGTCCAGCACCCCTCCATTCGCTCTTTCCTTGAGCATCAGCTCGCGGATATGCTGCCACAGCTTCTCCGTTGCCTCCGTAGGTCCGGCCAGGAACGCTTCATCGCCGGTGTAAGGCGTCAGGTTGCGGTCCAGAAAGTCCTTCACATCAATACGCGACTGCCACTTGCCTGCTGTGAAGCTGCGCCATTCCGCCGGCCCGGAGGCTTGAGCCCCTCCGGGTACGGCTGTAACGTTGATTGCCATGGAATATTCCCTCCTGCCAAATTCAAGTTAGTTAAAATTTACCGTAGAAGGCATTGCGGTACACATCGGCTAATTCCTTGACGAGCGGCAGACGCGGATTCGCCGTCGTGCACTGATCTTCAAAGGCGCGGTCCGCCAGATAGTCGACCTTCGCTTCGAAATCAGCCGCATCGAATCCAAGGTCCTTGAAGCTTTCCGGAATGCCCAGCGCCTTGTTCAGCTTGCGGATGGCGTCGATCAGGCTGTTGACGCCTTCTTCCGTCGTGCGCGCTGGCAGCCCCAGCATTCTCGCTATTTCAGCATACCGCACATCCGCGATAAAGTGGTCATATTTCGGGAAAGATGCGAATTTCGTCGGCTTCTGTGCATTGTAGCGAATGACGTGCGGCATCAGAATCGCGTTGGTGCGGCCGTGCGCCGTATGGTACTGCCCGCCCCATTTATGCGCCAGACTGTGGTTGATGCCGAGGAAGGCGTTGGCGAAAGCCATCCCTGCGATGGTCGAAGCATTGTGCATCTTCTCCCTCGCCAGCGGGTCGCCGGTGTGATACGACGCCTCCAGATACTGGAACACCAGCTGGATCGCCTTCATCGCCAGCCCGTCGGTGTAGTCGTTCGCCATAACCGATACATACGCTTCGATCGCATGCGTCAAGACGTCCATACCCGTATCGGCAACGGCTGTCTTCGGCAGCGTGTAGACGTATTCCGGATCGATGATCGCCACATCCGGAGTCAGCTCGTAGTCGGCCAGCGGATACTTGGTATTACCCTTATTTTTATCCGTGATCACAGCAAAGCTGGTTACCTCCGAGCCTGTGCCCGATGTCGTCGGGATGGCGACGAATTTGGCTTTCTGCCCGAGTCGCGGATATTTGTAGACGCGCTTGCGGATATCCAGGAACTTTTGCTTCAGCGATTGGAAATCCGTGTCCGGATATTCATAGAACAGCCACATCGCCTTCGCCGCATCCATCGGCGAGCCGCCGCCCAGCGCAATGATGCAATCCGGCTGGAACGATCTCATCTGTGCGGTGCCGCGGTCTACCGTATCGACGGAAGGATCGGGCTCCACGTCGCTGAACACCTCGATGTGAACAGGCAGCCGGCGCTTGCGGAGGTAATACTCGACCCGCTCGACATAGCCGAGCTTGACCATCATCGGGTCGGTTACGATCATGACGCGCGTAATATCCGGCATTTTCTCCAGGTACTGCGTCGCGCCCTTCTCGAAGTAAACCTTAGGCGGCATTTTGAACCATTGCATATTCACCGTTCTTTCGGCTACTCGCTTGATGTTCAGCAGGTTGACCGCCGTGACGTTAGCCGTCGTGGAGTTATGGCCGTACGAGCCGCAGCCCAGCGTCAGGGAAGGCAGGTTGGTGTTATAAATATCGCCGATCGCGCCGTGTGTGGAAGGCGAGTTCACGATGACGCGGCCTGTTTGCAGCCGGGCGGCGAACGCCTGAACGACCTCGTCGTTCTTCGAATGAACGACGGAGGAGTGACCCATCCCGCCGAAGGCCACGACCTCGGCCGCGCGGTTGATGCCCTGCTCGGCGTTCTTGACCTTGTAGCAGGCCAGGACCGGGCTCAGCTTCTCCGCGGACAACGGATAAGCTTCTCCGACACCCTGCAGCTCGGCGACCAGAATCTTCGTCTGCTCCGGCACGTTCAGCCCCGCCATCTTGGCGATGGCCGCTGCCGGCTGACCGACGATGACCGCGTTGACCGCACATTTCTCCGGATTGATCACGAGCTTGGAAACCGCTTCGGTCTCTTCCTTGTTCAGGAAATAGCAGCCGAATTCCGTCATCAGCTTCTTGGCCTGCTCATAGATCGGCTCCTCCAGAATGACGGCTTGCTCGGATGCGCAGATCATGCCGTTGTCGAACGTCTTGGACAAGATCAGATCGGTTACAGCCTGCTTCAGATCGGCCGTTTTCTCGATAAAGCAAGGCACGTTGCCGGGACCTACGCCAAGCGCCGGCTTGCCGGTGCTGTAGGCGGACTTGACCATCGAAGAGCCGCCTGTCGCCAGGACGAGCGCCACATCGGTATGGTTCATCAACAGCTGCGTAGCTTCAACAGACGGATGCTCGATCCACTGGATGCAGGCGGCCGGAGCTCCTGCCAGCACAGCGGCATCGCGGAGCGTCCGGGCAGCGGCTACGCTGGACTTCTGCGCCGACGGATGGAAGGCGAAGATAATCGGATTGCGCGTCTTGGCCGCGATCAGCGATTTGAACATCGTCGTGGACGTTGGGTTGGTAACGGGCGTTACCCCGGCGATCACGCCGACAGGCTCTGCGACCAGCCGGTAATTTTCATACCGGTTTTCTTCGATCGTACCGACCGTCTTCGCGGATTTGATGCTGTGATAGATGTACTCGGTGGCGAAGATGTTTTTGGTGATCTTGTCTTCATACACGCCGCGTCCGGTTTCTTCGTAAGCCAGCTTTGCCAGCTCCATGTGACGATCCAGACCTGCCAGCGCCATCTGCTGGACAATATGGTCGACTTGCTCCTGATCGAGCTGCAGATACGCTTGCTGGGCCTGCAGCGCCTGGGACACCAAACGGTTGACTTCATCTTGTGCCGACACCTGTTGTACTTGTACTTTCGTCTCTCTCACAGCCATGGTTAATCTCCTCCTGATATGGACGGTTAATATGGAGCTCTATGCGAATCGGTAACGCTGCGGGCAATCTGTGCAGGCTATCCTGGAAAGCTTGATCGCTACTGGCTGTAGGAACCCGCCGCCCTTATAGGGTCAGGCTCCCGGATTACCCTACTCGGAGCGCTGCTCCTCCGTCGCCGGAGAGACTCGGCAATCCTCGCAGATCCATTCGCTGCCGGTTTCCCCATAGCCCTGGACCTTGCCGCAGGAGTTGCAGTCGATCGCCTTTCTCTGTGTCATGGGATTCGCCTCCTTGTCAGGTTTTTCATTGTGGCTCGATGCTGTCATCTATGAGAACAAGCTGTCGATATCCGTAAGGATTTGCTCCGCCATCGGATAGACAACCTCTTCTTCCAGGTTCAAATGCTCGGTTAAGATCAGGCAAGCCTGTATCAGATGGGAGGCTGCCGTTTTCACGTGAATTTTTTCACCTTTTTGTGCAGGCCCATCCAACGCTTCGTAGAAAGACTGTACGAACAAATGCGCCAGCTCGTGATCCTTCTCCATCACCCAAATCGAAGGCATGATCGACGGTCCTTGCACTTTGTTGAAATATCGGGTCAGCATCGGGAACAATTCTTGCTCTTCCCAGCTCGCGTGACGATCCAGAGACTCCATCAGTACGCTTATGGACCCGCGAAGCTCCTTCAGCTTCTCGGCAGCTTCTGAGGTCGATCTTAGTTTGCTTACTCCTTCGCCTTCGCGGCAAATTTCCTTAAGGCGCAAGCGCAAATCATCATGTTCTTCCTTCAGGCGATCGATAGCTTCCATGAACTGGGTCGGTCGAGCGCTTTGCTCGAATATTTCAACTGCCGGTGTGTGCATGCCGGAATCCTCCTTGATTTGGAATTATCTTTATTGTAATCTCCTGTGCCGAAATTCACTGTGAAAAATGTCACTCGCCGCAAATTCGACATATCCGGCTCGAAGCATGCCAAAAACCGCCCTTTTTGCGAAACCAGGGCGGTTGACGTGCCGGCTATGCGATTGTCGTATTCATGATTTGCGCGCAAGCTGCTCCTGGGCAAGCCTAATCATCTCGCGCACCATCGTGCCGCCGATCTGCCCGCCGATTTTCCCTGCCTGCTCGGTGGACAAAGCTCCGTTCCCGGACGGCTTAAGCGGGATGCCAAGCGAGCTGGCAACCTCGTATTTGACCCGTTCCGGCTGCGCGGAACTCGCGGTATAGCCCGCACGGTGCATCACTTCCGCCTTGAAGGCATCAAGCGCCTGTCCCGACCCTGGGACTACGGGTTGTCGGTTTCTTCTTCTGGCCATCGCGAACGCTCCTTATATCAGTAATGGGTAGACCCGGAATCTCTGCTCCGGCGGTTAGCGGAAGCCGATACCAGTTGCTTGGCCCCGCTTTTTCGTGATAAAGTTACTTAACGGGAACATTTGTTCGTTTCTCGCTATTCTTGCTATATTCGGAGGGGTGTCTGTATGAAAACTACTTACGAGCCGATTCACGCCAAGCAGGTGCTTAACGCGGTAAAAAGTCCTTCCATGCCCTTCGACTGGTCGATCAATCCTTACCGCGGCTGCCAGCATGGTTGTAGCTTCTGTTATGCGCGGTCAACTCATACATTCCTGGGGCTTGCGACCGACGATACGTTCCAGCACCGTATCCTGGTCAAGCATAATGCAGCCGAAGCCCTGGAGGCCCAGCTTCAGCGCATGCTGAAGTCAAGGAACGGACGCGAGAGGATCGGCAAGGTGGCGCTGGGAACGGCCACCGACCCTTATCAGCAAGCGGAGGCCAAGGAGCGAATTACCCGGCAATGCCTGGAGGTACTCGTTGCTTACGGGATACCGGCCAGCATCACGACCCGCTCGCCGCTCATCCTGCAGGATGCGGACCTGCTCGCGCGTCTGCCCGACTGCACCGTCCATGTGAGCTTGAATACGCTCGACAGATCCATCTGGCGCAGCTTTGAGCCGATGTCTCCCGCTCCCTCCGAACGACTGCGAACCGTAGCCGGGCTGCGGGAGAGGGGGATCGAAGCCGGCGTATTCATCGCGCCGATCCTTCCCTTTCTTACTGACGGGCCTGATCAGCTCGAGCCTTTGGTGCAGGCGGTTGCGGAAGCGGGCGCCGCTTTCGTCATGGGGTCTGTCCTGCGCCTGAATACAGCTCCCGTCAAGTCCTGGTTCTTCGCCGCTCTGAACCAGCACTACCCTTCGCTGGCTCGGCGTTACGCCCGGTTGTACGCGGACTCCCCTTCGGCCCCCAAGCCCTTCCGCGCTGAAGTCGCGGGGAGGCTCGATGACTTGCTTCGATCTCACGGCCTGCCGTCTTATCATCCGCTTGCTAGCCCTGGCAACGGAGATGCCCCGCCGTCCGACGCCAAAAACACCGAACAGCGTCCGGTGCAGTTGGCTTTCGATCTATAAACGATGAGTGCCCCGAGTCAGACCTCGTCGCAGCTCGCGCCAGGCGTTGGCGGGCTGGCTGCTCCTGTTGGGCCCGCCGGTCTTGCCTGTCCCCGCAGAGCAAGCTTGTAGCCCGCATACACAACAGCGAGAAATACGGCATAGACCGCCAGCGCAGCGGCCGTCATGATCGGGTCTGTTAGAAACGTATCGCCTACGAGAGCGAACACGAGCATAACAGGCACTTTGCCTAACACCGTCGCCGCGGCGAACACCGCCACCGAAATACGGCTTAGGCCTGAATAGATATTGATGGCCGGAGAGGGCAGGATCGGGATCAGCCGCGCGGCCAGCACACTCAGGAACGGACGCTTTTCGTACAGCGCCGTGAATCTCTCCAGACTCCGGAACCGGGTCAAGTAACGTCTCCCTTGATCCCTGAACAAGACTCGGACGAGCAGCAGCATCAGTACGGCTGCTATCGAAGAGCCTGCCAGGTTCAGAAGTCCTCCGATCACGAACCCGTACTTGGCCCCCATGATGCCCCCTACCACTCCGAACGGGACCACCGGGACAAAAGCGAGCAATACGGATAGCAGCAGCATCAGAGGGAGATCGGAGCGATCCCCGCTGCCAAGCCAGCGGAGCAGCTCCTCTTTATAGAAGAGTGCAGCTGCTATCAAAGCTGCATACATGAGAACGACCAAGCCTTTTTTCACGTGCACGTGCGACTTCCTTTCCTCAAGGGTTCCGCCATTTCTCTATTCCGCGTTTCGGATAATATCATACCATTTTGGGCAAACATAAGTTAAGTTATTTTCCCGAATCGAGGTTCAAAAGATGATCTATGACAATTGCAATTCCTCTTCCTTAAAAGAACATTTAGAAAAATCGCTCGAAGAAATATCTTCACTAGCGAAACATAATATCGAGCTATTAAGCAATGAAGATGTATGCCTCGTACAACAATTCGAAAATATGAGAAACGTGATGACAGATATCGTCACAACCGCCGCGTCCTTTTATTTAAAATGTTATTTATCTCCTTACACATCCAAATACGAGGATCTGACGATAAGCATATGCCATTTATCCGAACGAAAGCATGGCGCGCTAATCGTCGTGGAACGAAACGATTCCCTTGAATCGCTCATTCCATCCAACGTACCCATTGGGGGGACGTTATCCCACTCCTTGATCGAATCGATATTTTTTCCGGGAAACCCATTACATGACGGGGCTATTCTGATTCGCGCCGAAACGGTTGTGTCTGCTGCTAACGTTCTTCCTTTATCCAACATTCAGGTAACAGACCGAAAACTAGGAACAAGGCACCGAGCTGCAATCGGACTAAGCGAAAGATCCGATGCGATCGTTCTTGTCGTATCTGAAGAAACGGGTCAAGCCTCGTTTGCTATAAACGGTGCTTTACATCCCATTCATATGATCACTACTTGATCCGTTAACCCGGGTTATCGGCTATACGGCCCCATACGACTACTTGACGGAACGATGCACGATCCCCATCGTATACCGGGCGGCAAGCCGCATCGCCTTCCGTTCCCGGGGATGTATCGTACTTGGCAGATGAGAGCCGGAGACGGAGATTTCGCTTACCGGCAATACTTGATAGGAGATCGCGCCCGAGACGGGCACCCTTCGTACCCAGGTAGGCACATAGTCAAGGCTAAGCAGACGGGTACCCGCCGCATCCTTCTCGATGGCAGCGAGCAGCAACAGCCCGTTCCGTGTAGCCGCATGCCCCATTAGCGTCGTCGAAATGAAATTGCCCAGCGAATAAGCGGCCGCCTGGCCGCCGGTCCGCACGACGGGCTGTACGACATGAGGGTGCGCGCCCAGCACCAGATCCGCGCCGCCCTCAAGCAGCATACGGACCAGCCGCTTCTGCACCTTCCCCGGCTCATGCGTATACTCCTTGCCGAAATGCGGGCAGACGATCGTGTAATCCGCTGCTCTGCGGGCAGCCGCAAGCTCACGCAGCATCTGCTCCTCGTCCAGTCGGTTGACCATCCAGGCGCACGACTGCGGCAGTGTGAGACGATTGGTGCTTTTCGAGTAGGATAGCACGGCGATGCGGACCCCCTTAATGTCCAGCAGAAGAGGACGTCCCGACTCCGCTTCGCTGCGGAAGGTCCCCGTGTGGGCAATCCCCGCTTCATCCAGAATGTCCAGCGTTCGGATCAAGCCAGTCATCCCGCGGTCCAGACAATGGTTATTGCCGGTCACTAGCACATCGAAGCCCGAAGCCTTCAGATCCGAAGCGAGCTCGGCAGGCGCATGGAACGTATAGAAGCCCGTCTTCGGATGCCGGTAAGTATATCTCGACGCGTGGCCGCCCAGCGGCAGCTCCAGATTACCGATCGTCAGGTCCGCGCTTCGGAGCAGCGGCGCCGCGTAGCGGAAGATCGGAGCAAAGTCGTAACGGGCCGAACCTGCTATGCGCGCGGAGCGTATCATCGATTCCGGGACCAGAATATCTCCTACGGCGGCTATCCGGATTATCGTAGACATAGGACGTCCCTCCCTTCGGGACTATCCTATTCAGGTGCGTCACCATCGTTCATGCCCGGCAGGCCCAAAAATCTATACGTCATACTCCAGCTGCTTCTTGGCCTGGGCTATAAATGAAACCGGCGTCGGGATCGTGTCCTTGTCATACTCGATAGCGCCTATCTTCAGGACGAGCTCCACCTTATACTTCTCGGCGTACTCGCTGTCGTTCAGATCATCGACCCGACTCTTCAACCGCTCGATGACGAAGTTCGCTCCCTCCCGGTCCGTAAACAGCAGCATTCCCCAAGTCGGATTATCCCGGTTGAGCAAGTAGAGCGAATCATTCGTGCGGATGCTGGTCTGGCTGAGCTTGGACAGATCATGCACCGCCTCCATCAGCTTCTCTTCGCCGATCATGCGCCTGATCTCATCCCAATACTTCACACTGAGCACAAGCAAAGTCAGCGGCATATGATAGCGAACCGACAGCGCCATGAAAACCGTAGCATCGTTCTGGAAGGCCAAGCTGTTCTTCAAGCTTGTCTTCTCGTCCATCGTAGCCAGAGAAGAGTTGGTCTTCTTCAGTTCTTCATTCTCCTGCTGCAACTGCCTGCTTGCCAAGGTGAACATCCACGTTGCAACCGTGAATATGGGCGTCATGAGGAGCCAGAAATAATTCTGGGTCACGATAACGTCCCCCTCCACAACCGTCTGGTACAAGGTGAAGGTCCCGTAGCCGAATACAAACACGACATTCAGCATCAACCCCGTCGTAAGGGTCGTAAAATACGTGATGATGGCGATCAGGAAGGCCAGATTCAAGAAAATAATGTTCGGAACATACGTATTCGGATCCGCTGCTGTATAGACGATACTGATAAAGCAAGCGATGAATAGCAGCAAGAACGCCCCGTCCGAAAGCGCGCCGCCTTGTAGGCGTCTCATCGGCCTCTCCCCCGCTTCGTTGACTTCTTGTGCTTGCGGATCATCAGAATCAGAGAAACAAGCACCAGTACAAGAGTAAGTACGGCAGCTATCGTAAAGCCGACCACATCCTTGCGCTCCAGCACCTCGCGGAGCACGGAGGGGGACTCGGGCTCGGCCAGCTTTTTGAACCGGAAGGCTTGCGTCCTGCCGTCTTTATCCGTAACGACGCCATCCCCGTATACCTTCCACAGCGTACCCTCCGTAGCCAGCAGCTTGGACGCCAGATACACATACTCGGAGCCGCTGCCCGTAATTGCCAATAGTCCGTTGCCTCGGCCGTAAGGCGAATCGATCAATTGCAGGGAGCCTATACGCTTTCCGTATTCGGTCTCGATGCTCATCTTTTCATTGGACACAAACCCTCCGCCGTCCGGATCATAGCGAAAATACAGCTGCTCGTTGCTATCCCGGATAACCTTGTTGTCCTGGTAGCTGCCTATCGCAATGATCTGCCTTCCCTTCAGCTCTTCCGCGCTGGCCTCGTCTCCGAAGAAGCGAACCTCTCCCGTATTCGTCTGCGCATATTGGCCAAGCAGGTTAAACAGATGGGTCAGCGTTTGGAAGCTGTAGGCATCGCGCTTGCTCGGGAGCACCACAGCCACCTGGTTGTAGCTGCCGTCGCGAAGGAAGGGATAGGGGTAATTATTGAGCAGCAAGTCGGCTCGATCCTTGGTGTTCAGCTGCAGCAGCGAATCCTTCCCGATAAAAGCCCAGGGCATCTGATCTTGTCTTTCTATACAATCCATATGATGCTTGAGCTCCAGATCGAAAGCGACGGTTACCGAAAAATTGCCCGAGATGTTCAAGTTTTTCGGCACTTGCAGCGTAAGACGATCGCCATCCGCCAGCTCCGAGGATAGTTTTTTGCTGCCTATAGGCGTTTTGTCGATCAGGACGGTAACCATGGAGCGTTCCATATCCAGATTACGCGCATAGCGCAAATCCAGACTAAGCTTGCTGGCATCGGCGAGCGAACGATTTCCGGGCAGGGCGACGAAATAGGTTCTTTCCTGGTGACCCTCGCCGGTCAACTGGTCTCCGCTCTCGGTCAAGACGACATTCCGGCTGACGCTGGCGGCGGGCGTCCCGACTTCCGTCGTCGCATCCACTACCTTCGCATTCGCGTCGATCTGAGCTAGCAACGCTTGATTGGCCGCCAGGCGTCCGGCTTTGATGAGCATGCTCGCATCGCGAGAGGTGATAACCAGCGTAGGTTGATCGGCCGTCTTCACCAGTTGGAGCAGCGCCTTATCCTGCAGCTCCCCTGTACTCAACAGCCCCTTGAGCTCATCCGGCAAATTATCGTAGAGAGCGATAAGCACAACCGCCCGCTTCCCCTTCACCTGCTCCGCCACATAGGGGATCAGAGAGATCGTGCGTTCCTTCAGCGAGTTCGCCTTGGCGAATCCGGATAAAGCATACGCCGCGGCTTCCAGCTCGGCTGTCTCGCTCTTCCCGGACACCGCTACGGCATTCTGCCCTTCATCGACCGTATCGAGTCCGATAAAGTGGCGATTGAAATCCCGGATGCTATCCTTCATCGCCTCGCGGTCGTAGTGCACGGTAATTCGGGAGGAATCCAGCACCTGAAGCCAGCTGCCCCGGGTATCGGTCGGCAGACAGACGAGCTGCAGGCTCGGATCGATCGTTTCGAGCTGTCCTTGAATGCCCAGCGTATTGACTCCCTCGGTCAGAAGCGAGGCAGGGACCGCCACCGACAGCTGCTGGTTCCCCGTCTCGCCGGTCACGGGCCGGAAGGAATGAAACGGCGTGCCGTTCAGAAGCAGCGTAACGCTGGATCGCTCGCTCTGCGTCAAGGGAGACGCTTTATAATCGAGCCGCACCTCTACCGCTCCCACCTTCCAATAGTCTTCGATCCGAAAATATTGCTGGGCGGAGGTTATCCCCCCGGATAAGGAGGTGCCGGTAAACGTCGTCCCGTACGTCTTTCCGTCCGCTCCCCCGTCTAATGCACCCTCGGCACGAGCCGTAAGCGGCAGCAGCAGAGCCCCGCAGAGCAGAGCTATCCTTAGCAATCTTTTGTTCACTAGTCTCCTCACCCCCTTAGAATCGTTCGGTTTTATACCACTTGGCCTCTCGTTTAAACACCAGGTCCTTCAAGTAGGTATACATGCCGTAGGCCGCCACCACCATCCACAGCTGGCAGTAGGAAACATACATCAGCATGATGATCCATAAGTTCGACAGCCTCATCTCGCCTTTCTCCGTAACGAGAGTAATAAAGGTGCCGACGACAAAAAGCGTAACCGCCAGCAGCCATAGGAACGAACTGAAGCCTGCTATCGTAGTCGTCACATATCCAAGAGCATTCAGGATCAGCAGCAGGTCGGACATCACGAGAGAGGTCAGCAGCAGAAAATAAATCGACAAAAAATAAAGAATGTCAAAGCGAATCGTCTTCGCCGAGCGATCGAACAGCAGCGGCAGGTTTTTGATGATGACATAAATATTGCCTTTCGCCCAACGCGTGCGCTGCTTAAACCATACTTTGACCGTTTGGGGCTCCTGTTCCCAGGTGACGGCTTTCGGCTGGAACTTGATCCGGTACCCCATCATATAGATGCGGAAGCTGATCTCGGTATCCTCCGCGATCGCCTTCACATCCCATCCTCCGATCCGCTCGACAATCTCCCTTCTCATGATGAAGTTGGTGCCGGGGATCGTGCACAGCTTGAATAATTTCCAGCGGCCCGCCTGGGCCATCCATTGGAAGGACAGCGTCTCGATGTTGATAAACCGCGTCAGCAGATTGGCATCCCGGTTCCGCGTCCTGAACTTGCCGATGACCGCTCCTAGCGTCGGATCATGGGTTATCTCCGAGACGAGGTAGCGCAGCGCTTGTTTCTCGGGTGTGTTGTCCGCGTCGTAGATGGCGATCAATTCGCCCTTGCTTAGCGCAAATCCAAGGTTGAGCGCATTGGACTTCCCCTTCCCACCGGTAACTGCATCGGTATTCAAGATGATCAGATTGCGGCCCGGGTGCTTAAGCTGGAGATTGCCCAGCAGCACGCTGCTGTTATCCGAGGAGTTGTCGTTGATGACGATGATCTCATACCGGTCATGGGGATAATGCAGGGCGAGCAAAGCTTCCACGGTCTGCGTGATGACCTTCCCCTCATTATGCGCCGGTACCATAATCGTCACAAACGGCGGCTCTTCCTGAAGCTCCGGGACGCTCTGGTTCTCCAGCTGAATATAGTAGAAGTAGCCCGCTACGATCAGGACCACATTCACGAGCAGCAGAGACCATATACATATCACCGAAATCAGCATAAGCAGATCTGCAATCGTCATAATTTTCTCCCCGGATGCGTGTATTTGCGCTTGTACAGCCGATAGCCGATCACCAGGAAAATTCCGAATATCAACAGGGTCGTTGTGATCAGCACGATAAAGATATTGTTCTGAATAGTGAACAGGGCGTCGAAGCTGCGCTCGCCTTCCTCGATATACGTATGATCCGATTCGATCTGCGCAAAGTCCTTGTTCAAGACGAGCGTTCGGCCGTTGATCTGAAGAAGCCCGGCGGCGGACCGGATCTCATGCTTGTCCGTGCGGACGACATGAACCATGCTCTTGTAATCGGAAAAAGTTTTCCAGTCGCCCTGGAGCGCCTGAATCGTTGCTTCCAGTTGCTCCTCGCCTTCGGGAAGCTCGAACACGAAAGCGGTGTTCATAGGGAGCGGCTCTATCGCTTTGATCGACTGGTCGAATCTTTCCAGCTCACCAGCCTTCAGCGTATACAGCGTGGAGGCAAAGGTCTTCGATGTAGAGGTCGGGGCCCGGTGCATAATCCGCTCATTCGGGAACATCACGACCGAGTCGAAGAATGCCAGCCCTTTGGACGCATAATGCTCATCGTAGCTCCAGTACATCTCCGCCCCGATTCCCAGAGGCGCTATCCCATAGTCAGCCAAAGCATCTACAAAGGAAGCCAGCTCTTTATTCAACGTCGTGATATCCTGACTGATCGTCGAAGCTACGAACGGAGCGTCCACCACCAGGCTGCCATTCCTCGACTGCACGTATTTGAGCGTCTCCAGATAACGCTGCGCTGCGGGGTAGTCGAAGTTGTCGAGGATGGGACGGACACTCGCAACAAAGGGGATGCCCGATTCGTACAGCCGATCTGCCAAGCGTCTGAGCAGCTGCAGGTCGGAGAACGGGTAGATCTCCTTGAACACCGCATAATATCCGCTCGGCGCGCGGACCTCCAGCCAGTCCGCAAGCAGATAGGCGATGCCCAGCTCGCTGAGGTTCCCTTTCTGCATATAGGGGACATAGGCATGCCGCCCGTTCAAGATTCCATATGGAGTAGTCCCGGAACGGCTGCCCGAGCTCCAGTTGCCATATCCCTTGCCTGCGTAGCGGACAATGGAAGGCAGGTTCTCCACCGGAAGAGAAGCCTCGGACAGCTGTCCGATCGCAAGCCGGAACCTGTCCCTCGTGCCCCGCTCCTCCTGAAGCTCCAAAGCTTGTACCGCTTGCTGCGGAAGGTGGGCGCCGATATGCAGATAACGGCCCTGGTATGCTTCGAAGTCCCGGACATAGGCTCCCGGCAGCTCCGTCAGATCTCCGGCATTGCGTACGGCGATCACGTGGTCGTAGCGCTGAAGCGCCCCCGGCTCATACTTATCGAAGGAGGATAAGGTCACCTGGGTCCCGAACGAAGCGAGCAGCCGCTGCAGCGCTTCGACATTGCCCTCGGTCGGGGTACCGATCGACAGACTGTCGTAGATTACCAACACCTGACTTGACGGCTGTTCGGCAGCGGCGCCGGCGGCTTTGACGTTCAAGCCCGGCGATGCTAGAAGAAAACAAAGCGACAGCAGCAGCCAGGATAAGACCTTATTGGGAAACATGCCATCCCCCCTGTCCATAGTTCACAGCGCCGGCTTGCCCGCCTTCCTCCTCTTCCTGTTCGTCCTCCAGCAGCCTCGCCCCCCATAACCTTCGGCCGAAGAAATCGGCTGCCGTCAGGAAGGACACAAGATCGAAGCAGGCTGTAAACAGAAACTCATGCTTGGACAAGTCCGCATCGCCCGCCCCGATAATCGAAACCAGAATGCCGGACAGACCGACCAGTATCATCATGGCCATCAAAGGAAGCCGGATCGTGGCCCGGACCCGTCTGGCACGCACCGCAGCAACGAAGGAAGGCGCATAAAGCCCCAGCACGACGAGCGTCCAGATCACGACGAAGCCGAAGGTTTTCGGTGCCAGGGCATCCTTCAGCAGGCTGTAGCCTGAGAAGAAAACCGTCTGCGCGCCGAACGGCTTGCCAGCCGCCTGTTCATAGTTTCCCATGGCAGGAGGCCGGATCGTGAATCCGCTGCGGGCCGCAAGGTCCAGCATTTTGCCCGCCTGATCGGGGTGGGTGAGGTAGTAGGCGAGGATGGAGCCGAAGCCGTACCTGCTGTAAAACTCCTTCTCCAGCAGCTCGGAATCGACATCCACCGCCGTGTAAGGCAGATAATAAATGCTGCCGTTCAGAATAGCGAACTGCCGGTCGATTCCGAAGGATTTCAGCGTAGCCTCAGGATCATGCGAATTCATCAACACGCCGCGAGTCATCGCATGGTATTTATTAATGTTGACGAACTCCTTCGGAATCAGCGCATACGTGCCGACCCCGACTGCAAATAAGCCGATAAGCGCACAAGAGACAAGCATTCGATACGCTCGCTCCCGCCTTACGAATACAAGGATGACGCCGGCCATTGCGATGATGAGTCCTACCGGCGCATTTTGCTGCTTACTCGTCGTCAGAAGTACGGCGCTGACCGCGAGCACGGCCAACAGCACATAGTCGTTGTATCTCTTCCGGTAAAGCAGCATCCCAGAAGCCACCACCAGCATCGCCATGATCATTACGACGCTTTCGCTATAGAAAGAATTAAAAAACGCCGTATAACCGGTGTCAGCGAAGATGAACACGGCCAAGCCGGCAATCGGATAGCCGAGCTTGCGGGGCAGCTTCCACGTGACGGCCTCCACCAGCAGGTACACGGCCATCGTATACAGCACGGTGTAAACGGCGGCCTGGAACCGGATATCGAACACGGCAGAGCTGTAGAACAGCTTGTTCAGGAGCAGGGCCAGATGTATAAATAAGGACTGGGACGAGAAAAGAGGCGCTCCATTCTCGTTAAAGAATTGAAAGATGCCGTATTCCCTTACGAAATAACCCAGATACTGATCGTTGTAATCCGGCGGTTTGAAATATAAGCCGTTTCCGTACAGAATACGAAAGTAATCCCCGTTATCCGCCATGCCGAGGAAGGGTGGCGTGAAGAGCGCCACGATCGTGATCAGCAGTACCCCGGCCGCCGCTGCGGCAGCCGGAGAGCCGTATCGGACAATCCACTTTCCCACTTTCTCTCCTGACATGCCGCAAGCCTTCTTTCCAATTAATATACGTAAGCCAGCAACGCCATCAGATTGTCGAAGGAATAGGCCTGCCCGGTGGCTGTGTCTCCGAAGCCCCCGTTCAGCTCACTCCCGGGATCCAGAATCTGAAATTCATTCATTCGTCGCACGCTGTCTTCATATAAAGCCTTGTCTCCAAGCTCGGCTCCGATCATAGCCGCTATCGCATAGATTGCCGTCGACCGGATGTCCGTGGTTGGCTTCCCATTCTTCGCGTATTGACCGTACAAGGTACCTGCCTTGACCTGTTCCTTCACAAACCGGATGCTGGAGGGCTCGTGCTGCCGGACTTCCGTTAGCGCGAGAATAGTCAAGAGAGATTCCACCGTGTTGATATTCTCCGAGCTGTAGCCGGCTTTCTTGTAATCATACCGGGTTTCATAGAACGGGAAGTCATCCGATATGTACCCTCCCTTACTAATACCCAACATACGGGCTGTAAAAGCACCCTTCGACTTGCCGGATAGCGGCAGAAGCTCAAGCGTCTTCAAATCTATGTAGCATAACGTAATGAAATCATTGGTCATGCGATACGTATCGTCGTAGAAGTCATACAGAAACCCGTCTTTTACATTATGCTCGTAGAAGCGCTGGCCATAGGTTTTCGCTTCGTTCGCATAAGCAGGATCGCGGAAGGCCTGTGCCGCTTCATGGAGACTTCTAATCATACGCAGGTCATCAACTGCCGCATTAATTGGGTAAGACTTGGTAAGGAGAGGGCTGTACCGGTAGCTGAAGCCGGATGGCAGGTCGAAAATCCGCTTGGCCCGGGCCCACTCCTCGTCAAATTTCTGCCGTTGCCCGGTTATCGCATAATAGCGCATCAGGATGCCTGCCGATTCGCTTAGCACCTCGTGCCCGCTAGCAGCTTCAGCGGTCTGCGGAGTATCCTTCAGGTTCGTATGGATGCCGCTCGGGCCGGTAAGACGGTTTTCTATAAATGCATACAAGGCCTCTCGTCTCTTCGACATGCCCGTGCTGTCCCCATAAGCTTGCATCGGCAGCAGGGAGCTGCTTTCAGCAGGTACGGATGCAGGAGCCGATTCACAAGCCGTGAGGCCGACCATCAGCAGGATGCTTGCGCCGATCAGGAATCTTTTTTTCATACCCGTAAGTCTCCCTATGCATGCTATGATTTTTAACCGTAAGAAATGATAAAATTAGGTCTTTGGAACCATTTACCAACCCGAAACATCCACTATATTTGTCGAATTGTCGTTTTTTATTCTCGACTTGTTCAGCTTCCTATGCTATTTTGGTTCTAAGCAAGTTTACCATAATATCTTCATTCCCTCAGGAGGTAATATATGTATACATTCGGAGGAGAGACGCCCTTTTTGGCCGTAGTCGTACCCTGTTACAATGAGGAAGCCGTGCTTCACGAAACGACGAGAAGACTGGCTGCCGTGCTCGACCGCTTGGTTCAAGAACGGCTCATCGCTCCGGAAAGTATCATCTTGTATGTCGATGACGGGAGCAAGGACGAAACCTGGGAGCTGATCGACGAGCTTAGCCGTTCCCATACCTTTGTCCGCGGGTTGAAGCTGTCCCGCAATTCGGGACATCAGAACGCTCTGCTCGCGGGACTGACCGCCGCCCGGGAGTGCTCGGATTGCGTCATCTCCATCGATGCCGATCTTCAGGACGACGTTACGGCTATCCGCTCGTTTATATACAAGTTCCATGAGGGCTATGATGTAGTCTACGGAGTCCGGCAAAACCGGAGCACCGATTCGATCTTCAAACGGAATACGGCCCTCGCCTTCTACCGGTTCATGAAGCTGATGGGCGTTAACATCATCTACAACCACGCGGATTACCGGCTTCTCAGTCACCGGGCTCTGACCGCCCTCTCCGATTACAAAGAGGTGAATTTGTTTCTGAGAGGGATCGTCCCCCTGGTCGGCTTCAAGTCCGCTATCGTCCGGTATGACCGCCATGAACGATATGCGGGGAAGTCGAAATACAACCTGCGAAAAATGCTGTCCTTTGCTTTCCAGGGCATAACTTCCTTCAGCGTCACGCCGATCCGGATGGTGACGGCCGCCGGCTTCGTCATCTTCATACTGAGCTTTCTCGCGGCCCTATACTCCTTGACGGTCCATCTTTGGGGGCGTACGACTTCCGGCTGGACCTCGCTTATCTTGTCCATCTGGTTCCTTGGGGGCGTTCAACTGATGAGCCTCGGCTTGTTAGGGGAGTATATCGGCAAGATTTACTTGGAAGTAAAAAGCAGGCCCTTATACAATATAGAGGTGAACCAGCTTCTGGAGGATCGGGGTGTGCAAGCTGACAACAATCAGAAACTCATATCGCGTTAGAAAAAGGATGAAGACGATCCTCACCTCCAGCCTATTCCGCTTTCTGCTGGTCGGGATGCTTAACACGGCGGTCGGCCTATCCGTCATGCTCGTGCTCCTTCACGGGGCGAAGCTCGATTACTGGATGTCTACCCTGATCGGGACGGCTGTTGGGGCCTGCGTCAGTTATGTGCTTAACCGGTCGTTCACGTTCAAAAGCCGTACGGCCCACAAGACAGGCCTGATTAAATTCCTCCTGGTGCTCGGCTCCTGCTACGTGGTGGCGTATGCCAGCAGCAGCTGGTTGACAGGCAGCATCGGCGAATTTATCCCGGTCCTGTCTGGCGATGCAGGCCGTACGATTGCTGTGGTGCTGGGGAACGGTTTGTATACGATTCTGAATTATCTCGGCCAGAAGCACTTTGTATTTGCGGAGCGAGATCGAGCGTAGAGACGATAAGGCAGCTCTGGCCCCGCAGCAATTATGGCAGCAAGCTTCGCCTTGGGGGAAGAGGCGAGGAGCTTTTGATCTGCAATACATAGCTCACTTCTTCCCCTTGCGGGGCTGCTTCTCCCAGATGAATGCTCAATCTGCTGCCATCCGTGCCCTGCCACGCCACAACCTTCCCTTGGGTACCCGCTTCATCCGCTTGTTCCAAAACTCGGAGATCATTGCTTGTCGGCTGCGGCAGGGATTGCGACAAGCTTGCCTTCAATTCCTGATTCCAAGCAGCGAAGCGATCTTTATCGGACGTTATCAACCAGTACTCGCCCGACACAAACTGATCGTCTGTGAAATGATAAACGACTCTTTGCGTCAAAGACGGACTGTCTTGAAGAATGTCTGCTGCAGTTATCAGCCTATCCTCTCCGGTCTCGTAGCTGCTTATCTTCCTTGTTGCTATAAGCTCCTGCCTCGTGATCAGCCATGGCAAGCCTTCGAACCCAAACCCGTCTCGGCTCTGTATGCTCTTCACAAGCTCGTTAAAGCGTGTCTGATTGTCGGAAGAAGCAGAGGTCGTTTTATCCGAACCTGTATACGCTGTACAAGCGACCAAAATACCCGAGCCTATCACGAACAAAAGCACAGTGGTCATAGCAAGCTTGCCTTTTCGCTTGGTTCCCAGATCCAATATGCTGGCGAAGCGCCGTTCCATGGTTTTTTTCCCGCCGCTGAAGGAAGTGGAGAGCTTGCTGCTTCGCGTCTGTCCCGCTTCCATAATGGCGAGGATCGTTTCGCTGTACTGTCTTCTGTAGGTTAGGTCCTTCCCTTTCACTACCTCGGTATCACATGAAATCTCCAGATCCTTGTCGGCCTGCCTCACCATCAGATGGACCAGCGGATTAAACCAATGGATCGCCTGAACCGCGAGCAGCAGCAGCTTATACCCTAAGTCTCTTCGCTGATAATGAACGAGCTCATGCTTGAATATAACCTGTAGCTCATGGTCGCGATAGGTTTCCTGCGGCAGCCATACCGTAGGCTTGAAGAAGCCGGTCAGCATGGGGCCTTCCAGCTGCTTCCCGATCCGAAGTCGAACCTTACCCGACAGGCTGCGGCTCTCCAGCTCC
Organism: Paenibacillus puerhi; assembly: GCF_009846885.1. GTDB lineage: Bacteria > Bacillota > Bacilli > Paenibacillales > NBRC-103111 > Paenibacillus_G > Paenibacillus_G puerhi. Next base: position 139,442 of record NZ_WUWM01000002.1, read on the forward strand.
TTCTCGAATAGCTCCCGAACTCTCGGGTCGGCCGGCGGTCTGCTCCAGCGCCTGATCGAGCGTTGGAACCAGATGTATCCTGCCAGGTGAACAAGGAGAGTAAGTACCGCTCCCCCGCCCCATACGATGACCAGCCAGTCATAGAGGCTGAGGCTTGCGAACGGGTAAACTGCCGCGGATGAACCGGTTTGGACGGCTTCATTTACGTGAATGGCCGCCGCTTGTTCCTGGAGGCTCAGCCCATTCGGCACGCTTGGGGAAGGGAGGACGATCCGAAGCGGAGATTGGGGCAAGGCGAAGCTGACTGGCAGAACAAGTCTCGCTGACAGTGCCATCCACACCCAATAACGCCAATGAACCGTATAAGTGGCCGTTAACCATGGGATCAGCAGCAGCAAACAAGCGATCACAACGGAAGTACTGAGCGTGACTTCCATGATGGATGTAAGGATACGTTCGGACATGCTCATCCCTCCTTGGCCCGCTCTTCAATAAACTTCCGCAGCTCCTCCAGCTCGTCCTTGGAAACGGCCTGGCTGTCGTATAGAGAGGCAACAAAGCTCTTAAGCGAATTGCCGTACAGTCTTTGCAGGATCGACTTGCTTTCGTGCTTTAGATAGTCTTTTTCCTGTACAAGTGCGGTATAGGCATTGAACCTCCCCTGTCGCTCTGAGGTAACAAAGCCGCGATCCAATAGCCTGGCCAGCAGATTGAGAACGGTAGTCACCCCCCAGGTTTTGACCCCTTTCAATTGCTCCATCACATCCGCAGAGGTTACGGGCCTCCCCGCTTCCCAGATCACCTTCATCACTTCCAGCTCGGCATCCGGCAATCTTGGCAGTTTATCCTCGCTCATGGCAAAACCTTCTTTCGACAAAGTGTGAATCAACGTACGCACATTCTACACTTGTCGAATGAAGATGTCAACCATTCCCTTTATGGACATAAAAAAGACACCCCAATCAGGCATCGGTTCACACATGGTTGTCCGATGTCCCTGATTAGAGGTGCAAATCTAGGGCTGATTTCGTTGACTTACGGCTCTTTCGTTACATCATGGATGAGGTCTGCCGTCAGAAGCATTCTTCTGACTATGGCTGCCGTCTCCGCCCTGCTGATGGACTCCTTGGCAGAAAGGCCCGTATCGTCCCCTTGGACGATGCCTAGGCGAATGCACAGGGCGACGAATGCTTTGGCCCATTCGGAAACCTCTCCGTTATCCTTGAATCCCGCAAGCCGATTGTGAATGTCACTTTCCGATATCACGGTATCCAGCTTGGTTATCCGCATCGCCTTGGCGATCATCGCCATGGCCTCTTCTCTCGTAATGGTCCGCTCCGGCTTGAAGCTACCATCGTCATAGCCGCTAATGATTCCATACTCATGAGCTGCGCTGACTGCTTCAACATACCATGCCCCCGCCTTCACATCGTCAAAGTCCGGCTGGGAACCGGATGGACGGAGCGCCATCGCTTTGACGAGAATCGCTGCGAATTCAGCGCGCGTGATGGCATCGTCCGGCTTGAACCGCTTGTCGTCGTATCCGTTCACGATCATCCGGGAGGCCATGTCGTTCACATCGATTTTCGACCAATGACTCTCTACATCCTCCATGGTTCGAGGGTTGTAGATGACGGAGTAGGTGCTGTTCGTCAAGCTATTGATTTTGGCGAAGTATTGGGAACCCGTGCGGCTGACTGCGGTGGGCACATGTGCAACGACGCCATCAGCTACGTGCACAACCCCCGTCGTAATCTTGCCCGGATCGATCTCTTCAGGCAATCGGATATGCCGCTCCACGTAAGCATCGAATCTGCTTACCTCCATAGTTTGACCGCGATACGAGGCCTGGACGGTAAAGTCCAGCGGCGGAGCGACTAGAGAGTACCCTTCCTTTTGCGCCGTACTTTGAAGCATGTGAACGGTCTCCTGCGAAGATTTCGTTATCCGGATATCGATCATGACATCCTGGAGCGCCGTCCCTGATCCCCAATGAGCAGTCAGGGCGCTGAGGTTGATTTGATGCGCCCCTAGCGAGTAGGACGCCTCCTCAGTCTTAAGAATGAGCGTCGCTCCTCTAGTCTCCATACTATGGATAAGATCCCCGGTAAGCTGCAAGGACACAGTCCCGCTGCTGTTGTTGATCGGAACGATCACAACCGGCTTGTTCCCCTGCTGATTCAGTATTCGATTCCACTTGGCATGGTCTGCCACTAATCTAGTGACCGTTCTTCCCGCTATCGCTTCGGTTACCAGCACGCCTGCCTGACCTTGCCTTACACCATTGACGATAATCTCGGCTTCCCCGTCTGTGCGATTCATGTCGGAAGTAGGCAGCTGCGCCGGATTCGACACGGATGGCTCAGGGGTCGGTTCCAACACCGGGCCAGGCTGAGGCGCAGGCGTTCCCGGATCGGATGGACCATCACCGCCGGTATCGCTCTCTTCTTCCAGCCTGTTGATCGACAGGGTGTATCTCCGCTTGGTTGTGCCGTCTTGAGCCGTCACTTCCACGGTAATGACGTTCGCGCCTGTTCGAAGCTGAACCGCCGTAGCTGCACCATGGGCGGCCGCTTGACCGTTAATGCTTACCGTTGCTGTAGGGTCATCGAGCTCCGGCGTAATCGCTATGCTGCCGCTCGAATACGACACCGTGGCGTTGTAAGCTGCTACCTCCGCATCGAAGGCGGGATTCAGCGTCGCCCCGCTCACCGCGATCCCCTTCACCTTCGCATTGGCGGAGGGGTCACGATAGACCGTAAGGGCATATGTCAGTCGGGTTATGCCGTCTTGAGCGGTCACCTCCACGTTGAAAGCATTGCTGCCTACGTGGAGAGCCAGATCACCGGAGTACGTCCCACCTGACGTCAAGGCGCCATTGATCCGAATCACCGATGTGGTATCCGCTGCCACAGGCTGGAATCGTATGGTATCCGTATGATGCTCCACTTGGACCGTGTACGCATATTGCCCGCTATCGAATACAGGCGTCAGCGAGCCCGCGCTGGCCGTTAATCCGCTTAAGCTCGCATTCGATGACGGCGCCCTGTCGACGCGGATCGAATACGTTTTGGTCGTCCGTCCATCCTGAGCGGTAACCTCGACCAGGTGCGTGCTCACGCCTACCTCCAGGTCCACTTCATGCGTGTAGACTCCTGTTCCCGCATCGATAACCAAATGCCCGTTAATCTTAACAGTGGAATGAGGGTTATACACCGTGGCGGTCACGGAAAGGCTATACACGCTATTCGACACATTGGCGCTGTAATTCATGCTATTCGCGGCAAACTCAGGGGTAAGTGTCACATTCCCGGCGCTCAATGACCGCAAGTCCGCTACGCCGCTCGGAATAATAGTTACTTGTACGACTGCGGTATTAGAATCCGCGAGGCCGTCGCTCACCTTAAAGGTAAAGCTATCCGGCCCATGCTGTCCTGCATGAGGCGAATATTCGAATGCCCCGGAAGCCGGGTCCGTCAGGACCACGGTGCCCTTGCCTCCCTGCGCGACAATGTGATATGTCAATGGATCGCCTTCCACATCACGGGCTGTCAGTACTCCTGTTCCGACCTCCCCTGCGTTGGTCGTAAATATCCCGTTGGAGGCCACAGGCGCATCGTTGACAGGCAAAATCCGGATATCCAGAGAGGCCGCTTGCGCATAATATTTGCTTCCGTCGCTTGCCTCCCACATCAACCGTGCAATCCCACTCCAGTCCGCATCCGGCTCGAAAGTCAGGTTCCCCAGATCATAGGCATAAACCTCCTGCGATACGGTGACGCTCGAACCGTTCAGCTTCAGCAAGCCGTGGGCTGGCAGCGTGACGACCTTGATTTTATGAAGTGCTCTGCCTGTTTGCGTACTATACACAAAATCCGTCACCGACAGGCGTACGACGGCATCCTCCATTCCTTGCTTCTCGTGATCTATGCCTGTCGGCCCGCCATATCGGATGTCGGCCGCAGTCGAGTAAGGAGTTAACAGGTAGTTGGCCGAATCCGCTCCGGTTAGGATCAGACCGCTTACGGACACCGGTATCCCTGTGCCGATATCGCCGCTGGCAAAGCTTCCCGTTGCACCGCTAGTATCCAGGACTACGCTATCCCCGGGAACTGCGCCGGATACATGGGCGAGCGCCTTGTTCAGCGCTACTGTGCTGGTTCCATCGTAAAATTTGCTAACAGCTGTTATTCCTGCTGCCGATACCGGCTTTACCGTAATCGTTGACAGCAAAGCCAGCGGCGTCAAGCTGTAGTTGCCGGCGTCTGCTCCACTTAGAGAAAGACCGCTTACGTTGATGACTTTGTCCGCTCCGGCTTGTCTTTCTTCATAGCTCCCGACTGCCGTTCCACTGAGTTCCACCCTATCGCCGGTTTTGATCCCCTGCAAGCTTCCACTTCCAGCGAGAGCGGCCGACGTCGTGCCATCATACGTCTTCGGAGCCACCGTTATCCCGCTAATCGAGACGGATTTCTGCGTAATCCCGGCAGTCGTCGTCACCACAGGAACGCTGTACTTGGCGGCATCCCTTCCGCTCAGTGCAAGACCACTGATCGTCACCGTCTTACCCGCAGCCGCGTGCTTGCTGTCAAAGGCTGCTGCAGCGGATGCCGTGACAAGGCTCACCTCGTCTCCGGCTACAATCCCGTTCAACACGGCGGCAGATGCGTCGAAGGTTGCTGCCACGGTGCCGTCGTAAAGCTTGTCGTTGGCCGTGATTCCGGTGACGCTCAGCGCCAGAACCGTGATGTCAGCCTGTGTCGTATAGGGGCTCAGGGAATAGTTGCCCGCATCGGCGCCTTCCAGGAAAAGACCCATTACCGCCACACTCTTGCCCGTACCCGCATCGGCGCTAGCGAAGACAGCCGCTGCCAAGCTGGTATTCAGACTGACTGCATCGCCCGCTTCCACACCGGTTAAGCTTGCTGCCGCAAGGTCCAGCGCAGCCGATACCGTTCCATCGTAAGCCCGGTTCACGGCTTGAATCCCTGCTGCCGAGATTGTCTTCGGCTCAATACCTGCCGTACTCGTATAAGGCAGCAGCTCATAGTTGCCTGCATCCGCACCGTTCAGTGACAAGCCGCTAACCGTTACAGCCTTAGTCGTCCCCACCTCACGGCTGCCGAAGCTTCCGGTCGCTGAGCTGATGTTCAATTCAGCTTCATCCCCAGGGATAACTCCGTCCACAGCGGCTGCCGACATATGCAAGACGGCTGCCGTCGTTCCGTCATACGTTTTGTCGACCGCGGAGATGCCCGACACTGTCAGGGGCTTCGCCGTAACCGATGCCGATGCCGCCGTTCCGGGATTCAAGATATAATTATTGGCATCTGCACCCACGATACTTAGCCCGGTTATGGCGACGGTTTTATTGGCCCCGACATGCTTATTGTCGAAAGCGCCGCTTGCCATGGAAGAGTCCAGCGCGACTTGATCGCCAGCCACCGCTCCGCTCAGAACCGCAGCCGATACATCCAGCGCTGCAGCCGTCTGACCGTCATACTCTTTGCCGCTCGCCGTAATTCCCGTCACGGCTACCGTCTTAACCGTTATGTCGGCCGTCGTGCTGTAGGGCTGCAAAGCATAGTTGCCTGCGTCAACACCGGTGAGGGCTAGACCGCTTACCGAGACGGTTTTTCCGCTACCAACTTGCTTGTCTGGGAATGCTCCTGTCGCTTGAGATACATCCAGCGCGACTTGATCGCCAGCCACCGCTCCGCTCAGTACCGCAGCGGATGCATCCAGTCTCGCAGCCGTCTGGCCGTCATACACCTTGCTCCCTGCGGTTATTCCCGTCAAGGTTACCGGGATGGCCGTTATATCGGCCGTCATGCTGTAAGCTGCCACGGCGTAGTTCCCTGCATCGACGCCTGTAAGGGATAGACCGCTCACCGCGACGGTTTTTCTGCTGCCTGCTTGCTTGTCCGCGAAGGCTCCCGCCGCTTGGGATACATCCAGCACGACTTGATCGCCAGCCACCGCTCCATTCAGTCCCGCAGCGGATACATCCAGCGCTGCAGCCGTCTGGCCGTCATACGCTTTGCTGCTCGCCGTAATTCCCGTCACGGCTACCGTCTTGACCGTTATATCGGCCGTGGTGCTGTAGGACTGCAAGGCATAGTTCCCTGCGTCAGCACCGGTGAGGGCAAGACCGCTTACCGCGACCGTTTTTCCACTGCCGGCATGCTTATCAGAGAAGACTCCCGCCGCTTGGGATACATCCAGGGCGACTTGATCGCTAGCCACCGCTCCGCTCAGCACCGCAGCCGATAGATCCAGCGCTGCAGCCAACTGGCCGTCATACGCTTTGCCGCTCGCCGTAATTCCCGTCACAGCTACCGTCTTAACCGTTATATCGGCCGTCGTGCTGTAGGGCTGCAAAGCATAGTTCCCTGCGTCGGCGCCGGTGAGGGCTAGACCGCTTACCGCAACAGTTTTTCCGCTGCCAACTTGCTTGTCCACGAAAGCTCCTGCCGCTTGCGACACATTCAGCGTGACTTGATCGCCAGGAATAATCCCGCTGATCGTGGCGGTGCCTGCTTGTATATTCGCTCCGGCGCTTCCGTCGTAATCTTTACCGCTTGCCGTAATATCATGAAGAGTTACAGGCTTGGCGATGATATCTGCCGCCAGCACCACATCCGTCAAGACATACTTGCTCGCCTGAGCCCCGGCCAGCACAAGTCCGTTGACCGTCACTGTCTTACCGGTTCCGACATTTTTATTGTCGAAGACTGCCGCCGCCGAAGCGGTATTCAAGGTAACCTCGTCACCGACTAAGATCCCATTTAATACCGCACCGGATGCATCGAAGGCTGCCGCTGTGGTATTATCATAGGTTTTGCTGCTAGCTGTCACTCCGGTTACCGTCAGCGCAATAGGCTGAATCAAGCTGCTTGATAGAGCAGACTGCGCGCCATCCAGGATCAGACCACCGCCCTTAGGCGTTACCCGGAACGTATAGGTGCCCGGCGCTGCTAGGCTTGCTGTGAAATCAACGCCGGCCGTCTGGTTCGCACCCGTGACGTTGATAGGGGCCCCTATCGCGACGTTATCTTTGAAAAGCTGCACATCATAGCTGATTGCCTGTGGTGTTGCCTGCCAATTCGCTGTCTTATTCACCCATACAAGACCGCTGCTCACGGTGCTAAGCCTTATTACCGTTTGGGCAGCCGAAGCAGCCGAGGCAGCACCATCGATGATGTTTACTCCATTTCCTTTGGCCGTAACCCGAACCGTATAGCTGCCTTCTCCAAAGCTACGCATATCCGATAAGAAATCATGACTCGTGCTGTTAGCCGTCTTGGATACAGCACTGCCTACGGGAACTCCATTATTGTACAGTTGCACCTGATAACCCAGTTCATTAGAAAGATCATTCCAACTGGCGATCCCTTGGGCAGATAATTGGACATTGCCGACTTGGCCCAGGGCAACATTCACGGTCAATGCTGCGCTATTGGATGTGACGCTAGGAGCGGATGCTCCCGTTACGACAACCCGGTATTGGTAACCGTGCATGCCTGCAGTCGCTCCGGTAATGCTCAAAGTATTGGTAGTAGCCCCGCTATATACCCCGCCATTCGTAATATTGACGAAGCCTGAACCAGAATTTACTTGCCATTGATAACCGACCACCGTTCCAGTCGCCGTTATCGAGAAGCTTGTGCTACCTCCTGCATTCACCGATGCACCGCTTGGTTGGGTGACAACTGAAACTGGCACAGCCGCGACGTTCACAGAGATCGTACGCGTCGTCGTAGCTATTCCGTCGCTCACCTGTACTGTAAAGGTGTCCGCACCGTAATAGCCGTTAGCCGGTGTATAAGTGATCGTCCCGCCAGGGGTAATCGATGCGTTACCCGAAGCGGCCGTTGTCCCCGAGAGGGCCATGGTTCCGTGACTTGGAGCCGTGCTTAACGACCATGTCAGCGTCTGCCCGGTATCCGGATCGCTGACTTTAAGCAAATCTCTGACGTCGACGGCACTCGAATTCTGGTTAACCGTCAGCACCGTAGCGGCTCCTACGAAGCTCGGGCTGGTGTTCTGACTCCCTATCAGGACGACGTAGTACTTGCTTCCCAATATAAAAGAATCCGTTCCAGACGCGGCGGGAGCCCGGTACATGACGCGCTCGCCTACCATCAGTGGAGCATCGTTGATAACCATCTGCAAGTCTACGTTGCCGCCGCCATACCAATCTTCATCATCCACATAATAGAGCGTCCCTTTGCCGGACTCCGCCGGTAAATAGTGGATGTCTCTTACTTCTTCGGTCATCTCGAAATATTGCTCAGCCAAGCTGTTAAGATTCAAGATCTGAGGGGCTACACCCGTTATCGTAAAGGCTTTATCAAAGGATTGGCCCAACTGATCGGTAACGGTAAGCGTTACGTTCGCGTTTTCGCCGAGTGCCAGCGACTTTCCCGCTCTGAGGCTCAATAAACCCAGTTTTTGCGAGGCATCCACAGTGGTTACTGAGAATAAATTAGCGGGGTCGCTTTTCACGGAGAAAGTCAGCTGATCACCTGCTATGTCGGTCCCTATCAGCTTGCCTATTCTCATTCCCGGATAACCGGCAGGCGCCTTATCGCTAATGAGTTGAATATTTGTCGGAGGAGGATTGACAACGGTAATGGTGATCGTAAAGCTAGAGGTATGGGGCGTTTTCTTATCCCCGACCAGGCCTTGGCCGCCGCTCCAACTGACTTTAAAGGTGTACACTCCAGCTGCGTTGCCCCTAAACTTAATTTGGTTGCTATCCACCGTAGTCTTGGGGTAGCTGAATCCCACGCCGATGGAATTAGATGCCGTACCAAGGCCCAACTGGCTCCCCGCTCCCGGCACAGAATCGAAATAAACGTAAGAATAATCCTGGTAGCCCAAATCCGCGGAGGTCAGCGATACTTCCTGTCCGACTCCTACCGTCTTGGAGGCATTCGGCAGCACACCGTTCCAGCCGCTCATATCAACAGGCTGAGTCTCTATACCGCCAATGGCGGCTTCAAGCACGGCGTTCCCAAGAAGCGGATTGCCCGAGGTCCTATCTTCGCTTGCTGCGATATCGGCCCCTATCATTCTGGATAGCGCTTCCAAAAATGTATATCCCTCACCTGACTGGGCCACCTCGCAGCCATAAATCAGCACATCGCCGCCAGCCCGAAGCGAATGGCCCACGGCGGCAAGCTCGGCCCGATACGTGTCTACCGTCTCTTCTGATAGCACGTTGCCGCCTAGCACAATCTCGCCTGGGGCCCCATGGGTGATCAAATGGATGGCGTCAAGACCTTTCCTTCCAGCAAGTGCATCGCTGATCTGCTTGATTCCATCTAGATCCGACCCGATCCATATCACTTCCGCTCTCCTACTAGCCTGATCCGCCAAGAGCTGCGCGTCCTCTATGCTAGAGTCGATAAATACGACTTCCTTTGAAACGGTTGACGCAGCCGACGATACCGGGACTGACAGGTAAAAAGTGAATAGCAGCAGCATGGTGAACAAACTCAGCAGGCTATTTTTTACAGTCTTCAAATACGGTCCCCTCCTTAAGATGACTTCCTGTTGTTTAACTTGTCCTCATTTGTCCAGCCATCTAGGTGAGCCCGCCTGAAAAGCAAAGGACTTTTGCCTCTTACCCTTGATCAACTAAGTCTTGCCTTCACTCCCCGTTCATAGGCACAAATTCCTATATCTATAGTAATAAAACTATTATATTATAGAAACTTTCATTTTTCTAACATTTTTCTACATTTTATTCTGATTTTTTCGTGTACGCTCCTACGGGGAAAGGAAGACATCGTATCGTTGGCTGAGCGGTTCAATATGTCGTTTCAATCCACGCTCCCGCACGGAGAGCGACTACTAGAGCGATCTGAAAGTAATGTAATAATGTAATAATGGAGCAAAATAGGAGCGGTGGCGGGGCGGGGTTACGGTTAACGGACATGTGTCCGTTAGATTTTTCATCAAGCTCAAATCTGCTTCTAAGAGGGCGTCATTAGACTGTCGATTCATTGTGGACGGCAGCGCAGTTAAGTAAAGGTTGATCGTAACGGACACCACAGTCGCTATTTCACAAAAATGGGGCCTGTTCAAATTGTAACGGACACAGACGACCTTACTTACGTCAAAACCGCATAGAATGGGCGGAAATGCACCAAATAGCGTCATCTGAGTCCGTTAGATTTTCAATATCGCAAAAATGCTGCAAATAGAGACGCTGAGGTCCGTTAACGAAAGCAGAACGTTTCAACTCAGTTACTCATAATGAATCGACAGCCTCCGTCATGTCCGTTAGCCGATCCCGATACCCATGTAGGTATGTGGGGACTAGTAACGTTACTTCGGGAACGTTCTACTAGAGGCTCTACAGGTACTGATCGAGCAACACGTCGTTTCAATCCACGCTCCCTCACGGAGAGCGACTGGCCAAGACAGCCCCAAAGGTACGTATATCGAGGTCTCAATCCTCGCTCCCGCACGGGGAGAGACTAGTGACCAAGCATGTACTCTGCCTTGTCCGATAGGTTTCAATCCACGCCCCGCGCGGGGAGCGACTTTCGAGTAGGCCACGTAAGAGCGGCCCATAATGAGGTTTCAATCCACGTCCCCGCACGGGGAGCGACAGCTTGCATTTCAGCCCTTGTCCCACAAGGGATCTCAGGCGAAAAGTGCGAACCTACATTTTCACCCGGCCTTTGCACAGGCGCTTTGGGGACGAATCACCTGCTCCCTTACTGCGCCTGTAGTGCGAACCTCCCAGGAAAATCAGGTGAGCTTGGGGTTCTCACCCATGCTTCTACAATCTTTCTCCGCCTCCCTCCCATTTTCCTCCAACGACAACGAAACAGATCCGCACACCTAACAGGCGCGCGGATCTGTTCCGAACCACTAAACCTCACTTCTTCTCATCCGCTCCGCCCCGATGATACTGCTCGACCAGCTTATCCAGCCTTCCGATATGGTAGCCATAATCGAAGAGCGCCGATGCAACGATGCTTAGTCTCAATTCATCATCGGCCCGCTCATAGACAGTTCCCATCGTCTCGCGCAGGAAGCGGGCGCTCTCGGCCTCCATCAGCTCCACTTCGGGCGGTTCCGTTTCCTTCAGCTTTTCATCGAACTTCAGAAGGACGTGCTCATGAAACTTGCTCAGCCGCTCCAGCTGCCGGTCAAATTCTGCTCCATACCGTTTATCCCGATCGGCCTGGAAGTAGTGCTCCTCCACCACCTCCAGCACGTCCGCCCCTTTGCGCAGGGCAACGAGCATCTGCTGATACACGACCAGATCGCGGATTTTGCTGAATTGATTGCCTCCCACCTTCTTGTATTCCTCTTCCACCAGCTTGAACTTGTCAGCCAGCGACTTGAGCGATTCCTCCAGAGCTTTTTTCTCGTCGCGGAAGATGTTCTCCTTGATCTCATTGGATACTGCTGTCCGCAGCAGCAGCGACAGCTTCGCGTATACGCTGTGAATCTGCGTGACGAACTGCTGGCGGGGCCGGGGAGGGAGGAAGAAGATATTGATCAGCGAGGCCGTACCGATCCCCACCAGAATCTGGGCGAAACGGCTGAGAGCAAACTCCCATTGCCCCGAGGCTTCCATTACGGCAATAACTGTGACTAGGGTCAAGCCGATGCTGTCCTGCATCTTTAGCTTCATGCAGATCATGATGACGATAATACAGATCAAGCCGATCGCGAACGGGTCCTTCGAAAAATACATGCCCGCCAGTAGCGCTAGGACCGCACCGAGCGTATTGGCCTGAAGCTGCTCCAGAAAATGCCGCCAGGAGCGATAGATCGTAGGCTGAATGGCGAACATGGCCGCGACGGCGGAGATGACCGGGGACGGGAAATGCAAGAAGAATGAATTAAAATATAAGGTCAATGTGACGGCTAGGCCGGTCTTGAGCATGCGGGCTCCGAAAGCCACATTCATCCCTCCCGGATTTATAGGGTTGAGCCGGATTCATGACAATCATAAGGATTGTGCAGATCCTGCCGGTATTCGGACGGCGTGAGTCCGTAGCAGCGCTTAAACTGCTTGGAGAAATAAAGCGGATCGGCAAAACCGATCGAAGAAGCGACCTGCTCCACCGTCAGCGATTCCTGCAGCAGCAGCTTGGCGCGTTCCATCCGCACCTTCAGCAGGTACTGCATCGGAGAGAGACCGGTATGCTGCTTGAACATCTTGGACAAATGCGTCCGGTGATAGCCCAAAGACCTCGCCATCTCCTCGATCGAGATAGGCTGGTAATATTGCAAGGTCAGCCATCGGATGGCCTGCTCGATCTGCCGTTCGATCACCGGACTCTCCTCTTTGCGCACTTCGCTTACGGCGGATGCGGAGGAATACTCGGCCAGGATCAGCCGGAGCATGCCCCCCGAGGCCAGCTCCTTGCGTACCGGCCCGTCTCCCCGCAGCGATTGCTCCATCTGTTGGTACAGCCTATGCATCCGGCGCGGCCGCTCGGCCAAGGCAGTCGGGGCATTGCGCGTCAACCCGCAGGAGCTAAGCAGCTCCTCCGCACGCCCCCCCTTGAAGGCCACCCAGCGATACTTCCAGGGGTCTTCATCCTCGCAATCGTAGCGGACCAGCTCACCGGGGAAAATTACGAAGCTGTGTCCGGGACCGAGCCGATAGTCCGTATTGCGGCAGCGGAATACTCCTCGTCCGGACACGACCGTATGAACCAAATAATAATCGAGCACCTGCGGACCGACCCGGTGACCTGCCATCGTCTGGGCATGCCCGCTGAACAGCACCGTTAGCTCGCCCTTGCCCGGAGACGGGTTAAAGGCGGCGTCATACTTGGCATGCGGCATTTGCAAAAGCCTCCTTTTGTCCATAAGCGCCCTACATCTGTCACTTGCGATTATACCCGGCTTTGTAACTGGCCGCAACCGTCTTCCGACCGAGGTTCGGAGAGCCTTCCCGCACCCCATAATCCTACAAATGTCCTTAAGCAAGTGGAATTCCTCCATATTCCTTCCCGGGCGGATGAGATATAGTCAGAAGCAGGAAGTCCACTATGCATTCCCTCCAGAAAGGAAGATGGTCTTGAATAAAATTACATTTATCGGAGCGGGCAGTACCGTATTTGCCAAAAACGTACTTGGAGACTGCATGCTCACCCCATCCCTGCAGGAGTTCGAGCTGGCCTTGTTCGATATCGATGAGCAGCGCCTCAAGGATTCCGAAAGCATGCTGCTAAACCTGAAAGCGACGACGGGCAGCGGCTGTACCGTCAAGGCTTACCAAGATCGCAAGGAAGCGCTGCGCGGAGCCAAGTATGTCATCAACGCAATCCAGGTAGGCGGATACGATCCGTGCACAATCACCGATTTCGAAATTCCGAAAAAATACGGCCTGCGGCAAACGATCGCGGATACGTTGGGAATCGGAGGCATTTTCCGCAATCTTCGCACGATCCCGGTCATGCTGGACTTTGCTCGCGACATCCAGGAGGTTTGTCCGGACGCCTGGTTCCTGAACTATACGAATCCGATGGCCGTATTGACGAACGCGATGAATACGTATGGAGGCGTCAAGACGGTCGGTCTCTGTCACAGCGTGCAGGTGTGTATGCCCCATTTGTTTAAGAGCCTTGGCATCGATACGACGGGCGTCCAAACGAAGATCGCCGGCATCAATCATATGGCCTGGCTGCTGGAATGTACCCGCGACGGCGTCGATCTGTATCCCGAGATCAAGCGTCTGGCTGCCGAGAAGCAGAAGGAAAAGCATAAGGACATGGTCCGCTATGAGCTGATGTTCCGCTTTGGGTACTACGTCACTGAATCCAGCGAGCATAACGCCGAGTATCATCCCTACTTCATTAAGAAGAATTACCCCGAATTGATCGAGCAACTCAATATCCCGTTGGATGAATATCCGCGCCGCTGCATTAACCAGATCGAGCGTTGGAAGACAATGCGGGAGGAACTGGTGGGCGATAAAAATCTGGAGCACAAGCGTTCCAACGAATACGCCTCCTACATGCTGCATGCGATGGAGACGAACGAGCCGTTCAAGATCGGCGGCAATGTGATGAATACGGGACTCATTACCAACCTGCCTAAGGAAGCCTGCGTGGAGGTACCGTGCCTGGTCGACAGCAGCGGGATAACGCCGACCTATGTGGGCGATCTGCCGCCGCAGCTTGCAGCCTTGAATCGCACGAACATCAACACCCAGCTGCTGACGCTTGAAGCGGCGATCACGCGCAAGAAGGAGCATATCTATCACGCGGCGCTTCTCGATCCGCATACCTCCGCCGAGCTGTCAATCGATGAGATCGTAGCGATGTGCGATGAGCTGATCGAGGCTCACGGCGACTGGCTGCCCAAGTACGTGTAGCTCGCAAGCCAAGCAGCGGCAAGGAACCAACACAAAACCGGCTTCGGAGCAGGCAATCAAGCCTGTACGAAGCCGGTTTTCATTCGTGAAACTATGAAGTTCGGCAGGACTTCTTTTACAGAAGATCAGCGAGTTAGTCAGCCTCCCGGCTGTATATCGCCGGTCTGACGAGTTTACTTCGCTTTAGCCGCATCGGCCTTCTCCTTCTCTTCCTTCTCCTGAATGCTTTTTGTGAGCATCTGCTGTCCTTGCTCTTGAAGCGTCTTGAGCGCTTCATCGACCGACTTCTTGCCGTCGACTACCGCTTGGACCTCGGTGGTGCCTAATTGAGTGAACTCCATAAAGAAATTTCCAGGCACCTTCTCCATCCCTTTGTACAGCGAGTTTTCATCTATCTTCAGCATGTAGAACGGCTCCAGGCTGCGGCCTTCCCGCTCCTTGACGAAGGCTGTTCGGGCGGACATAGCGCCTTGGTCGATATTGGCCATCAGCCGGGCCATTTCCTCGCCATTGATATACTTGAGGAATTCCCAGGCCGCCCTCTTCTGAGGAGATTGGGCGTTTATAGCGAACAGGTTGGATACCGATACGTTGTTCGACACGTCGCGATTTTGCGGGTCTACCGGCACAGTCACGAGATCCCAATTGACCGGGTTGACATTCTTCACCGATTCCTTGGCTCTCTCCAGCTCCGATATCGTATAAGTGTTGCCAATCGTCATCGCCGCTTTACCGGCAATGAACGGATTCCGCAAAGCGTAGTCGCCCATCGTCATTGGCTCGTTCCGGTCAAAATTCATAGGGTCCTCGTTCAACATCAGCTTGGAGCGGTAGGCGTCTACGGTCAGCTCCATCGCCTTCTTCCAGCCGTCCGTCTGCACCGTAACCAAACCCTTGTCCACGTCCACGAAGGACAAGCCATTGGTGGAAGCGATGTTGCTCAGGAAGTAATATTCCGATCCCGGTCCTATGCTGTTCATCCCGAGCCCGTAGATCCGTTCGTTCTCCGGTCCATCGATCGGGAAACGCTTCGCCAGCTGCAGCACCTCTTCCCATGTCATCTTATTGGTCGGCAGCGGCACCCCGTGCTTCTCGAACAGGTCCTTGTTATAGAACAACGCCTGGCTGAAGAACGTCGGCGACAAGCCGTACAGCTTGCCCCCTCCCTTTGCCCGGATGGAGGAGGTCACGCTCTCCAGCAGATTATCAATATCGAACTTGTCCTGCTGGATGATACTATCGAGCTCCAGCAGCTTCCCTTCTTCCGCGGCCGTCTGGAACTCATCGGGACTAAAGTAGAGGAGTACGTCAGGCTTTTCCTCGTCCAGCATCTTCTGAAAAGCTTCCTTTGGATCTTGCGGCCCCCCACTATATAAAGAGCTCATGTTGACGACTTCAACCTCGATATTCGGATATTTGGCCATGAACAAGTTACCGTACTGCTGGAAGAAAGACGATTTATCGTAATACATCACCTTGATGCTTGCCTTCTCGTCCTTGCTGAGCTTCTTCAAAGTCTCCCCTTGAGCGGATTTCTCGCCATCCGACGTACCCAACTGACACCCTGTCAGCATGGAGCTGCACAGGAGCGCGGCTATTCCCGCTTGCTTCCATGATTTCATCTCATCCCACATCCCCAATTATTTGTAAATTTGCCAAACCTCCTATACAGACGGAGTTGGAATACAAAATGTTCCAGCAAATTTAAAATAATCGGATCTCTTCCGGGAACCGCTACCCGCGGGGCCTTCCAGCCAGCCACAGCAGCAGCATGCTGATCATGACAAGGGAACCGCACCAGAGCCAGGCCAGCGTCATATTTCCCGAATCTACCGCCAAATAGATCGCCGTCGGCACGGTCTGCGTCCTCCCGGGTATATTCCCCGCCAGCATCAGCGTAGCGCCGAACTCGCCGAGCGCTCTCGCGAAGCCAAGCACATAGCCACTCCTGAGCGACCTCCAGGCGAGCGGCAGCGTCACCCGGCTCAGCACCTGCCATTCACCCGCCCCCATCGAGCGGGCCGCATCCAGCAGATCCCGATCTACGGACTGGAACCCCACCTTCAATGTCTGATAAACGAGTGGAAAAGCAACAACAATGGAGGCGATCACAGCCGCATGCCAGGTGAATACGATAGGGTGGCCGAATAGCTGCTCAAATCGGATGCCCAGTACGCTCTTGCGTCCCAGCAGGACGAGCAGGATAAAGCCGACTACCGTCGGGGGCAATACCAGAGGAAGCAGGATGATTGTCTCGAGCAGCGTCTTGCCCCGAAACCGGGCTTTATCCATCCCCCAGGCCGCGGCCGCTGCCAGTGCGAAGGCAATCACGCTGGCAATTAGCGACACTTGGAGCGATAGCCGGATAGGCTCAGCGAACGACACCCAATCGATCGGAGTGGGCATCGTTATTTAGCAGGGATCGAGAAGCCCTGGCTGATGAAAATATCGCGGGCCTCCGGACTCTGCAGGAAGTCATAGAAGACTCGGGCTTCGGCGGGATGAGCGGAAGCCTTCAAGATGCCGGCCGGGTATTCGATCGGCTTGTAGCTGGCCCTATCCGCCGCGAAAGCGACGCGTACCTTGGAAGAGGACAAAGCATCGGTCCGGTACACGTAGCCCGCCTCCACATTCCCCGTTTCCACATAGCTTAGAACCTGTCTGACATCCATGGCGAGCACAAGTCTCGGCTGCAGCTCATCCCACAGCTTATGATAGACCAGCGACTCCTTGGCATAGCTCCCGGCAGGTACTGATTCCGGCTGGCCGATGGACAGCTTCTTGATCTCGGGCTTCGCCAGATCCTGGACAACCCCGGGTGCGGCCTGACCATCCTTCGCCACGATCACGACAAGCTCATTGGTCAGCAGGTTCGTCTGGTCCGCGGCAGCAATCAGCTGCTTATCGACGAGCGCCGCCATCTGTTTCGTGCCGGCCGATAAGAACAGATCGCTAGGAGCACCCTGCTCGAGCTGCTGCTGAAGGGTGCCGGAAGCCGCGTAATGGAAGGTCAGCTTAATATGCGGGTGCATTTGAGCAAAAGCCGCCTCCACCGCTTTCATACTATCGGTTAAGCTGGCCGCTGCCGATATGAGCAGCTCCACCTGCTTCGTTTCCTGACCCTGTTCTCCCGACGGCCTTTCTCCCTGTGTCTGGCTGGCACAGCCGACCGCTAAGAACAGCATCAAGGCAAGCGCTAGTGCGGTTCGATATAGACGCAATGGTATGTCCCCCTTCATCCTTCCGAAGTTTCTGTTCTTGATTGTAGCATCGTCCTCTATGAAAGTGAATCTACTTAGTGATAACTAAATATAACTAGACTTATTTAATCCTATAATTTGATTCGATAATGAGGAACCCGTTTAATCATACGATGTGTAGATTCATGAATGAATTCCAGAATAGGAGTTGAAGCGAAATGACAGAACTTAACCATTTGTTGGACAAAAACGGAACCCTTCAGACGGACAAGCTGGAGGAGACGATGGAGAGGCTCGACGAAGGTAAAAAGGAAGAAATTTTGCGAAACTTCGATTCCTTCATCGGTTACCTGGGTCGGCGTATCGAGCTCGCGGAGAAGCTCGGACTCAACGAAGAGCAGTTAAATAGCCTTGCTTTGAAGGTCGCCTCCTACCTGGCCGATCACGAGGAGCCGCGCAATAGCGAGGAAAAGCTGCTGAAGGAATTATGGAAGGTAGCCAATAAGGAGCAGCAGCAGATGCTGGCCCGCACCTTGGTCAATCTGGCACGAAATACGAATGTGTAAGCACTTAATATGGTTGACGACGAACCCCCTCCGGGAGCCGGAGGGGGTTCGTCGTCTGCCATGTAGCTTTGCATACCGTATGTTCCGTATACTAGAAGGAGTAACACGAACCATGTCGGTTATAAGGGGATGAACAACATAACGGATGAGCTTTCTTACACAACGGAGGACATTGCCAAGCTTCTGAAGATTTCCAAGCTGACCGTGTATGATTTGATTAAAAAAGGCGAGCTTCCCGCCTACCGGGTAGGCCGCCAGATGCGTGTAGATGCAACCGATCTCGAGCTCTACAAGCAGCAGGCCAGGGAGGGCAGAGCCTCCCGGACAGCCAGCCCTTCCGCGAACCTTCCTCGATGGAAGACGGAAGAGGGCGGCAGACCGCTTGTCATCACCGGGCAGGATGTCAGCCTGGATATTCTGTCCCGGCATATCGAGAAGCATACCAAGGCTTACCGCCCGCTCCGCTCCCATGCCGGCAGCCTGGACAGCCTTATCGCGATGTACCAGGGACGGGCGGATATCGTCAGTACACATCTGCTGGACGGCGATACCGGGGACTATAATCTTCCTTATA
Organism: Paenibacillus puerhi; assembly: GCF_009846885.1. Taxonomy (GTDB): domain Bacteria; phylum Bacillota; class Bacilli; order Paenibacillales; family NBRC-103111; genus Paenibacillus_G; species Paenibacillus_G puerhi. The sequence goes on from NZ_WUWM01000002.1 coordinate 158,144, forward strand.
TCCGGCGTATATTGTCCGGCTTCTCTTATGTCGTCGTCAATCTCGTCACCCGCGCGGCAGGCCTCTGCGTCCAGCCCGGCAATCCGAAGCAAATCACCGGCTGGGAGGACCTGCGGCGGGACGACATCCGCATCGTTAATCGAGAGAAGGGAGCTGGGGCCCGTGTGCTGCTGGACGAGCAGCTCCGGCTGCATGGCATCTCCCCCCGGCAGGTTCGCGGCTATGCCGACGAGGAGTCGAACCATCTGGGCGTTGCCGGTCAAGTCGTCAGCGGAGCTGCCGATACGGGAGTCGGCATCGAGAAAGCGGCGGCGCTGGTCGGTGCGGAGTTCATCCCGCTGATCCGAGAGCGCTATGACCTCGTCATGCTGAAGAACGACGCTAACCTCGAATGGCTCGATGCCGTGCTGTCGGTCCTAAAGTCCGATCCGCTGCGCAAGGAGCTCGCCCTGGTCCAGGGCTATGATCTGTCCATGACCGGAACGATCCTTCATGAAACGTAAGCCTGCGCTTTATGGCCCGGCTGCGTACAACCCGCGCAGCCCGTGTTAATAATAGCGCGGGTACTGCTGCAGCTCTTCCCGTTTCTGCAAATAACGGAAGAACGCCGTCGCCGCCTGGGCGCGATTTACTTCCTCGGCAGGCACGAAGCTGCCCTCCGTCAGCGACATGATGCCCAGACCGACGACGAGCGCCACCTGGCCGATCTGCTTCACTTCGCCGGCATCCGCAAAGCTTTGGTTAAACACGTCCTGATGCTCGGCGAGCTTCTTGTATCCGAGCGCGCGGACGATCAGCTGAGCCATTTCCTCCCGGTTCATTTTGGCATTCGGATTGAACTCCGTACCTGGATCGATAAGTCCGCGGTCTACGCCGTTCTCCACATATGCGAAGTAAAGGGAGTCATTCGCTACATCCTTGAAGGAAGCTGTTCGTTCCGCGCCGTAGAAGATCCCGTGATTGCCGCCGTTCATCGCGATGACCAGCATCTTGATCATCTCGCCGCGCGTCATGGCCTGGGCCGGATTCACCTTGCCGTCCTTCAGGTCAAGCGCCTCATAATCCAGCATAAGCTGAAGCTCGCGCTGCGCCCAGTGCCCTTCGATATCGCTGGCCTTCACGGACTCCAGTACGATCGGCTCGCCTGTAGCGGCATTCTTCCATTGACCCGTCTGGGCATCCAGGAAGAAAGGCTCGCGGGTATACTTAGGGGTCAGCGAGTAAACGAGCTTGGCTTCCCGCTTGACGCCGTCCGAGGCAGCGCTCCTCGGGATCTCCCCTGCAGCTACCATCAGATTGTACTTTTCCATCGCAATCCCGCCGCCTGCGAAAGGATGGTAGCTTTCCGCAAGGACATAGCCCAGTCGAACATCATACTGGGAGAGTAACAGGTCCTTCGCCTCGTCCACGCCGATAACCTCCGGCTTCACGGACGGGTAGTCGATTTCACTCAAAGAGGTGTAATAATTGACGATCTTTCCCGTCTCTCTGTCGATGCTGACATTCACATTCTCGTAATTAGCGCTCACGCCATCGATCACCCGGCGGAACCCGATGTCCCAGGTCCTCATCTCCTTCAGCCTTTCCTCCGGCACATCCTTCAGTCCGGCATCGTCCAGCACAAGCTGATGCGTATGGGCCGGAAGCTGTTGACGCACGAAATCGACGGCTTTCGTCTTCGCTTCCTCGCTCGTAATCTTAGGGTCGAACTTGGCTTTCGGGTCCATCATATAGGGCATACTTTGATTAAAGTTAACGAGTTCTCCGGTCTTGGCATTTACATTCGCCCACACGGAATGCATGCCCTTGCCCATGGTATCTTTCTCTCCCGTAGGACTCCAACGCAAAGACCAGGAAGCGCTGGACTTGCCGGTAGACGGATCGGTGTATTCGTTATAGGAAGCGTCCTCCAGCTTGTTATCCTTCAACTCCCCGAAGACGGAGGTTACCTTGGCGATCGCCTGCTCCTTCGTCAGATTCAGATCGGCTGCGGGCTTCTCGGCCAATGGCTTATCCGTGAGCGGCTTCTTCTCGGAAGCGGACTGGATCGGAGCATTCAGCGGATTCCAGGGCTCACCTTTGGCTGCATCGATCATGAACGAGTTCATGACATACGCAATAACCGGCTTGCGCGCTTGGCGGGAGTCGTACGGAATGACATAAGAAAGCTCGATATCCGCCTTATCGAGAAACGCCTGCTTCGCCTTGTCGCTTCCGATCGGTGTGACTCCCTGCTCAAAGGCTATGCCGTCCGTCCAGCGGAAGCTGTATCCCACCACTTCCCCTTCCCCGTTCACATCGACCGATATCCCGTCCTGCATAAACGGCACGCCGTCGACAATCCGGTCATAGCGGATAGGGTACATATAATTGCCGTTAAGCGGCATGCGGAATTGCTTCTCCGCCTGGTCGTTATATTGAACCGTTTCGTCCGGGTTAAGCTTCTTCAGCCAGCCATCGGCAATCGTCTTCGCTCCTGCAAAGTCGACCTTCGGCGGGTAGCTCGGCTTAAGATCCGGATCGCCGCTATAGGCGTTGTAAGCGGTTAACTTTCCATTAAGACCATGGATGCTGACACCTATGTTGGCATAGTAGTGGTCTTTGATCTTCCGCGTAAAATTCAGAGACCAGCTAGGGACCGAATCTCCCGAGTAGGAGTAAAGATTCGCTGATTGCAGCGTGTAGCCTTCCGGAATCGTCACATACTTCTTGGCCAGCTCGATGGCCTGCTCCTTGGTGACCGTCGGCTCGGCCAGCTTCCCATCCTCCGGACCCTGCGGCGGGATGCTGACTCGAGTCGTGCTGGATGCGGTAGATGCCGCTGTTGAATTGTCGGCCCAGGCCTGAGGAGCGCAGGACAGCAGCAGAGCCGACGCTACGGCGATCGGAGCGGCTTTTTTGACTAGTTTCATAAGAATCGTCCTCTCTTGTAGAAGATCTTGAGCTATCTGCTTCTTAGACGAGGCATTCCAATAAAAGGTTGCGAAAAAAGGCTGCGGCCGCCCCATTGTTTCCCATGAGCGCAGCCACAGCCTTTTCATTGAATATTTATTTTTCCATAGCTAGCCGGAAGCCCATGTTCCCTGTACTGCTGTCCGGCGTATTCTTGCTCCGGGCCGCTACGCGATACCGGTTGCAGTAAGAGCGGTGACATAGATAGGAGCCGCCCCGCAGCGAGCGGACGCCGCTGCCCGGAGCTCCCTTCGGGTTGACGTTATCGGTGCGGAGATGGTAGTTGCGATCGAACCAGTCCGCACACCATTCCCAGACATTGCCCGATACATTATAAAGCCCGTAGCCGTTCGGCTCATAGGCATCTACAGGGGCCGTGCCCGCATAACCGTCCTCGGCGTGATTGACGGTAGGAAATTTCCCCTGCCAAATATTGCAACGGTGACGGCCGTCCTGCTTCAGGATATCGCCCCACGGGTACGTCTTCTGCTCAAGTCCTCCCCGCGCTGCATACTCCCACTCCGCCTCCGTCGGCAGACGGCCTCCGGCCCACTCGCAGTAGGCGGACGCGTCGTTCCACGACACATGGATAACCGGATGGTCCAGCCTGTCGTCGATCGACGAGCCTTCTCCCTCCGGCTTCGCCCAGTAAGCTCCGCGAACTCCGAGCCACCAAGGCGTTCCCCCCGGAGATCCCTCCACATCGGCCAGCCGTTCCTTAGGCACGAAAAGATGGAAGACGTAGGACCACCCGAACCGTTCGGCCTCGGTCACATAGCCTGTAGCCTCTACAAAGGCACGAAACTGTGCATTGGTAACCGCATGCGCCGCGATACGGAACGCGTCTACGGCAACCTTGCGGATCGGGCCTTCCCCATCATCCGGGAAACCGTCAGTGGCCTGCGTTCCCATCAAAAATTCGCCCCCCGGCAGCTCGATCATCGTGTGTCCGGGATCGACAGCCTTCCCTGTGCCCTTGAAGCTCTGCAGCACAAGGGGCACAGGCTGCTGAGGGGCCGAGGAACCGGATAGCTCCTCTCGTCCAGATGCGCAGCAGGGTTTGGGATTCGTTTCACTCATGATGTGCTTGTCCCCTTCCGGACTTCGTTTCGGATTTTTTCCTGTATGGGTATTACCCGAGCTCAGGATTAGCCGTTCGCCAGCAGGGGCTTCACGCATACCGGCTTGGAAAGAACGAGAGAGTAGCCGGTTGCGGTTAATTTCCCTGTTTCCCCGTCGACAAAGTACGATACGACATTGTTGGTGTCACGGTTGGCCGCGATCAGGAACCGTCCGCCAGGCGTCAAGGTAAAGTGGCGCGGATGCTGGCCCTGCGTCGAAACATGCTCAACTACCGAAAGCAAGCCAGTCTCCGGATCAGCGGAGAACACAACGATGCTATCGTGCCCGCGGTTGGAGCCGTACACGAACCGGCCGTCTGCCGAAATGGCGATTTCTGCGCAGCCGTTCTCTCCGGCAAAATCCTCCGGCAGGGTCGATACGCGCTGGATCGGGTGCAGATGACCGGCCTCTGCGTCGTAACGGAAAGCCACGATCGTGGAATCAAGCTCATTGATGACATAGGCGTACCGGCCTTCCGGGTGAAAAGCCAGGTGACGCGGTCCTGCGCCCGGATGCACTTGCGTGTCCGCATGCGCCCGAAGCTTGCGCGGCTCCGAATCGACTGTGTAGGAGCGGATCTTGTCCAAGCCAAGATCGGACACGAACAGAAACCGGTTGTCCGGGCTGAAAAAAGCGGAGTGAGGATGCGGCCTGTCCTGGCGCTCGGGATTCACGCTGTGCCCCGTATGCTGGCTGAGATCGAGCAGCTCGCCGATCTGTCCGTCCTCCGTCAAGCTCACCAGCGCAACATGACCGCCGTGATAGCTGACCTGAATCAGATAGTTGTCCTGCTCATTCCGCTGGATGTGGCAGGTAGGATCGGGAGAAGTGGACGCCCGGTTCAGCTCCCTAATCGTGCCCTGCGTCGTATCGATGGCAAAGGATACCGCCTCCGCAACCTTTTTTCCGGCCTCATCCACGGTCTCGGCGATGGCGTACAGCCGGCCTGCCGGAGCGTCCACGTTCAGGAACGTCGGGTTTTTCAAGCCGGACACTTGATCGAGCAGCGTCAGCTCCCCTGTCGAGGGATCAAGCTCGACCGCATAAACGCCGGGGTCGGAAGCCTCCGCGTAGGAACCGATATAGAGAAGCATACGCTGTGACGATAAGGACATCTTGATTACCTCCTGGGGTTAAGTCTGTCAATAAACAATAACCTTATCTTACAAAGAGTTTCCCTCTCTGGCAAGCTGCAGCCTTATATCCCCCGGGTCGATGCCGCCGAAGCCTCTCCCACGCGCAGCCCGGGCTTCTGTCTGCGCCAGCGCAGAACGTAGAACGACGCACGCACGATCTCATCGGCAATGAGCGCCAGAAAAAGTCCCGTAAGGCCTAGCCCCAGTTGAATCCCCAGCACATAGGCGCCTCCCGCGGCCAAAACCCACATCCCGAAAACCGCCATCAGGCCGACTGCTCTGGCTTCCCCGACGACGTTCAGCGAGGTCGCGGCGCACAGCCCGATCGATCTCATCGGCTGCCACACCATGCAGATGGCCAGCAGCGGCAGCGACAATGCGACAATGGACGGGTCGGATGTGAATTGCGCCATAATTAACGGTCCCAGCGCATATGTGGCGCTCGTCGTCACCACCAGCAGAAGGGCGCAAGGCGCAAGCGCGCGGTAGAACCCCGCATACATCTCTTGAAACCGTCTCGCCCCATACAGCTGAGCGATCCGAATCCCGAGCCCTCCGGCAATCGCGCTGGCAAATATCCACGGAAATTGCTGGATGGTCTGGACATAGGTATAGGACGCAAGCGATACCGGGCCCATCCGTGCTACCATGCCAAGCATTAGCATCTGCGAATATCCCCAGGATAATGCCGTAACCGATACAGGAAGGCCGATGGACAAAATTTCACGCCAAAGCGGCCGCTCCAGCGTCGTCCAGTCTTCCCGTGACCAGTAAGGGTGGAAGGAGCGCCACAGCAGCCATAGGGTGACGGCCAGCGCTGCGGCCCGGCTGATCATCGTCGATAGCGCCGCACCGGCAATCCCCATCTCGGGAAATCCAAGCTCGCCGAAGATCAGCGCATAGTTCAGCAGCACGTGCAGCACATTCATGCCGAACGTGATATACATCGGGCCCCGGGTGTTGCCGATACTGCGGATGACGGCATTGATCGCTCCGTGAAGGACGACGACAACCGTTCCGGCGCCCACCACAGTCAGATACGTCCCTGCATAGGGCAGCACCTCCTCCGGCGTACCCATCCGCAGGAGTGCGGACGAAGCGCCGAATAAGAAAAACAGGCTGAGGACAAGGCCTGCCGCCAGATTAGCTTGCAGGGCGATGACCGAGGTTTTCCTGGCAAGATCGGGGCGACCCGCCCCCCACTTGCGTGCGACGACGACGCTGACGCCCGCGTTGATTAAGGCGAACAGCGTAAGGGCCGACTGTATGATTTGATTCGATATGCCGACCGCGGATACCGCATGGTCCCCTATTCGGCTGACCATCAGGGTGTCTGCCGTTCCCATTAAAAATTGAAAAAACAACTCGATGCCGATCGGCCAGCTTAACTGCCACAAGGAAATCCGATCAGTTGCTTGCTTGGACATGATGGTGAAGACCCCTTCCAGCACACTTCCATAAATCGGTTCAACCGCATTACAAAAAGGACCAAGCCCTCCATCCATCGGCTTGGTCCCTTAAAAACTAGCTTACACGATAGACACGCGTATTCCGCGTTCCTCCAGCTCTGCTACCGTCTCCTCGCTGACGCCACGGTCCGTGATGATCGCGTCGGCGACGCCGAGCTCGGCGACATGGGTAAACGCCCGGACGCCGAATTTGCTCGCATCCGCCAGTAGAATGACCTGCTCGGCGATCCCGATCATCTTCTGCTTCACAAGGGCCTGCTGCTCATTGGATTCGCTGATGCCGCGCTCCAGATGAACGCCCTTGCAGGACAGAAACAGCTTGTCGACATGGTAGGCATCCATCGACCGCTCGGCGAGCGGACCGACGAAGGACAGCGAGCGCTTCGCCAGACGGCCGCCCGTGGAGATGACCTCGATCTTCTCCTTGCCGCTGAGCTCGCTGGCCACCTTGACAGAATTGGTCAGGACGGTCAGCGGGATATCGGGCAGATACGAGGCCATGTACCAAGCGGTCGTGCTGGCATCCAGCAGAACGCGGTCATGCGGCTGAATCCACTTGATCGCTTCCTGGGCTATCCGCCGCTTCTCGTCAGCATGGATGATCTCGCGTTCGAAATAAGGGGTTTCCGCCTGGGTCTCCTTGACGCTGACGGCTCCCCCGTGGGAACGGCGCAGCCGCCCCGCCGACTCAAGGCGGTCCAGGTCCCGGCGGATCGTCTCTTCCGTTACGCCGCACAGCTCGCTCAGCTCGGAGACGCGGATGCTGCCCCGTTCGTTGACCACCTGAACTATGAGCTCGTATCTTTCCGCTACCAGCATGCGCTCCCTCTCCTATCCTTTGTCTGCAAGTTACAGCCTGTCAGCAGGGATTGTCCTGCTCCTGTCCGGGACTTCTTAGTTGGCAAGACCCGTGATCGCCTTAAACCGGCCGTACGCATCTTGCCAAGCCGCGCTGTCCTGCGGCTCATACGTCTTGACCGGGAAGGAGTCGCGGATCGCCCGGCGAGCTTCCCAAATATCCGAGAACACGCCCTGCGCGATCCATTGAACGACCAGGTTGCCGATCGCGCTGCCTTCGGCCGGGCCGGCCCAGACCGGCTTGCCGATCGCATTCGCCGACCACTGGCACAGCAGCTCGTTCTGGCTGCCTCCTCCGACCATGTGAAGTCCGCTGAACGGCTGCCCGGACAAGCTTTCCGTCATCTCCAGCACATAACGGTATTTTAACGCCAGACTTTCGAAAACACAACGAACAACTTCGCCCGGCTGCTCCGGCACCCGCTGATCGGTCCTGCTGCAATATGCGCGGACACGGACGCGCATATCGCCCGCCGCCAGGAATAGCGGGTCGTCCGGATCGATCCAGGCCGAGAAGGCCGGGGCTTGATCGGCCAGTCGGACCAGCTCGGGGAACGAATAATCCAAGCCTTGACGATCCCACTCCCGCTTCAGCTCCTGCACGATCCACAGCCCCATGATGTTTTTCAGCAGCCGATACGTGCCGCCTACGCCGCCTTCGTTGGTGAAGTTATACGCAAGCGCCTGCTCAGTAAGAACCGGCGCGTCGACCTCGGTCCCCATCAGCGACCAGGTGCCGCAGCTGAGGTAAGCGAACGAGCGCTCCAGCGCCGGTACCGCGGCAACGGCGGACCCGGTGTCATGCTCGGCGACGGCGATGACGGGGACCGCACCTACGCCAAGCTCAGCCTGTACGGAGCCAAGCAGCTCGCCGGCGGCCGCGCCGGGCTGGGCGACCCTGGCGAACCACGAGGAAGGGATGCCCAGCTTCGCCAGCAGTTCGCGGTCCCAATCGCCCTGCAGCGGATTGTACAGCTGAGTCGTCGTCGCGTTCGAGAATTCGCTCAGCTTCTCGCCGGTCAGGAAGTAGCGCAGCAGGTCCGGAATCATCAGGAAGCTGCCCGTCTCGCGCAGCAGCGGCGAGTTCGCGCGCTTCAGCGCCGCAAGCTGGAACACCGTGTTGAATGTCAGGAACTGAATGCCCGTACGCGCGAACAGCTCCTCCTTGCCGATATCCTCGGCTAGTACCCGCTCCATTACGCCTTCCGTATGCCGGTCCCGGTAATGGTACGGGTTGCCGAGCAGTTCCCCGTTCTTGCCAAGCAGGCCGAAGTCGACGGCCCACGAGTCGATCGCGAGGCTCGCCGGCTCCACCCCGAGGTGCTTCGCCTTGAGAAGACCCTGCTTGATTTCATGATACAGGCGCAAAATATCCCACTGCAGGCGGTCGCCCACCTGCACCGGGTCGTTCGGGAAGCGGTGCAGTTCCTCCGTTTCAATCCGACGGTCAGTAAGACGGCCGAGCAGCGCTCTTCCGCTGCTCGCCCCCAGATCATAGGCCAGAATGGTAGTCAAGTGATCACCTTCCGCGCTTCAGCAGAACTTCCTGCTCATAAGCTTTTACGTCAGCAAGCCATTGCTCGCGTACAGGCACGCCCTGCTTCTCGCAATAGTAATCCCAGATGGCTCCGAACGGATAGGTCTTGAACTCCTCAGTGAGAGCCAGACGAGTCGTGTAATCGCCGCTCAGCTCCGCCTGCTTCAGCGCCTCTACCGGCTCCAGCATCGCGCGCAGCAGCGCTTTGATCGTGTTGCGCGTCCCGATGACCCAAGCCGCTACGCGGTTGATGCTCGCATCGAAGAAGTCAAGGCCGATATGCGTCTTGCCGAGCAGATCGCCGCGCACCAGCTCTTTACCGATCTCCAGCAGCTCGTCGTCCAGCGTCACCACATGGTCGCTGTCCCAGCGCATCGGACGGCTCACGTGCAACAGGATGCCTTCGGCAAACAGCGACAAGCTCGACAGCTTGTTGGAGATAACCTCCGTCGGATGGAAATGTCCGGCATCCAGACAGATCAGCTTGTTGTTCTGCAAGCCGTAGCCCATATAAAATTCGTGGGAGCCGACTACATAAGCTTCCGAACCAAGACCGAACAGCTTGCTTTCGACCGCATCCAGATGATAGGCCGGGTTCAGTTCTTCGGCAAAAATCTCATCGAGCGATTCCTTAAGCCTTCTTCTCGGGGATAGACGGTCCACCGGCACATCCTTGAAGCCGTCCGGAATCCAGACATTGTTCACGCTGGTTTGGCCGAGCTGCTCGCCGAAGTAGGCGCTGATTTTGCGCGAAGCCTTGCAGTGGTCGATCCAGAACTTGCGGATGCTTTCGTCCGAATGGCTCAGTGTAAAGCCGTCGCTGGATTTCTCGTGGGAAAACAGCGTCGGGTTGAAGTCGAGACCGAGTCCCTGCTCCTTCGCCCAAGTCACCCAGTTCTCAAAATGCTTCGGCTCCAGCTGGTCCAGATCCACCTTCTCGTTCGTATCGGCGTAGATCGCATGAAGATTAACCTTATGCTTGCCCGGGATCAAAGAGAACGCTTTCTCCAGATCGGCGCGCAGCTCATCAGGCGTTCTAGCCGCTCCCGGATAGTTGCCGGTAACGGAAATCCCGCCGGTCAGATCCTGATCCTGGAACAGAAAGCCCTTGACGTCGTCTCCTTGCCAGCAGTGCATGGAAATCTTGATCTTCGCCAGCTGCTCCAGCGCCTGATCCACATCGATACCGTGCTTGGCGTACAGCTCCTTGGCTTCGTTATAGCTTCTTTCGATAGTTGAAGACATAGCGGATTCCTCCCAAATTAGGTTATTTAGCCGGATAAGCCACGACCGACATCAACGCGTTCTCAGCTTGCGTCGAATCCAGTCGGCTGTATTGCACGATGATCGGAATATCGCTTCGCACCTCAATAGCATAAGGAACGCCGACTGGAATCGGCGTCCCCTCCTTAAGCAATGAGGAAGTGCGAATATGCTTTGTACGGCGGGCTTCCACGGTGTATGGGATGTCCTCCATAGGCTCCCGGTCTTCGAAGAAGATCGTGAATGACAGATGCGCATCCTCGGATGCCGTGTTCAGCACGCAGACCGATTCATGGCTGGTCAGCTCGCCCGAGCTTTTCTCCGGGATATATGCGTCCGGGATGACCCAGTAGTCTGCGCCCTTGGCCTCGTATTTCGCCATATTCGTGTATCCTCCTTAAATTAACGTGTGAAGGCAGCCGGTACGCCGCCGTCGATCGTCAGCATGCAGCCTGTCGTTTTCTCCGACTTGGAGGAAGCGAAGAAGGCGATGCCTTCGGCGATGTCGCGCGGGAAGATATTGACGAGCAGCGTCGTGCGCTTACGGTAGTATTCTTCCAGCTGATCCGGCTCGATGCCGTAGGCGGCAGCGCGCTCGTTGCGCCAGTTGGAGTTCCAGATCGCGGAGCCCTGCAGGATGGCGTCAGGCAGTACCGTGTTGACGCGGATGCCGAACTCGCCGCCCTCGGCTGCGATGCAGCGGGCCAGATGAGCTTCGAGAGCTTTGGCTGCACTGTAAGCAGAGGCGTTTTTACCGGCATAAACGGAGTTCTTGGAGCCGATGAACACCATGTTGCCGCCGATCGCCTGCTCCTTCATTACCTTGAACGCTTCGCGGGCGACAAGGAAATAGCCGGTACCCAGCACGTTGATGTTCAGGTTCCATTCCTTCAGGCTCGTCTCATCGAACGGACTCGATGTGGCAAGTCCTGCATTGTTGACGATAATGTCCACGCCGCCGTAAGCGATAGCCGTCTCGGCATAGGCGGCTACGACCGCTTCTTCGCTCGTTACATCCATTTTAACCGCAATCGCACGGTTTTCGCCAAACTTCGCGTTCAGCTCGTCCGCTACCTTCTGGGCACCCTCCAGGTTGAGGTCGGCCAGAACGACATGCGCTCCCTCGGAGACGAGACGACGTGCCGTTTCGCTGCCGATACCGCCTGCGCCGCCGGTGATGAAGGCAACCTTGCGGGAGAATTCGGCTTCTGCCGGAGCCAGCGTCAGCTTGTAGAGCTCAAGCGGCCAGTATTCCACGTTATACGATTCGTTCTCGCTGAGCGAAACGAAATTGCCGAGCGCCGTCGCGCCGCGCATAACCGCGATCGCACGATGGTACAGAGCGCCGCTGACCTGGGACATCGCCCAGCTCTTGCCCGTGTTGATCATCCCTACGCCCGGGATCAGGATGACGCGCGGAGCCGCTTCGAACATCACGTCGCCTTCGTTTTTGTTGCGGTCGAAATAGGCTTTGTATTGCTCTTTATAAGCGGCGATGCCTTCCTTCAGCTTCGCTTTAAGTCCGTCGATATCCTCGGCATTCGGCTCCCAATCGATGAAGAGCGGAACAACCTTAGTATGCACCAGGTGATCCGGGCAAGCTGCGCCGACCTGGGACAGCTTCGGCGAATCCTGGCCGTTGACAAAGGCAAGCACATCGTCCGCATCGTCGAACGACAGGATCATTTTCTTGGCGTCGCTGACTGCGCCGCGGACCGTAGGCATTACGGCTGCAGCCACGCTGCGGCGTACTTCTGCGGACAGGGACTCGTATTTGGCGCCGCCGAACAGCTTGGCTTCGTTCACGCGCGCTTCGATAAAGGCTTCCGCCTCATTAATAATAGCGATAGTTTGCGCATAGCAAGCTTCGGACGTTTCGCCCCAAGTGACCAGACCATGCTTCTCCATCAGGACGAGCTCGGCCTTCGGATTGGCGAGGACGCCTTCGGCGATCATCTTGGACAGCGTGAAGCCAGGACGGACATAAGGAACCCAAACGAAGCGGTCGCCGAAAATTTCCTTCGCCAGCTCCTTACCGTTATCTGCGCAGCACAAGCTGATGATCGCATCGGGATGCGTATGGTCCACATGCTTGAACGGCAGGAACGCATGCAGCAGCGTCTCGATGGAAGCGCGCGGATGCTTGGCGTCGATCATGCAGTGCGCCAGGTAGCCGACCATCTCTTCATCGGACATTTCGGGAAGCTCGAACAACGGACGGATATCCTCCATGCGGAGTCCGGTAAAGTTGCCTGCTTTCATCGTCGCCAGGTCGGAGCCGCTGCCCTTTACGAACATGACTTCAACGTCGCGGCCGCGGAAATCCTTCACGATCGTCTTGCTGGATGTATTGCCGCCGCCCCAGTTACAAACCCGGCGGTCGGAGCCGATGATGTTGGAGCGGTAGACAAGCTCGTCCAATCCGCCTTGAAGCTGAGATGCCTTTTCGTTCTCCCACAAACTTTGTACCATGATAAACCTCCGTTTTTATGTTTGAATGATTTTGTTTTTGCTTATTTCAAGTTTATCATGTTTGTTTTTCTTTGTATAGAAGAAAAACAGACAGGAACAAAATAACCTTGTTCCTGCCTGCTATCAGCTGTCTGCTAGCCTGCTTAGCTTAAACCAAACGCTTTGTCGATATCCCGGATATGCGTGTCCTCGATATGAACGATAGGCCCGAGCGCCCGCGCATCGATAATGGACTTGGCGCTGTACTCGGCCACCTCCAGCCGATCGAACGCATTCAACAGGCTGCTGCCGGTCACGATGACGCAGTTGTTCTCCACGATGACGATCGGCGTATGGGCTTCGAACATATCCGCTGTGCCCTCGGGATCGTCATATACCGATTGAAACGGCAGCTTCGGCGTACCGCGAAGCAGGATATAGCTCTCCGGAATCGTCCGCGAATCGAAAGGCGCTTCCGTTACGGCAAAGGCCATGATATGCGGCGGATGAGCGATGAGTACCGAGTTCACATGCGGGTGGCGCTCATAAATATATTGATGAAGCCGGATGGAGCTGCTCGGCAGCTTGCCCTCCTCCGCCGCTCCCTGCTCGATGCGTACCAGATCCTGCGGCTCCAGATACTTGCGGTCCGGCCCGTGCGGCGTGATCAGGAAGGCTCCGTCCTCCAATCGCTCGGAGTAAGTTCCTTGCGTGCTGGTAAACAGCCGTTGATCATAGGAACGGCGGATCAGCGCGCACATATCCATGCGGGCTTTCCGCTCCTGGCTGCCGACCCGGCCTGGGGCGAACGTCGCGAGCTTCGGATATCCTTCGGCGGCGGCGCCGATCTGGCCGGGGGACAGAAGCTGGGGCTTCCCGATCCGGCTGGCATGGATTTCGAGTCTGGCGCAGAAGTCCAGCGTCTCGAAAGCCTGGAAGGCGGTGAACAGATCCCCTCCGCCCACGACCACGCCATGGTTCTCCAGCATAACGGCGTTCATGCCCGCCGCGAAGACGGAGGCCACATTTTCTCCGAGCAGCACGCTGCCCGGCAGCGCATAATCGGCCATCCCGACCTTGCCGCAGATAAGGCCCTCGCCTGGCAGCAGGCTCGTATCCGGGATACGCCGCACGATACTGAAGGCTACCAGCGCGGGCGGATGAGCGTGAACGACAGCCTTCAGATCAGGGCGCGTGCGGTAGACAAGCTGGTGGAACGGAAACTCGCTGGACGGCCTGTGATGGCCGACGATCTGCCCGTCAGGCTTTACGCAGACAATATCCGCGCTCGTCAGCGCTCCCTTATCCACCCCGGCCGGGGTGATCCAGATATCCCCGTTGTCATCCAAAATCGACAGATTGCCTCCTGAAGTCGTCGTCATGCCATACGCGTAAATCCGCTCCATCAGCAGGACAATTTGATCCGCGGGATGTAAGAGTTCGATTTGCATAAAGTCACAGCCTTTCCGATTTGTTTACTTCCGTTTATATTTGAATTGGTTTGTTTCAAGTTTACCATACTTTATCACCTCGTGAGCGTGACATTTTTCACAGCAGGCTTTAGCCGGGGCGGGGCTCCGCTTGCCGCAAAAAAAATCCCCTCCAGCCGTATTCAGGCTGAAGAGGATTTTTCGGATTCTGTGTTAGGCTTTCGACGGAGAGAGTTTACCGTCTGTGTCTTCTGCTTGCTGCTCCTTATTCGAGGTGCGCAGCGGTATTTCCCGCAGGAAGAACGTCAGCACCAAAGCGACGACGAGCAGCGCGGCTCCCGCCAGAAAGACGGTGGTCAGCGAGGCACTAAGCGCATCGCGCAGCATCTCGATCATCTTGGTCAAGATCGGCTGAACCTCTGCAGGCAGTGTTTGCTGAAGCTCTGCGAGCTTCGGTTGATCCAGCAACATCTCCGGGTTCTGGAACGCAGCCAGCTTGGAGGCAACCGCCGGATCGAGCTTGGTGATGTCTACGCCGCCGCCCGAAGCCATAGTCTCCTTGAGATTGCTGGTCAGACGCGATGCCATGATCGTTCCCATCACGGCGATCCCGATCGTACCGCCGAGATTCCGGAACAGCTGGGAGGAGGCCGTCGCTACCCCAAGCTCGGAAGGCTTGGCGGCGTTCTGCACGGTAAGCGAGAAGACCGGCATGCCGAGACCAAGACCCAAGCCGAAGATCAGCATGCTCAGCACCGCCATCCAGACGCTGTTCATATAAGCCATCATGACCATGCTGAGCACCATGATCGGCATACCGATCAGCGCATAACGCTTATATTTGCCCGTTTTGGTAATGAATCTGCCCGTAACCGCGCTGACAACCACCATACTGAGCGACATAGGCATCGTGACATAGCCCGAATACGTAGGAGCAATCCCGAGGACGCCCTGGACGAAGAACGACAGATAGATCAACGCCCCCATCATCCCGGCATTCATCAAAAATCCGATCACATTCGAAATCGTAATGATGCTGTTGCGGAATAACGATAGCGGCAGTACCGGGCTTTTGGCCTTTGTCTCCACCCAGATGAAGATAAGAAGGCTGACAACCGCAGCTGCGAACAATCCGATAATCTGCTGCGAGCCCCAGGCATACTTCGTACCCGCCCATGAGAAGCCGAGCAGCATCGGAACGATGGTCAAGGTCAGGAACAGCGAGCCCGCGTAGTCAATTTTTTCGGAAGCGCGGCGCTCCACTTTGGGAAACAAGGCCATAATCAGTATAAACGCGATAAGTCCGATAGGAAGGAAAATCCAAAATACCCATTTCCAATTCATATGGTCGACGATCCAACCGCCCAAGGTTGGCCCAAGGACGCTGGAGAAGCCGAAGACAGCCATCATCAGGCCGGTCCATTTACCGCGTTCGCGCGGCGGGAACAAGTCCCCTACGGCCGTAAAGGCACAGGACATAATGATACCGGCACCGATACCCTGTATCCCGCGATACGTGATCAGCTCGAATATGTCGCGGGACAAGCCGCTCATAAACGCTCCGATGATAAAAAATACAATCCCCGCCAATATAAACGGCTTGCGCCCATATATATCGGACAGCTTCCCGACCAGTACGGTCGAAATCGTCGAGGTCAGCATGTAGATCGTAATGACCCACGTGTAATAGTCCATCCCGCCCAAGATCGCAATAATGCGCGGCATGGCCGTACTTACGATGGTCTGGTTAATGGCCGCGAAGAACATCGCAGCTATGATCGCCACCATAATCGTCAGTTTTCGTTTCGGTGTTAAATGCTCCACTCTATCTTCTCCTTGTCTCTTATGTGTAGGATGATTTCTTTCGTACTATAATATTTCAATAGTAAACAATTAAACTATACAAGAATATGCAGGCTTCGTCAAATATATGTTTCCGGAATTGCCCCAACGGGAAAAGGGCCCCTTACGGAGCCCTTCACGGCGGTGACATGGTTTTGGTCTACTGCGATTGTACCTCGCTGAATCTCGGGTATTCCAACATTGACGAAAGTTATACCTTACAGGTACTACAAGTACGTCTCTGCGGCACATCCCCTCGCTTCGCTCAGGATTCGATCACAACTGCCTCTGCCTCGGTATTGCTCGTTAGATCGCCCAACGGAACCACACCTCTCTCGTTCACCGCCTAAGCCTAGTATGACCGATCCCGACCAGGTTATACCTTACTTGTCGAAGAAATGTTTCGCCAAGCCGGGTCCTGCGCCTTAAGGGGTTAAGTAAATATCCGGCTTCGGCGACGGATTCATGCCGGTACCGAGATAATAGCTCGTATGCGGCGGCTGGTTATATGCGACATTTTGCCAGGCGACGCCAAGCCGATATACCGGATCATGCATCAAAGTATGGATTTTATAAGCCGTTACATCGGTTGTCGTGAACAGGCGGAGCGCCGTACTGTCGCTCGTCCGCCAGATCACCTCTTCCCTCCAGTCCCCAATCAGATCGGCCTGAAGCGAAGGATTGCCCTTGGTCGAATTATTGGAACTCGTGCCGGTAGCGGTAAGCAGGCGGGTCAAGCTATTGTTCGAATAATTCCACTTGTCGATCTTACCCGTCCCCCCCGTATGGTCGAGCAGCTCGCGCGACAGATCGCCGTCCCACCAGATGGCGAAATTCACGGAGGACGGAGCGGTGTCGCTGATCTTGGTGCCCGTAACCGTGTACAAGCCGATCCCTGAAGCCCACAGCTCCGCACCCTTATGCCGGGGGTCGATATCCGCGGCCAACCCTCTTCCCGTATCGGAGCCCGTATGCAAGCCCCATAGGATCTGGCCGGTTTTGGCATCATGTATTTCTGCTCCGTAAGCGGCTCCCGTACTTTCGTGAACCTGGAACACCTCGAGCCCCGCCCGGTCGGGATTCAGATCGCTCTGATGCATCGCATCCCCGTGGCCCAAGCCGGTATTGTACAGCTTGGCCCCATTATCATCAATGCCCAGCGAGCCGTAAGCGATCTCGTCCTTCCCGTCCCCGTCCACATCCGCTATGCTGAGGTTGTGGTTTCCTTGGCCGGCGGTACCGGGATTCGTGGAGCTGTTGCTGTCAAAGGTCCATCGGCGGGTCAGCGCGCCGTTGCGCCAATCGTAGGCGACCACGACGGTCCGGGTATAATAGCCGCGAGCCATAATAATGCTCGGCCGCACCCCGTCGAGATAGGCGACTCCGGCGAGGAACCTGTCCACCCTGTTGCCATAGTTGTCTCCCCAATCGGAGACGTTACCCCGAGGAGGCAAATAGTCGGTTGTGGAGAGCGCTTTCCCATTCGTGCCCGAAAACACAGTCATAAATTCCGGACCCGCAAGAACATAGCCGCTGGAATTCCGATGGTCGGCAGCTGCATTGCCGATGACGACTCCTGTGCCGTCCTTGGTGCCGTCAGCCGTCTTGCAGACGACCTCGGCCTTGCCGTCCCCGTCGAAGTCGTAGACAAGGAATTGGGTATAATGGGCGCCGGCCCGAATGTTTTTGCCCAGGTCGATCCTCCACAGGAGGGTGCCGTTTAGTTTATAGGCATCCAGATACACATTGCCCGTGTAGCCGGATTGGGAATTATCCTTCGAATTCGAAGGGTCCCATTTCACTATAATTTCGTATTCGCCGTCTCCGTCCAGATCGCCTACACTTGCATCGTTCGCGCTGTAGGTGTAGCTGACGTTATCCGGTGTCGTGCCTCCCGCCGGCTTCTGGATCGGAATATCCTTATAATTATTGCTCCACACGGCAGCAGCTGGAGAGGCCGGCTGTTCGACGCCATTCACGATAGCCCGCACCGTATAGCTGGATGAGGTCGTCCCCGCCGCGTCCTGATAGTTCGTGCTGTCCGTAATCGGTGAGGCATTGACCTTGGTTCCGTTTCGATATAGGTTAAAGGTCGTGGATGCATTCTCCGTTCCCAGCAAGCGCCAGCTGACGAATACTCCGCTGCTTACCTTTACGGCGACCACTCCGCGGGACAGCTTTTCCGCCTGACGGGCCGCCGCAACAGCCGGGGGAGCCGGCAGCAGAGCAGAGCCTGCTACCGCGGTACTCAGAACGAGCAAAGCCGACAACTTCCAGGTGTAGCCCCAATTTTTGATCATCATTTCATCCCTCCAACTTTAGATTTGAATAGCCTGGCCAATAATTAAAGCGGTTACATTCCTCCTTTCGACTTGATATGGGTATATTTTACTATAAAAGAAAATTCGAACAATTCAAAAATCAGTGTTAGTTGTTTAAAAAAACGGGATTTTTTCACATACATGGACATTCTGCAGGAAGACGAGAGTCTGAGCTGCCTCATGCTGGCGGGCTTGCTCAAGAATACATGCGAAAGCTGAGCTGTTGGATAGGAAAAAGGCCTGTTGAACCGCTCAACAGGCCTCAAGTTTCCGTACGCTAACCTTCCAGCTGCTCGAAGTATCGCTGCAGCCGCCGAGCCAGCTCGTCGTCCGACAGCGGATTGCGATGCGTATTTTCCAAATAAATATGCTTTTCGGTCTCAGGCATCAGGTATTCCTTGTACCATAGGAAAAATTCGGGGCTGTCTCCGTGCATCCGGAGAAAACGGCGCACCGTGTCGACATTGCTTACCGTGCTCTCGATGTTGGTCAGCCAATCGGCGCGGTAAAAATACTCCCACTTGCCATGCTCAGAGTCCCGCAGCGCCTGAAGCCCTTCCTTATAGCTCCACATCGACTGCGAGGCGTAATCGAAGGCTTGCAGATACCGCTTCTCGGTATAGGCCTCGTATGCGCGGCACAGCCACATAAAGCCCTCGCAGCCGGAGCGGTGCAGCTCGCCATCGAAGCGAAGCTGATCGACCGCGCGCTGCCGGTCTTGGTCCCCGAGCAGCGCGATGACCTGATCGCAGCGCTCCGTCCAGTCCTTCCAGCGGGCCAGCCCCCTCTCGCAGCTCTGTCCGAAGTGACGGACCTGCTCGGCGAAGGATACTTCGCCCGTGGCCCAATAGAGACGTTCGTCGGGTCGCTCTCCCCGTCCCTGCAGCCAGTGGCCCATGATTCGCCGGGCGGGATGATGATAATACTCCTCCCCGGCGAGATCGTCGGCATGCGGCCCGTAAGGCGGCGCCGCTTCGGTATAGGTGCGGTACAGCTCTGCCAGCCCGGCGTGACCCTCTGTATAATAATGCCTCACGAAGCTGTCCAGGTGCGCCTCGGTATCGATCGTGACTGCCTGCCACAGCTCGCGAAGCACATCCAGCGTGTAGACATGCGGACGAATATTGCCGCAGTTCAGCAGCAGGTAGTCATCCGCCCCGGCCGCCAAGGCCGACTCGACCTCCTGCTTCAGAAATCCGGCAGAGCCCGGGAACATCGTCAGATGATTGGATGCCTGCAGATCATGGAACGTTAGATGGTAGTAGATGCCGTGCCTTCCGGTATCCTCGGCGGACGGCAGCGCCGGCACCCGCAGATTCAGATGCCGTGACGCCGGGACACCATACGACCGTAGCCATTGTCCGCCCATACCTTGATGACGTCCTCCGGAAGCTCGACATATCCGCCCTTGTACAGCTCCGAAATCTCGCCATACAAGGCAACGCAGAATACCGGAAGGGGGACGGAGCTTCGGATCATCTCATGCTGCCTGCGGATGACGCGGCTGATCATCGCCTCGCTTCTCGGGCGTATCGAACGAAGGATCGTTCTCCCAGAACGGCTTGTCTCCTTGACCTCGGAAAGACAGCACCCACAGCACCTTCCGGTCCCGCTGCTTCTCGATCGCTTCCGTCCACAGCCGCTCGAACAGCTCCGGCGCTTCCTGATAGCTCGCCCTGCGGCCGGGATAGGCCAGCAGAAACATCTCGGCCCCGAGCGCCGTTTATACCCCCGAGTAAGCCATGAACCCGCCATCGACGGGCACCGTGATGCCCGTCACGAACCCGGACATGCTGTCGTCCGCGAGCCACACGAGCGTGCCGAGCAAATCCTCCGGCTTGCCGAAGCGGCGCATCGGGGTGTGGGTGATGATCTTGTGGGAGCGCTCGGTCAACGAGCCGTCCTCTTGCGTGAGCAGCCTTCGGTTCTGCTCGGTGAGGAAAAAGCCGGGAGCGATGGCATTCACCCGGATGCCGACATCCGCCATATGCACAGCCAGCCATTGGGTAAAATTATCAATCGCCGCCTTCGCTGCGCTGTAGGCCGGCACCTTCGTCATCGGACTCGGAGCGCTCATGGAGGATAAGTTGATGACTACCGCTCCTGGCCTCTGGATCATCTGCTTCGCAAACGCCTGGGTCGGGATCAGCGTCCCCAGGAAGTTCAGATTGAAGACGAAGCCGAAGCCCTCGTCCGTCAGGTCGAAAAAGGTCGTTATATCGGAGTTCAGCAGATCCTCCGGCTTGAGCGTTTCGTTGGTGGTGCTGCCCTTGGGATGATTGCCGCCCGCTCCGTTGATCAGAATGTCGCAGGGTCCAAGCTCCTTCAGAATAAGATCGGCGGCCCGGTTGACGCTATCCGCATCGAGCACGTCGCAGGCCACAGCGAGCGCTATTCCGCCGCCCTGACGGATCTGCCGCGCTACCGCCTCGCCCTTCTCCGCCGTACGGTTCAGGATCGCTACTTTCACGCCATGCCGGCCCAGCTCCCGCGCCATGGCCGAGCAGAGAACCCCGCTGCCCCCGGTGACTACAGCTACCTTGCCTTGCAGATTTGGATGGATGGGTATCATTGCAATCTCTCCTTTTTCTCCCTTTGGAAGGCATCCCAGACGCCCCACAGGTACATGATGCCGAGCGCCCGGTCGTACAGCCCGTAGCCCGGACGGCATTGCTCATCCCAGATATGCCGCCCGTGGTCGGGACGCGCATAGCCCGTGAATCCGATTTCATGGTAAGCGCGCATGATACCGACAATATCGACCGTTCCGTCTTCGGCCCGGTGCGAGGTCTCGATAAAGTCGCCATTCTCATACACCCGCACATTACGGATATGGGCGAACGGGATACGTCCGGCAAATTCGCGGACCATCGCGGGAATGTCATTAGCCGGGTTAGAACCAAGCGACCCGCTGCATAACGTCAGCCCGTTATACGGGCTGTCCACCAGCTTCAACAGCTTGCGGAAATTGTCCGGTCCCGTCATAATGCGCGGAAGCCCGAAGATCGGCCATGGCGGATCATCCGGGTGGATGGCCATCCGGATATCGTACTGCTCCGCGACCGGAATAATCTGCTCCAGGAAATATTGGAGGTTGTCCCATAGATCCTGCTCCGTCACCTGCTTGTAGGCTTCGAACAAAGGCGCCAGTCGCCGCAGCCGTTCCGGTTCCCAGCCGGGCATCGTGAAATACGGATTGTCGGCGATCATGCGGACCAGCGCTTCCGGATCCATCAGGTCCACTTGGGCTTTGTCGTAGAACATCGCAGTCGAGCCGTCCTCCAGCGCCCTGAACAGATCGGTGCGGATCCAGTCGAAAACCGGCATAAAATTGTAGCAAATGGTTTTGGCGCCGACCTGAGCCAGCTTCGCTATCGTTTTCTTGTAATTCTCGATGTACACATCCCTCGTAGGCAATCCCAGCTTGATATCCTCGTGAACGTTGACGCTCTCGACAACCTCCAGATGGAAGCCATGCGCATCGGCCTGTTCCTTGTAGGCCATTATTTTGTCCATCGGCCATTCTTCGCCCGCCGGCACATCATGCAGCGCCCACACGATCCCTTCGACCCCGGGGATCTGCTTGATCTGTCTCAGCGAAACCGTATCATTGCCCTCTCCATACCACCGAAACACCATCTTCATCGTCCCTGTCACCCTATTCCTGAAAATATTGCGGGTAAGCCGCGCGCAGCTCCGGCAGCTCCGCATCAAGCTTGCCCAGATGCCGCCCCAGCAGCTCCGCGGTCAACGCCTCATCGCCCTGCTCGACCGCAGCGAACAGCGCGCGGTGTTCCTCCATGACTTGATCCATATGATGAAATTGCTGCAGCGCCAGACAGCGCAGCCGGTTCAGATGGCCTCTCATCTCATACACAACCTGAAGCAGCGTCGCATTGCCTGTAATCTCCATGATCGCGTAGTGAAAGGCTTCGTCCAGCTGGAGAAACAAAGCTATCTCTCCGGCGCGGACCGCCTCCTGCTGCCGCTGCAGCAGCTGGATGATCGTTTCCCGGACGCGCGCGTGCTTGACCGGATCCCACAGGCGCGCGGCCATCCGGAAGGCGCCCAGCTCCAGCTGCTCGCGGATAAACCGCGTCTCGCTCACCTTGCGCTCGGAAATCTGCGCAATTCGCGTCCCGCGCTGCGGAAGCACCTCGAGCAGTTGCTCGCTGACGAGCAGCCGGATCGCCTCGCGAATCGGCGTACGGCTGATCCGCAGCTCCTCGGCCAGCTCGTTCTCATAAATCATACTGCCGGGAACCAGTCGCAAGGCGACAATATCTTCCCGGATCGCTTCATAGATCTGATTGGATTTACGCTGGACCCCGAGCCCTGAAGATCTGTCTGTAATGGAAGCCACCCCCTCTTCGTTAGGGCTATTGTACCTCCTTCCCAACTTGTATACAAGTTAAAAGTTTCGGACTTTAGACCATGCCGCAAGGCTGGCTGTTCTACATACTATTAAGAAGCCGTCCCGAATCGGACGGCTTCGATGCGCTTCCTTGCTGCTAACGAATAAGGCCATACTTCAAGCCAAGCACTCCCGCAATCATTACAGCGGCTTGCACCCTTGTCATCGGCTGATTCGGATGAACCCCTCCGTCATAGCCTTCAAGATAGCCGGCCTTTACAAGAGCCGCTACGCTCTCCCTGGCATAGGACGATATATCGGCCGTATCCTTGAAAGAAGTTAGCAAGCAGGCCCTAGCGAGGGAATATTTACTACTTTAGGTTCATGTTGGATTAGATTCAATTGTTTACAATAGGTTACGAAGAACCAAGACCCAAAGGAGTGAATTTGTAGTGAAATCGTTAGTAGGGCGTCTATCTCTTCTTCTCGCATTTAGTATGTTTGCAGCCTTGCCTCTTGCCTCTGCACAATCATCTGCCCCTTCCGCCGGTCCCAAGTTAAAACAGGAAGAAGTCTGGTTCAATAGTTATTGGGGAACTTATCTCTCTACGGTAAGCACGGACGACCGCAAGGAATTTTACGCTTCGGGCCCTCGAGGAGAGACCTGGATGGTCAGCATCGCCGGAGATCGTTTCCGATTGCGCGATTGGAAGCACCAGCAACCTACGATCTATACCAAGGAGCTGCGCTACGAAACCGCAAGCGGCGGCGGCAGTCAGTTCTCCACCGCGATTATTAGTGAGGACGGCCGGCTCTACGACGTGGAGAAAAACTGCTATGGCATCTCCACCATCCGCTTTTCGGGAAATTTAGTGGTTAGCACCGACGTATTCGTCGTCAATCCATAGCCCTACGGCAACAAGCCCCCGATTCCCATCGGGGGCTTGTATTGAGACGTATGACCTCCCGTAAAGAGAAAATCATGGGGAGTCGTCCCTCTTTTTCTTCTTCGATTCTTCGATTTCAACGTTATCGGCAGGCCTCAGCTCCAGGTTCTCAAACAGAGCCGTCATGCTTTTCATCTTTGCAAGCGCTTCATCTTCACGAAGAGGTCCATACAGCACTTTGCCCTTGTAGCAGATGTTAAATTTCATAGACACTAGCACTCTCCATAAACTAAATCTCTATAGGTCTATAGTATCATATAGATTCACCATTATAGCAAGTATATTGAACAAATTATTACATACCAGTGCCTTACCTCCTAATAATTGGAACAATTTCGGAAGGTTCACCTTCTTCTTTTCTCCCATATTTTATGATAAACTAAAGCGATATTTGATGCTTTTGAGCTTGAATTCCCAGCTTCACCTTGCAGGAAAAAAACAAATAAAACGACAAGTCTGTCGGACAGACCTATCGCTTTAGTTAAGAAATGAGGCTTTACTTATGTTGCTGCACAAGGGCGAGATCCTCTTCCGTCAAGGGGAATCGGGTCCGCTTTTTCGTCTCCAAAGCGGCTTGTTGAAAATAATCCGTGTCCATGAGGACGGTCATTTTATACTGGTAAATATCATTGTACCCGGCGAGACCATTCCCCACCATTCCCTGCTGACCCCCAATCCCTATTATGGAACGGCGGTCGCGCTTGTCACGTGCGAGGTTGACGTTCTTCCAGCGGCCTCCTGGTACGCGCAGCTGGAGGAGGACCCTTCCTTATACCGGACCATCGCCCTCCAGCTCCAGAACAAACTACGCATGATGCAGCAGCGCATCGACCAGCTAACGAAGGCGTCCCCGGCAGAAAAGCTGAGCAACCTTCAGCTCTGGTTCCAGGCTTATACCGGTGTCAGCGAGCTGACGGACATTCTGACGCAGGATGAGATCGGTCAGTTCATCGGTCTTCGCCGGGAAACGGTGAATCGGCTGCTGCGCGCTCACAAGCTGCCCGCAGGGCCAAAAAATTCATAATGAATATTCTTATCCTCGACTCCCCAGGCCAGCAGCGAATCCCGAACCTTCTTCATGAAAGGGGTTGGCCCGCAGAAGTAAAAGCTGGATTCCCGGTTCCCCGCCGTATGAATAAGCCATTCCAGATCAACGAAGCCTTCTTTGTGAAAAGCCGCTTCCCTGCGATCCCGCTCTGTCGGTCTCTCATAGCACCAATACACGGAGAATCGCGGGTTGCTCCTCACCACGTCTTCGACGTGGCCGCGCATAGCATGCACATCTCCATGCTGAGCCGCATGGATGAAGGTAACGGCACGATCCGTGCCCGAGTCGGCCAGCGTATTGAGCATGCTTATCATCGGTGTCAGCCCCACGCCCCCGCTCAGCAGCACGACTGGCTTGTCATCCTTCTGATCCAACGTGAAATCTCCGGCCGGCGCCGACAGCATCAGCACGTCCCCCTCCTCGACCTGTTGGTGGAGAAATACCGAAACCTTGCCGGCTGGTCGATCGCCCACCGCTTCCTCACGCTTGACGGAGATTCGGTAATAAGGCTTGGCGGGCGCATCGGACAAACTGTATTGCCGGATATGCGTATTAGCCTCTCCCGGTATAGCTAGCTTGATACTCACATATTGTCCGGGCTCGAAGGCAGCCAACTGCCCCCCATCCTGCGGAACCAGATAAAAGGAAGTGATCACTTCGCTCTCCCGTTCCTTGCGCTTGACGATAAAGGGCCGGAAATCCCCCCAGCCGCCCGCCTGCTCCTCGGATTCCTTATACATATCCGCCTCCACGCTGATGAACACAGAAGCAATTACTCCGTATGCTGCCGCCCATGCCTCCAGAATTTCTTCCGTAGCCGCGTCTCCAAGCACTTCTTGAATGGCTGCCAGCAGATGCTGACCTACAATCGGATAATGCTCCGGACGGATCCCGAGGCTCCGGTGCTTATGGGCAATCCGCTTGACCGCAGGCAAAATGCTCTCCAGCTGATCGATGTGCTGGGCTGCGGCGTATACCGCATTGGCCAGTGCCGTTTGCTGTCTTCCTTGCTTCTGGTTGGCGTGGTTGAATATATTAAGCAGCTCGGGGTGGCTGGTAAACATACGCTCATAGAACCTTGTCGTGATCGCTGTTCCATGGACCTCCAGCACAGGTACGGTGGACTTGATTACCGCTATCGTTTTTTCATCCAGCATCAGTATCGCATCTCCTTTGTTTGTGAGCTTTTGATCTACGTCTAAGTATAGGTGAGGGGAAGAGGCAGCATAGTGATTACAATCACACCTAAATCTAACGATCTGTGACAATAACCACTAGACAATTGCAGCGTCTCTGCTTTCCGAGACCTATCCAAGACAAAAAGGTCCAAGCCTGATGCAGGCTGGACCTAAAGTGATCTGTTTGGTTTAAATAGGCTGGGTTATTTCACTATCAAGTACTTTCCCGTGATCGACTGCTCCGCATGGATAATCTGCGAAGGCAGGCCCTCGAACACCACCTGGCCGCCCTTGCTGCCCCCATCCGGCCCCATATCGATGATCCAATCCGCTTGGCTGATCACATCCGTGTTATGCTCGATGACGATCACCGTATTGCCGGCATCCACGAGGCGGTTCATGATCTCCAGAAGGTGTCCGATATCTGACATATGCAGGCCGGTCGTCGGTTCGTCCATCACGTAAATGCTGCCCTTCTTATGCAGCTCGCTTGCCAGCTTGATGCGCTGGCATTCCCCGCCCGAGAGCGTGCTGAGCGGCTGGCCGAGCGTAATATAGTTCAGCCCCACATCGCTCATCGCCTGGAGCTTGCGCACGACCTCCTTGAGCTGGAAAAATTCCAGCGCCTGTTCCACCGTCATCGCCAGCACTTCTGCGATCGACTTGCCGTTCAGCTTGTACGCGAGCACCTCTTCCTTGAACCGTCTGCCTTCGCATACTTCGCAAGGAAGCTTCACGCTGTCTAGGAACGCAACATCCGCATACACGACGCCCAGTCCTTGGCAGTTCTCGCAAGCTCCCTTGGAGTTGAAGCTGAACAAGCCTTGGTTCACTTTGTTCGCCGAAGCAAACGCCTTGCGCACATCATCCATAATGCCCGTATAAGTCGCAGGATTTGAGCGCGTCGACACGCCTATCGCCGATTGGTCGATGACGATCGCATCGGGATGCTGGCCGAGGAAGATTTCGTTAATCAGCGTACTTTTGCCCGAGCCGGCGACGCCCGTAACTACGGTCAATACCCCGGTAGGAATATCTACACTCACATTCCGCAGATTATGCAGCGAAGCATCCTTGATGGATAGCTTGCCGGACGGCTGCCGGGAGTCTTGCTTCAGCTGAAGCGGCCGCTTCATATGGGTGCCTGTCAGCGTACCGGACTCCAGCAAGCCTTCGAAGCTTCCTTCATACATAATCGTGCCGCCGCGGCTGCCCGCATGAGGGCCGACGTCGACGATATGATCCGCCACCTTGATCACATCGGGATCATGCTCGACGACAAGCACAGTATTGCCTTTGTCGCGCAGCTTCTGAAGCAATCCATTGAGCCGGTGTACATCACGGGGATGCAAGCCAACGCTCGGCTCATCGAAGATGTAAGTGACATCCACCAGACTGCCGCTCAGATGCTTCACCATCTTGACGCGCTGCGACTCGCCGCCAGACAAGGTATCCGTTTCGCGGTCCAGCGTCAAGTAGTCCAGTCCGATATCGACCAGATGCTGCAGCCGCTCCGTCAGCGCCTTTACGATCGGTGCAGCGGCAGGGTCGTTAATCTCCCGAATGACGCGGATGAGCTGGCCGACCTCCATAGAGGACAGCTCCGCAATATTGCGTCCATTGATCCTGCAGCTGAGCGTGGCCTGACTGAGTCTCGCGCCGCGGCAGCTGGAGCAGGGACCTTCGGAGATGAACGGCGCTACCGCTCGTTGTGTTCGTTCGGACTTCGTCTTCACATCCTGCTTGATGTACTTGTTGGTGAACTTCTCCAGTACGCCTTCCACGGTAATGTTCATGGCCTTCCCGCCGAACTGCACCTGCAGTTTGCTCGCCTTGGCATACAGCAGCTTCTCGAGCTCTTCCTCCGAATAATCGCTCAGCTTCTTGTCGAGATCGAAATTCCGGGACTCCACGATCATATTAAATTCCCAGCTGCCCACCCCATAGTCTGGCAGCAGGAGTGCCCCTTCATTCAGCGACTTGGACATATCTAGCGCCTTGCTCATGTCGACGCCAAGCCTGCGGCCGAGCCCGCTGCACTCGGGACACATGCCTTGCGGATCATTGAACGAGAACATATGAGCTTGTCCCACGTAAGGCTGACCCACTCGGGAGAAAAGCAGTCGGAGAATGGGAGAAATATCGGTAATTGTGCCCATCGTAGAGTGGGAGCCGCCGCCCAGCCGCTTCTGATCGACGATAACAGCCATGCTCAGGTTCTCGATCGCATCCGCCTCCGGCTGCGGAAAGCGCGGCAGAAAGTTGCGGACGAACATACTGAAGTTTTCATTCAGCAGACGCTGGGATTCGGAGGCGATCGTATCGAAGACGATCGATGACTTGCCTGATCCGGATACCCCGGTGAAGATCGTGATCTTCCGCTTGGGAATGCGCAAGGACACGTTCTTGAGATTGTTTTCCCTCGCACCCGAGATGACGATATATTCCTGATTCGTTTCGCTCATGCTTAACATCCTTCCGATGGCATTAATAACTGGATGCGGTTATTGTTCCAATACCTTCTCAAGCTCGCTATTCGCGCTCCAGAACTTGCTGTAGAAAGCCGCCCAATCTTGAATTTCTTGGAGTGGAGCGGCGTTGAGCCTAAATCGGGTTTCTCTGCCGACTTTTCGGTCAAGCACCAATCCGGCCTCTTTAAGGATGGTCAAATGCTTGGATACCGCTGTGCGGCCCATCTGAAACTGTGCCGTTAATTCATGAAGCGGCTTCTCCTCCGCCTCTGCTAACAGACGAATCAGCCGGCGCCTGGTAGGATCTGCAATCGCGTCAAACACATCCCGCAACTGGTTATTTTCGCTCACAACAGCTCTCTCCAAATTATTATTTTCTGCGGTAGAAATCCAAGGGGTATGAAGGGACAGCCGTTACCTTCACCACCTCCTTCACGAAACTGGACACCATTTAGTGACACTTTTATTGTAGGACGCCATCTGGTGTCACGTCAACATCCTGTAGCGACTCGCATGTTATTCTGCCCTAGTTAACAAATAGGGATAGATTTTCGTTCGTGCATCTGTTATATTATAACTATAACAAGTATAACGTTTGGAGGTGACAGCATGATTATCCGCTTGGATTTGGAGTCCGATACACCCATCTATACGCAGCTGGTGCAGCAGATCGTAGAAGGCATAGCTTCCGGCCGACTGCAGCCCGGAGAGCCGCTTCCCTCCGTCCGCACGCTGGCAGGCGATCTGGGAATTAACCTGCATACGGTCAATAAGGCGTATCAATTGCTCAAGCAAGACGGGTATATTCAGATTCACCGCCAGAAAGGCGTTGTCGTGCAGCCTCAGGGCATGCCTGATCTCACACCGCAATACCTCAAGAAGCTGGAGGGAGATCTACGGCCGATCATCGCCGAATCTATCGCCAGAAGCATGAAGAAGAATAAGCTTATCGAGCTCGTCGAGAAGCTTCATGCCGAATTATCCGTGAATTAACCCGAGGAGGTATTCGCCCATGAACGAATGGCCTATGTATGTTATTGTATGTTTAGTTTGGGGATTATTGGTTGGTCTCGCTTTAGTGATGCCGTCAGGGATGCGTAAAGGAGTTTTCTTCGGTATTAACCTTCCCGCCGAGGCCCTCAGCGATCCGAAAGTGGGAGAAATCGAACGGAGGTATAAGCTGCTATGCGTGGGGATCGGTACGGCCATCGGCGCTCTCCTGCTCGTCATCCTCTATACTGGCGGAGAACAAGTGGATACGGCTGTGATTCTGGTCGGAACGCTGCTCGCCGCGCCGGTCTCTCTGGGCATCTACCTGTATGCCCACAACAGCGTTAAGAAGCTGAAGCTGGCCAAGGGCTGGAAGACGCCCACCAGCCGATTTGTGGCAGCCGACATCTCGGCAGCCAGACGTCCGAAGGGTATCTCCGGTGGCTGGTATTTACTCATCCTCGGCCTGATCGCCCTGAATGCAGGTATTATCGCAAGCCTCTACGATCAGATCCCGGATGTCATGAATCTCCATTACAACATGGCCGGCGAGGTGGACCGGACGGCGCCGAAATCCTTTTTCTACGTATTTCTCATGAACTTTATCCAACTGGGCATGGCCGGCTTTATGTACCTCATGCACCTTACCGCCAATCGGATCGGGCAGCGCCTGGACCCGCAGGCCCCCCGCAGGTCGCTGGAAGACGAGGAGAAAGCCCGGAAGAAGCCGCAGCTTATCCTGTTGTTCTCTACGCTGGCGATCGTTTTGGAATTCGGCATAGTCCAGTTCGGCATAATCGAGCTCTTGCCAGGCCCGGTCATGGCCATAGCAGCTATAGCCATCCCCCTACTGATCGTCATAATGGCTATCGTCACTCATCAGAAAATGGACTACAGCGTCGCGACCGAAGCGCTGCATCCGAATGACGATGATAAATACTGGAAGGCCGGTCTGTTTTACCACAATCCTTCGGATCCTTCTTTGATCGTAGAGAAGCGCGTCGGCATCGGCTGGACCAT
The DNA here is from genome assembly GCF_009846885.1 of Paenibacillus puerhi. GTDB lineage: Bacteria > Bacillota > Bacilli > Paenibacillales > NBRC-103111 > Paenibacillus_G > Paenibacillus_G puerhi. The sequence goes on from NZ_WUWM01000002.1 coordinate 188,533, forward strand.
AAACACGGCTCGACCCGCCGGGTGGCTGCTGGTATTAACCCCCCTTATCCTGGCGGCCGTGGTCTTGATTTTGTCTTGGCAGGCAGAATGAAGCAATCAGCTTGTCCCGAATAGTTAAGAAGGCAGGGCCCCTTAGAGGGAGCCCTGCCTTCTTATCTTCGACCCTTGGTTTAAACCATAATTTTGCAAATGTCATTCGTGAATTCGACCGGGTCCTGAAGCGGCAAGCCTTCGATCAGCAAAGCCTGGTTGTACAACAGCGCCGTATACAGGTTCAGCTTGTCCTTGTCCTTCTCGAACGCATCCTGCAGCGATTTGAACACGTCATGCTGAACGTTGATTTCCAGCACCTTGTCGGCCTTCACGTTCGGGTTGTTCGGCATCGCATTCAGGATCTTCTCCATCTCGATGGTAACCTCGCCCTCCGTGGACAAGCATACAGGATGGGATCTCAGTCTCTTGGATGCCCGAACGCCTGTAACTTTATCGGCAAGCAGACCCTTCATATAATCGAATAGCTCTTTATGCGAGTCCTTCGCTGCCTCGTCCTTATCCGAGGACTCCTCCGATTCGATGCCCAGATCGCCGCTCGATACGGATCTGAACTCCTTATCCTTGTACTTCATGATCATCTTGATCGCAAACTCATCAATGTCGTCGGTGAAATACAATATTTCGAAGCCCTTCTCCGCTACAAGCTCGGTTTGCGGAAGCTTTTCGATCCTTTCGTTGGAAGGACCGGAAGCATAGTAGATATATTTCTGGTCTTCCGGCATTCTGGAGACATACTCATCCAGCGATACCAGCTTCTTCTCCTTGGAGGAGTGGAACAACAGCAGATCCTGCAGCACATCCTTGTGACTGCCGTAGTCGCTGTACACGCCAAATTTCAATTGGCGGCCGAAAGCGCTGTAGAACTGCTCGTACTTCTCTCTTTCGTCCTTGAGCAGGCTCTGCAGCTGGCTCTTGATCTTGCTTTCGATATTTTTGGCGATTAGCTTCAGCTGGCGGTCATGCTGCAGCATTTCGCGCGAGATGTTGAGCGACAGGCTTTCGGAATCGACCATCCCCTTGACGAAGCTGAAGTAGTCCGGAAGCAGATCCGCGCATTTGTTCATGATCAGGACGCCATTCGCATACAGCTCCAGGCCCTTCTCAAATTCCTTGGTATAGTAGTCGAACGGCGTGCTGCCCGGAATGTACAGAATCGCCTGATAGACGACTGCCCCGTCCGCGCTGATATGGATATGCTTGAGCGGCTTGTCGAAGCCGTAATGCTTCTCGTTGTAGAAGCTCTCATAATCTTCCGCCGTCAACTCGCTCTTGTTCTTTCTCCAGATCGGCACCATGCTGTTGACGCGCTGCTCTTCCTGGTAATCCTCGAATTCATTCTCCGTTCCTTCTTTGGGCCTCCGGCCGGAGATATCCATTTTAATCGGATAGCGGATGAAGTCCGAGTACTTCTTGATGATCGATTTCAAGCGGTATTCCTCAAGAAATTCGTCGTAGCTGTCGTCTTCCGTATTCTCTTTGATCTTCATGACAATCTCGGTACCCACCGCATCCTTCTCGGCAGGCTCGATGGTGTAGCCGTCCGCACCGGTCGATTCCCATTTGTAAGCCGTGTCGCTGCCCAAAGCTTTACTGATTACGGTTACGACATCCGCTACCATGAAGGCCGAATAAAACCCGACGCCGAATTGGCCGATAATATCGTGGCCATCCTTCGATTCGTTCTCTTTCTTGAAAGCAAGCGAGCCGCTCTTGGCGATGACGCCGAGGTTATTCTCCAGCTCCTCCTTCGTCATCCCGATCCCGGTATCGCGAATCGTTAAGGTGCGGTTTGCCTTATCGGCGGTAACCTTAATATAGTAGCTATCTTTGTCGAAGACCAGGTTGTCATCGGTTAGCGCTTTGTAGTAAATTTTGTCGATCGCATCGCTCGCGTTGGAGATCAGCTCTCTAAGGAAAATTTCCCTTTGCGTATAAATGGAGTTGATCATCATTTCCAACAAACGTTTGGACTCTGCCTGAAACTGCTTTTTTTCCACTCCGGATCTCTCCCCTTCCCTAAATAAGGCGCTGCATTTAGCACTCTCCATCATCGAGTGCTACTCATTCCTTTTATAACATTCCTCATTTTCGATGTCAAGGCGGACGAGGCTTTGATTTGTGCTCGGCATCCGAAGCGGTTCCTTCGATTAATACTGCCAGGCCGAGGGCTTGGTCATCTCTTCCCACATCTTCAGAATCGCATAAGCTTCTTCATCCGAGCTCCCGCACATGTCCTCCGAGGGCCGCAAACTGCTGCATACTTCGGGACGCCCCGGTTGACCGTATAGCCCGCACCGGTTGCCGGCCGTCAGATGCAGGCAGGGGATGCCGGCCGGCTTCCCTTCGGGCATCCCGGGAATCGGCGAAGAGATCGAAATCACCGTACAGCATGCTCCACAGCCTGGTCTGCATTCCATCATGCCCACCTCCTTGGATATCCATTTAGAAATTCCCGGGTAGTACTATGACATGAGTTGACATCGTTAGGGGTTATCCTAGGTAATAAATCCACGAAAGGAGTAACAATGATGAAAAAACCTTTAGATGGGAAGATTGCTTTGGTGGCAGGTGCAACGCGCGGCGCCGGCAGAGGAATAGCTATCGAATTAGGGGCGGCCGGGGCTACGGTGTATGTGACAGGACGCACGACACGCGCCCAGCGCTCCGAGTACAATCGTCCTGAGACGATTGAAGAAACGGCTGAGCTTGTCTGTCAAGCAGGCGGCCGTGGGATTGCGGTTCAAGTGGATCATTTGGAGCCTGATCAGGTTCAGGCATTACTTGCTCGCATCGAGCAGGAACAGGGTAGACTGGACATCCTGGTTAACGATATATGGGGAGGCGAACATTTGACCCAGTGGAATGTGCCCGTGTGGGAGCATTCCCTTGAACGTGGGTTTCGCATGCTTCGGCTTGCGATCGACACGCATATTATGACCAGCCACTTCGCGCTCCCCCTCTTAATCCGAAACAAGAATGGACTGGTTATCGAAGTAACGGACGGAACGGCAGAATACAACGATAACAACTACCGACTATCTCTATTCTACGATCTGGCCAAGACGTCGGTCATCCGCATGGCCCGGTCTTTAGCCCATGAGCTTTCACCGTATTCCTGCACCGCCGTTGCCGTAACTCCGGGCTGGATGCGTTCCGAAATTATGCTTGATCACTTTGGGGTCAAGGAAGAGAATTGGCGCGACGCCACGGCGAAGGAGCCGCATTTCATCATCTCGGAGTCGCCCCGTTTTGTAGGGCGGGCCGTTGCCGCGATAGCTGGAGATCCCGAAGCAGCCCGCTGGAACGGTCGCTCTGTTTCGAGCAGTGAGCTCGCCCAAACGTATGGTTTTTACGATATTGACGGCTCACAGCCGGATTGCTGGCGGTATCTCGCAGAAGTGCAGGAGGCAGGCAAACCAGCCAATGCTGCCGGTTACCGCTAGCCCCCGGCAAACGCCTGAACGGTGACCCCCGAGAGAGTCACCGTTCCCATTGCCGTGTTAAGCATGCTGACCTGCCCTTTATGCCCGCACATCCGGCGAGGCAGGCCGCTTCGGGCAGTTAAGCTTACGCCTGGTTGACGTTACTTTCATCCATATACACGATTTCCCAGAGGTGTCCATCGATGTCCTGGAAGCTCCACGAATACATGAAGCCATGATCGATCTTATCGTTGTAAGGCTTTCCGCCTGCAGCCAGAGCCTTGTTGACGAACTCGTCCACTTTCTCCCGGCTTTCCGCCGACAAGCCCAAGATCACTTCCGTCGTTGTGACCGTGTCTGCAATCTCTTTCTGAGTAAACGTCTTAAAGAAGCTTTCTACCAGAAGCATCGCGTATATATGCTCCCCGATGATCATACAAGTTGCGTTCTCGTCCGTAAACTGAGGGTTGAATTCAAACCCGAGCTCTTTGAAAAATGCGACGGACTTGTTCAAATCTTTAACAGGCAAATTCACGAAAATATGTTTGGATTGGAAAGCCATCCTGTTCACCTCATCTTCTAATGGTCGCTTACTTCCTCCATTATAACCTATTCTTCGGGCTCGTATTTCTTCCCGATTGCTAGGTTCGCCTACTCGCTCCCCTCGCAGCTTCATGCTCGCAAGGCAGGCTGATCCGAAACAACGTGGAATAGGACGGGTCCTCCAGTAGCTCAATGGTTCCCTGATGAAGAGTAATTATTTTTTTGCAGATGGCTAGACCTAATCCCGTATTATCCTTTACCCCGCTGTGACCCCGAACAAACTCATCGAAAATATGGTCCCTGATCTGTTCCGGAACGCCCGTGCCGTCATCCCCCAGAACGAGCACGGCATACCCGCCTCTTCTTTCGCACGAAGCATAGAGCGTCGTTCCCGGAGGGTTGTACTTGAGCGCATTGCCGATCAGATTGGCGGCGACCCGGTTCATATGCCTCTTATCCAGCCTGACGGGCAGCGGTTCTTCGGGGATGTGCGCTTCCAGCTGAAACCCCTTCGCCTCCAGCTCGGGGTAGCATTCCGCCAGCATATGCCGGAACCACTCGGCCATGTTCACCGTTTCCCGGTTCAGCTTGAGCTGAGGATCGTCCAGCTTCGCCAGCTCAAACAAATCTTGAATCAGATGGGACATATAGGCCGATTTATCGTACATGTACTGCACATATTTCCGTCTGAGGCCCTCATCCGCTTCCTTCGTCTCCAGCAGCAGCTGCGAATACCCTAATATGGAGGTGATCGGCGTCTTCAAATCATGAGACAAATGCAGCAGCATGTTTCGTTTATGATGCTCGGCCGCTTCCTTCTCCGCAGAGGTACTCTGAAGCCGTTCAGCCATCTTGTTGAAGGCTTCTCGGATTTCGGCAAATTCCTGCTCGGCCGAAAAATCAAGACGCTTCTTGTAATTCAAGTGCTCCATCTCTTTAATGCCATCCACAATCTGCTGAAGCGGCTTTTTGATCTGCCTGACCGAATATCGGGCGTACACATAGAGGGCAACGAACAGCAAGACGGCAAATAAAGCGGCAAACAGGCCAAACGCCGTGGAAACCATCTCCAGCCGCTCGGGTATTTTCCAGAGCATCACATAAGCTTCGCCTCGCGGTCCCTCGACAGGGTAGGCATGATAGTGAATCGAATCGTCGTTTCGCAGTATATCCAGCTTCGCATATAGCTGGGCCCCGCTGTACTGAACGATGTCGTCTTCCTTGCTGCCCTTGACGTAGATCACACTCCCCGCTTCATCCACAATCTCCAGCCAACCGCCATATTGGTCCAGCAGCCGGCCGTCGATGTTGTCGAAGGGATACCGGTACATCTCGGCGCCATTCACCTCGTTCAAATCCGCCGTTCGATCCACATAGCGGTTCATCAACAGATCCATGCCGAAGAGGGATAGGGCGATCGTAACCAGCATCAGGCCGCTGATCGCCATATAATTCCGGAAAAACAGCTGTCTCAACGGCCTTTTGACCGCGGGTCGCTTATCCTTCTTATCCTTTTTCAAAACGGTAGCCTAACCCCCTAATCGTAATCAGATAGGCCGGCTTTCTTGGGTTATCCTCCAGCTTCTCCCGAAGCTTGCTGATATAGACCATAATTAAATTGTCGTCACCGATGTAGTCCTCGCCCCACACCCGCTCATAAATATGCGCCTTCGTAAACACACGGCCCGCATGCCCCATCAGCAGAGCGAGAATTTTGAATTCATACGAGGTCAGCTCCTTCGCGACGCCTGATTTGTACAGCAGGCAGCTGCTCAAATCCAGCTTGACATCGCCGATCTCCAGAACGTCCTGATCCTCGCGCTCTTGTCTGGCAAAGGCATCGATGCGCCGGAACAGCGCCTGAACCCGGCTGACCACTTCTAGAGGGTTGAAGGGCTTGCCTACGTAATCGTCCGCTCCGAGCTGCAAGCCGGCGATTTTGTCCATATCGTCCGATTTCGCGGAAATAAACAGAAACGGAATCTGCGATTCTTGGCGCAGCTGCTTAAGCAGTTCAAACCCGTCCATCTCCGGCATCATAATATCGGCAATGACCAGATCGACCTGTTCTTCCTGCCATACCGACAAGGCCTCCTTCCCGTTGCCGGCTTCAAGCACCGTATACCCGTGATTAGTCAAGTAAATCGTCAGCAGCTCGCGGATCTCCGCTTCATCGTCTATGATGAGTATCGTTTTGATCGTTCCCACCCCTGGCTGCAGTGTTAAAATAAATGGTCGGCGAACCTTGACAGCAGCGCTGCCGCCTCCTGCCTTAGCATCGGCTGCCTCGAACGGTAATCCGATGCGCCGCCTGGACCCTGTACAACGTCCGAACCATATAACTGTTTCGCCACTACATAGCGAACACCTTCTTCGGCCCAGGAATCGGTGACGCCGCTAAGCTCAGCCTCTTTCGGTTCGGCATGCAGATATCCGAAGGCCATCCGCCAGACCAGGGCTGCCGCCTCCTGCCTCGTCAACGTGCCTTGCGGGTTAAACTTGTCTTCGTCCGAGCCCTGGATCAGCCCGAATTCATAGGCCGCTTGAATTTCTTCTATATAGGGACTATCCCCGAGGTCTGTAAATACGGGCTTCTGCCGCGAAGGAGCAATCCCTGCCCAGCGGATAAACCAGGCGACGAATTCCTCGCGCGTGATCGGCTGCTCGGGCCGGAAGAGCTCTTCGCCCTGCTTGTCATGGTCATCAAGCACCTTTAGTTGGCGCAAGTGGTCAATATACGCGCCGAACGGACTGTCCGCAGCCACATCCGGGAAAGGCAGCGGCGCCGCCATTTTTTCCGCCCAGCTATCCGACTTCCGATCATAGTAAAACGCCTGCACGCTGCCTGCGCCGTCCGGCTTGAAAGCGGCTTTGTTGCCTTCTTCGTCCTGGAACAGAAGCGGCTCAAGCTCCGTCAGCACATGATCGCCAAGCGGGTCCTGCACCCGAAGCTTCCCGTCCTCTACGCGAATGCGCGTCGTCCACATCCGGTTGCGCAGATCGCTATACGTGCCTTCCAGCTCCGTCAGCGCCCCGGGAGAAGACGCCGACGACGCCGATGGAGCAGGCGGGGCCGCCTCTTCCGGGTAATAGTGATCCATGAACGCTTCGAGCAAGGGCGTGCGGATTTCAAAATCCTTGTTAACCGTGACGAACAACCCGACCTTCTCTTCAGGAAGCAGCCACATGCCGGTATGATAGCCCTCGAGATCGCCAGCCTTCTCGATGACATATCGTCCGTTATAGTTCTGCTGGGTCGCATACTCGAAGCCGTACGCCATATTCGGAAGCGACGGATGGATCGCTAGCTGGGGCCGCTGCATCTCCGCCGCTGTCTCCGCTCGCAGAATCTCGGCTCCGTGCAGACTGCCCCCGCCCAGATGAGCCATCATAAACTTAGCCATGTCGGAGCTCGTGGACAGCATACCGCCGCCGGGAAGCTCAGTCGGGACGGTCGCATACGCAGGGATCGCTTCTCCGAGCTGATTGTACGGAACAGCTAGCTGCTGCATAAGCTGCGGGGTCAGCCGGAAGTCACTGTTTGCCATGCCCAGAGGTTTATAAATATGCTCTTGGATATAAGTCCCGAAGGGCTGGCCGCTCACTTGCTCAACTACATAACCTTGAATCGTAAAGCCAAGATTGTCATAGCGGTAAAACGCGCCAGGCTTGCGAACGACCGTCGGCGCGTTCTCCAGCACATATTGCTTCAGCGGAGCCTCCCGGGTCAGGTCCTGCGTAGCCGACTCCGAAGTATCGCCATATGCGAAGCCGGTGGAATTTGTCAATAAATGCCGCATGGTCAGCGGCGTATCCGTCTCATTGGGGATGCGGACATCGCCCAGATAAGCCGACAGCTCCTTGTTCAGCTCGATCTTTCCCTGTTCGGCTAACTGCATCACGGCGGTAGCTGTGATCACTTTGGATACCGATGCGACGCGGAACACCGTCCGGTCCGGATCGACAGGCTGTTGCTTCTCCACATCCGCGTAGCCATAGCCTTTATTCAGCAGCACCCGGTCGCCTTTGACTACCGCCACCGAAGCCCCAGCCAGCTGTTCCTTGATCTCGGGCTTGCTGAAGAAGGCATCGGCAAACCGTTCGACCTCCTTCGCGTCCTGGGGCCCTGCTGAGGGAACGGCTGCCGCGGAGACCGCCGGCAGCGATCCGACTGTGCCCACGTTTCCCGCCATAACGGCGACGGACAGCACGGCGGCACTTAGCCTGCGAAGCTTTTGAAATCTGCTCATTATTCGATCACTCCTTGGATTGATTGATTTCTTATCCTCAGAGTACCCGAGTAAGCTTAATACGTTTTTTATCCAATCTTAATGTAATGTGAAATCGGAGAGCGGCAGCCGGCAACCGGAAGACACGGGCCAGTCCCCCGTTTGCAAGCACATGATGGATGCTGCCGCTATAAATCCAACCAAATGTTACCCTCTTAGGTTCACGCCGCCAAAGAAAAAAGCCACGCCTACAGGGCGTGACTTCGTGTTTCCAGTCGGGACAAGCCCCTCGCTTACTCGGAGTCGGGACTTGGATAAGTTCTTCTCAGAAACTGGACCGACTGGCTGATCAAAGCTTTCAATACCTCGATATCGATATCCGCTAGCTTATTGATATATACGCATGCTTTCCCGGTCGTATGCTTCCCGAGCTTAGTCAACAAAGCTTCGCGCTCCGTGTCCCCTACGGCAAAGTACAAGCTGATCTTGGCTTTCCTGGGCGAAAATCCTACCAGCGGCGCATCGCCTTCGTGCCCGGAGGCATATTTGTAGTGATAAGAGCCGAAGCCGATTATACTGGGGCCCCACATCTTGGCTTCATAGCCTGTCGTCTCCGTAAACAGATCCAACAGTCGATACGCATCCGCACGTTTCCCGGGACTTTCCACCTGCTCTATAAACTCGATGACGCTGTGCTCGGTTTCTTTTGTTTTCAATTCAGCCATCCGTTCGCCTCACTCCTCCCGTGCCCTGTCTCCATAAGCTAGCTTTAGCTTGGCCCTATCGATCTTATGCGCAATCGCGGAAGGACTCAAGAGGCTTCAAGCCTATGTGCAGCCGTATTGGTTCTAGCTGGCGCCGGGAACGAGGCGTTCCTCTCTCCCCTGCTCTGCCGCGTTCCCCAGAGTAATCTTCCGGATCATCTCCGCGTTGGCCGCCACATGCTCCTTGTTCAGCATGGTGTCATGCCCGCCGAGCCCCTGATGCTCACTGACGCACCCGGTCGTTGCGGTATGCCAGTGGGCGTACTCCCGGTCATACTCTCCCTCCACGGACACGTTAGAGCGGATCATATGAATATCGGCCCGCACCTCTCCGCTGTTCTCCAGCATGAAGAAGTAGGTCAGGAACCCCTTCAAGCGATCTTTATCCTTCTCTCTGAATTGAAAGTCCTGGAACACCGGATGTGTCATATAGTGACGGCAGAGCAGCTCCAGATCCTCCTCGGACGGGGGGCCCGCATCCTTCTTGCGGTAGCAGTCCAGCAGGATTAGGTCGGATACCCGGTGTCCCGCCGCCTCCATCGCCTTGACCGCTTCGAAAGCAAGATGACCGCCTGAAGAATAGCCGAGCAGGACATAGGGCCCTTCGGGCTGGGCTCCGGTAATCAGCTCCACATAATGCTCCATATGATGCGGGTGGTCGATATAGTCGATGGAATACACCGAAATCTCCTGCAGCTGCCCGCCAAGCTCATGGTAGATCATCCCGAGTCCGCCCATCGGGGTGAAGCAGAAGAGCGGCCTGCGGCCCTTCTTGTTCATCAGCATGATCGCCTTGGGCTCAGTCTTGTATCTGCCCATCAGGTAGGAGGCCATCCCCCGGGGCGACGGCGATTCCATCATCACCGAGAGAGGAAGCTCCACGTCAAACTCCTGGTGGACCCGGGAGACGAGCATCATCGCCTTCAGGGAGCTGCCCCCCGCTTCGAAGAAATCATCGCTCACCCCGATCCGGCGCTCCAGCAGCTCCTGGCAGAGCGCGGCCAGACGGTGCTCCCATTGGTTCTGGGCAGCCGTGTCCTTCCGCTCCGCGAGCAGCCCTTCCGGCTGCGGCAGCGCATGACGGTCGATCTTGCCGTTAGCGGATAAGGGCATCGAATCCAGCCTGATGAAACGGACGGGAATCATGTACCCCGGCAGCCGTGCGGAGCAGTGGTTCCGAAGCTCCTCTTCGGCTTCCGAAGCGTCCGGCGCTGTGTAGTAAGCGCACAGCACCTTTTCTTCCCCGGATGCCTCATACGCGGTGACAGCTGCGTCATGGACATGACGATGGGCCCGCAGCACCTCTTCGATCTCGCCGAGTTCAATACGGTAACCCCGCACCTTGACCTGATCGTCCGTCCTTCCCGTATACTCCAGTCTGCCGTCCGGCAGCCACCGGGCGCTGTCTCCCGAGCGGTACATCCGCTCGCCCGGATAGAACGGGTCATCGGCAAAGGCCTCCGCCGTCAGCTCCGGACGGTTCAGGTACCCTCTTGCCAGCCCTTCCCCGGCAATCCATAAGTGCCCTCTCACGCCGACCGGCAGCAGTCGAAGCTGTTCATCCAGAATGTACACCCGGGCGCCGGGAATAGGCCGGCCGATGGAGAGCTTGCCGCCGGGCCAAATATCCCGCTCGCACGTCGTAATGATGCTGTTCTCCGTGGGGCCGTACTCATCGGCGATCTCGATGCCGGGGAACACCTCCCTGCTGCGCTCCACAAGCCGAAGCGGGAGCTTCTCCCCTCCCAGGGTGACAACCCGCACGGAAGCCGCATCTTCCTCCCGGAGACATTCCAGGAGGACCGCATACAAGCTGGGGACGCATTCGATATGAGTCACCCTATGCTCCCCGATCCATCTTCGCAGGGCGAGCGGGTCCTTCGCCTCCCCGTCCGGCACCAGCACTACCGCCGAGCCTGACAGCAGGGGCGGCATTAGGCAGGATAGAAAGGCATCGAAGGCGAACGAGTAAACCTGCAATACCCGGTCCTCCGGCTTGAAGCCGAATTCCCGCCGACGCCACATCATCGTGTTCACGGCGCTGCGGTGCTCGATCATCACGCCTTTGGGGCGGCCGGTCGTGCCGGAGGTATAGATCACATAAGCCAGATCGCCCATGCGGTGGCAGGCCGGAAGCGCCTCCCCGTCTGCGCCGGGCTCTACGGCTTCTTCTTCCAGGCTCATGGTTGCGCCATCCCAGCCGATATCCGCTACCCCGCGGCCGGTCAGCAGCAGTCTGGCCCCGCTGTCGTCCAGCATGTACCGCTGTCTCTCTACCGGATAATCCGGGTCGATAGCGACAAATGCTCCGCCGGCCTTCCATACCGCAAGCATCCCGACGACCAGGCCCGAGGACCGCTTTGCGCACAGACCCACAATCTCGGCGGGCTTCACCCCTGTACGGCGCAGCCGGAAGGCCAACCGATCCGACCGCTGCTGCAGCTCGCGGTAGGTTACGGCCCCGCCATCGCAGAGCAGCGCCGGACGGTCCGGTGTACGGCCCGCCTGTTCATCGAAGAGGGCATCCAGCGGCTTGCCTTCATGGGGCGCCGGCTCCTGGAAGAAGGCCTTGAGCAGGCGCTCCTCGTCTCGCGGAGTCAAAATGCCGATACGCTCGACGGGTTCGTGATCCTGCACGGCCGCCGCATCCAGCGCGTGCAGCAGCTGCTCCTGCAGCTGCTCGATGAACCAGTCCTCGTACAGCCCGGGATGGTAGCTGAACTTGACCTGCCCTTCCTCGGGATAAATATGGACGGTAAGATGATAATTGATTTCCTCCGTATGAATATCCGAGATCGCGAAGCCCAGCTTCCGCTTCGATTCCTCCTGGTCGAGGGCTTGACGGTCGATGGGGAAATTCTCGAACACGAGAAAATGGTCGATTCTCGCATGCTTCAGATCCGTTTCCTGCTCGATGTCGCGAAACGACACATAATCATGGTTCATCGCCTCCAGGGCGCGCTGCTGAACCTGCCTCAGGCATTCGGCCAGAGACATACCGGGGGTCAGGCGGATCCGTACCGGAATCGTGTTGATGAGCAGCCCAACCATCTGCTCGATGCCCTCGATCGGAGCCGTCCGCCCGGAGACGATCGAACCGAACACGATATCATCGCTTCGGCAATACCTGCGCATCACGAGCGCCCAGACGGTTTGAAACACGCAGTTCACGGTGACCTGATGTCTGCGGGCAAGGAGCTCCAGACGGCGCGCGCGCTCTGCGCCCATCTCGAACAGCACTTCCTTGACAGTCGATGCCCCCGAGGCTCTCAAAACTCCCTGCGAGGAGGAGGGCAGCGCTTCTGCGGCCCGGTACCCGTCGAAATACGATCTCCAGTAGGCTAGCGAGGCCTCCTTAGGCCGCTCGCCAAGCCAGTCCAGATAGCTCCGGTAAGGGACTTCATCCTTGACCGGCAGCTCCTTCCCCTGTCGCAGCAGACGGTATCCCTCCAGCAGTTCGCGGAACACGTTGGAGAAGGACCAGCCGTCCATCACGATATGGTGGTGGTTGACAATGAAACGGTAAGTGGTCTCGCCCATCCGGAAAACGGTAATCCGCACAAGCAGGTCCCTCGCCAGGTCAAAATCCCGGTCCTTGTTCGCCTGCTTCCACTCCGACAGGTGCCTCTTCTGTGCCTCGGGCTCCAGCCCCCTCAGGTCCTCATAGCGGATGCGGAACTGACGCTGATGGAGCACCACCTGCACGGGGCGGGCCCTGTTCTGCTGGACAAAGACGGACCGAAGGATGTCGTAGCGCCGGATGAGCCCGTTCATGCTCGTCTCTAGGAGCGGAACATCCAGCTCCCCTTCCAGGCTCATCTCGATTTGCACAAAGTAAAGTCTGGATTCCTTATCCGCCAGCGAGGTATAGAACATCCCTTCCTGGGTCGGAGTCAGCGGATCGATCCGCTTGATCTTATCTCTCGGTTTCATGGCAGCCTCCCTGTTCTCTGCGACAGCGGCCCGGCGGCGGCCGGCAGCCGCTTTATGGCATCCTTACTCAATGGATTCGACAAGATCATAGAGCTCGTCCAGCTCTTCGAGGGACATGGAGGCGTACCCCAGATCGCTGGGCGTCCCTTCGCTGTGCGACTGTCCCGCGCAGTGTCGGATCACCGCCAGCAGGTTGGTCCTCAGAAGCTCCAGCAGCGAGGCTATCGTGTCCTCCTTGTGAATTCGCCGATTGTAATCCAGGAGCAGATGCAGGCTGCCGTCCCGCACAAAGCCCGTGATCAGCAGCAAGGCCGTACGGTCCGTATCGGGCGATGTGAGGTCTCCGGCCGGATAGAAGGAAGAACCGAAGTGCTTCCGCTGCAGGTCCCGGTCGATCTGGCCGAGGTAATTGAAGCTGATCTGGGGCTGAAGCCGGCACTGCAGCCCTTCCAGAAGCTCCTCGGGCGTCAAATATTTCAGGACGCCGTAGCCCATGCCTCCCTTTGGCACCTGACGGAGCTGCTCTTTGACGGACTTGATGGTATATGGAAGATCATGGGAGCGGCTCACGTCGAGAACAAGAGGGTACTGCGAGGTAAACCAGCCCACGGTGCGGTTCACATTGACTCCTTTGACCAGCGGCTCTCTGCCATGCCCCTCCATGCCCAGCGTAATCCGCTCGGCTGCCGTCCATTCCTTGAGCGTAAGCCCGACGGCGGTCAGCAGAATGTCATTGATTTCCGTTTTGTAGGCATGGTGGACCTTCTTCAGCAGCTCTTGGGTTTCCTGTTCGGTCAGCTTCACGCTGAGGGAACACTCGTCCCGAGTCAAGTTCGAGGCTCTCGTGTAATCGGTAGGAATACGCAGGGCCTGAGCCTCCTCCACCGACCGCCAGAACGGAATCTGCCGCAGCAGTTCACTGCTCCTCGCATACTCGTGCAGCTCCCTGGCCCAGCGCTGGAACGAGTCGGTTTTGGCCGGAAGCTGAATGTCCTCGTTCCTGATCGCCTGCCCGTAGACGGTATCAAAGTCCTCAAGGATGATCCGCCAGGATACCCAGTCCATGACCAGATGATGGGCGATGAACAGAAGGTGATCCCCATCCGCCGCTCTGAATAGCGCCGCCTTCCATAGGGAGCCGCTGTCCAGCCGAATGCTCGCGTGGAGACGGTTCGCATGCTCCAGCAGCTCCTCCTCCGCCCGTTCGGTTCCCCGGAGCTGAATGACATGAAGCTCAGGCTCCGTATCCTCCACCGGCCGGCACCATAACCTTGGCGCTCCTCCATCCTGCTTGGACACGACCGTACTGCGCAGGATATCATGATGCTCGGTTAATTTCCGCATGGCCTGCCTCACTGCCTCTTCATCGAAGCCGGCGCTGCTGTGGATCGTCAATGCTTGGTTCCAGTGCCCCGGATGAGTGACTTGCTCCTCGAAAAACCAGCTCGTGATCGGCGTCGCTGCGATCTCTCCGGTAACGGAAGTTTGCTCGGCGTAGGAGGTGACCGGCTGGACATGGGCGATCAGCTCCTTCAAGACCGGATGGATGAAGAGCTGCTTCATATCGAGCTCCCATCCCATCTTGTACAGACGGGAGGCGATGCCGATGGCCATGATCGAATCGCCACCCAGGTCGAAGAAGTTGTCGTTCAAGCCGACATCCTCCGCCCCGAGCACATCCTCCCAGACGGCGGCGAGCAGCTTCTCGAGCTCGCTTTCGGGCGGGGCATAGGCCCTCTGCCCCCTGCCCTGGGCAGGCTCCGGCAGCTGCTTGATATCCAGCTTGCCGCTGGTAGTCAGCGGAAAGCGCTCCAGCCTGATATAGTGGGCCGGAAGCATATAGGAAGGAAGCTTGCCCATCAAGTGAGTGCGCAGCCCTTCGCTGTCGATCTCCTCCCCTGCGGTATAGTAAGCGCACAGGCCTTGAGAGCCGGAAGCACGGCGGAAAGGGGCCACGACCGCTTTATCGACGAGCGGATGCTGCTGCAGCATCCATTCGACCTCCCCTTTTTCAATACGGATCCCGTTCACTTTCAGCTGATCGTCCCGGCGTCCGAGGTAGGCGATGGTGCCGTCCGGCAGCCACTTGGCATAATCCCCGGTACGGTATAGGCGTCCTTCACCCAGCGGGTTTGCCACGAAACGGTTCGAGGTATCCTCCGGAAGCCCCAGATACCCGCGGGCCAACTGGACGCCCCCGACGTACAGCTCGCCTCGGACGCCGATAGGTACGGGCTGCATCTGGCCGTCAAGAATGTACATCTGCGTCTCGGCAAGGGGCCTGCCGATGCTGTGCAGCTTGTCCCCGGGCGCGAACTCGTGGGCTGTCACAAACACCGCGGTTTCCGTCGGTCCGTACAGATTGATCAATCGTCTCCCGCCGCTCAGCCAACCGCCGATCTCAAAGGAGATCGCTTCGCCTCCCGTGAACACGGTCTTCAGGGAAGCCGGCAGCTCCTGCGGGTCTAACGTGGACAGAACCGGCGGCGTCAGCAGGACAGTCGTCACCTGATGCCGATGGAGCAGCTCTCTCAGCGCTTCTCCTCCCGCGCGTGCTTCCGGCGAGACGAGACACAGCGCCGCTCCCGTCGAAAGCGGACAGAACATCTCGAAGACCGACGCATCGAACGTGAGCGAAGCGAACTGAAGCATCACGGCGTCCTGTGCGTTCTTCAGGCCGGAGAGCTCCATACCCGCCGCGATGGCGCTGCAGATGCTCCGGTGCTCGATGGCCACGCCCTTGGGGGTACCCGTCGAGCCCGACGTGTACAGCACGTAGGCGAGTGTGCTGCCGTCTGCGGCGGAAGGCGGATTGTCCTCGCATTCCCGGCTAACCGAAGACCAAGCAGCATCCAACTCCAGGATGAAGCTGAACCCGGGCTGCGTGAGCCGGGCTGTATCGTCCGTCACCGCGAAGCGCAGGCCGGCGTCCTTGACTAGCGCCGTGATCCGCTCCTGCGGAAACGACGGGTCCATCGCCACGTAAGCGCCGCCTGCTTTGAGTATCCCGAGGACGGCTCCGATCATCTGCGGAGACCGGTCCACCAGCAGACCGACCAAGGTATCGGGGCCTACTCCATACCGTCTTAGGGCATGGGCCACCTGGTTGGCACGCCGGTTCAGCTCTCCATAAGTCAGCGAGACTTCCCCGTCGATGACGGCTGCGCGATCGGGATGCAGCTCCGCCTGAGCCTCGAACCAGTGGTGCAGGCAGGCTGCCGATACCGGTTCCCCTGCTGTCCTCTGCCCGCTTCCCGCGAGCTGTTCCAGCTCCTCCTTCCCGAGCATGGCCAGCTCACCCAGCGGCCGCTCGGGGTTCTCCGAGATACTCCTCAGCAGACGGTCCCAATGCTCCGCCATGCGCTCGAAGGTCTCTCTGTGGAACAGATCCGGCGAGTATTCGAGAAAGCCTTCCAGCCCGCTCTCCGACTCGGACAGCCCGATCGTCACGTCATACTTGGCCGTCTCCCCGTCGATCATCTCCGTACTGACCTCGAGTCCGGGCAGCGTAAACTTCTCTTCCGGCACATCCACATAGACGAAAACCGCCTGCACCAGAGGGTTGCGGCTGGGATCTGCCGGAATGCGAAGCTCATCGAGGAGCAGTCCGATCGGCATATCCCCGTGCTTGTAGACGTCCCGTGCCGTCTCCCTGACGCGGCGCAGCAGCTCCAGGAAGCTCATCCGCCCGTCCATCCGGCTGCGGATCGTGCCCATCGTCAGAAAGTAGCCCATGACCCGCTCCAGCTCGACCCTGGACCGGTTGGCCAGCGGCGTCCCGACGAGAATGTCGTCCTGTCCCGTGTAACGGTAGAGAAGCGTCTGGAAGGCGGCCATCATGATCATGAACGGCGTTGCGTTCTCGCGCTGGGCGATCAGCTTCAGCCGGTTCAATATCTCTAGCGGCGTGTGCAAAAACACCCGGGCGCCCCGGTAAGTCATGGCCGGCGGACGCGGAAAGTCCGTCTCGATGTCCAGGATGTATTCGCAGTCCTTCAGCTGCTCCATCCAGAAGCCGAGCAGCTTGTCCCTGTTCTCTCCCTGCAGGTAGGCGCGCTGCCATTCGGCGTAATCGGCGTACTGGACCGGCAGCTCAGGCAGCTCGGCGGAGCTGCCCTCTAACGCCGCCTTATAGTGGGCCATCAATTCTTCGAAGAAAATGCTGAACGTAATCCGGTCGATCACGATGTGGTGGATCGTAAGCGCCAGCATGGCTTCCGTATCCGAAATCGTAAAGAGCTTGAAGCGGATGAGCGGCCCCTTCTCCAGATCGAAGAGCTTCTGCACTTCCTCCCGCAGCCCCTCCTGTGCCCTTCTCTCCCGCTCCTCCTCAGGGAAGCCGCGGAGATCCTCCACGGGTACGGTAACCTGCAGCTCAGGCAGCACACGCTGAAGCGGGTCTACCCGGTCGAAGACCGTCCGCCAAGCTTCATGCCGCTTGACAATCTCATTGATCCCCTGCTCCAGCGCCCACAAGTGGAGGGTCCCCTTCAGACGCGCGGCTCCGTATACATTGTAAGTAAAGGACTCGGGATGCATCCGGTTGAAGAACCACAACCGTTCCTGATCGAACGACAGGGGGCTTGGCCGGCTGTGGTTTCTTCTTGGAATCGCTGGCTGCAGGTCCGGCAGCTTCGACCCGTCGAGCCGGTTCTCCTTCAGCTTTCGTTCGAATATGGCGCGGTGCTCCGGCGACAGATCCTTGATCCGATCTTGAATCGATTTCATCCTACTCCATCTTCTCCTTTACAGAAAATTTCCGGTTCAGCTCGGACAAGAGCTGCAGGCTCTCCCGGACCGATGCCGGATCCACCCCAAAGTCGATCAGGCAAGCCATTTCGTTCACGCCGATATCCCTTAGCGTTTCGACCAGCTTCTCGCACTTGTCCCTCGTGCCGAGCAGCGCGCTCTCCTCGTAGTACAGCTCGAAGGCCCGCGATACGATAACGTCCAGATCCGCTTCCGACAAAGAGGCATAGTCGTCCAGTATGTTCCTCTGCTGGCTGATGAAGGTTTTGAGGTAGGCCTTCAGAGGCGCCTCCACCTTCGCCTTGATCGCCTTGTCGCTCTCGCCCAGGCAGGTGTGCAGCATCAGCGCCACCTTCTTCGATGCCGGATCGTAGCCTGAATCGAGCAGCGTCTGGCGGTACATCGCGATCTTCTCCTCGAGCTCGGCGAACTTGCTGCCGGTTATCCCGGTCAGGATGTGGGCGCCGATCCGACCCGCTTCCCGGTACGTATCCGGATTGCCGTTGGTGGCGATCCACAGATCGAGCGGAGCGCGGATCGGCTTCGGAAGCGTCCGGACAGCATGCACCGTCCCCGCTGCATCGGTATACTCGACGGCTTCTCCGTCCCACAGCCGGCGGACCTCCCCGATCGCACGGAACATTTCACGCTTGCGCTGCGCGTAATATTCGGGGGTTTGCACCGGCGCAAGCAGGAAATCCGCCGGATGCCATCCCGTCGCGAAGGCGACGGATACCCGGCCGCCGGATAGGTTGTCGACGACGGACCATTCCTCCGTGAACCGGATGGGATGGTGGAGCGGCAGGACCGCGCTGCCGGCCCGAATCTCCACCCTCTCGGTAAGCACCGCCAAGGCGGCGCTTAACACGGACGGGTTCGGATATAACCCTCCGAAGTCCTCGAAGTGCCGCTCCGGCGTCCAGACCGCCGCAAACCCGTGCTCGTCGGCAAAGGCCGCACAGTCGAGCAGCAGCCGATACTTCTCCCGCTCATCGGTCGATCCGTCGCCGGAGAAGAAAAACAGGCTGAAATCCATCGTTTCCTCTCTCCGGCTCTTCTTCGGCACGAACGCCGACTCCGGCGCCGGGGGGCTCACTTTCGCATCGCGGGGAGACTGCCTTTCTTCCAGCGGTATGGTATCCAGCCCCTGTTCCTTGAAGCGCCTTGCGAGCAGCTCGCGCTGCCCGGGCGACAATGCGGCCCATCTCTCCTGCAGGCTGCCTGCCATACTCATGTTCCCCCTCCCTTAGTCTTAAGCTTAGTCCTACGCGTTCTCCAAGGCCTGCATTAATTCTTCCTGTGACATCGACTCAACTTCCCTTAGCAGACGCTCGATCTCATCCAGCTCCTCCCGGTCCGCCTGCGTCGATTCAATCGCTTCGGCAAGCGAGGCAATGGTAGGCGCTTGGAACAGAATATCCATGGGAATGGCGCTATGGAACGTCTGGCGGAGACGGGCGACGAGCTGGATCGAATGCAGGGAGTTGCCCCCCAGCTCGAAGAAATTGTGATGAATCCCAATGTCCGGGGTCCCGAACATAGCCTCCCACATCGAGGCGAGCGTGCGCTCCGTCTCGTTACGGGGGGCGGTCCGCTCCGCAGGGCCGACCAGGGACGGACTAAGCGTCTCCTCTGGAGCTGCCGATTCCGTCTTATGCAGCGATGCCCAGGCATTCCGGGCCTCCTCGAATGGCTGCGTCGATACGACCGCTTGGGGCAGTCCGGAGGCAGCCAGCCATTCGATGGCTAGCAGACCTTCGTCGGCAGAAAGACCGTAAGCCGCCTGCAAACCTTCCAGCTTCTCGCGGATTCGCTGAGGAATACCCGACATCCGCTCGAGCCAAATATCCTCCTGCCACATGCTCCAGCTGATAGACACAGCGGGCAGGCCCGCAGCGGACTGGGCTCTCGCCCATGCATCCAGGAAAGATCCGGTCGCGCACAAGTCCAGCTGGCCGACTCCGCCGGTAACCGTGATCGTCCGGGAGAAGAGCGCCATCCATCCGGCTCGTCCGCGGAGTAGCGAAGCAAGCACCGTCAAGCCCAGTATGTGGGGGGCCAGCATCTCCCCGAGCTGCGCCGTATTCCTCCACTGGATCAAGCCCGAGCTATAAGGCTCGGAAGCGATCACTACGCCGTCTATTCGTCCAAAACGCTCTTCCGCCTGGAGCAGACAACGGTCCGCTGCCAGCTCATCTGTAAGATCAAGAGCCGCATACAGTACCTCCGAGCCCCCCTCCTCCACAGCTAGGATACGGCGGATCGCGTCCTTGATCTTGGTTTCTACGGAGTCACTTCGAAGGCACAGCTCCCATTCGTCCCGCGCGGGAAAAGACGGGTCGCCGATCAACACGTAAGATGCCCTCACCCTCCGGCTGACCGCCTCGCAGACCGACAGTCCCATTCCGTCCGATGCTCCGGTGATCAGGTAGACCCCTCCATCACGGAATACGGAGCCGGAAGCGCCGCTTGCAGCCAGCTTGACCTGCTCATAGGCTTGAATATAGCGGAATGGCCCCCTGTACGCGGTCAAGAAGTCCGGCGAGTCGGAATCGATCTCGCCGATCAGCAGCTGCAGGAATCGCTGGCCCCAGATGCGTTCCTCCCGCTGGAGATCAGGGTACCCGGCGTCCTGCACGTCAATCACCCGGGTGCGGAGATGCCCGTATTCCTGCGGAATCACCCGCATAGCGCCCAGCAACGCCGCCCTCTCCGGGCAGGTTACCGGCTCATGGGCTACCTGAAGAAGCTGCCGCGTCACCGCGATAAGCTCCACCTGATGCGGGGAAGCCTGCATCCCGAGCGCCTGTGCGAGTGAGATCAAGCTGAACAATCCGGTGCGCTGGGCGGCCTCATAGCGCTCCTGCAGGGTCAGCCCTCTCTGCTCAGGGAGAATATCCGCGTTCCACAGGTGTATGATCTTGTCCGGCAGCTTGCCGTATACAGAACGAATGCGGCTCAGAAGTTCTTCATACGCCTGCGCTTCGCCTGACTGGAGCCGGAAGCGGTCTGCCTCGTCATGGCTGCCCGCAGGATCGGTTTCATCGTGCACCAGGACGACCGTACAGCCCTTGCGGAGCAGCTCCGTCCGCATGGCTTCGGCGAAGCCGCCCTGATCGGCGAAGAGCAGATACAAAGGCAATGGCGCCCCTGCTTCCGCCGATGTCTCCACAGCTCTGCCCGCAGGAAGCGGCGCCATCTTCCAGACCGGCGCGTAGAACCATTCTTCCGCCGGTCTTCGGCCGGTTTCCCCGGTCCTTGCGATGGCCGCAGTGCCCTCGGACGCCCTGTTCATCGGCAGGTAGTACGTCTGCCGCTCGAACGGATAGGTAGGCAGAGTCACCCGGCGGCCGGGCCGCTCAGCGTATATGGCAGCCGGATCCGATGCGCCCGCGCACCATAGAGCGCCAACCGCCTGAAGCAGACTCTCGTAAGAGGATTCGCTCGATGCGGCAGAAGGCAGCGTGGAATAAACCCCCGCATGACGCTCCGGAGAGGTACCCAAGATCTGTTTGACCATGGTGGCCAAAGTCTGTCCGGGACCGACTTCGAGATAAATGGCTGCATCCAGGCCGCCGCTTACGGCTTCGATGCCCTCGGCAAAGCGTACAGTATGGCGCAGATGCCGGACCCAATACTGCGGGTCCATCGCCTCCTCCGGCGTGATCCAGGTTCCCGTGACATTGGAGATGTAGGGCAGCCGGGGAGCTTCCAGACGGAGGCCGCTCATCACTCCCGCGAATGCTTCCAGACAGCCCTCCATCATATGCGAATGAAACGCATGCGAGGTTTGCAGCCGCTTGAAGGCGATCCCTTCGGCAGCCAAATAAGCTTCGAAGCTGGAGATCTCCTCCAGCATCCCTGCAGCTACGCAGGAATCCGGCACATTGACTGCCGCTATGGAGAGCAGCACGCCCGCAGAAGCGGCAGCGGAACTAAGCTGCCCCTCGGGTAGCTGAATGGCGGTCATCGCCCCCTTCTCCAGCTGCTGCATCAGCATAGCCCGGCAGCATACCGCCTTCATGGCATCCTCCAGCCGCATAACCCCAGCGAGGCAGGCGGCGGTGAATTCCCCGATGCTGTGGCCGATCATCGCCTTCGGGCGGATGCTCCAGGCCTCAAGCTGCTTCGCCAGCGCATATTCCAGGCTGAACAGAGCTGGCTGGGCATGCTTCGTCTGGCGCAGCTCCTCTCCGGCCTGCCTCTCTGTCCCTGCTTGGGGGAATAACAGCTCCCGGAAATCCGTACCGGTATGCTGCAGGGCCAGCCCTGCGCAGCGGTCAAGGTACTCTCGGTACACCGGAGCATGGCGGTACAAAGCTTCACCCATACCCGGGTGCTGGGCCCCCTGGCCGGAGAACAGGAAGATCACCCCGGGGGACGTCTTCGCGCCATCCCCTGCCTGCTTCCCGTTGCCGGCTGAGGACAAGCTCCCCTGCAGCGCGTATAGAAGCTCCTCCC
Source organism: Paenibacillus puerhi (assembly GCF_009846885.1). Taxonomy (GTDB): domain Bacteria; phylum Bacillota; class Bacilli; order Paenibacillales; family NBRC-103111; genus Paenibacillus_G; species Paenibacillus_G puerhi. Next base: position 210,688 of record NZ_WUWM01000002.1, read on the forward strand.
GACGGGACGCCGTTATGGCGAGACGCTGAGCGAAGGCCTCGCGGCCGGCTGCGAGCGTATACGCGATGTCCGGAAGTCCGGCCTCCGGTCCGCGCTCCAGGCAGGCGGCCAGCTCTTGTATTCTTCGGTGCAGGGCAGTCTCCGACCGCGCCGAGAGCACGAATAAGTACGGCTCAGCCTCGGATTCTTCCTCGGCAGGTCTGCATGCAGCTGGCGCTTCTTCCAGGATGACATGGGCGTTCGTCCCCCCCATCCCGAACGAGCTGACGCCTGCGCGCAGCGGATGTTCCCCTGCCGGGGTCCAGGGTTTCAGCTCCTTGTTCACATAAAACGGGCTGCTGTCAAAATCAATCTCAGGATTCGGCTGCTTATAATGAAGAATTGGCGGCAGCATGCGGTGCTGCAGGCAGAGCACCGTCTTGATCAGTCCGGCGATGCCGGCCGCACTATCGAGGTGACCCAGGTTCGTCTTCACCGAACCCAAAGCGCAGAACTGGCGCTCGTCCGTGTAAGCGCGATAAGCATCGGTCAAAGCGGCAACCTCGATCGGATCACCGATAACAGTGCCGGTGCCGTGGGCCTCGACGTAGGTTACAGTCGCCGCATCCACCTCGGCCACCTGAAGCGCTTCCCGGATCACCTCGCTCTGGAGTCCGACGCTGGGGGCTGTGTACCCGATCTTCTGCGCCCCGTCATTGTTCACAGCCGTTCCCCGGATGACAGCAAGCACTGTATCTCCGTCGCGAAAGGCATCTTCCGCCCGCTTGAGCAGCACGGCTCCGCCGCCGCTGCCCACCACAGTCCCCCTCGCCTCCGCGTCGAAGGCGCGGCACCGGCCGTCCGGTGCGAGAATGCCTCCTTCCTGGTAGTCATACCCCTCCTGCTGATCTGCCTTCACGGATACGCCGCCCGCGAGCGCCATGTCGCATTCATGAGTGAGCAGGGCTTGGCAGGCCATATGTACGGCTACCAGCGAAGTGGAGCATGCCGTCTGGACGGCGATGCTCGGTCCTTGAAGATTCAGCTTGTAGGATACCCGGGTGGTCAGAAAGTCCGGACCGCTGCCGATCGCGCTCTGGAAGGCTCCGAGCGTCCCCGCCAGGTCCGGATGGCTTTCCACGTGCTTCAAGTAGCCCGATTGCCCGCTCCCCGCATAGACGCCGACTCTCCCCGTACAGCGCGAAGGTGGATATCCGGCCGATTCCATCGCTTCGTAAGCGCATTCGAGGAACACCCTATGCTGCGGGTCCGTCACTTCCGCCTCGCGGGGAGACATGCCGAAGAAGGCGGCGTCAAACTCGGCCGCATGCTCCAGCAAACCCGCCGCGTGGATGCGGCCCTCCTGCGGCTCCTTGAACGCGGTGATGGAATCCCGGCCGCTGACGAGGTTGTCCCAGAACTGCTCCAGATTCGCCGCCCCCGGGAATCGCCCCGCCGCCCCGATGATAGCGATGCCTTGAACCGGTACGTCCTTATTCACTTCTGTCATCATTCTTTCCCCTTTCTTCGCAGTCGTTTTTGTCTCTCCATCTCGGCTTTCCGGTTCGCGCTTTGCTCCTTGACCGCCGTATGCCTTTCGCCAGGCCCTCCCGCTTCACGGGTTACCTGGATGGGCGCAGCTCCTTTATTCCAATCAGCCAGATGATGGGCCAGGGACATCAGGGTAGGATAGCGGAACAGGTCCGGAACGGGGAGCGTAATGCCCCACTTCTGCCGGATCCGGCGGTGTACATGAAGCAGTCGGAATGAATCTCCCCCTTGGTCGAAAAAATTGTCCGTCGGCATATACGCAGCCGTCCCCAGAGCTTCCATCCAGATCTCGGCCAGAGCCGACTGGTACGCGTCATCATAGAACACGTCCCGCTCCTGCAACTGAATTTCCGCAAGCGGCATTGTTTTCAGCCGTTCCCGGTCCACTTTGCCGCTCGCGGTCAAGGGCAGCTCCTCCACCAGCCGGATCGGGTGAGGCACCATATAGCGGGGCAGCCTGTCCCCCAGCCAGCTCCGAAGAGCATCGGGGTCCGGCTTCTGCGAGCCGGCAGGGACCAGATAAGCGGCCAGAGACACACCTGCTCCGTTCTTCTGCTCGAGCAGAAGCACGCAGGCCTGAAGCACGAGGGGGTGCGCGTGCAGCACGGCTTCGATTTCTTCAAGCTCCACACGGTGTCCCCGGATTTTCACCTGTTGATCCAGCCGTCCGGCGTATTCGAAGCAGCCGTCCGGCCTATACCGGGCCCGGTCTCCCGTGCGATAGGCCCGGACCAGTTCGCTGCCGCCCATCCCGAGATCGATAAGCATGAATCGTTCGGCGGTCAGCTCCGGCCGGCGCCTGTACCCCCTCGCGAGGGCGGGTCCGCCGATATACAGCTCGCCCGTTACACCGGGCGGCACAGGCTGACGGTTCTCGTCCAGGAGGAAGAGCTGTGTGTTCCCTAACGGTCTTCCAATGTGAAGCGGCTCCCCTTCCACGTATTCCTGGTACGTCGCCCATACGGAGGCTTCCGTCGGCCCATAGCCGTTGATGAGCCTCCTTCCTTGTCCCCAAGCGGCCGCTACCTCCGCCGGGCAGGCCTCGCCTGCGCTCACCACGGTATGCAGGCCGTCCACGTACCGCTGCCAGCCGGGCTCCATCGCCATCTGGGCCAGTACGGAGGGGGTCAAGCAGGCGGTATTCACCCGACGGTCGCGGATCAGCCGCAGCAGCGGCTCTCCGGGCAGCAGCGCCTCCCTTGGCTCGATCACGAGCGTGCCCCCATGGCAGAGGATAGGGAAAATTTCGGCCACCGACGCATCGAAGCTGCTGGAAGCGAACTGCAGCATTCTTGTCTCAGCCGACAAGCGCATCAGACGACCTTGCGCCCCGATCAGATGAGCCAGACCCCGATGCTCGATCTCGACTCCCTTGGGCTTCCCGCTCGTGCCGGAGGTATAGATCACGTAAGCAAGCGATTCGGGAAGCGGCTCCGGCAGCACGGCGTCCATCCGGACATTCGGTTGGCTGTAAGCTTCCTCCAGCGTGACCATCCGGATGCCTTCCGCCAGCCCGGCCCCGCCGGAAGGAGCCAGCCTTTGCAGCGTCACCTCGTCCGAGAGCAGCAGCTCCGCACCCGAATCCCGGATCATGTAACGGATGCGTTCCTCGGGATAATCCGGGTCGATCGGCAGGTAGGCCCCTCCGGCCGTCATCACAGCGAGCATCGCGGGAATCAGCCCGGCCCCTCGGGGGAGCAGGAGCGCCACCACGTCTTCCGGCTCCAGCCCATCATCCAGGAGCCTCCGAGCCAGCTGCTCCGAGCGTTCGGCCACCTCGAGATAGGTCATCCGCTCTCCGCCGCACTCAACCGCCGGAGCGTCCGGCTTGCATCGTGCCTGCTCCCGGAACAGCCCGATAACCGTCCGCTCCGCAGAATGCTCTTCCTGTGAGGGGTTGAAGCCTGCCAGGATACGCTGCTTCTCCTCGGCGGACAAGAGAGGCAGCTCCGACAGAAGCAGCTCCGGTTCGGCTGCCGCAGCTTCGATCAGCCTAATGAAGCGTCCCCCCCAATCCGCTATGACGTCCTCCTCGAATGTGGCAAGCTTATACTCAAGAACCAATCCGTAGGTATGTCCCGCTCTGTAATCCTTGACGTGAACGACCAGTTCTTCATCGATCATGCCGCTGAACAGCGGCTCCAGCTCATAGGGAAGCTCGCCCCCCGAAGCGCTGTCCATCGCCTGAAACTCCATGCCTACCTGATAAATCTTGAGCAGCTCCGGATGCCGCTGCCGCAGCTTGGCCACAAGGTGGTTGAACGGGTATTTCTGGTGCCGCAGCATCCGGGCGTACTGTCTGGATACGGCTGCGCAGTGCTCCGCGAACGAGACATCCGGGTCCAATCCGCGCCGGACCGCCAGTGTATTCGCGAACATGCCGTAGGTGGTTTTGTCCTCCGGGTGGGTCCGGTTCGACGTGATGCTGCCGATGGTGATATCACGCTGTCCGGTCAGACGGTACAGCCAGATATAGGCCGCAGCAAGAAAGAAATGATAGGGCGTTACCGCGTTATCGCGGCAAAACCCGTCGATACGCGAACGCAAGCCGGGATCGATGACCGTCTCCCATCGGCCGCTCTGCAGGGAGACGCCGCTCCGTTCCGGGACGGAGAACAGCGGCTCCGACAGACTCGCGAACTGCTCCTCCCAGAAGCGGGCATCCTGCTCATATCTTCCCGATGCGAGATAGTCCCGCTCCCGCTCCGCCGCTCCGGCGAAGGCCGGCTTCGCAGCAAGGGGCACATATTCTCCCTGGCTCAGCTTCTGATAGATTACGGCAATCTCCCGCCCGGCATAGGTAAGAGCAGCCCCGTCAGCACCCATATGATGGGCTTTGATGTAAAGCCAGGTCTGCCCCGATGCAAGCTGCACCATGGCGAAGCGGGTCAGGACGCCGGATTCCATGTCGAAGAGCTCCTGCATGTCCCGCGCGATCCATGCCCGCGCTTCTCCAGCCGGGTCCGCTGTTTCCCGGAAATCATGGACGTCCAAGTCCGGCGCCGCCCCCTGAAGCGGAAGCTGCTGCGGGATGAAGACTTGGTCTTCTTGCCGTTGTGTCTGTGCGGGCACTGCGAGCAGGACGGATTCGTTCTCACGGATAAAGCAGTGAACCGCTTCCCGGAGGAGGCCGTCCTCTACGGGGTTCACTAATTTCAGGATGAGTCCGATGTTCATCAAGCAGGATTGGGGATGCAGCTGCTGCATGAACCATACGCGCTGCTGAGCATTCGTAAGCGAAACCATTTCCGATAGAACGGTGGTACTCATATACTCCTCCCTGATCTTTCCTTCCGCTTTCAACAATGGTCGGTTTAGGGGTCGTCGGGTCCGATAGAAGGCAGGTTGTAATGGTGAGATGTCATGCGGGGAAATTCTGAACCTATCATATCACACCCAAATAAACCCAGTATAGTAAATGTTATTAAAGGAAGGGTTTTCTAACTATATAAACAGCGCGACATCCGCAATCAAAAAAACGGCAATAGCACGGATCTACTCCGCACTCCTGCCGTTCTCGTGTTTCACTTATCCTTCATAAGCCTGTTTCAGCTTGGCAATGTCGATCTTATCCATCTGAAGCATAGCCTGCATGACCCTTCCCGACTTCTCAGGGTCCTTATCCTGCAGCAGCTCGCCTAAAGTCCTCGGGATAATTTGCCACGAAACTCCGTACTTGTCCGACAGCCAACCGCATCTTTGCTTCTCTCCCCCTGCGGACAGCTTCTCCCACAGCTCGTCTACTTCCTGCTGCGTCTCACAGTTGACAAATAAGGAGATGGCCGGAGAGAAAGTAAAATGCGGACCTCCGTTCAAGGCCATAAATTCCTGACCCTCGAGCTGAAAGGTTCCGGACACGACGGCTCCATGAGGACCTCGGTTAACACTCTTGATCTTGGAATCGTTAAATACGGAGACGTAAAAATTCATGGCTTCTTCGGCTTGGTCATTGAACCATAGGAAGGGGCTGATTTTTTGCATGCCTATTCGCTCCTTTTCATCTTGAGGGTACCTCAGTTGAGCAAATCATATCATACAAACTCAGCCTTCGTTTCTTCCGAATTGCGGTTACGATTCATCCACGAGTCCTAAATAAACAAGCTCAGGAGAAGCACGACCCCAAGACCAATCAGTGAATTCACTAACAGAAGGAGCCCCCATGTTTTAAACGTATCTTTGATACTCAAGTTAAAGTATTCTTTGAACAGCCAAAAAGATGCGTCATTTAGATGGGTTATAGTGTTGCTGCCTGCCGCTGTGGCCAGTACCATTAAGGTCGGATTCACGTCGAAGGTCGTAATAAGCGGCCCTACGATGCCGGCTGCCGTGACGGCCGACACGACACCTGTTCCTGTTGCGATTCGGATCATGGCCGTAATAAACCAAGCCATGATGAGCGGGGATACCTTCGTATTTTGCATCAGATCGGCGATGTAGGTTCCCACCCCCGAGTCCAGGATGACCTGCTTGAACGCGCCCCCCGATGCCACAATGAAAATGATCATAGAGATTCCCTTAATCGCTTCGGAGAACGAATCCATAACCTCGGGCATGCTGCGGCCTGCGCGAATCCCGAATACAAAGATCGCAATCAAAACAGCGATAAGCATACTGATCTCCGCGCTGCCGAAGAAGGTAATGACCTGCTCCGCCTCGGTTCCTGCCGGGATGAAGAACTTGAGAATGGTCGAGCTCATAATGATGAGGGCCGGAAGTAACGGGATTAGCATACTTACCGTAAATCCGGGCATTTCACTATCTTTAAATTCCTTGGGCTTCTCCATTAACGGCGGCACCGGGTGATCAAGGTTACGGAGCAGCTTCGGCAGAATGATTCCAGCACCTATGATCGATGGGATCAGAACGACAATCCCTAGGAGGTACACCATCCCCATATCAGCGCCGTATGCTTCGACAAGCGCAGTCGGGCCGGGCTGCGGCGGGAACAGACTATGCGCCATGGTCGCTGCCGCTACCATCGTTATCCCCAGTCGCATATACGGGATCTTCGCTTCTATCGCGATACTAATGACAAGAGGAGCCAGTATAATAAAAGCTACTTCGTAGAAAACGGAAATACCAAAGATCGTCCCGACGATCAAAAGGGCCCATTGAACATTTTTCACTCCGAATTTGTTCAATAATGTGGTTGCTATTCGCTGTGCCGCCCCGGAGTCCACCATTAATTTGCCAAGTATCGCTCCCAAGCCGATTATAAGCGCTAAGCTCCCCAGTGTCCCGCCAACCCCCGACTTGATGGAGCCGAGGAGATCCGGCAAAGCTAACCCGCTCGCAACCCCTACAAAAATAGAAACAAGTAAGAGTGAGATGAAACTATTAAGCTTCAATTTCATGGTCAGAAATAAAAGCAAGCCTACTCCTACGGCTACCCAGATGATCGGTAAAGCATTTACGATCCCGTTCATACTCGCGTCATCCCCTTTAATACCGTATTATGCCAATAATTCTCTACGTTATTCAGCTGCATCTCTGACGGATGGAGCCGCGGATAGGGTCTGACACGGATCACAAAAAAATCGTCCTGTCCCTTGTAAGGAACAAAACGATTCTTTGACTAAAGTTACGGCTATTCGGGGCTATTTGGGGCGATCTTGGTCCACTGTAATGACCACATTCCCTTTCTTGTGCCCCTTCTCGACATATCGGTGGGCTTCAGGGACATGCTCCAGCGGATAACGTCTATCGATGACCGATCTGAGCTGACCGGATTCAAAAAGCGCTTTAAGGAGCTCCAAATCCTCGCTGCGCTCCTTGGCTATCCCTTGTCCGTCGACGGTCACGTATTGTCCGTTCGGGACTAACGCTTTCTTGCCATGCGATTTCGTACTTTTCCCCACCGCATCAAAAACGATATCGTAAAGCTCTCCGCTTGCTGCAAAGTCCTCTTTTGTGTAATCGATCACCTTGTCGGCTCCCAGGGATTTCACCAATTCCACATTCGAGGTGCTGCAGACACCGGTCACTTCAGCCCCAAAGTACTTGGCAAGCTGGACCGCAGAGGAGCCTACCGCACCGGAAGCCCCATAGATAAGCACCTTCTGTCCTTGGCGAATCTTTCCTTTCCTTAGAAAGTACAAGGCCGAGGTTCCCCCAAATGGAATAGCTGCGGCTTCCTCATAGGTCGCATTGGCCGGTTTGATGCCGACCACTCCGTCTTCACGCATGCAGGCGTACTCGGCATAAGCGCCGAAGCCCATTCCCGTTAAGGCATACACCTGATCGCCTTTGTTGAATCGCTTCACCTTAGCCCCGGTTCCTACCACTTCACCTGCGAGCTCCACTCCAAGAACAGGCTTTCTTGGCTTGGTGAAGCCCAGGACAATGCGCATCGGCAGCCAGAATAAGAGAGGACTATTGAAGCTTCGAACTCGTACATCCCCGGCCGATACGGTTGTCGCATGAACCTTGACCAAAATTTCATGATCTTTGGGGGTTGGCTGCTCTACCTTTGCCAGTCGAAGAACATCGGGCGGCCCATATGCTGTGCAGACGATCGCTTTCATGAGTTTCCTCCAAACGTCAATTTGCACTTAGTATATCTGCAGCACCGCACAGACATCTAGCTACTTAAGTAGGGTTCCAAGCCTGTATGCCGCAGGCCGGGAGGATACGGCTTATAACAGACCCAGTTCACGGGCGCGCGCCACGGCTTCAGTTCGGCGCGAAACCTGCAGCTTCTCGAAGATTAGGCCGTTATGTCCTTTGACCGTACTGAGCGCGAGGAATAGCCGCTCGCTAATCTCGCGATTGGAAAGACCCTGAGCAATCAGGCGAAGAACCTCCAGCTCCCTGATGCTAAGCGGCTCGATAAGAGCCTTGGAAGGCTGAGGCCGTAGCAGGTTCGGTTGGGCTACCCGCATCTCGGCTTCGCATACAGCCAGAAGCTTCCCCACATACTCCGGCATGATCCCACAGGCTGCGGCCTCACCAAGCAGGCTGTACATCAAGAGGCCCTCGTCGACAAATAGCCGAATAAAGCCGCCAGGCTCGGCCCTGGCTAGAGCGTCTGCCAGCAGCTGTACCGCTTCCGACGTTTCCCCGTTCGCATGCCGGGCGACCGCCCGTAGAACCAATTCACCGAGCTGATCAGCCTTGAGATCCTCGGCTTCGGCCTCCGCCTGCCTCGGCAAGGACTCCAGCAGTGCCAGTGCCCCGGGCGCATTTCCTTGCGCCAGATACACTCGAGCCTGACTAAGCGGAAGCTCATGCTTCTGTGCGAGCTTGGCGGCTGCATCCAGATTGTCCTGGCGAAGCAGCGTGAGGACGCGAGCCTCGGCAATAGGGGGCAGTTGGTTCACATAATGGTGCTGCCGAGCCACATGATCTGCTTCAGCTAGCCTAGCGGCTGCAGCGCTCACTTCGCCTTCCGACAGCTTCAGCCTGGCAAGAAGCACCTCGCCGGCAACGACCCTGTCCGTTGGCTCTATCTGCTTCGCCAGTTCGACGCTCCGTCGTCCATGCTGCCTGGCAGAGTCCAGATCATTCCATTCATAATAGATCTGGGCTAATCCTAAGTGCGCCTCGCAGGCGATCGGCAGCTGCGGATCGCCTGCCAGCCTCAGCACATCGAGATAGGTGTCGGCAGCCAGTTGAAGCTGGTTTTCAGCTTTCTGAATATGAGCGAGGCCCAAGGAAGCCATGATCGTAATGATGGTATGCCCGATCTTCCGGCTGATCGCCAGCGCTTCCGTATAAGCCTTGCCTGCCGCGGCATAATCCCCTTGGAGCTGACGCGCATAGCCGAGCGTCCAGGCCGCGGCTGTGCGGACCGGCAGATTATCCGGGTGCAGCAAGTCCAGAGCGCGGGTCGACTCGGCGATAATCGCTTCGGTCTGATGCCGGCTGACAGCCAGCATGGCGCGTATCGAGGCCACATGGCCGAGTAAATCCCGCGTCCTCTCTTCGTGCTCCGTACCTTGCAGCGACTTGTCGACCGCTTGCAGCTTAGGCTCCACCTCCCCGAGCCGACCTGTCATCAGCAAGCCCGAAGCATACATGACCCCTAACATCGGTCTTGCATCCAACTCGTGGCTTGGCATCGAATCCAGCCAGTTCAGCACGGGGGTCACCGCCCCGCGAAAAATCAAGGGCATTCCTTTCCCCTCAACCAGTCTGGCCGCGCGATCCAGATCCCGGGCAGCCGCCGCATGGTAGAAGGCTTCACGATCCAGGCCATGGCTTTCATACCATTCGCTGGCCCGAATATGCAGGAGATCCACAGTCCTATGCTCATCCTCAAGGGCCGAGGCGGCGATTCGTTGCAGCCGATGCCGCAGCAAATCAGCAAAAAGATGATGATAGCGGTACCAGCGCCTCTCATGGTCCAAGGGGACTATAAACAGATTGGCCTGCTCCAGATAGTCCAAGGTGTCCTGCCCGGAAACAAAGGGACGCTCCTCATCTTCTCCGCCAAGAACGGCGTCACAAAGAGAACCGCATAGCCGGTCAAGAATGGATGTTCGCAGCAAGTAGGTCTGGATGCTTGCCGGCTGCTGCTTCAGCACCTCTTCGACCAGATAGTCCAGCACGAAGCGGTGGCTGCCGGTGAAGGATTGGATGAAGCTGTCCGGATCGAGATGTCTCTGCAAAGAAAGCGCGGCTAATTGCAAGCCGGCAATCCAGCCCTCCGTACGCGCTTCAAGCAGCAGGATGTTTTCCGATGAAAGCGAAAGTCCCATTACCCGTCCAAGAAATTCAGCCGTTTCGGCGGAGGAGAACCGCAGGTCCGAGGCTCGGACTTCACACAATTGGTTTCTGACACGCAATCGTGCCAATGGAAGACGAGGCTCTTCGCGGGTGGCGATAACCAGATGCATCTGCGGCGGCATCCACTCAAGCAGCAAGGCGATGGCTTGGTCTATCGCCTCGGATTTAATCAGGTGATGATCGTCGAGAACGAGAACGAAAGGGTCCGGGATAGCCGTGATTTCATGAAGCAGAGCCGTTAGCAACGCTTCGAGAGGCGGCGGCTGAGGAGACTGGAGCATCCCTGCCGCGCCTTTCCCGGTATTCGGCGCGACCGTCTGCAAAGCCGTGAAGAGATAGGTCAGAAAGGTGGCAGGGTCGTTATCCCCTTCATCCAGAGACAGCCAGGCAGCTGGTCGCGAGCAACCGGCGAGCCATTCGCTGACGAGCGTCGTTTTGCCATAGCCTGGGGGTGCGGAGACCAGGGTCAGCTTACACTGCTGCATCCCCTCGTTCAACCGCTCGACTAGGCGAGAGCGGTAGACAACGTTCGGCCGTGGCGGGGGAATACATAGTTTCGTGGATATCATGGTATAGACATCATTCCCCCCGTTCTATGCCGTCCATGCGACGGCAGGATGCGAATATGAATAGGTTCGACAGAGGAATGCGCTTTGCCTTCTTAAGTTAACTGTTTTTCAGCAAAGCCTCGGCCAACGAAGGAGCAAGCCGGTTGACCCACTTTAACAGCTTAACTTTACCGATGGCAACCTCCAGCCGGTCGTGGCGATAGGAGGTCCAGAACTGATCAGCCAGCACTTCAGGAGATATTTTCCCCCTACCTCTTCCCAGCGTCATATCCGTATCCACGATCGGAGGAATAACCTCGAACACCCGGATGCCCGTCCCTTCCAGTTGATAGCGGAGCGCCTTGGTAAAAAGATGCAAGCCGGCCTTCGTCCCGCAATAGACGGGTGCTGACTTCTTCGGCACGAGCCCTAACCCGGATGATACATTAATGACGGCCGCTTGCTCTTGGCGAGCGAGCAGGGGCAACAATCTCGCAGTAAGCTGCACCGGCGCGACCAGATTGACGGAGATCTCGCTCGCAATCCGGTCATATCCCCCCGCAGCGTCCATTTCCATGAAGGCGTAGTTGTACTGAATCCCTGCATTATTAACCAGCACACTCAGCCCTGGATATTCTTCATACAGCCGCTTGACAAGCCAATCTACTTCATCGTCCTGGCTTAAGTCGCATGCCATAATAGCAACCTCCGGATAGCGCGCCCTCAGCTCAATAAGCTTACTCTCATTGCGGCCTACGACAATGACTTTGTTCCCATTTTGTAGGAACCGTTCTGTCAAAGCCAGACCAATCCCCGAAGCGCCGCCTGTAATTAATGCGGTATGACCTGAAGTTCTCATAAAAAAATCCCCCCTATTCCTCACTTTAGTGTAGAACAGGATGGGGGGAACTTTCCTTAACCTAGGTTAATCTTCGGCGAATTCTACTTAATGCGACGGCCGTAATGCCAAGATAAGAGGCAATATGATATTGCGGAATCAGATGCGAGAGATGTCCGAAGCGCTGCTGGAACAGCCGGTATCGGTCTTCCGCAGAGAGCAGCAGCAGCTCCCGCTCGCGCGTTTCCTTGTTCATGAACATGTGCTCGGCGATGATTCGTCCCAGTCTCTCCCAGCAGACGTGCCGGTCGTACAACGCTTGAAGCTCTCGATAACGGAAGGCGATAAGCTCACTGTCAGCGAGCGCCTGGATCGAGAAATACGAAGGCACCTCCTGCAGCAAAGAGCTGTAGGAGGTAACGAAATCGTTCTTCGTGCAGAAGCTTTTATTAAATTCAACTCCGTCGGGCGTGGTGTAATAGAGCCGGAACAGACCCCCGACACAAAAGCCGATCGAATCCGCCTCTTCTCCCGCTTGGATGAAATGGCTGCCTTTCGCTATCGCTCGACGAGACGTCAATGCCCTGAAATATTCCCACTCCTCGGGCGGAATCTGCACTCTCTTCATCATTTCCACATAAAGGCTGTCCCATATCTTCTCCATAGATGGTAGATTTCGCCACAGCGCCTCTATTTCCTTCTGCACGCTTGCAAATGCTTCACCGGGTCCCGATACTGTTTATACCATATATTTCCTAATAAAGTAGGTCGGCGTACAGCTCCACGCATGGCAATAACTGTTAATCAGATTGCTTCCGTAAGGCGAAAATGACTTGTCTTCCGGGTTATAGAGCTCCCAGAAGCAATCTGCTCCGTCTTCCATCATACCGCCCCAGAAATAGCGCATTTGCTCGATAGCTTTATCTTTCATTCCGTTCTCCATCAAGGCTTCAATGAGATGATGATACATGTAGGGAGTTGAAAGGGAGACCGCGGTCCGATCCGCGAACAGCCGCTCCAGCAGCTTAACATTCTCCGTCTGATCCCACACTCCAGCAAGTATCATCCAGATTTGAGAGGCCCAGGATACTTGAGCATCCTCTCCGCTTACAAAGTAGCCCTTGGACGAATCCCATAGATGCTTTCTGGCTGCTTCCGCGACCGATTGAACCTGCGACTCCAGAAGCTCCGTCTCCATGGACAACTGCAGAGCTTGTGCGAGCCGTATTCCTTTTTTCAAGCTATAAAGAAGGATCGCTTGGGCCGACGCCTGTTTGTTCAGACCTTCCTGCCAATCGATAAAGCACCACCAGCTGGGGTCATCTCGAACGATATGTCGTTCATCCAGCCGGCGCAACGCGATCATCAGCTGCTCCCAAGCAACGGGCCATAACGCCCTGAGCGTCTCCATGTCCTGGGTAGCTTCGTAATAATCAGACAAAGTCGCTGTAAAAAACAGCGAGTAATCATATAAAAGCGTGTCATCCACATGAGGAGACGGCTTTTCAAATAAGCAAGCTCCTACTTGGCCTTCATTCAGAGTCATCCCTCCGAAGAGATAAAGGCCTCGTTTGACAAGATCATGATGGTGAAAGGTGTAGTAGTTCGCCAGCGCCTGAAGTCTCAGATCGCCGATCCAAAGCCTCCGATCCCGCTTTGGTCCGTCTTCAAATACGGTCTGCATACAATTCTGAAGCGTTCTGACACTGATCCTATCCATCCTCTGCAAATCCTCCGGAAGCCCCTCCGGGAGAGGCGTGAGCCGGTTCACATCGGCGGAAGTAACGGCTGTGCAATGGATATCGGAAAAGGCTACAGTATACTTGCGCGAAGTATCCAGGATGATGACCTTCATATAACGGAAGCTGTAGCGTCTTGGCAGATGTAGCTCAGCTGGGAGTACATCCACATACCTGGTTTCTTCCTGCAGCCAGGAGCTGCTCAGCCAACCGTTGTAGGCTTCGAAGGGCTCGGCAACCTCGCAAGGCATCTCGCCAAAAATGAATTTGATGCCTAGAGGCGCGTCGGGCGGACTTCCGACACTCTTGATGGAAATCGACACATAACCGACCTGATGATCTCCGAAATCAAGGATAAAGCTGTCTCCTTTGCCGAAGGTCTTCTCTTGCAGGCTGTCGAAGCCTTCCAGGACGTTTGTCTTCCAGCCTTGAAACGCCCGCTCATCTTGGATCACCTCGATCTGATGCTTCGGATAAACCTTTTCCTGATATAACGCAGGAATCAGCTGCTCCGCATAATCCACCATCTGTTGGTTGATCCTAACTTCTCCTCCGCTTACGTTCATACTCATGAGCAAAGCCCCCTTCCGTTCTTCCAGAGGATCGACACGATCATCTCTTTGTGTAGGTAAAGCAATAGTCACCCGAGCCCGCTACGATTCGCACTCCTTCTTCGGATTGAGTCGCCGAATGAATCCACGGTAAGTCTGCCAGTTCTCTTCCGCCCTCTCTCACCTCAGCCAACACCGCATCCTGCAGAACAATGTCGGCTGTCGTATTCGCCGGGATGACAGCCTCGATCTTGACCTGATCTCCGTCCTCGCTCCAGCCGGAAACAATCTGTCCATAAGGAGAGCTCAAGGAAGCCCGAGCATAGGTCAGTTCTCCTGATAAATGAGGATGAATCCGAATCTTCTTGTAAGCAGGGGAAGCTTCATCCATGCCCAGGCCGGCCACATATCGGTACATCCAATCCCCAATGGCCCCGTAAGCATAGTGATTATAAGAGTTCATATTGTCGCTCCAGAACGACCCGTCCGGCTTAATGCCGTCCCAGTGTTCCCAGATCGTGGTCGCTCCCTTGCTGATCGAGTACAGCCAAGACGGGAATGTCTCCTGCATCAGCAGCTTTACGGCTGTTTCGTGATATCCGTTTGCCGAGAGAGTCAGGCACAGGTAGGGCGTGCCCACAAACCCGGTGTCCAGGTGAAAATCATTACTTATCACCAGCTCATTCAGATCATGCGCCACCTGCTTGCGAACCTCTCCCTCCACCAAGTCAAACATGAGCGGGAGAATATTAGCCGTTTGCGTAGCATAGGCCATATGCCCGGACGGCGTAACGAATGTCTGCCGGAATGCCGTGATAATACCGGTTAATAGCTCGGTATAACGCTTAGCCTCGTCCTCTTTACCAAGCACGATAGCGGCATCGCGCAGAATTCGCGTGGACAGCGCGTAGTAGGCGGTAGCGACCAATTCCCCAGGAGTCGCACCGAAGTAGCTGCCCTCATGGGCGTCGAGCGCGAGCCAATCGCCAAAGTGAAAGCCCGTATTCCACAAATGAGGGTCATCGCCTTGCGTCCGGATGAATTCTACCCAGGACTTCATGCTCTCAAACTGCTCGGCTAGCAAACGGGCATCGCCGTAGCACAGATACATCGTCCATGGACAAACGGTAGCCGCATCTCCCCACGCGGAAGAGGTATAGGTTTCATCGCCCCACATCGTGGAGATGTAATTCTCCAGCGCATTCGGAATGACAAACGGTACGCTGCCTGTCTCCCTCTGATCCGCCTTCAGGTCTCGCAGCCACTTCGTGAAGAACGGTCCAACGTGATAATTGAAGGCGGCCGTCCTGATGAAGACCTGCGCATCCCCTGTCCAGCCGAGGCGCTCATCGCGCTGCGGGCAATCTGTAGGAACATCGAGGAAGTTGCCGCGCTGCCCCCATACGATATTTTGGTGAAGCCGATTCACCATGGGATGAGAGCATTCGAATTCGCCGACAGGCTCCATGTCGGAATGCATCACCTCAGCCATGAAGGAACCCAGCGGTATATTCGATTCCTGTCCCGGAAACCCTTCCATCTTCACATACCGGAAGCCTTGAAAGGTAAAGTGAGGCGTATAGACCTCGTTGGGCTTCCCCTTGGCGATATATTCGACCGTTTGCTTGGCCGTGCGAAGGTTTCCTGTATAGAAATTCCCCTCTTTATCCAGCACCTCCGCATGCTGCAGACGAATCCTCGTGCCCTCGGGCACATTTAATTTGATTCGCATGCGCCCGACCAGATTTTGTCCCATATCCAGCACGGTCTCCCCGGCAGGCGTGCGAAGCAAGCCGAGCGGCCTCAGGGTCTGAGTCACCCTTGTCGGCGAATTTTCCTGCGCCACCAGCTGAGACACAGGAAGCTCCACCCGTTCGGTACCGAACCACGACGAATCGTCGAAGCCGGCTTCGCTCCAGCCCTGCTGCTCAAGGCGCGCGTCATAAATCTCGCCAGCGTAAAATTCCGATAGCAGAATCGGACCGGTCGAGGCTTTCCACGTCGGGTCGGAGCCGATCCACTCTTCCGTACCATCGGCGTATCGAATATGCAGCTGAAGCAATACGGCACGCCGGTCTCCGTAAATATTTCTTTTATTCAGCCAGGTCAGCTCGCCTTTGTACCACCCGTCCCCTACCAGAACCCCCATGCCATTGGCGCCGCTTTGAAGCTGAGAGGTGACGTCATAGGTTTGATACTGGTGCCTATGGGTATAGCTGGTCCATCCGGGCGCGAGCAGTTCGTCACTGACGCGGCTGCCGTTCAAATAAATCTCATATACTCCCGCCGCCGTTGCGTAGATGCGTGCCGACCGAATAGGCTTCCCCGCCTCGAAGGACTTGCGCAGCATAAAGACAGGCTTGGCGTGCGGGTCCAGGCTCGCCGAATCGGGCGTAATCCATTGGGCTATCCATTCCTCCGGGGCCAATAATGCTGTCTCCCACCAAGCCGGCTCGCTCCACTCGCTCTCCCGGCCGAAGGTATCCCAAACCTTCACCCGATAATAATAGCGTGTTAAGGATGAAGGCTCCGGCCCGCCATACTCCACCTGAATGGACTGATCCGACTGAACCCGGCCGCTATCCCAAACGGGTGAGCGAAAGTCCCCCTCAGGCCCTGCCGCCTGAATCTGATAGCTTTCTTGACAGGTCGCTCTCTGGTCAGAGCTGATTCTCCATCCGAATCTCGGTCTTCTAACGTCCGTACCAAGCCATAGCTTGCGGTATTCACAGGTTAACCCCTCTACTTGTAGGCCCGTCATTGTTTCTCCCCCCAGATGGTCTGCTAGTATCCTCTTTATTGTAGCTTCATAACAAGTGCAATTTCTTTAGTGTTTGGGGTGCATTATCTTTGGGTCAACAAAAGTTGCCAGGATGAATTCCGAGCCTAACTATGGTATACTTTCTTTAGATTTTCTGCATTTTCAGGAGGACATCTATGATTTTCCGAAACATCAGGACCAAGCTTTTCATTGTATTTTTGGCCATTTCCGTCATCCCTGTCGTGATTGTCACACTCAGCTCCTATAGCAGCTATACGAGCCTTGTCAACAACCAAATATCCCTTGTATCCTCCAATACGATCAGCAACTCGATTGAAAAAATAGATAACATCTATCAAAATATTGACCGAATTACGTTAACCTTTCAGCAGTTTTCCACCCAAGCCGGGTCGACGACGGTTGCAGACCAGTTGAACCAACTCATTCAAAAACAAGACGTGGACATGTACGACTTATTTCTGGCCAGAAACAACATGCTGTTCTTTTTCAACAATCTGATCCTTAGCAACAGCTACCTGAACGGCATCTATATTTTTCTGCCGGATGGCAACTCAATCAGCTACGGTATGGGAACCGACCTTAGGGTAGACTACAAGCCTTTTGAGGATGAATGGTATCAGAAAACACTTCAGCGCAATGGCGGGTTGTATGTCAGCGACGCCGATATCAAGCCCTTTATCATTAACGCGAAGCCTTCCATCACGTTTTCGAGAGCGCTCTATGACACGAATACTCGCAAGCTGCTCGGCGTCTTGATGCTGGATTGCGGCCTGGACATCTTCAATGGGCTGGATCGGGATATCGTTCCGAACATGACGAATATGTATATTGTGAATGGAAAAGGGAAAATCCTGTACGATAACCTCAAGAACCAGATCGGAAGCCAACTGCCCGATTCTCTGCTCCAGATGATCCATAGCAGCCCCAATGAGACCCTAGAAGATCTGCAGAACGGGGTCCTTACGGTCGTTAAGCCGTTCCCGGACAATGATTGGCGTATTGTGGCCTCGATCTCGATCAACGAGCTATATAAGCAGTATGGGGTTTCGGAGAAGCTGATTATTTACATTTCGTCCGTATGTGCGGCGATCTTTATCCTGTTGTCCGTCTTTTTATCCGGCCTCATTACAAAGCCGATTATTGAATTAAGCAGGATCATGCGTAAAAATAAGTCTCAACATCTGGTAACCACGAAAAAGCAGCTGGAGCGGCAGGATGAAATCGGGATTTTGTACACCGAGTATAATAATATGATCCGCGATATCGACGATTATATTAAAGAGAGCTATCAAAACAAGCTGATAACGCTGGACTCGCAAATGAAAGCGCTGGAGGCCCAAATCAATTCGCACTTTTTGTATAATACGTTAGAATCCATTAACAGCATTGCCGAAATTGAAGAAGTGGAAAGCATTGCGATCATGACAAAGGCGCTCGGCGATATGTTCAGGTACAGCATCAAAACCGAAAGTGAGCTTGTAGCCCTGGAGGAAGAGATGAATCACGTGACTAACTTCTTGACTATTCAGAAAATCCGGTATGAGGACAAGCTTCAGTTCCGGTATGAAATTGATGAAGGATTAGCACGGATGCGCATACTGAAGCTTATTCTTCAGCCGATCATTGAGAATGCCATTTACCATGGTCTTGAGAGAAGCAGCAAGAAAGGCCTCATTACGATCAAGGGGTATGAGTCCAGCGGCAACATCTTGTTCGAAATTACAGATAACGGCATCGGCATGAGTCCGGATCAGCTTGAGGACATTCAAAGCGCGCTGCGGGAGCCGCCGGTTTTCAATGAACTGGGACAAAGAAATAAGCGAAGCATCGGACTGAAAAATGTCCATTCCCGAATAGCTTTGTATTATGGAGAAGAATACGGATTAACTCTGGATAGCCAAAGTGAGGTAGGGACCACGATCCGAATCTGCGTTCCTAAATTGATATAGAGGTGTGCTATGTATAGATTTATCATTGTGGATGACGAAGCGCTGATTAGACGAGGGATGCTCAAAAAAATTCAAACCTCTCCGCTCAAAGACAAGCTTCAGTTTGTTGGCGAAGCGGACAATGGACGGGATGGGCTTGAGCTGATCCATAAGGTCGATCCCGATATTATATTAACGGATATGCGAATGCCCGAAATGGATGGGAAATCCTTCTTACGTCTGCTTCAGAATGATTATCCGGATAAAAAGGTCATTGTCATCAGCGGCTATTCGGATTTCGAATATATGAAGGAAGCGATCTCAGCCAAGGTTGTGGGCTACTTGCTCAAGCCGTTCAACCGGGAAGAAATTCACGATACGTTGGAGAAAGCGATCCATCTCATCGAAGCGGAGCGGTCCGTCCAGCAAAAGCTGGAAAACACGGAGCTGGAAATGGAAGAAATCAGCTATAGCGCCGACCTTCAAGCCTTGTATAATTTGTTCCTGGGCAATCATCATAAAGAAAAAGCCCTTAGCCTGCGGTCGGGCAAGCTGAAGTTATTGGCACAGGCCGAACGTTTTATCTTATTGACGATCTACTCAACGGCTGCCCTGGAGCCCGTGCCTAGGCTTCCGGAAAATTGTATATTTATTCCGCATTTGCAGAACGTCCATATGGGATTCCTTGTATTATTCCTTGCTGACGATGGCGCAGATCTCCATCGTGCGGGTGTCCAAACGGCTGAGCTCATCAGCCGTCAACTGGACAAGCAGCTTGCCGGGGACGCCGTCATCGGCGTTAGCAGAGTCAAGGCCTCTCTCATGCAGCTAGAAGAAGCCTACCAGGAAACCATCATCGCCCTCGATGGCCGCAGCATAGCCGTCAGTCACAAGATCAATACTTACAAGGGGGAGAAACTGGAGCCGGAGTCTGCAATCCTACCTTGGAAGCATATGGACGAGCTCTTGTTTTTCTTAGAATCCGGCCATGTTTCCAAGGTAACGGAGCTCACTTCGGAGCTCTTTGACTATTTCAACACCATCCCTACAGCTACGGTATGGGAGATCAAAAACACGTGCCGGGGTCTGATCCAGCAAGTAAAAAACATGCTGCAAAGCCATTTTGAAGCACTGGGAGAACACTCCTCATCCTCCAGCTTCGATGACGTTTTGTCGGGCTCCTATGACGTAGAGACGATCAAGGCTTACTTGCTTCAGGTATTGCCGGGCATCGGCGAAATGCTCAGTGAGCAAGGCGTCTATCGTTCAGGCTCGCTCATCGATAATATTAAATTATACATTCAGAAGCATTATCATAAAGAGCTGACGTTGGATAAAATCTCCTCTCTGTTCTTTATTAATCCGAGCTACTGCAGCTATTTGTTCAAGGAGAAAACAGGCATCAATTTTATTGATTTCGTCAACAAGGTTCGAATCGATCAGGCAAAAACACTTCTTCAAACGACGGATGAAAAGGTATATAAGATTGCAAAATCGCTTGGATACGAGAATACGAAATATTTCTTCCGGGTTTTCAAGAAAGCAACGGGCTTCACGCCTGAGGAATACAGAACAACCTCGGTAAGCCGATTGAATACAAAATAACAGGCCGTTGATGACGGCCTGTTTCTTGTTTTCCTATCAAACCCCTCTTAGCCCTTCACCGAGCCCACGGTCATCCCGCCAATAAAAAACTTCTGAAGAAAAGCGAAGATAACGAGCAGGGGAAGCGCGCACAGGAAGCATGCAGCAAAGAGAACGTTCCATGCCGTAGGATTCGTCTGGTCGCCCATGAACCCTAGCATCGCCAGAGGCAGTGGAGAATGTGCAGCTTTGGAAATGAAAATCATGTTAAAAAAGTAATCGTTCCAAATCCATACGCCCTGTGTAATGATTACGGATGTCGTCACAGGCAGCAGAAGCGGAAATACAATTTGCCAAAATCGGCGGAATAACCCCGCTCCATCGATCAGCGCCGACTCCTCCACCTCGATCGGGATGCTGCTTTTAATGAAGCCGGTATATAGGAAAGAGGCAAACGGGATACTACAAGTGATAAACATGAGAATCGGCGTGTAGGGAGAGTTTGGAATATGAAGCCCCTTCAGCGTTTGGACGATGGGTATGATCACCATTTGACTTGGAACGACCAATCCGGATAAAAAGAAAATGTACAGAAATTTGCTAAACCGGTTGTTAATCCGCGCGATCGGATAAGCGGCCATCGCCGTGAAGACGACAATGACGATGACGGAAGTGACGGTCAGGACCAAGCTATTAGTAAGCGCCTGTGTGAATTGCATTTTCGTAAAGGCGGCTTTATAGCTTTCCAAGGTAAATTCAGAAAACATCTTCAGTGGGTTCGACATATTGCTTATCGAACGAAAGGAACTGGATAAAGCAATGAGAAGAGGCAGCAGGTTAAGCAGAAGGATCAAGGAAATACCGGCATGAATCAGGGTCTTCTTGGTCAATGTTGCGGCACTCATGCCGACACCTCCCTTTTATTCAGTTTAAGTACAAAAAACGTCGTAATCACAATGATCATAGCAAACGCAATGACCGCAAGCGCCGACCCTTTCCCGAATTGCTGCTCCTTGAACGCGATGCGGAATATATCTACCAGCAGCGTGCTTGTTGCCCGTCCCGGGCCGCCATTGGTCATAATAAACGGATAGTCGAAGGCTTTGAGTCCGTTAATCACGCTGAGCGTTACATTAATCGTGATGGCAGTTGCAAGCATGGGAATTTTGATAAACCGTGTAACCTGCCAAGTGCTGGCGCCATCGATTTTCCCTGCCTCGATCATGTCCACAGGCACCGTCTGCAAGCCTGCCAGGAAAATAATCGTGCTCGTCCCGATATGCTTCCAAACTTCTACCGTGGATATGGCGTACAACGCTGTATTATAGCTTCCGAGCAGATTCAGATCCTCGCCATTGAAGCCGAACCAGCTCATGGCCGTGGCGAGCAGTCCGCTATCGGGCATATAGACGTAACTCCAGATAAAGCCGACAACAATGGCGCTAAACAAAGTAGGAATATAGGCTGCTGTACGATAAAGGCCGGTGGCTCGAATTTTCATGTTTAAGAGGAAAGCTAGACCTAAGGCGATCAGATTGCAAAAGACAACATAAACCAGCGTGTAGATCAAGGTATTGGCAATAGAGGAGCCTACAATATCTTCCTTCAACAGTTGAGTGTAGTTGTCAAAACCGATATAGTTGAAATTTTGCACAAAGCCGTTATAATCCGATACACTGTATTGAAATAGCTTCAGTATGGGGAAAATCCAGAATACGACATACATTAGTAAGGCCGGCAGCACGAACAGATACATCGTTCTTTTCATTACCGCTGAGTTCATGGGTGTACTTTCCTTTCCTGCATCTAATTAAAGGAGGGGACAGAGCCTTCCGTCCCCCTGTAACCTGCATCCCTTATGGCTTCCAAAGCTCGTTAAATTTATCCTGCATCGCCTTCGTTACATCCTCCGGCGTGGTGTTTCTGCCGCCGATGCTTTCAGCAAATTTAGTCATTAAGGCCGTATCCACGCCGCTTGGCCACATTTGGTTCGCAAAATAAATGGAATTTCCGTCCTTTTGATATTGTTCGTAGGCCGGTTTGATCAACTCTATGTCAAGCGGCACCCCATTGAACGAGCTGATCGAAGGATTTAATTTGACCCATTCCTGGAACAGATCGGATTTGTCGTCAAACCAATAGTTTAATACCTGCTTCACCGCATCGGTATTTTTGGATTTTGCGTTCACCGCCCAGCCTGCCGCCGTAGCAACCGCCTGCCAAGTCGGTTTTCCCTTCTCGTTGCCCGGAAGCGGGAAGAAGCCGCGCTCAAAGTCTACTGCGCCCTTAGCCGTCAGCGTCGGGTAATCCCATGTACCGTCAAATACCATCGCAGCCTTGCCATCGTTGAACATTTGCGTAGCCTGCGGACCGCCGAGTCCTAACGTGTTTTTCGCAATATAGCCTTTGGTATAGAGCTCCTTATACATGGAGATGGCTTTGACCCATCTGGGATCCGTCAATTTTTGAGTTCCCGCCTGGAGCTTTGTATCAAAATCCTTCTCTTCCGAATAAACCGTATTGGCCGCAATCTGATAGACGCCGAATTGAATCCACCATGGATCTTTATCGCCCATCACGATCGGGGTAATCCCGGCATCCTTTAGCTTTTGACAAGCTTCGAGGAAGGAGTCCCAATCCTTAGGAAGGTCGGCAATCCCCGCTTTGGCAAACAAATCCTTATTGTAATAAGTACCGAGCATATCGATCCCTTTTGCTATTCCGTACACTTTTCCCTGGCTGGACATATCTTCCTTGGCCCCGGGATTGATGTTATTCATGAAAGGCAGATCCGACAAGTCCTCCAGATAACCCGCCTTCGCAAGATCGACAACGCTGGCTGCGTTTGCCATTCTCGGCCAAACTCGGAAAATATCCGGGCCTTCGCCGGCAGCGAGTTTAGTTTTGATGGATGTTGTATATTGGTCATCCGGCAGCTTTTGAACCTCCAGCTTAATGTTCGGGAATTTTTGATTGACGAGCTTCGGCAATACATCCAGTTCAAAGTCCTGGCCATTAGCCGCTTTGTTGCCGGACACAATCATCGTTAAGGTTACATTCTGTCCGTTGGCATTGGAAGCTGCGCCACCACCGGTACCCGCATTTTCGGTTGAACCCGCACTACCGCATGCGCTGAGCAGGACCAGACAAGATGTTGCTGCTGCGACAGTTGTAAAAACCGTTTTCATTTTTTTCAATTCGACCAACCCCCACATCCGAGTTTTCTTTTCCTGTTGTTTTTTACATGGCCATCGACGTTCCTGTGCACATTTCTATCATAACCTGTTCATGGGTATATTTGCTTTAGTAATCAGAGTGCACTATTTTTAGGTCAAGAAGGACTTTCAGCAGAGTCTTCAGCTCCAGGTTCAACGACAGAGCAAGTTTCTATAGTTTGATTCAAAATCAAAGGAGCTATTCTCGGGTCATTTATGACCTTGAGGTAGCTCCTTCTTGAGTGCTAGGCTATGCTACTACGCTCGGGTTTATCAGCATGTTGGTGGCGTCTAGCAATGCTTGAAATATATCTTGATCATGTAACACTAAGGTGATATTATGGGTAGTATAGGTTACATTATTGAGGAGGAGATTCATTTGGCATCGGAAATCACACAGTTGGAAAAGAACAGGACAACATTCATTCAAAGAAGCCTGATTGGTTTTGCCATATGGCAGCTGACCTATTTGATCCGGTATTTACATCTAGACACCGGCAAATTAATCACAGGCTTCACTGCCATTATTTCTGTTATTGGCGGGATTGTCTGGGCGTATTACCTCATGAGAATTGTCCTGTTATCATTTCTCATGCAAAAGAAGCGCCCATTGGCCATTTCATTAAATAATGAGTATGTTCAAATGATTCGGCTTAAGAGCTTTACGATCGGCTTTTGGGTTATTCTGGGGCTGGTTGGGATTCTATTTGCGCTCAGCTTGTTTGTTACATTAAATATCCAGCTTGTTTTACACCTGCTGCTCGTCATTGCCGTCATTTCTCCCCTAGTCAGTTACTTGATCCTTGAGAAAGATGAGGTTCTCGACGATGAGTGAAGATGTGCTGGAAAATACTATAAAGGTGCAACGAGCCAAGATGAATTTGACGCAAGAACAGTTAGCAGAATTGATTGGTGTTACCAGAAAGACAATCAACACGATTGAAAATGGCAAGTTCATACCGAGTACAGTGTTAGCCATTAAGATGGCAAGAGTTTTTGGTCTTCCCGTCGAGGAACTGTTTATTCTGAAATAAAGTCGGACTGGAAGCCTTTGAGGGGGCACCGAGGAACGCTCCGTCAGCAGCATCCCGACCTGATGCCGATATGCGCATGCTGGCAGCCGAAAATGCCGAATGTTCGTGTGCGCATAGATCCGCCTCCCCTCTTCATGTCTAGTCAGGTGCTTCGGGGCTTGGCTCGCTGCACCTTGCCCGCGTATTCGCTTGGCGTCATCCCTGTGTAGCTCTTGAAGCATTTTAAGAAATAGCTTTTATTGTCATACCCCAGCTGCTCGGCAAGCTCTTCTACGGTGCAGTCCGTCCTATCGATTAGCTCCTTGGCCTTCTCCATCTTCGTACGAGTGGCGAATTCGACGAAATTCTCGCCGGTCTCCCGCTTGAACAGCCTGCTGAAATAGCTGGGGTTCAGGTGGAGAAATTCCGCTACCTCCTCCTGGGTTACCCGGCGGTTTAGGGCGCGAAGCACATACCTCTGCGCTTCCGCAATATCCCTGCGCTGCGGCTGCTTATAGATGTGCTCCATCACCGGAAACGATCGATGCAGCAGCGTACTCACCATTTCCCGGAGCTGCCCTACCGTCTCCGCCTCAAGAATCGTTTGATGAAGAACCTCCATGGAATAATCCGTCTCAAAATTTTGCAGCGACTTGAACTTCAGCTGCAAGTCGAGCATCATCTGCAGGAACCATTCCTTCACAATGCCAGGCGGATATCTGTCCGCTGTGATCATCTCCGTCCAGTACCGGGTGACCGGTTCCACGCGCTCCCCTGCCTGATCCAGCACCACCTGCTTTAGCTGCTCCTGCGCAGAAGCATAGTGAGCGAACAGATCGGCTGCCGAATAGGGGAGGGGGCGGAATTTCGTAAGCACGCCATGCCCTGTATAGAACCTGGCATCCTCCGCCCCCTCCATGAGCTCGATGATTCGGCCCCGGAGGGACCGGACGTCCTGTCCCTGCTCTCCGATCAGGAAGGTGGTACCTACCCGGAGATACCTAAGCAGCGACTTCTGAATATTCCGCAGTGTCTCTTCCACCTCGGCTATACCGCTGGGGTGAAGCTTGCCGGGGACTATAGGAAACAGCAGCAGCAAACGATCGGGCGACGGGCGGAAAATCACGGAGGCCGACGGGCCGCCAGTCAGCTCTGTTGCCAAGTTTTCTACGGCGAACATCAGGTTATCCTCCGAGACAAATCGCTTCTGCGTCTCCTTGAACCGATCGATGAACCCCACGACGGGCAGATAAGCATACGTATCCAAGTGAATCCCAAGCTCGGCTGCCTGCTCGGTCAGCTGCTCCGTAAAAATCAAGGGATGGTACAGCAGCGTACGGAGAAGCCGGGTCATGATCGCTGACCCGCTCCACTTGGTAAGCTTTTGCAGCTGCTCTACCTTATGTTTCTCGGTACGCACTTCCTTCAGCTGCTCCGAAAGGCTTCGAAGCATTTTCACGATATGCTCGGCCTCCATGGTCTCTTTCAGCAGGTAATCATCCACCTGCAGCTTGATTGCCTGTTGAGCATAAGAAAAGTCATTGTGACAGGAGAGGATGGCTACCTTAAGCTGAGGACAGAACTCTCTCATCTTCTCTATGAGCTCCAGTCCGTTCATATGCGGCATGCCGATGTCCGTAATCAAGATATCGGGAGGTGATGCCTTGGCCGCTTCCATCGCCCGCATCCCGTTCTGATATACGCCCTGTACCTTCATGTCGAGCGACGCCCAGGGCACCGCCTGACGCAAAAATTCAAGCACCGGAAAATCGTCGTCCACCAGCATGATGTTAAGCATGTCTCTCCCCCCCTTTTAACGGAATGTGCAGCGTAATGGAAGTTCCTTCTCCCACATGGCTCTCAATTCGGTAATGAAAGGTTTCCCCATAGATCAATCTTAGCCGCTCCAGGACGTTGTTTAAGCCGATGCCGGAGAGGGTTTCCTTGCTTTTCTCCCCCTCCTGCTCCCCAAGCTTGCGCTCGAGCTGCATTAGCTCCTCCTCATCCATCCCGCGCCCCGTATCGCTAACCTCGATGACCAGCAGGTCTCTCTTCCCCCATGCTGTGATGGACACGGTTCCCGGCGCATCCCGAAACCCGTGAATGATGGAATTTTCGAGCACCGGCTGCAGGATAAACCTCGGAATTTCGGTAAGAGCCACACTCGAGGCGATCTCAGTCCGGAGTGCGAGGGGCTCGCTGAGCCGAAAGTTCATCAGGTGAAAATAATGGACGACCGTC
Source organism: Paenibacillus puerhi (assembly GCF_009846885.1). Classification (GTDB taxonomy): domain Bacteria; phylum Bacillota; class Bacilli; order Paenibacillales; family NBRC-103111; genus Paenibacillus_G; species Paenibacillus_G puerhi. The sequence continues at coordinate 237,384 of NZ_WUWM01000002.1, forward strand.
TCCACTTCCTCGTGCAAGGGTACAAATTCATTATTGCGATTGATCGTCATTCGAAGCAAGGACGACAGGGAGCTGATCAGTCCGGCGTTCTCGTCATCCCCTTTGAGCTTGATCCTCATTCGGATCGAATTCAAGACGTTGAACAAGAAATGAGGATTAATCTGGGCCTGCAGCATCGCAAGCTCCGCTTTACGCTTGCGGGTCTGCTCCCAGGTAACCTGATGCAGCATCTCCTCGATGCGATCCAGCATCCGGTCGAAGGACTGGCCGAGCCGGCTGATCTCGTCGCCGCCTCGAATTCCCGTCCGAATCTGTAGGTTGCCGTCCTCTACCCGTGACACAACTCTCCCCAGCCGATAAATGGGCTTCGTGAATTGACGAACGAGGGTCACCAGGATGAGCAGAAACAGCACGAAAAAAAACGCTTGGAGGAAATAATTGGTTCCCTGCACGGCGTTGATCTGGGAAACCGCCTCACGGTAAGGCACCATACTGACCAGCCGCCAGTCGGAATAGGGCAGCTTGCGATGCAAGAGCAGATAGTCTTCCTTATCTACGGTGATCAAGCTTGAGCCTTCCTCGCCGTGGAGCTCCCCGTTATGAGTAAAGCGCTTCCCAATCTTCTGCGAATCGGCATGCGATAGGATCATCCCACTGGAGTCAAGCAGCATATGCTCCTGATTCAGCGACTGATTCACAAAAATGTTGCTGATCTCCTCCTCGCTCAGGCTGACGATCAGGTATCCGAAGGGCTCGGATGAGAAGCTCTTCATCGTCTTGGCGATGGTGATGAAGTATTGACCCTTTTCCCGGTCCTTGGCCAGATACGAAGGATGCGTACCAATCCAATACGTAGCGAAGGAAGGCAGCTGAGTCAGTCTGGCAAACCACGGCTCCTGGAAGAACCCTGCGGGATTATATTCCAGGTGAGAATAGTTGGTGAAACTGATGCCATCTGCGAGAAGAATCGTAATATGCGTCTTCCCGTCAGGAAAGGTGATATTCTCGAGCTTCTCCGTTATGTTCTTGGCACTGAGGAAATGCTCCACAAAGCGATCCTCGCCTCCAAGCCGGGTTTCATTCCAGCGCTGGGTAATGGCCGATTGGATCTCGCTGTCGAACTGAACATAGTTGGACACATACAGCATCTGATTGACCGTATTGATGATGTATCGCCCCATGACCTCTTGAGTGCCTAATGCGTTATCCGTGGCATGGCGCTGAATGATCGCCTCGGCGTTCCGATTGGTGATGCTTAAGGTGATGGCTGCCGGCAGCAGCAGGCAAACGACGGAGGAGATAATCAGCTTCTGCCGCAGGGATAATTGTCTCAGGATGGTTGTGAGCTTCATCGTCTATCCCTCGCTGTCGTCATGATATAAGCGGGGAGCAGCAGCCTGCTCCCCTCACTTATACTTTACCATCGCCATATAGGCTCATGCTATTTTTTGTTTGCAGATACGATCTTCTTGATTTTCTCAAGGGAGTTGGCCTGGGCAGTATCCACATCCTGCTTGCCCAGCAGCATCAGCTCGAACTCCGCCGAGTAGGCCTTGTTGATCTCTTCCGTGTAGGATACCGGCATCTGTCTGGTTATGGACTTAGAGTTATTCAAGGTTTCGAGCAGGGACTCCTTGTCGACCATCTCCGGGTTTTTGGAGGAATTGATCAAAGCATCCAACGCGGCCGCTGTATCTTCTTTCTTCCATGAGGATAAATATTTCTTCATCATCGGAATGCCCTCCGTCGTGAAGAAGCGCAGGAACTTGTAAGCCTCTTCCTTGTGCTTGGAGGTAGAAACGACCCCTACATAGTTCGCAGACATGATGGAATATCCGTTCGGATCCTCCTTCTTGTTTTTAGGCATCGGGGCGAATACCGTCTTGAAGCTGGCCGTAAATTCGCTGCCGCCGCCGACTTCGCCGATCATCCAGGATCCGATCGGCATCATGCTGGCTTGTTGATTGAAGTAAAGCGGACGATAGGTCAGCTTCTGGGAAATAATATCGGCATATGGCGTTGCCGACTTATCGATCAGCTCAGCTTGATGACGGATCTGGAGCGATTTCTTCACTCCGGGATTGTCCACATTCACGGTGTGGTCCGCAAGCACCAAGTCGTTTTTCTCCGGCTGATTCCACAGGCCAAGCATGAAGTAGTCCACCCAGTTATGGAAGTAAGTGCCGTAGCGCTTGGTGGCGCCCTCGCCCTTCGTCAGCTTTTTGGCATACTCCAGATACTCATCCCAGGTCCATTCCTTCGGAACCGGAAGATTCGCTTCGTCCAGATGAGCTTTGTTCAGGATGACGAACCATTGACGGAATGTTCCCGGGAAGCCGTAGTAGTTGTTATCGATCGAGGTATCGATTTTGTACGTATCGCCATAGTTGAGGCCTTCCTTCTTCATGAGCTCGTTGAGCGGCTCAAGCAAGCCGTTCGCTGCACGCTGGGCGTAGCTGCGGTCATCCGGAAGAAGAATGGCGTCCAGCTGTTCTCCCGAGGCGGAGAGCAGATCGATTTTTTTCACATTGTCCGCAGCGCTGGCTTCATTCAAGGGCACGAATTCAACCTGAATGCCCGGATTTTTCTCTTGGAACTTCGCAATGATCGGATCCAGGTCCTCTTTCTTAAAGGATATGCCGTCGGCATGGAACTTGATTTTGACCGGCTTGCCTTCTGCGCCTCCGTCAGCGGACGGCGTGCCGGAGCTTGGAGCCGGTTCTTGCGAGCAGCCTGCCGCAACGGATACGGCCAATACGAGACTTACGAAGGAAGACCATCTTAGTTTATTCATTCGTTTTCCCTCCAGATCGAGTTTGTATGCGCTTTATTATATTCAGACCACAAGCCGCCGCCGGTACAGAGTCGTCTATCCCTTCACTCCGCCAAGAGAAATACCGTCGATGACATGCTTCTGTCCTAGAACGAATACGATCAACAGCGGCACGATGGCGATGACCGAGCCGGCCATAATGAGCGAGTAAAATTCGCCGTAGGCGTCGGCAAACTTGCGGATGCCGATTTGCAGAGTCAGCAGATGCTCCGAACGCAGGAAGATGAGCGGATTCTGATAATCATTCCAGGTCCAGATGAATCTAAGTATAGCATAGGTGGCAATGGCCGGCCGGATCAGCGGAATGGCGACTGTCAGGAAAATCCTGGCATGGCCTGCGCCGTCGATTTTGGCCGCTTCCATATATTCCTTATTGATACCTAGGAAAAATTGCCTGAGCAGGAAGGTCCCAAGCACGCTGAAGCTGTTCAGAAGAATGAGTCCCGCATGGGTGTCGAACAGCTTGAGCTCCCGGTAAATAATGAACTGCGGAACAAGAATCGCCTGGCTTGGGATCATATACGTCGCCAGAACGATCAGGAAGGCGGCCTCCCGGCCCCTAAAGTCGATTTTCGCGAAGGCATACGCCGCCATGCAGGAGAAGAGCACGGAACATAAGGTCGTCAGCACCGTTACCTTGATGGAGTTCCAGTAAAAGAGGTAAAACGGGTATTTGCCCATCCATACTTCTTTATAGTTGTGCACCGCTTGCCCGTTCTTCGGAATCCATTCGATCGGATAAGTGAAGACGTCGGCCTCCGACTTGAACGAGGTGGACACCATCCAGACAAAGGGAAGCAGGAACGTCAGCCCGACAGCCAGCAGCAGGACGGTAGCAATCACCTTCCGTATATCCAGTTTTTCGAGAGTCATCGGCGGCACCTCCTAATAATTGACCCATTTGCGTTGGCCGTACCACTGAATGAGCGTGATGAGGAAAATCGTTGCGAACAGCACCAGCGCCATGGTCGAGGCGTAGCCCATTTTCAAATGAACGAAAGCTGTCTCGTATAAGTGAAAGACCACTACTGAGGTGGAATTCGCCGGACCGCCCCCGGTCAGCACCTGGATCACGTCGAATACCTTGAAGGTTCCGATCAGACCGGTAATCAGCAGGAAAAAGGTCGTCGGCGACAGCAGCGGCAGCGTGATATTCCAGAACTTCTGCGCCGGCCTCGCTCCGTCGATCTCGGCCGCCTCGTAAAGCTCCGGCGGAATGTTCTGAAGGCCCGCGATGTAAATAATGAGATTGTAGCCGATCGATACCCAGATCGTAATCATCATAATGGACGGAAGCGCAAAGTTGACATCCGCGAGCCACTTGGGCGGGTTCTCTATACCAAGCGACATCAGAAGATTGTTCACCGGACCGAAGGATGGATGGAAGAGCACCTGCCACACCATGGCTACAGCCACGATACTCGAAATATAGGGCATGAAGTAAATGACCTTGAACAAGTCTTTAAAGTACACATATTTATTGATCAGCACGGCAAGGAGCAGGGAAAAGGCCAACGTAGCCGGCACAACCAGCATAAAGATGACATTGTTCGTTAATGACTTCCAGAAGATATCGTCTGCAAGCAGCCGCTCAAAATTACGCAGGCCGATGAAATCGATGCGCTTAAAGCCGAGCAGAAAATTCCATTCCGTGAAGCTGAGAAAGAAGGAAGCCAGAATCGGCAGCAGCGTCATAATCGATACCCCGACCAGCATAGGGAAAATGAACGCATAACCATAGAGATTCTCAAACAGCCTGTTCTTATTGAATCGCCGCTTCTTGCGGATGGACATCGACGATGCGCCTGGTTCTGCCTGCGCTTGAGTATGCATGTGCAATGGTATCACCCCTTTCGTTGAAGCCGTCTTCGCGCCTTCCTATAGCTGTATTTCCCGGGATTCGGCTGCAGAGCGTACAATCCCCTCGATCAAGGCAACCGCCCGTTGCCCATCCTCCCCCGTGACGGCAGGCTCGCCGCCCTTCTCTAGAGCCTCCAAGAATTGGGCCAGCTGGAGCTTATGGAAGCGGCTCGGAATGTGAGAAGGATTGCTCACGCCAGCTCCTGTACCCGCTTCCGCTTGTTCTGGATCAGGCTCCGGCAGGCCGGGTACGTGCCACTCCGCGATCGATGCTCCCTCTAGGTGAATCGAGCCTCTCTCCCCATACAAGCGAAGGGTCGGCGGATAGCCCGGCTGGATACTGGTGGAGGACATGATCGTTCCATAGGCGCCACTAGCGAATTTCACCAGAGCGAGGCCGAGGTCCTCGGCTTCCATGCGATGGGTCTGAGTCGCGGTCATCCCCATGACGGAGCGGGCCGGACCTGCGAGCCAGAGCATGAGATCGATCGAATGAATACCCTGATTCATCAAGGCGCCTCCGTCCTCAAGTAAAGTCCCCCGCCAGTCAGCCGCATCGTAATACGCTTGGGTACGGTAGAAAGGGCATCGCACTTCTAGGAGCAGAAGCTTGCCGAGGACGCCTAAAGCTATCGCCCGGTGAACCGCTTGATGCTGCGGCTCGAACCGGCGCTGGGAGATCACCCCTAGCTTTAGCCCTCGCTCCTTGGCAAGCTGCGTCAGTTCGGCGGCCTCCGCCGAGGTCATGGCCATCGGCTTCTCCAGCAGCACATGCTTGCCCGCCAGCAGCGCCTCCCGGCCAATAGCAAAGTGGCTGCCGCTGCCTGTCGTGACGCAGACGATCTCGACCTCTGGATCGGCCAGCAGCTCCTCATACCGGGTCGTGCCGCTACAGCTGTAGGCTTGCGCCAGGCTCGCGACCTTCTCTTGGTTGCGCGAGCACACAGAGGCGAGTCTCGCGTTAGGCAGCGCCTCGATGGCCTGAATATGAAAGTCGGCTATCATGCCGAGCCCGACAACCCCGAAGCGATGTAGCTTCATACCGGCGGCTCCCTCCTCAACCAGTCGTCCAGAAATTCATAGGCCCATCTTCGGATTACATCCGGAAAGTCGTGACCAGACGTGCCGATAACCGCTTGGAATCGTTCTGGATATCCCAAATGAGCATACAGAGCTTGCAGTTCCTCCGCCGCCTCACCAATTTCCTTCCAATGCGGCATGTATCGATCCTGTTGGGCTATCCAGCAGAAGAATGGCACAGGTGCGGCTAACGCGGCGATCTCATGAAAGTCCAGGGTAAGACTCTGGCTGCTTAACGCGTCGGTTACCCGGGGGATATGGCTGAACCAGCTGCGTCTTCCCCAGCGGTTCGGCTCCGGGTCGCCGTAGAAGGTCGACAGTCCGCAGCTGACGGCCACAGCCTTCACGCGCGAATCGACCCCGGCCAGAAAGAACGCGTTGTATCCGCCCAGAGAATGTCCGATCGCGCCGATCCGTTCCGCATCCACCCCGGGCAGGCTGCAGAGCAGATCCACTCCCTGCAAGTGATCGGTCAGCATCTTGCCGACCGCCGACCATTCGGGGTGCTGCGCCTCGAACGAGGCCGTATGGAAGTACGGTTCCCCGCTTCGCCTTCGTTCACCGGCCGTGATCGTATCCGGAGCAAGTACGATATAGCCGCGTTCCACAAGCTCCAGCCCATACCTTCGACCGGGCCTTCCTGAGGCTACGGCTATGTCGTCCTTTCCGGTATCAATGGTAGGATGCAGGGCCAGGACGGCAGGCTTCGGCTCTGCGGCTTCATGAGGAACGAGCAAGTAGGCCATGACCTTATCGCCGTGCGCCGTATCGTATTCTAGATGATGCCGCGTATGCGTCTGCTCGGCGACGGAAGACAAGATGCGGTAGCGGACAGGCACCCTGGACGGCAGGCCGCCGATCAGCTCCAGCCACTTCAGGCGGATGATGTCCCGCTTCGCTTCCCATGGCGCTTGTGGAGTAAGTTCCGCCGTTAAAGGCGCAAGCTGTTGCAGGATCCTCACCCCCTTAGCTCCTCAAGGATACCGGCTTCCCGGTCAATCTGCTTTCATTCGCCGCTTCGATGAATCGGATGATCTCCCAGGTCTCGCTTATCGGCACCGAGGACCTGCCGGTCCGGAAGAACGGCATAATCTGTTCAAGCAGGCTCGCGTAATAAGGCTTCTTATGGGCGTTGACCTCCACCGAATGCGAGTCCTGCTCCCGATGGACCAAGGCGCCGAAGGTCATATTTCCGGTTCGGTTGCCGCGGATCGTGCCGATCCGGCCATCCTCCCACCGGCCTGTCACCACATCGTGAAGGGCTGTGGCGGTTGCCATGACCGTCACGCAGCCAGGGCCCAGGAAGGTATAAAGCATCTCTACACTGTGAATGCCGTACCAAAATAAACCTGGCTGCGTCGGCTGCAGCTCCATCGGCCCGTAGCAGTCGGCGCCGATGATTTTTCCGATGACGTTGACGTCAGCCGCTTCCTGGACACCCTCCGCATACCTCAAGGCCGAGCTGCTCATGATAGGTACGCCGTGCTTCTCCGCAAGACGGATGATCTCCCCGGCCTGCCCCGCATCGACCGTAAAGGGCTTATCGATGAACACCGGCTTGCCATAGGAAACAATCTGGCGGAATTGTTCCAGATGCACGCGTCCGTCGACCGACTCCAGCAGGATGGCATCGCTTCCCTCCGCCACTTCCTCCGGGGTGCTGACGATCTGCACGCCGTGCTTGCTGCGCAGCTCCTCCGTGAAGCCCTGTACGCGGGAGCGGCTCAGCTCGAAGTCGTCGGACCCGCCGGGATACGCAAGCACAACTTCCCCGCCGGGAACGTGATACGGATGACTGGAATTGTTCAACAGCTCCGTAAATGCCGTGGCATGGGAGGTATCCAAACCGATCACACCGATCCGCAATTTGCCCGTTGTCGTCATCTCTTCACCTATCGCTTTCTGTAGAAGTCGGCGACCTTGCGAATGCCCGCAATCATCTCCGTTATATCCTGCTCGGTGTAAAATTCATTGATCGGCAGCCGTATCGCAGTCTGCAGGATGCTCTCGGCCTCCGGACACAGCCCTCTTTCGTACGTTACGCCGGTCAGCTCGAACGGATAATGCGAGTTCCGATAGGCGGTGCGGTTCTGAAAGAGCGGCTGCATATAAACGACGTCCGGAATGTAGCCTTCCATATTAGGGATGCCCTCTGCCTCCAGCGCCTTGCAGAATTCCGTCCGGCTGCAGGTCAGCTCGCCCAGCTCCACGCGAAGCATATAGAACCAGTAGGTGCATGCATTCCCAGACTCCACATGATGCGGCTGAATACCGGGAAGGTTCTTGATCCCCTCCGTGACTCGATCGCCATGACGCCTCCTGCGCTCGCATATCGTCTCAAGCTTCTTCAGCTGAGCGATGCCTACGGCTCCCTGCAGCTCGGTCATGCGGTAATTCGGGGCCAGATAGTGCAAGTCGCGCTGAACGCTGCTGCCGAAGCGCTGATAATTTTTATCCGCAAAGGCATGCGTCACATGGTAATCGGCCTCCTCGCCGGAGTTGACCGTAACAAGCCCCCCGTCCCCTGTCGAGATATGCTTGAAGTCATTCGTGCTGAAGCAGCCGTAATCCCCGATAGTTCCAACCAGACGGCCCTTGTATCTCGTCAGATAGCTTTGAGCGCAATCCTCAATCACCTTCAGCTTGTGTTTGCGGGCAATCTCCATGATCGGGTCCATATCCGCGGGATTTCCCGCCAGATGGACGACTACGATTGCCTTCGTCCGTTCGGTAATCCGCGCTTCGATGGATTGCGGGTCCATATTGTACGTATGCGGGTCCAGGTCAGCAAACACAGGGATCGCATTTTGGTACAGGATGCCAATAAGCGTTCCTTGGTCGGTGATAGGGCTTGTGATCACCTCATCGCCTACCGTGATGCCTGCCGCGCCAAGCGCAACATGGATGGCTGCCGTCCCCGAGGAGGCGGCTACACTATAACGCACGCCGTACATGGCGTTGAAATCGGACAGAAACTGCTTAACCTTCCCACCGAAATGGTAGAAGAGCGTATTTTGATTCAGCGCCTCAACCAGCTCGGCTACCTCCTCCTCCCCAAACCGTTGACCCGTTCCGAATGGGGTTGTCTTCACCTTGCTGCCTCCGTGGATGGCGAGCTTTTCTTGATTCATCAGCATGCGGCTTCCTCCTTCATCGTATTAGTGAATATGCTTCCGGCACGGCACGCCGTACCGGTAACTCAACTTCTCCTCCGGCACGGCTTCAGCTTGCGAGAGAGGCACCCATACCACAACTTGCTCTGTCGCAGCGCCGCGCTCCACTTGTACCTGGTTATCCTCGTCAAGGCCGACGATGCGAATCGATCTGCGCGCCCGCGTCCAATCATTCACCTGCTTGGACGTCCAGAACGTATAGCCGCGCTGTCTTGCTTCGGTAATCACCTCTCGAAGGGCCTGCCTTACCGGCTCCAACCGGTGGATATGAATTTGGTGGAACAAGAAGTGGGCTACGCCCTGAGCCTCCGCCACCCGCTCCAGGAACGGCACGATGACCGAAGTATCGGATAAGCTCGGATGATTCAGATCCTGGGTGAGAAAGCCAAGCTCGAGCACATCATATCGGCGATTCTGCTCATCGAGCCACGCAACCGGGAAGTACGGATGACAGGTGCCGAACAGGAAACCCACATTGCCCCGCTTCGTAGGGCCTCGCGTCTGGTCCGTCTGAATGCCGTTCGCCTCGCACCAACGGAACAGCTCCCCCCAGCCTTCATACCGCGTATAGTGATTTTTATTGGAGGTTAATCCGCTTGTACCGGTTGCGGCTTCGGCCCACTTCCGTTGGCGGGTGAACTCCTCTGCACTCCAGATTCCATCTTCCTTCTCCAGTGCGTTGTAATGGAGCGCCAGCTCATGGCCCTCTGCTTTCACTCGTTGATACACCTCATCGGAGTAGCCCGGCTCGATCATGCACCAGGTGGACGAAGCCTTCAGCTCGTTCAAGACATCCAGTGTTGTCATGGCCGTTTCATCCAGGTTGAAGTCGCTGTCGAAGGAGATGACCGCCACCCTCTCCGTCCCTTCAGGCCAATAATCGACGAAGGGCAAGGTACAGCCGGCTTCTAGCGCGCATCGGACCAAGTGGGACAGTAGCACCTCGCGCCAGTAATCCGCCTGAGGATAAGCATAGTACGGCATCCCCGTCGCCGTCCGTTCCCGATCCCATGCCCAGTGCAGAGTAACTCCGTCATCTGCCTTCAGAATACCTTCATCGATATCCGCGGTTCCGTCCGGGCAAGGAATCCCGTCCTGCAACACAGGTCCGGCCCCCTGCTGCAGCTGCACCACCGTCGACGGAATGTCCACGGACCAGCGGTGAATGATGCCGCGTCCTACAGAAATGGACCGCAGCAGCGAACCGCCGTTCTCACCGCCGGGCGAGGAAACATGAAGCTCACCCCTGCCTGGAGACGCGCCCGACCAAGACTGCGCGGAGAGAAACCGCAAAGGGACCGGCACCTCGCCAAGCTCGGAAACCCGAGCATAGCCCGCTCCTATAGGCAGCTGCTGCCCGCAGCCAAGCCGCTTGGCCAGAGCCCCCAGTCCGCCGTAGGAAATGATCGTGCCCCCCGCTTCAGCAAAGCTCCAAAGGCGGTCTGCCGCATCAGCGGATTCCGGGACAACGGAAGCGATCAGGATATCCCAGTCGTTCGCGCGCAGCTGCTGCATACTTGTAAGTCTTTCGTAAGGCATCCCTGCATGCTCCAAAATCTCTTTAATATATAACTCGAACGCATTTCGACCGACGCTGTGCCACCGCCGGACCGTTGCTTCATCGATAAGTACCCCTACTTTTGCTAGTCTCATGAAGGTCACCTTCTTCTCGTTCCTTATTCGGTAATCCCATTCTACCGGACCCTCCCGCAGGCTCATAAGCCATATCGTTGACCTTTTTAGAAATTTTTTGACTTCCCCACAATATAAAAAGGCGCTGCCTCAAACGGTCATAACATGACCTTTAGAGAAAGCACCTTTTATTTGAATAGTGGCTTCATACCATTCCTATTCTATGTGTCACGCCCTACAGAGCCATCGAAACACCGGCCCGATAGGCAAAATCGCTGATGGTGACCATTCACTTGGTGGATGAGCTGCATTTTTTGACTTCGGCAGAGGCGGGCGAAATGCATTTACAGCGGAAAGCGACCGATCTGTCCGGGCTGCTGGCTGACTTGGCGGAACTTATCCGTCCTGAAGCCGAAGCGCGGGGCATTCGATTAAACCGTTCAGGCCGTATCGTCCCAATCGAAGCGGATATCGACGCTAAGCGGGTCAAACAAGTGATCCTGAATCGGGTGGCCAACACGCTTCGGCATACCCCTTCTGGCGGTGAAATTTCGATTCGTTTTTCTCCCGATGAAGATCCGGCATTTGTTGTCGTGACCGTACAGGTTACGGGACCGGGAATTCCGGCGGAAGCGATCCCGCATTTGTTCGATCGCTTTTACAAGGTAGATAAGTCAGAACGCAGCGGAGGAGCAGAATTTGTGGTTCATTTTCCTAGATGAATCATGTTGTTCAGCTGTAACGAAGAAAGAGGTTGATCCGTAAGAATCAACCTCTTTACTGCAAGAATTAATTGATTGTTGGAATCCTCCAAATAGGAGCTCCTGGCTTTGTTCCTTGATGTACTTATTCTTTATCGAACTGCTGTCTTAGCTTCTGGCTTAGATCAATATTACCTTGAGAGAACTTTCTAGTGTTGTTAAATTTGACTTCCATTTCCTTACTAAGTTCTGCTTGGTATGTGTCGAATCTTTCTAGGTATACGTTGTGCAGGTCTTTAAAATCTTCCCTTTCCTTCACGTTTGGAACTGGAGGCTTTTGGCGTTCCGGCATCCGTTGGATTCGCTGCTCTACTGGTAAAATTCCGAACGGTTTAGATGGCAGCGTTTGGTACCAATAGGCCGTTGTAGACCAATCGTCTGCTAAGTGATTGGCGTGTCCATGCTCCATGGTCACGCGAATGCTTTTTGAAAAGTAAACGGGATCCAGTACATGGAATCGGTACGACACTTGATATCCAGGCGCGTCATTCTCATGAACAATGGATCCGCAGAATGGAAATGAAACCTTCTGCATTCCCCAAGCATGGCCGAAGTAATCCTCTCCGCCTGTCCCAACAATACTCGGAATAGGTTCTCCATCTATAAAGAACATATCATCCCCTTCGCCCCACCAGGATTCTTCAAAATGAGCGACAGAGTGATTGCAGCCGATATAATGCCCTTGACCTTCTGCCTCCAAAATAACATAGTTGCCCTTCCCTTCAATATTAGGCACACTATTCACCTCAGGGGAATTCACCTGGATCTCAGGCGCCCAGCCATCACATGGATTTTCCCGATGCCATTGTGCATGGAAATATACTGTCTCCTCACTCAACGACTGTTTATACATTTCATAATCAATATAAAAGAATAAGCCAAAAGGCACATCATTTTCATTGATAATCTCAATTTTAGCTTTTTTATTAAACGGCATAGGCAAATAACAGTTAACCGAGGATACGCCGCCAAACTTGTACTCCTCACCTGGCTTCGCTGAAACTGTGAAAGGAAGAGATGAGAATGTACCCGGCATGGAATGTCCTATACAAAAGAAGTCCCCTAAGGGAGTAAGCACACTAGGATGAGCTTGGTCGTCCCAAGTCATCTTAATTAATACTTTGCGGTACCATGCCGGATCCGTCACCTCGTAAGAAACGCCAAGCGCATTATGAATCTCGAGCACAGATGCCACTTTAGAAACCTGCCGAGGGATCATGATGCTTGGCCCTAGCATTCTACGGCAAAATGAAGTCATCCACATATGCGTAATACAGCCCGGTCCTTCAATGTCCGCGAGTATTACTGTCTCTCCCGCAGGAATCATCCAGTAATCCTGATCGCGGCCAGTTTGATCCCAACTGGAAGCACGCGCAGAACGCGCATGCTTCGTTTTAGTTAAATTCCCCAAAAAATTAATAGAATCAATAGACATATTGAAACCTTCCCCTCTCTGTCTATACATCGTCAGTGAACTCTTGTTGAACCGGAACATTCACATCATCAACATTGATATGCCCCCAGCCGCCAGTAGCTTGATCCATCACCTGGATGTATAAGGTCTCCCCAATATGGGCTGATGCATTCCAGTTTCTTCTTGTGTAAGACTCACTGTCCTGACCCGTTACTTTAAATAAGACTTGATGGTCTGATGCACGGACTAAGGCAACATATAATTGATTACTATTTTGAACTCCTGCAACCAATAAGTCGATTTGTCCATCTCCGCCAAGTGGTATCTGAGTTCACATCCCCATCCGTAAAAGCATCCCCACTCACAACCGTCCAGCCGCTTAAATTACCCGCTTTAAAGTCGTGGTTTGCCAGCGATCCCGTAATCGGGCCAGGTGCTACAGGCACATTAAAATCATCTACATTCATGTGTGCAAAGTTACTGTACCTGCACCTTCGTTAAAGTTCCAATGAGCGACAGTACTTGCTGCGGCGCTCACTACGGAAGCAGTAGAGATCAAGGAGCTTAGTAACATTGAGCTTGTTAACAATAAAACTAGAGTACGCTTGAAGCAATTTACCAACATGGACACATCCTTTCACTTTTATTTTTTTTAGTTATAAAGTGCATGGTTGCTTATGTTAAATAAAATATCATCTCCTTAAAAAGTTACGTAATCGATTACGTAATAATTAAATAGAAGTATTAATTTCTGTTACAGATTTACCATCGATCCCCCAATTATCTGTAGATACTTCATCAATAATGACAACCGTTTGTTTAGGGTCTTTATCTAAAATACGAACTAGCAAATCCGTTACACCCTGAATGAGTTGAGATTTTTGATCGGCTGTTACGACGTCCTTCACAATACGAATATTTACAAATGGCATTGGTTTATGTACCTCCTAGCAAAAGTATTTTTCAATGATAAGCTTTAAACCATCTTCATCATTGCTCGCTGTGATTTCATCTGCGTATTTCTTGACATCTTCGGGCGCATTCCCCATAGCAACCCCTAGTCCCGCATTTTGAAGCATATCTATATCATTGTAATAATCCCCGATGGCAACGGTTATATCTCTAGTAAAATTATAATATTCTAATATTTTATCCATCGCGCTGGACTTACTTACTTGCGGTGCCATGATCTCCAAGTAGGTTGATTTTGATTTATATACAGTAAGTTTAGGATAATGCTTGGATATGTCTGCCTGCAGATATTCAATGTGTTTCGGATTGCCAATACACAACATCTTATTCATCTCTACTTTTTTGATCATCGCTTTAAGTTCACAAAGGTTAGGTTGAATAGATGTAATCCCTGACTCTTGCAAAATAGCTTCATCTAAAGCTTCAGCATACCATTCATCCTTGTTATAAAAACTAATAGTAATGTCGTAATCCGGTTGAATCAATGAATAAACGCACTGGATCTCCTCACTACTCAATGGGATATTTCGTATGATTTCCCGATGGCCATTAGACTGTAGTGGGCCAAGTACAAGGGCTCCGCTAAAGCAAATCATAGCTTCATGCGTCCCTATTTGATTCTGATAGGGTTCTATACCTTTGGGCATCCGCGCAGACACAAGGACAAATGGAATATTAGATCGTCTTAATGATCGAATCGCCTTCAGCGTTTCTTGGCTTATTTGAGATTTTGAATTCAACAAGGTTCCATCTATATCGCTAAATAAAATCTTATAGTTCACGATTTACACATCCCTTCTTAATTTTCTGCAACGATCAATTTAATCTGCTTATCGTTCATTAATTTCACAAATAAGTCTGGTGGTTTGTGATTGGTAATGACCATATCGATCTCTGCCCAATCCACGCCTTTAAAATAGCTCTCTTTCATAAACTTCTGAGTATCTGCGAGAACGATATTCTTAGCAGATTGCTTAGCTACCCGTTTTTTGACCCTGGCGTCCTCCAGATCGTCATAGAAGATGCCTTGCTCGGTAATGGCAGCTGCTCCTAGAAAGGCTGTATCATAATGCATAGATTCTAATTGATTGACGATATCCAGATCAACGAAAAATCGGTTACTGTGATGCAAACGACCACCAAATACATATAAAGTCGAGGTTGGTTTTTCTGAAAATATGGCCGCATTATCTAGTGAATGCGTAAACACCTTAATCGGTTGGGTTACTAATTCAGCCAAACAGTTAACCGTAGTAGAAACATCAAAAAAATAATGTTTGTGATCCTCAATGAATCTTAGAGCACTTATCCCTATCGATCGCTTATCAGCCGAAAATGATTCTACACGTTCCCGATAAGCTAACAGCTTATCATTGAGCAGCGGAAGTGAGATCCCGCCATGGGTACGAATAGCTGCTCCTTCCTGAACCAATTTAAGGATATCTCTGCGTGCCGTGTCCCTGGATATATTAAAGCGATCCATAAGTTCATTCACTGAAAGGCTATGCCGTTCATTTAACCATTCAAGCAATTTAAGCAATCTATCCTCTTGATACATAACGCCCTCCGCTTCGTAAGTATATATAAGTATTATTATACATTTTTTAAGTATTTTCAAGTATTATTTTACATATTTCCGCTTCCTTATAAGTCATTGATAATAAATGGTTCTATCGAAGACCTTAAATGTAGGGCATTCGTGTTTAAGCCGCCGTGGCTTTTCTTGCAATATTAGAAAGGTTGAGCTGACGCTCAGAACTTATACTTTTCAAAATTATAAAATAAAAAAGACAATCCGCACTTGGATTCTCTTTTTATTTATAATATTTACTTGTAAGGGCATGAAGGCAGAGCAATAATGGAGGGGCCTCCACCTGATGATAGCCTCGGGGGCGAGCACTGTCTCAATCCTCCACAGGGAGGGCTCCCTGCCGGTCACGCGGTACCATGATATCCTGTCTCTGAACTCACTCGTGATGCACTCAACTATTTCAGGTCACACATTAAATTTACCAATACTACTGTGTACCCGTTTAACGAGATATCCAAGATTTTGAAATGCAGAGTTGACATTTTCGACGGAACCAACTTGCTCTTGTGTCGTTGCTGTGATTTCCTCAACTAATGCTGCATTTTGCTCTGCAATTGCAGACAAGCTGTGCATCGTATCTAAAATAACCGTTTTATTTTCTTCCATGTTATTACCTGACACAATTAATGCTTGTATGATTTGAACAGATTCATTTATAGCGGTTAAGATATGTTGATACTTTTGTTCTACAATCGCTACACTCTGGGACTGTTCACCCAAAATGGTAGATACTCTCTCCATTGACTGAACGGAATAGTTGGAATTGGTTTGCAACTCCTTCACAACTTTATTGATTTCTTTAACCGAGAGAGACGTTTGTTCCGCTAATTTTCGAATTTCACTTGATACAACTGAGAATCCACGGCCGGCCTCTCCTGCGCGTGCAGCTTCAATTGCTGCATTCAATGCTAGCAAATTAGTTTGTTCAGCTATATCGGCAATGCCCCGGCTCAATCCATTAATCTTTTCCGAACTGCTATTTGTATTCACAATGCTATTAAATATTTCATTTGATGCGGATATAGTTTCTTTGTTTTTTGCGGTCAGACTTTGGATAACTTCCAGACCTTCATTAACAACAATATTTATATTTTCTGAAGCAATGCCCATTTTCAACAAATTTTTATGTGTCGTCTCAATAATTTGACCAATTTGAACTGTATTAGAAGCTCCTTCTTCAGTTTTTTGCGCTTGTTCCGTTACACCGCTTGAAATATCTTGAATACTTGTCGATATTTGATCTGCTGACTGTACCATCTCACCGGAAACGATACTTAATTTAATTGAAGATTCATTAACCTTGCTAATAGCCTCCGTCATCTCGCATATTAAATTTCTAAAATTCGTAACCATAAGAACAAAGGACTTGTATAATGTACCGATTTCATCGTGGTTATTAGAATATTTGGTTTCAATATTTACATTCAAATCCCCTTTTGCCATTTGTTCGGCGACTTCAGTGATTTGCAAAATTGGTTTAGACATGCGATTTGCGAAAATAGATGCGAAGACTAATCCAAATATAAATAGTAATAAAGTGACTGATATGGTTGTTTTTGATATAACTTGAGCCTTGTTTTCATAAATGACTCTTTGTTCTTTGCTGTAATTGTCAACCATATCTACAATCTGATTTAAAGTTAGTTCTGTTTCATTAAGTTGTATATAGACTTCATTGTTTACTTTTCCTTCCCTGTTTGCCTCCTTGCGCAAAATTTCAGAAGAGACAGAATTGGTCCACTTATACAAATTTTTCTCTAACTCAAGGAATTTTTCTTGGAATGATTGATTAGTTTGTATGTCCGTTGCTTTTTTCATCTCTTCATTGGTGAGAATAATCTTTTTAGCTTCGTTGAGCAGCAGCTTAATTTCTCTTATCTGCTCAAGATACTTAGTCTTATTATTGAGGTACTGCTCATTTCGAACCTCTATGTTCATCGTTTCTCCGAAGTAATGCATGGCTTGATAAAACCCTTTATTCACATCTACAATTTTTAATTTGGAATCAGATACTACATCATATGAGTTCCTGATAATTTCCTCTGTACTCTTTATATTTATTTGTGATAAAGCAATTATCACAACCCCTAGCAAAAAAATAGGCAGCCCGAACGATACCATTAACTTCTTTTTTAAATTTAAATGAAAGTTTATAGTTTTTTTCAACTTTACCCACTCCTGTTGTAGCTTTTTCTTTAAATAATTCTTCTACCAAACTTTCCCTCAGGGTATGGCTACTCCGTCCACATAATAGGTTTTAATACTATCTACATTAATAAAACCAAAATCTCCGTCACTATCGTCATCTACAATCAACAAATACATTTCTTGTCCAATATATTCAGGCAAATAAATGGCATAGTCCGCATAGTTATTAGTATAAGCGAGTCCTTTATCATACTGACTTACTTCGGCAATACCAGGATCCAAAAAGAATGTATTGGGCTGCTTAAAAATGATATCATTCGTTTTGGCAAGGCAAACAGCGACATATGTCTTTTCGATATCTCTGGCGGCCCCCATTTTGAATGTGATGGTACCATCACCCGATAACCTAAAAGTAGAAGATTGTAATTTCCCTACTTTCTGTTCGCCTGTAATAACTCCATTCAAATGATACTTACCTTCATGTTGAAAGGGGATATTTTCATCCCAGAAAGTTGCGGTATCTACAACTGTTTCATTGCTGAAGGCATCTCCTTCTACAACGGTCCATCCAGTTAAGTCCCCTGTCTCAAAGTCACCATTTATAATTTGAGAATTACTGATATTGTGAAGCGAGTTATTGCATCCTGTTATGAATATCATCCAAATTATACATATTAACCAATAATAAAAAGAACGATTTGTAATAACCTTCATTGTTTGCACTCCTTGAAAAAATAAATATGGTGAATAAGTTAAACGATTACGTACCTGTTTGAGAACTCCCTTTAATGTCGGAATACTCCTTGCTTGAGCTTCTAATTTTGAGTGACAAATTACCTTTCCTTCAGAATCCATTAGTTAAACGATTACGTAGGGAATATGATGCGTTCATCAACATGGTGTTTTGGTTAGAAAATATCCCCTCCTTTTAGGAGATGAATATATCGAATGAAATGATTACTCCAATACATTCACATTTCTAAAATCAGTTCTGCTAAAGGTAATGCTACTATATATTATCGAAAATACCACGCTGATTATTAAGTGTTTTCACTGTATTTTTCATTCCATTTATTATCGTTCTTCCAGAGTTGTTTAGAAACTGTCACTTCATAATTAATGAAAAACCTGCCCGCGGAAATAAAGAACTAAATAAAAGCTAGTGCCGATTAATTTCGGCACTAGCTCAGCTTATTAGTTTAATATAAAAAATATATTACGGCGATACCACTACAGGAACATTAACATCATCTACGTTCAGATGTCCAAAGCCACCTGTTGCTTGATCAACAATTTTAATATAGCATGCTGTACCGATAAAAGCTTCAGCATTCCAATGAACTCGGCTGTAGGCTTCATTATTATTTCCTGTAGCTTTCATCAATTCCACACCATCGGAAGCGCGAACTAATGCCACATACAAGTTGTTTAGATCATGGCCGCCGCCAATGAGGAAATCGATAGCACCGTTGCCTCCCAGCGTAAATGTCTCTGACTTCAAGACTCCCACTTGGTCATCTCCACCGTCCTTGAAGCCCCAAAGATGATACGTTCCGTTCTGGTTGAACGGTCCTCCCCAGCCCCAATCGGTATCAGTTGTAACGTCCCCTGCGTTGAAGGCATTGCCGCTTACAACGGTCCAACCACTCAAATCGCCGCTCTCAAAGTCATGATTTGTAAGCTCCCTCAACTGTACATGGGTAGTCGTAACAGCTAGCGAAGCGCTTGATGCAGACAAATTACCGGCGGCATCATACGCCTTCACCGTATACGTGTACGATGTACTTGGAGCCAAGCCATTGTCCGTAAAATTTGTTGCTGTAACAGCACCCACTTCAACATCATTACGATACACACGATAGCCGACAACACCTACGTTATCGGTAGAAGCGGACCAGGTTAATGATATGGATTGAGCTGAGGTTGCCGTAGTCGCGACATTACTCGGAGCAGTCGGCGCAGTCGAATCAGTGGATGACTGCTGGGTCGGAACGTTGACATCATCTAAATTAATATGTCCAAAATCCCCTGTCGCATTGTCTACAACCTTGATATAGCCTGTTGTTCCGATATGTGAAGCTGCATTCCACTCGACACGAGTATACTCCTCATTGTTGTTACCGGTAGCCTTCATGAGCTCGACCCCATCCGAGGCGCGGACAAAAGCAACATACAAGTTGTTCAGATCCTTGCCGCCGCCAATGAGGAAGTCAATCACACCGTTGCCTCCCAGCGTAAATGTCTCAGACTTCAAGATTCCCACTTGGTCGTCTCCACCGTCCTTGAATCCCCAAAGATGGTACGTTCCGTTCTGTTTGAACGGCCCTCCCCAGCCCCAATCCGTATCAGCAGTAACGTCCCCTGCGCTGAAGGCATTACCGCTTACAACCGTCCAACCACTCAAATCACCGCTCTCAAAGTCATGATTCGCAATTCCTTGCGGCTCGCCCGGAGTAACCGTTTCTGTCGTAACACTCAAACTGTTGCTAGCCGCCGACTCATTGCCTGCAGCATCTACTGCTTTTACGGTGTACGTATAAGCAGTGCTCGCGTTCAAGCCAGAATCGGTATAGCCGGTTGCAGCCGACGTACCTATTTTCGTACCGCCCCGATAGATGTTATAGCCCGTTACGCCCACGTTGTCGGTTGAGGCTGTCCAAGTTAGCGAAACCGAGGTCGATGTTTTCGAAGATGAGGCTAAGTTCGTCGGTGCGCTTGGCGCCTGAGTATCCGCAGCCCCCGCATTAGTTGTAACACTCAAACTGTTGCTAGCCGCCGACTCATTGCCTGCAGCATCTACAGCTTTTACGGTGTACGTATAAGCAGTGCTCGCGTTCAAGCCAGAATCGGTATAGCTGGTTGCAGCCGACGTACCTATTTTCGTACCGCCCCGATAGATGTTATAGCCCGTTACGCCCACGTTGTCGGTTGAGGCTGTCCAA
The DNA here is from genome assembly GCF_009846885.1 of Paenibacillus puerhi. Taxonomy (GTDB): domain Bacteria; phylum Bacillota; class Bacilli; order Paenibacillales; family NBRC-103111; genus Paenibacillus_G; species Paenibacillus_G puerhi. Next base: position 257,790 of record NZ_WUWM01000002.1, read on the forward strand.
GTTAGCGAAACCGAGGTCGATGTTTTCGAAGATGAGGCTAAGTTCGTCGGTGCGCTTGGCGCCTGGGTATCTGATGGCCCTGAGTTTTGAACAGGAACAATGAAGTCATCTACATTCAAGTGACCCCAACCGTCGCTTCGCTCGTCGACAACTTTAATATACATAGAAGTACCGATATGCTCCGTAGCATCCCAGTATCTCCGTGTATAAGCTTCTGTCTCCCCCTTATTACTTTGCCAATTCCAATAGGTTCCTGGACCTGTAGACCTGAACAGCTCTTTGCCATCGGAAGCTCGTACGAAGGCTATGTACAGCTTGTCAATATCCGAACCGCCGCCTACGAGGAAACTGACTTGTCCGTTTCCGCCCAGTGTAAAGACTTGCGATTTGAGTACGCCAGTCGAAGCATCTCCGCCGCTTAAATTTCCCCATAGATGATAATTGCCCTTATGATTGAATGGTTGGTTATCCCAAAACACAGCTTCGTTAGTAACGGCTGCATTCGTAAACGCATTGCCGCTCTCCACGATCCAACCACTCAAATCGCCGGTTTCAAACCCGCCGTTGGTCAAGTTCACGGAAGCTGGTGGAGTTGCAACGGTTACTGTGCTTGAGCCCATTTTAGATCCGTCCCGCGTTTTAGCCGTTATCGTTGCCGTTCCGCTTGCTTTACCTGTTACTACGCCATTATTGACCGTTGCAACGGAAGGGTTGCTAGATGTCCACGTTACATTTTTATTTGTAGCGTTAGCAGGAGCTACAGTCGCATACACCGACTTCTTGCCGCCGACTGTTACCTGTAGACTAGCCGGACTTAGTGTCACTCCGCTTACGGGCACCGTTTCATAAGCCGAATTCATTCTCCAAACCTTAAGGGATTTTACTACAATTGAATTCGTGTTCGCATCGCCCCACAGTTGCAGGCCTTTCGCATCGTCCCTTGTGGAGTATGTGCGTGTCGTAATAGACTTTAAGCCGTTCAGGTACGATTCCAGCATCGACTTATCAAGATAGAGATGAAGCTTGACGTTTTCGCTTCCAATGTCAACTTTCCCCTTCTGGATGCCTTTGCTAGTACCCGCTACCGTCTTCGTTCGATCGACACCGTATTCATCTGTGCTGTTCTTGTAATAAACAAGCGTTTCCTCTTCGCTGTTCGGAGATTTTCGAACTTTGATACCGACTTGATCCGCCGAGCCTCGAGCAAGCTCCAACTCAATCTCGAGCGTATCGCCTGTTATGGAGGAAAGCGCTTGGTTGGCCGCCGCGAAGCTGGTATCAGTCGTCATATTGAGAAGTTGTTGACCACGCAGCGACTGAAGCTCATCGATCGGTTTGATACCCAAGCGACCGTCTGCCCTAAGGGATAATTCCACTGGGAGTCCTGCGTTATGAGCCCAGCCAGCATCGGATTCCTCCTGAGATGGACGCTCGCCTTGTGCGATAGTAAACATAATATTGCGGCCGGTCGCCGGATCCGTAAATCCGCTTGGTCCTGTAAATTTGAAGTCGCCAAAGTCCATGAGCTGCGGCTCGGGGTGGTCCGGGATGAATTTGGCCGTGCTGCTGTTCCAGCTTCCAATCCAATAGTAAACTTCTACGTCGGCTCCGGGCCCGACCGGACTGATCGCCAGTACGTGCTTACCCTTGCCAAGAGGCAGCAGGACAGGCAGCTCCCACACGGCACCCAAGTACGGATATTCCGCTTGATTGGTCTGATAAAGCGGACCGCGATACATCCAATTCATCAGATTCGGGTCCGTCGTCGAGTAAACGGCAGCCGTTCCTCCCTGGCCTTCAATCCCCGTACCGACGAACATGAACCAAGTAGATCCATCTTTAAACACATAAGGGTCCCGGAACTCACCGAGTTTTCCTTGACCAGGCTGCTGGGCAACGGCCAGCTTCCTTTCTTTCACCCAGCTCTTCAGATCATTATCACCGTCTGTTTTGACCGTGCTGCGTGCGACGCCGACGTTCTGATTACTGCTGATATACGGCTTGGAATCGTTGCCTGCGGTAAAGAAAAGCGTTGGATTGCCACTGTCGTCCAATACAGCCGTACCTGTCCAATCTCCATCGGGATCTGCTTGGAACAGCTCTGGAGCAAGGGCCGGGGGAAGATCTCGCCAATGCACCATATCTTCGCTCACCCAATGTCCCCAGTGCATGTTGTGCCAATAAGGACCGTGTTGATTGTTCTGATAGAACAGGTGGTACTGTCCATTGTAGTAGAGAGGCGCGTGAGGCTCATTCATCCAATGTCCCGGAGCAATGGCATGATACGTCGGGCGATGCTTGTCTCCGCTGTATACACTTCGATCAAAGCTTAAGTTAGGCGTCGGTACATTGCCGCCTAGCTGCGTCAAGTAGCTCTGATAAGCGCTCTCAGCTTCCGCTGCACTATAGGCGCCGCTGTTTATTTTCAATTCGTCAATTAGGCCGTTGAACATATTGAGGGGGAAGGCGGCGAGCTGTGTGCTCTGATTGTTTTTGCCGATCAGCAAAGGATTGGATGAATGCGTTATAGTGGAGTTCGCTGGAATAGTACGAGATGCAACTTCTTTCCCGTTCAAGTACAGCTTCATGGTGCCTGCTGTGCCATCCACCGTCGCAACAATGTGAGACCATTCGAATTTGGGTAATGGCTCATGGGACCATACTTCATACCATTGGCCCTTTGAGCCGATTTGGAAAGACCACGCTCCATGCCGGAACATACCTAGCAGAAACCCCTGCTTGCCAGGCTTATCATGCTGGTTAACGATCGCTGAAAGTATTCCGTTGTCTCCCCATTCATATGCGCGAGGAGCGACCCATGCCTCTATCGTCATGGCGTTCGTTGGAGTCTGGATCGGATTATGCGTTACCCAATTGGAGTAGCCATCGAAGAGCAGGGCGCTGTTCGATATACCGTCGCTTCTCCAGATCGGATCGCTTGATGGCTTGTACACCGCGTTATTGTGAACATAATGAATGGCATCATTTAAAGCGCTTACAGTTTCCTTCGTCGTTTTCCCTGTACCTTCATCAAATTTCCAGCTCGCAATTTGTGTTGCAGCAGCCTCGGTATGCTGTACCGGTATAGACACCACAGCCATGGCTAAACAGAGCACAGTACTAAGCGTTCTTTTTTTCAATTGCAATCCAATTCCTCCTTAAATGAGTATTCGGGCTTTCTCGAAACAAAATAATGCCGATACTTGTATCCCCTCCTTAGACGTTTACGAGTCTGGTAATCCGTTGGTAGTTTTTCTAGTCAAACGATTACGTAAACGTTTACATAGCTTATTGTAAGTATAAACAGAAAAATCGTCAAGAACTTTATTCCATTTATAAAAAATATTTGAAGACAAAAACCCCCGCGAGACATTACTCGCAGGGGTGTCCCTCTTAATTAATAAATTCGATTGTCGTCAGGAATCGCTTAAGAACAACTGCCGATTCTGCTCGTGTCAAATGAGCGGACGCATCTATAGTAACCGTTGACCTGCCTTGAATCAGTTTTGCTTCCAGCAGCTCAACGATTGCAGGCTTTGCCCACGCACCGATCTCATGCGCATCGACAAAAGACTGAAGCTGCTGATCACCGCCAGTTCCTGCGCCCAGTTTTACACCTATGAAAGTAGCCGCACGTGATAGCATAACGGCCATCTCAGCCCGGGTAATTTGCTGGTTCGGCTTGAAGGTTCCATCTTCATAGCCGCTGATAAGGCCAGCCTTAACGACAGCGCCTACAGCTCCTGCATACCACTCACTCGCTACGATATCGGAGAACACCGTTCCTTTATTCGGTTGACTAGATAAACCGAGACCACGCGCAAGTATCGCTGCAAATTCTGCTCGAGTTACTTTCCGCTCAGGCTCATAGCTCTGTTCGCTTACGCCCTGAACAATATGCTTGGAAGCAAGCAGGTGAATCTCTTCCTTGGCCCAATGCTCCTTAGCGTCCGCGAAATCTTTGTTGAAATCAACAACCGTATATATGCTGTTGCCATTGCGTTTAATGGTAACAACCGTTTTTCCATCCTTCCGTTCAAACGTAGATGGTACGAAAGATATTTCACCCGTTTCAGGAACGTACATGACGGCTGTAATCGTGTCGAGTTTGCCACTAGCATCGATGGTCATCGATCGAGATACATAGAGATTCCCAAAATCCTCAATCTCCGTCGCCACATCGTCCTTTTCCGCCAGCACCTTGAAGTCATAGGCTCCGGCAAGCAGTTTCATGGAAGACGCCGCTGCTTGCGAACGGATAACTTCAAGCATTCTTTCGGTTTGAGGCTCGATAGCAATTTGAATATAATCCATCTCACCCGTCATCGAAGCATGCTTCAGTAAGGCAAGCGGAAGGTCATAAGTCACAATACCACTTTTAATGGTGATGACCGATTCAGGAGATACCTTTGCAGCATCTTGAAGTGCCGCAAAGTCTAACGAGAGCTGCAAACTCTCCTTATCTTGAACCGGAACTTCAATCATTACATTTTTGCTGGAGCTTGCTTGTATCGAACTGAACAGGCTTTTAAGCGTTTTGGCATCGATAACCGCTTTGGCAACGGTTTGACCATTGGCATTGGTTACTCTCTTGATGTGATCTGCGCTAAGCGACAGGACCCCTTTGATTGGAATCGGTGCCGTTATTGTCGCCGAAGACCCGCTACTGCCACCCGAAGTTTCAGGCTGCGGCCGCGAAACCTGTACAGGCACATTCACATCATCGATGTTCAGGTGTCCCCATCCGCCTGTATGCTCATCTACAAACTTGATGTACAATTGCTGACCTTTGTATGCTGACGCATCCCAGATTACACGACGGTAAGCCTCATTATCCTGCCCGGTAGCCTTCATTAGGATTTGATTATCGGATGCTCGGACCAGAGCAGCATATAAAGTATCGATATGATTGCCACCGCCAATCAGGAAGTCAATCCTGCCGTTTCCTCCGAGAATGAATGGTTCCGACTTCAATGAGCCGGTCGCTAGATCACCGTAGTCAGGATGTATGCCCCACAGATGGTGACGCTCCGGATCCTTACGATCCCAGGATTGCCCGAATGGCCCTCCCCAGCCCCAATCATTCCTTTTGGTAACATGTTCGTTCGTGAAAGCATTGCCTTCTGCCGTCCAGCCTGTCAAATTACCCAGCTCAAAATCATGATTTGTAAGTTCTCCCACGGCTTCCGTCTGAGGAACTGTATCAGGCCAGTAGGCCTTAGCTGTACTGTTGTATGCAGAATTCATCAGCCATACCTGCAAACTTTGAATCTCTGCTTCCCCGCCTTCGCTCCACAGCTTCAGGCCTAGTGCATCGCTTCGAGTAGGATATACTCGTGTAGTGATGCTATTCTTACCATTCGCATAAGCCTCTACCATCGAACGGTCCAAGTAAATATGAAGGCTAAGAACATTGTTATCCAGCTCCATATGGCCGCTGTTCATACCTTTTTGTACATCCGGATCAAGAGAAGTTTTCCATCTGTCGACGGCAAGCTCCTTCTTGTCCACATCATAATATAGCTTTGTTTCTTCCTGCCCGTCTGCTGTAGCTCTTAATGAAATTCCGAGTTTTTTAGCTGTGCCGATATTGGCTTTAAGCACAATTTCGAGCATGTCGCCTTGTACTTTCTGCAGTTCCGTATTCGCTGATGCCACACTCGATTGTTCGACATCTATAAGCTTCGGACCCCGCAGTGAATCCAGCTCCTGAATCGGCTCAACGCCCAGTGTATGGTCGCCGCGAAGCGACAGTACAACCGGAAGGCCTGCATTATGCGCCCAGCCCGAATCGTAATGCTGCTGTTCTGTTCGGCGGTCCTGAGCAATACTGAATAAAATGGATCTGCCTTGATTGTCAATCATACCGCTTGGCCCCGTGAAATGTTCGCCAAAGTCGAACAGTCTCGGCTCCTCGTGATCCGGTATGAACTTGTGATTCTCTTTGTCCCATGTTCCGATCCAATGGTATACATATTTCACATTGTCCTCATCATAATGATCAAACCAAGGATTGATTAGGAACACATACTTCTTATTACCGCTGCTGTCTTCGCCAATCGGTAACAGCACCGGAAGCTCCCATACTTGACCCGTCTTATGATATTTCTCATAATCGCCAACAAAGAATGGCTTCTGGTAGGTCCAATGGATCATATCCGTGGAAGTGTACATCAATGCTGTTCCGCCTACGCCCTTAATACCCGAGCCGACAAGCTGATACCACGTATCGCCATCCTTCCACACATAAGGGTCACGGAAATTGCCGTACCATACCTCACCTTCCTCAGCGTGAAGATTAGGTGCCTGCGTAGTGACTGGAGCTCCATGGTACACCCACTCTTTCAGGTTCACATCTCCGTCTTCTGCATACGTGCTTCTGGCAAGACCTGTAGCCTGATTCGGAGTCGCTTTGTCATTACCTGCTGTGAAGAACAGGGCGGGGTTTCCATTATCGTCCACAACCGCATTCCCGGACCACACGCCGTCTGGTGTTTCAGAACCGCCATCCGGCGCGAGTGCGACCGGCATATCTTCCCAATGCACCATATCATCGCTTACCGCATGCCCCCAATGGATCTGGTGCCAGTAAGGTCCTTGAGGATTGTTCTGATAAAATATATGATACTTGCCTTGGAAGTATAGCGGCCCATGTGGCTCGTTCATCCAGTGTCCGGGCGCTATAAAGTGATATTGAGGACGGTATCTGTCACCATCATATACGCTGCGGTCGAAATCCAGCTCCGGTGTAGGTGCAGTCCCGCTTTCAAAGCCTGACTTCACGGCCAGATAACCGTTCTTCACTTCTTCATCGGTTAAAGCTTTATTATATACTTTCAACTCATCGATCAAGCCGTTAAACATGTTTGCCGTAAATACGCCTCCGATAATGGCTCCGGAGTTGTTCTTGCCGATGATGAAGTCAACATTCGCAGGCGTAATGGCGAGCTTCTTCTCAGCGATGGATGTGCCAACCAATTCACCGTTCAAATACAGTTTAAGTGCGCCTGTCGACTTGCTGTAGGTTGCCGCTACGTGCGACCATTCGAACTTCTTAAGCGGTTTATTGTCCGCTGCCCATACCTCGGTCCATTTGCCGTTAATCCCAACCTGGAACGACCATTTGCCATGACGTCCCATCCCGAGAATATAACCGGCGCGTTTAGCGCTGTCATACTGGTTAACGATGGCGGAAAGCTTATTTTGATCTCCCCACTCGTATGATCTTGGCGCTACCCACCCCTCGATGGTTAACTCATCACCGGGCTTCGCGATTTCGTTTGCCGGTCTAGTAACCCATGTGGAATATCCGTCAAACAGCAGTCCACTACCCGAAACCCCTTTTTTCCACAAGGGATCTGTGCTCGGCTTATACTTCGCTTCATTAAATACGTATTGTACAACATCATTGCGGTTACGTACCTGATCGTTAACTGACTTGCCTGTACCCTCATTAAAGCTCCAGCTGCCGATCAAGCCAGATCCGTTCACCACAAAATCATCGACATTGATGTGTCCGCTGGTGTTCCTATCCACGACTTGGATAAACAATTCTTGACCGATATAGTTTGTTGCATCCCATGTGACCCGCGAGTAAGACTCGGACTGCGTGCCGGTTGCCTTCATCAGAATCTCTTGATCAGAAGCGCGAACCAATGCTACATAGGACTGATCTATATTCTGGCTGCCCCCGACAAGGAACGAAATCATACCTGTTCCTGTCAGCTTGAAGGTCGAGGAGGTCAGCGTACCTGTCAGATGATCTCCTCCCTTCGAACCTAATGCATGATAAACTCCTGCATGTCCGTAAGAAGTATGAGAATCGCCATGCTCCATTGCATTCGTGACAGCATCGTTAAACGCGTCGCCTTCCACCCGCCAACCGCTCAGATCACCGGTCTCGAAGCCAGGGTTCTCGATATCTACTTTCGTACTCGAGTGCAAATTGACTGCAGTTACGCCATCTGTTGGAATCGACTCATGATGAGTGAAAAACGCATCCGCGAAGATCATACCCCAGTCCGACTTTGCATTATCAACAATTTCGAAATAAAATTCTTCATTCAAGTGATTGGACAAATCGGCTTTATATTGCACCATATTGGCAAGTCGCATGCCTTGGTCTACATTCGGGAAATGAATATCGGCGAATTCCGTATTCCCGTAACGTGCCACGAGCTCATCCGTATTTGCATTGTAAAGATCAATATAAACGAGGTCTGTATTCTTTCCTCCGCCAAGCTTAAAAGTAATCCAACCACTCCCGCCCAACGTAAATTTGGAAGAACGAAGAATTCCGGTTTTCTCTTCATTGTACATCCAGCCGTTCAGGTGGTACTGCCCTTCCTGATTGTAGGGAATCTGCTCGGCCCACCATGTTGTATCGCTGGATACGCTGCTTGGTCCAAAGGCTTCGCCGGCTACGACGGTCCAACCAAACAGACTTCCCCGCTCAAATCCCGGATTAAGAATTTCGTACGTTAATGGATCATGTAAATTTTTGGCCAGTTCGCCTACCACCGGAGATTCAGGATAGTAGGTTTGGAAATCATCTGCAAATAGGACACCCCAATCATTAACCGCGTTATCTACGATCTCAACATACAGACTTTCACCTAAGAAAGCTCGCAAATCAGCTTTGTACTGAACCATGTTCGCCAGACGAAGGCCTTGTTCCACATGCGGGAAGTTCACGTCGGCGAACCCGGTGTTTCCATACCTGGCTACCACTTCACCTGTATCAGCGTGACGTACATTCACATAAGCCAGATCCGTATTTTTTCCTCCGCCCAGCCTGAAGGTAATCCAGCCGCTTCCCTTCAGCTTAAACGTCGATGAACGCAGCTTACCCGTTTCACTTTCCGGGTATTTCCACCCGTTCAGATGGTATTCCCCTTCTTGATGATACGGAATCTTTTCATCCCAATAGGTCTTTTCGTTCGATATACTATCGGGTCCAAAGGCGCCTCCCTCTAGTACCGTCCAGCCAGTCAAGTCGCCCGTCTCAAATCCCGGATTGATGATTTCCTTCGGTGAGGCATCGTATAAGTTATCCGCTCTTAAAGCGCTCGACGGCTCACTTTCGTAATACGTTTCGAACGAGTCCGCGAACAGCAATCCCCAATCCTGGGTGCCGTTATCTACAATATCGATATACATATTTTGTCCGATATAGTTTCTCAAATCGGCTTTGTATTTAACCAGATTTGCTAGCCGAAGCCCTTTTTCCACAAAAGGAAAGTTAGCGTCGCTCCACTCTGAATTGCCGTAACGTCCAATGATCTCTCCGGTATCCGCATTATGAATTTCGATATAATTCTGATCGGTATGCCGTCCTCCGCCAAGCATAAAGGTGATCCAGCCCGATCCTCCAAGATTGAAAGTAGAAGAACGAAGTCTTCCCGTTTCCGTCTCCTGATATCTCCAGCCATTCAGGTGATAAGTGCCTTCCTGCTGATAGGGTATACCTTCCGCCCAGTAAGTCGTTTCATTCGAAACACTTTGTGGACCAAAAGCCCTGCCATCGATGACAGTCCAGCCTGTCAAATCCCCGGTTTCAAATCCCGGATTTTGAATGGTATTACCGTAAACCACAGAGGTTACGCTCCTGTTAGAGTAGACACTGGAGATGACATTGCCATACAGGTTCGATGTAACGTTACTTACTTCAAGGGAATCATTTGAATGGGAAAGACTTGATGCTGATGCCAATACTGCAGGATTGAACAGTGAACTGATTATTAACGCAATCATTCCAGTTCGTATTGATTTTGGTAGCATGTTACATATACCCCCAAACGGTTTAGTAAGTATCATCTATATGTGAATCCTTGCGTAATCGTTTACCTCTAGCCTATTATAGATCCCATCTCCCAAACTTCTACACTCATCAGCTCAATCGGCCCTGTTGACCATATCGCAACACCTAACGCATCTATTCTTGACGGATAAGTCCTTGTCGTCAAGCTCTTTATCCCATTTGCATAGCATTCGATCATGGAGCGGTCAACGTAGACTATGAATTGTAATGTCTCGCCATCCAATTGCAGACTCCCACCCTGAATGCCGCCAATGCGCTCCGTTGTTTCAAGCGTTGACCTCGTACGATTAACGGACAGCCATTCGCGCCTGGCATCATAGTACAGCAGTGTTTCTTCTTCGCCCTCTGGTGTGCGCCTCACACTAATTCCATACTGTTCAGCGGAACATTTCCCAAAGTGAATGTGAATTTCCAGCTGATCTCCCTTTACATCAGCTAAACGTCTGTTCATTCCATCCATATCGTCTGTTGCGCTCAACAGCAATTTCTTACGCAATTGCTGCATTTCCCGAATGGGCTCGATGCCAAGCAAATCATCATTTCTTAAAAATAGGGAGACAGGTATCCCAGCATTATGTGCCCAACCGCTGTCATAGTCGATTTCAGGAGTCCGTTCTCCTTGGGCGATCGTGAACAGAAGCGTACGGCCGGTCCGCGGGTCGACCATACCGCTGGGACCTGTAAAATGAAAGTCTCCTACATCTATCAATCTCGGTTCTTCATGATCAGCCTTGAATTGACAAGTATTCTTATCCCAACTACCGATCCAATAGTAGACTTCAATATCTGCCCCTTCTCCCCATGGACTGATCAGGAGAACATGTTTGTCTGAGTTGACATACTGGTCCTCCTTCTTAAAGGGCAATGGAAGGAGGACCGGAAGCTCCCACATTATCCCGAGAAACGGGTATTTCTCGTAATTGCTCACATATAGAGGGCCTCTCAGCTCCCATTGCGTCAGATCCCCTGTGGACGTATACACCGTAGCCGTACCGCCTTGCTTGTTTTCCCCAGTACCTGTGCCGACCAGCATATACCATATACCGTCCTCTTCCCATACGAATGGATCCCGAAACTCACCGAAAAGTCCCCCCTCTTTCTCCTGCTCCACGATCGGTTCCGGATGCTTGACCCAATGCTTCAGATCGTGATCGCCATCAATGGGAAAACAACTCCGGGCGAGACCGATAGTTTGAGTGGGAAATTTCGAATATTTCCCCCCCGTATAAAACAAAACGGGATTTCCACTTTTGTCGTGACAAGCACTACCGGACCAGATTCCGTCCGAATCGAAGTCATTACCCGGAGATAGCGCGGGCGGCAGATCCTTCCAATGCACCAAATCATCACTGATCCAATGTCCCCAATGAATATGATGCCAAAAGGGTCCGCGCGGATTGTATTGGTAAAATAAATGATACTGTCCATTGAAATAGAAAGGCGCATGCGGCTCATTCATCCAGTGGGATGGCGGGCTTAAATGGAACTGCGGTCTGTGCCGATCCTTTGCACGCAATGATCGAATTTCATTCCCTTCTATTGTTACTGATTCGGGCATTTTGTCACCGTTCATGTGCAGATAGGCAGCATAGAGTTCCTGAATATCCTCCGAATGAAGTGCAGTCGGATATACAGTAAGCTCATCCATAAATCCTTGGTAATGGTTCAGTGTAAATGCACCAGCAAGAACTGACCCCTGGTTGTTCCTTCCAATTATGAAGTCGCCGGCATGCGGTGTTATACCGCTGGAAGAGTCAATTTTCTTCTCCGCTACCTGTACTCCGTTATAGTACAATTGAAGGCGCTTAGACGCTTGATCATACGTTGCCGATAAAAAGGTCCATTTGTTAAGAGGTATAGGCCGATCATAAGACCATATCTCCACCCACTCGCCGTCAATACCCAGTTGCAGAGACCAAGCGCCGTTTTTGTATATCCCAAATATATACCCTTCAGCCGCTTCACGGTTATGCTGGCTTATAATCGCCGATAGCCTTTCCTCTTCTCCAAATTCAAACGAACTCGGTGCAATCCATACCGTTATGGTTAGCCCTTCAACCGGATGTTTAATTTCTTGGGAAGATCTTCTGATGTAGGTTGAATAGCCGTCAAACCAAAGACTATGGCCCGCTATACCCGGATGCCAAATGGGATCTACAGGCGCTTGATATCTTCCTGTCCGCAATGCAAATTCGATTCTATCCTCCTTACCGGAAACAGAATCTTTGACCACGGATCCCATTCCTTCGTCAAATCCCCACTTTGCTATGCTCGACTCACTCCACTTGGATATCATGGTTACTCTCTCCTTACAGTTTTAAAAGGATAACCCCTTATCTAGGTCCCTCTCGAAAAGATATCTCTTAAAGAAGAAGCCGGAACATACAGAATAGTTCCGGCTCGTCTGTGAATCCACTTACTTCTTTGCTTTCACATAACGGTCATAGGCGGATTGATGCACTTCAAGCAGCTTTTCAATACCCATTTTTTTCAGAGTCTCCTGATGTTCATTCCATTCCTGCTCAACTCCACCGTTCAAGAGCCACTTTGCACGCATTTTGTTCACATACGACGAAATATCCGGCTTCAACTTGTCAATCGTGTTCAATTCTTCTTCATTAAAAAATAAGTTAGGAAACTTTTCTTTTTCCATCTGTGGTATGTAAAGCTTTGTATTATCTTTAATCCGTTCTGTAGCACGCGGTTCAATATAATCAACCTTGTTTGTGTGCTCCGTCAGGAGCATCCCGATACCGTTGCTAATTGCAGTGCTTTGACGTGTCTCGCCGGGATTTTTCACCTCTTTTTGAATCAGCTTACCGCTCGAGTCTTTATCAAACCAGACCCCGATGGGGCCGAAGCGGGATTGGGCGGCAAACACCGGATCGTAGAAGGAATCCAGCCAAGCAGCCGTAATTTCCTTATTTTTATTTGCACTTGTTATGGTTACACCGTCGCGGCCAAATCCGCCGCCGTTATTCCAGCCAATAACCATGTCTTTGAATGGAGGCACGAGGACCCAGTGTTCTCCTCTTTCCGGTCCGGTTACATCATTCTTGTCCCACCATATCAAGGAACCGAGCGTTTCATCCTTTGTCTTGCCTCGAGCAAAATAGGTTTCATAGTTATGTGTGAACGCATCTTTATCAACAAGATCTTCCTTAAACCATTGATGCAGGTAAGCTGCCGCTTTCTTATAGCCCTCTTGCTGAGGCGCGAATTGTACTTTACCATTCACAACATTGAGGTGATCGATATAAGTCGGATTGTTAGGACGATGCGTCTTATCCGGCACTCCGAAAGCACCAAATAGTATGCCGATATCGCCCGTCCAGAAATTATCTATGTAGGTAAGCGGGATTTCATCAGCCTTGCCATTACCGTTCGGATCCCCCTTCTTAAAGGCTCTCAAAACTTCAGTATACTCGTCCATTGTCGTAGGCATTTTTAACTGCAGCTTATCCAGCCAAGCCTTGTTTATATAGATAAAGTTGGGATTTGAAACGATCTCCTGCTGGCCCGATCCGATTTCTTCACCATTCGGCAGTGCATATATGCTTCCGTCTGGTGCAGTAATTTGAGCTTTTATATCAGGTCTGGAATCTAGAATCGCCTTTAAATTCGGCATATGCTTTTCGATTAAGTCATTCAATGGGATGATCGTACCGTCTTTCGCATAACGAATTAATTCGCTATCCGAGAATCGACCGCTGAAAAAGAAATCAGGCAGGTTTCTACTTGCAAGAAGGATGTTTCGCTTTTCGATAAAGTCGCTTTCTACGATAGTGTCCCATTTGATTTGTACGTTCGTTTGAGCTTCGAGCGATTTCAATAATGGCTGATTATTAAAGTCACTCGGTGCCAGCGAGGGCCGGTGCGCAACCGCCTTCAACGTTACTTTCTCTTTGAGCGGGAAAGCCACGTTCGTTACTCCCGAGTCTTTCTGACTGGCTTCGGGGTTAACTTCCGTGTTTTCCGCCTTATTAGTGCAGGCCGACAGAGCAATGGAAGATACTAAGAGCGCCGATACAAGCAAAGATATTTTACTATTCATGTGTTTCGTATTCCTCCCTTTTATATTTCTTTGAATGATATGTTGAGCAAAATTAGTGACATGCTCACCTCCTTAACAAAGTACTTGCCGAATCAGCCTTTTACCGATCCAATGAATACACCCTGAACAAAGAAACGCTGCAGGAACGGGTATAAGATCAACAAAGGCAGAGCCGCAACAATAATAACGCCGTATTTAATAAGCGATACAATTCGCTGCTTCTCAAGCGCTGTTTGAAGATCATCAACCAAATTGCCTGAAGGCTGATTCTGAATCAAAATATTTCGCAGGATGAGCTGCAGCGGATACTTGTCACTATCATCCAAATAAATTAAGGCGTCGAAGAATCCATTCCACTGCCTGACTACAGCAAATAACACAAGCACCGCTATAATCGGTTTGGACAATGGCAGAACAAAACTCCAGATGTATCTTAAATTCGTACATCCATCGATATTTGCCGCTTCCCGAATCTCTTCAGGCAACCCCTGAAAAAAGGTTCTTGCGACGATGATTACGAATGCATCCACTGCGGAGATCAGAACGACAGACCAAATGGTATTGACGAGCCCCAAATCTCTTACTAACAAATAAGTTGGAATTAATCCGCCGTTAAAAAACAAGGTAATCGTAAAAAATGTCATAAAAATAGGTCCGCCATAGAAATCTCTTCTTGATAGAGGATAAGCTGCCATTATAGCTAGAATTGAACCGATCACCGCTGACAAGGCTGCATACAGGATAGAATTTCGATATCCCATCCAGATCGCTCCATCACTAAATATCCGTTTGTAGCCTTCGAATGTGATTCCTTGCGGAAATAGCCATACCCCTCCTGAATTCACTTTGTTAGGGTCACTAAAGGAAGCAATTGCAATAAAATAGAGCGGATATATAATTAACAAGGCAAATCCGATCAGGATGGTATAGTTCGTAACATCGAATAAAATATCGCTTCTTGTTTTTTGTTTAATCGCGATCATATGCTCCTCCTCGATTAGAACAAGCCTCTGCCGGTAATTCTCTTCATTGTTTGATTAACAGTAACGAGTAAGATTAAATTAATTACGGCATTAAACAATCCAATGGCGGCCGAAAAGCTGTATTGCGCACGTTGTATGCCGATCTTGTACACATAGGTAGGAATGATTTCCGAGCTGTCGATATTCATGTCCGTTTGCATCAAGAACGCCTTCTCGAATCCAATGTTCATTAGATTCCCGGTCGCCAAAATAAACATGATCAGGATGGTAGGAGCAATTCCCGGCAGATCGATATGTCTTACTCTTTGCAGCTTGGAGGCACCGTCAACTATAGCGGCCTCATGAAGATGGGGATCTATACTTGTTAGTGCTGCCAGGTAAATAATCATCGCAAAGCCGGTGTTTTGCCAGATCTCCGTAAAAATATAGATCGGCCTGAACCAATGGGATTGAGCCATGAACAGAACAGGTTCTCCTCCGAAAGCCTGAATGATATGGTTGACAATACCGCTGCTCGGTGAAAGAAAGACGAACACCATTCCGACAAGTACGACGGTTGAAATAAAATATGGAGCGTAGATAGAGGTTTGAATAAACTTTTTTACTTTGAGGTGTACGACTTGGTTTAACATAAGGGCGATCAGAATCGGTATTGGAAAAGCAGTCAGTAATACCAGGACGCTTAAAAAAACCGTATTCATAAATATTTGCTTAAAATTGTATGATTCGAAAAATGCGACGAAATGTTCTATGCCTACCCATGGGCTATCCCATACTCCTTTAGCTGCCGAAAATTGTTTGAAGGCAATCAGAACACCATACATCGGCACATATCTAAAGATCAGGAAATATAATACTGGAGGTAAGATCAGCACATATAACTCCCAGTTCGTCCAAATGCGCTTAAGTACTCGACCTGGCTCTGATGACAAGTGATGCTCCCCTTTCTAATCAATCGATTACGTAATCGATTTTCTTTTTCCAAAATAGAAGGCTCGTGAATAAGCTAACACGAACCTCTGAGAATTAAGTGGGTGTTCAATCGGTACTCCTCATACTTCTTGTCCGGATGATCGATCCGATGCAGCAGGATCTCGGCGGCCTTCTCCCCGATTTCATAAGAAGGCTGCCGTATAACACTTAGCGGGGGGGCAGTTATCTGGGTCCAGTCATAGTCATCAAATCCGATAACCGCCAATTCATCAGGAATGGCGATCTTCTGCTCTTGAAGGTAGCAGACCGTTCCCATCGTAAGAACGTTATTCGTTACAAACAAAGCTGTGATTTTCTGTTCCTTCGACAACTGTTTGGCGCTTTCGTATCCGCTTTCAAAACTAGAACGTGCAATCTTTACAAGATTGTGATCATAGAGAATACCATGATCCTCTAAAGCCTCACAATAGCCTTTATAGCGTTCTTCACTTGTTGAGATGCCTAGTCCGCCTGTAATTAACCCAATTCTTCTGTGGCCCTTGGCGATTAGTGTTTTTACAGCGCCATAGGACCCGCCATAGCCATCTGCAACGACGCTGTCAGCACTGAATCCTTTAGCTCTTCGATCAACAAATACGATTGGATAATTAGTTGTCAGTTCTGAAAGAAACGTTAAGTCCTCTGCGATCGAAGCAATAATAAGCCCATCAATCTGTTTGGAGTTGAACATCCGAATCTGTTCTTTCTCCACATGTACGGATTCCGTAGTGTTTGTACTCAACAGAAAATGATAGCCGTGGTCTTTCAACTTGTTCTGAATACCTTGTGCTACGTTCATAAAAAAGAAATTGGACGTGTCTGATGGCAAAATCGGTACGATCAAACCAATTGTATTTGTTTTCTGATTTCTTAAGCTTCTCGCTACCGAATTAGGCTGGTAATTTAATAGCTTCATTGCCTTCTGCACTTTGCCTCTCGTTGCTTCCGATACAAAACGCGTGTTATTAATAACGTGAGAAACGGTGGCCGTTGAAACACCTGCCATAGCTGCGACTTGTTTTATGTCTGCGGATATTCATCTCGCCTCCTTGACCTTTCATCCCCCTGAGAAACTCCTATTGCTTCAAGCACTCATACTAGGCCAGCCGATCCTATCGACTGGCCTCGATTAGGATTGATTAATGCCTTACAAAGACACACTATTTAAATGTGTGAACGATAGTCTGGTCCGGCATAGCCGGTATAGCTCCCATTTTTGTCGTGACTATGGCTCCGACTTTATTGGCGTAAGCAAGTATTGTTCGAACCGCTTTAGGCTCAAATGCAGATGAGAGCGGCTCATACTCGGTTATTTGAGCCAAGACGGCCCCAAAGAAAGCATCCCCTGCACCTGTAGTATCAATAGGCTTTACTTGAATGCCCTTCACCAAGCCATATTTACTTGCGGTTCGGTAAAAACTGCCTTCCGCCCCAAGCGTGACAAGAATTAACGCTATCCCATACTGCTCAAACAGTCTCTTGGTTCCTTCCTCGAGATCTTTCGTCGACGTAAGAAGCTGAAGCTCCTCTAACGAAAGTTTAAGTACGTCGACACCTGCCAGCACCTGTTGAATCTCCTGCCGCGCAGCCTCTTCCGAAGGCCATAGATCTTCACGGTAATTCGGATCAAAGGAGACGAGAATGCCGCCTAACTTTCGAACAATCTGCAGAGCAGCTAAGGTTGCGCTGCGCACCGGTTCTTTCGTGAGGGAAAGTCCGCCGAAGTGGAATATTTTGGCTTGTCGAATCAGATCGTGATCCAGTTCCTCTGCAGTCAATCGGGTATCAGCTCCCGGCTTACGAAAAAACTCAAACGACCGGTCACCTGCTTCATCCAGATGAACAAAGGCTAAAGTGGTGTTGCTTTCCGGGTCTGTAATCAGTCCGGAGGAATCGATCCCAAGCCGCTCCAGCACCTCTCGGAGCTCGGTTCCAAACCGGTCATGTCCGACTTTGCCGATGAAAGCCGTCTTCTTCCCGTGCTTGGCAAGCAGTGCCAGCACGTTAGCCGGCGCTCCACCAGGGTTCGCTTCAAACAGGGGCTGTCCTTGCTTGGAATACCCATGTGGTGTCATATCCATTAACAATTCACCCATTGCAATAACATCAAACATAATATCTCTCCTCTGCTTCTATACAGAACGAAGCGTCCAAATATCCAGAGATTCCACCTTCACATGACCATCTAATCCAAGCAGTTCTACCCCGTTGCTAGTTACGTCAGGATATATTCGATTGGAAAACACAATGCGACCACCATTGGCGAACACTTCAATTGATGTCGTATCGATATAGATGTGCAGATCCAGCTTCTGTCCGGCTGTCAATTCTAGCGGCGCTGTACAGATTCCTCCTGCTCCTAGACCAGCAAGGCTGCGGTCAACGGATAGCTTCTTCGCCTGCATATCGTAAGTGATCCGTGTACCTTGTGTTCCATCTTCCGAACAACGTACTTTCAATCCGAAGCGTTGAGCTGAGCAAGCTGCCGGATCAAACACGGCCTTGATCTCGAGTTGGGATCCTTTCACTTCCTCAAGCGGGTTACTTCCACCAAAAGTTCGACCTACATCTCTGAAAGCAATATGCTGTTCGCGCAGCTGCTCAAGCTCAACAACTGGCAGGTATCTAACCTCACCTTCTGCTGACAGATCTATGACTCGCGGCAGCGCCATAGCCCCGCACCAACCATCCGGCTTTGTCAAAAATTCGGCTCCCCAGATATCCATCCAACCAATTGCAATACGACGTCCCTGGTTATCGATAAAGGTTTGAGGCGCATAATAATCGAAGCCGTAATCCATAGTTTCGACATGCTTCCAATTAAATTGACCTGCCGCGTAATCCATTTCGCCCAGCAATATTTTACAACGCTCGATCTCTGGACCCATCAATGACGTGATCAATGCGTGAGATCTTCCTCTCCCCAGAGGAAAAAGATCAGCGCACTCCCAAATCTCGCCAAGTGTTCCATCGCTTTGAGCGACAACGCCTATATAATCCCACTTAAAACCATCTTCGCTTTTATATAGAACTGCCTTCCCAATGCCTTCCTTACCGGTGGAAATAACCATATACCAGATATCCTCGTGCTTCCACACCTTCGGGTCACGGAAGTCAAAGGAGCCGTCGACCGGGGGATAATCGATAATCGGATTGGCAGTATGCTTTTCGAAGTGAATGCCGTCCGTAGACGTTGCGACGCATTGAACTTCCTTGGGCGTCTTCTCATCAACATGCCCGGTATAGTATAGCGTTAATATGCCGTCTAAATCTATCGCACTTCCGGAGAACACGCCTCCGATGTCATAGTCTTCGCTCGGCGCAAGAGCTATCGGGAGATTCTCCCAGTTAACAAGATCTTTACTTTTTGCATGTCCCCAGTGCATCGGCCCCCAGTCACTGCTGTAAGGATGATGCTGATAGAACATATGATATTCGCCTTTAAATTGAATGAGACCGTTTGGGTCATTAAGCCAGCCAGCTGGTGCCATGTAATGATAGCCTAAGCGGTATTGGGATTTCTTCACCATATCAGTATTCTTCTCTATAGCTTCATTTGCCCGTTGAATGACAGTACCATGGTCTATTTTTTTATCCATTGGTTTCGTTTCCATCCGAATCTATCCTCCCTATCTGTAAGCCCCAACTGCTTCAATTATTCTTTAGAGCCAGTATGAGCGAGACCTTGCACGTAGTACTTTTGGAATGAAGCAAAAATAATAACCATGGGAATCGTAGCAATCGTAATTGCTGCCAATATGGGTCCCCACTGGGGATTAGGCAGGTTGAAGAAATAGTTGATCCCGATTTGTATCGTTCTCATATTATTGTCCGTAATGACCATGCTCGGCCATAAATACTCCGTCCAATGCTGTGTAAATTGCAAAATCGCAACAGTTGCGAAGACAGGCTTTGCAAGCGGCATAACAATTTGAAAATAAGTTCTCCATATCGTGGCCCCATCCAACTTGGCCGATTCCTCTACCTCAGCCGGAATTCCAAGGAAAAACTGACGAAACAAGAAAATAAACAACGGAGCTGCAATAAACGGTAAAATAAGTCCCCAATATGAATTGATCCAGCCAAGCTTGTGAATGATTGTATACAAAGGCAGGAAGATCGTTTCCTGGGGCAGGATAATTAAGGAGAGCACAAGCGTGAAAATAACGTTCTTCAATGGAAACTTCATTCGGGCCAGCGCATAGCCTGCCATGGAATTGACGATAATGCCTGTTAGTACGATTGCGGAACAATAAAATAAAGTGTTCAAAGTATATCGGAACAATGGGACCGTATTCATGGCTTTGACATAATTCCGGAAATAAGAGCCTTCCGTCTCAATTGGAGGCAAGAATGCATGAATACTGCGCATATCGCCGAAAATTTGCAAATCATTTTTAAAGGTAGATACGATCATCCAGATCATTGGGAACAAAAACGCAAACGCAAGAATGAGCATCCACGTATATCGTATCACTCCAAGAACAGCCTTTTGTATCCTCACCTCTATGGCCTCCTCTCTAACCTCGCTCTTCTTTCAGTACAATACGCTGTATACCAGCAATGACCAGTACAATGACCATGAATATCACGGCTATAGCAGATCCATATCCCATTTCCCGGAATTGAAATCCGTATTCATACATGAGATACAGCAACGTTTTTGTTGAATTAATCGGGCCGCCTTGAGTCATGATGAGCGGTTGAATAAGCAAGCGGAATGCAGCCATCGTTATCGTAATTACGACAAAGATGGTAACATTACGCAGTCCCGGCAGTGTAACATAAACAAATTTCTGCCAAGTGCTCGCCCCATCCATCGAAGATGCTTCGTAAAGTTGCTCCGGGATGTCTTTTAGGCCCGCCAAAAATATAATCATTTGATACCCTGCACCCTGCCAGATTGACATAAAGATGATCGCATTCATTGCTTGATCCGAACTAGTCAAAAACTTCAGGCGTGGCAGCCCAAACGTTTCAAGTAGCGCATTAAATAGTCCCTGGTTCGGATTGTATAAAAACGTAAATAACAAACCTACGACAACGAGGGACATGACAACCGGACTGAAGAAAGCGACAGTGAAAAACTTCTTGAACTTGATTTTAGGATGGACCAATAAAGCGAGACCAAGTGCTACCGCCGTTTGGATCGGGACGACGATGATGACGAAATATAACGTGTTTTTCAATGCTTTGTAGAAAAGCGGATCGTCAAAAAGTCGCTGGTAATTCTCAAAACCGATAAATGCTTTGTCATTGGGCGTTAAATAATAGTAATCCGTAAAGCTGTTGTATAGTATCGTCAGCATCGGAATAAACAAAAACACAGTCATTCCGATCAAAGCCGGTAATATAAACGAATACCCTTCCAGAGCAGTACGAAGCTTTTTTTTCCATGCTTGGCTCACGATCTTCTCCTTATATGCTGCTGTCATTGAAGACTTCATTTCCATACTCCATCCCCCTACGGATGTCCAAGGAGCCGTTAATTATGGCTCCTTGGATGTTTGTTAACGAAAATTTGTTATTTGCTAGCTCGCTTAATGCTCTGATCGATGCGCTTCACAGCTTCATTCAGAAGTGGCTTTATATCTTCACCTGCTGCGGCTGCGTAGAACAACATTGCAAACTCCTTGGAAAGCATCGGATATGCAGGTGTTCTTGGACGTGCTTGTGCTGTGTTCTTCAACTGCTCCATAATAATTTTTTGCGGGTATTCGTTATACTGTGGCAACTGGTCAAATGCAGATTTTCGGCTAGGCGGCATTCCTGTAACATTGGACAATCCGACCGCAGTCTCAACATTGGTCATCCACTTGACCACTTCCGCCGCTTCCTTCGGATGCTTGGTCTGAGTCGTAATCGCATAGCCCCAGCTTCCGGATGGGGATTTTGCCACATCGAATTTAGGCATCGGCATCATGCCCCACTCATAGCCCTTCGTGTCCCCCGCAATCCAAGGGCCGCCAAGAGCAAGCACTGATTTCTGCTCTTCCCAATCCTTCTCACCAGGCGTTAAGGTTGCAAGACCGTCCTTGAAAAATTTACCGATCATAGTCAATGCTTCGGCTGTTTCGGGAGAGTTCAGCTTTCCTTCTGTCGTGGAGCCGTCAGCCGCAATGAGATCCCCTCCGTTGGACCATACGAACGGTGCGCCCATGAAAGTCTGCCATTCGTTAACGCCGTAGTTCATGAAGAAGTTAACCGGGTAGCTGTCGCCCTTTTTCAGCTTCTTCGCATATTCATAGAACTGGTCCATCGTCCAAGCTTCGCTGACCGATTTCGCAATAGGGATACCTGCTTCTTCCAATGCCTTCTTGTTGTAATAAAGTACAACCGAAGCTTCCATCGCGCCGAGCATGTACAGCTTATTATTATATGTTCCTTGCTGGATAATCGATTCCACGAAATCCGTGAGATCAGCTTTTGTGATATGCTCGTCCAATGGAGCAATTACGCCGGACTTGGCATAGGCCGCTGCATTCGGACCATCGAGGTCGAGCAGATCAGGCAGCTCGCCAGCAGCGATTGAAGCGTTAATTTTGTCTTCATACCCCGTACCGCTTTGGCCGCGGGGAATACCCTGCAGAGTAACTTTAATTTTCCCTTCATGCGCCTTGTTAAATGAAGCTATGCGTTCTCTATAGAATGAATCCTCTTTTTCATTCGTCTCATGCACCCACATTTTGAGTTCAACTGCTGCTGATGCAGGATTTCCTTCCGTCTTGTCACCATTCTTATTGGCAGTATCTCCACCCGGAGTATTCGTGCTATTGCCGCTGCAACCGCTAACCACCCCAGCAAGCATGGACGCCATCAATGCATATGAAATACGCTTTTTCATATTGTGTACACTCTCCCATTTTTATCGAAGTTTGTAATGATCCCCTTGTAACTGTTCCATATTCAATTGCAGGTAATTTTTTTCTTCCCTCCCAATACACGTAAATGACGTCTCAACGATTTATTAAACGATTACGTAATCGTTTAAATACAATGTAAACGAATTCAATTTCATTGTCAATTCTTTTTTTATCGTTCAATCTATAGGTTAAA
The DNA here is from genome assembly GCF_009846885.1 of Paenibacillus puerhi. Classification (GTDB taxonomy): domain Bacteria; phylum Bacillota; class Bacilli; order Paenibacillales; family NBRC-103111; genus Paenibacillus_G; species Paenibacillus_G puerhi. The sequence goes on from NZ_WUWM01000002.1 coordinate 280,675, forward strand.
AAAAGCATCGTTTTCTCAGCAAGAGAAACGATGCACTAGTTCTGTCGGTATTCGAATTTCCGTATAAGGCTCATCTGAAGACTTACTTTCAAGCCGTTCCAATAATATTTCGGCTGCCCGCTCTCCCAATTCAAACGAAGGCTGCTTGATTACAGTAAGCGGCGGGGTAGTGATTTTCGTCCATTCATAATCATCATATCCTATGATGGCCATCTGATCGGGAACTTTAATTTGATGCTCTTGGAGGTAGGCGACAGCCCCCATCGTCATTACATTGTTAGCAATAAGAATGCCGGATGCTTCCTGCTGTACGAGATTTTCGGTTAGCTCGTAGCCCGTCTCGAGCCCCGGTATACCTACTTGAATAAGCTTGGGGTCCACTTCAATTCCATGATCTGCTAATGCAGACTTATAGCCTTGCAGACGCTCGCTGCTCGTCGATATATCAAGCGGGCCGGATATAAAACCTATTTTGCGGTGCCCCTTACCAATCAGCAGCGTAATGGCTTCATAAATCCCCCGGTATCCATCAGCCAGCACGCAGTCCCTTTGCAAGTTATGAGGCTTTCGGTCCACAAACACAACCGGATAATCACCCAACGTTTCCGGCAGCTCCACATGCCCTTCTGCCGCGGGTGCAATAATCAGCCCATCAATCAATTGAGTATTAAACATTTTAATCTGCTCAAGTTCATTGGCCGGATTCTCATTCGAGTTGCTTAGCAGCAAGTGATATCCATACTTGTTCAACGTTTGCTGCACTCCATGTGCAACTGACATAAAGAAGAAGTTTGACGTATCCATTCCTGAGACCGGTATCAAAAGTCCAATGGTACGTGACTTTTGACTACGTAAGCTGCGAGCCACTGAGTTTGGCCTATAGTCCAGCTCTTTCATTGTCTGGAGTACTTTATTTTTCGTTTCCTCCGATACAAAGCGTGTGCCGTTGATTACATGGGAAACGGTCGCTGTGGATACACCCGCTTTTACAGCCACGTCTTTAATGCTGATCGACATAAGCCTCTCTCCGTCATATCCAAATTGTCTTGTGTAAGTCACATCCATCTTACTTAATCCATATGGTGCTGTCAATCTAACAATTACAAATCGAATGCAAACAAACCTCTGCTGCGAATCACACATACAGAGGTTATATTATGAAATTTCAAACCTTAGCTTGCAGCTTCTCCACATGCGTTGGAAAGCAATTTTTAATCTTTTAACTTATACACAGATTGAAGCTCATGCAGTGTCATTTTCTTTATGTCGACCTTCCCTCCCCGAGCAAAGGTTTCCAAGTACTGTAACGGGTGTTTTGGGAAAATCAAATCCGTTACAACCGTTGTTCCGTTATTCGCAAAGATTTCAATGGAAGACCGATCCAGGAACAAACGCAGCTTCAACTCAGATGCTTCGCTGAACAGCTGAGCTTCGTGTTTACATGAAAAGTTCGGATGGAAATCAACTTCACCGGATTGTGTTCTATCCACAATTAACATATTTGTACTTACATCCATACTAATTATTGTTTTCTCTTCAGCTGAGGAACACAATGCAAATCCAAACTGTTCTACGCCTGGCTCCCAAGCCACTTCGATCTCCAGTTCACATACATCACTTTGAAATGGGTAGATATCATTGAAATTCAAACCATCTAGGCTTGTTGAATCGGTTCTCAGCACCTGCAGTTCTTCCACTGGTGTTTGTGCCAGTCGAATCACCTGCTCCGTCGTGACCAGCGATAGGACACGCGGCAGCGTCATCGCCCCTCTCCAAACACTTGTTGGTGTCAATCTAGCATACTTCCAATTACTCATCCACCCTATGAATATTCGTCTTCCGTCATTTTTTTCGATATCAGACCAAGTGACTCCGGCATAATTATCTCTACCATAATCGAACCAGAGAATGGTTTCTGGAGAATGATCATTATGGAATGTGTTTCCATCAAAATGTCCAATAAAATATTGCGTTCTCGATCCTTCTACCAAGTCCGAACGATCACCGATACTCACGATCAGCACCCACTTCTTATTGGATGGATCACCATCGACAGACAATTCGAACAAATCTGGGCATTCCCAAACTCCATCATGCGATCCCGAATCCCTTCCAAACTGTCCGGTAAGCTTCCAGTCCGTTAAATTAAAGGATTCATAAAATCTTACATGATCAGCAACAACTAACGCCATAACCCATTTTTTTTGTTCTTCATGCCAAAATACTTTAGGATCTCTGAAATCCAGACATTCTTCATCAATCAGTACAGGATTCCCTTCATATTGCACCCAAGTACGTCCATTGTCTGTACTAAAGGCCAAACTTTGAGTTTGAGTGTACAGATCTTCTGTATCCGGTATTTTTTTTGCACTCGTATAAATAACGACAAGTCCGTGCCCGCCGGAAAAAAAGCCGCTCGTGTCTTCCCAATCGACTACAGCGCTCCCGGAGAATATCATTCCATTATGGTCGGGCTTCAACGCAATAGGCATATGCTCCCAATGAATCAAATCAGTACTGATAGCATGTCCCCAATGCATAGGACCCCATAGCGAATCCTCAGGATGATGTTGATAAAACAAGTGATATTCTCCATTGTAGTAAACCATTCCGTTAGGATCATTCAGCCAGTTGGAAACGGGTGTGAAATGAATTTGAGGGCGATACCTCTCTTCAAAAAGAACCTCTTTAGTCATGTTTAGCATATAGAACACCTCCGAATTTTAATGAAGCCGTTAGAATTACATTCTTTAGAAATACTAGTTTTACTCAACATCAACAGTCAGGAAATCGATTACGTAATCGTTTAATTAAAGCGAATTATAGGTGTTCGCGTACAAATTGTCAACTCTCTTTCCTATTTAAGTATAGGTTTAGTATAGTAATCTTTTTTCGAACAAGCTTAATTTACCATTTGTAATGAGAAGCAGGTCGTTTCGATACATCAAACGAGCAGATTTGATATCGCGAAGCGTTCTCTCCAGCGGAATAGCATCATTCTTTGTATAACCATATGTAACACCTGCTAAATTGATCATCTCATCTACGGCTTCGTACAACATTTCGGAAGCTACAATTTTCAAATTATTAATTTGTATGCTGAAATGATTGGTTTGAAATAGGTTTTCATCAGAACTGGCATTATCGTATTGTCGTATCATTTCTTTAAGATAATTGTCTACAACATCTAATTTCAATCTGATTCTCCCTAATTTCTCAAATAACATATCGGAGTTCATATTAAACTTGGTTCGATTGACTGGCTTTCTCATTATGGCGATCAGCTTCTCAAAAACACCTTTCGCAGCCCCCAACCAACTGGCGGACAAAGAAATGTGACCAATAGGCACGACGGTCTGGAGGGCAATCTCCTTGAACCCTTTTTCTGATTTTATGATTTGATGGTCCTCAATACTTGCCTCGATCTCCATTCCTACACTTCCTGTTCCCCGCATTCCCATGCTATTCCAATTGGTTGTATAAGTCAATTTGGCGTTACTCCTTTCAACTAAAGCTATAACTACATCATGAGCACTATGATCTGAAGAATTTCCATTCATGTATATCAGAAATAAATCTCCATACTGCCCACCTGTCACAATAGGAGCAGTTCTTTGGAGCAACCACTCATCTCCCAGCTTTGTTAATGGAGAAATAGAAGAGAAGATATTCCCTCCTTTCCCCTTTTCTGTTGTAATAGATGCAATATACAATTGTTCTGAAACTAATCTATGTAATAATTCTTGACGGTGAGCGCCATATAGGTGCTTCATTAAAATAGCAACTTGTTGACAATGCATGCTCCAAATGACCCCCGTATTCAAACAACTGCTAGATATGATTTGAGCTATTCGAGACACTGTCTCTAAGGTTGCGCCCCCACCGCCATCTTCTTTTGAGACTAAGATTGACAATAGTTTGCGTTTTTTTAATTCATTCAGACTATTGATTGGAAATAAAGCGTACTCATCAACTTCGTTCGCATACCCAGAAATAATTTTGGCAGCTTCCCTAGCACTTTCAATCAACTCTTCATGTAAGGAGCATGTATTCTTAATCACTGATTTCCCCCGCTTTCATCCTTATTTTGTCACGTTTATTGATGTAAATATTAAATCTGTACTTTCGATCTTTATTGCTATAATTTTCATCAGCACTCGTCCTTGTGTTCTTCAGCATCTGCTTGTACATGCTGAACCGGGAATTCCAAAGTAATCGCTGTTGGGATTTATACAGCTCAATTGCTCTGATTTTTGCTATTAGATGCACTCGCGATAGGCAAATGGCTGTTACCACAAATTGATTTGCCAGGTCCGTCTTCCAATTTACATCAAGTTGATAGTGCTTATATGGCAAATCCTCATAATACGCGATTTTATAAAGATAAGCATAATCTATTGTATCCATCCATCTCTCGAAAGCATGTCTTACGATAAGGTGGTCCACATGTCTCCCAATTCCTAGCGGAACATAAATTTGTTCATACTCAGCCAAATGAATAGCTGCTGACAACTGTTGAATAACCTCCTCTATCATCGGTTGTTCCAAAGACAAATCCGCTCTAAATAGTTCCTCCAACTTCCGGTAGCTCGGAGAAAAATCAGGATTCCTCCGATAAATGCATTCCGGGATATTAAGATGAACACAATCTGCCCCAAGTAACGCAGCGGCTGTGAGGTCCTCGGATCGCCTAATGCTCATCACTTCAGATCCAAGATTGAACTTTTTATGTATGATTCTCGCCAGCATAGATAAAGATTTAAATGGATTTTCCCCTGCAAATACGGTGGCGATTGTCACCCTGTTTCCCTCTTGAACTAGCTTACTGATGTAATCCCCACAGGAAATAATTGCATCATCCAAATGAGCCGATAAAAATAAATAACGAAGTTTCGTCATACGTCTCACCTCCATTTCAGACTTCAAATGTAGAGTATATCACAATGCTTTTGGAAAAAAATACTTTGTTTCGTAATTCATAATTTACCAATTTTTATATTGTCATTTGGAGAAATTTGTTATAGTATGATGAAGTAAACGATTACGTAAATATACTAAGAGAGGATTTGTTGGAATGTTTGACAAAATTTACGAGATTCTTAAAAAAGTAAAGGAAGTGAATGATTTCGAATATACGTTGACCCCAAGCACCGATTTGATTAACGAAGTCGGACTGGATTCACTTCAGATGATTAGTTTTATTCTTGAAGTGGAGGACGCTTTCCATGTTGAAATTGATTATGAGGAATTTGAAATGGCCCACATGAAATCGATCGAAACCTTCATGACGTTCCTGAACAGATTGGAGCCACAGATTGGTTAAGACTGTTTATGCTGGAAGCCTGGATTCCGAATCGTTCTGGAGAAACAAGCAGTACAGCAAGCTTCCTGCTTTTCATGATGAGCAAAGATCCCGTATCGTTAAGGCGATGGATGAATTAATGTTTCCATTCTGCGCCTCCAGTGATGGTCTAATTACAAGGTTTCCGATGGATCCCGTACACAAGGCGTATCTGAGCCGAATTAGTTTTTCCTTTGAGCACTTATCCTTTGAAGATATGCTAGAGGATGAGCATATGTTTCAATCTCTGACAAGAAATACGCTGCATAGGCAATGGATTTCTAAGTTTAAGCGTCTTTCGCCTTACGCAGTACTGGAGAATACAACTGAATTACTAGAGCTGTATGGCTTCGAACAGCCCCTACCTGCTTATGAAACAGTCCAACATGTTAATTCTAAAATGTATTCAGCCGAATTATCTAATCAATTAACAGAGAACAAGTACAGTTATCCGGTTAAAAGTGCTCATGAACTAATGACTGTCTGCACGGGACTACTGAAAGATCACAAGGCTATTTTAGTAAAAGATCCGTTCGGTGTATCCGGCAAAGGTAATCTAAAATTTGAATCAATGAATGCGGTAAACAGACTGGTATCCTATGTTAGCAAGCAAGAACTTCTGGGGACTATTACCGCATTTGTGGTAGAACCCTTTCTAGAAGTACAGCGGGATTTTTCCTGTCAATTTGAGATCACTTCAACGGGAAGATTCCATTTCATTAGTATGCAGCAGATGATGAATCATCAATTTGCCTATCTCGGTTCAACTACCATGCCAATTGAAGAGCAGCATGAACTAGAACGCTTGGGCTACTTTAAAGTGATGGAGCATGTTAGTTCATCCTTGTACCAGCAGGGGTATTTTGGACCCGTGTGCGTAGATTCCATGCAATTAAAGGATGGAAGCCTGATCCCGATCGTTGAAATCAATGCTCGTAAATCGATGGGACTCATTAATTTCTACCTTGATAGTGCACTGGCGAGCAATCGGTGCACCGGTTGTTTAACTTACTTGTCGATCGGATTTCACAAGCATTTCGAGTATGAATGGCTGCTTAGTGAGTTAGAGGATGCTCAGCTTTTATTCCCTCAATCCCTTGGCAGTGGAATTGTGCCCCTCTCCTCTGCAACACTTTTTGTTAATAGATATTTCCATGAGCATGAGCAAGGCCAATCTTTGGATCAGCAGCAGCTTCTAAAAGGGAGACTATACCTCTCGGTTTTTGCACCTAACACCGAAGAACGACTACGGTTGTTAAGAAGTCTGCGGATTTTCTTATCAAGTCATGGGGTGAAAGTGTATGACTGACACCGCTAGCGAAACGATTTCCTTATTGTGCTCCGGTAATTCCTTGGGTGTGTATGTTCCAGCAATTCAACTGGATTATCAGCTGCAACAAAAAGGTGTGACAACTGAAATACACATCTTAGAAAGCGTTTACCCTGGTGACGTATTAGCCAGAGTTCCGGCCATCAAGCAAGCATTCCACAAACATTTTGCACTTGCCAAAAAATCGGCGCAACTGGTACGTGACATCAAGGATACACTCGATCCCGCTAAAGTAAGTGAGCTGCTAAATCAATGGCGCCAGGAGAAAAGAACCCGCTTTATTGTGTTTACTGGATTCTGGATTCCCATATTAGAGCAATATCGAAAGATCATGGACCCAGTCAAACTCGATGTTGATTTGCTTCGGATGGATGCAGGGGATTCAGCTTCCTATCAAGTGTACGGCGAACGATGCGATGCATTTCGCAATGTATGGTTTTTTAGTGCCGAAGAAAACCAAGTATTACGAGAATTTCCGATTACTACTTTACTTCCGGTACCTTTTTCACTTCGTGATAAGGGAGTTGTGCTTCATGGCGGAGGCTGGGGTATTGGGACCTATCGAGAAGCGAAAAAAAAGCTGCTGGATGCAGGTAATCGTTTACATGTGCTTGCTTATGATTTGGAAGAATTCGTTCCCCATGATCAGGTTCAATACTACATGAATGACCCCCATTGGAATCCCTGGTCACTTAATGAACAAGGAAAGCATTCGTTTCCAGCTCTTGCCCTCCTCAAAGCTGGAATGGAACCCAAGTTCCGTAATCAGGACTGTCATCCCCTACTGTTTGATGTGATTCGAAACTCAAAAGCAATTGTCAGCAAGCCGGGTGGCTATTCTCTGTTTGAGTCTTTTGCCGCAGCTACCCCATTCGTATTCCTAGAACCGTTCGCTCGTCATGAAGCAGTCAATGCAGAATTTTGGATCAATCAAGGCTTTGGAATCTGGTTTGAAGATTGGGAGCAACAACACTTCTCAAATCGATGTTTAGAAGAGCTGCACAAGAATTTACTCCATGCAAGGGAAAAATTCGTTCAAGGAGGCAAGTACGATGCAACCAAAAACAATAGTGAAATTTAATGAGGATGTATTTCAAAACTTGAAACGAACGATTAAGAATATGTCGCGAGCTAGTCGCGCCAGAGCTCTAGACCCCCGTTATGCAATGGACATCCCCGAAGATATAGGAATCAAGCTTAATAATGGATGCAATCTTCGGTGCAAACATTGCTATGAATGGAACGAGAACGGCTTCCACTGGGACATGGAGAAAGCGGAGCAGAAGAGAGAAATCGATATAGAAATGATTGATCAGATTCTCGCCTTTTCACGTCCGAAAAAATCAAAGCTTTATTTATGGGGGGGTGAACCTCTATATTACACACAGTTTCATCTGCTGGCTGAACGTCTAGAGAAAGATCTGAGAACAACTACCATTTGTACCAACGCGATTCTGATCGAAGAGAAACTGGACTCCATTCTTAAATTTTCAGATGATCTTGTGCTGCTGATCAGTCTTGAAGGATTCGAGGAGGAAAATGACGCCATACGCGGCAAGGGAACATTCAGGAAAGTGATTCATGCCATCGATTTATTGTTGGAGCTGCAAAGAAAGCAGATCTATCGGGGTAAAATCTCGGTCAGTCTGACGATGAATGACCAAATGATCCCAAAGATGTTTGACTTTATGAAGTTTTTCGAAGAGAAAGGCGTTGATTCCGTCTACTTCGTCTATCCCTGGTATATCTCATCGGAATCGGCAAAAGAGATGGATCACTATTTCCTTGATCATTTCAACTGGCTTCAGCCCTATCAGAGCCAACAATGCAGCTGGCATTCATTTAATTACCGGATTTCACCGGAGAACATACCCCAATTGAGGGAAGAGGTACGAAGAATCTCCGAGCATACTTGGGATATTCGCATTCGCTTCATGCCTGCTCTGGAACAGGATGAAATAGAGTCCTTCGTTAAGGGAGAGCCTCAAACAGGTATGAAGCGAACAGAATGCCTGTCGATCTCGACCAGAATGGATTTTTTACCGAACGGAGACGTCACGCCATGTAAGTTTTTCCCGGAATTCGCAGTCGGAAACATTCGGGATCAAGGGGTTAAAGAGGTTTGGCATGGTGAGCTTTTCGGAAAACACCGGGAAACCGTATCCTGCGGATTGATGCCTATATGTTCGCGCTGTGGTTTGTTATATCACTACGGTCGATAATGGGGTGCTGCATTTTTATGAATTCTTCTTAGAATAGGGTGAATAAGGATTGGAAGCGATCAAAGTGGAGGGTTTATCCAAGGAATTTAAGTATTATACCAAAGAGCTGGGGGTAAAGAACTCACTCAAAAACCTGTTCTACCGTAAAACGTTGACAAGGGAAGCGGTCAAGGAGGTTTCCTTTTCTATTGACGAAGGCGAATTTGTTGCCTTCTTGGGGCCTAATGGCGCAGGCAAAACCACTACATTAAAAATGCTTTCTGGAATTCTTTATCCTACTGACGGTTTTGTTTCCGTGCTGGGGTATAAACCTTACGAAAGGAAGAAAGAGTTTAAGAAGAAGTTCTCGATTGTCATGGGACAAAAAAGTCAATTGTGGTGGGATTTACCCGCCTCCGAATCGATCCTGCTTAATAAGTATATCTACCAAGTAGAGGATGACATTTATAAGAAAACACTGGCTGAACTGGTGGATTTACTGAATACGAAGCATGTAATGAATGTTCAGGTTAGAAGATTATCGCTTGGCGAACGCATGAAGATGGAGCTTATTGCAGCACTCATACATAGGCCGACTCTCCTGTTTCTAGATGAGCCTACCATTGGACTGGATATCGAAACCCAAAAGAGGGTTCGAGATTTCTTGAAATATTATAATGAATATCATAAAACAACGATTGTCCTGACTAGTCATTATATGAAAGATATTGAGGATCTTTGCAACCGAACGTTATTGATTGCCGAAGGTAAATTGATTTATGACGGAAGCTTGAAACAAATCAATGAGGCTTTAAATCAAAACAAAATTATTAAGCTCAAGTTCTCCAAGCATGTTGCACCTGATCAGCTCCAAAATTTTGGTGCGATCCGTTACTCTGATAGTTATCAGGCCACATTGGAAATACCTAGGGAACAAGTAAACATCCGTTCCAGAGAGCTGCTGCACCAGCTTCCGATAGAGGATATTTCTATTGAGGACATTCCAGTTGAGGAGATGATCATTTCTTTATATCAAAGGAACCGTACACCATGAAGGCATATCAAAAATATAATCACGTGTTCAAGCTTGGCTTTCAATCGGCGCTGGAATACCGGATGGATTTTTTATTTTCTTTGGCCGCCGCTTTTTTTCCCATTATGATTCAATATTACATATGGTCGGCCGTGTATGGTAAATCTGATTCTTCGCAGTTCTTCGGCTATTCATACAAGGAAATGATCTTATACACGATAATCGCTGCAGTCGTTACCCGAATTGTAATGACGAATGTGGATCATGAGATGGCAACAGATATAAAGGATGGAAATTTGAATAAGTATCTTGTTCAACCGCTGCATTATTTCAGCTTTCGAATATTTAATTTATTTGGGCAAAAGTTGTTTTTTTATTCCGTCATGATCGTTGTCATCTTTTTCGTACTTATCTTTTTCACCCTATATTATGGAACCCCGCTGCAATTTCAGCGCATTTCACTTTTTTTCATTACCATTTTTCTTGCCTTTTTATTAAATTTCATGATTTCGTACACGATCTCTGCCATTGCTTTCTGGCTTTCGGAAATTTCTTTCTTCTTCGAAATGACAGGCTTGTTAGTTATCATTATCAGCGGCGGTATGTTCCCGATTGATGTGTTCGGTCCTACAATGAATGCGATATTAACGTATCTCCCCTTCAAGTTTACGATTTATTTCCCAACCAACGTGATAAATGGAAAGCTTGATATGGGTGAAATCCTGCAAGGCATCGGATGGCAATGCTTTTGGATTGTCGTGATGTATCTTGTTTCTCGCGTGGTTTGGAATAGGGGGATGAAACGATATCTCGGGTTAGGAGGATAACCTTTGCAGGCATGGTTGGGTACTCTTAAGAATTACTTCATCGTTTATGGCTTGTTCGTAAAAAATTGCTTTATGGCTCAAATGGAATACCGGTTCAACTTTTTTCTCGGTATAGGAGTTGAGATTGCCTATCTGATCTCCAAATTACTGTACGTGCTTGTTGTGTACAAGACGGATCTACACATTGGCGATATATCACCGGACGGCATCCTCATGTTTGTGGGAACCTTTACGCTGATGACAGGCATTTATTCCGGTTTCTTTTTTTATAACTCCCTTAAAATTACGGAGTATGTTAGAGAAGGAACCTTGGACTTGCTGATGGTGAAGCCAATCTCGCTCCAGTTCCTCGTTACTCTGCGATATATCCATTTTGGTACTCCCATTCCAAATGTTCTAGCCGGTATTATTATGATATCCATCGGTTGGGAGGCTATGGGTATCCCGATAACATTCCTTAATCTATTAGGCTACTGTTTATTTATTGCGGTCGCAACAATCCTTACGTATTGTTTGATGTTTTTGCCCGCATTGCTTTCTTTCTGGTTTGTCAATACAGGAGGACTGGCTATGATTTTCTATTCGATCTGGGATGCCAATAATATGCCGATGGCTATTTACGCGCGCTGGGTACGTAGAATTGCTGTCTTTGTACTCCCCTTTATGATTATTACGAATTTTGGGCCATTATGGGTTATGGATAAGTTGAGCGTATACGAACTCGCATGGGGATTAAGTGTCCCGGTCTTCATGCTGGTCTGTTTTCGCTTATTGTGGAAATCGGCCATTAAAAATTACAGCAGTGCAAGCAGCTGATACCGGGAGGAACCCTCATGTTTTCTAGTGTCGAGCTAAGATGTCCTGAGTGCAAATGTGCATTGGATACGGGAGAGTTTGAGCTGCAATGTACCTCCTGTTCGAATGTATATAACCTGCATAACGGAATTCCAATCATGATTCCCGATCGGAGTGACGAACGCAAAGAAGAAGTAAAGCGAATGTTTACGGCAATGAATCAATCCCTCGAAGAGAATGGGTTATCGAGATTCTCTACCTTCATCAACTGGGGCTATGTTCCAATTGGCGACCCATATCCTGTAATGTCTAAGTCAAATTCATTGCGTCTACTGAATGAAATTATGGATAGTGTTGACTTGAATGGCCAAACCGTACTGGAGGTCGCATGCGGCAGAGGTGGAAATATCCATGCATTGTGCAAAACATTCAAGCCTAAAACCATTATCGGTCTTGATTTAACCGAATCTAATATCACCTTTTGCAGTCGAAACAATCGACATGAGCAAGCCTTTTATTGTGTTGGTGATGCCGAAATGCTCCCATTTGCTTCTGGATCTTTTGACATTGTATTGAATATCGAATCGTCCGATCTTTACACGAACATTGAGCATTTTTTAGACGAAGTTCATAGGGTTCTAAAACCAGGTGGGGTGTTCCTCTACGCAGATGATCTGCCGTCAGAGAAATTCAGGAAAGTGAAAGCATACATGCGGGAACTTGGATTTGTGATTCATTTGCACCGTGACATTACAATGAATACCATTCTCTCATGTGAATCGTCGCTTAACACTCGTTTAAAGACGCTGAATGATGTGGCTTCCAGTGATGGTGAGATCATGGCGTCCATGGGTGCCCCCGGCACCGCCCTGGTTGAGGAAATGAAAGATGGTAGACGTTTATACCTGATCCTTCATCTCGTTAAACCACTTTAATCCATATGAACTATGAACATGTAATGAGGATGTGTGCGAATGAAGAAATTGTTACCTATTAACTTGGATACGGGAATCACAACGGACTGTTGGCATTTTATGAAACTCGCTCCTATACTATCTGATGAACGATTTACCCCTTGGTATATAGAAAGGTTTATTGAGCTGGAAATGGGGATCAAGGAAGGCGACCCCCTCGGGGATTTCTGGGTCCAGTATTACCGACTGGAATATATAGACCTTGAGCTTCTATATCAAGGTGTCCTAGAATTCAATAGATTTGACATGTCGGAATCGCTAGATATTGTGGCGGAATCCATGGATAACATTGATCGCGGAGGTTATGTACTGCTGGGCTGTGACAATTATTATGTACGCAAGTCCATGTACTATCAAAAACATCACTGTATGCATGAGTATTTATTGTTTGGTTATAACATGCAGGAGAAAATATTCCACATCCTGTCGATGAAAGAGAATAAATGGACGACAGATACCATTACTTTTGAGGAGATTGAACAAGGAATGCAGTCAGGCTTGAGCTACATGCGTAATGAGTTTGATGGCCACTACCGTTTATTTCGCTTCGATATGCCGGCAACCTCATTTTTTCTTAAGCATCATTTTATTAAGAAACCGAATTTACATAAAGTGCTAGAGTCCATTCAAAATTATTTAACAGGTGGAATAAGGACGGTTGACACAGGATTTGGTACTACCCGTGCATCATCAACCGAATGGATAGGAATCTCAATTTATGATGGGCTAATAAATCGAATATGTGAACTAGTAGAATCGGACCCTTCTTTGCTTATGGAACGCAACATCATACTTGGTATCAAAAAGATCGGTGAGAACAAACGGGGAATGTTATTTCGTATGAAGTATTTGCATGATCATCAATTCATACATTTACCTGATCACGTTGTTGATACGTTCCAACTACTAAGCGAAAGTCTCGACAAATTATTATCTTTGGTTATTGTTTATCATTATCGTCCTGAAAAAGAACACATGAGCTCTATAAAAAAATGGATCCTACAGTCCGAGCAATTGGATAGGGCAGCTATGGAAAGGGCTTTTCAAGTGATCTATGACGGTTTATACAAATCTTTATACCTTGGGGTTAACGGTTCTGTTGCAGAGAGTTTTACATCCCAATAAAACACCTTATAAAAAGGGATACTCGGCCACATTAAATGGGGAGTATCCTTTTTTTTGTATTCTCACCTGCACTCTGTTTTTTTTCGCTGATAAGTGGACAGCACTACACCTCCGACAATGAGTAGAGAGCCTACTAGTTCAACCCCCGTGATTGGCTTGTACAGTAAGACTAATCCCATTACCATAGCGACAAAAGGCTCTAAATTAGATAAAATAGATGCTTTGGACGCATCCACATGGCGTATATTTTGATTCCAAATTAGCGTAGCTATCCCATGAACAACAACGGCTGTTCCAATTAAAAAAGCCCAATCATTTAAATGGAGGCTTATCCGGATGGGATTGTCTAAAATAAATACGAACGGTATCCCTACGACAAAGCCGACTAGATTTGAATACAAAGTAATGGCAAGGGGATTCATTCTTTGAGAAAGTACTCTCGTCATAACAATCATAATGGCAAATGTCACCATAGTTACAACGATCCATAAAAGCCCTTTATCCACATGTATCGTTGAAAAATGTCCTTTCGTTACTACAAAGTAAATACCTATTATGGCAATCGTCGATCCGATCACCATGCGAATCGTAAATTTCTCCTTTAAAAATAAAGCTGCTAACCCCCCTGCTAAAATAGGAGTTGTCGCCAAAATTAGTGCAGACGTTGTCGGATCAGCGGTTTGCAGTCCCTCGAAAAAAGACCATTGATTAATGAATACACCAACAACCCCTAGAACAAACAGTAATATGAAATCTGCTTTATTTATACGCCAAACTTCTTTTTTATTAGCGGCTAGTCCGACTAAAAATATAACAATAAACAATAGTCTCAATTCGGTTAGCATCGTTGGAGAGAAATCTTGAACTAACATTTTTCCAAATACAAAATTGCTCCCCCATACTACAACACATAAAATGAGCCATGAATAAGCCTTAATCATATCATCATTCGCTCCTCGCTCAAATTCCAAAGGTCTATTTTATACGAAGGAGCTTCTCATGTACACTTTTTTGTGTAGAGATAGGATTAACTTAAGCTCATCCATTACGTTGCTGGAAATCGATAAGAAAATCGGCTAATGATTTGCAATGCTCAAACGGTACCGCGTTATAAATGGAAGCACGCAGATGACCTGCATCTCGATGTCCTTTTAAGCCCATAAATCCTTCTTGCTCCAGTTCAACAAGCAACTTATTTTCGATGTCCGGGCTGCATGCACCGAAGGTAATGTTCATCATGGATCTGCTGTCCTTATGAGCCAACCCTCTATAAAAACCGCCGCTATGATCGAGTACATGATAAAGCACATCCGCCTTCTGCTGATTACGCGCGGCCATCCCCGGTAACCCACAGTGATTCAAAATCCACTTCAACACAAGGTTCATCATATATACAGAAAAAACCGGCGGTGTGTTAAACAACGAACGATGTTTGGCATGCACGTTATAACTCAACATATCCGGAATTGACCCGGGAATGCTCTCCAACAAAGAGCGGCGGACGATGACTAGGGTGACGCCAGCCGGCCCTATATTTTTCTGCGCGCCTGCGTAGATCAATGAGAATTTGGATGCTTCTATCGGCCGCGACATGATATCGCTGGACAGATCTGCAAATAGCGGAACCTCCCCGGTATCAGGGAAGCTCTTATATTGGATGCCGCCAATGGTTTCGTTGGAAGTGAGATGGACATAAGCCGAATCCTTCGGAATATCCAGGTTGTTTAAATCAGGCAACCGTTTGAAGCCTTCTTCCTCCCCGCTTGCCAAAACAAGGGTCTTCCCTATTTTCTGCGCTTCTTTCCACGCCTTCCCCGACCATGTTCCGCTGTGTACATATCCCGCTGTTTTCCCTTCGGCCAAAAAATTGAGGGGCACCATAGAAAATTGCAAGCTTGCCCCTCCATGCAGGAATAGTACCTCATAATCGGAAGAAAGGACCAGCAGTTCCTTAATCAATAGCTGTGCTTCATTATGAATAGCTTCGTATGGGGAACTCCGATGGGATATTTCCAGAATCGATGCACCGATCCCATGAAAATTTCGCAATTCTTCCTGCGCTTCATGCAATACCTCCGGCGGCAACGCTCCCGGGCCGGCATTGAAATTATACGTGTACGTCATACATGATCACTCCTGTAAGGAACCGATTTCGCGGGCTTCGTGTTGCATAAGCAACGATTGCCATGATAGTATATCAATCAATGGACGGCCAATTTCGTTGCATATACCATTAATTCAACCAATCCATAAACACTGTAGAAACACTGGAGGTGAAGGAATGCTCAAGGTAAATCGAGATGACGACCGTCCCATCTGGCAGCAGCTTCTTGACCAAGCGATCCATAATATAACAACCGGAAAATGGCCGCCAGGTGAATTGCTGCTCCCATCCCGTGAACTCGCGCCATTGATCGGCGTTTCCCGTTCGACCATACAGATTGTGTACGAGGAGTTATTCAGCCGCGGCTATACCGTCACCTCACGTCGAGGAGGGACAAGGGTTAGCGATTGGACCTATGCGACTCGTCCTTCTGAGGATGCTGCGGAACAAGGACCAGTCCTCCCCGACTTGCCATTATTAGACGGGGCAATCGGCCATTTGCAGAGTTGGTTCGGAGACAAGGCGAATCGCCGAGCAATAGAGATCGATTTCAGCCCCCATGAGCCTTATTTGGACGAACATTTTCAAAAAAATTGGAGACATTCCTTTTTACAGGCCTCCACAGAAACAAACCTGGACAGCTGGGCTTACGGCGACGCCTATGGATATGTGCCGCTGCGAGAACAGATTCAGCGTTATTTGTCACTGGAACGAGGCGTTCATGTAGGCGTCGATCAAATTCTGTTAACCTCAGGCGCACAACATAGCATCGACTTGATGGCCCAAGCCCTTTTGCAGGAAGGAGAAACGGTTTCGGTTGAAGATCCCGGTTTCCCTGCTGCCTGGATGGCCTTGAAGTACCGGCGTATGCAAGTTGTATCTGTCCCGGTTGACGAGTACGGGCTATGCGTAGACCGCGTTCCCCCCGAGTCCAGGCTTGTGTATGTTACTCCTTCGCACCAGTGTGCGGTTGGCGTTATTATGTCGGAGCCTCGCAGGCAGCAATTGCTGCATATGGCTGCCGAGCAGCGATTCTGGATTGTGGAGGATGATTACGACAGCGAATTTCGCTATCGCGGCGACCCGCTTCCCACCTTGTTCAGTCAACGACCGCAGAACACGTTATATATGATGAGTTTTTCCAAAATGATCGCTCCCGGTATTCGGATATCGGCCATCGTCGGTCCCAAAGAGACTATTCGTCAACTCGCCCGAGTCCATGAATTAACCTATCGTCATCTTCCGATTATGGAGCAATTAACGCTCACTCATTTTATCGAGCACGGTCATTTCATGCGGCATATGAGACGCGTTCGAAATGTATATCGGCGCAGGCATGAAGCCATGACGAAGGCCATCATCGCGACAGGTCTGAGCGAGCGCTTCACGCTAAGCGGTGTAGAAACGGGTCTGCACATGCTTCTTGAAGCTGAATCAACGTTTGACGAAGAAGCCGTGACGAGCTTGGCGATGGACAAGGGAATACGGGTTTATCCGCTAAGCAAGTATGGCTTGAACAGCGATCGAAAAGGCTGGGTACTGGGCTTTGCCAAAGTAGATGAAGCCGCTATTGAAGAAGGCATTAAACGTCTGGCGGGGATGCTCCTATAGTACAAGCACCCCCGCTAGAATTCGCTCGTTCTTACCGCCCATTCGCGCTGCCATCCAGCTCCCTCAGCACATGACCCAGTATGCCAACCGCTTGATCGATTTCAGCATGGGTCACGTATAGGCTTGGCATAAATCGGATGACGTGGGTTCCTCCCGGCAGGACAAGCAATCCGTTTAGATGCAGCTGCTGAATGACTGGCGCAACAGGTATCGTAAACTCGATGCCAATGAGCAGTCCTAACCCTCGAACGGTACGGATGACGGGATATGCTTGTAAATCATTTCGCAGCTTATCCTGTGCATAAGCTCCCGCTCTGCTCGCTTGTTCTAACAATCCGTCGTCCAGCAGCGTTTCAATGGTTGCGAGCCCTGCTGCCGTGGGAACGGGCGATCCTCCGAACGTAGACGCATGGCTGCCGGCCGAAAAGGCATCCCTAAGCTTCTCCTTGCCCATCATCGCCCCGATCGGCAACCCGCTAGCCAATCCCTTCGCCAGCGTAAGGATATCCGGCTCGATGCCATAGTGCTCATAGGCAAACATGCTCCCCGTTCTCCCTATTCCGGTTTGCACTTCATCGACGATCAGGAGAATATCCTTTTCTTTGCATAATGCAGCCAGTTCGCTTACGAATTGGGGTTCGGCAAGATGAACGCCGCTCTCTCCCTGCACCAGTTCCAGCATGACAGCAGCTGTTTGCTGCGTGATGCTGCTTCTTACACTCTCAATATCGTTGAACCGCGCATGCACAAACCCTTCCGGCAGCGGAAGATAGCCGTCCTTGACCTTCTCTTGTCCGGTAGCTGTCAAAGTAGCCAGCGTACGTCCATGGAATGATTGTTCAAACGTAATGATCTCGTATCGCTCGTTTCCAAGCACACGCTGGTGATACCTGCGAGCGCATTTGATCGCTGCTTCGTTGGCTTCAGCGCCGCTATTACAGAAAAAAACGAGATCCGCGCAGCTAACGGTCACAAGCTTCTCGGCAAGCTCCTCTTGAGCCGGGATATGAAACAAATTGGACACATGCCATACCTGCTCCAGTTGTTCCTGAACTCGCATCTTGACCCGCTCCGGGACATGTCCCAGATTACAGACGGCGAGGCCTGTCATAAAGTCCAAATAGGATTTTCCTTCATCATCCCACAGTGTCGATTTGCTTCCTTTCACTAGGGTGAGCGGGAATTTAGTGTAGGTAGGAAATAAATAACTTTTACTCAGGCTAACCACCCCTTTCTGACACACCGCGCGCCCCATCTTATTCCATTACTGACCGCGTTCCTGCATCCGTTCATGCTCCCGCAAACTGGATATTTCTATTCCTTTCATCGGAGTTCCCAAATTTTTCGATACGTTCGCGATTAACGCAAAGTCGTCGTAGTGTGTCGTGGCTTCAACAATCGCACGCGCGAATTTCTCAGGGCTATCCGACTTGAAAATACCTGATCCTACAAAGACGCCGTCTGCGCCCAGATGCATCATAAGCGCTGCGTCGGCTGGCGTAGCCACCCCGCCTGCGGCAAAGTTGACCACCGGCAGCTTGCCGGATTCATGAACCTTCAGCAGCAAACTATACGATACGCCAAGCTGCTTCGCTTCGTGGTACAATTCGTCCTTGGATAGGCCTTGCACTTTGCGAATCTGACCGTTGATCAAGCGTAAGTGACGTACCGCTTCCACAATGTTGCCTGTCCCCGGTTCGCCCTTCGTGCGAAGCATGGCGGCTCCTTCCTGAATACGGCGCAGCGCTTCGCCAAGATCTTTGGCTCCGCAGACAAAAGGAACGGTGAATTCGCTTTTACTAATATGGAAAACCTCGTCTGCTGGCGTTAACACTTCGCTTTCGTCGATATAATCGACTCCTAACGCTTCGAGAACTTTGGCCTCCACATAATGACCGATGCGGGCTTTGGCCATCACCGGTATCGATACGACCCTCATCACCTCTTCCATAATGGTTGGATCAGCCATGCGGGCGACCCCGCCAGCTGCCCGAATATCGGAAGGCACACGCTCCAGCGCCATGACGGCTGTCGCTCCAGCCGCTTCCGCAACCTTTGCTTGCTCGGCATTCATCACGTCCATGATGACACCGCCTTTTTGCATGTTCGCCATCCCTCTTTTGACCCGCTCTGTACCTGTATTCATGTTCACGCCTCCTGTTGTTTTTGTTCGATTTGTTGTAGGCCTCGCGCCCGGTATGGCCTCTTATGAACCTTCCCATGGATCACGAGATGTGCTGCTACACCTGCGACAAGTCCCCAAAATGCGCCGCCGACGCCAAGCAAGGTCACATTCGCGGCTGTTGCTAAAAAGGTAATCAATGCGGTCTCACGTCCCTTTGGCTCCGTTAAAGCGTTGGCGAGACTGCCGCCAATGGTGCCAAGCAAGGCCAAGCCCGCTAACGTGGCGATGAAGGTCGCGGGGAGCACTAAAAACAGCGCAGCCAACGTCACGCCGAATATGCCGACCACCGTGTAGAAAATGCCGCAGGCAATGCCTGCGATATAACGCTTTGAAGCCTCCTCGTGCGCGTCCTTTCCTGTGCAAATCGCTGCTGTAATGGCTGCCACATTAAAGGCATGCGAGCCAAATGGCGCTGTAAGAAGCGAGCCCAAACCCGTTACGGTCAAAATCGGATTCGCGCTCGTCTTGAACCCGTCATTCCGCAGCACGAGCATTCCAGGCATGTATTGTCCCGTCAAGGTAATCATAAACAGCGGCAGGGCAACGCCCAATAGAGCATTTACCGAAAATTCCGGAGCGACAAATACCGGTGAGGCAATGGCCAATTGGATATTGCCGAAGTCCGCTTTTCCCGTAAGGATCAAATAAAGAAGTCCGATGACTAAAATACCCACAATGGCGTAACGGGAAGTAAACCGCCTTAACACGATATAAGCGACAAACAGCACAACGACAAGCAACGGGTCCGCTTTCGCTCCTCCAAAGGCTGAAATGCCAAACTGTAGTAAAATACCTGCCAGCAGCCCGGAAGCGATGCCAGGTGGAATAAGCTGGACGAACCGTTCAAACATGCCCGTTAATCCTAGAACAATAAATCCTGCCGCAGAGATCATATAAGCGCCGATAGCTTCCGGGTAAGGGGTTACGGCTAAAGCCGATACGAGAAAAGCCACGCCTGGCGTCGACCAAGCTGTAATAATCGGTTCCCGGTAGCGATAGTTTAGCCATATCCCGGTTACACCCACGCCGATGGAGATCGACCAGATCCATGAAGCGGTCATTTCTGGGCTTAAGCCCGCGACTTTTGCCGCCTGAAACACGAGAATAAAGGTTCCCCCGTAGTTCACAATGACAGATATGAAAGCGGCTATAGTCGGTGATATCCAATCACGGCCGCGCAGCGAAGGTGATGTTGGGTTCATATTCGTTCTCCTGCCTTCCTACTAATCGTCCTGATGAGTTCTACCAGCTCCAGAGCTGCTCCATATTAGTCAAAGGAGATTTCCCGTACGCGCTTGATTTCCGGTATCGCGAATAAGGACTCGATCACATCCTTGGATGCTTTTTTATCGATTTTTAGTATCATGACCGCCGAACCGCCCACCTCGTTTCGCCCCACTTGCATCGTGGCGATATTAACGCCGCTCTCCCCGAGCAATGTTCCAACACGTCCTATGATGCCCGGCTTATCCTGCTGTGAAATCAACAAAACATGACCTTCAGGTGAAATTTCAACCGGGTAGGGACCAATTCGAACAATACGTCCCCCTACGCCGGGTAGAGCTGCCCCTGTTACCCATCTCTCCTCGATGGTTGTCTTTAAACGAATCGTAATCTCGTCGGGCGCGCTCTGGGCTAACAAGGATTTTCGGACCATCAGGTGAACGTCACGAATCTTCGCCAGGTGAATGGCATTGACGACATTGACCTGTTCCGGACCAAGATGGTGAGAAAGTATCCCCTTGAGCACATAAGGGATGAGTGGCGATGTGTCCAGATCCGCAAGCTCGCCTGCGCACTCCACCGTGACTTCACGTATCGCGCCATCGGTCATCTGGGCAAGCGACCTCCCCAGTTGCTCGCACAAGGTAAAGTAGGGCTGTAATTGGTTCAGCAGGTCAGATGGAACGGTTGGCATATTGACGGCATTTTTAAACGGTTCATGTCGCAGGATATGGATGACTTGTCCGGAAACATCGAGGGCTACATTCTCTTGAGCTTCCAAGGTGGACGCGCCGAGGTGCGGGGTAACAATCATCTTCGGATGCCTTAAGAACGGGTGATCCGGCGCCGGAGGCTCATGTTCGAATACATCGAAAGCCGCGCCTGCCACGATCCCTTCGTCGAGCGCCTCCACAAGAGACGCCTCGTCAATAATTCCCCCGCGAGCGCAGTTGATGATTCGCATTCCTCGCTTCATGACATCGAATTGCGGCTTCGCAATCATATGATGGGTTTCCTTCGTTAGCGGCGTATGAACCGTCATAAAATCAGCAGTCCGTATGATTTCATCTACGGCCGCCAGCTTGATCCCCAGTTTGCCCGCCCTTTCTTCCGATAAAAAGGGGTCGTATCCGATAACGGTCATCCCAAACGCTGCTGCGCGTTTGGCCACTTCGATCCCGATACGGCCAAGTCCGAGCACACCGAGTATTTTGTTACGCAATTCAACGCCAAGGAATGATTTGCGGTCCCACAGCCCGGCAACGGTTTTGGCATAAGCTTGCGGAATATGCCGTGCCAGTGCCAGCATCATCGCAAAAGTATGCTCGCACGTCGTGACCGTATTGCCGCCCGGTGCGTTGACCACGATAATGCCCCGGCTCGTTGCGGCATCCAGATCAATGTTGTCCACGCCGACTCCTGCCCGGCCGACGACTTTCAACTGAACCCCGGCCTCCATAATACGCCGTGTGACTTTCGTTTGAGAACGAACGAGCAGCGCATCATAGGAACTTATGATAGCAATGAGCTCCTCTTCGCTCAGCCCCGTTATTTGGGCGACCTCCACATCTTCAGCGCGCATCAGTTGCTGCAATCCATAATCGCTTATCGGATCTGATACCAGAACTTTAAACATGGCCCCTCCTCCTTCTCTATGTATAGGCTGTGCGAAAAGTTGAATAACGTGGTCAAAATCCCGCCTATGACACGGTTTTTCCTGGCTTGAACATTTTTTCTTCCTCAACCGGATTTTCTTTCGCCGTGATATGGGTTGGATCTATTCGATACACCTGAACCGGGCCGCCGAATACGGCTGATCGGTATTTCTCTACATGCTGCTGAGGTAAAGGCCGATTATAGTACCCGGGAACATACTTATAGATCATTTCTTGCAGCATGTGTGTTGCTTCATCCAGATCGATGACAGGCTGTGCCTTGCCAAAAATGATTACACTCATATAAGCGGTGTCCGTCTTAGCTGGCACCGGATCGGTAATCGTCCCATATTCCTCACAAACGGTAAAACAAACCTCCGGATTCACATCCATAATCTGATTGCGTCTCCCGCCCGCAGCTCCATGGAAATAAAGCTTCCCCTTTGTCCAAACAAAATTGAGCGGAACCACATACGGCAGATGTCCGTCGACCATGCCAAGATGTCCAATTCGGGCTTGCCGAAGGAATGCCTCAATTTTGCTCTCGTCCAACACTTCTCTTATCTTGTAACGTACCCCATCCATTTTTCTCACTCCTCTAGTATTGAGTTAGTATTAGGTTAGTTTATCAGCCATTGGAGTGAAACTAAACGTCCATAATCATAGAGTATGAGCAATCCATAATAGATGAGGCTTCAAACTAAAAAACGCAACCTCTGCAGGTTGCGTCGGCTTGCAGACGCCGCTCCGAGATGGAGCTTTGTCTACTGGCTTAAGTTAGCTGAACGGATTCGGTTTTGAAGTGTGCCTAGAAATAGAATCGATGATGACATCCCATTGGGGCTCATAATCAGTAAAATGGCCGGGTTAGTAAAAGTGTCTGAACTTTTATACTTTGGGAGCTTCCATACCCATAGCGGCCCATTCCTCTTTGGCAGGACCATAAACGCCAGGTATTGTTATGCTGGCTTGTCGCATCAAGACTGTCATTTGGCCGCGATGGTGAATCTCATGATTCAGAAAAGAGCTTAAAGTAAACCCGTTTTTCCAAGGCTCTCCGTACAGGTCAACTTCCTGGAGCAAGGTCTCATCCGTCCATTGGGTGCGAATCGCCTCCAGCATGGACTGAACCGCGGTCCGGTAGGTTGAGGCAATTTCGGCGGCCGATGCCGGCGGCTCGGAATGTTCATAAGGCGCATCGAATTTTAGCCCCGTGCGGTGAAGCATCTCCGGAACCGTGGTCACGATATGCCAAGCCAACCTTCCGAGGGTCCGGTACCCGGGCAGGACTTCCTGGTTCAGGGATGCATCGGTCAAGAGATCCAGGAGCTTCTGGGTGCCCTCTGCCTCGTAAGAATACTCTTTAATAAAACTTTGCAACGATGTGTACACCATAATAGCCTCCTTATGACATTTATCAAGCTGGGCATCTGCCCTGCAACTTTACTATGCACCATGACCACTGACAACGTATTGTCAGCGATTAAAACGTATTTTTAAAATCATGTATACAATTCTACAATCCGCCGGGCTTGTCCACTAATTTCCTCAGCAAGGGACCTCGGCTCCAGCACTTGCACATGAGGCCCATAACTAAGGATCATCCCGTTAAGATAAGCATCTGCCGGATGTTCCGACCTTACGAGCAGCGATCCGTCCTCCTCCACCTTCACCTGCTCCGAGCCAAAGTACTCTTCCACCCGGACCCTGACTCTCGGATGAAAGCGGAGCACCATCGTGATATAGGACTGGGCTTCTCTCTGCCCCCATCTGGCATCCAGATCTTCGAGACGCTCCGGTCGGCGGGGAAACACTTCCATATCCATCCGGAGCTGACGGATGCGGGACAGCTTGAACGTCCGGCAAGCTTGTCTAAGCCTGCAATACGCGTACAGGTACCAAGCGCTTCCTTTCCAGGCAAGCCCAATCGGCTCCACGGCCCTCACCCTGGTATCCCCTTCGAAACTGTCATAGGTAAGCCAAACGACGTTCCGCTTTTTGGCGGCCAGTCGAAGCTCTGCCAGCTTTTCCTTGAACTCTTCCACCCTCGTCATCCAAGGATTCACGCCGATAATCAGCTGCTCCCCCTCTTCTTCTATCCGGTTCTGCTCGCTTTTGGCAATCAGCGCGGTGATCTTGGTCAGTAGATCGTCCATTTGCTGATCCTGCAAGGTTGACTGCATTCCTTTCAGGGCCGTCACCATAGACGAGAGATCATCGCAGGTGACGATCTGTCTTTCTATGCGGAATTGATCCATAATTTCAAATCCGCCATCTACCCCGGCAAACGAAGCAATAGGTACTCCGGCGGCATTAATCGCTTCAATATCCCTGTAAATCGTGCGCAGCGACACCTCAAAGCGGTCAGCCATTTCCTGCGCGCCGACCCTCTTACGGCTGAGCAGTAGCATGGTGATACCCAGCAATCGTTGGAGCTTCAATGACGTAGACCTCCCGCAATAAGCCTTTAACAGAATTTTACCAAACTATTCCTGTCCCATAAAGCTTCTTTCGTTCATAAAACCGTGCACGTGCACAGCACATAAAAACCTCGAACCCTGACCACATCCCTACATCAATCGAGCCCTAAAAAACGATCGATATCCGCCAACAGATTCGAGGTATTTGGCTTTTGCTTCACGGCTTCTGCCGCAAGCCTCGGCATCGGGCGCGATGCTATAACTTTGTCGGAGCCGCCAAGCTCGGACAAACGGCCGAAATATTCCTGTTTACCTGATTTCCGGTACAGCGCTTCGTTCAAGGAGAATGCCGCTGTCTGATGTACAGGCGAGTCAGGATCCAGTCGCCACATGGCGTAGCGAATGGCGGCTTGCTCCTGCTCACCGGCGTATTGTACCGCCATACGCTGCAGCTCGTCCATCGCTTCGCCGGTGCTGATTCGTCCCAAGCGAGTCTTTACCTGCAGAAGCTGCACAAGAAGCTTGACCTGCAACCCCCGCCGTTTTAGCCGAATGGCGAGCTTCAAAGACTCTTCAGCAACCTCCGCCGCGCTATCTAAAAGATGGAGCCGCTCCCGTAAGAGGCTCATGAAATAGAGCGCCTCACATTCGAAGAAAGGGATACGAAGCTGCTTGGCTAACCGAGCCGAACGTTCGATCCATCGGCCGGCTTCCTCATACCGATGCTGCTCCATAAGATTGGAGCCTTCGATGCCGAGTACGACGACGGCAATATGCCAATCCTGAATGCGAACCGCTTCTTCAAGGCAGAAGGCGATGCATGATTCCGCTTGCTGGCTGGAGCCGAGCAAATGATAATATTTCCCTAACATGCCCACCCCCATCGCGAAGCCCATTCGCGCCCCGATCGACTTGCTGATCTCCAGCTTCTCGACGATGCGGTCGTAGGCGAGCTCCATATCGTCCGTCTCGAAATAGACCAAAGCCAGTCCGCCCATTGCATCCCCGACGAAAAGCGCATCCCGAATTTGCGTAGCGAGTCCGATTTGTCTATGGAACCAATAGATCGCTTGGTCGTACTCGCATTGATCGTAATGAAGGAAGCCGATCATGCCAAGGAACCGTACATCGTCCTGCGTCTGATTTCCGGTACGGGACAATTCCATTCGATCTAGGAAGTATCGAAACGATTTGTCGTAGCTTGCCATAAAGTAATGCAACACACCTAGCGTTCCGTATGCGAAGCTCAGCCCGTCGTGATCCTCCGTCAGCTTGAAGTGGTAGGACGCCCGTTCCAGATGGAAACTGGCTTCCTCGAATTTACCCAGCAGACGCAAGCAATTGCCAAGTGCGACGTCGCAATAAGACCGCTCATTTATCGTAACCAAGTATCCGTATCGTTCAAGCCATTTCTTGTAAGTGTCTTCCGCTTCGTTCCAATCTCCTGTCACGATCAAAGCGTCGCCGAGTTTCATCAGAACGGGCAGCATCTGCTCGGGAGGCAGCAGGCCGGAGAGCTTCCGGTAATAATTGATTCTCGTCTCATTGGCATAGATCTTCTCCGCCGCCGCGGCTGCCGTTTCATAGTAGGCAATGGCCTCCCGTTCCATCCCCGCAAGCTCGTAGTGAAAAGCGATCTCTCCGGCAACTGCTTCGATCTGCACGCGATAATAGTCGAGCAAGCCTTCCGCGATTTGCCGGTGACACCTGCGTCTCCTGCTCTCATTGACCATATTGTAAGCGGTTTCTTTTATGATGTCATGAGTGAACCCGTAATTACAGCCCCCGGCCTCCTGTAAAATCTTCAATTGCACCAGCCGCTCCGTGAGCGCAAGAATCAGTTCCTCTTCGACGCCCGTTATGATCGCCAATAGCGCTGTGGAGACAGGCCTTCCGACAGCGGCGATAATCGATACAAGCTGGCGGTTGACCGAAGACAGCCTGTTCAGCCGGTTTTCAATAACGGTTTTCGCCACTTTCGACAGACGGAATTCGCCGCCGTTCCCGCTCGCTTGCCATTCCCGCAGCGTTTCCACAATAAACAGCGGATTGCCGCCGGTTTCCACGTATAAATCCGAGGAATGGCGGTCCGTCAGCGCATCGCCGACCGTCACGGCCGCCAAGCGCGCCGTTTCGTCCCGGCTAAGCTGAGCCAGTTCGATTTCGATCAGCTTCCGCTCGGACCGAAGCTCACCCAGAACATGCGCGACGGCTTCGCCTGCATCTTCGTCTGTTCGCATCGTCGCCACCAAGAGCAGTCTGACTTTGGAGCCGCTGCGAATCAGGTAAGAAAGAAGCTGAAGCGTCTCTTCATCGCTCCACTGGATATCGTCAAGGAGAAGCATCAGCGGCTCACTGGCCAGCAGCATTCGTTCGATCGCTTCGTACCATTGGTTCAACTGCCATTTCTCTTGAATCGGAGACGGCTTCGGCAGATCCGGGTATCGCTCCAGCAATTCGGGAAGAAGACGCGCAAGTTCGGACAGCCAAACCGAACCAAGCCCCGGGAGCGGAAGGCTCCGGAGCCAGTTCGTTACCGGCGTATAGGATAGCGATCTGACCGACGGATAACAGCCGGCTAGAGCGGTTTGAATCCCCATGCCTTCCATATAGGCCTTAAACTCCAGGGCCAAACGGGTCTTTCCTATTCCTGCCTCCCCTTTCAATAGAAAAAGAACGTTTCCGCCGGCCGAGATTTGCTTCCAGGCGCTCAACAAGCTTTCCCATTCGCCGATTCTGCCGATCAGCGGGGCTTTGCTTTGCATGTCCGTGGAATTCCGGCTCCCGGTTTTCGTCAGTCTTTCATACAGATGCAGCGTCTCCTCCGAAGGGCCGATCCCGAGTTCGGCTTGCATCATACCGTGCAGCTTCCAGTAAGTTTGCACGACGCCGGCCATGTCTCTATTCAAGGCATGAAGCCGCATCACCGTGCGGTACGTTTCCTCCCTGAGAAGATCCTGAACAAGGAGCTTCTGTGCAAAAAACAAAGCTGCTGCATATTCACGCTGACGTTCCAATATGGAAACAAGCTTGTTCAGCGCGTTCAGGTACAGTTGTACCAGCTCATCCCGCTTTACTGCGAGCCACTCATCACTGAACCCGGAAAGCAGCTCTCCTCTGTACAGCCCTTCCGCTCTGCGCAGCTCGTGAACCGTTGTTCCTTGCGCGGCCTGTTCGAATTCATGCACATCCGAATAGAAGGGCAGTTCGCGATTCAGGCTTATGGATGCGTGTGTAATCTTCAGATAGCGGTCGATTCTCGGAACGGATTGCCGAAGATCGTGGAGCAGCTTCCGCAAATTGGACAATGCTTGCTTCTCGGTGGAATCGGGCCAGAAATGAAATGCGACCTGCCTTCTGCTGGGAGGCGCGTCAAAAGCGAGAATCAAATAGGCCAGCAGCAGCGCGGCCCTTTTCCCGGGTATTTCCGATTGTTCTTCGCCGTCGAGGGTAATTTTCAAACTGCCTAATAACTGAAATCTGCAGCTTGACAACCGGCTCCCCTCCATTCTTCCATCGAATCATTGTCCATTGTATTCTCTTATTTATGCGGAAATTCCTTTCGATTCGATAAGCCGGATAAAAAAAAGATCCTTTGACGGGGTTCAGTCAAGGATCTGGCGAAGTCTTCTATTTCCGAACCTCCAGCATGCGGACGATAGAGGATGCGGCTTCAGCGCGAGTGGACATCGCTTGCGGCGCAAATTTGCCGTCCCGAAATTCACCGGCGTTGAGGATGCCGGTCTCCTCGGCTTTGAAAACGGCGGGCTTCGCCCACTTCGGAATGTCCGCGTCATCAGCAAAACCGGTCTGCCGCTCTTGGTCCATGGAGAAACCGGAGGCGCGAATGACCATCGAGATCATTTCCGCATGGGTAATATTCGCATCAGGCCGGAACGTACCGTCCTCATATCCGTGAATGATGCCGAGCGCCACCGCCTGCCGCACCGCCTTCTCGGCCCAGGTCCCGATTGTGTCCTTATCTTTGAAGCCAAGCGGCGCTCCTTCATCCCCTGGGGGCAGCCCTCTGACGATCATGCTGGCGAATTCGGCTCGAGTAACGTTCCCGTCGGGCCGAAATGTACCGTCCGAATAACCGAAAACGATGCCGAGCGCCACCGCTTTGGCGATTTCCGAGCCCAGCCTATGCCCCGCAATGTCCGTCAGATTCGCCGCATCCGGTTGCGGAGAAGGCGGGCCGTTTGCCGGAGCGGGAGGAGGGTTTGCCGGGGCTGGGGGATTATCGCCCGTCGCGGCGGATACGGTCACGATGCCTATTTTGTAGTACCCTCCATCCTCTGACGTTGCGGTAACCGTAGCTTTGCCTGGCCCCATTCCCGTTACTTTACCTGTAGCGTCCACTTTGGCTATGCGTTCGTCACTGCTCGACCATATGATATCTCGATAAGTAGCATGGGCTGGCGCAACGGTCGCCTGCAGCGTCTCGCTTTGCCCAGCGACCAAATGGAGTGTGGTCCTATTCAAGCTTACTCCGTTGACGTGCACGATACCGACGGCATATAACTTGCTGTCGCCAGATCCCATATATACCGTTCCGTCAGAGCCGACCGCCGATGCGGCGATGATTTGGCCATTGGTTTTGAACTCCCATTTCTTCGTTCCATCCGCTTTAATCGCATAGAGCTTCATATCGGCCGAACCGATATAGACGGTGCCGTCTGCGCCAACCGCAGGTGTAGTTATCATAATGCCATCTGTATCGAATTTCCATTTCTTTGTTCCGTCGGGCTTGATTGCATACATGCCTGAGCCGCCCGAGCCGACATAGATGGTGCCATCTACACCAATCGCTGGCGATGCATAAAGATTACCTCCATAAAGCTCATCATCCAATGGATACTCCCATTTGACCTTCCCATCCGACTTGATCGCATACAGTCTCTTTGCACCGGAAGCGATGTAGACGGTACCATCTGTCCCGATCGCCGGTGAGGATTTCACTTCATCGATTGTAGTCAATTCCCATTTCTTCGTTCCATTCGGGTTGATCGCATAGAGCTTCTTATCGCGGGAACCGACATAGATGGTGCCGTTAGAATCAATGGCGGGTTTGCCGCTCATCCCCCCTCCTGTTTTGAACTCCCATCTTTTCATACCGTCCGGCATGAGCGCATAAAGCTTCCCATCCTCACATTCCACATAGACGGTACCGTCTGCGCCAATAGCCGGCGTTGAGTATATGCCGCCCCCTGCTTCGAACGCCCATTTCCGCTTTCCGTCAGGAGTAATTGCATATAGATGGACGCCCGAGCCGACATACACAGTGCCGTCCGCGCCAATTGCCGGCGAGGAGTACACGGCAGTTTTCGTTGCGAACTCCCATTTCTTCGTTCCCTTTTTATCGACTGCATAAAGCTTCCCATCCACCGATCCAACGTAAACAGTGCCGTCGGCACCGATTGCCGGCGAAGACGAGTTGATCGCTCCCCCTGCTTCAAACACCCATCGTTCCACGCCGTTTGAACTCGGCAAAGTCAGGTTTAGGATAAGGTCCGGGTTGACTTCTGTCTTTACATCCGGATTTAACTTAAAATCAAGTGCCTTAGCGGAGTGAGGCGGAGTGAAACAAGCCAGCAGCAGGGCAATTGAGAAAACAGCGCAAAGCGATTTTTTAACAAGCATAGAGAGCTCCTTTCTTGTTCATGCGCCACATACCGTTTCACTGGTTTTTCAGCAAGATCAAGCGGTTCGCGAACCGCCTTCCTAAGTGATTTTAAAACAGCAAGCGCTTCAAAAGCGCTTCCCCGCCCCCTACCCGTTTTTAAAACTTTTTTAAAACGTTTTTGAAACGCTTTTGAAGCGTTTATCTTGCTACGCTTTTACTTGTTGAGCTCGATCATTAACGAATGGAGGAAAATGATTCATGAAGAAGACACATGTTATTCTGCTGCTTTTCATCACCGCCATGCTTTCTCTAGCTACCGGAGCGTTAGCAGCCAGCAATCTTACCGAGATCAAAGCCTATCTCAATTCAGAGATCAAATTTCGTCTGGATGGCAAGCCTTGGCGCCCTGTCGGCGACAACGGCGAGGAAGTGCTTCCGATCACGTACAACGGAACGACTTATTTGCCGCTTCGGGTAGTTGCCAATGCCTTTGACATTCCGATCGCATGGGAAAGCTCCACGCAAACCGTCAGCATGCGCGAGAGCAGCAACCTCACGTTGTATTCCAAAGAAGTGAAAGTGGATAACTGGAGCGAGAAGTTTTACGATATCGCTGACAAAAAACAGCTTGTTTTCGGAAATCGCCAGTATGACGGGGCTTACGCCTTTACGGCGGAAAACGTAGGGTTGGGCTGGTATGAGGGATCGCCTTACTTAAAATTCAACTTTGGAAAACCATACAATACGTTACATCTGACCCTGTACTCTCCCTCGTCGATGAAGGTCAGGGTGATGAACGGCAGCAATCAGCAATTGACGGAGGAGATCAGTCTCGAGGCCGATCGGGTTACGGAGCTGGATGTAGACCTGCAAGGCAGCCCCTATGCCTTAGTATCGGCTTATGATGCCGCTGTACAAGCCGAAAAGCCGCTACTCTATATCTTGAAGGATAGCTATGTTACGACGGCGGCCATTCCGGTCTCTCTCAAGTAAATCGGGTGTGTTTCAGCCAAAAAAAGAAATGAATAGACAAAAAAGCCATTTCCGTAGAAGTGGCTTTTCTTCATGTTATGGAATATCGAACCTTGCCATAGGCTCTATGTTCAAACCGCGAACCCTAGATGCGGTTATTGAACTTTTATTACACCTATGTTATATTTCACATATGAAATATTTGATATAAGGAGTCCCTCCATGCAAACCTTATCGAATGTCGAATTCATGCTCCTGCAAATCATCGCGGAATATCATCAAGCTTCCGGGTACGATGTTAAGAAGGTAGTCGATCAGCGAGGCTATAGAGAATGGACGAATATCGGGACCACTTCGATCTATGCAGGACTGAAAAAACTTAGCGATAAAGAATGGATCGCATCCTTGGAACCTGATGAGAAGTCCGGCAAGGGACCGACGCCGACACGATTCGCCCTCACTGAAGCTGGTATGCTTAAGCTGCGAAATGAAATTATTGACAGTCTGTCGTCTGCCCGGGAACGTGACCACCGCTTCGATCTCGGTTTGGCCGCTTTGCCCTTTATCGGGAAAGAAGAAGCCATCCTTGCTTTACAGAATCGGCTGGATTTCCTCGGACAAGCCTCGATAAAGATAAGACAAAAGTACGAATCACAAGGCGGCATTAGCTTACCGTTGAACGTAAGGGCGCTGTTCCTGCATCCGATAAGCTTAATTGAGAGCGAGCAAGCTTTCATTGACAGTCTGATTCATGAATTGTTGGAGGGGACAGGTGAATATGGTCAACATCATTGAAGATTTCATTCCTTACCAAGGCGAACATTGCGAAACGACCGCCATCGGCAACTTGCTGCAATATGCGGGAGTCCGCTTGTCTGAATCGATGTTATTCGGACTCGGGCAAGGGCTTGGATTCATATATTGGGATTCGAAGGGAATGGACTTTCCGTTCATCGGAGGAAGGGTAAAGCCCGATGAATTGACCGCTAACCTCGCCGACCGACTCGGCTTGACCGTCAACCTTCAAGAGACCTCGTCCGTCAATAAAGCGTGGCAGAACGTACGGAGTTGCATTGAACGCGGAATTCCGGTTGGACTAAAATTAGATTCCTATTACTTAGATTATTTTAATAACAAAGTGCACTTTGCCGGTCACTATGCGGTACTTTACGGTATAGATGACGAATACGCCTACATGGCGGACACTAGTCAACAGGGCGGGCTGGCGAAGACGAGTTTGACAGGCTTGGCCGCGGCCAGAAACGCAAAGGGACCCATGAGTTCCCGGAATCGTTCCTTTACACTCGAGCCAATCGATGGCTTGCCTCCGCTCGCTCCCGCAATACGCGAATCCTTGACCAAGAATGCGCATGACTACTTGAACCCGCCTATTCGCAATATTGGCAATAAAGGCATTGTTAAAATGAGTGCTGAAATCTTGAAGTGGCCTTCACGCAGCAGCAATTTCGAACATGATTTAGGTCTGACCGCATTGCTGATGGAGCGGGCGGGAACCGGCGGTGCTTTGTTTCGGAATCTGTACAGGGATTTTCTGAGAGAATGCGCGGAGCGGCTGGACGACCCCAGAATCGAACAAGCCCACCATTTGTTTACGGAAATCGCTCCACTGTGGAGTAGTGTCTCTGCTTTGATCGATCATGCAGGAAGAACAAGCGATCACCAAGATCTCGTGCAAGCGTCCAAACTTTTGCTCGAGATTGCGGATAAAGAACGCGCAGCCATGGAGTTATTGTTGTAGAACCCTTACCGTAATGATGACGATCCAGCATTACTCTCGAATCCATGCGAGCCGCCCAATTTGATTGCACTCTTCCGCGAACCAAATCTCACCGCTCGCACTAAGAGCAATACCATGAGGTTCTGCATGCGGGGTTGGAATTTCGTACTCGACTATTTCCCCTCGCGTCGAAATATGACCGATTCGATTAGCTCCCCATTCCGTAAACCACAGATCATCATGTAAGCCGCTGACAATAGCATGCGGCCGGGCGTTCGGAGTGGGGATAAGAAATTCGCGAACCTCTCCTGAGACCGTGATACGCCCAATCTTATTCCCTTGGATTTGAACAAACCACAAAGCTCCATCGGGTCCGCTAGTCATGCCTACGGGCCCGGAATTAAGGGTTGGAATAAGATATTCCTGTATCTCACCCGCTAAAGTGATTCTTCCGATGGCATTTTTTTGATTAAGTGTAAACCATAATGCATCGTCCGGACCCTGGGTTATATATGAGGGGAATGACTTCGGGTCAGCTAGCTCGAACTCCGTAACTTCCCCCGTTTGGCTAAGCCTTCCAATCTTTCCGCAGCCTATCTGAGTAAACCATATGGCACCGTCCGCCCCCTCTGTAATACCAAAGGGAGAAGCGTTCTCTGTCGGAAGCTCGTATTCTATGAAGCGGCCGTCCATCGACATTCTTCCGATTTTATTAGCCTGATATTCGGTAAACCATATGTCGCCCGCCTGATTCTTTATTATTGACATCGCGCCTGCGTTCGGAGTGGGGATGGAGAAGGATACAATCTCGCCATTTTCGTCAATACGCCCGATTCGGTTACCTTTTTGCTCCGTAAACCACATCTCTCCGTCTTTCCCCGCTGTTATTCCGTAAGGGCCGGATGCAGCCTCAAGTATCGAATACTCTCTCATACGAACTCTCATGTCATGCTCCTCTCCCATTCCCTCATCATTTTAGAATTAGGACTTATCATTAGACATCTTCGCCTGTAGCATTTTCTATTTCTTTGATTTGCCGAATTCCTTGCATAATCTGCCCTCTGTCGCATTCTCTCAAAGTATAGAGAACTGGCGCTGAAGGAATATCGAATTTCAGATGAGAGTGAGGAATTTCAGTCAATAGGTTCCCGACCATATGACCATCTGTGCGACGGACGACGTTCCAGAATATTCTGGACCTGTTAGTCTCGGAGCCCCATTTTTCAAGCGAGTTTCGAAAGAGCAAGCATTGACCTATGATGAAGTCATTTTCCTCCACAGGCTCCATAGCAACGAACCCAACCTCCTTTAAACGCTCAAATAATGGAGGCATCAACCTATCCAAATACATCCCGTAAGCCGCATCCTCAATTTCGCGAAAAGCGTTTGTTAGCTCCTCGTACATTGATTCATATAAGGAATGCCAGATGGAATCGATATACCGGTTGCCTTCATTGCCGATCTCTTCGATCGACATGGTATAACGGAATTGGGGTAATTGTTGAGTAGTACGGTCAAGGAAGCAGCAACGAAGAAAGATATAGCATTCATGACGTTTCACAGCAGACAGGAGTACAAAAATCAGATTTATACAAGTGCTGCAAAACTGTGTATATTCAGACGATACCGTTGCTCTAAAGCAATCGATAAAAAGGTTAGACCCGCATAATTCGGAAGAAGTTTCAAAACTTGCAGACCAAGTTTTCACCTATTTGAACAAGATCATCCGCTCCCAGATGCGAGCAATGAGTCACCTCTATCAGTTAGTGGAATTTTTATCATCACCTGCCTAATTATCAGAAATGCTGTTAGTGTAATGATCAGTTCTGAGCATTCTTTTTTGCCTACTTACTCAAGGGAATTTTTTTAATAATAAAGTCTTAGTTTGTAATCCATTGGTTTTAAATTTAAAGTACAAATAATAATCGCCTGTTCTATAACCAACAAGGTATTCGGAAGGTCCGATATCGCTCATCTCATCCGCATCAGGATGACCAAGCTTATCTTTTATTTCTTTTGGAGAGAGCGACAACGGTAATTCAGTTTCAATCGAAAGTACGGAATTATCATGTATGAAAAATTTTGTGGCTGAGTACTTTAAATATTCCGTATGTTCTTTTCCGATTTCGTCGGGCTCTCCTAAATTTTTAATGACATCCTCTTTGGACATACCTAATGGTATATCTATCCCATTTATTTTTCCTTGGGTTGCTATTGAAATGAAATCGTCTGAGATGACCGGTTTTAACTTGCCCTCCTTAAGAGGTAATTCATTATTGGAGTAATTTATTATATCCATTCCCCCCGGGATTTTCGTTTCCTCCCCATTAAGGACTAGCTTTACTGGATAAAGATAGGCTTTGATCCTATCTGCAGCGTATACACTTGAAGCACTAGCCAAAGTTATTCCAGCGACAAGTCCGAGGGTAAACATTCTTTTTTTCATGATTGGGCCGTCCTCCTTAGGGATGTAAATATTGGTATTACCATCCATTTATTTGATTTAGGTACATATTCAACGACTATCTGTTTGTTTTTGTTGCAAAGAATAATCTAGGGCTATCGTTTGGAGCCCTGGGTTCATCCCCCGAGCTCCCGTGCCATCGGTGTGGTTTCCCCGCCCCTTAACCATCGCGGCAAAAATCGGAGCAAACAGTCGCAACTCCTTATTCGGACAAGGTTTCTGACTTAATAAGTCGCTCCTGCCTTCTTTCTCCGGCACTTAAATGAGAACGTTAAAGCTTGACAGGACAATCATTGAGCTCTATGTTTAATAATATACTTAATTAAGGGGGTTATTAATTGATTGCAAAAGACTCACTCAGCCTCGTCTTCGCTGCGCTCGCCGATCCGACACGCCGGAACATCTTGACCAGGCTGTCGCAGAGTCCCGCGACGGTCGGGGAGATTGCGGAGCCCTTCGAGATAAGCGCACCTGCAGTCTCCCAGCACCTCAAAGTACTGGAGCGAGCGGGGCTAATCGACCGCACTACGAACGCGCAATGGCGCACCCTGACGATGCGTACCGAACCGCTCGATGAGGCAGCCGCTTGGGTCGAGAAGCACCGCCGCGAGTGGAACCAGCGCTTGGATGCTCTGGAAGAACACCTCAAAACCATGACCAACAGGGAGGAATAATAAACATGTCTACATCTATACCGGAGTTCACCATCACCCGTACCCTGAATGCCCGGCGCGAGCTTGTGTGGCAAGCCTGGACCGAGGCAAAGCAGCTCGCAGCCTGGTTACCTTCGACACCCTTGGAGTCCATCTCCTTCGATGTCCGCGAAGGTGGAGACTATCACTACACTATGGTCAACAACAAGACAGGCGAAGAGTATCCCACGGGAGGTGTCTTTCTCGAGGTCAAACCGTTCGAGCGGCTCGTCTTCACTTGGGGTCACCCCAATGATCCCAACTCCCCTGTCGTGACCCTAACTCTCACCGAACAGGGAAACCACACGGAGATGACCTTCCATCTGCGCGGAGTAGCCGGTCACCCTGGCGACCGGTTCTTCTATGACGGCTGGTCCAGCACGCTCGATACTTTGGCGACGCACTTGCTTGACCAGAAGCAGTAGACCGAGAGCAAAACAGAGCAGATGCCTTCATGGTTCCTCTCCTCAGACGGCGTTCAATAGAGATTACCGGTCTTTCGTACGCTTAATCGATAGGTGCAAAAGGAAGTGGGATGTCCGATTCTTAATTGAATGGCTGATATCAAAAAACGATATTGACAGTATAATCCTCCTGGTGATATATTGTGTATATACATTATACACAGTTAGGAGTGAATGGTACGATATGCTGGCATTAGAGATAAAAAACTTGAATAAAAAATATGAACATTTTCATTTAAAGGACGTATCGTTTCAACTGGAAAAAGGTTATATTATGGGATTCATCGGAGCTAACGGCGCAGGAAAAACAACTACCATAAAGTCGATTTTGAATTTGATTCGTATGGATAGCGGCGAGATCCGTATTTTGGGTAAGAGCATGGCCGAACACGAGGTCGAATTGAAACAAGAAATGGGCTCTGCATTTGGAGACATCAATTTTTATACGCGCAGTAAAATTAAAACGTTAACGAATGTGATCAAAACGTTCTATCGGAATTGGGATGATGAAACCTATAGGAAGTATCTTAAAAAATTCAACTTGATTGAAGACAAAAAAATAGCCGAATTATCAGCTGGAATGAAAGTAAAATACAGCCTTGCCCTTGCTTTGTCACACGGCGCGAAGCTTCTGATCCTAGATGAACCAACAAGCGGACTTGATCCGGTTGCTCGAGACAATCTGCTGGATATATTCCGGGAACTAGTGAAAGACGGCGAAATCAGCATTCTGTTCTCAACTCATATCACGTCGGACTTGGAAAAGTGTGCAGATTATATTACCTATATCCATAACGGACAAATAGTCAATAGTGCTGAGAAAGAAGATTTTATCGATACGTATCGCTTGTTGAATGGAAAAAAAGAGCAATTGGCTCTGATTAAAGACCGGTTAGTTTCCTACAAAACCAATTCCTTCGGCTTTACAGGCTTGATTCGTACGCAAGACTTTGATCTGTCTTTAGGTATTAAATCCGAAGTGCCTAATC
Source organism: Paenibacillus puerhi (assembly GCF_009846885.1). Classification (GTDB taxonomy): domain Bacteria; phylum Bacillota; class Bacilli; order Paenibacillales; family NBRC-103111; genus Paenibacillus_G; species Paenibacillus_G puerhi. The sequence goes on from NZ_WUWM01000002.1 coordinate 318,445, forward strand.
TTGAAGAGATTATGATCTACTTCTCGAAGAAGGAGGATATGTATGCATAATTTATTGATGAAAGAAATAAGGTTAGGCGTAAGTCCGTTCTTTTATGTATTGCCCTTTTTAACAGGTGCCTTGATGTTAATTCCGGGATGGCTATATTTCATTGTCATCCTATACTTTTGTTTTATTACGATACCGAATATGTTCGCAGGATATAAAAGTCAGAACGATTTAATGTTTACAAGCATGCTGCCTGTAACGAAAAAAGACATGGTTAAAGCAAAAGTATCCTTTATTGTAATTCTGGAGTTATTGCATATTGTGGTTGCCGTTATATATGGCATGATTAGTGTTCGCTTGTATCCGGATCTGACCTACTATTTCTTTGAACCAACCTTAGGTTTTTGGGGACTATGTTTCGTCATGCTGGCGATCTTCAATATCATCTTTATATCGATGTATTACAAGACGGCGTATAAATACGGCGCAGCCGCGATTGCATCTATTACAGCAGCTATCCTTTTTGCTGGGGGCGCGGAATGGCTTGGCATACAGAGCTCGTTCGTATTCGATCTATTCAAGGGGACGGGCACTGAAAATTCGGCCATTCAACTATCCCTCTTGCTCATAGGAATTGTTATATTTGCAACATTTACGATTATCGCTTATCATATTGCCAACACACGGTTTGAGAAAGTGGAAATATAATGAACATTGCGATTTCAAACACATCCGAGAAGCCCATCTATCAGCAGCTTTTTGAACAAATCAGCGCTCAAATTCTCAAGGGAGAGCTAGAGAGCGGGTATTGTTTACCGCCCATACGACAAGCTGCCACGGAGCTTCGGGTCAGTGTAATTACCGTAAAAAAAGCTTGGGAAGAGCTCGAACGATGTGATTTGATTTATACCATTACCGGCAAAGGATGTTTTGTTGCCGAACTTTCATCCGATGAAATGCTTCAAAAACGCAATGAAATGATCCTAAGGCAGATGGTTATTGATACTTCCTATTACAAATCCTTTGGCCTCACGTTAGAAGAAGTTTTTGAGCTTTTAAAGGAAGTTTATTGACACGGTGTGGTTATGAACCACTTCTCGCGCGGACGAACCCCGGTGTTCGTCCCCTGTGCTATCCACAACAAAATTATTAATGGAACGATTGATTCGACCTCGTTCTACCTCACGCAATCGGCAGATCGTTCTGCACCACCAGCAAGCTAATAGCTAAATCCAGCGCGCCTGCCGATTCCTCCATGTTCGTAGAAATCCGCCTCTTAATTACTGTATAAACTCATGTTCGTAAATTGCATGAATCCTTTCCAATACGTTTCGTGCCTGATCTGTAAATTTCAATGCTGCAACCCGGCCTTTAAGCAAAAACACGCCGGTCTCATTACGGTGTTTCCCGAAAGCACCTTCATACAGCATGTTGCACCGTGAGTTGGCGGAGAGAAAAACAGCTTCATCACGGGAGTAAGCCAGATGGGCAGGCCGGATTTCTTCCCTTTTTTAAGCGTATTGTTGCCGCCCGGGTCAACACTGCGAACTTTGATATCTTCCTTGGCAAGTTGCGGCCCGATCTCTTGAGTCCACAGCGATAACGCTAACTTTGAGCTAGCGTAAGGTCCAAACAGCCTGCGGAAAGTTTTGGGGCGTTCCAGAATTTCAATATCCAATTCTTTCGTAATTTTTATCGCTGCCGACGAGGTGTTGATCACCGTTTTTAAGCCGCTATTTTTGATGAGTTCCTTTACTTCCATCAATACAATATACGGAACGACCGTCATTAGCTCATAATGCTGTTCGCGTCCTTGATTCGAATACTTCAGTTCGGGAAAAGATCCGCCCGCGTTGTTAAACAAGATATCGATCCGCCGCTCGTTGCTTTTGATTTCTTGTAGAGTTCGTGACTGTTTTCACATAAAATAAGTACAAAAGACCGATAAAGACATGCTTTTATACGATTAATCACACAAATGAGATGGGTCCAACCATAAAATATGCGATTTTGTACGATTATTCATTCAAAATCAATTGCTACCGCCAAAAACCCATAACTTTGTACGATTTTTCATTCAAAATCACACTGAGGTTCAAAATGCTTGGCATCGCTGGAGTAAATCCGAAGCCTGATCCCACTTGCTGTCGAAGCCCTGCCCATGAAGAGGTGGTTCAGTCGCCATACTCCTCTGCTTCGCTCCGTTCGTCTGTGCGGACGAACCCCTAACCATCATCGCTGCCAGTGGTGAGCACTCCCGCGGATGGCCCATTACACCACCCTAATTGAATGTCTGTGTGAGAGGTTTTTGCCATGATGACTCTGCAAAAAAGTATTCGGGAAAGGCACTAACCATCTTCCCCCTCGTGAGCTCGCGCGTCTAACGAAAGAAACGCCACCACGATATGTGCAATATGGGGTGACGTTTCTTTTGTTGTCCGTTCCGAATTGAGCTCGGACCGTGATGCTGCTATCCCTTTAACTTCAAAATCCGAACAAAACGCTTCAATCCGTTTAGTATCAGATAGCTAGTAGATGTCTGGTGTAACTTCGGTCGGAATGAATGGAATCAAGTTAACTTGGAGAATGGTTGATCTCTATCAGTTCCACAATCTTTGTCGCGATATGCTTGCAAAACTCGCTGTCATGCTCCACAAAAAGGATGGTCGGAGAATGCTCCAGCAGCAGTTCTTCAATTTGCATCCGGGAAATAACGTCGACAAAATTCAGCGGTTCGTCCCAAACATGTAAATGAACCTGCTCGCAGAGGCTTTTCGCGATCAGCACCTTCTTCTTCTGACCGCCGCTGAAAGAAGCGATGTCCTTTTCGAATTGCAAACGCGAAAAATCCAATTTCCTCAATATCGATTTGAACAAGCTTTCATCAATTCCGCTGTTTCTGGCGAATTCCGATAAGTTGCCCCGCAAGTGTGAAGTGTCCTGTGAAACATACGATATCTTCAACTGGCTCCCTCTTCGAAACGTGCCGGAATAAGGAATCTCCTCGCCGTAAATCAATTTGAGCAAGCTGGATTTGCCTGAGCCGTTCGGACCGGAGAGCGCAATGCGGTCCCCTCGCTCCACCGTAAAGCTGACGTCGCGGCAAACCTTCTTCTCGCCATAATGAATCGAAACGCGATCAAGCTCGACTAATTGCTGCTTGTGATACGCCATCTGAGAAATTTTCAGGCTTTCCGAGCTTTCAACGTTGGTAAGCAGCAGGGATCTTTCCTCGATCGCGGATTGTTGTCTTTGCTCGATCGATTTGGACCTCTTCATCATTTTGGCAGCCTTGTGACCGATGTACCCTTTATCAACCTTGGAGCCGGAGTTGCGGGTGCCGTTTTTTGTTTTTTCCACTTCATGCGACCAGCTGCTCGTACGCTTGGCCGCTTCGGACAGCCGCTTGATGTCCTTCCTCAGTTTTTCGTTCTCAGCCATTTCAAAGTTGTCCTGACGTTGTTTGTTCTCCCACCAGTCGGAAAAATTTCCTTTCTGGATTTCAATATTGGTTTTGTTGATCGAAAGAACGTGATCCACACAGTTGTCCAAAAACGCCCGGTCGTGCGACACCAAAATAAATCCGTTCTTGCCGCTCAAATATTCACTGACCAGCTTCCGAGCATGTATGTCCAGATGGTTGGTCGGCTCGTCAATGAGCAAAAAACGATTTTCCTTCAAAAACAGGGCCGCCAGCAGCACCTTCGTTTGTTCTCCATTGGACAACGATTCGAACGGTCGGTATAATACGTCCTCCGACACATTCAGCAGCGAAAGCTCGCGAAGAAGCCGCCAGTGCTCAAAGTCCGGATAGATGCCGGCGACGACGTCAATGGTATTGTTTTCTTTATGTTCAACGTGGAATGGGAAGTACTCGAAGCTGACGTTGGCCGAAATCGTACCGCTGTATTCGTACTTTCCCAGCAGCAGATTGAGAAACGTGGTCTTGCCACGGCCGTTTCTCCCCGTAAAGCCCAATTTCCAGTCGGTATCAATTTGAAAGCTAACATTCTCAAAGATGTTGTCATAACTGCCGTCATAAGCAAACGTCAGATTCGTTACCTTGATCAATGACATGCGCCCGTAACCTCCTTTGACAAAATAAAAAGAGCTACAAGAAAGTTACCTTTCTTGTAGCTCAAAAAATACGGCACATCCAAACCCGTGCAGGGAATGAAAAGGATATATTTTCTGAGTGAAAAGAATAAGGTAACTCTCTTGCCAAATAAAGAACAAAACAAATTTTGCTTTATTCTTTAAAAAATGGCAAGAAATATTACATTATCCTCTTCACTCCAATCGTTAAGTGTGTCATACGATTTTAGCATACCCGCTTCTACATTGCAATAGGAGGGATCGATCCTCTGACCTCATCTCTGCCAGCGATGCGCTTTCCTGCTATGGTCAGTTGCACTGCCCCAACTGAATTTTCGCGTGTGTATTCTTGCTATTACTAACGTTGATATATTGCTCTCCCCATTCGCCCAATTGGTCTAATATCGGCTTCAGCGATTTTCCGAATTCACTTATTTCGTAAATAACTTTCGGCGGCACCTGATTATATATGGTTCGATTAATGATTCCCGCTTCTTCCAATTCCCGAAGCTGCTGCGTCAGCATCTTTTGGGATAGATTAGGAATCGCTTTTTTGAATTGGCTCGATCTCATAGGCCCGCAATTTAGATAGCACAGAATCAATAGCTTCCATTTCCCCCCAATTACCTCCAATGTCGCTTCTGCAGGGATATTATAGAACTGAATCGATTGATCTTCCATAGATATCCACCCTCCAAATCGTTTTTAGGTACTTTACCGTATCTATAGCACTTAAAGGTTCTATAAGAACAAAAAAGTGCGTTCTTCCTAAATTTCACAACATCAGACATAATGCAATTGTAACATACGAAAAAGGAAGGTGACACAGTGTGAACGTTTTAACTGTTGTATCGCACCCCAGGGTGAAATCTCTTACGTTTGCTGTCGCAGACAGATTTACTCAAGGCCTCATTGATGCAGGTCATCAGACAGAGATTCTGGACTTGCACCGCCACGGATTCAATCCTGTGCTGTGGGATACAGATGAACCTGATTGGTCATCTGAGCAAAAGAGCTTTTCGCTTGAAGTAGAGGTAGAAATGGAACGCATGCGGAAACATGATGCTCTTGCCTATATCTTTCCCGTATGGTGGTATAGTTTGCCGGCTATGCTCAAGGGGTATATTGATCGGGTATGGAATAATGGTTTTGCGTATGGCTCCAATAAATTGCACCATCGACAGGTGCTGTGGATCGGTCTCGCAGCCGATTCGAGGGAAGGCATGGCAAAAAGACAATATGATGCTATGATGAGCCATCAACTGAACGTCGCCATAGCTGGGTATTGCGGGATTGAAAACAGTAAGGTTGAAATTTTGTACAACACCTTGGATGCAAACACGGAAATACACGAACAGTTGCTCCTGCAAGCATATGAGCTCGGATTGAATTATAATGATGCAAATCACTTCCGCCATGCGTCTCGTGGATAATTTATGACCTGCTTCACTTTGGAGCTTCGATCTTCGGCATCGACTCTGTCGGCACGAACGCCGAGCTGATAAAAGGAAGGAAGATCAACAGATAGGAAAAGACGCTGGCACCTTCCACTGTTTTTGCAGACAGCTCGGCAAGCGCCGCGATCCTGGTCAAAGCCAGCGTGAACAGGATGAGTATGCCGGCTACGACAAGCCGGGACATTACACCCGCCGACGATCGGATGCCCATTATGAGTGCTGCGAGAATAATGACAATAATCGAAATGGCGTTGGATACCACCGAAGTTAGCACATGCCCCCACAACACGGTGGAACGAGAAATCGGCATAGAGTTGGAAGCAATTGCTTTTTCATCTCGCTCCCCCTTTACTTTGTTTTACCCTTCCCCTTGTTCATGGCCTTGTTAACTTCTTGGTCAACCGATTCTTGATAGATGTCCGTATAAGTTTTTGAATCCTTGATTAAATCGTCGCAGAAAGACGCTACGTCTTTGCCCGTCACTTCGAGCACGCCTTTCCCCAAGGCCGCGCCTTCTTCAAAAAGATCGACAATCCCCGAGAGCAAACCCGTCCCGTCAGTTAACTCAACAGGGCCGACCTTAAAGAAATATTTTTGAATTTCTTTATACACAATCCGATAATCTTGCGGGAGCGCTTTGACACGCGCCACGTGAGCGCGCCACTCTTTTTTGCCCTTGATGATATCTTGTATGCTCATTTTATCTTCCTCCTACTTACCTAATTTTTTTGCGATATTATTGTTGAGTTGCTCGCGCCACTTGTCGCGGTACGACTTTGCCCCTTCTTCGCCGGCCAGCGCTGAACAGAAGCCTTTGATATCGTCACCCAGAACCTCTTGGACGCTCTGACCGTCCGCCGCCGTTTCTTCGAGTAGGCCAAGCACACCGTCAAGAATGGGCATGAGGTTGCGACCGGTGAAATCGGAGTGCGGCCATAGATGGGTATTAATTTTTTCCCAGGCCGCTTGATAATCAGCTGGCAGCTTTTTGGCTCGCGATTCAAAAGCTTTCATTTCTTTAGTCATGTCGCTTCCTGTGATTTTCTCCCAAAAATTCATTGTTTGTTCTCCTTTAACTCATTTATTTTTGATGACACGAACTCCCATTTTCCCCAGAACCTTTGCAGTTCCTCACGCCCCGCATCGTTTAGCGTAAAAAACTTTCTCGGCGGCCCCATATCGGAGGGCTTCTTGGTGATCTCTACCAGCTTATTTTTTTCAAGACGGATCAGAATCGTATACACCGTTCCCTCTACGACATCCTGGAAGCCCAGGGCGTTCAGTTGCCGCGTGATTTCGTAACCATAGGTTTCTTGGCGGCTTATAATTTCAAGGACACAGCCCTCGAGCACGCCTTTAAGCATTTCCGTTAAGTTATCCAGCATCTTCACCCCTGCTATTCTGTATTACTAACTACTGCTATATAGTATTACGTAGTAGTCGGTTTGTCAACAGCGTTTGTTCTTCTCTCAGCAATCAGCTTGGCGACATCGGACTCATACCTGTAGCGGCCTGCCTCAGTAATAATCCTTCTTATCTTATATCGTTATGTCCCCGCAGCTATCCCTGTATGAAAAATAAGAAAGCCCCGACGATTCCTTGATGAAACCAGGAACCTCGGGGCGCGCTTCTCCGGCGTGTCATTCTCCTCCTAGATCTGCTGTTGAACGATTTTTCATACAAAGGAGATGAATTCAACCGCAAAACATCCGTTTTGTTCGATTTTTCGTTCAAAATCAATTGCTATCGCCAGAGTATCGATAATTTTGTACGATTTTTCACACAAATTAGATGAATCCAACCGTAAAATATGTTTTTTGTTCGATGTTTCGTTCAAAATCACGCTGAAGTACAAAAAAGCTCGGCTTCGCTGGAGTAAATGGCCGAATCCTGATCCCACTTGCTGACGAAGCCTTGCCCTCGATGACGATCTTAGCCGTGGATTCAGACGCCGTACTCCTCCGCTCGTTCCCGCAATACGCAAGTCCTTGACCATGAATGCACATAGCTATTTAAACCCGCCCATTCGCAATATTGGCAATAAAGGCATTGTTAAAATGAGCGATGAAATCTTGAAGTGGCCTTATGCTTTGAAATAAGTACTTGTTTGTTGAGCGACCACGATCAGGTTCGAGCATAATATCAACATACAAAAAAACCTTCAACACTCGGAATGTTGTGTTTGAAGGCTTTTTGTGTGACGGAGCTGTAGGGTCGGTAACGAGTTCAATACGAACCGGGGGCCATTTTATATATTGCTTTTACCTTGAAACAATTTTTTATCAAAAAATAAAAGAACGATGAAGAGAATAATTCCTACTAACAATATCGATGCTGTCGTAATAAACGTAAGCATGGTAGCCGTGTTCTCCATCTTATAGTACACGAGCATACTGAGCGGCATAAGGCCGCCGCCAATCAGACTGGACCAAACATGTAATTTAGCTGTTTTTTTCATGCCGATTTCTTTAAATACATAATAAAAAATACCATATGCAAAAAGAGTTAACCAACCGACAACTAGAATATGAGCGTGACCCGGGACCATGGCATAGTCCTTTCTCCCCGCTATATCCGATCCAAGCAAGGCACCGATCAAAGCATATACTGCCGAAATACGCATGAGCCATTTACTATAAACTACCATTATATTCTCGCTCCTTTATGGAAATTTATACCTTAGGCAATGTAATCGCTACATGAGTTCCACCACCAAGCTCACTTGACACTTGAATGCTGCCCTCATGTAATTCAACAATTTGTTTAACAATCGTCAACCCAAGACCTGTACCTTCTTTCGTTCGAGAAGCATCTGCTCGGTAGAATCGATCGAACACATGTGGAAGCTCATCTTCTCTAATACCTATCCCGGTATCTTTGAATTGAATGGCCACGTAAGGGCCACAGTCTTCCAGCTCAATTTGTATGGAGCCGTTGGGTTTATTATATTTTAAGGCATTAGTAAACAAGTTGTCCCACACCGTCTCTAATAAACTTCGATCACCCTGGTAAAGTACAGGAGATAGTTTATAGTAGAGCTCAATCCCTCTCTCTTCGATTCGCCATAGATATTTCTGCGACAAGCTTTTGAGCTGCTCATCGAGCGAGAAGAACTCCCACTTCAATCTGCGGCTTGACTGATCTAATGACGTGAGAAGCAACAGCTGCTTCGTCAAAACCGAGAGTCGTTTGGCTTCTGTTTGAATGACTGAAGAATAAGCAAATCGTTCTTCTTCTCTAATCGTCTGAGCGTTTAATAAATCCGCATACCCTTGGATATTGAGAAGAGGAGATTGGAAATCGTGCGACACGTTGCTAATGAACTCTTTACGTGACTGATCGTTCTCCTGCAATTGCTTCGTCATTTCATTAAAGCTCTCGGCAAGCTGTCCAATCTCATCTTTTCGATCAATCTCAAGCATATGATTGTACTTTCCCTCCGAAATTTGCTTCGTCGCTTCCGTAAGCTGCGTAATCGGACGAATCAGCCGTTTGGCAACGATGAGCATCGCGAGAAGACTAATGGCAGCCATCGATACAATCATCCCTGCAAAAATAATGTGCACCTCGGTAACAAGCAGTTCAATATTCGGTCGCAGGAATAACCCATAGCTCTCGCCTTCGTATTTAAACGGTACGCCTACTGTGTTTGCAAGCTCATTGGCAAACATTCCGCTCATAAAGATGTAGCTAGGGAATTCTATCATGCCATGATAGATATTCCCGCTAAATACAGATAGTTTTGTTGATTCCGGCAAATCCTTTACCACAAATTCACTCCCGAAAAATTGGGAATAGCCAGATTCGCTTGCCACATAGAACTGATAGCCGACCTGACCCAGCGTGGACAAATAATGCTCCAGATTCACATGTTTATTCGTTTCTATATACTGAGTAATTTCTTGAGCAATCGCAACATGCTTCTGATCATTGAGCTCCTCAGTGACCTGATAATAGTACATATTCGCCATGAAGAAGGCGACCATCGTACTCAACAATATCGTGATCATGGTCGTGACGAAAAATTGCCGGTAAAGTGTTTTCACGAAGGTTGAACCTCTAGCTTATAACCAAGACCACGGATCGTGCTGATTTCGATGTTAGCACCCAGACGGGCTAAGCGTTCGCGAACTCGCATCATATGCGTATTCAACGTATAATCATCACCTTCATAGTCATGCCCCCAGATTTGCTCCATAATCGTGCTCCGCTCAACGACATGATTCAAACGGCTTGCTAATAAAGCGAGTAGTTCAAATTCCTTTAACGGCATAATAACCGATTTCTCACCCGTCGACACTTCGAATATTTTACGGTTAATAGTCACGTTACCTACTTGAAGGATCGATTGGTTTTCTTTTTCAAACCTTCTTAATATGACGGCGATGCGAAATAGTAATTCCTCTGGTTCGAACGGTTTTACAACATAATCCTCCGATCCTGCTAGGAATCCTTTTGATTTGTCTTCTAACTCGCCTTTTGCAGTCAAGAGGAGAACAGGAATACCGTAATCTTGACTTAAAATTTTTGTTAATTCTATGCCATCCATACCAGGCATCATCACGTCAACTACGGCCAAATCAGGCACTTCCTTCTCCAGCATATCCAGAGCTTCCGCTGCGTCACTTGCTTTGAGCACTCGGTATCCTTGACGTGTTAGATGAATGCTTACAAGCTGTAAGATGTTCTTGTCATCATCGATCACAATGATTTTCAACTGAACCCCCCCTCCCAATCAAGACTATACAGAGCCAGCCCGCTCTGCACAAGGTTCCGTTACTACTTCTTATCCTTTTCGAAGAACAGGATTAATGATGGCAATAACATTCCACGAACTAAGAACGTATCCATGAGAATACCGATGGCGACAATGAAGCCGAAAACGAACAGGTCTGCGATGGGCATCGTCATCAATGCTGCGAAAGTTGCCGCCAATATGATACCAGCCGATGAAATGACGCCACCCGTGTTACGAATCGCAACTTCTAATGCTTCCTTCACTTTACGTGCTTTACGTTCCTCTAAGAATCGTGACACTAGAATAATGTTATAGTCGATTCCAAGAGCGACTAAGAAAATAAAGGCATATACAGGAACACGCGTACTTACCGCATCGTACCCGAAGAATACCTCAATTAGGAAAATACCGAGTCCTAATGCAGATACGAATGAGATCAGAATCGTAGCCATCATGTAGGCTGACATTTTAAACGATTTGGTCAGCACGAACAATAATACGAGGATCAGTAGCGTTTCAAGTACAACGATTACCCATATATCGCGCTGATTAACATCACGTTCATCAACTAGCTTCGGTGTAACGCCACCATAATGAATTTCTCCAGATAAGTTAACCTCCGCTAGCAAGTCATCACTACGATTACGCAGCTCCTTGACCAAATCGATCGCTTCTACGGAATAAGGATTAACATCAAGCGTCATGCTATATTTTAGAGCCTTGGCATCCTCTGTTTTATTATTCAGCCTAACAGACGCAACGCCTTCCTCGTTAAGCAATCTCGAACTAATCGCTTCGATTTGATTTTCAGCTATGGGTTCATCGCTTGTTACTAAAATCGAGGTGGGTGCTAATTCCCCTTTATTATAGTTGGCTTCCACAATTTCATACCCTACACGAGAGGGCAAGTGCTTTTGGAAATGATTTCACTGTATCGAATTCATAATTGATGTTAAAAATATTCAATGCTGTCACAAGCATAATAATCCCTATAAGTCCGCCTGATAGTCCTGGCTTGTTGACTACAAATTTTGCAACAGGACCCCAGAAGCCATGCTTCACTTCCTCGGATTTGCCAAACTTAGGTACCTTTGGCCAGAAGGATTTGCGACCGAACAATGTGAATAAAGCGGGTAAAAGTGTGATCGATGCTAACATGATAATGGCCATCGTCATACCAAAAATAGGTGCGAAATTCTGATAATCGCGGAAGTTCGCAAAGAATAAAATGAGCATGGCCGCAAAAATAGTACCGCCTGCAATAAATACGGGCTTACCTGTAGCACGCATCGCATGCTTCATTGCATCATACTTGCTTTCGTAATGATTCAACTCCTCACGGAAGCGCGAGAATACGAACAGGGAATAGTCAATAACAGCTGCGAACAGCAAAATACTCATAATCGACGTGGTCGAGTTATTGATTTCTAATCCGCCTGCACCCATTAATCCAATGATCTGGTTGGTAACTTGATATACAATCGCTGTCGCTAATAATGGAATGAGCGCTAATAAAGGTGAACGGTAGATAATGATTAGAAGCAATAAAATAATTCCAATCGTTGCCAGTATTAGTACGAAATCTGCTCGCTCAAAGAGCTTTAACGTATCGCCTACAATACCGGCAGGGCCTGTTATATAAAATTGCGTATTCGTAAGTCCTTGCGCCGCCTGATTTCCGATCTCGGCAACTTTATCCACCGTTTCGCCCATCTGACGACTGTCAGCACCAGCGTCTAACACCATCGGAATAATCATCGTTGATTTATCTTCTGATTTAAAAGATTCTACCGCCTGAGGCGGCAGGTTAGCGATATTAACAATGTCGTCTATGCCAGCTACATTAGCAGCAATAATGGTATCCATGATCACGGCTACTTCGTCTACCTTGATTTCCCCGTTATCATTATGAAAGACGAGGATCCCAGGTGTTCCTTGATTGTTCGGAAAATACTTTTCGAGCTTTTCGTTAGCTATGATGGACGGTGCCTCGTTAGGCAATGACTGAAAGTTCGTTACTTTGTAGTCGTTTAATTTGGGTCCAGCACTTAAACCAATCATAAGAACAAGCCAAACAATAATTGTAATCCACATGCCCCGCTTTGTCGAAACCCGATCGGTTATGGATTGTAATAAAGTATTCATTATTCCCTCCTTGAGTTCTAATTCATCCATACGAATGAACTTTCTAGCTGACGTTTCACATTATATTCTCCCCGTATAAACTCAAAATAAACTTTTGATAGTTTCGAAGTCTGCTCCAGAAACTTCCTTCTGGTATTCATAATAAAAAAGCCGACCCTATTGGATCGGCTTTCCTTGCCGACGAGTGTATGCCATTTTCCCGGATGCAGCCCTCAAACTTGTCAATAACTCACTTACTCTTGTGCAAGAGGACCAACCCGAAGCGTTCGCGAATGAACTTATCCACTTTATGAACTCGCGGCAGTGATGGTTGAAAGGTGGTTTGATCCCTGTATCATAAACGGGGGTCAGTCCAAGGCGGTGGAGCTCTTAATGTTGGTAGTATGCGAAAAAAACTGACGATAAATAAAAAGAAGTGCACAAGCAAAGATGATCCCGTAAGCATAGAACTCCAATTCGTAACCCATCCAGTAAAAAGTTGTGCCTACTACCGGGCCGATCGTCATCCATACGTAACGAAAGAAATTATAAACCCCTGTAGATGTAGCTCGGTATAAAGGCATTACATTTGCAAGAAGCGTTGTTTGCAAAGGAAGCGATACTCCGAGAAAAATGCCGAATACAGATATACTAACGGTTAGAATCGGTAAGGATACCGATGCGGCGATCGCAAACAAAAACACGGATGCCATATTGAACGAGGACAGTACCACCAGCAGTTTTTTCGTTTCATAATGCTCCTGAATACGTCCGCCTATCAAACTTCCGATGACGATACAAATTGAAATGGGAAGGAACATCAACCCGGTCTGACTGGGGGTCAGTGCATACAGGTCGTCAAGGATATTGGGGAGCAATACTAATAGGGAATAAAACACCGAATATTGTACTGAGCCAAGCACCACTATGCCTAGTCCGATCCGATGAGTCAGCACAGCGGACAATTGTCGAAAACGGAATCGGTCGCTCCCGCCTTGTACTGTTCTTGTTTCTGGCAGACTGAAGAACAGGACTATCCAAAGCGCCAAGCTAATTCCGAGAAGAAACCAGAATAAACCGTTAATCCCATAATATTGTCCGATAAAACCGCCGAATATGGGACCGAGACCCGGTCCCAGCGCGACAAGCATTTGATAGATACCCATAGATCGTCCGCGCATTTTGCCTTCAAACAAATCGCCGATTATCGTAATGGCAGCTACGGAGCCAACCGCAACTCCAATTGCCTGAAGCGCGCGAAAAATGATAAGAATTGGAACTGTGTACGACAATGCCGCTCCAACAGTCGCGAACAAATAAAACATAAACCCGATCAGCAGTATTCGGCGTCGACCATATTTATCGATTAGAGGACCATATATCAGCTGCATAAATGCAAAAAAGATGGGATAAATGGAAACCGTCAAATTAACGGCATTTTGCGAGGCATGAAATTGCTCCGCTATTTCCGGAAGCAAGGGCGTATAGATCGTTTGGGTAAACGGACCGAAGAATGCTGCCGTGGAAACTAAAAACACCAGAAATTTTTTGCTCATACTTCATCCTCCGTAAGCCTATTTATTTACAACAAAGATCATACATAATATACTAACAAAATATAAGTACGCACTTTTTCGTTCAATACTTACCAGAAGGAGAGTATAGTTATGGCAGTCTCTGATGCTATATATGAACTGAACGGCAAAAAATATCAATGTCCCATCGAGCTTTCGGTCTCCCTGTTTGCCGGTAGATGGAAAACAACGATACTCTGCAAGCTGCTGGATGGAAAGAAAAGATACGGGGAACTCAAAAAGTTGATCAATGGCATTAATCATAAAATGCTTGCTGAACAATTACGTGATCTAGAGGATGCGGGGATCATCAAAAGGCATGTCTATCCCGTTGTCCCCCCAAAGGTTGAATATGAATTAACCGCTCTGGGCGAGGGATTAAAACCGGCAATCGAACATTTGCAGCAATGGGGCAAACAATTCCGATTGACGATTGAGGATTGACAAAGCACGATCCGATACAATATATACATAGCGGCAGTTCGAAGCGAGTATCATACTTCGAACTGCCGCTTTTTCTGTCGAAAAAAAACGGTTGTAAGCGAGACATTGCTTCCCTTTTGGTAAGTATTAAACGAAAAAGTGCGTACTTATTTTTATAAAGTTTATTATGTATGATAAGTTTCGTACTTCACTTTAAGGGAGGGAGGCTGAAAGATATATGCTGTACGAGGACACGGTATGGATTGAACTGATACGAGTGACGTAGCAAATGAGCCGCTATTCGAAAAAAACGAAATCGACAAACATACGTACAGGAGTGATCTCTATGAAAACGTTAGTCATTGTGTCTCACCCGAACCTGACCTCATCCCGCATTAATCAAGCATGGGTTGAAGCGTTGCAAAAGCACGATGATCTTACTATTCATCAGTTATATAAGGCCTATCCCGATGAAACGATTGATATAGCCCGTGAACAGAAGCTTCTGGAAGCGCATGACCGTATCATTTTTCAATATCCTCTCTATTGGTACAGCACCCCGCCCTTGCTCAAGAAATGGTTTGATGTTGTTCTTCAGTACGGCTGGGCTTATGGCCCCGGTGGGGATAACATGCAGGGTAAAGAAATCGGAGCAGCCATTTCCACGTATGGTTCGACGGCATCTTATCAGCCAGGCGGAGCCAACCGTTTTACAATTGAGGAGATCTTGAGACCCATCGAAGCGCTTAGTCATTTTATTAGCGCCACCTACCTGCCGCCCTTCTCGTTCAGCGATGTATCTAACGTGACCGATGAACAATTAGAGCAGAGCATAATCGATTACGTGAATCATATTAGATCCGTAACGTCTGTAGCCTAATAGCAATAAATAATAGATTTCATACCCTCAACACTTAATTCTTCTGGTGTCTTGAGGGTATATTACTATCGGCAGATCATGATGGGGGAGGCTGGACGGACATGAACCTTTCGAGACGGGCGCGCCAGCAAAGTAATGCTCCGTGGTGAAATTCGATACCGGACTAGTAAAGGCTACAAAGCGTCACAGTCACTTCCTGTGGGCAGTCTGCCCCTAGGCAAACCACTATAAAAACAGAAAACCACGCCCTATGGACGTGGTTTGAATTGTTTATTTGGTGGAGCCTAGGGGGATCGAACCCCTGACCTCATCGCTGCCAGCGATGCGCTCTCCCAGCTGAGCTAAGGCCCCGTATTTGGCGACAAGAATGATAATACCACGTACCCGCTGGCTTGTCAACGATTGGCGGAAAATTAATTATTTCCGCCATCTCCGCCGACTTGATGCTTAGTTAACAAGCCGCTAAGCTCCTTCATAAACATGTTGATATCCTTGAATTGCCGATAGACCGAGGCAAAGCGAATATAGGCTACCTCATCCACCGGATACAGCTCCGTCATGACGATCTCACCGATCGCTCGGCTATCGACTTCGGCGTGGGCCGTATTGCGTACTTGTTTCTCGACCTCGGATACAATCATCTCCAGCCGTTCCAGAGAAACCGGACGTTTCTCACAGGCGCGGATCAGGCCGCGCAGCATCTTCTCCCGGCTGAATTCCTCGCGGCTTCCGTCTTTCTTGATGACGACCAGCGGGGTCTCCTCGACCATTTCAAAAGTCGTAAAGCGTTTGGCGCACTTCTCGCATTCACGACGGCGGCGTATCGATTTGTCTTCGTTAGCGGAACGGGAATCAAGCACCTTCGTTCCGGAATAAGCGCAAAAAGGACATTTCATGTACGTTCGTTCTTCCTTTCTCTTTTCCAAAGACTCCCTTACATGAAGAGCATTCAAACGAGCATAATAGGGTTACTAACCGACAAGGAGGTGAACAGACATGGGTGCAGGTCAATCCCGCAGCAGCAACGTTCTGGTCGTGCCACAAGCTAACGCAGCGCTGGATCAACTGAAATACGAGGTAGCCCAAGAACTGGGGATCGCTATTCCTCAAGATGGTTACTACGGTAACATGGCTACTCGTGATACTGGTGCAATCGGTGGTCACATTACGCGCCGCTTGGTCCAAATTGCCGAGCAATCGCTTGCCGGTCAATTCAAATAATACCACGTTTTGCTGTAAACGAGAAGAAGTGCCGGCATTCTTCCCGCAAGGGCAGCTTGTCCGGCGCTTCTTCTGCGAGCTCCTTACTTCCATTCTTCGCTGTATAACTTACTATATTTGGTATAATAATAGATGACGCGCTGAAGATAATGCCTGGTTTCTCCATAGGGAATTTGCTGTGCACCCTCCAGACTTCCGTCCCATTGTTGGTCCTGAAGCCATCTGCTTACCTTTCCGTGTCCCGCATTGTAGCCTGCAATCATGGCATACATATTGCCGTCGAACTGCTTGTTCATCCAGTTCAAATACCAGGAGCCCAGCTCAATACTTACGGCCGGCTGATCCAGACGGGATCTGTAGCCATCGTCGAAGGGGGCTTTGTCGATGATCCAGGACGAGGTATCCGGCATAAGCTGCATCAGGCCGTAAGCGCCTTTCTTGGATTCAAGATCTGGCCTATAATTAGTTTCCACACGAATAATGGCGGCGATGAGAAACGGATCAAGCTCGTATTTCTTGGCATATCGGCGGATCTCGTCCTCATATTCTATGCTGTAGATCAGTCGGCCAATGAAAGTACTGCTTAAGAACAGAAAAACAAGAAAGGTCACCAGCAAAGCGGCGAATACCCGTTTCTTGCGCCAAAATTTCATGAAAGCCCCCTTTCCTTCCAGAACGCATCGATCTGCCCTTCCGTTTCCTCTAGAGAGCCCGTATTGGTAATAACGATATCGGCCATGCGCTTTTTGTCCTCGATGGACATCTGGGCATTCAAGCGTTTTTCCGCCTCCTCCGGACTCATGCCGTCTCTGGCGATCAGCCTGGCAAGCTGAACCTCCCGAGGCACATAAACGACCATGACCTCCTCAACCATCCCCTGCAGCCCTGACTCATATAAAAGCGGGATGTCGACGACGACCAGCTTGTCCGGATGGTCTTCCTGATACCTGCTCATCCTCTCCCGCATCGTAGCGCGGATAGGCGGATGCAGCAGACCTTCCAGATCGCGCAGCGCTTCCGGATCGCCGAATACCTTCTCTCCGAGCTTCTTCCGATTGAGCGAGCCGTCCTGCAGCAAGAGGTCCGCGCCGAAGCGCTCGATCACTTGGGCCAGCACGGGCGTATTCGGCTCTACCACCTCTCGGGCGATACGGTCCGCATCCACGAGCAACGCTCCGCGGCGGACCAGCATCGCAGCAACCGTACTTTTCCCGCTGGCAATTCCTCCAGTTAATCCGATATTCATAGCGTACTCCCTATTTAAGTTAAGTTCATGTATGAGTTAGAACAGTTTCATGATGCCCATAATAATAAGAACAAATCCGGGTATTACGGACAGCGGACGCATCCACGAGAAGCCAGCATACCGAAATCCGGTGCGTAAGCCCATGCTCAAAAATATACCGCTGGCCAGGGCGATGACCGCAGCCGTCAGCCATGGCGTAAAGCCAAGCAGAGCCGCACCGACCCCTGCGCCAAAAGCATCCAGGGACAGCGCCATTCCGAGCAAGGTTGCCTCATACGCGGAAATAATGCCTGATCGATCCATATCCGCGATCGACGGTTTTCGAAGGATTTGGATAACAAGCCCGAACCGCCTGAGCTCGATATAGATGATTTCCTTCGTACTCACAGGCACCTGAACCGGCTTCAAGGCTTCCCCCGGCTCCGGACGAGCTTCGGATTCGGCTTCATCCGAGCCCGCTTCTTCCTTATGCTGCTGATACAGTTGATACCAGGCCCATAATCCGATGCCGACCAGGATAAACGCTCCTATATTTTGGGCCAGCCCCGGATGCACCCATTCGCTCATCCAAGCGCCGATCTGCATGGAAATAAAAATTACCAATCCCGAGCAGCACGAAATAATTGCGATGGATAATAAGGGGATCCGGATCTTGCGGAGCCC
Organism: Paenibacillus puerhi; assembly: GCF_009846885.1. GTDB lineage: Bacteria > Bacillota > Bacilli > Paenibacillales > NBRC-103111 > Paenibacillus_G > Paenibacillus_G puerhi. Next base: position 336,854 of record NZ_WUWM01000002.1, read on the forward strand.
GTACGTCACCCCTACGCCAAAACCGTCCAAGCTAACCGCCAAGGCCAATAACAACAGTGAAACAACCGGCAGCATATGCCTTTCCCTCCCAGCAAATGAAACGGCGTACCGACCTACTGGAGGCAGTCGCGCGTCTCCACGATGTTATACGCACAGCCTGCTCCGTAACAAAAAGGGCAGCGGGCTGGGCGGCTCATGGCTTACTATATGGGAGTTCTAGGCTCTTGGTGCATTAATTTTGGTTACGTCGCGTGCGTCCCGGCTTTTGGCAATGGGGGCAGAAATGCGTTCCGCGTCCCGCTACGACGGTTTTCTCGATAGGCCCGCCACAAGTATGACAAGGCTCTCCTTTGCGACCGTACATGCGCAGCTGATGCTGAAACATGCCCATTTCGCCTTGACCGTTCACGTACGATTTAATCGACGAGCCGCCCACAGCCACCGCATCGCGGAGCGTGGACACAATCGCTTCATGAAGCTTGGCCCATTCCTTGGCCGTAAGCGTATTGGCCTCGCGTTCCGGATGGATACCCGCCAGATACAGGGACTCATCCACATAAATATTCCCGATCCCCACGATATATTCCTGGTTCAGCAGCAGCGGCTTAATCTTTGTCGTCCGTTTGCCCAGTCTGTCACGGAAAGCCTGCAAGGTGAAAGCTTCGTCGAGCGGCTCCAAACCGAGCTTGACCAGCGGTTTTTCATTCAAATCCTGATCTTTGTCGAAGATATGCATCGTACCGAACTGGCGCACATCTTTATAGCGGAGCTCGCTTCCATCCGTAAAATAAAAGATAACATGCGTATGCAGCTCCACCGGCTCTCCCGATTGATATACCCCATAACGCCCCTCCATACGGAGATGAGAGACCAGCGTGTAATGATCGAACATCAGACGGAGAAATTTGCCGCGGCGCTCCACCGAGCGGATCGTTTCCCCTTCCAGCAGGGCAGCAAACATCTGGATATCGTCAGGCCGTTGAATAATGCGCGGCAGCAGCACCGCGACACGTTCTACGGTCTTGCCCACGACCAACTGCTGCAGGGTTCGGCGGACCGTTTCCACCTCGGGTAATTCTGGCACAACATTCCATCCTTTCTTAACGGCAAGGGAAGACAGCCGGCCTTCCTAGACCAGCAGGTCTGTTCCCTTACTTCGCTTCGTACCAATTGGCTCCATCGTCGACCTCCACCTTAAGAGGCACATCAAGCTTCAGCGCCGATTCCATGACCTCGGCGACCATCGTTTTCATGAGCTCGACCTCATCGTCCGGCACCTCGAATACCAATTCGTCATGCACCTGCAGCAGCATCCGGCTGCGGACGCCTTCGCTAGCCATACGCTGATCCAGTTGAACCATAGCCAGCTTGATGATATCGGCAGCCGTCCCTTGGATCGGCGTATTCATTGCGGTTCGCTCGGCGAAGGAGCGGAGATTGAAATTCGACGCCGTAATTTCCGGCAAATACCGGCGGCGGTTCAGCAGAGTTGTGACGTAACCGTCCTGCCGGGCCATGGAAACAATATCATCCATATACTTGCGAACTCCCTGGAAGACGGCGAAATACTGCTCGATAAACCGTGCCGCATCCTTCCGGGTGATATGCAGATTCTGGGATAACCCGTAATCGCTAATCCCGTACACAATCCCGAAGTTAACCGCCTTGGCTTGACGGCGCATGTTCGAATCCACGTCCTCCGCCGACACGCCGAACACATCCATAGCGGTCTTCGTATGAATGTCCATATTATCGCGGAAAGCCTCGATCAGCTTCTCATCCTGGGAGATGTGCGCCAGCACTCTCAGCTCAATCTGCGAATAGTCGGCAGTCACGATTCGCCAGCCCGGCTGCGATGGCACGAATACTTTGCGGATCTTGCGCCCTTCCTCCAGCCGGATCGGAATGTTCTGCAGATTCGGATATTGGCTGCTGAGCCGTCCGGTTGCTGCAATGGTTTGCCGGTAATACGTGTGAACCTTGCTCGTATCCGGCCGCACCTCCTTCAGCAGCCCTTCCACATAAGTGGACTGCAGCTTGGCCAATGTCCGGTAAAGAAGAATATGCCCGATCATCGGGTGATAAGGCTCCAGCTTCTCCAGCACCTCGGCATCGGTCGAATAGCCGGTCTTTGTTTTTTTCACGACAGGCAGCTGCAGCTTATCGAACAGAATCTCACCAAGCTGCTTGGGCGAGTTGATGTTAAACTCCATGCCCACGGCTTCGTAAACATTCTGCATGATCTCTTCAATACGTCGATTAAGCTCGGCGCCATATTCCCTGAGTTCTCCGGTATCCACTTGGATGCCCTTCCGCTCCATCGAAGCCAGCACGAGCGCAAGCGGAAGCTCCAGCTCAAAGAACAGCTCACTCATGGAGCTTGCCTCAAGGGCTTCCTGGAGCTTTGGAGTTAACCGATGCACCGCCTCCGCCTTGCGGCCCATGAACGCACATAGCGAATCCTGATCAGGCAGCTTGAACTTGGCTCCTTTGCCGAAAAGCTCTTCGTCAGCAGGCAATGCCGGCAGGCCGTAACGCGAGGTTAAGCCGCTGAGCGTCAGTGCAGATTCTGTAGGATCAAGCAGATAGCCGGCTAGCAGCACATCGAAGTCCACGCCATTCAGCTCTATGCCCTTCCAATACAGCGCGAGGACTGCCCGATGGAGATCATAGATGGACACAGCTTTATCCTCGCTGGCAAGCCATTCGCGTAGGGGTGCCGCTGCGGTACTCACGAGAGCCTCGAAAGGCACGTAGTAAACCTTGGCCCTCAGGTCCGTATGGACGTCAGCGGCCTGCTCCATCTCCTTATCCTGTACGAAAAATGCAAGGCCGAGCAGCTCCGACGAATGCGGGTTTTCGCCGATAACCTCTACATGCAGCGCCTTGACGGACGGAAGCACTCCGATGAGCTTGTCTAGTACTTCAGCCTCTGCCGTCCATATACATTCGGCATAGGTTGTGTCAGCCTCTTGAGCTTCGCCCCCAAGAGTATCCAAGGAACCGCTTCCGGTTCCGTACAAGCCGAGCCGTTCCAGCAGCGACTTAAATTCCAGCTTGCGGAAGGTATCGCCCAGCAGTCCTTTGTCATAACCGCTGTATCCCAGCTCCGAGAGAGGAAAATCAATCGGAACCTCGCGGTGAATCGTCGCCAGCTCCTTGCTCATGCGTGCATCCTCGGCATGCGCGGCGACCTTCTCCCCCATCTTACCTTTGATGCTGCCGGCGTTCTCAAGCACTTGCTCAACGGACCCATACTCGTGAAGCAGCTTCAATGCCGTCTTCTCGCCGACGCCCGGAATACCGGGAATATTATCGCTGGCATCCCCCATCAGACCTTTCAGATCGATGATTTGATGAGGCTGAAGACCGTATTTTTCTTGGATATGCGCCGGATCAAACATTTCAATTTCACTGATCCCTTTGCGCGTTAAAGCGATATTCACCTTGTCTGAAGCCAGTTGAAGCATATCCTTGTCACCGGTAACGACGATAGCCTCATACTCTTCGCTTTCATCTACAAGCTTTGTAACTGTCCCGATAATATCGTCCGCTTCAAAGCCGTCGAGCTCGAATTGCTTAATTCCAAAGGAAGCGATGAGCTCGCGCAAAAGCGGGAATTGCTCGGAAAGCTCAGGCGGAGTCTTCTCTCTTGTTCCTTTATATTGGGCATAGCCCTCATGTCGGAAGGTTTGCTTGCCAGCATCGAATGCTACCAGAAAATGCGAGGGCTCATAATCCTCCATTAGCTTTAACAGCATAGTAGTAAATCCGTATACGGCGTTCGTATGCAGCCCCTTCGAGTTGCTGAGCAGCGGAAGGGCAAAAAAAGCGCGATAAGCAATACCGTTCCCGTCAATAACGATTAACTTCGATCTGGACAACGACAACACCCCATTCGTACAAACTTTCCTGCTACCTCCATGATAGCATAGGAGCAGGAAAGAAAAAAACATCGCAAAAAAGAAGCGGAAAGAGGGGTGACCCGCCTGCCAACCGCATATTAATGAAAGAACTCGATCCTTTCCGCGCATGTGATTCAGAATGCCGATGCGCCAGTGAATCGGAGGGATGAACGTGAATGAAGCGAAGCCGCTGAGCGGCAAGCAAGTCATTTTCTTTGATGTCAATCAAACACTCGTGTTGCAGGGACTGAGCTTCGAGGCTTGCTTTCGGGAGGTTTGGGGGGCGTATGCGGCACGATGGGAAGCGGCTGCGGGGGAAAGCGACAAATTGTGGGAGGCATATATTACCCGTTGGCATCAGCGCAAAAAAGCCCGGGCTACGTTCAAGCAGCTCGATGAACTGCAGCAGCAATGCCTGCGCGAAGCTTTTCTCGAGCGCCGGATCCCTGTGTCAGGCGCGATGGTGAACAGCTTTTTGCAGGAGGTGCTGCAGCTGCAAATTTCGGCCAAGACGATGCCGCCGCGTACGCAGGAAACGCTCTCGCTGCTTGCCCCGCGCTATACCTTGGCTATCATAAGCAATAGCCCCCGGGTAGAGGTTCTCCTATTGCTCGAACGCTTTGGGCTTCAGACCTTCTTCCCGCCGGAACGCATCTATACAGCCTTGAAGCCTGCGGACAAGAAGCCTGCTCCTGTACTGTTCAAGTCGGCCTTGCATGCACTCAGGCTCACACCTCGTCACGCGGTCATGGTAGGTAACTCCTGGAGGCATGACGTATGCGGGGCAGTGAAGGCCGGGATGGATGCCATCTGGCTCCACGAGAGCGGAGATCCGGCGCTCGAGTCTCCCAAGATTAACCGGCAAAGGCTAGGCAAGCGTCAAGTTTATCTTATCAAACGAATAGAGCAAATGCTGGGCTTGTTTTCCTAGGCTAGGTAATGCCAGACGTTCCTTGCCAGCACGCAGCGCCGCATTCCCCTGCTTGGTCACAGAATACAACGCTGCCTCGATGCGCTTTTGATTTCTTCTTCAGCCGCGCCGCAGTCAGTGAGATTTGCTCCGGCGTGACATGCCTTCCCGATTCGCAGACCACCAAGGACAACGACAGCGTTACCCCGTCGCTATCTACTTTATTGCCGTGACGGTCCTCGACATAGGTCCAGCTCTCGACCTCGTAGAAGGCCGATACTCCTGCATCGAAACGCCTGATCATTTCCTGGCACAGCCTCTCCGAATCCGGGCAAGCCGTAATCGCGATAAAATCATCACCGCCGATATGACCGACAAAATCGTAAGGCGACCCCATCATCTGAATAGAGTACTGGATACAATCGGCCGTAAATTGAATCAATTGATCTCCCTTGTGAAAACCATAGCGATCATTGTACCATTTGAAAAAATCCAAATCCGCATAAATGACGGAAAATCGGCCTTCGCTAGCCAGTCGCCTCTTAATCTCCCGGTTGATTTGTAGATTCCCGGGCAAACCTGTTAAAGGATTCGCCACTTTGGCATTTTCCATCTTGGCGTTCGTGATGCATTCCAGAATCGTTCTTACGGATGCCATTCCATGCATTTGCCCGTTTGAGGTAATGATGACCAGATCGTACAAATGACCGCTGTCCCGGCTTGTCGCAAGCTTCGAGACGAGTTCGACCGGCTTCCCCTCATCCACGATCAAGGGATCGTCGTCCATCAATTGATCGATTGGCCTGTTCCAGAATAATGAGTATCCATACTGGCCTGCCAGCTGCTGGAACAGCCGTTCTCTCATGATGAGACCTACGGGTCTCCCTTCCTTCACTACGACTGCACCCTGGGCCTCCACTCGGCTCTTAAAATAATTCGCTACAAGCGAGATCGGCGTCCCCGCTTCGAAGGTCGGGCTGGGCGCCGCCAGCTCGCCGATCGTCAGGATATGTCCCGTCCAATCCAGCATACTTCGATGCTCGACGATTTGACGCCGGATGTCCTGCGGTATATCGATTGGTTTCTCTGCGGATGGTCTCCCCAGCAAATAGCCTTGACCGTAATGAACCCCCATTCTTGTCAGCTTCATGAGTTCGTCAGGCGACTCGATTCCTTCAGCTATCAGATAGATGCCCAACTTGTCTGCAAAAGTAACCAGCGTCTCCAAAATATATTCCTTGGACTTGCTTCGGTGCATGCCGGCAATAAGCGACTTGTCTGCCTTAATATAATCGGGACCGAGCTCCGCTATGGCCTGAAGAGAGGAATACCCGGCTCCCGCATCATCGATGGCAATCCGATATCCCTGCTGTCTGTAGTGATCCAGCACTCTTTTAGCTGACGCAAAATCCTCAATCGAGCTCCTCTCCGTAATCTCAAACACGACGTTTGAAGGCCTCAAGCCGCGGGCGGTCAGGAGCTCCAAGGTCTTGCCCGGAGCAAATAACGGATCATTCAGTATTTCAGCCGATACGTTAATAAACAATAATTGCTTCTCATGGTTAAGTCTGACCCCTTCGATCGCTTTGGCACGGGCCAGCCGATCGAGCGGATACAGCAGTCCTTCCTGTTCCGCAATAGAAAACATAGGCAGCGGCGAACGAAACCTGCTATCCTCGGGTCCCCGGGTCAGAGCTTCGTAACCGGCAATTTCCCCATCCCGCAAAGAAACGATCGGCTGGTACACGGAGCGTATCGACTGTTGTTGAATAATATGCTCAAGCTCCTCCCGAAGAAGCGTGAGCTCATCGGTTGATTCCTTCCACCCTCGTTGTGCTGCCATATGCATCCTCACTTTTCTTCGTTTGGCGACCGCTACTTATTACCTACTTTAGCATAGGACTTTCAACCCCGTGTTAACTCCGCATGCATTTATGTAAATGTGTTGTAAACATTTTTTATGGCTTTGAGGAATGTCAGGGAAACCCTGCTTTACTCAGCTTCAGAGTCTGACTGTCTGTCTGACCGACTGTCTTACTGTCTTACTGTCTTACTGTCTTACTGTCTTACTGTCTTACTGTCTTACTGTATTACCGTCTAACCGTCTGTTTCTCTGATTGTCTAACTGTTTACTTGCTTTTTCAGCCCCTTTGAGGAATTATCCCCATCGCTCAGTAGGCAAAATATAAAAGGAAAGATTGATAGAAAAGCAAATATATGTTATATTATATAGGAACAAATGTTCTTATTTTTTCCAACAATGTCGTAAAGGAACGGGGGGACGTGCATGGAAAAGAACGCTATGGACTTTGATTATTTCCGCCGGTTTTATGCAGACGAAGCAGCCTGCGAGAACACCCTGTTCTCAGCCAAGTGGCCCAACGGTTTTACGTGTAGCTTGTGCGGGCATCAGCATGCCTACCGGATCCGTACGCGGCGGTTGCCGCTATTCGAATGCAGACACTGTGCGTTCCAAGAATCTTTGATTGCCGGAACTGTGATGGAAGGCAGTAAAACAGCTCTAAGCAAATGGTTTATGGCCATCTTTCTTGTATCGGATACTTCTTGCAGCATAAATGCCCGTCAACTCAGCTCTATCATTGAGGTCACCTACAAAACCGCATGGCTCATCCTGCACAAGCTTCGTCATGCCATAACCCTATCCAATGACCAGAAGCTATTAGCGGGCATTGTTCGAGTCAATGTCGCCTCGTATGGCCGTCCCCGGTATTGCAGCAGCGTTCAGCATCCTCGTCAGCAGCTGCTTTTTATCGGCGCAGCCCTGGATGATAGCGGCGATCCTGTTCATCTTAAGATAAAGAAAGTGCCTGCTGAGCATTCGAATGGCAACTCCGTTCGCTCCAGTGGTAAAGAACACTTCAACAAGAGCTGTATCTCCCCCAGGCAAACCGAATCCGAGTTCGTGACGGCCCCATTCAGCCCGAAGCGTTTTCGCGATTTGCATGCAATCGCCCTTATAGCCGGTAGTTGGCTTAATCGAACCTTTCATGGTATCGGCCCTAAGCATCTGCAGGCATATCTGGAAGAATTCACTTACCGGTACATGCTTTCCAGATCAGACCGCTCTCCCTTTTCATCGCTCTTGAATCTAATGGCCGCTTCGCCTCGAACCACTTATTTCCGGATCGTCCATCCGGGCTTCTTTTCCACAGGCATGGCTTCTCCTGCTGGATAAGCTTTGTTTTTTCTTGAACCCACATAACGATATCCTGAACGGCGCTATTTAGCAGGAACTAGCCAGGTGCTACTTTCTTTCAGAGAAAGCTAATTCGATTATCGTTCTTCTATGAGGTCATATGAGCGTTCATTCAGCGGGTCACATTAGTGTTCTTTCATTGGGTCATATAAGCGAATCTTTCACTGGGCACATTAGCGTTCTTTCGTTGGGTCATATTAGCCATCATTCATTGGTTATATCCGTGTTCATTCATTGCTCACATTAGCGTCATTCATTGGTTACATTTGTGTTCATTCATTGGCTCACCTTAGCGATCATTCATTGGTTACATTTGTGTTCATTCTTTGGCTCACCTTAGCGTTCTGTCATTGGGTCACATTAGCATTCTTTCATTGGAAACTTTAGCATTCTTTTATTTGTCATGAACTTATGGGACCACAGGACTTTTGTGGGGGTCAGCATATTTTTGTCGATTCATATTTCTGGGGTTTGTTTAGCAAACTTTCTTTGGGCGGTCGTACCTGGATAGGAAGGGAAACTTCCGAGGACAGCTTATGGTAAGAAAGCCGTATAAGCGGTATAAATAGTCAGTCGAAGTCGAGTCCTTTCCTGAGCGATCGGGATAATCTCCAAAGGAAGTGCAAACCGACCTTACGGTCAGCCGAGCACTCAAAATCAAGCATGCTCAAAACTTAGCATCCAAGCAGCAACAGCCGTTTCTTCATAGACCGGATTGCCAACGACCCGGCCCAGCTTAATCAAATCCAGGGAGCTCAATGAACTTAATCAACTCAATCAGCCCAGGCAGCCCAGGCAGCCCAGGCAGCTCAGGTCAGGTCAGGTTAAGTTAGGTCAGCACAGCACAGCTCAACTCCCCTCTCCTCTCAGCTCATACAAAAGAACAGCTCTCCAAAATCCAAGAGAGCTGTTCTTCTAAAACAGAGTCTAAATATTCAAGTCCTTGCGCTTGCCTGTCACCATGTAAATCACACTTTCGCCTATGTTGGTTGTATGGTCGGCAACCCGCTCCAGATATAAAGCCGACATCATAAGCTGGGACAGCTCACGGTTGCGCGATACATCGACGTTCATCAAGCCGTTAATCTCATCGACGATAGCGCTGTATTGCTTATCTACCTCGTCATCGCGCTCAGCCAGAGATGCGGCACGGTGAATGTCACGATCGGTATAGGAGGCCAAGCTTTCGCTCAGCATTTCCTTCACCAGGACGGCCATATGGGGGATGATCTCGAGCGGCTTAACCTGCGTTTTTCCAGCCAGACGTCGAGCAATTTTGGCGATATCGACCGCATGGTCACCGATACGCTCCAAGTCGATAGCGATTTTCAGTGCTGTTCCGATTATACGAAGATCGCTAGCCATAGGCTGTTGGAGGGCAATCAATCGCAGGCAATTTTCCTCCACTTCCAGTAAAAGCTCATCGATCTGATCATCATTCTCGATAATGCGCTGAGCCAGAGCTTCATCCCGCCTGCTGAGTGCCTCAACCGCTCCTTCTATGCTGTTCTCAGCCAGACTGCCCATCTTGAGCAGTTCACTTTGCAATTCTTCCAATGCGGAATGAAAATTCGATCTTGTATCCATTCTGGCATTCGCCCCCTAGTCTTTGTTATCCGAAGCGTCCCGTGATGTAATCTTCTGTGCGTTGGTCGGTCGGTGTTGTAAAGATTTTTTCCGTTTGGTCTGACTCAATCACTTCACCGTTCAGGAAAAAGGAAGTAAAGTCCGAGATACGTGCAGCCTGCTGCATATTGTGCGTGACGATGACGATCGTGTATCTGTCGCGCAGCTCGCGAATCAATTCCTCAATTTTCAGAGTGGATATCGGGTCGAGCGCAGAGGTTGGCTCATCCATAAGCAATATCCGAGGATTGACAGCCAGCGCACGCGCGATACAAAGACGCTGCTGTTGACCACCGGACAACCCGTATGCCGACTTTTTCAGATTGCCGCTGACTTCCGTCCACAGGGCGGAGGCTTTCAGACTGGATTCCACGATGTGATCGAGCTGCTCTTTATCTTTTATGCCGTGAATGCGAGGACCATACGCAATATTATCGTATATCGATTTGGGAAACGGATTGGGCTGCTGGAACACCATCCCGATGTTTTTACGCAGCAGCTCTACGTTTACGTTGGGATCGTAAATATTTTGCCCGTCTATGTTGACTTGGCCGTCGATCTTGATGCCTTTGATCATATCGTTCATTCTATTGAGCGTCCGCAGCAGCGTAGATTTGCCGCAGCCCGATGGACCGATAAAGGCAGTAACGGAGTTTTCAGTTATATCCATATTTACTTTCTTAAGTGCGTGAAACTCGGAGTAGTACAGATCAAGCTGCTTGATATCCACTATCGTTGCCATGACTTCTATTCCCCCTGACCGTCTTCTAGAGCTTTCTCTGATACTTGTTCCGCAAGTAAATGGCGAATGCATTCATGCTGAGCAGCATGACGAGCAGCAGTATAATTCCCGCAGCGGCTACGTTCTGGAATTCGGCTTGCGGCTGGCTGGCCCAGTTAAAAATTTGAATCGGCATAACGGTGAACGTATCCAGCGGCGAGCGCGGCAGGAAAGCCACATAGGCGACGGCTCCGACTACGATCAGAGGAGCTGTCTCCCCGATAGCCCGGGACAGCGAAAGAATAGAACCGGTCAGAATACCGGGAAGGGACGATGGCAGTACGACGCGCACGATGGTTTGCCAGCGGTTGGCCCCAAGTGCAAACGACGCATTGCGCAGCGATTGCGGCACGGTCTTGATCGCCTCCTGTGAGGATACGATGATGATTGGCAGCACCAGCAGGGTCATCGTTAATGCACCCGATAAGATACTGCGCTCGAGATGAAGCAAGCGTACAAATACCGTCAAACCTAGCAGCCCGTATACGATAGAAGGTACGCCGGCCAGGTTCGCTATATTGGTTTGGATGATCCGACTGAAGCGAGTGTCCTTCGCATATTCCTCCAGATAGATGGCTGTGGAGACCCCGATGATAAATGTCAGCGGAGCTGTGATCGCCATCAGCCAAAGCGTACCGACGAATGCAGCTAATATGCCCGCCCGTTCAGGGAGCCTCGAGGAATAGTTGCTCAGGAAATCCCAATCCAACCAGCCGAGGCCCTGGACCAGAACTTGTATCAACAGCAAGGCAAGAGCAAGCACGCCAAAGCAGGTAGAGGCGAAATACAACCGATGGTACAGCTTGTTTTTTCGCTTGCGGCGATTGATGTGCAGAAGCGTTTCTTTGCTTTCCATCAGTATTCCTCCCTGAACTTTCTCGAGATATAGCTTGCCAGAATATTCATGATTAGCGTCAGGACGAATAAGGTCATCCCTACCGCATAAATAGTCAAGTACTCCGTGGAGCCGTAGCGGGTATCGCCCGAGCTTACCGAAACGATATACGCCGTCAAGGTTTGCAGACTTTGCAGCGGATTATAGGCAAGCACTGCCATATTGCCCGCGGCGAGCGTCACGATCATGGTCTCCCCGATGGCTCTGGAAAGTCCCAGTACAAACGATGAAACGATCCCGGACAATGCTGCCGGAACTACTATTTTAATGGCAACCTCTAGCTTCGTGGCTCCTAAGGCATAGGCTCCGTTACGAAGCGCGGCTGGAACGGCGACCATAGCATCCTCGCTTAGGGACGAAATAATCGGAATAATCATAATGCCTACGACGATACCAGCGCTAAGCGCATTGAAAATTTCCGTTTGCGGAATAATAAATCGGAGCACAGGCGTGACAAAGGTCAGCGCAAAAAAACCATATACAATCGTCGGGATGCCGGCGAGAATTTCCAAGATTGGCTTTATAATATTCCGTACCTTTGCAGGTGCATATTCACTTAGATAAATGGCGCTGCCCAGTCCGATCGGTATAGCTACTATGCTCGCTATCACCGTAATCAGCAGCGTTCCTGTGATGAGCGGCAATACACCGTACTCAGGCGGCTCGAATAACGGCGTCCACTTGATGCCGGTTATGAAATCCCAGAAGCGAACCACCCGGAAAAAGCCCACCGATTCAAAAACAAGTATAAAGACGATCCCTACCGTGGTGAGAATCGAGATAATGGCGAAAAACGCCAGTATTTTCGGAATTAATACATCTGAAGAAAGTATACGTTTTTTCTTCTTATAATTGACCTTCGAGCTGGCCGTTGTTGCTGCTATCTGTCCTGCCATTTTCTCCATTACCATTCCCCCGCGTAAAGCAAATGATATTGTTAAAAAGCCGCAACGCCCACACTGCCTGATCCGGTGAGCGTCACGGCCAGAAATTCAGTTCTTACTTAATAGATTCCAGGTTTTTGCTAGCGACTTCTTTCGGAAGCCTGATGTACTTCACGGCTTCGACAAGCTTAGCGCCTTCTTCGCTGTTATAGTACTTAATGAATTCTTTGACATGAGCTTGCTCCAACGCTTTCTTCGAAGGATAAATATAGATGTAACGGGAAAGCGGTGCATAAGTCATTTTCTCAATCGTATCATGGTTCGGCAATACGGCAGCTGCGCTTGCATCCTTCTTAATGCCAACTGCATTCAGCTTGTCTTCGTTTTCTTTATAGTAGGAAAAGCCGAAGTATCCGAGGGAGAATTCATCCCCTGCAACACCTTTTACGAGTACGTTATCGTCTTCGGAAGCTGTGTAGTCCGAACGGGATTCTTTAGCTTTGCCATTGATGGCTTCTGTGAAAAATTCGAACGTACCCGAAGCCGTTCCTGGACCGTACAGCTTGATTTCTTTATCCGGCCATTCTGGACGAACCTCGTTCCATTTCTTGATCTTGCTGTCCTTGCTCCAAATTTTCTTGAGCTCTTCTACCGTCATTTCCTTGGCAAATGTGTTCTTCTTGTTTACAACAACCGTTACGCCGTCAAGAGCTATAGGCATTTCAATTGCTTCTGTATTTTGCTTGGTTTTAAGCTCTTCCAGCTCTTCCTTCTTGAAGGTACGGGACATGTCTGCGATATCGATCTCGCCGGCAATCAGTTTTTTGGCGCCGTTACCCGACCCCGACTCACCGACAGTAATTTTAACGTCTTTATTTTTTTTCATAAATTCTTCCGCGATTGCCTGGGAAATCGGGAACACCGTGGAGGAACCGTCAATTTTGATTTCGCCTTTCAAGCTGGAAGCTGCAGGAGGAGCTTCTTTGGCTGGCGCGGGCGCAGGAGTAGTACCGCTGCCTTGTGTTGGGTTTTCCGTTTTTGTACCACATGCTGCCAGGGATAGTGCCAATACTGTTGCAGTTACTGCCAACGTACTTTTCTTAAACAACTTGACCACTCCTTAAGTGTTTGTGTTTTGCTCACAATTGCAATGTTACAGCTCTAATGTTTTCGCTAATTCACTCCTTTGTTAACGCAATGTTAAAAATCACGAAATCTATGAATTCTTCTGATCAATCGTGGTCCTAGTCTGGAAGACCCTGATAATATTTACAGTGCGTTTACGCAATCCGTACATAGACTTAATTTTTGGATCGTACAATAGTCATGCATCCCTTGTTTGGTTATCATTTTATTACATTAGGAGGAACTCACGTGATTACTAGAATCAAGTCTCTGCCTGTATGGCATTTGACGCTGCAAGCCAAGCTGATTCTCAGCTTCGTGGTCTTGCTCGCGATCTTCGCTGGTGTGTCCGCCTATCATAGAAGCCAGGTGAACGGGATACACGATCAAGTCCTACATCAGAATCATGAGATGCAGAAACAGCAGCTGGCACTGGAGTTGAAAATTAAGACGAATGAAATTGACGCGATTAAATCCGGATTTCTTATCTCAAGAAATGAAGCTCTGATAGAAACATTTGAAAGCAGTAAGTTGGATTTCTACGCCCTCGTGGAGCAGATCGCTTCGACAGCCTCCAATGCAGACCAACGGAAGTGGAGTGCGCGCCTGAAAAATACATCCACTGAATATACGGCCACCTTCGATTCTGCCGTGACTATTGTCAGAGACAAAAGCTTATCGCTGGCAGACATGAACGACCAATTAGCCAAGCTTCATGAATTGTCCCAGGTACATAAGGAGTATATATTCGAACTGGTCGACCAATTTAACCAGGCCTACGCCCAGGATGTCGAGGCGGCAGTGGCCAGCTCCTCTTCTTATGTAGCCGCCTCATTGAATACGTCCCTTCTGTCTTTAGCCGCCGTGCTGATTCTTAGTTCGGTTGTAGCCGTCATCCTGATCCGTTCGTTCTCAAGACCTATCAAGCGTCTTCAGGAGGCCGTCAAACGGATCGCTCAAGGAGACCTAAGTCAGACGATTAACCATACTTCCCGTGATGAACTTGGCAATCTAAGCCGTGACTTCGATCATATGGTCGAGCAGGTTCGAACGATGCTCGCCAACACGAAGCGGATCGCTTCCACGCTATCCGGGCATTCGGAAACGTTTCGCAAATTCTCCGGTTCCACCGCGGCAGCTAACCGCGATATTGTCCGGGCTATTCAGGAGATCTCCTCAGGCACCGAAAAGCAGGCTAGGCATACCGAGCACAGCTCCATATCTATCGCTGAGCTGTCGAGCCAAGTACAGGAAATTGCACGCATAACAGAGATCATGCAGCGCAAAAGCCGGGAGGCCGCCTTCAATACGTATACCGGCTCGGAATCAATGGCAGGTCTGAAAACGGCCGCGCAGCATTCTGAAGGCGTCTTGCAGCAAGTGTTCGCCTCCATGGATACGCTGTCGAAAAGCTCGGCCCAAATAGGTAAAATCGTCAGTACGATTACCGAAATCTCGACGCAGACGAACGTATTGGCCTTGAATGCCGCGATTGAGGCGGCGCGTGCGGGAGTCCACGGCAAAGGCTTCTCGGTTATTGCGGAGGAGGTCCGCCTGCTGTCCGGCCAAACGAACGAATCCTCCAAGCAAATCGGCGTCATCGTGAAATCGCTGGCTTACCAGATTGGAGAGCTCGAAGCCATCCTAAGCGCAGCAAGGCAATCCTTCGAGCTTCAAAACGGAAAGATGGAGGAAAGCTCCACCGCTTTCCAAGACATCCGCCAGTCCATGGACGAGCTTAACGGACATATTACGCTGATTCATGAACGCATCGCGGCTGCAGATGTAAAAAACAACGAGCTGGTGCATTCCATCCAGCATGTTGCCGGTATTTCTCAGGAAACCGCAGCAGGCGTAGAAGAAGTCAACTCTTCCTCGCTCCAGCAGGATGCAGCGATTCATCAAATCGCCAGAGGAGCAGATGATATGAGGCTTCTCGCTCAGCAATTATTCGATGAAATGAGTACATTTAAGATCGGGGAAGAACATGGAGAGACAGAGGAAGTACTTGCTGCGGGGAATCATGACTCGGATCCGGCTCTCAGAGCTTCCCAAGATGTAGCCATCATCCATCAAATTGAGGAGTATCAACAGCCTGAGGAACATCATGTAGAAAAACTTATTGTGGAGGAGCCTTCTTCGGAAGAGCAAAGGTCCGCAGAAGTCAAACAGGAGGAGAGCAAGCAAGAAGACGCGGAGAAGAAACTGATCCCAGTATAGGGTAGGCTTTGCTTAACTCCCCGCTTGAGAAAGAACGTACCTGATGCTGCGATCAAGCCGCAGTAAGAGGTACGTTCTTCTTTGTCGTTAGAGGCGTATGCTAAGCCTCATTATGGAAGTAAATCGCCTTCCCGGTACGGGACGATTCGTAAATAGCCTCCAAAATCTCCGATACGACACAAGCTTGCTCCGGTGTGACGACCGGATCGATATCCTTCTCGATCGCTTCCAGCCACAGCTTGGCCTCCAGGTCGGCAGGGCTTTCTTTGGAGCCGTCGTAGAAATCAACGCCCTTGGCATCCAGCTGGATTTCATTAGCAAACAACCGGCTGTGCTTTTCCCCATTGATGCGCAGCCCGTCCCACATATCGGCGCCGCCTTCGGTACCGCATAGCGTTGTTTTCGCTTCGCCGGTCTGCAGCAGATTCAGTGCCCAGCTGGACTCCAGCATGATCGTTGCCCCGTTCTCCATCGTGATCATGCCGAAGGCGGAGTCCTCTACCGTAAATTGCTTCGGGTCCCACGGCCCCCAGGCGTTGGCCGCATTTTCCTTCTGCGACAGCTTATGAAAAGCAGTGCCGAGCACAGCCTTCGGCTTATAATTGTCCATCATCCACAAAGTCAGGTCCAGCGCATGGGTCCCGATATCGATGAGCGGGCCCCCGCCCTGCTTCTCCTCATCGAGAAATACACCCCATGTCGGTACGGCTCGGCGCCTGATGGCATGCGCTTTCGCATAATAAATGTCGCCCAGCTCGCCATCCCGGCATACCTGCTTCAGGAACTGGCTGTCCGGACGGAAGCGGTTCTGGTAGCCGACCGTCAGCTTTTTGCCGGTCCGCTTGGCCGCTTCCACCATCCTTCTGGCATCGGCTGCGGTTTTCGCCATCGGCTTTTCGCACATGACATGCTTGCCCGATTCCAGGGATGCGATCGTAATCTCCGCATGGGAGTCATTAGGGGTGCAAATATGTACAACATCTAGACTGGAATCCTGAAGCAGCTCCCGATAGTCCGTATACACCTTCGCGCCGTCGGCCCCGAACTTCGTCGCCGCATCCCGGGCACGGTCCTCTTCAATATCGCAAAAAGCGACCAGCTCCGCATTCGGCTGGTTGTTCAGGGCAGGCATATGCTTGCCGAAAGCAATCCCCCCGCAGCCAATTATTCCGATTCTAAACACTTTTGACATCCTTAGCTCCTCCTCCACTCGTAACGGATATGACGCTTGTCTCCTAACAAAGCGCAATATGTTTAGTATAGGCAATAGGCTGAAAAAAGATATGCCGGATTTGGCTTTGTTTGCATGCGATTCTGTCCTTGGGATGACCGGCGGTCCGGCGGAAGGCCGTTGGGAAAGAAAAAGGCTCCCTTTCCTAAGAAAGGGAACCTGCTTTTACCGCATGCGGTACTTCATATAGCTATGCTTTCTTCGTCGGCGATGTAACCAGCTTATAGCCGACGCCGCGGATCGATTCGATCTGAACGGACTGCTGGTTCATCTCCAGCTTCTTGCGCAAGGAGCTGACATGCACGTCAACCGTACGCTGACCGCCGATGTAATCAAATCCCCAGACGATGTTCATCAGATCGTCTCTTGTAATAACGACGCCCGGGCGCTGCACCAGATAGAGCAGCACCTCAAATTCCTTGGGCCTCAGCGGAATCGACTCTCCACCCAGCACAACCTCGTATTTCTCCGGGTAAATGTGTAGATCCCCTGCGGTAATCACCTTTTCTCCCGAAGAGGTCTTCTCTTGAAGCCCTTCCCCCGTCATCGTCCGCCGCAGAACGGCCGAAACGCGGGCCAGCAGTTCGGCTACGCCGAAAGGCTTGGTAATATAATCGTCAGCCCCGTGCTTTAGCCCCTGCACGACTTCCTCCTCGGCATTACGGGCGGTCAGGATGATAACCGGCGTCCGGTTCCCCTTCTGTCTCAGCTTAGACAATATTTCAAATCCGTTCATACCCGGAAGCATAATATCCAGCACGATCAGATCGAACGACTGCTGAAGCGCTGCCTGTAAGCCGTCGCTCCCGTGATCGACGACCTTGGTCTCATACCCTTCCTGAGAGAGGTTATAAGACAAGAGGCGCGCTAAAGTAGGTTCGTCCTCAATCACTAATATCTTTTGTGGCATGAATATCCCCCGACTCCAAATTCTATATCTCAAGCTTACCATAGCGTGAAAATATTGACAAACGGTAAATCGATTGTCGCAAGCTAGTGAATAAGGGGCATGTCGATCTTAAAGGTCGTACCCACCCCTACTTCGCTTTCCACCCGTATGGAGCCCTTGTGAAGGTCGATCAGATGTTTGACAATCGAAAGCCCTAGCCCCGTTCCGCCGGAAACCCGGGAACGCGCTTTGTCTACGCGATAGAAGCGCTCAAAGATACGCGGGATGTCCTTCTTGGGGATACCGATACCGGTGTCGTTGATCGTGAAGCGCACCTGATCAGCCTCCGCAAGACCGGTCAAGCTCGGGACATGCTGGACGCTTATGCTGACCTGGCCGCCTTCCGGCGTATAGTTGATCCCGTTGGACAGCAGATTGATCAAAATTTGCCTCAAGCGATCCTCGTCCGCCTCCATATACAGATCCCCCGGCACCTCCATCGTCATCTTGATGTCCTTGGCCGAAGCCTGCGCGTTCAGCACGTTGATACAATTATGGACAAAGGGTGCCAGATGGATAGGCGAGAATTGCAGCGGAATGCGCTTCGACTCAATTTTGGACAGCTCGAGAATATCGCCGATCAACCGGTTGAGGCGCTCGCTCTCATCAAAGATAATTTGGAGAAACGACCGGGCGGTCTCTTTATCGTTAAGCGCTCCAGCCAGCAGCGTTTCCGCGAATCCTTTGACGGCGGCGATAGGCGTCTTCAGCTCATGCGATACATTGGCTACGAATTCGCTGCGCATCCGCTCCAGACGCCTTACCGCCGTAATGTCATGAAGCACGATAAGCAGCCCCGACCAGTCCTGTCCCTGCTGCGAGATCGGGTTCAGGTTGATCTCCAGGATGCGCTCGGATGGGAAATAGAATACCATTTCGTCTCGGATATGCTCCCTTGACTCGATACATTCCTGAATCAACTGCGTAAATTCATATTGCTGTTTCGCCTGATCGAATCGCTTACCAAGAAGCTCCATCGACGAGAAGCCGAGTATCTCTTCGGCCGACCGGTTCAGCAGCACAATCTTGCCTTCACGGTCTATCATCACGACGCCGCTAATCATATTCTCGAGCACGCTCTTCAGCCGGCTCTCGTCCTCCAGAATCCGCTCCATCTGGAGCTGCAGACTGTCGGCCATCCGGTTGATCGCTGTGCCAAGCTGACCGATCTCGTCCTTCTTGTTAACCGTTACCCGATACTTATAATTCATATCCGTGATCTGCTGTGCTACACTCGTAATCAGTTCGATCGGGCGCGTTATATTGAATGCAACCCGGTAGCTGATCAAGGCCGCTAAAGCAAAGACGGCAGCCAATCCTCCGAGCAGTACAAACCATACATTGCGGATGGAATTATCAATTTCGGTGAGACTCATGGACAAGCGCAAGAAGCCGACCGTTTCTCCCCCAGACGGCACGGGCAGGGCCACATACAGCAAGTTCTTGCCGACGGAATCGCTGTAACGGGTCGCATACCCTATACCGTCGCGCGCAGCCTCGATAATCTCTTCCCGATTCGCATGAGACTCCAGCTCGGACGCCTTGCGGTCGGAGTCTCCAAGCACCTTGCCGTCCGCCTGGAGAAACGTCACTCTCGCATCCGCAGACTTCTTCAGAAGCTCGGCCTGCTTCGTATAGAACTCCAGCTTCTCCTCCTCGGTCCCCGTCTGCTGCATGTTGACCGTCGTCATGATAATGCGAAGCTCGCGTTCCATGTTCAGCTTTAACGATTCGATGTACGAATTTCTGAGCATGCTGGCCATGAATATGCCTACAGCCAACACGGATGCGCCTATCAAGGCCATAAAAATAAGAGTAAGACGCGCGCGAAACATATTCATCGTGTAGGGGTCCCTCCATGCCGGTTAGCTTGCTTAGCTTGTCAGCAAGAAATAAATTTTACTCAATATCGTACCTGTTCGGCAGAGGGAATGCCAGTTATTTTTTTGTAAAGATCCGACCGCATGAATGCTTTCATGAAAGCATTATTCAGCGTGGCGAACGGCTGCTGGATCAGAATAGCAAGCACGACCGGCACAGCGGTCAGCGGGCTGAAGTAGGACAGCGCAAGAACAAGCCCGAGCGAAATATTGCGCATTCCGGAACTGAACGTAACCGCGATCATCAAATCCGGTCTTCTCGTCCATAAGGATCCAGCAAAGCCGATCAGGTAGCAAAGGCTCACGAGCAGCACGACCAAGGGCACAACAACGACCATGTCGCGCTTCAGCTCCACCATATAAGGGGCGATCGCCGCGGCATTGATCATAATCACCGTACATAAAGCGACCTTGGAGGTCGGTCCGCAGACGGGAGCCGACCATGCCTTGAAGCGGTACCTCGACAGCTCGTTGACGAGCACCCCAAGTATCGTCGGCGCCACCACGATAAGCAGCAAATCCGCAAGCATCCCCATATGATCCAGCTCGATCGAGGTGCCGAACATTGTCTCCAGGGCAAGCGGGATCACGAACGGACTTAAAGCCGTATCGATGACGATCATCGCCAGTGTGAAGGGCACATGTCCCTTCGATAGCGATACCCAGATGACCGAGGACACCCCAAGTGGAATAACGGCGAACAACACGAAGCCTACGACATAAGGAGAGTCGGCTCCGAACACCCAGGCACCGATGCCGTAAGCGATCAGCGGCGCAACAATATGGGTCAGGGAGAAAGTCAGGAGCATCGCACTCGGCATTCGAAACGCATCTCGGATCGAATTCACGCTGCAGCCTGAGGCCATGACAAACGTCAAATAAGCGAACAGCCACGGAATAGCGTTGACGCCCGACTTAAACTGTTCAGAAAGAAGAAACCCGAGTATCAGAGATACCGGGGTCAGAAGAAATAAATATTTTTCAAGCAGCCCGTTGAGACGGTTCCCATTCTCTCTCATAGGATCCCGCCGTTATACGAAAACCGGTTCTTTAAATTGCTCAAGCTTCGTCCGGGAGTCGTGCTCGACCTCGGCATGGAGGCTGTTGCCATGCGAGTCCATGGTGACGATCGCTGCGAAACCTTCGGTTTGCAAATGCCACATCGCTTCCGGAATGCCGAACTCCAGGAAATCGACGCCTTCTACCTTTTTGAAGCATTCGGCATAATACTGCGCTGCCCCGCCGATGGCATTCAAATAAACGCCTCCATGCTCTTGCAGAGCCTTGAGCGTTTTGGCGCCCATGCCGCCCTTGCCAATCACCGCGCGGATGCCGAATTTCTTAATAATATCTCCCTGATAAGGCTCTTCCCGGATGCTCGTCGTCGGTCCGGCCGCCTTGACCACCCAGTTGCCATCGCCGTCTTTGGCCATGACAGGGCCGCAATGATAGATCGCCGCGCCATTCAGGTCGACCGGCGAATCATGGTCCATCAAGTACTTGTGAAGCGCATCCCGGCCGGTATACATCGGACCGTTGATGATGACGACATCACCGACGCGCAGTGAACGAATCTGCTCCTCGGAGATCGGCGTCTGCAGCACAATCTCGCGGCGTTCTCCGCTGTCTGCCGCTGCGACCTCGGAGGGCTCGTCCTTCTGCATCGGCAGCTCGGTGCCCCGGCGATACACCCACTCCGTTATTTCCCCGGTCCCTGCGTCGATCAGCACGCCCTGGCGGCGAAACGCCCAGCAGTTGTAAGCCACCGAGACAAAGAAGCTGGCCGGCAAGCGGTTCATAACGCCTACCTTACAGCCCAGCAGGGAAACTTGTCCGCCGAAGCCCATCGTGCCGATGCCGAGCTTGTTGGCATTCTCCATCACATAATCTTCAAGCTTGCGCAGCTCCTCGTTCGGGTTTACATCATCCACAGTACGGAACAGCTGATGCTTGGCAAGCTCGTACCCGGTTGTCCGGTCGCCGCCGATACCGACGCCGATGAAACCCGCGCTACAGCCCTGGCCTTGCGCCTGGTACACCGCATGCAGGATGCATTTGCGGATACCGTCGAGATCGCGGCCTGCCTTGCCGAGGCCTTCCAGCTCTGTAGGCAGACTATACTGGATGTTCTTGTTCTCGCAGCCGCCACCCTTCAGGATCAGGCTTGCTTCGATCTCAGGACGCTCCCATTGCTCGAAATGAATAACCGGAGTACCCGGCCCGATATTGTCTCCGCTATTGGCTCCCGTCAGGCTGTCGACGGAATTCGTCCGCAGCTTGCTGTCCTTCGTCGCTTGGGCGACCGCCTCGATAATCGCTTTCTTCATCTCGAGCTGGTTCGCGCCTACCGGCGTACGGACGATGAACGTCGGCATGCCGGTATCCTGACAGATCGGAGATACGTTGCACTCCGCCATCCGAATATTATCGGCAATCGTAGACAGCGACAGAGCCGAACGCGTACCGGCATCCTCCTTCCGTCTTGCCTCTTGGATCGCCTCACGAACATCGGCTGGCAGGTTGGTGGAGGTTTCCACAATCAGGTTATACATGCTTTCTTGAAATTGCTTCATGATGGATGATGACTCCTTTCGGCAGCTGAACTACATAATCCTATCATACCATACCGCCTGACGCTCCGGCACATCCTTTTCTAGAATGAAAAACAGGCGGCAAGCGGCATCCGGGAAATGTCACGGAGGTTTTACAATTGGAGGGGCGCACGACCCCCGCGAATCGTGTATAATTCGTTCTGCGGCATGTTTCGCCATTAATCGGAGTAAGGATGATAACGATGAATAGCCATTTTTTCGCCTATATGAATAGACTAAGGTATATTGAGCGATGGAGCCTTATGCGCAATGTCATGAAGGAAAACGTCGCGGAGCACTCCTTTCAAGTCGCTGTACTCACCCATGCGCTGTGTACGATCGCCAACACCGTGTTTGACCGCGATGTGCCGACGGACCGCATCGTCTGCATGGCGCTTTTTCACGATGCTACGGAAGTGTTTACCGGCGATATTCCGACGCCTGTCAAGCATCACAATCCCAAGATTTTGTCCAACTTCCGCGAGATCGAACAGCTGGCTGCCGAGCGTCTGCTCGATATGGTCCCTGAGCCTCTGCGACAGGTCTACGAGCCGTTGATCGATACCAAAGCAAACGGGGAGAATGGCGTCTACAAGCACTATATCAAAGCGGCCGACCAATTGGACGCCTACCTCAAATGCGTGACCGAGCTATCGGCAGGCAACCGCGAATTTGCCATCGCCAAGAAGCAGATCGAGGAATCCATGGCAGCACTCGATATGCCCGAGTTGAATTACTTCCTGGAGCATATGGCTCCAAGCTTCGAGAAGACGATCGACGAGCTGTAGCGACCGCGGCCGTCTCCGCAGCAGAGGCCCGCAAGCATCGCCCCAAACGAAACAAGAGCCAGGATGGAGACCGGCTCCATCTGGCTCTTATTTCATCATGTCCCTCTAGGAGCGGACATTCGGTTAGGGCAATCCCCTTCTAGAACAGCATCGGGAATTTCATCAAGGTAACAATCAGGAAAAATACGACACCGTTAATCAGCGCGAGTGTTTTGATCCACCCAAGCTGAGCGGCGACCAATCCGCCTGAAGATTCGCTAACGGCCAGACGGATACGCTTGCCCATAATGCCGGTCAGCGCAGCAAGCGCCAGGAACAGCACGACGGATAGGACCATCCAAAGCACGGAATAATCGCCTTTCCCGACCATGTAGCCACCTGTCAGGAAAGCTAGGATCAGCGAGAACTGGCCTACGCGGTTGGTGGTAAACAGCACGTTCAGAAAGCCTACCTTGGACGCGCCGGATTGAAGCTTGTCCACCCGCCCGACCAGGAACGGCAGGACCAGGTATATCCCCATTAATATGGCGCTAAGTACATGAAGATAAATCAACACATTCCACACAGTGAAGCCACCTCTCTGCTATTTAATGCTATCCCCCTCAGTATAACGGAAGCGTTTGCCTGTATCAAACCAAACGTGCAAATATTGTGTGAACATGTGATAACAATCATAGACAACATACGAAAGCCTCCGAGCGCTTGGGCGCACGGAGGCTTGGAGTGGACTTGGCAGGAGCCTAAGCCGTTACAACTTTGATGACGTTGCGAACGGATTCTGCCGATTTGTCAAGGGCCGCTTTCTCTTCAGGAAGCAGCTCAAGCTCGAATATTTTCTCGATCCCGTCGCCGCCAAGCAAGGTAGGCACGCCCATGAACAGGTTGTCATAGCCATACTCGCCTTGCAGCAAGGCGATCGAAGGAAGGATACGTTTCTTGTCCTTCAAAATCGCTTCTGTCATTTGAACGAGCGATGCAGCCGGAGCATAATAAGCCGAACCGTTGCCCAGCAGGTTGACGATCTCGCCGCCGCCCGTACGGGTACGCTTCACGATGGCCTCGATGCGCTCAGCCGGAATCAGCTTCTCGATCGGGATACCGCCTACGTTCGAGTAACGAACGAGCGGAACCATGTCATCCCCGTGGCCGCCTAGTACGAAACCTCGGACATCCTCAACGGATACGTTCAGCTCTTGCGCGATGAACGTACAATAGCGAGCCGTATCCAGCACCCCGGATTGACCGATAACACGGTTTTTCGGGAAGCCGAGCGTTTGGAACGCCACGTAAGTCATCGCATCGACCGGGTTGGAGAGGATGAGGACGATCGAATGCGGGCTCGTTCTCTTGATATTCTCACAAACGGACTTCACGATACCTGCGTTCGTATTCACGAGATCGTCGCGGCTCATGCCCGGCTTGCGAGCGATCCCAGCCGTGATGATCACAATATCCGAGTTAGCGGAATCGTCGTAACTCGACGTACCTGTGATGTTCGCGTCAAAGCCTTGAACCGGGGAAGCCTCGAGCATGTCAAGCGCTTTACCCTTGGTCGGGTTCTCCAGCTGCGGAATGTCGAGCAATACGACGTCGCCGAGTTCTTTTTGCGCCAGCATCAAAGCAGTAGTCGCGCCTGTGAAGCCCGCGCCGACAACCGTAATTTTCTTACGTTGGATAGCCATTAGAAATTCCTCCTGGGAATGTCTTTTAGTGGGTTTGACAAAGCTTCGAGCTACAGCGATGCGATTAAAGCTTCATGAGGGCCGCAGCCCGCTGCCTGCATGATCCCGGCAGCGGGCTTGCCCTTCACGAGCAAGACGCCCCTTGCCAGGGATGTACTTAGCCGTCAGGCTTCGTTGCCGAGGCAAGCAGGGCGTGCGCTCCCCGTTAAGGGTTCGTCCAATTTAGAAATTAGCGATGATCTCGTTAGCGAACTGCGAGCATTTTACTTCCGTAGCGCCTTCCATCAGGCGTGCAAAGTCATACGTAACCGTCTTGTTGTTGATAGCTGTTTCCAGACCTTTGTAGATCAGGTCAGCCGCTTCCTGCCAGCCCAGGTGTTCAAGCAGCATAACGCCGGAGAGGATAACTGAGCCAGGGTTTACTACGTCAAGGCCGGCATACTTTGGAGCCGTACCATGAGTAGCTTCGAAGATCGCGTGGCCGGTCACATAGTTGATGTTCGCGCCAGGTGCGATCCCGATACCGCCTACTTGAGCAGCCAGAGCATCAGACAGATAGTCTCCGTTCAGGTTCAGCGTAGCGATAACGTCAAAGTCAGTCGGACGCGTCAATACTTGCTGCAGCGCGATGTCGGCGATCGCATCTTTTACGATGATTTTGCCGGCGGCTTCTGCGTCTTTTTGCGCTTGGTTAGCTGCATCAGTGCCTTGCTCTTCTTTGATTTTATCGTACTGCGCCCATGTGAAGGTCTTGTCGCCGAACTCCTGCTCAGCCAGCTCGTAGCCCCAGTTTTTGAACGCACCTTCGGTGAATTTCATGATATTGCCTTTGTGGACCAGGGTAACGCTCTTGCGGTTATGCTGGATAGCATACTCGATAGCCGCGCGCACGAGACGCTGGGAGCCTTCCTTCGAAACAGGCTTAATCCCGATACCTGAAGTTTCAGGGAAGCGGATTTTCTTAACGCCCATTTCGTTTTTAAGGAATTCCAGTACCTTCTTTACTTCGTCAGAGCCTTCTGCCCACTCGATACCCGCATAGATATCTTCTGTATTTTCACGGAAAATAACCATATCCACGAGCTCAGGACGCTTTACAGGGGAAGGAACGCCATCGAAGTAACGGACTGGACGGGAGCATACGTACAGATCCAGCTCTTGACGAAGAGCTACGTTCAGGGAACGGATTCCGCCGCCGATAGGCGTAGTGAGCGGGCCTTTGATAGCAACGATATACTCGCGGATCGCCGTCAGCGTATCGGCAGGCAGCCAGTTGTTATATTGATTGAAGGCCTTCTCGCCGGCAAACACTTCGTACCATGCGATTTTCTTCTCGCCCTTGTAGGCTTTCTCAACAGCTGCATCCAGCACGCGCTTGGAAGCGGCCCAGATGTCAGGACCTGTTCCATCGCCCTCGATGAAAGGGATGATCGGCTGATTGGGAACATTCAGCTTACCGTTAGTGATCGTGATGCGCTCGCCTTCAGTCGGCAGTGCATATTGCTCGAATTGTACCATGTTGATGTAATCCTCCTCGTAAAAGTAGAGTCAGCGGATGCTGACCCAAAATAATGAATCTAGAAAACATAGGGGTGCCGCAGCAGTCCACCCTCTCCTGGGGGATCATGCGGACTGCTGCAGACAGCCCATGGGGGTAAACAGTCCAAGTCTGATCATATACGACCGATTAACGGTTGTCGATAGGAACGTAAGCCTGCTGGGAAGGTCCCGTATATTCGGCGCGTGGACGAATCAACCGGTTGTTCTCGTATTGCTCAAGAATATGGGCCGTCCATCCGGATGTACGGCTGATCGCGAAGATCGGCGTGAACAGGTCGCGTGGAATTTCCAGGGACGTGTACACGGAAGCCGAGTAGAAGTCGACGTTAGGCTTCAGCCCCTTCTGACCGGTTACGATTTCTTCGATTTGAATCGACATGTCGTACCAGTTCATGTTGCCGGTCAGCTTGCCAAGCTCTTGAGACATTTTTTGAAGATGCTTTGCGCGCGGATCGCCATTTTTATAAACGCGGTGGCCGAAGCCCATGATCTTGACTTTGTTTTCAAGCTTCTCGTTGATGTAGCTGGACACGTTGTCCGCTGTGCCGATCTCTTCCAGCATCGCCATCACAGCTTCGTTCGCGCCGCCATGGAGAGGGCCTTTGAGTGCGCCGATAGCGGAGGTAACGCCCGAGTAAATATCGGACAGCGTCGCCACGGTAACACGCGCTGCGAAAGTGGACGCGTTCAACTCGTGGTCGGCGTGGAGGACTAGGGCTTTGTCCAACGCTTCGACCGCGATTTTGTCCGGGTCTTTCCCCGTCAGCATATACAGGAAGTTTTCAGCGATGCTTGCGCCGGCTTTCGGAGCAATCGGCTCAAGGCCTTTGCGGATGCGGTCGAATGCGGCCACAATCGTAGGCAGTTTGGCTTGCAATTTAATCGCCTTGCGCAGGTTCGATTCCGGAGTCATGTCGTTCGCTTCGGCATCGTACAGGGCAAGACTGGAAACGGCGGTACGCAGAGCCGCCATCGTATTGACATCCTGTGGGAACAGTTTAATTTGGCTAAGCACTTCGGACGGAACGGAGGCATTGTCGCCTAATTCCTTGACCAATCCCGCGAGTTCGGAGCGATTGGGCAGCTTGCCGTACCATAACAAATAGACAACTTCTTCGAACGTAGCGTTCTCTGCGAGGTCGTCGATGTTGATGCCGCGGTACGTAAGCACACCGTCAATAATGGAGCTAATGGAAGACGTGGTAGCTACGATTCCTTCCAAACCTTTGGTAGCAGTCAAGATAATCTCTCCTTTTGCGTTCAAATCACATATGTCTACTATAAAGGATTTACCAATCAATGTGAACAAATTTAGACATAAAAGTTCATTATCAGCACCATAAACATATGCTATCTGCAAGTAAGTCCTCTCATACAAGCATGTCTTTCCCCATGTAAATTTATTCTCGCCTCCTACAATATCTTCAACCGGACGGCTTCCGCCGAACCGGGTGGACTTCAAATAGGGTAAAAGGTAAAATAGAAATCGTTCCGAAAAAAATATAACAATCATTCGAAAAGTAGAAATCAGACCACGCCTTTGCGCGGACGGGAGGACCCCCATGAACAACAGCCGCATCATCGGGATTATCGACATCGGCTCCAACTCCATTCGACTGGCCATCTATGAATTAGCGGCCGAAGGCGGCTATCGGGTCGTGGGCGAGTTCAAGGAATCGGCACGCCTCAGCAGCCGGATTCATCCGGACGGCTCCCTTCCTGAAGAGGATATTCAAAGACTTGTGCACATCCTGACCCGGTTCAAGCGGATCGGGGATACCTATAAGGCAGGCGAATACCGCGTGGTGGCCACGGCGGCCATTCGCAACGCCTCTAATTCGCTACAAATCCTGGAAAGTCTCCGCCGGGAGAGCGGGCTTCCGGTAGAGATCCTGTCCGGCGAGGACGAGGCGCGCATCGGCTTTCTTGGGATGATCCGGACGATGGACATACCGGACGGCTTCCTTGTCGATATCGGCGGCGGCAGCACCGAGGTCAGCCTGTTCCGCGATCGCAAGATTGTCCAAAGCGTGTCGTTTTCGTTTGGAGCGGTTAATACGACGCGCGTCTTCTCCACAGACGGTGAGTTTTCGAACGAACAGCTGATGGGGATCCGGTACATGGTCGAGGCAGCTGTCGCTGCAGAGCCTTGGATCAAGGAGTCTCCCGGTCTCCCTCTGGTCGGCTTGGGAGGAGGCGTGCGCACGCTTTGTAAAATCAGCCAGCGCAAGAGACGCTACTCTTTCCCCCAAACGCATCACTATCTTATTCCTCCTGAAGAGATGGATGAGCTTGCCGCTTGGCTTCCCTCGCTCCCCGGCGAAAAGCGCAAGAAGGTGGACGGCCTGTCCAAGGACCGCATCGATATCATCATACCGGGCCTGATTATTTTGCAGACGCTCTTCCAGCAAGCCGGCGCAACGCATTACCTGGTTAGCGGCGCAGGGCTCCGGGACGGGTTGTTCTTCGAAACGTTCGCGCCGGCGCAGCCCGAGGACGTGCAGGTAGCCGAGTATAGCGCAGCCAACCTGCTTGCGCTGCATTCAACGGCCCCCGCGGCGCACACCCTTCAGGTACGTGCATTGGCGCTCCAGCTTTATGATGCGGTGACCGTAGAAGGCGGCATCCCATTGTCAGAACGGCACAGGCTTTGCTTCGGCATCGCGGCCATGCTTTATCGGATCGGGGCTTCCTTGCAGTATTACCAATTCCCTAAGCATTCGTTCCATCTGATCGCCCAGACACGTATCGATGGGCTGACTCACCGCGAGATGCTGCTTTGCGCCTACATCGCGTCGTTCAAAACGAAGAGCCGTACCCAGCAAGCGATGTCCGGCTACAAAGATATTCTCGAAGACGACGATCTGGAGACCGTCGCTAAGCTGGGAAGCCTGCTTCAAGTGGCGGTTGCGCTTGATGTCAGCGAGACCCAGGCACTGGAGCTGACGTCAGCCACGCTGCACAACCACTCCCTTCTTTTGGGTCTGCGGATAAAGCACGACCCCTCTGCGGAATACAGAGAGGTCGAAGCACTGCAAAAGGATTTTAAAAAATTATGGGGGCTGCAGCTCAAGCTTCAGGGGCCGTCGTTTTCCACGAGCTGATGCGCATCGCCTCGAACTGGCTGCGCAGCGGCTCATCCGGCCCTGCCTGAACTCTTTCGTATAGCCCGTTTGGCTGAAGCCGGCGGGCTTTTACATTATCCCGCAAACTCAGCTGCAGGATGTTGATCAGCGTCTCCTGGATGCTCGTATCGAATACCGGGCACATCAGCTCTACCCGTCGCGTCAGGTTCCGCGTCATCCAGTCGGCGCTCGAGATATAGATCTCGGGCTCGCCGCCATTCTCGAAGTAGAAGATTCGGGAATGCTCCAGAAATCGGTCCACGATGCTGATCACGGTGATATTCTCGCTAAGCCCCGGAACACCCGGCTTCAAGCAGCAAACTCCGCGCACGATCAGCTCAATCTTCACACCCGCCTGCGAGGCCAGATACAGCTCATCCACCATCCGCTGGTTGGAGAGCGAGTTGAACTTCGCGACGATGCGCGCGGGCTTGCCCTGTGCGGCATTCTCGGCTTCACGACGTAATTTCCCGATCAGCTTATCCATCATGTCCGATGGCGCTACTCCGAAGGCTTTCCAGTTATGGGGCGCCGAATAACCCGTTACTTCGTTAAATAAGGCCGACGCGTCCTCCCCAATATCCTTGTCCGTGGTGAACAGGCCGATATCCGTATACAGCTTGGCTGTGCTGTCATTATAATTCCCGGTTCCCACATGAATGTATCTGCGCAAGCCGTCCTGCTCCTGACGTACGACCAGCGTGATCTTGGCATGCGTCTTAAGCCCAACGAGACCGTAAACCACATGACATCCCGCTTGCTCAAGCTTGCGTGCCCAAGCTATGTTGCGTTCTTCGTCAAACCGGGCCTTCAGTTCGACCACGACCGTCACCTGCATGCCGGATTCCGCTGCACGGGCAAGCGCCTGGATCAAAGGAGAATTGCCGCTGACGCGATATAGCGTCATTTTGATCGCGAGCACCTCGGGATCATAGGCCGCCTGACAGATGAAGTCCGTCACCGCATCGAAGGATTCGTACGGATGATACACGAGGACGTCCCGCTGACGGAGCTTGCCGAAGATGTCGGCCGCCTCATCCAGCTCCGCCGGATAGGCCTGCTGGATAGGAGCATAGCGCAGCTGGTCATATCCTTTTAGCGAGCCCGCGAGCTTCATCAAGTAGCTCAAGTCAAGAGGGCCGTCGATCTCGAAGATATTGTCCGTGACCTCAAATTCATCCAGAAGCTGTGCCAACGCATACGGGTGAATCCCCTTCTGAACCTCTAGCCGTACCGGCGTCCCCCATCTGCGGCGGCGGAGCTGGAGCTCAATCTCCTCCAGCAGATCCTCCGCCTCTTCTTCGTTGAGTATCAGATCCGAGTTGCGGGTTAGGCGGAAGGCCTGTACGGAAACGGCATTGTACCCGCTGAACAGAGTGTGGATATGCTGCTCAATCAGCTCCTCCATGAGGATATACTCCCGTTTCTTGCTGTTGGTCCTTACCGGAACTTCTATAAAGCGGGACAAGTTGGAAGGTACCTCTAGAATCGCAAAGTAGGGCTCCTCCTCATTCTCCAGGCCCTCTTCGTATTCTTCCTTCATCAGCACGACCGCCAAATACACGCCCTGCGAATGCACAAGCGGGAAAGGACGCGCCTGATCGACCGCCATCGGAGTAAGCACGGGAAACATAAAGTTATGGAAATATTCATCCATCGCTTTTCGCTGCGTGATGTTCAGGTCTTCATATTCGATAAAATGAATCCCTTCCTTGCCCAAAGCCCGGGATAGTTCACGGTAGGTTTTGTACTGCTCCGCGACCAGCTTGGCTCCCCGCTTCATGATTCGCTTAAATAGGCCTGCAGGCGTATATCCCGTAAAATCCTTCTTGGTGTAACCCGCCTTGATCTGATCCACGACGCCGGCTACCCGGACACTCATAAATTCATCCAAATTAGAAGATACGATGGATAGAAATTTCATACGCTCCAGCAGCGGAGTGGTCGGGTCCTGCGCCTCCTCCAGTACCCGTCTGTTAAATTCCATCCAACTCAATTCCCGGTTCAAGTAATGATTGGCCGTTTCTTTGACATGCGTCTCTCGAGAAGCCGTCTCCTTCATTGGTACTATACCCCCATGGCATCCGCATCATTGTCTAATCGTTTGCGGGCTTCTGTTTCCTCCATCGTAATTCGACAATGTTAAGGGACAATACGTCTTTTGTAAATTTTATGTAAACAATTCCAAACGTATTCGATTAATACCCCGTTCCATCTGCAGGAGAAACAGCTTCTCGCAGTAGCGCATAGACCTCCGCCGCTTCACGATCAAGCCGTACCGGCTTCCAGTCCTTCCTCACCCACACGTGCCGGGTAGTGCCGGTGACAAGCAGATCGCCGCCACGCTTCACCTCATACGCAAATGCCAAGCGGACATGGGTATAGGACTCCAGACGGGTATGAACCGTAACCACGTCATCGTAGCGGGCAGGCTGCTTGAATTTCACCTCCGCCTCCACGACCGGCAGCAGCAGTCCCTTGGCTTCCAGCTGCTCATAAGGGACGCCCAGCGAACGTATCATTTCCGTGCGACCGATCTCGAACCACGTCAAATAATTGGCGTGATACACAACGCCCATTTGATCCGTTTCCTGATAGCGCACCCGAATTTCATGAGAAAACCACATGATTGCCTCCACCTCCACCTATTAGCCGGCGAAAAGAAAAGAGCGAAACCGATATTCGATTTCGCTCCCTTCTCTGTATAAACCCTAACCGTTCGTCTTACAATACCCGCGCGCGGCCGGAATAAATCACGCCGACCTCAGGATAAATCGATACTTCAGCGCCATCCTTCAGGATGGTCAGCGCGTTTTCGACGCCAACGATGACCGGCTTGCCCAGACTGATGCCGACGACGGCTGCATGAGACGTAATGCCTCCGGTTTCCGTGATGACGGCCGCGGCTTTTTCAAAGGCTGGCATGTACTCCTTGTCCGTGGTCGGCGTGATCAGAATGCAGCCCTCGGTTGCTTTGGCATTCGCTTCCTCCGCGCTGCGGGCCACGATGACTTTGCCCGTTGCATTTTGAGTGCCGATCCCTTGCCCTTTAGCGATCATCTCTCCGACCTGGTGCACCTTGATCAGGTTCGTCGTTCCGGAGCGGCCTACCGGCACGCCAGCCGTAATGACGACGATGTCGCCTAGGCTGACCAGACCGGTCTTCACGCTGGCATCGACAGCCATTTCGAACAATTGGTCCGTCGATGTACAAGCTTCGCCCTTCAACGCTACAACGCCCCAGACAAGGGATAGGCGGCGCAGTACGCTCTCCACCGGGGTAACGGCGATGATCGGAGCCTTCGGGCGGTATTTGGATACCATCCGGGCCGTATAGCCGCTCTCGGTAGCTGTCAGAATGGCACGCGCCTGCAGATCGAGCGCCGAGTTGGCTACTGCTTGGCTGATTGCTTCCGTGACAGTCGTTTGCTGTGCGTTGCTTTGACGGATAAAAATCTCACGGTGCTCCAGCGCGCTCTCCGCACGCTCGGCGATGCGGGCCATCGTTTGCACGGATTCGATCGGATATTTCCCCGCAGCCGTTTCACCGGACAGCATGACGGCATCGGTGCCGTCGAAGATCGCATTGGCCACGTCGCTTGCTTCCGCACGGGTAGGGCGAGGGTTGCGCTGCATCGAATCGAGCATCATCGTTGCCGTAATAACCGGTTTGCCGGCCTGGTTACATTTCTTGATCATCGCCTTCTGTACGATCGGCACATCCTCGGCCGGAATTTCCACGCCAAGATCTCCGCGCGCAACCATCAGACCGTCGGATACTTCCAAAATTTCGTCGAGGTTGTCCACGCCTTCCTGGTTCTCGATCTTGGAGATGATCTGAATATGAGTCGCATTATGACGCTCCAAAATTTCACGAATTTCGATAACGTCGCTCGCTTTGCGGACAAAGGAAGCGGCGATGAAATCCACGCCCTGCTGGATACCGAAGATAATATCGTTGGCATCCTTCTCGGTAATACCCGGCAGGTTGATCTTCACGCCAGGCACGTTGACACCCTTCTTACCTCCGAGCAGTCCGCCGTTCTTGATGCGGCAGATGATATCCGTACCCTGAATATCCTCAACGGTCAAGCCGATCAAGCCGTCGTCGATCAGAATCGTCGATCCGATCCGCACGTCCTTGTACAGATCGCGATATGTAATATGGACGCGCTCGGCATCCCCCACGATCTCCTCCGTCGTCAGGGTGATCATCTGATCCTGTACAAGCTCAACCTTCTGGTCGTCCTTCAGCTTGCCGGTACGAATCTCCGGCCCCTTCGTATCGAGCAGGATCGCAATGTCGCTGCGTCCGAGCTCTTTGCTGGCCTCGCGGACGTTCTTGATCCGGTTGCCATGCTCTTCGAAGTCGCCGTGGGAGAAGTTAAGACGGGCGACGTTCATACCCGCTCCGATCAGTTTCTTGAACATCTCCAGCGATTCGCTCACTGGACCAATGGTGCACACAATTTTAGTTCTACGCATGGTTTCCCTCCTGGATGGTTGTAAAGGTGCCTATTTCTCTAAATTTGCGGTAACGATCTTCGACAAGCTGTTCCTCAGACAGAACAAGCAGCTCCTGCAGGTGCTGCCACAGCGTCGTCTTGATCGATTCGGCCTGCAACGCAACATCCCGATGGGCACCGCCCCTCGGTTCGGGAATAATGGCGTCGATGACGCCCTGCTTCAGAATTTCATCGGCGGTGATTTTCATCGCTTCCGCCGCTTCCATGGACTTGGAAGCATCTTTATACAATATCGAGGCTGCGCCTTCCGGGCTGATGACCGAATAGATCGCATTCTCAAGCATAAACACACGATTGCCGACGCCAAGCGCCAGCGCGCCGCCGCTGCCGCCTTCGCCGATGACGACGCAAAGGATCGGTACGCGCATAGCAGCCATCTCCATCAGGTTGCGAGCGATCGCCTCGCCTTGACCGCGTTCCTCGGCTGCATTGCCGGGATAGGCACCCTTCGTATCGATGAACGTAATGATCGGCCGCTTGAACTTATTCGCCTGCTTCATCAGGCGCAGCGCCTTGCGGAAGCCATCAGGGTGAGGAGAGCCGAAGAAGCGGGCGATATTCTCCTTGGTGTCCTTGCCCTTCTGATGGCCGATCACCGTAACGGGAATTCCGTTGAAACGGGCTATACCGCCTACAATCGCGAGATCGTCGCCATAAAGACGGTCGCCATGCAGCTCCATGAAATCGGTAAACAGATGCTGGATATAATCCAGCGTGGTCGGCCGCTGCGGATGTCTTGCGACCTGCATCTTCTGCTGGGTGGACATGCTCTCGTAGAGCTCTCCTTCCAGCTGAGCCAGCCGCTGCTCCAGGCGCGCGATCTCCTCGGAGAAGTCGATTTGCTTGTCCCGGCTGAACTTGCGCAGATCCTCGATCTTCGAACGCAGATCCGCAAGCGGCAGCTCAAAGGGCATTTCATTTGCCATGAACGACTTCCTCCTTTACCTTATGCATGCCGAGCAGCTTGGACAGCATGCCCCGCAGGTCCTTGCGATGCGCGACCAGATCCACTTGCCCATGCTTCAGATTGAATTCCGAGGTTTGGAAATTATCCGGCAGCTTCTGCCGGATCGTCTGCTCGATGACGCGACGGCCCGTAAAGCCGAAGGCCGCGCCCGGCTCGGCGATAATATAATCGCCCAGCATCGCGAAGCTCGCCGATACGCCCCCGAAGGTCGGGTCGGTAATGACCGACACGTACAAGCCCCCATGCTCATTAAGCTTGGACAAGGCTGCGCTGGTCTTGGCCATCTGCATCAGACTCAGGATGCTCTCCTGCATCCGGGCTCCGCCCGAGGTCGAAAAGATGATCATCGGCTTGTCCGTCTCTATCGCGTATTCGATAGCCCGGGTTACCTTCTCGCCAACCACCGAGCCAAGCGATCCGCCCATGAAGTCGAAGCTCATGACCGCCATCACGACCGGGTAACCGCCGATCCGGCCCTCGCCGGTGATGACCGCATCCTGCATCCCCGTCGACTCCATCGCCTTCGCGTACTTGCCGGCGTAGTCAGGGAAGCCGAGCGGGTCCTCGGAGATCATCTCGCTGTCAAGCTCTGTGAACTCTCCGTCATCCATCGTCATCTGGATCCGCTCTACCGCGCTTAACCGGTAGTGGTAATCGCAGGACGAGCACACCTTCAGGTTCTTATCCAGTTCCTTGTTATATTGGATCGTTCCGCACTTCGGGCACTTGTTCATCAGGCCCTCTGGGATTTCGCGCCGCGGCCTCTCTTCAGGTACGTCGATACCGCCGTCCAAGGGACGATCGACAGCAGGCCTGTCCGTACTCGGAACGGTCGCGTATTTTCTTTTCTTCTGAAACAGGTCTTTAAATTGCACGACTACACCTCGCCTTACGTTGTTGGACTTGTCCGTGCGCATCGCAGCTTCTAAGGAATCCGAGCATTCAGGATCTATGCAAAATGGTATTCAACACCTCTTGAACTTCTTCCACTTCGCCTTCGGGAACGAGGATCTCGAACTGATTCTTGGTCATGTTAATAGCCCGAACCTGTACCAGAAAGCCTTCTTCGGTCAACTTCAGCTTGATTCTATCGGCTATTTTCGCCGTAGGTGCGATATAGATCACGGTCCACATGAAAAAAGACCTCCCGAACATAATGGAATAATGATATCATAACTCCACTTTTACCCGCAACCGAGTTCAGGAGGGCGTTTACCTGATGAAACAAGGCGAAAACGCGCGAATTTCCGCGAAAAAAGGGTGCTGAGCCTTAAGTTTGACGGTCCAGCTCATCCTGCTGTCTATGGGCAATCCGGGCGGATGCCGCGGCGGCAAGGCCTGCGACCAAATCGTCGAGAAACACATGAATAGCGCTCACGTGATCATTCAAATCGCGAATAATGCCGATTTTATTTTTATCCAAATAGCCGAAGCTGGTCAGTCCGATCATCCCGTATACGTGTACGATGCCGAGCGCGAGCGTCTCGTCCACCCCGTACAGCGAAGCATCCGTCTCCATCAACCCTTGAAGCGGCTGCGGCAGCAGCTTCTTCTCGGCAAGCTCGTCGAGTGCGATGCCCGTATAAAGCACGTACTGCACCTCACGCTTCTGCAGCACCGCCAGCACACTCTCCAGGCAAGCCTCCTTCGTCAGGACCGGGTTGTAAGGAGCCTGCAGCTCGTGTACGATGTCCGCGATCCGCTCCAAGGTCACTCCGCGCTTCTCCAGATAGTCTACGATAGGTTGATGCGACATAACAACAACGCCTCCTTCGATTCATTCGTAACACGTGTCAGACCGTCTCGGGATCTCCCGGGAGGGCCGATGATAG
Source organism: Paenibacillus puerhi (assembly GCF_009846885.1). Classification (GTDB taxonomy): domain Bacteria; phylum Bacillota; class Bacilli; order Paenibacillales; family NBRC-103111; genus Paenibacillus_G; species Paenibacillus_G puerhi. Next base: position 373,548 of record NZ_WUWM01000002.1, read on the forward strand.
CTCGGGTTACTAAATGTATGCAAAGGAGGCTTTCATTATTTCACCTTTACGCTCTGCTTGCCAAGCAGCTCCTCAATCTGCGCGAACAGCTGGGGAGACGGCTTTACATTGAATTCGCCGCTGAGACCCAGCGTCTTCTGTGTTTTCTCATAATAAAGGACGACCGGCAGCGGTCCGCCGTGCTGCCCGATCAGCTGCTTCAGCGCGGCAAGCACGGCCGGCTGCTCCCGCTCGGCGGCGATGCGCACGTAGACGCGCTGGGTTGCCGACGGCGCCGGGCGGTCTCCCCCTGCCGCCGGCCGAGACTCGGTGGCAAATGCGGCCGACCGCTGGCTGCCGTCCCCTTTCCATGGCGCGCCGCCCTCGCGGACCGTCCCGCCCTCCGGCGGAAGACGCTCCGGGGTCTTCGCCTGCACTGCCGCAGCGCCCTGGCGCGCCGTGCCGCCCGCTGCAGCCTCTCTGGCCGCCGGGCCGGATGTCTCCTGGCGTTTCCCCTTCGGATAGCCCGCGTAGCCTGTACGGCCTCCTGAGGGGGTTTCCGGCCTCACGCCGCTTTTGACGGCTTTCAGCTCGATGTGCGGGTCATTAAGCGCCACCAGACGGTCGGCCAGCAGCTTGAACTGCTCGTCCCCATGCTGAAGCCTCGCGATCACAAGTACGGGATGCCCCTTCTGCACGAGCGGAGCATGGGTCTTCCACACCTCAGGGAACAGCACGACCTCCGCTTTGCCCACCCGGTCCTCCAGCTCCATGAACGCCATCGGCTGCCCTTTCTTCGTCACAATCGTCTTATTGGACACGACCAGCCCCGCAACCATCACCTCGCTGCCTTCGGCATACTCGGGCAGCAGCGCCATCGTGTCCAGCTCCAGCCTCCGCAGCAGCTCCTCGTAGTCGTCCAGCGGGCTGCCCGAGATGTACAGCCCGAGCAGCTCCCGCTCCAGCTCCAGCTGCTGCATCAGCGTGTAGGGAGAAATCTCCGGATACTCCAGCTCCCAGGTGACCTCTTCGTCGAACCCGTCCAGCACGAGCTGCAGCGCCTCCCGGTCCTTGCGCCACTTGACGGCAGAATCGACGGCATCCTCCAGCATCGCCAGCTGCTGGGCGCGGTGACCCGGAAGCGTGCCGAGCGCCCCTCCCTGAATAAGCGACTCCATCACGCGTTTGTTGCACACCCTCAGATCGACGCGCCGGCAGATATCGCTCAAGCTCTCGTAGGGCCCCTCCTTGCGCCCTTCTATGATCGACTCGATCGCATGGGTGCCGACGTTCTTGATCGCCGCCAGTCCGAAGCGGATCGCCGGACTTTCGCCGGCAAGCGCCGGCGTAAAAAGATAGCCGCTTTCGTTAACGTCAGGCGGCAGCACGGCGATCCCCATGCGGCGGCATTCATCCACATACTCGGCCACCTTATGATGGCTGCCGGTTACGGCTGTCAGCATCGATGCCATGAAGGGAACGGGATAGTGCGCCTTCAGGTAAGCGGTCTGGAACGCCAAGACCCCGTAGGCGGTCGCATGGGCGCGCGGAAAGCCGTAGTCGGCGAAGCGGACGATCATATCGTACACATGGTTCGCATCCTGCTCCGTGTACCCTTCGCCGAGACTCCCCTCCACGAAGTGGGCGCGCTGCTCGTCGAGCACTTCGCGCTTCTTCTTGCTGACGGCCCGCCGCAGCAGGTCCGCTTCTCCGAGATTGAAGCCCGCCATCCGCGAAGCGATCTGCATGATCTGCTCCTGATAGACGATGATGCCGTACGTATCCCGCAGAATCGGCTCCAGATCGGGATGAGGATACTGCGCTTCGGTCTCCCCGTGCTTGGAGCTTATATACTGAGGGATAAATTCCATAGGCCCCGGCCGGTACAGCGCGAGAACCGAGATAATATCCTCGAAATGAGACGGCCGCAAATCCTTGAGCACCCGCCTCATCCCCGGCGACTCGAGCTGGAATACCCCGGTCGTGTCTCCACGGCCCAGAAGCTCATAGGTTAGCGGATCGTCGGTCGATATCCGGCTCCAATCGAGGGCCTCGCCGGTTTGGTCGCGTATCCACGCCAGCGTGCGCTCGATGATGGACAGCGTGCGCAGACCGAGGAAATCCATCTTAAGCAGACCGATCGACTCCAGATGCTCCATCGTATACTGCGTAAGCGCCGTCTGCTCGTTCCCCTCCTGCAGCGGGACATACTCGGTCAGCGGCTCCCGGGAAATGATAACGCCCGCGGCATGGGTCGAAGCATGGCGCGGCATGCCCTCGACCTTCATCGCGAAGCGCAGCAGCTCGGCCGTCTTCGGCTGCTTGGCAGCCAGCGCCTGCAGCTCGGGACTGACGCGCAGCGCTTCCTCCAGCGTCATCCCCAGCTGGTGGGGGATCGTCTTGGCCGCCCGGTCCACCTCCTGAAACGGCACGTTCAGCGCCCTGCCCACATCGCGTACGGCGGCCTTCGCCGCCATCGTCCCGAAGGTAATGATCTGCGCCACCCGGTCGCGGCCGTATTTGCGCACCACATAATCAATGACCTCGTCGCGGCGCAGATCGCTGAAGTCGATGTCGATATCCGGCATCGTCACCCGCTCGGGATTGAGGAACCGTTCGAACAGCAGCCGGTACTTGATCGGATCGACATCCGTAATCTTCAGCACATAGGCGACCAGACTGCCTGCCGAGGATCCCCTTCCCGGGCCGGTCACGATGCCCTGCTCATGGGCAAAGCGGATGAAATCCCATACGATCAGAAAGTAATCCGAATACCCCATCCGCTCAATGACGCCCAGCTCGTAAGAGAGCCTGTCCTCCACGCTGCCCCGCCATTCCTTGTCCAGCCAGTCCGAAGTCCCGGCGTAGCGTTCCACCAGTCCTTGGCCGCAAAGCTCGGCAAGATATTCGCCTGCTGTCAAGCCTGCGGGAATCGGGTCGAATTGGGGCAGAATCGAGCGGCCGAACTCGAGCTCCACCTCACAGGCTTCGGCGATGACCGACGCATTCCTCAGCGCCTCCGGCACATGGGCGAACAGCTCCGCCATCTGCTCCCCGCTCTTCAGATACAGCTGGGAGGTGCCGATCTTCAGTCGGTCCTCATCCTCCACCGTCTTCCCGGTTCCGATGCAGATCAGAATATCCTGCACTTCATGATCCGGCTCCCGCACATAGTGCACGTCATTGGTCGCAACCATCCGGATGCCGGTCTCCGCGCTAAGCCGGAGCGTCTCCTGCAGCACCTTTTTCTGCTCGGTCATGCCGTGATCTTGAATCTCCAGGTAGAAGTCGTCGCCGAAAATATGCCGGTATCTTAACGCGGCCTTCTTAGCCTCCTCATAGCGGCCGTGCAGCAGATGCTGGGATACCTCGCTGCCCAGACAGGCGCTTGTGCAGATCAGCCCTTCCGAGTAGCGCTCCAGATGTTCCAGATCGATCCGCGGCTTGTAATGAAAGCCTTCCAGATGGGCGACCGATACTAGTCTCATCAGATTCCGATACCCGGTTATATTCTTAGCCAGCAGAATCAGATGATAGATCGGCTGTTCCTGACGGCTTCCCTTCTCCCTCAGCGAACCGCTGGTAAAATAAACCTCGCAGCCGATGATCGGCTTGATGCCCTTAGCCTTGCAGGCTTTGTAGAACGGAATAGCGCCGTACATCACGCCATGGTCCGTCAAGGCAAGTGCCTTCATCCCCATGGACGCAGCCTGCCCGACCAGATCGTCGATGCGCGCGGCACCATCAAGAAGACTGTATTCGCTATGTACATGCAAATGGACAAAATCGCTCACGCGCCCGACGCCTCCCCGCACATTTTTGAATATTCATATTTTAGCATAATACGAACAAGTGTGCCATATAGATGATAGTAACCATTCGGCGGCCAAGCTCATCTCCGGACTTTCGCTCGACCGCTTGCGAACGCTGCAGGCGAACATTCGCCTCTCTCGCCCTGACCCGGGAAGAGGTCCGCCAATTGAAGAAAGGGTGTTTCTACGTGGCCGTATTTTTGTCCAAATGCTTGCTGGATTTTTTCATCGCCTTCGGAGTCGTGCTGGGCGGAACCATGCTGGCCGGCATCTCCTCCGTCATTACGCTGGACCCTCCGGTCCACAAGATGCTGACCGTCGCCGAGCAGATCAAGATCTGGGCGATGGTCGCCGCGATCGGCGGTACGATCGACCCGATCCGGGCCATCGAGACGCATTTTCAGGACGGACATATTTCACCGGCCATTCAGCAGATTCTATACATTGTCTTCGCCTTCGTCGGCGCCCATATGGGGACGACGCTGATCCAATGGATTTGCCGGGGAGGGGACGGCGGGTGAGAGTTCCCTCCTTCGAGCCGGGCTACAGGCATTTGCAGGCCATCGGTCTGGTCATTGCAGGAATGGTGATCGGAGCCGCTTTGTTCCTCAGTCTTTACAATGAGCGCTTGAATCTGGTCATCGAGCAAAACCGCAGGCTGCTGACCGAGAAAAGCCGGCTGGAGGGCGATGTCGCCGACCTTCGGAAAACGAAGAACCAGCAGACGACGATCAACCTGCTGAATGTCTATATCGACCCGTCCGAGCATACCGAAATTGATAAAGTTACCGAAAGCGAGCTTCAGCGCCGCGTGCATGCTCAGTTGAAGCCCATCGTAGTGGGACGCAAAATTTCCGAATTCGCCGCCATGCCGGATGTATACGAGCAAATTCTGAAAGAAAAGCCGCTGCTTGGCGTACTGGATAAGGACTATCTCGTCCAGTCGGTCAAATGGATCGTCCTGACCCAGTCCGAGCTGAAGGTGTGGGTGACCGTCAAGGAATGGAAACGAATTCCGATGTCGATGGCCGGAGGTTGATTTTCCCGCCTCTTATGGGCTAAAGTGTATACAACAGACACTTGTCTATAAGGATGTGCTTTCTCATGACGCTCCAAACGATCCAGCTCGCGCTCAGTACGCTTATCGTCATCGCCGTCGCTTTCTCCGTGTATTACAGCTTCAGGTACCGGCGGCAGTCCGACCCGAGATTGCGGGGGCTGTTATCCTCGCGGATGAACATAGCGATGGGCGTGATGCTGATCCTCATTGCATTGACTCAATTATTTTTCTTCACCGATTCGGTAACCCGACGTATTTTCGGCACGGTCTGCATGCTGCTCGGCATCTGGAACCTGTTCGCGGGACTCCGCAATCATATGCACTACAGCCGCAAAGCGTAAAGGATCGGGCAGCGTACCACTTCTGAAAAACCTGACAGGGAGCCTTGTCAGGTTTTTCTTCGTCTGCGCTCTCCGAAAAGCGGGTCCGCGCTCCTCTTCCTCACTCCGACTCCTCTACGCCGCTAGGCCGGTTCAATAACCTGGGCCGTCAGCATCGCCTTGGCGACCAGCGCTCCGTTCAGGTACATCTCCACATCCAGCTTGCCGAACTTGCGGCTGACCTCGATGATCTTGGGACGGATTTCCACCAAGCTGTCGATCTGCAGCGGCTTCACGAAATAAGACGACATGTTGTCGACCACCAGGTCCACCTTCTTCATGTCCTGGATGGCATGATAGGCGGCCTGGGTCAGAAGCACCGTCAGCACGCCCTCGGATACCGTCCCGAGCCGGCCTGTCATCTGCGGCGTAATCGCGCCCCGGAACACCAGCTGGCCAGCCGCATCCCTCTCCTCGGCGAAGCCGGACCAGATCAGATCCTCGAACGTCTCGCCGTGCTGCGGCTGACGCTGTGCGTGCTGCATGGCCTTCAGCACGTCCTGGCGGCTGATGACGCCCACGATCTTGCGGCCGGCATCTACAATCGGCAGCAGCTCGATGCCTTCCCATACCATCAGATGGGCGGCTGAGGCGACCGAGGTATTGGCCAGCGCGGTCACCGGATTGCGCGTCATCAGCTTGTCGATCGTCTGGCCGCTGGTTGCGCCGATCAAGTCGCGCGGCGTGATCATCCCGATCACGCGGTTCCACTCGTCCACTACGGGGAATCGGCTGTGTCCGGTCTCCTCATGCATGCGCTGCCAGTCCTCCATCGACTGGTTGCTTCGGAGCGTGAACACCTGCATCGGCTGAGCGATGATGTCGTCGATCAGCAATATTTTTTTCTTGATCAGACGGTCGTAAATAGCGCGGTTGATCATAGAGGCTACCGTAAACGTATCGTAGCTGCTCGAGATAATCGGCAGCCTGAGTGCGTCGGCCAGCCTCTTCACCTCGTCGCTTGTTCCGAAGCCGCCGGTGATGAGCACGCCTGCGCCCTGCTCAAGCGCGCACATATGCGCCTTGGCCCTGTTCCCGACGATCAGCAAGCTGCCCGGATCGATATAGCGCATCATCGCATCCTGCTGCATGGCGCCGATCACGAATTTGTGCAGCGTCTTCTCGAGCCCGCTCCGCCCGCCCAGCACGTCGCCGTCCACCATATTGACCACCTCGGCAAACGTGAGCTTATCCAGCTCGTCACGCAGCTTCTTCTCCACGCGGACGGTGCCTACCCGCTCCTTGGTCGCCACGAGCCCGATCGCATCGGCCTCCTTGATCGCCCGGTAAGCCGTCCCTTCGCTGACGCCCAGCTTCTCCGCAACCTTTCGGACGGAAATTTTGCTGCCGATTTTGAGACCCTCGATATATTTTAAAATTTGCTCATGCTTGGTCGCCGCATCCGGCAGAACCGTTCCGAGTTCATCATCCATCTGTTCTATCTTCCTCACATTCACTGTAATAGTCCTGTACTACTACTCCCATCATACCACAGCAAAGCCTCCGTGAGAAATCGGCCTGTTGAACGCAAGCCTTCGGGCATGCCCTTGCTGCAACAGAACCCCGTCGCTTCGTTCCCGGGAAAATTTTACCCATACAATCAAACGGTCATGCATAGGATGGAATAGCTCAACTTTATCGGGAGGTGCTGAATCGAATGCCACACATGCCTTATTCCGGGCAGACGCAGTCTGTCTACGAGCTGGACGCCAAGGAAATGGAGATTTTGCATACGTGCAAACAGAAGGTTCACTCGATCTGCTCCCAGCATCTGCACAAGCCGGTCCGTATCCAGACCGTTGACGGCAGTACGCATGAGGGGATTATCGTGCACGTGGATCACACCTTTGTCTATCTTCAGATACCGGCAAGTCATACGCGCGCTTTTTTCCCTCCCTATTATCCGCCCTTCAACCCGTATTACAGCAACGTGGTACTGCCCCTGGCCTTGTTCAACCTGCTGGCCATCGCTCTGCTTGTTTAAGAGTTCCTCCGCGACAAAAAAATCCGCAGCCGCCCTGCATTCAGGCGTCTGCGGATTCCCTCTGTCCGGCCTTACCGGGCCGGCTGCTTCTGTCTTTAGCGCTTCACCTGCAGCAGCTTTCGTTTGCCGGCAACGGTCTGCTGAAGCTGCCACCGCTTCATCCGTTTGATACGCAGCAGCTGGCGCTTCTTTTCCTCTTCCACCCCAAGCAGCTCATGCAGATGAGCCGCTACGATAAGCAGCGCAAATGCGACCCAGACGACGCCGAAGATCGTGCTCAGATTCGACCAGTCGGCCAGATCGATCCTGGGCACCGCGAACATCAGCATACCTAGCGCCAGTCCCATGTAAACGATGTTTTTCCAGCCTTTCCCCATATGCTTCTTCCCCTTTCTGCAGCTTGTACATCCCGGTTCGTGTTCAAACAGCCAGATCCCGGCTCTTGAGCAACCTTGTTGATGTATATGCCCAGTCAGGTCCAATTAGCACTTCTTACCCCGTTCCCGGCTTCAAGCCGGAAGGCTTTCGGCGCACGAGCTTTCTCGCCGCCCGCTGATAGGCATACACGATGACCCACGGAATGCCCAGCGTGAGAGCGAAGCCGACGAGCGTGTAGACGTGGTACAGCAGGATCGATCCTCCGTCATAATGATAATGAATCCGGTAGTAGGTCAGCAGCGCCGGGTGCATCAAATACACGCCGAAGGAAACGGAGCCGAGACTGAATAATACCCGGGAGAGCGCCTTGGACCGCTCGACAATGAACTGTCCCGCCCGGATAAGCGTCATCGCGGCCAAAGCCGCATACCCGAAGAACAAAGCCTGATACGCGTAAGGGTTGAGCTGCAGCTGCACTCTTCCCTCGGCCAGGAAAATACCGACGAACGCTGCCCCTGCCACTATCGTCGCGGCCAGCACCCAGCCGAAGCTGCGGCGAAGCCAGGCGGAGAAAGCGGCGTAATGCAGTCCCATCCATCCCCCAAGGGTCAGCATGCTGAAGTAATTAAAGGCCAGGGACGCCATATGCTCGAACGGCTCCACCCAGTAATGGTACGAGTAAAACGCGGCCTGCACGGCCAATCCGATCCAGCCCATCCATCTCCGGAACCAGGTCCAGCGGCACAGCCACATCAATAAAGGAAACATCAGGTAAAACTGGACGATAATCACCATGAAATATAAGTGATACCAAGCGTCTGCCCAGGGCAGCAGCTCCCAGAAGGCCCTTGCATCGAAGTGAAGCCTGGGCCGGTCGAACATCCATTGATAATACAAGTAATAAAACAAAGACCAGACTACATAAGGGATCAGCACCTGCCTCACTCGCTTGAGGTAGAACGTCAGTGCCTGCTTGCCTCCGAAATCTGTCTGATATCGGTAAAACAAGACAAGCCCGCTGAGGAGCAGGAATACCGGTACGGCAAAATTGCTCAGCTTGTTGATCATGAGGTAGAGCGCTTGCGAACCGCTTCCGAGCGGCAGCTCTACCAGAGCGTCGGAAGAGTTGTGAATCGCCAAGACGGCCACTATGGCTATCGCCCGGACAAGGTCCAGCTCATGCAGCTTAGGCTGCGTTTTCTTAATTGCTGACAATCGATTCGGCCCTTTCCTCTTCATGTTGTTAGTTAGAACGTACCATAATTTCCTGCTGTTCGCCAACTTCATAGCTCAGAAAAAACCGTCCCGTCCTTCCTCGGTGTTCTTTCCTTGCGATAGTGAGAGCGGAAGGGGGCCATGGCGAATAAATCCAGCAAACCGGCTCATACTAAATGACGGTATAACCATACGAGAAGGAGGAAGTTCCCTCATGCAGAACAACGTCTCTTATCAGCAGTTTCTCGAGCAGCAGCAGCAGCAGCGCATGCAGCAGGCTCAGGAGGCCCAGATGGCTTTGGCTCAGTCGGGACTGAGCAATAGCTCTCAGAAGCTTCGCCAGCTTCAGCAGCAATTCGTCCAGGTGCAGACAGACCTGCAGCAGGCTCAGTCTCAGGTCGAAATCCAGATGCAAGCTCAGCAGCGGCGCATTCAAGAGATTCAAGGCCGTCTGCAGCAGTGCATTCAGCAGATGGATACCGTCATTCAAAGCTCCCAGTCCCCGTCTTATTCGCAGGGAACCAGCCTGATGTAAGGCTTCTTCTGCATAGCGCCCCAGCTTGGACTCTTCCTGCATAAGAAGAGTCCAAGCTGGGGCTTGTTCGCTCTCTCTGCTGCTCTTCACAGCAGGTTCATACTTGCTCGATGACCCCGGCCGTAAGACGGTCCGGGGATTTTCCCATGCAGCCTCCTTGTCCGTTCCTTGATCCGGCCCATGGCGGTTTCAGACCGCCTGCACAGATTCGTTCGTTTTTCTCTCACCAAGGGATAAATGCACTCATATGATGAAGTAGTTCGTTTCTTAATGTTCCAAGCATGATCGGACCTTGGGAGGACGCTTCTTGCTGGGAAGGAGTACCGTATGAAAAGAACAAAGGTAAAGATCCAAATACAGTCTCCCGGTACGTCCACAGACGGCTCCATCGTGGCGATCAGCGAATCGCTTGTGCGCAAATGGAAGATTCCGCCTCACCAGCCGCTGCAGCTTCGGCTCGGCTCTTTCCGCCAAGAAGTCCGTGTCGTCGCATTCGGCTCTCCCGGCACTATGCGTCTGAGCGGAGCGCTAGCTTCTCGCATGGGCCTGACGACAGGCCATCAGCTCTGCTTGCAGTATAAAGCGACCAGCAAGGCGTTGGTGCTCGGACCGTTGATCGGCGTCATGGTCAGCCGGGTTTATGCAGGCGCTCCCGACAAGCCGTTCGGCGCCAACACCGCTTTTTGCCGAGAATTGACGGATGCTTGCAAGGTGTACGGTGCCGCCGTTTTCTTCAGTACGCCGGATGATCTGATCGCTCAGGGAGATTCGGTGCGCGGCTGGCATTATGCAGGCGGCTGGAGGAAGGCTTCTTTTCCCTTGCCCCACGTGCTTTACAACCGCTTGACCAGCCGCAAGCTGGAAAACCGCCCAAGCGTACAGCAATTCATCGCCCATGCGAGAAGCAAACAGAACACCCTGCTGTTCAATGAAAAATATTTGAATAAGTCGGAGGTGTTCGATGCGCTCCGCCAAGAAGCCGGCCTGCAGCAGTACCTGCCGGAATCGTACTTGCTCAAGTCGTTCCAGCAGCTCAAGTCGATGTGCGCCAAATACCCTACCGTCTTTCTAAAACCGGTAACCGGCAGTCTGGGCAAAGGCATCATCCGCATCCGCAAGGAGGGCGGAGGCTACGCCTGTCATTTTGCGAATCTGAACGGAGCCCGCAAGCTTTCGTACCCGACGCTCTCCGCGCTTTATTCCGCACTGGCCGGGAAGATCAAAACCCAGCGCTACCAGATCCAGCAGGGCTTAAATCTGCTGACCGTGGGCGGGCGTCCTGTCGACTTCCGGGCCGTCGTACAGCGCTGCGAAACCGGTCAATGGAAAGTGACCTCCATCGTGGCCCGTATCGCCGGCAATCATCACTTCGTCTCGAATATCGCCAGGGGCGGCACGCTCAGCAGCGTAAAGAGTGCGCTGGCGCGCTCCGGCACCCCCGCTGCGGCTGGAGGGCTCTCCAAGCTGAGGCGCGCCTCGCTGCGGATCGCCAAGGGCATCGAAGCCCGGGTCCAGGGCCACTTCGCCGAGCTTGGCGTCGATCTGGCGCTTGACGCGAGCGGACACGTTTGGCTGATCGAAGTGAATTCGAAGCCCTCGAAGGAAGACAACACCCCTCTGTCGACCGAGAATAAAATCCGCCCCTCGGTCAGGCAGCTGGTGCAGTATTCACGGTTCGCCGCGAAATTCTAAGAACGGATGCGAGGTGAAAAGCTTATGCCGACAGCCGGGCCGCACGCAAGCAGCGTCCGTTCGCTGGGCATCCTGACCACGACAACCCGACATGATCCACCCTTTGAGAATCGGAGCTTTTACCGCCGATTATGCAGTCTGGGACGCAAGCTCAAGCTGCAGGTTTTTGTATTTACGCCCGAATCTGTGGACTGGGAGCAGTCGGAGGTTTCGGGCTTCGAATACGATACCAGATCGCAATGCTGGATCGGCCGGTCCTTCGCGCTGCCGGCGCTCGTTTACGACCGCTGCTTCTTCACCACGCGCCGGCAGTATACGGAGTATCGACAGACGATGGAGAAGCTGCGCAAGCGGCCGGATATCCGGCTGCTCGGCTGCGGCTTGAAGGGAAAGTGGGACGTACACCGACTGCTAACCGCCGACGGCAGGTTTGACCGGTATTTACCTCCAACCGAGCGTCTGCGCAGCACGCGTAGACTCATCCAGTGGCTGGAGCAGTACGGCGAGGCTTTATTAAAGCCGTCCGGCGGCTCGCAAGGCCGCGGTGTGCTGCATCTGCGGCAAGAGTCGCGAGATCCGCAGACGCGCTATACCGTGCGCGGCCGAGATGCGCACAATACCAGCATCGCGCGCGGCTTCGCGGATACCACCGAGCTGCTCGGCTGGCTCCGGCTCCTCATCGGCGGCCGCAGCTATTTGGTGCAGCGCTATCTGCGGCTGCACTCTCGCAGCGGCGGCGCCTTTGATGTCCGCGCCCTTGTCCAGAAAAACGGCGCAGGCCGCTGGCAGCTCACCGGTCTCGGTGTCCGCTTGGGGCAAGACGGCAGCCTCACCTCTAACCTGCACGGCGGCGGACGCGTGGAAGCAGCCGCGCCTTGGCTCTCCCGCGAGTTCGGAGAGAAACGCGCCGAAGCTATTCTTGCCGAGCTGACCCAGCTCTGCATCTGGGTGCCTGAAGCGCTGGAAGCCGGCCACGGGCGCCTGGCCGAGGTCGGTCTAGATTTTGGGATCGACACGGACAGCCGGATTTGGCTGCTTGAGGCGAATTCCAAGCCGGGCCGCTCCATCTTTACGTATTTGCGCGACGAGCAGGCGCTATCGGCCTCCTTGGCCTCTCCGCTGCGGTACGCCGATTATTTGCTCGATCTTGCCTCATACGAAGAGGCTGCGGCCGGCACAGTCGTGCAGGCTCAGCGCCGGGCTGCGTGCAGGCGCCGCCCCGTCCAGGTTCAGCATGAGCCAACCGCTCTCCCGCCTTCCAGAGTATCCGGCAGCTTGTACCGCAAATCAATGCCTAAGCGGCATCGTCCTTTAGGAGGTCCATCATGAGCTTGACAACCTGCACGATTCATGTCGCCCAGCGGCAGGAACGCGTCGTCTATGTCAGCAGCGATTTGGCCAAAGCGCTCAAGCTGGTCAAATCCCGCAGTTTGACTTTAAAGCTCGGCAGCAAAAGCATCTCCCTGGGGCTCAAGCTGCTGAAAAAAAGCGGAAATCATCTTTATCTTACCCAGTCGGTCTACTCCCAGCTCCGGCTGCCGAGGGCCGGCACGACTCTCGTCACCAGCTCGAACGGCAAGGACCTGAGGCTCGGGCCTATGATTGGCATATTAACCAGTGTAACCCGGGGCAGTACGGCTCCCTTCGGTTCGCGCACCGAGTTTATCCGGCAGTTCATGCGAGTGGGATCGGACCGCGCTTTCTACTTCGGCTTCTCTCCGGGCGACGTCAATTGGTCCGAGGGCACCGTCACGGCTACGATTCCGCGAAGAGAGGGAGGCTGGGTCCGCAAGGTGGTTCCGCTGCCCGACGTCGTGTACAACCGGCTCCCCAGCCGCAAAGCCGAGAAGCTTGCTTCCAACAATGCCTTCAAGCAGCGCTTCGTGCGCCAGGGCATCCCATTGTTCAATTGGAGCTTCTTCGACAAATGGGATGTATACAATCTGCTTACGGGAACCGAGGCCTTCCGCCACGTGCCGGAGTCACACATCAATCCAAGCCCCTCGCAGATCAAGGAAATGCTCAACAGGCATAAATTCATTTATTTCAAACCGACTGGAGGCAGCCTTGGCATCGGAATATTCCGGCTCACCTATAACCCCCAACGAGGCTATTACGCCCGCTTCCGCCGTGCAGGACGCAATGTGCTGCTCCGCTTCAGCAAATTCGAATCTCTGATGGCGCTACTGAAACGGCAAAGCGGCGGCCTGAACGGCTATGTGGCCCAGCAGGGTATCCGTCTGATCGAATTGGATAGCTGCCCGATCGACTTCCGCTTCCATATGACCAAGAACGGCTCCAATCAATGGGTCTGCGCTGCTATAGGCGCCAAGAAGGCCGGCAAGGGAAGCGTCACGACGCATGTGCGCACCGGAGGCATGCTGATGACGCCGGAGCAGGTGCTCCGGCAGGTGTTCGGCGGCAGAGCGGACGCCGTGCTGTCGAATGCCAAGGAGGTGGCAATCAAGCTCGCGCAGGATATCGAGCGCAATTACCGGCATACGCTTGGCGAGCTTGGCTTCGATATCGGGATCGATAAGAATGAACGGATCTGGATGTTCGAGGCCAACTCCAAGCCGGGCCGTTCGATCTTCAAGCACCCCGCGCTGAAAGAACAGGGAAGAGCATCTCTTCAATATATTTATGATTATTGCTTGTACCTGAGCCGATTTCGCGCAAGGAGGGATTCTTGAGTGGATGGGCGAATCCAGAATACCCGTCAGCGTCCGACCCTTGCCATTCTCACTTACGCGGATGAAAAAAGAGTTTTTCGAGGGGATCAGGAAAATTTTATCGATCTGATCCGGGCCGGCGAGGAGCGCGGGGTGCTTGTCTATGTGATGACCACCGCCGACTTCAAGCTTAGCGGCAAGCAGGCTGCCGGCTACAGGTACCGCGCCTCTACCAAATCGTGGAAGCGGGAAATGCTGCCGATGCCCCATGTCATCTACAACCGGATTCCGTACCGCAAGTTCGAGGCGCTGCCAGAGGTGCAGCAGGTCATTCAGGCTTGCCTGCACCATTCTCAGGTCCGGTTTTTCAATCCTTCGTTCTTTAATAAGTGGACGTTGTTCGAATGGTTGAACAAATCCAAGCGCACGAAGCCCTTTATCCCCGAAACCAAAAAGCTGAATTCCGGCGACGATATTGACAAACTGCTGCAAAGCTACCCCTTCCTCTATCTGAAGCCGATTCGCGGCAAAGCGGGGAAAGGCATCATGAGGGTCAGCCGCACGGAGAGCCGGTCTGCGCCAAGGCTGTTCGAGCTCAGCATCCAGGATAAGACGCGAAGTCATATCTCCCGGTATCCTACCGTGAACCAGCTCTGGTCCCAGGTCCGCGAACTGGTCGGGTCCAGGGACTATATCGTGCAGCAGGGCATCTCCTTATCCAGCTACAAGCGCCGTCCATTCGATCTTCGCGTACTGGTCCAGAAAAACTATAAGGGCATATGGACCGTTGCCGGAATCGGGGCCCGCCTGGCCGGCAAGTCCAGCATTACGACGCATGTGCCCCGGGGAGGCTCGATCGACGATCCAAGCAAGCTGCTCGCCCATGCCTTCGGTCAGACCGAGGGCAAGAAGATCATCCGTACCGCCAAGCAGGCGGCCCTCCGGATCGCCCGGCAGGTCGAAACGGCAAGCGGCCATACTCTAGGCGAAATGTCGATGGATCTGGGCGTGGACAGCGTCGGTCATATCTGGTTTTTCGAGGCCAACTCCAAGCCGATGAAATTCGACGAACCGCCGATCCGGCAAAAATCGCTGGAGAACCTCATCCGCTATTCCATTTTTTTGTCACGAAAAAACGGCAGCAAAGGGTAGGCAGGTGGATGCTTGATGGGCAAACAGTTAGGCGTGCTTGCGATGTATATGAATAAACGACACCTTGAAGAGCTATCTTTCTTCCGCAAGCTGTGTATCATAGGTGAGAGGCTGGGATTGGAGGTTTTGATCTTTACCCCGGATGATGTCCACCAGAATGGGACGATGATCCATACCTTGACTTACCGGGGAACCGAGCGCAGATGGGTGCGAAAGTGGAGTAAGTTTCCACCTATTATCTACGACAGGTGCCGTTATCACGGGGCCGTAAACTTTCGCAAGCTGTCTCACTTCCGCAAGAAATATACGAAGCTTCGGTACATCAGCAAGCCGCTGGCCAACAAATGGAAGATGCATCAACTCCTCTCCGAGCACCCCGGCATCGCCCCTCATCTACCGGCCACCATCCGCTATAGGGAGCCGCGAGAGCTGGGCGATTTCTTGAAAAAGCATGCGGTTGTCTATATGAAGCCCAAAAGCGGCACTGGCGGACGCGGCATTATCCGCTTGCAGCGGGTCGGCGGGATCCCTGCGCTGCTGATGCAGGGACGTGATCCTGCCCGGCGTATTATTCCTGCGAGAAAAATAACGGTAGAGCAGATCCCGCTCCGGCTGGCCGGCTGGAAGCTGAACGAGCGGTATATCGTGCAGCAGGGCATTCCGCTTGAGCTGAAGGACGGCCGGGTGCATGACTTCCGCATGCTCGTACAGAAGGACGGAGACGGCGAGTGGCAGGTCACCGGCTGTGCCGGCCGCATCGGTCCGAGGCAGTCGGTCACCTCCAATCTGCATGGAGGCGGAACCGCAGTAGCTATGGAGACCCTGCTGAAAAAAAGATTCAGCAGCGAGCAGAAGGTATCCGAAATCCGCAACGAAGCGTATGAGCTCGGCCTGCGAATCGCCCTGCATCTGGAAAAAAAATTCGGCCCCTTCTGTGAGGCTGGCCTGGATCTGGCTGTCGACCCCAAAGGCCATGTGTGGCTGCTGGAAGTCAACCCCAAACCTTCGCGCGAGGTGTTCAACCGGATCGGGGAGAAGGAAACGTACCGCAGAGCGATCAGCCGGCCGCTGGAATACGCGCTGTGGCTGATTCGTTAGAAACAACCGGCGCCGAAGGCGTAACCATGAAAAAGACCGTCTGGCCGTGATTACGCCAGACGGTCTTTTGACATGCGCTCCGGTATCCGGAAGCAAGGAAGCCGGGAGGGGGCAGTGAAACAGAAAAACGCCCCTGTCTTATGCCGGGTGGCATGACAGAGGCGTCCAACGGTTATGCGGGTGATTGCTCCCGCACGTCATCCAGCAGAGTTAATAGCTCGCCGAACGACGCGATGCGCGCATCCGCACCTTCCAGCTCATGCGGCTTACGGAAGCCGGCATAGTCGCAGCCGACCACGTACAGACCATTCTTCCGTCCGGCCTCTACGTCGGAGGACCGATCGCCGACCATCCAGGCATCCCGGATCTCGTACTTCTCCAACAGCAGCCTGACCAGATCGACCTTCGATCGGGTGCGGAATTCCCCGGCACTGTACAGTCCCTCTGGCTCGAACAACGGCTCCAGTCCCTGGTGCCGAATAACGCCCTTCACATAAGGCTCCAGCCCGTTGCTGGCGGTAAATAAACGGACGCCCCGTTCCCGCAGCCTCTGCAGCGTCTCGCGCACGCCTTCATAGAGCTCGCCTTCCCCTTGCTTCAGCCCGTCCAGCTGCAGCTTGAGCAGAAGCTCGTCCGCACGCCGGCGGACATCCCGTCCGTAATCAGGGAGCACCCGCTCCCAGATCTCCTCAAGCAGCATCCCGAGACCGCTGATGATATAGTGCTCCGGCGGCGTTTCTCCCTGAAACAGACCTTCCGAGCGAAGCCGGTCGAACGTAGTATGATAGGCTGGCAGCAGCAGCGTCTCCGTGCGAAATAATGTACCGTCTACATCGAATATCATCGCTTCCGGCAGCGACCTAGTTTCCATCTATGCTTCCCCTCCCTCATCTACCTTAACAGACTAATACAATCATGTTTTGTCTGTTATGTCAATTGGCCGGAGGGTGCGTACTCGGCAGCAGAATTTCCGATACTTGGGATAGGGGAACGCGAAAAAGAAGGAGCAGTCCGATGATAATAGGAACGGAGCAAGCATAGGCCACAAGCGGCCGGCGGCTGTGCAAACGAAGCATCGGAAACATCATGAAGTCAAAGAGCACGGAGCAATACCAATTCCAGCCGTTGCCGTACTCGATCCGGCCTGTCCACATCAGTACCAGCTCGATACCCGCATAGCAGCCTATCCATTTCAGATAATGAACTCTCACTCGTCCCAGACCCTCGGGGTAACCGTTCAAGAACATCAGTGCGGTAAGCGGGAACACAAGCAGGGAATAAAATAACTCGCAGGTGAGGCGCAGCATCGGGATATCCGGCACGAACGACCACAGTACATAGCCAGCCGTCAATACGATATACAGCAGACTGCCTAACATTATATACAAGGCCGTCGAATGGTATCGGCCCGACTGCCTCCAGCGCTTAGAGCGAAAAAAACAGATAACCGTTAAGCCTGTCAAAATGAGATGTATGACCTTCTCCTCTTTCCTATGATGGGTAATGGAATGGCCGTTGCAAGCCTCCTTTCCTAGGATAGGTAAAAGGAACCGTTTTTTTACGTTGCATTTATTAAATTTTCTTTATATATAGATTGAACTCATAAAATTGAGAGCCGCACAAATCGGGTAAAAGATATCAAAGGACCGAAAAGGCGGAGATCAGAATGACACATGAACAAGAAATTGAAAAGCTGGCAGTAGCCATGAAAGAAACAAATAGCACTCGCATGTACGAAAGGTATCTGGCTATCCGTTTGCATTTAGAAGGCCGGACGTTAACCGAAATTGCA
>NZ_WUWM01000020.1 GCF_009846885.1 Paenibacillus puerhi
AGTTTGCAATTGGACACACTCCCATTAGAGTTTTTCGAGTAGAGTCGAAAAACTCCAACGACTACTCTAACGGAATTGTCTCAAAATCTAGACTGAGTTGGAATACACCTTCTTGTTAGACGCTTACTATAGAGTGAAGTCCTTTAGATTTTTCCAGCACTCGGGCTTTATACTTGCTCCAGTACTCTCGCTAGATAGAGTGCTCCGGCACTCCGCCAACCGACTCCTTTTCGACCTCAGTTCCTTCTCTATGCGGGCATGCGGAGGAAATTCCCGGGGTCGATCATGGGACGGACCTCAGGGCCGTTATTGCCGCCATAACCCCCGATTCCCACCAGTTAACGGACTTGGATGCCGCAATGGGCACATAAAACGTCTGGTGAGTACGTTCAGGGCCTGATTAACGGCTCCTCAGTCCGAAACTCCGCAAAAAGGGGGAGGAGGGGCTTATAGCGGCTTTGAAGTCCTTTAGATTTTTCCAGCACTCACGCTATATATTAATGGCGAATCTGCTGCACAATTACATCGTAGATAGAGCCTACTATCCTAACAGGCACGTCGTAATGACGGGTAAGCCCATTGGACCAATCGACCGTGAAGCGGAACGTGTGCCCGCCCTGCGAGAGCGTCCGAACATGATCGGTATTCAGAAGCATGCCTGCGTACCTAGCGGGGAAATCGTCGCGAGTCAGCTCCACGCTTTCCTCGGTGGTTAGCAGCCGAGAGGTAACGGCAACCGGCTTAGTCGAGCTTGAACCTGTATCCGTAACTGCTGCAGACAGCTTGAAAGCTTCTCCCGCCCAGAACTCGTTCTCCATCCTTTCCCGCTCAGGAAACTTTGCATTCCAAGCCTGTCTGTAGCTTTCCCACTCCGGCGTGTGCCGGACCCAGCCTGTCAGCGTAAGCGGCAGAACGGGAACCGTATAGCTTTGCTGGAACCGGCCTCCATGCCGGTCGGTCAGCGTCAGTCTCATTCGGTACATCCCCTCCTGAAGCGGGCCATAATGAAAGAGTCGGCTTTCGCCGCTCGGAACATCCGTCCAGACCTTTAGTTCCTCAAAAGCTCCGCCTTGGTAGCTAGTTTCTACCGTAACGGTTAGAGCATCGTCATCAGGATCGGATAATTCGACTGTAAACAAGGGAGTATCGTGCTCATAGATCGGCTGCTCAAACACGAGATTCCCCGTAGGAGGCCGGTTGATCAGCATCCACACCTGCGGGGACCACTCCGACTCCGCGCCATATTGGTCCCAAACCTTGACACGCACGCGCAGCTTCTGTCCGGCGGGCAGATCGGAACTCGTCCAGTTCCCCGCAGTAGAAGCCGTGTTCTGCCATACCCTGCAATCTGCTGCGACTTGACAGGTATCCAGCACCGTTGCCGTATTGGCCTCATTCGTAATCTGGATACGGAAATACTGGAAAATGGCTCCCGCATCCGGATCGGTCTGCGTCCAGGATAGCGTAGGACGGGTTGTAGTCATGATCGTTGGACTTTCCTGTGTCCCCCACGGATAGCTCATGAATGCGCTCGGCGGGCTGTTGGTGGACATCCATCCGATGCTGCTCCAGGGTGACAGCAGATTTCCATCATCGGCAACCTGCACCTGGACCTGATATTTCCGACCCATCGTGAGCGTGTTGTCTAATGTCCAAGCCCAGCTTCCATTCTTCGTATTCATCGCAACGTTGGACTTGCACTCCACACAATTGCCCCACTCATCTTTCACAACCAGGTTGAAGACCGTGAAGGTTGTGCCGGGATCAGGATCCCACTGCGACCACTGGATCGTTGGCCGTAGACTGACTGATGTTGGATTATCGTACGAACCGCTCGGGAACGTCAACGTGACGCCTGGCGGACTATTCGGTACCGGCTGATCGACCCAGAGGTTGACCTCGTACCAATCGCTCCAAGCACCGTATTCGTCCTTTACGGCCTGTCTCAAAGTATAGTTCCCTTTTTTCATCGGTTTTGTCAGTTTCCCCATCCCGACGATGCCATCAGGATCGGTATAGCCATGCACAACATCGTAGATCCCACGGTTCCATATATACTCGGCCTTCTCGCCCGATACATGACCGGCATGCAGCCAGCGGTCCGGATCATACGAGGCATCGGACCATGCGATCGTAAAGTCTGCGTTCTGAGAGACGGTGAATACACTGACTGGCCGCCTGTGAACGATGACCATCTTCGTATCCGGATCGGCATAGTTTCGGAAGGCTGCATACGTCGGATCGGGATACCTCTTCCCTGGAGGCGCAGGATCGTCTGGCTCCGTAAAGCTGATCCGGAACAAGCCTACTTTCCCGAGCATAGCCTCCGGCGAATTAACTTCGCGGTTCACATAGGAATTCGAGCCGTTCTTATCGGAGAACCCATCCCCGGCATCCAGAAACTTCTCCGGCTCCGTATTCGTATACGTCCACTTGGCCAGCTCAGGAATTGCTGGATCGTTTTCCGGATCGCTAAAGTGGACCGTGTAATTAATTTTGGTGTTAACCAAGACGATGTTATCCACCAGCTCGCTGCCGCCAGAAGCATTCTCCAGGAAGAAATTTTTCAGGTAAATATTTGGTGCATGGGCAAACAAGCCAACCCGTCCTTCCCTAAACGTGCTGTCGGTTAAGCTGATCAAAGGAACCCCGTTTACGATGACTTGGATGCGATCACCCTTGGCCGTTACTCTCAGGTTGTTGTAAACCCCTGGTTTGATGGGATTGGTTTGTTTGTCCAGAATGGTTCTAGTGCCATTTACGACCTTGCTAAGCACCACCGACTTGGTGGTTAATTCAGCCTGATAGTAGTTTTTGTGATCTGCAGAACGGAAGGTAATCCCTGCCCCACTCCGTTCGCTGAACGTCGTATTGGTAAATTTTACCGACACAGAAAGTCCGCCATTTGACATAGTGCGCGTCTTATCCATGATATTACCATAACTGTACACTCCGGCATCTGAAGTAGTTGGGATATTCCAAGTGAACTTACGAGTGGAATAATACTTGTAGTCTGCATCTCTCCAGATCAAATATCCTTCACTGTCGCCGGTTAATTGTACACTCACGCTCCCCCAACATCGATCATTATTGTATACCGAGCAGGTTTGGTCGTTTGCGTAGTTTGCCAGATAATCGGACTGATACAATAGCGCTCCTGTCATCATATCGTATACATGTATTCTTGGTCGATGACCTTCCGGCGTGTTCTCACCTGTACGAAGTGGAATGACTAGCTTGCCATCTGAAGTTACCTCACCTTTATACTCAATCCGATAGTCTGAGCTACTGCCGCTGTTATAAGGCGCTCCGGCTATATCCAATATTAATTGGCCAGTGCGAATATGGAGTACACGATCTCTCTGACTATACGTGGAACACGTATCATCATCACCACAACTGTAATAGCCTGTTAGTAAATTGTATCGATAATACAGCAAGTCATTGTACAAATAGGAGTCCGTATTGAGGGATTTTCCAAAAATCCCCGAGTATCCCTTTGATGCAAACATGTGCGCAACTCCCAGAAACGATGTCATGTCATACCCGGGAATTTGACCAACGTAAGCTCCAGTATTATTATTGTAAATCCCATCGTTTAGCACTATTCTCGAGTTGTCGGCAGTAATATGAAGGATATCCACATAAGGATAGTCTGAATAATAAGTGGAGGAATTTCCGGTGCCTGCCCCGATAACTTGATAATTGGTGTACATTTTGGGGGCTGTCCAAATAACCGTCCCTTCGGGGTTTATTTTTTGAAGTTTACATGAATACTTGTCCCAGTATACTTCCTGTTGGGTGTCATGATCATAATAAGAGAAAAACTTTTCAGAAGTACAAGTAAAGGCATAAAAGTTCCCATTATTATCTTTACGTGGGGTAACCGTATTTGGTTTGAATGACTTTACCCCATTTATTACAAAATTATAGGGAACTTCAGTACCAATTTGGACTATCTCTTCTACAGGTACCCATTCAGCAGGAGGCGGATTATCGGGTATTTCGGTAAATTGATATTGCCCCGGATAATGCCAACTTGTGACGGTGAAGGGAATCGTCTTGTATGGCGTGAAATTGCCTGAGGCCATATCAGAGAGCCTATAAAGCCTGTCAAAGTTACCACTAAAACTCCCATATCCCGTCGATGACTTAGAGGTTCTTGTCCAAACCAAATCTGCCACAGGATTAATGAAAAACTGAACATAATCCCCCGGCTTTTGCTCTTTGTAAGAATGAGTTGTGTTGGTAATGGTATTATGAAAGCTCAAGCTAATGCCGTAAGGAATACAATAAGCCCCTCCGCTACAAGAGCTATACACCCCATATTTGTAGAACAGATTTTGTCCTGCCCTAGTACTCAGTGGGATGTACTCCCCATAATCGCCACCCGTAATCCTTGTATTAAAGCCGGTTGTGCTGTAGGTAAATCCATCTGCGGAAGGGGCGCTGAAATACATGTTTTTCCTGTCTGGAACAGCAATAGCACCTTCCGTGGCATTCACGTACATGGATGTGGGTCGGTTTGCCATGTAATGGTCTTCAACAATAAATGCAGATTTATCATTTAACATAGCATTCAAGTCGTACATTGTACCTTCTATAGTCGGAGGCTGAGGGTATTCTCCTTTTACATCAATCGACACGCTAGGAGCCTGATTAACTACAGTAAACGAAAACTCCCCAGAAGCACTCAATCCCCAATCTTCCTGCACATAAATTCGCAATAGATGATTTGCCAATATAGTTGGTGTGAAAGTAAAATTTCCACTAGGATCCAAAGTCATATCCATAACCGGATCATCGTCAAAGTTACCATTCATATTTACATCAGCAATGATCTGAGTTCGTCTAATAACCAGTACATCTCCATCCGGACTAAACGAAGTGTCGGTCATGTGCATGGCAGTCCCACGAATACCTTTGGAGGCTAAAGTAGCTCCCACAACCGGAGGTAAGTCAGGTAAAACGGTTAGAGTTTTGATAGCTGTAAATTTAGACCGCAGCCCCGTATTATCAGCAACATCTAATTCGATAGCATAGTTCCCGGCTGTAGGGTACACGGAAAGCTTGGTTCCATGCCAGTCACAATGAGAAATGGTGCGATTCTTGTAGGGCGTCCAACTCTTCGAACAACTGATATCAGGTGTGAATGGCCTTCGCTCCACTACCTTGGGTGGTAGCGTTATCTCTGGAACCGGATTAGGGTCCACAACATTCAATGTCACATTGTAAGGCCCAGCCACACCGCCCTTACCGTCAAAGGCCTTGACCTCGACAGTATGTGCTCCAAGCTCTTTGGCCTGGATGTTACTGAATGAGCTGTCATAGGGATAATATCCCATGCCGTCCCTTGTATCTCCCAGCCAACGTATCCAGGAACTACTACTTCCCGCGAAATCATAATGGAACGTAATGTCATCGCCATCTGGGTCATAGGGGGTTCCGTTATCTCCCAGTAGAGGAATCGCGGGTCTCTTAACCGGACCCAAACTTACACGTTCTCCAACTGGGACCATGGTTGCTTTATCGCCGTACCCGGTGTAATAGCTGTCTGAAAACCAAGCAGGTTCAAACTGCGGCGGACTGTTCCCTTCATTTACGGTTACCTGAAAGCTGCCAGGCCCAATGGTTTTCTTTGTTCCGCAGCTTGTTAAAATATCATACTGAACGCTCACCGTTCCCGCGACAAACGCATTGTACGGACTAGCTACAAACCCAGAATAGAAAGTACCGACTCTATCTAAGTTATCCGTTCGTTTTAAACTGCCCTGTGTGTAGATCAGATCACCTTTCACAAGTTTGCAACTGTTACCTCCAGATACTGAAACGTTTCTGAGCCAAGTATAGTTGGATTGTCCGTATTTAACCGAAGGCAACTCCACTTCCAGAGTTCCTGTAATAACCTCAGGCCCCCCAGTTTCGCCACCTCCACCCGAGCAGTCATCCTTGGCTTGGAAGCTCACAGACATAGAGTTATTGGTCTTTGTTTCCTCATTGACCGCATTGCCTGAATCAACTACCAACGTGAAGCTTTTAGGAGAAGTGCTAGTGAATTTGTAGTTCGCTGAGGCACCTAGGAGGACGTCTTTGCTTGCTCCTCCGTCGGCATTCTCCGTATGGATCACGACGCCGTCTACCTTGAGCTGCACTTTGAACGGAGTTGTGGTGCTAATGCCGATATTGCGGTAAGCGTATTTGATCGGAACGGTGTCGCCTACTTGGATGCACGCTTTGTCGTGCTTGATGTATTCGACGGCAAGGTCGGGTTTTTCCGGGACTTTGTAGTTCACCGTGATTGTGGCCCCGGCGCTGAAGGCGAAGGTGTTGGCTTGCCATTCGGTGTTGACTTCCATTATGTAGTTGACGAGCTTTCCGTTATCTGGGCCCGATGACATTACATTGCATGTTGTAGTAGGTCCATTACAAACTTCTTCTAGCTTACGCCGAACTGCTATTTGATTCGTATTTGTTTCCTCTACGTACCCCCAAAAGTACGGCTCTATTCCGGGATGTTTCGTGCTGGCTCCGGTGAGGCGTATTGAGCCGGGTTCAATTTCGGTTATCTGCCTACCCGGCCTTGGGTTTTCTTCAGTTGGCTTAGATAAATAGAACGTAGAAGATGCCGTTGCATTATATGAACGTGTTGCAGCAGCACCATCAAAGCTCGGGTTTGGATTTTTGTCCGAAATGCCTTTCGGAGGAGTGCCACTGCTATACCGCAGGTCATTCGTAAGTAAATCCCAGCCGCTATATAACACAGATGCAGGGTCCGCTAAGGAGTTACCAGGCTGCCTGACATATCCCTGATTAGGCATTAGGCCCGGCCTTTGTGACACACCGGAAGAGGCGTCATCCGGTACAAACTGCATGATAGGAGTCCTTTCCCCTTTATGCTCCCAACGTTTACCGTCCGGCAACCGGTATATCTGATGGCCAGGGTTAGTGTCGGCTCTTCCATAGATGGGAGTAGACATGCCTGAAAACTCTAGCTGTATCGTATTCAAGTTAAATTTTTCAACCTCCACCTTACCTTTTGGGAGATTCACCTGAATAGATTCAATGTTACCCGTGATATAGGAGGATAAATCAAATTCAGTTTTCCATGTCTTTTCAGCTGAATAATAGTCTCCTCCTGTGATTGGGCTTGTTCGAATCGTTTTGCTAGCTAATTCTACGTATAATGTGGTGATTTGGGCGGCCTGTGCCGGGGTCACAGTCAGCAAGGTGACAAGCTGCGCGATTAATAGAATAAAGGTTAGAATTAAAAATTTATATTTCATAAGAAAGCACCTTATTCTTGGTCAGCAAACATATCGAAATTAATATTATTTACTTCATATCCACTGTACTGAAGATTGTGCTTTTGTGTATTCGGATCATTCTTACTTTTACTCAATGCATAAATCATCCAGCCTTCTTTCGTACCCGTCTCCAGTATTTGAACCCGATCATCATGCCCTGTTACGAATACGTGAGTCCATCCGATCATTTTAAAATAATCTGCTACCCTGACATAATAATCCCTAGCTTTACTGCCCATGTCATATTCAACTTTGTAAGCAAAGTAATAGCTGTCCTCTAGGCTTTTTTGATCAGGGCGTACCCCACCCTCAATCAAATCCCAAACAGGAGAACCCTCTTCCGAGCTATCAAAAAACCAAGCTTCCTTAATCGTCATCTTCACATCGCTGGTCAAATCATATTCAGCCGGCAGTTGCAGAGCCGTCCGCTTTCCATACGCGGTCTCAAAATTCGTCCCCGTCAGCGCCACTTCAGCCCGGCCCGCCGCATACTTATCCACCGGCAGCTTCTCACCAGCACGTACCTTCAAAATACGCTCCAGCACCGTCACCGACTGTGCCCGCGTCGTCAAGCCTTGCGGAGCAAGCTCGCCCTTGTTCAACCCTTGAATCAAGCCGCTCTTCGTCGCGTAATACATAGCCGTCGCATCATCGAGCGCCACCTTCGGGTCGCGCAGCTCAGCAAGCGAAGACCGTACTGCGATTTTCGCCATTTCAACCCGGCTAATGGCTTGTCTAAAGTCTTCGTTGGCAAAGTCCGACTCGCGCAGAACACCTTCTTTTTTCAGCAAAGCTACATACGCGTCGTACCAATTGGACTCCTTCGCCGAGGCGTGTGACGTGACCGGGGAAGCCTGAACTGCGCTTGCCACCAGCTTGACAAACTCGGCACGGCTCACTTCCTGCTCCGGCTTGAACGTCCCATCCGGGTAGCCATCCACAAGCTTGAGCTCGATCGCTCGCTGAATCGATCCCGTTGCCCAATGCTCGCCTACATCCGTGAACTGACCATGGATGATCGCCTGCCCTGTATATAATCCAATAATTGATATAAATGCGATGGACGCTAACCCTTTTTTCCACATTTCGATTCTCTCCCTTATATAGATGGTTTCAAATATTGCTAGAAGCTCAGCTTTCGTTCGGGCAGATTGAGTACCAGCTTATGTCTTCTATCAGACTAGCGGACTAGCTATGCTACCGAAGAAGTATCGTTCTCAATATAGCACATCATTGTTATATTTTCTTTCATTTTCCACATTTTATGGTTGGTTCAATTTAGTCCTTACTTCTACCTTCCCATTCCGGACCTGGAGCTGAATTTCTCCGTCGCGGTCCGTCCGATGAACCATAATGCCCCGGTTGCTCAAACGCTCGGTCACTTGAGGACTAGGATGTCTGTACACGTTGTTAACTCCCGCGCTGATGATCGCCGATCGGGGACGCCAAGCATCGAGCCAGGCCTCCGAGGTAGACGACTTGCTTCCATGGTGGGCGATCTTCAGGACGTCAATCGGCTGCTCCATAAGCTGCTGAACCTGTCTATCGGCTGCAGTGGTAGAAGCGAAGGCCCATCGTTCAACCAGCTCGCGCTCCTCACGGACCCCGATATCTCCGGTGAAGAGCCATCGCGTTCCCGCCAGGTCCATCAGAAAGACGAGCGAGTGCGGGTTTTGATCCGATTCCAGCTCAAGCTGGAGCCGATCCTCCTTCTGCTTGCCGATTGGATATAAAAAATACAGTTCAAGCTCCGGATGAACCGTCAGTCGATCCCCCGCTTGAATCGGGACCAACTGCGTTCCTTGATCAAGCGCGGTCTGAAACAAGGCTTTTACCCCCGGAATCGGCTTCAAGGTTCCATTAAACAGCAGCCGCTTAACCGGAATTTGCTCAAGCACCGCCTGCAAGCCGCCGAAGTGATCCGCATCCTGATGGGTCAGTACCACTTCATCGATGTGTTGGATCCCCCGCTTCTTCAGCAGCGGCACTAGCAGCTTGCGCCCGACCTCATAAGGATCGCTGCGATTCTTCCACTCCTCGCCAGGCTTGCGGAAGGTTACCGTACCTCCGCCATCCACGAGCAGCGTATGGCCTGTGCTGCCTGTACGGATTAGAATGCTGTCGCCTTGACCGACATCCAGCATCTGCACGGTTCCCTGCGGAGGCGACTGAAGCGCAGGGCGGTATCCGAGCGCCAGAAGCGATATAAAAATGAGCACGATTCCCGGCAAAAGCAGCCTTCGGTTCCATACATAAATCCCCTCTCTCCAGCGCATCCTCCTCCATGTATCCAGCATAGGGCCTTCGTTGCGGACGGCATGCCCGTTTCGCGCATGATCAAGCGACATGATGAGGGCCGAGAGCAGCCCGTAATATCCGACGATCCAGAGCAGTGAAGGCGTAGGCCAAATGGTCTGAAAACCCGGTAAATCACCCGACCATTGAACGATGGCAAACAGCCATTCATTCACCTTGCCAACCGGCCAAGCGAGCCAGCCTCCGACAGTAGAAGAGATCAGACCCGTCAACATGGAGATCGTCCCGACGGGCATCGTAAAAGAGCTGAATACCGGGACAAGCGCCAGATTAGCCGCAAAGGAGAGCAGTGAAAATTGATTGAAATAATAAATGGTCAAAGGAAAAGACACAAACTGGGCTACCACCGTAATGGATAACGCCGCCCGCCATTTTTTATGGGAAAACGGCATCAGGTCGCTGACGCGCGGCACCAGAAGAATGATTCCTATGGTCACCAAAAACGATAGCTGGAAGCTTACATCGGTGATGTAGTACGGATTCCATATCAGCATGATAAGTCCCACAACCATAACCAGATGAAGCCCGTCCTTCAGTCGATTCCGGTAGGCGGCGTACAGGCCGATCATCGCCATCAGGCCTGCCCGCATAATGGAAGGAGCGGCGCCCGTCATCGCGATGTACAAAGGAAGCAGCCCCATGGCAGTCCACAGATAGGCCTCACGAGTCATTCCGATACGGCGCAGCAGCCAGATCACGCAGGTCAAGAAGATAGCTACATTCAGCCCCGATATCGCAATAATATGAGTAAGGCCAAGCCGGGAGAAGGCATCGAACTGCTCCGGGTCAATCTCATCGGTCAGGCCGATCAGCATCCCCTTCATAAAACCGGCCTGCCCGGCCGGAAACTGCCGGTCCACCACCGCACCAAGCGCGAAGCGAATCCCGTCATTCCAGCGGGCCAGCCTCCACCAGCCCCATTCGGAATGCCCAGGCTTGTTTACCTGCACATGGTCCAACCCTTTTACAGCAATCTGCCAATGAACATGCTGCCGGAGCAAATACTGGCGGTAATCAAAGGCGCCAAAGTTACGAGCCTCGCCCGGACGCTTCAAGGTACCCGTCAGCTCCACACGGTCTCCCCGCTGCCACGACCGGACAGCTCCCTGCTCGGCTTCCTTGAGCAGCCGAATGGAAACCTGGAGCCGCTCCCCATTCGCCCTATTCGCACCCTGACCCTCGCCCGCACCCTCACCCGCACCGACACTACCATCGGCTGCAGCCGCTTCGCTCCCCACCCGCTCTGCCAGCACCTGGAACATCACCTTGTCGCCGTCCACGTCTACAGGCGTAACAATTCTGCCGACGGCCTTCACACCCTCAATCTCCTCTAGGGAGGAGTCCGCTGTGATCGCCGTCTGGTTGCGTTGGTCATACATGCCATACCAGCCCGCCGCCGAACAAATGATCAGTATCGCAGCCCATGCAAGCCGTCCGCGCGGCTTCCATGTCCCCACTAGCAGAAGTAGAACCAGTCCTCCGGCAGTTACATACAGAGAAGCCTCCCTAAAAAAGCTCCACTCCATAGCCGCAGCATATCCCAATGCCCAGCATATCGAAAACCAGACGATCGGCCGCGATGTCCAGACATGGTCTCCCTCAGCACCCATCAACGCAAAGAACCCCCTTTCCCTATCGCTAGGTAAAAGGAGGTGCTTCCTCACACATCTCGTATTTAATTGTGGACTTCGGCAATCGTGCCCGGCGGCGGCTCATAGCCTGCCATTTGCCGGAATCGGATTCCTTTTTGTTCCATCAGCGCGCCGACCTTCTCACTATCTTTAGGATAAGCCCGGTGGTAGATAATCTCCGTTACCCCGCTGTTCGCCAGCATGTTGGAGCAAGTCCAGCACGGCTGGTCGGTGACATAGACGACAGAGCCCTCGCGATCCTCGCGATCCGTGAAAAGCAGCAGATTCTGCTCGGCGTGAATCGTCCGGATGCAGCGCTGCTTCTTGACCACCTGCTCCTGTCCGTCAGCCTGAACAAGCTCGTACTCTTCCACCAGCATGCAGCCTGCTTCCGAGCAATCCGATACTCCCGACGGCGCCCCGTTATACGCGGTGCCCAGCAGCTTCTTGCCCTGAACCAGCACGGCACCTACATGCCGCCGGCCGCAACGGGAACGGGTCGAGGCCATATAGGCGATATCCATGAAATAGGTATCCCAGTCCTTGCGGCTTGCCATGCGTACTTCCCCTTTACTGCTGGCTGGCTTGGATCGCCTGCTCCAGATCGTAGATGATATCATCGATCGACTCGGTACCGATGGACAAGCGGATCATGCCTGGCCCTACGCCCGCCGCTTCTTGCTCCTCGCCGGACAGCTGCTGATGGGTCGTGCTAGCCGGGTGGATAATCAGCGACTTGGAGTCTCCGACGTTAGCCAGATGCGACAGCAGCTTCACGTTATTGATCAATTTGCGCCCCGCCTCGACTCCGCCTTTGATGCCAAAGGTTAGAATCGCGCCTTGACCCTTCGGCAAGTACTTGGCCGCCAGCGCGTGGGAGGCATGGCTATCCAGACCCGAGTAGCTGACCCACTCGACAGCTTCGTGCGTTTCGAGGTACTTGGCGACGGCCAAGGCGTTGGAGCTGTGACGTTCCATACGCAGGTGAAGCGTCTCCAGACCCTGCAGCAGCAGGAAGGAGTTGAACGGGGAAATGGAAGCTCCCATATCGCGCAGCAATTGTACGCGTGCCTTAATGATATAGGCAATCGGGCCGACCGCATCCGTGTAGACAACACCGTGATAGCTAGGATCCGGTTCCGTAAGGCCCGGGAATTTGCCGTTCGCCTTCCAGTCGAAACGTCCGCCGTCCACGATCACGCCGCCGATCGACGTTCCGTGTCCGCCGATAAATTTCGTCGCCGAGTGAACGACAATATCCGCTCCATGCTCGATAGGACGGCACAGATAGGGGCTCGGGAACGTATTGTCCACGATCAAAGGAACTCCATGCTCATGAGCGATCGCCGCCACAGCCGCGATATCCAGCACGTCCCCGCGCGGATTGCCGATTGTCTCTGCAAACACAGCCTTCGTCTTGTCCGTAATCGCCGAACGGAAATTTTCCGGGTTGGACGAATCGACGAACTTGACGTTAATACCAAGCTTAGGCAGCGTAATAGCGAATAAATTATAAGTGCCGCCGTACAGACTTGCGGATGATACGATTTCGTCGCCGGCTCCTGCAATGTTCAGGATCGAATAAGTGATCGCCGCTTGGCCGGATGCCGTAGCAAGCGCGGCCGGAGCTCCTTCCAGCGCTGCCACGCGCTTCTCGAATACATCCGTGGTAGGATTCATGATACGGGTATAAATATTACCGAATTCCTTCAATCCGAATAAGTCGGCGGCATGGTCCGTATCCCGGAATCCGTAGGATGTCGTTTGGTATAACGGCACCGCTCTGGACATCGTAGTCGGATCGATCTCCTGTCCGGCATGGACGGCTAAGGTTTCTAATGCAAGCTGGCGTTCTGACATGAACAATATCCTCCTCGAGAGTGGCAGTGGTATTGGTTTTAATCTTCTCTATTGTCGCATATTCCTCGTAAAAACGAAAGCGGTTGCTGATCGCTGCCCGAGCCTTAGCTTTCCGCTTGGCTAGGGCAAGATCGTAACAAGAGGCTCCAGCTTCTTAAAGGTCTGTTCCCCGATGCCTTTGACCTCCTTCAACTGCGCGGCGGATCGAAATCCTCCGAGCTTCTTACGCAGCTCGATAATCGCCTGTGCCCGGCTGGGACCGATGCCCGGCAGCGCATCCAGCTGTTCGGCGGTCGCCCGGTTCAGGTCCAGCCTGCCGTCGGAGGCTTGGGGGCTTACCGGCTGCGGCTGGCTGCCTGGACCGGGCTGGCTCGCAGCAGCTCCTGCCTGGGCGCCCAGTTCTCCCGGCGCTCCGGCTGCCGCCCCGTCTCCGGCACCCTGCTCCGCCGCTATCCCGCCATTGCCGGGCACAGGAGGAACGGCAGACGAGCCCTTCTGACCTTTCATGCCCCCTTCTGACATCGCCGGCTTTGTCGCCGTACCTGCTATTTCCTTATCCGAAAAAGCTTCCGGCGTCCGCTGCTCCTGCAGCAGTTGCCGCATCGCGTCGTCGACGGCGACAAAGCCTGCCTCCGGCGCAGTGGCCAGGACATAGCGCAGGGTCATCAAGATAACGAGCAGGGCTGCGCCCCCCGTCACCATCCACCACCATCCCCATGTCCTCCCAGAGAGTCGATCATTCACGGATATTCCTCCCATCATCGGTAAAATTAAGTCATAAACGAGTGTTCCCCTTGATATAATGGAAAAAGGCTGCAGTCTAAACTGGGGGGATGGTCATGCGAGTAGGATTCATAGGAACAGGCAGCATGGGAAGCATACTCATCGAAGCGTTTATTCGGTCCGGTGCGCTGAACCCGGAGCAAGTCGTCGCGACCAATCGGACGTTGTCCAAGGTAGAACAATTGGCCGAGCATGTACCGGGGCTGCGAGTGGCCCTTTCCAATAAAGAAGCCGCGACAGATGCCGATCTCCTGTTTGTGTGCGTCAAACCGCTCGAATTCAAAACGGTGATCGACGATATCCGACCTGCCGTCACATCGGAACAGCTGCTCATCTCGATCACAAGCCCCGTACTGATCCGCCAGCTGGAGGAGCAGCTCCCCTGCAAAATAGCCAAGATCATCCCGAGCATTACGAACTATGTACTAAGCGGCGCCGCCTTATGTATTTACGGCAACCGGACCATGCCGGAGGACGAAGTCCTGCTGGAAAACCTGCTCTCCCACATCGGCACTCCGATTCGCGTGTCTGAGCAGTACACCCGTATTTCCTCCGATCTGAGCAGCTGCGGTCCCGCCTTTCTAGCTTATTTCATCGAAAAATTCGTAGAAGCCGCCGTCCACGCCACCGGTATCTCGGTTCAGGAAGCGACACTGCTCGCCAGCGAAATGACGCTGGGTACAGGCAAGCTCCTGACAACGGGCGGGTTTACCCCAGCCGCGCTGCAGAAGCGGGTAGCCGTACCGGGCGGCATCACTGCCGAAGGTCTCCGTATAATGGAAAAAGAGCTGGGCGGGGTCTTCTGCGACCTGGTCCGCACAACTCATGCTAAATACGATGAAGATG
Organism: Paenibacillus puerhi; assembly: GCF_009846885.1. GTDB lineage: Bacteria > Bacillota > Bacilli > Paenibacillales > NBRC-103111 > Paenibacillus_G > Paenibacillus_G puerhi. Next base: position 14,741 of record NZ_WUWM01000020.1, read on the forward strand.
TGGAAAAGGTGGAAGCCCGCTTCTTCGGGACCCAGGTCGACTAAGAACGCGATGCTTTCACGTCTTTTCCGTTATGAACCGCAGGGCCGGCGCCATACGACGCCGGTCTTTGCGGTTATTTGGTTATCCAAACTGTTAGCCTACGACAATATTGACGAGCTTGCCCTTCACCACGATCACCTTGCGCACAGTTTTGCCTGCCATGGCATCCTTCACTTTATCCAGTCCGAATGCCAGCTCCTGCAGAGCAGCCTCGTCGGCATCCGCTGCCACGCGTGCCCGTTCGGCGATTTTGCCGTTTACCTGTACGACGATCTCGACCTCGTTATCTACCGTCCAGGCATCGTCATAAACCGGCCACGGCGCATAGGTCACACTCTCGGAATGACCAAGCTTCTCCCAGAGCTCTTCAGCCAGATGCGGGGCGAGCGGGGACAGCATTTGAACAAATTGCTCCATCGCCGCTTTCGGCAAGCGATCCGTTTTATAGGCTTCGTTGACGAAAATCATCAGCTGGCTGATCGAGGTGTTGAAGCGCAGAGCCTCGTTATCCTCGGTCACCTTCTTGATCGTCCGGTGCCACACGCGCTTGAACGTCTCGCTGCCCAATTCCTCGGCCGCATCGATCTTCGCGCTCAACGCGCCATCTTCGCCGACGAACAGCCGCCAAACCCGGTTCAGGAAGCGGTAGGTGCCTTCCACGCCGTTGACATTCCAAGGCTTCGTTGCCTCCAGCGGCCCCATGAACATCTCGTACATCCGCAGGGTATCGGCGCCGTACTCATTGACAATCTCGTCGGGATTAATCACGTTGCCGCGCGACTTGCTCATTTTCTCGTTATTTTCGCCGAGGATCATCCCTTGGTTAACGAGCTTGTAGAACGGCTCCTTCGTCGCCACTACGCCGAGATCGTACAGCACCTTGTGCCAGAAGCGCGCATACAGCAAGTGAAGGACCGCATGCTCCGCTCCGCCGATATACAGATCGACCGGCAGCCACTTCTTCTGGAGCTCGGGCGAGCAGATCTCCTGATCGTTCCGCGGATCGATGAAGCGCAGATAGTACCAGCAGCTGCCGGCCCATTGCGGCATCGTATTGGTCTCCCGGCGCGCCTTCTGTCCGGATACCGGATCGACGGTCTCGACCCACTCCTTCACGTTGGCCAGCGGCGACTCGCCTGTCCCTGAAGGCCTGATCTCGTCCACCTGAGGCAGCAGCAGCGGCAGCTGATCCTCCGGTACGGTCGTCATCGTGCCGTCCTCCAGATGCAGGATCGGAATCGGCTCCCCCCAGTACCGCTGACGGCTGAACAGCCAGTCGCGAAGACGATACGTGACCTTGCCTTGTCCTTTGCCGCCGGCTTCGAGCCATTCGATCATGCTGCTTATAGCCTGCTCATTGTTCAGGCCATTGAGGAACTCTGAGTTCACATGGGGACCGTCGCCGGCATAAGCTTCCTTCGCGACATCTCCGCCCTCGACTACTTCTACGATCGGCAGGTCGAACTGCTTCGCGAATTCCCAGTCCCGCTGATCGTGACCGGGCACCGCCATGATCGCACCCGTCCCGTACCCCGCAAGCACATAGTCGGCGATCCAGATCGGCACATGCGCGCCGTTGACAGGATTGACGGCATACGCACCCGTGAACACGCCTGTTTTCTCCTTCGCAAGGTCCGTACGCTCCAGATCGCTTTTGCGGGAAGCCTGCTCCTGATACTCACGGACAGCGTCCGCCTGCTCCGCCGTAGTGATCCGGGCAACCAGCTCATGCTCGGGAGCGAGCACGCAGTATGTGGCACCGAACAGCGTATCCGGACGGGTAGTGAATACCTTCAGACCGTCCCCATCATGCCCATAGATGGCGAAGGTGACTTCCGCTCCCTTGGACTTGCCTATCCAGTTGCGCTGCATGTCCTTGATGCTCTCCGACCAATCCAGCTCCTCCAGATCATCCAGCAGCCGCTCGGCATACTCGGTAATCCGCAGCACCCATTGGCGCATCGGCTTGCGAACAACCGGATGGTTGCCGCGCTCGCTCAGCCCGTCGATAACTTCTTCGTTGGCCAATACCGTACCAAGCGCCGGACACCAGTTAACCGCCACTTCATCCACGTAAGCCAGACCTTTTTTGAACAATTGGATAAAAATCCACTGCGTCCATTTATAGTACTCGGGATCTGTCGTGCTGATCTCGCGGTCCCAGTCATACGAGAAGCCCAGCGACTTGATCTGACGACGGAAGGTATCGATATTTTTCTGCGTGAACTCCCTCGGATCGTTACCCGTATCGAGCGCATACTGCTCGGCCGGCAAACCGAAGGCGTCCCAGCCCATCGGATGGAGCACGTTATACCCGCGCATCCGCTTATAGCGCGACACGATATCCGTCGCCGTATAGCCCTCGGGATGTCCGACATGAAGCCCGGCCCCGGATGGATAGGGGAACATATCCAGCGCATAGAACTTCGGCTTGGAGTCATCCTCCAGCACCTTGAACGTTTTATTGCGATCCCAATACTGCTGCCATTTCGGCTCAATTGCCTGCGGGTTATACCCTTGGTTGTCTCTCGTTTCGTGTGCCATAGCGAACGCTTCCTCCTTCAATTTCAAGCAAACAAAAAAGCCCTCATCGCTAGCTTGCGCTAGGGACGAGAAGCTTCATATTCCCGTGGTACCACCCTAGTTGACGGCAGGCATGCTTTGCCTCTCGTCCACTCGATCCCCTTAACGCGGGGCGCTCGATCCGGTTACGAATGAAACAGCCTTCTACAGCCGCATCTTTCGTTAGCCTTCTGGCTCCAGGATGAGTTCGCGAGAGCGCCGCTGCCGATTCACACCACCCACCGGCTCTCTGATAACGGATCTGTTCGCTACTATTCCCTGTCACTGCCTTATAACCATTCAATTAACCATCATTATATGTAAAACAAATCCCGCCTGTCAAGCTTCCCGCGAACTTGCTGCGAACTTGCCTCAGCCAAAAGCCTTCGGAACCTCCCAGCCTCCGGGGCCAGCCCCGGTTAACCCGCTCCCAATCTGACCATACTACATGCTAGGAGACTTTAATATAGAAGGTGGGATGAATCATGCGCGGTTTGGTTAACGGCCTGCTCCTATCGCTGCCCTTGTGGGGCATCATACTTTGCACCCTGCAGCTTATTCTGCATCTGCTGTAAAGCTAGCCTAGCCTTGAATCGGCTTTATCGCTACATAAAAGGCCCTTTCCGTAGCTTCCGTAAGCCCCCCAAAGGAAAAATCGGAATACACCGACACCTGGGAAAACCCCGCTTCACGCAGTCCCTTCTCAATGAAGGCAGACGGATAAGCCCGCTGTACATGCGTCTCGTCAACCCGGTAAAAACGTTCCCCGCTCCCGTTCTTTCCCTGCTGCTCCTCTTCTTTTACAAACAGGGTCAGCGCATGCTCGATCTCGCATCGCTCCTCATCAAAATCACAGGTCCAAATATACGCAACATCGTCCTCATTGAGCAAAAATGGCTGGGACTCGGCATAAGAGCGGAGCTGCAGGGGCGTGTGCATATCGAAAATAAACATCCCCCCGGGTTTGAGCGCCTCGTAGGTATGCCGGAACGCCGCAGTCAAATCCTCAGGCTCCAGCAAATAATTGAAGCAATCGCAGAAGGAGATCACCGCATCGACCGTCCGGCCGATCGACCATTCCCGGATATCCTGCTGCAGCAGCAGCAAGCTGCCCCTCTTGGCCGCCGGAGCCAGACCCGCCGCATCGTCGGCCTTACCGCGAGCTATAGCAAGCATGTCTTCGGACAGATCAATCCCGATCACTTCATAGCCGAGCTGCATAAGCGGGATGGACAAAGTGCCTGTCCCGCAGCCGAGATCAACGACCGTGCGCGGTTCTCCATGCTGCTGCCAGCACTTGCCGGCGAATTCCAGCCATTCGTCGTAAGGCATGTCCTCCATCAACCGGTCGTACACAAAAGAAAATTGCTCGTAAGCCATATGCCGCTTCCCCTTTCCCGCCGCCATTCCATAAGAAAACCGGTTGCAACCGCTAAGAGTCGGCAACCGGTGATTGTTCTTTGGGCTTCAGATACGTCCAGCTGCCTTCCTGATACACAAGGTCTTCCTTCATCAGCTTGCCGAGCGCCCGCTTGAAGGCGGACTTGCTCATGCCGAACCGCTGGCTGATCAGATCGGCCGGCGTTGCATCCGAATACGGCATGGCCGCATTCGGGCGCTCCCGAAGAAAGGCTAGCAGCTTCTCGGAGTCTTCGTCCCGTACGATTTCCTTACGCTCGCGCATCGAAAGGTTCACATTGCCGTCCTCCCGTACGAAGGCGACGCGCACCTCCACCTTCTCACCCAAGCGCAGCAAGCGTGTGCGCTCAGTCGCATGGATGAGCCCGATCACGCCGAAGCCCAGCACACCGGCATCACAGACGACGAAGGAGCCCATCTGCAGCGGCTTGTACACGCGCGCCTCGACACGGCGGTTCTTCCAGTCCTGCGGAGCGGGCACGCAAAGCTTGCGGAGCTGCTCTTCACCAGCCAGCCTGGCGATAAGTCTTCCCTGCCGGTCATGCCCAAGCACGACGTAGACGCTATCCCCCACCCGGGGATGAAGCTCTGCGAGCTCGGGAAGCTCCCGGAAGGGCAGGAGCAGATTGCGGCCCAGCCCCATCTCCAGGAAGCAGCCGAAGCGAGGGTGAATGTCCACAACCTCCAGAAGAGCAACCTCGCCAAGCGTGACAAGCGGCTTGCGCAGCGTAGCGGCCAGCCGGTCTTCCGTATCGTGGAACAGGAACGCTTCGACCTGCTCGCCAACCTTGACGGCTGTTCCATTCGTTTCACTGTAATGCAGCAGCACATCCATCGATCCATCGGTCAGGAAATAGCCGTGCGGCGATACCTCACGGGCAATCTCCAGCAGACGGTACGTTCCGGCCTCCAGCGTCATACCCGTTCAACCACTTTCGCATCGGACCACAGGCGTTCGATATTATAGTACTCCCGCTCATCCCTGTGGAAGACATGGGCGACGACATCGCCCAGATCGATCAGCACCCAACGGGCCGTATCCAGGCCTTCCAGGCCGCGGACCCGCGCTCCCTCCTGCTCGGCGCGCTTGCGGATTTCAGTAGCAATCGCCTGGACCTGCGTCTCGGAATTGCCGTGGCAGATAACGAAATAATCCGAAATCAAGGATATGCCGCGCAGGCTTAAAGCGACGAGATTCATCGCTTTTTTATCCTCCGCCGCGTCTACGACGAGCTTCATTAGTTCGTCAGGCTGTATGGTCATTCGTGTTCCTCCCTTATTGTTCCGTCTGCCGGGCAGCCGCTTGCCGCTCCAGCTCTACTAAAAGTCCGTTGCGCGCCGCAAGCGTCAGCGGATAAATCCGCTTCCCTTTATCGAGCAGAAAACGGATCGTGCCGTCAAAGCCTGCGAGCAGCGCCTTCTCCAAGCTATGCTCCGCTTCCTGCCGAATAAGCTGCACATGCGGGAAGTCGCGCCCTGGCTCCATATAATCAGCCAGGCAGACGACTTTGTCGAGGCCTGTCATATTCTCCCGCCCCGACGTATGATAGCGGATGGCGTCCAGCACTTCCTCATCGGTCACGCCGTATCGAGTTTCCGCAAGCCAGGCTCCCGCATGGGCATGCCACAGCTCCTTGTCATAGTCGAGCAGGTCGGACGGCAAGCCATGCTTTCGGATGATCTCCGCCTGCTCATCAGTCCGCCAATACTTGCAGACATCATGCAGGATGGCCGCCAGCTCCGCCTTCACCGGGTCCTCGCCGAACCGGTTCGCAAGCAGCACGGCCGTCTCCATAACGCCAACCGTATGTGCCCAGCGACGCTCGGGCATCTGTTCCTTCACCGAGGCGATGATATCCTCACGTTTCATATAATCGGTTCACCTCGATGTAATGGTTTACCCGGTCCGGCACCATGTAACGCACCGGCAGCCCGGCAGCTTTCCGCTCGCGGATCAAGGTAGAGGAAAGCTCGATCTGGGGCATCGAGGCGAGCCGGACGGCAGCGCGGATATGTTGCGGCAGCCCGTCCAGTCCCGCCTCATATCCCGGCCGCTGCAGGCCGACGAACGTCACGAGCCCGGTCAGCTCGTCGATCCGGACCCATTTGGGCAAGTAACGGACCATGTCGGCTCCGATAATGTAGTAAAAGTCATGTCCGGGATATTGGTTCCGGAGCAACAAGACCGTTTCGATGCTGTACGACACGCCGCCCTTCTCCAGCTCCACGGCCGTCGTCCGGAACCGGTCATGGCCTTCTATCGCCAGACGGACCATCTCCAGCCGCTGGTGCGGAGCCGCTCCGACGGGGCGTTCCTTGTGAGGCGGCACATTGGCCGGCATAAACCAAACCTCGTCCAGGCCAAGCTCCTCGCAAACGCTCTGCGCAGCCAGCAGATGTCCGATATGGATCGGATCAAAGGTGCCGCCCATGAGTCCAATCTTCATATGGCTCACCTCTTCGCTCAGTATGCCCGGTTATCGGCCGCGTTAAGGCAGCTCGATCGTCTTGTGATCGCGCGATTCCTTGTACAGGATGATCGTGCTGCCAATGACTTGCACGAGTTCTGCGCCGGCGCCCGCCGCCAGCTCTTCGGCCACTTCCTGACGGTCATCGGAATTGTTATTCAGCACGGATACCTTCATCAGCTCCCGCACCTCAATCGCTTCGACGATATGGCGGATCAGATGATCGTTGACGCCGCCTTTGCCGACCTGAAAGATCGGGCTCAAATGATGCGCTTGCGCGCGTAAATAACGTTTTTGTTTACCTGATAGCATCTTGTCGTTTCCCTTCTTCTATACACGGTTGCTCGAGGTTTATTGGTTTATTGCCCGAAGGAGGCGAGCACGACTTCGCGCATCGCTTCGACGGGTGCGGGCTTGCCTGTCCAGTATTCGAAAGCATAGGCGCCTTGATAAATAAACATCCCCAGCCCGCTGTGAATGGTTGCTCCGCGTTGATCGCGGGCATCGCGCAAAAATTTCGTCATCAGCGGATTGTACACCAGATCGCTGACTACGGTTCCTTCTTGAATCAAGGAAACATCCATCGGAGACTCCTCAACATGGGGATGCATCCCGACCGACGTATTGTTGACGATCAGCGCCGCCTCGCCGGCAAGCCTGCCCAGCTCATCCAGGCCGTGACCGGAGACGCTGGAGAAGCCGTTCATCGACTCGGCGAGTTCTTCGGCTTTTGATTTCGTCCGGTTAGCGATATAGATATGAGCGGCGCCTTCCTTGGCGATCGCATAACCGACGCCGCGCGCCGCGCCGCCTGCTCCAAGCATCAGCACCTTGCGTCCGCGAAGGTCAAGTCCCGTCTCTTCCTTCAGAGAGCGCATATAGCCGATGCCGTCGGTGTTATATCCGGTCAGGCGGCCGTTATCGTTCACGATCGTGTTGACGGCGCCGATGATCCTGGCTCCCTCGTCGATTTCATCCAGATAGTCCATCACTTCCAGCTTGTGCGGAACTGTGACATTGACGCCACGGAACTGCAGGGCGCGGATGCCTGCTATCGCATGCTTCAGCGTGCCCGGCAGGATGTGAAACGCGCCATATGCGGCGTTGATCCCGCTCACCTCGAATGCCCGGTTCAGCATAACCGGCGATTTGGAATGCCGGATCGGATCCCCGAACACGCCAAACATCACCGTATGACTGTCCAGCTTGGCATGAGGCGTCTTAAGGACTTGCTCGTTATGAAGCTCCCCCATAAACTTGCTCTCCTCTTTTTGTCTTGCGGCTGCTTGCCAGCCTATGTCCCCGGCAAGCCGGGTCGGCCGTCCGCCGGGATGACTAGCGGTACACATACAGAGTCCGGTTCCCCGCCGCTTAATGATCGACTGCTCTAAATCAGCGATTCCCGCAAAGCGACCTTCACGCCTTTGGGCACATGGATCACAAGGTCCGCGCCTGCCTCGCTGTTGGCCTTGATCCAGCCTATCCCCGAAATGGACACATCCATAGGCTTTCCTTTGGGGATGCGGATCGCATGCTTGGTCAAGGCGGGAAGCAGCTCCAGCTCTTCCAAAGCCGGAGGAGAGAGTATGCCTCCCTTATGCTCCTCATAGAGCGCGTCGGCCTTCTCCAGCTTCGTCCGGTGCGCTTTCAGCGCATTGGATACGTAGAAGGTGAACGATTGGCGTTCCCCTTGAACGAAGTCAAAACGCGCCAGACTGCCGAAGAACACGGTCTGCCGCTCATTAAGCTGAAACACCAGCGGCTTGACCGGCTTATCGGGCATAAGCTTCATAAGATCCTTCTTCCCGACAAGCTCCGTCATCCGGTGCTTATAGACGATCCCCGGCGTGTCGATGATCGACGAGCCGTCGTCCATCGGAATACGGACCAGATCCAGCGTCGTACCCGGATATTGCGACGTCGTAAGCTCCGCGTCCAAATCGCTGTAATCGCGAATAAGCCGGTTGATCAGCGTGGACTTGCCGACATTGGTCGCCCCGACCACATAGATATCGCGGCCCTTCCGATGCTCCTCGATGGCCTCGATCACGCGCTCGAAGCCCATGTTCTTCTTGGCTGAGCAGAGCACAACCTCGACGACGCGCAGCCCGGCTTCCTTCACTTGACGCTGCACCCAGTTCAATATCCGGTTGTAGTTGGTCACCTTGGGCAGCAGATCGATTTTATTCACGACAAGCACGATCGGATTCTTGCCTACGAAGCGGGCCAAGCCCGAGATCATGCTTCCTTCAAAGTCGAAGAGATCGACAATGTTCACGACCAGCGACTCGGTCGAGCCGACATGGGTGAGCAGACGCAGAAAATCATCCTGATTCAGCGTGATGCTCGACGATTCATTGTAATTCTTAATGCGAAAGCAGCGCTGGCAGATCAGCGGCGTGCGGGTTAATGCCGATGCGGGCACATAGCCCAGCTTCTGCGCATCCTCGGTCTGCAGCCGGACGCCGCAGCCCGAGCAATAAAGTTCCTCTTGCGGTTGTTCGCGGTCAAGCGTCATACGTTCCCTACCTTTTCATAATCTTTAGTGCGGCCTTCTCGATGGTCCGGTTTACCTTGGTAAAGAAGCCCTCGTCGGCAATCGCGATCGGACTTACCAGAATCGTGTACAGCCCTAGCCGGTTGCCGCCGAGTACATCGGTCAGCATCTGATCGCCGACAACAACAGCCTGCTCCGCCTGCAGGTTCATCAGTTGCAGCGCCTTGCGGAACGACGCGTGAGTCGGCTTCTTCGCCTGATAAATAAAAGGCAGGGACAGAGGCTCGGCAAACTTGGTCACTCTGGCCCGCTGATTGTTCGATACAATGACGACCTGAAAGCCGATCTGGCCGATTACCTTCAGCCAATCGATCAACTCCGGCGTCGCGAGCGGCGCCTTGGCCCCCACCAGCGTATTGTCCAAGTCCGTAATGATGCCCCGGTATCCCTGCTTCCATAACGTGTCCAGTTCGATTTCGTAAATGCTGTTTACCTGTTCGCGCGGAATGAGCTTATTCAGCAAAGCGTTCACCTCAAGAAACATTGGCTATATACGTCAAACTATACCATACTTGTCCTTTTTCATCAAAGTGGGAATCCCTCCTCTATCAAATGCCCGAATCTGGGAAGATTCGCCCTAGAGCACATGGAACCTTTTGGAAAAAGATGCGTTTAATGAATATAATCGTTAGGACAGCACAAAGAAGGAGGCGACGGCGCGATGGAGATCATAATGTTTGTGATACTTGGACTCATTCTATTCCTAATCATCCGATGGGCAATAGATACTTCTCAGCAAGTGTGGCTGCAAAAGCTGCAGCTCAAGGAGCTCCGGGAGATTCGCAAGCTATTGGAGAATCAGCGGCGGACACCGGGCATTCTCGACCATCCCGCCAATCCGGTCTCTTCCGGCACACCCGATATTTCCGAGCGACGCCCCCGCGAAGAGCGGCCTTGAAGGCGCCAATCCCCCCGTTCCTCAGAACGGGGGGATTGGGCGTTACATCTGCGAACGAAGCTTCTCGACGATCTGCGTCGTCTGACGCCAATCCTCTTCGGTGATTTCTTCTTTTCCATATTTCGCCTTCTCAAAGTGATTCAATACGATATCCAGCTCGCCTTTCATCCATCTGCTCTTGTTCGTCCAGCGCCGAACGGCTTCGCGCAGCGTCTCGTGCTCCTCCCGCACATAGCCATGGCGGCGGAATATCCGCAGCAGACGCTCGCATTCGATGATCAGCTTCTGCTTCAACAGGGACGCGCGGCGCCTTCTAGCCCGCTCTCGGACCAGGTCGATCAGCTGCCAGCGCCAAACGGCAAACGCAGCCAGCGCGAGAACCGCCAGGGCGATCCCGCCCCCTACATAATAAGGAATGCTGACGGCCGGTTCTGTTTCTACGACACTTTCCTCCGCGGGTGGGATGACGGTGCTTGTGTCCACAATCGGCTCGTTTGCAGGCAGCGCGCGCGGCATCGAGAAGCCCGCGGTCGGCTCGAAGGGTATCCAGCCGTAGCCGCTGAAGTAAATCTCTACCCACGAGTGCGCATCGGAGTTGCGTACGGTGTAGAGTCCCCCGGCATTCGGATCGAGCAGCTCCTCAGGAACAAACCCGAAGGTCGGCTGCTCATACTCCGTAGCGCCGGACGAATAGCCCTTGACCCATCGCGCCGGAAGTCCAACGGATCTGGCCAGCACCGCCATGGAGGTGGAGAAATAATCGCAGTAGCCCTGCTTGATCTCAAAGAGGAACCGGTCGACGAAATCCCGGCTGCTGCCTTTGGTCAAATCCGGCTTATTCGTATACGAATAATTCAGGCTCAAATACTGTTCGATCAGCTTGGCCTTGTCGTAGTCGTTGGTCGCCGTCTTCGTGATGTCCTGCGCAAGGGTCCGCACCCGTTCGGGCAGCTGGCTCGGAAGCTGCAGGTACGGCGCCGTCTCCGCCCTCGCCGTCTCGCGCGGAAGCTTGCGGAGCGCTTCTTCATCGATGATCGGCATTTGTGAGACAAGGGTGTAGGTTTTCGGATAAGGAAGCCGCTCGCTGTACCGGAGTTCGCCCTGCGAGGGAGACCATTGGAGCGCCTCGAAGCCGGTTCGCGCGCCGTTCATCTCCAGAATGCGCTGGACGGCGTACGCTCCGAACAGCACGGGATACTTCTCCTCCGTCAGCAGCGTGACCGTCTGAGTCACCTCAAGCGTCTTCATCTGATCCCCGGGCAGCTTCAGGTCCGAGGCAAGCGGGCTGTCCGCTCTTACTTGGGTCCAAGAGCCCCTTTCCTGCTCGCTCTCCTGCCACCCGCGTCCGGTGTATAGGGACAGCGTCTCCCCGCGCCAGTATCCGCGATGCGTCGTGTCCACGGTCATCACCGGCGTATAATCGAACTGAAAGCCGCTTCCGAGGAAACGGTCATTGCGGCTGTAGCCGGACGAAGCGTCCATCGCATCGACGCTCGCCGATACTTGTACGCCCTTGCCGGTAGAGAAGTTCATCGGCTCGCCCCGATAGGCCCTCCAAGCCGTATACGGATCGGTAAAGGTCGGGCTCACCTCCGGCATCGCCACCCCGACCAGTAGAGTAAGCACGATCATAGCGGTTACCGGCACCGCAATGGAGAACGGATAGTCCGCCAGCTGCCGCCAGGCTGCGGGATCCTTCTGACGGAGGCGGCGGAAGTGCGCCAGGATGACCAGGAAAAGTCCGCATCCCAGCATGATGGCAACCTGCGGCCACAGGTATACGGTGGAGAAGGAATCCCGGATGCAGAGTGCCAGGACACTGACGACGAGAAGGAAATAAATGCGCCACTTGGACTCCACCCACCAGATCATCGTCAGATAAGCAACCCAGGCTCCGAGGCCAAACCAGAGATACGGGGTAAGCTCATATAAATTCAGAAACAGCTTGGAGGTGAAGAAGCTGCCGAGCGTCATCGGCTCAATCACCTCGTACCGGACGAGAACCTTCGTCTGGATCACGACAATCGCCGTCAGCTGCAGCAAGCCGCGCAGCATCCAGTGCATCCATGGAATATGCTCGAGTACGGCTACTGCCAAGAGCGTCAACTGAATGATCACGACGGTCTCGGGCAGCCACCAGTAATCCTCCTTCTGGAACCAGAGGACGAGCTGCAGCAGGTAGACCCCGCATAGTATAACGGTAAGCCGGTGAGGCCATTCGTCAAAAAGCAGCTTTTGCCGCCAATTCATCGATTTGTCCGTCATCCGTTACGCCCTCCCAACTGCGCAGGCAGCTCGCTCAGCTGCTGGATCGGATAGCAGACGATGCCGCGGCTCCGAAGCTGAAGAAGCCAGCCTTCCTGGCGAACGGCCGGGGGAGCTATCCAGATATGACACGGGTTCATCTGCTGCTGCTTAAGCCATTGCATCAGCTGCAGCATGGGCTCTCCGGAGACGGAGCTGATGATGGTAATAAAGCTTCCAGGCGCGAAACGCTGTACTTTATCCTTCAGAACCGTGCGAATCGGATGAGGACAGTCCGCTTCGACGTCGATCAGATGCTGAAGTACCTGGTGGTGCTGATTATGCCCCTGACGCGCTTCGAAGAAGGTGTTGTCCTTGCCGCTCGATACGAGTCCGAGCGCCAAGCTCCGGTGTGAGCCGTACTGAAAGAGCGATGCCGCGATCGAAACCGCCAGCTCGAACTGCTCCGGATCGTCGTAGGCAAACTGACCCCGGTCAAGAACGATATAAGTCCGGGGCAGCGACTCCCGCTCGAACTCCTTGGACTTCCAGGTGCCTGTCTTGGCCGTGGCATTCCAGTGAATCCGGGAAATTCGATCCCCATACATATATTCGCGCACGCCATTGATCTGGGTCGTTTCGCGCACCGCTCTCGTGGTGGACGAATGATGATTGGTCCCCTTCATCATCTGATTGTATTGCTGCCAATCCCGGATCGGAATCGTCTGAGGCAGCACCGAGATGCTCTGCGTCAGCTCCACCTCGCCGCGGTGCTCGAACAAGCCGAATATATCCTCCGTCACGCATTCGATGCGTTCGAACGTATAGTGTCCTCTGCGCAGAGCGGGCGTCCGGTATTCCCAGTCCGCCCTGCGCCGCCAGTCAGGCACCAGCGTCGTCTCGAAGGCCAGTTCGCGGCCGTTTCTGTGAAGCATCCTGTCTTTAACGAATACATACGGGATCGGCCAAAATCCTGGAATCGTCAGCTGCACCTTTATCCGGATCGTCGTACCGGCCTCGAAGGAAGAGTTTCCCTCGGCAGCCGGCATCGTCCGCGTGCCGTGCGTCCGCTTGATCCCGCTCCACTGACCCAGCAGCAGGTAGATGCTAAGCAGCAGCATGACGACGAACAGCATCAGCGCCAGCTTCCCGCCCTGGAACAGGAGAAAGGCAAGACTGCCCAGCAAAGCGGCCGCGACCGCCCAGAACTTGCGTCCATAGCGCGGACGATCCAACCATTTATGAACAAGCGTGGATCTCATGGCATCACTTCTCCCAACGTACGGGCACCTTCACTTGCTGGAATACCGATTGCAGGACGGACGAAACAGACGCTCCTTCCATGCGCGCTTCCGCTTGCAGGATCAACCGGTGTCCCAATACGTACGGCGCCAGAAATTTGATGTCATCGGGAATGACATAATCGCGCTGCTGAAGCAGGGCATAAGCCTTGGACGCCTGGACGAGGGCAAGCGTAGCCCGCGGGCTAGCCCCGAGGTAGACGGCGGCATGCTCGCGCGTAGCCCGCGTGATGCCGACCAGATAAGCCGCCACCGCCTCATCCAGGTGAACAAGCTTGACCTGCTGCTGAAGCGACAAAATCTGATCGACTCCCGATACCGCCTCGATTCCCTCCAAGGGATGAGAAATGCTTTGGGAGGCGACCATTCGCGTCTCCGTCTCAGCGTCCGGGTAGCCAAGGCTGAACTTCATCATAAACCGGTCCAGCTGAGCTTCCGGCAGCGTATAGGTTCCTTCAAAGTCAATCGGGTTCTGTGTGGCAAGCAGGAGGAACGGCCTCGGCAGCTCATGCGTTTCGCCGTCCACGGTCACCGATCTTTCCTCCATGGCTTCCAGCAGCGCGGATTGAGTTTTGGTGGTGGCCCGGTTGATTTCGTCCGCAAGCAAAATATGAGTCATGATCGGACCGGGCCGGAATATGAAAATCTCATCCTTCGGATGGTAAATGGATACCCCCGTAATATCCGTAGGCAATAAATCCGGATTGCATTGTATACGGCGAAACTGGCCGTGAATCGATTTGGCAAGCGCTTTAATCATTACGGTTTTGCCTGTCCCCGGCACGTCCTCCAGAAGCACGTGACCTCCTGCAAGCATAGCTGTCAGCAATAACGAAATTTCATCGGATTTCCCGAGAATGCAGGATTCCAAGTTGGCTTGTATAAGCTTTAACGCTTGTACCTCGGCTCGAATCATCGTTTCCATCAGCCGTTCCTCCTTCGGTGTCAGTGACTATCAGTGGCTACTATTTCACCCATACAAATGCAATACGTAATAAACGGTATAAAGGGTTCGTTTGCATGGTTTACTTTCCATTGTAACGGATACAAAAATTGCCGTATACGTGTAAAATTCATGAAATTGTTTGGAGAAATGCAAAAAAGCTCCCTCTCAGGAGCTCTTACGTCTACTAAACGCTCGTAGTAACTCTAAGCGCCTTTCCGTTCCTAGCCTTGCGGCTTGAACACAAGCGCGGCGAGAAAGGAGAAAATAATCGCGGCCGATATACCGGCGCTTGTCACCTGAAAGATGCCGGTTATAATCCCTATGGGCCCATGGTCCTTTAATTCGCTTAAAGCGCCGTTGACCAGCGCATTGCCGAAGCTCGTGATCGGCACGGAAGCGCCGGCGCCGGCGAATTCGATAAATTTATCGTACAGGCCTTTATTGCCGTAAGGAATGGCTTCGACCAATGCGCCCGCTACGACCAGCGAGCTCATCGTATGGGCCGGTGTCATGCGAAACACGTCGATCATGATCTGGCCTATCACGCAGATTGCTCCGCCGATCAGAAAAGCCCAGAGCATTTGCATCCAGTTCATGTGGTTACACCCCGCTTTCGATGGCAACCGCGTGTGCGATGCCGGGTATACTTTCGCCTTGCTGAAAGGAAATCGGCGACAGCAGCGCACCCGTAGCTACGACGAGAACCCGCTTCAGCTCGCCCTTCTTTAGAAGCCTGTACAGATGGCCGTAGGTCACCGTTGCGGAGCACCCGCAGCCGCTTCCGCCTGCCTGCACCTGCTGTTTATTCCGATCGTAGATCATCAGGCCGCAGTCCTTGTAAGTCGTCTGACCGATCGGAATATGATGCTTGTGCAGCAGGTCGAGTGCTATATCATACCCGACTGCGGCCAGATCCCCGGTGACAATCAGATCGTAATACCCCGGGTCCCGGTCAAAATCGCGAAAATGCGATTGAAGGGTATCCACCGCGGCAGGCGCCATGGCAGCCCCCATATTAAAGGGGTCCTTGATCCCCATATCGACAACCCGGCCGATCGTGGCCCCGGTTACCTTGGGGCCGTCTCCTTGCTTGCCGATCACCGCACAACCTGCTCCGGTAACCGTATATTGCGCGGAAGGCGGCTTCTGCGAGCCATACTCCGTCGGATAACGGAACTGCTTCTCGGCCGTACAGTTATGGCTGCAAGTACCTGCCATCGCATAGCTGGCATAGCCTCCGTCCACCAGCATGGATGCGATGGCCAGGCCCTCCATGGAAGTCGAGCAGGCGCCGAAGATGCCCAGGTAAGGAATCTGCATCGTGCGTACGGCGAAGCTGTTGCTGATGATCTGGTTCATCAGATCGCCGCCTACGTAGAACTGGACATGCTCCTTAGTCAGATTTGCGCTCTGGATAGCATGCTCGGCCGCTTCCTCCATCATTTTCTTCTCCGCCTTCTCCCAGCTGTCCTGGCCCAGCTTAGTATCGCCGTGCACAATATCGAACTGATCGGAGAGCGGACCCTGGCCCTCATCCGGTCCGACTACCGTTGCCGTCGCCAGGATCACCGGCTTGCTGGGGAACTCCCAGCTTTGGTGTCCCTTGAGCATGCTAATGTCCTCCTATGCCGAGAATCCAATGAATCAAGCCCACGAAGAAAGCCGTCACCGTCCCGAAGACGATCACTGAGCCCGCAAGCTTGAACATATTCCCCCCGACCCCTAGTACGTAGCCCTCGCTTTTATGCTCCAGCGCCGCCGAGCAGACCGAGTTGGCAAAGCCCGTCACGGGAACGGCAGAGCCCGCGCCGGCCCACTGGGCCAGCTTATCGTATACGCCAAAGCTGGTCAGAAGCACCGAAATAAAGATCAGAACGGCTACGGTCGGATCGCCCGCAGATTTCTGGTCAAAATGAAACCAGTGCATAAACCCCTCTTTGATCAACTGGCCGACGATACATATCAGCCCCCCTACCAGAAAGGCGCGAAGACTGTTGCGGAAAACAGGCCTGACCGGCTCCCGCTGCTTGGCTAATTCCTGATATTCCTGCTGTGTCCACGTCAGCTTTTTCATCTTGGACTTGGTTGACATGCTGGCAAGCACTCCCTTCGTTACCTACATTTTGAGCAGCGGCTCCACCTGCTGAATCACATGCCCCATCCGCTTTACCGCGTCCTCATACATCGATTTGGTGCTCGGGTTCCGGGTGCTTAGACCGAACAACGTCAGGTCCGCCTCGCATTTCTTCAACGTGGCGAGCAGCAGAGGTTTTACGGTAGGCGAAGGGAGTTTAATCACATCGTCGTACAGATCGACCGTTAACTGACCGTAAGCGTCAGCCTGACCGAGAAATACATTCTCTAGCGTTACGCCTATTTTCTCCAGCTCGGTTTGCAGCCACTCCCGGCTGAGACCTGCGGTAGCCAGCGGCTCGTCCATGATATTGCCGTCAATAATGACGGCTTGCGGCTCGCTTTCGGGCGCCACCTTGATCCCCAGATGCTTCGGGGTCAACGGCTGGTTTTCCCGCTTCAGCAGCACGGACACATCCCCGCTTGTCTCCAGATTGGCAAATTCGACATCTGCTATGTTGAACACATTTTTAGTCCTGAGCTGCGCCAGCAATTCATCCGCCGAGTACCGTTCCTTCTTCAGATTATCCTCCATGATCTTTCCTTCTTTGATCAAGACGGTGCCTTTCCCCTCGACCCAATCCCTTAGATGCTTGCTCTTTTGCGTCAGCCCTTCAAATACGAACGGGATGAGGAACCAGACCAGGATCGCCACGACGCCATGCATGAAGTGAGCCTCCAGATCGGTGGAAATAAAGCCCGCCAGTTCCCCGATGGCTATTCCTGTCATATATTCGAAAAAGGTAAGCTGCGAGATTTGCTTTTTTCCTAAAATGCGCGTGATGGAAAACAAAATCAAAACCGCAGCAAATGAGCGTACCGCAATGTTCATCCATTCTGCCAAGAACTTCCCCCCCCTTCGTCGGAATTGAAATCTATAGAACCGGTATGGCGTACCTCTCTAGCCTTTGCCTCTATCCAGAAAATTATGATTCGTTTCCAGCGCCCTAAGGGCTGGTTATTATTTACATTCATGCTTCCTTCAGCTTTGTGCATATTAGGAGTCGGGAGGTGATCAGTATGACCGTAGCATCGCAGGTAAAAACAACGCTAGCTTCGCTGAAAAGCGCGCAAGCCAGCCTGGAAACATTCGCTCTGGGCACGCAAAATCAGGAAGCCAAATCTCTGTTCGAAAACTGCGCGAAGCAAACTCAGCAAATCGTTGACCAAGTCAACTCGCGCGTGCAACAGTTGGAGAACGAGGAACCTCAGTACAAAGGCTTCTGATTATTCGAGGTACGTCCGGGAAGACCGGACGCAGCAAAGCCCGGCGTCTCTCTTCGGAGAGCCCCGGGCTTTGTCGCGTTCAGGCTATTGGTTCCGGTTCCGGTTCCGGCTACCATACGAGCAGAAGCAGAATAAATAGTAAAATGAACAGTAAGAGGATAAGCAAGACCCCTTCATAGCCGCGCATCGGATTCTTCCTTCCTGTTGG
Source organism: Paenibacillus puerhi (assembly GCF_009846885.1). Taxonomy (GTDB): domain Bacteria; phylum Bacillota; class Bacilli; order Paenibacillales; family NBRC-103111; genus Paenibacillus_G; species Paenibacillus_G puerhi. The sequence goes on from NZ_WUWM01000020.1 coordinate 32,746, forward strand.
ATACTTGGCTTCCCTTGCAGCTTATGCGCAGCCGGAACTATCCGACCCGTACATTCGCCCAATCCCGGAACCCGCCCGGAATCCTAACTGTTCACCCAGCTTAGCACGTGTTATAATAAGCTTGATTGTTAACGTGTGCATAACCATATGTGCATGGTTGACCTACCCTTTTACCAGGAGGATGTTCAGGATTATGCCTATTCATAGCGAGGAACAACTAACCGCATTTATTCAGGAAACGGTTCGCCGGACTCCGGTTACCGACATTCATACCCATTTATTCGCCGAAAGCTTCGGCGACCTGCTCTTATGGGGAATCGACGAGCTTCTCACCTATCATTACTTGATCGCCGAGATGTTCCGCTTCAAGCCTGACCTGGCCTATGATACCTTCTGGAGCATGAGCAAGCGGGAACAGGCGGATCTGATCTGGCAAACGCTGTTCATCGATAACTCCCCTTACAGCGAAGCCTGCCGGGGTGTGGTCACCGTACTGGGACGTCTTGGCCTTGACCTCTCCACCCGGGATCTGGACGGATATCGGAAGCAGCTGGAGCAAATTCCGGCAAGCGAGTACATCGATCGCATCTTCGCACTCTCGGGCGTCCGCACCGTCGTCATGACGAACGATCCCTTCGACGATTACGAGCGGGCACACTGGATAAACGGAACGGCCGGCGGCGATCCCCGGTTTCTGACCGCCTTGCGCATCGATCCGCTGCTGAACGGCTGGGATCAGGCCTATCTTGCCCTCGAGCAGCAGGGCTACCGGGTGGCCCAGGATTTCTCCGGCGATACCGTTCATGAGATCCGCCGCTTCCTTAAAGACTGGATCGGCCGGATCAATCCGTTATACATGGCAGTGTCCCTGCCGGATGATTTTGCCTATCCGGAAGCCTCCGTACGCGGGAGGGTGATCGAGGAGTGCATCCTCCCCGTCGCCCGCGAAGCCGGCATCCCCTTCGCCCTGATGATCGGCGTCAAGCGCCAGGTCAATCCTTCGTTGAAGGTTGCCGGAGACAGCCTTGGACGAAGCGATATCGGCGCGGTGGAGCGGATCGTCAGCCGCAATCAGGACGTGAAATTCCTGGTGACCATGCTCTCACGCGAGAACCAGCACGAGCTGGCCGTCACAGCGCGGAAAAATCGCAACCTCCTTGTGTTCGGCTGCTGGTGGTTCCTGAACAATCCGAGCCTGATCGAGGAAATGACCCGGATGCGCCTGGAGCTGCTTGGAGGCAGTGTTATTCCTCAACATTCCGACTGCCGGATTCTTGATCAGCTCATCTATAAATGGGATCATTCCCGTACGATTATCGCCAAGGTGCTGTGCGATAAATATGGCGATTTGTTCCGCGCCGGCTGGCGGCTGGAGGAAGAGGAGATTCGCAGAGACATCGCTAATCTGCTCGGCGGCGCCTTCTGGAGCTTCCTGGGCAAGCCCGACCCGGCCGCTTGATTTGCTCCGATTAGTAGAGCGATCTGAAAGTAATGTAATCGTGGAGCAATATAGGAGCGGTGGCGGGTTACGGTTAACGGACTTTTTGAGGCTGTCGATTCATTGTGGACGGCAGCGCAGTTAAGTAAAGGCTGAGCGTAACGGACACCACAGTCGCTATTTCACAAAAGTGGGGCCTGTTCAAATTGAAACGGACACAGACGACCTTACTTACGTCAAAACCGCATAGAATGGGCGGAAATGCACCAAATAGCGTCATCTGAGTCCGTTAGATTTTCAATATCGCGAAAATGCTGCAAATAGAGACTCTGAGGTCCGTTAGCGAAAGCAGAACGTTTCAACTCAGTTACTCACATTGAATCGACAACCTCTTTTGAACCGTTAGCCGATCCCGCAACTAACGTTACTTCGGGAACGTTCTACTGTATAGGTTGAACATAAGATGGTAACATTCGGCTAGATCTTCATCGGCAACATCCATCATGTGCATACAAACCTGCAGCTGTACATCTTTTTTTGCCTTATAGTTGACCACCAAGTAAAACTCCTGCAAACGTGCATCTTTTTTTCCGCTTAACCGGTTGTTCAGGGAAATATCGCATGAAATTCCTGCATGATAGCAGACGTTCCCCCCCTGAAATCCATTTATGTAAAAAAACTGCACTTTGGCATGAGTTTAAGCATCGCAGCCTTTAAAAAAACTCTCCGCCCTGATCGGGCAGAGAGTCTTTTTGTGAAAATGCACCAGCCGGGAAGCCCCGGACCGTGACTAATGGGTCCTGCGAATGAATACCCACACACCGGGGGACCTGAAAACCAGGCGAAACCCGTTCCGGAGTAAACAGCGCACAGCCGGAGTCAGGTGAAGACCGACCGATAGCAAGCTGCGGCAAGGCTGGGCGCTCCCTATTACACAGAAGCCGTTGATGATCCGGCGATGCCGGGAATCGAACCGAAATCGGATTGTGACGACATCTGGACGACTATTGACCATATATCTCAACTCCTTCCCTTCCAGATATAGAATCAGTTAATGCAGGAAGAGAGGAATTGGATACGGACAAACATGGAACAAGCCTCAATATAAAAGAAAACATGGAAAAAGGACCCCTCTCGGAGTCCTTTCCAACGGTGAAAATTGGTAACTGCCATGAATCTTGAATCGAAACCTCGGTTCTTACCTCATCACGCTTGCAGTACGGGGTACTACGCTAACGTGTCTTTGGCACATCCCTCCGCTTCTACCTCGATTCACTAACAACTTCCTTGGTAGAAACCGCTCTGCTGCTCAACGGAACCACACCTCTCTTATCACCGTTACATTTAGGATGCTCATGAATCCGAATTTCTATACAAGCTTAATCCTTGATCAGCACGACTGTTCCCAGCGGCAAATGACGGTACAACCATTCCACATCCCGGTTCAGCATTCGGATACAGCCGGAAGAAACGCTTGAGCCTATGGCATGAGGACGGTTCGTCCCGTGAATCCCGTAGGTGTATCCGCCGGTGCCGGGTACGTTGAGCCCCATCCATCGGGATCCAAGCGGATTCGCAGGATGTCCGCCCGCTATTTGCTTGCGTACGTAGTAGGGCTTCACGATCTTGGTCACGATGCGGAAAACACCAGATGGAGTCAAGCCGGGACGTCGGCCTGTCGCGACGGGCATCGAGCGGATAACCCGGCCATTATGAATGACAGATAGGCGATTCGCTCTTTTCTCTATCACCAGATACACGCCTTCTTCCTGCAGCCCCATCAGCAGCTGCTTCTCCGCCGCTGACCGCTCGGACGAGGGAACGGCGGCATCAGCCGCCATCGATAGCATGAGAAGGCCGCCCAGAAGCAAAGCACTTGCAGCAATTCGTATGGCAACCCAGTTCAATGCTCTTCATTCCTTTGCGGTCCAATTCATCTCACAGGAATAGTGTTAGCCTAAACGGTATGCTGATATTCGTATCGACCACCAATTGCGCATCGCATCATAAGTTGTCTGCTTTGTCTGCTACTCAGCTTATCGCTTCCACGCCTACCTCTACCGTAACGATCATACGTGCTCCCCGGCCCTGCCTATGGCGCCCAGCATGCGCATTTTTTCGATGGCGGCTGCCTTGACCGCTTTCTTCGCTGGAATCATGTAGCGGCGCGGATCATTCTCCTCCGGTCGCTCCGCGAAAACCGCTTTGATCGCGTCCGAAAAGACGATGCGGATCTCAGTAGCGATGTTCATCTTGGACATACCCAGGCCGACGCAGCGCTTCACCTGCTCCTCCGGGATTCCCGAGCCGCCGTGCAGCACGAGTGGCACACGGACCTTCCCCGCGATCCGGGCGACCCGGTCAAAATCAATCTTCGGCTCCCCTTTATAAATGCCATGCGCCGTCCCGATCGCCGGAGCCAGCGTATGCGCCCGGGTCAACTCCACAAAGGCAGCACATTCCTCCGGATCGGCCATCAGTGCCTCGTGCTCGGCAACGACGATATCGTCCTCCACTCCGCCGACCTTGCCAAGCTCCGCCTCCACATTCACCCCGGCAGCGCGGGCTATTTCGACCACCTTCTGCGTCTGGCGGACATTCTCCTCGAACGGATGCATCGATGCATCGATCATGACCGACGTGTAGCCTGCCCGGATACAGTGAACGATCAGCTCGAAATCCGTGCAATGATCCAGATGCAAGGCGATTGGGACAGACGAGCGGTTGGCCGCCGCTGTAGCGACAGCAACTAGATAGTCGGCTCCCAGATGCTTGACCGTACCTACGGTTGATTGGAGAATCAGAGGGGATTTCGTTTCTTCCGCCGCCTCCACGACAGCCTGAAGCATCTCCAGGGTATGAAGGTTAAAGGCTCCGACTCCGTAGCCTCCGGAACGTGCAGCTTCCAGCAAAGGGGTAGATGATACGAGTGGCATAGTAGGTTCGCTCCTTGAAGATCAGATTTTTACGACTTGCGTCAGGTTGCGCGGAGCATCCGGATCGACCTTAAGCTTAAGTGCCGTGTAATATCCGAGATACTGCAGCAGCGGCAGGTACAGCACAGAGCGGGCTTCATCGGTCAGCTCTGCTCCCCCGACCTCGAAGACGGCATCGGCAAACCCGGTATCCGCCCCGCTTCGAGCCGTCACGATCAGCACGGTCGCACCATATTCCTTCATCTCCTGCGCTACTTTTAACTCGTAGGAACGCGCTTCCTCCGACAGCAGCAGGCATACGAGCGAGCCAGGCTCCACAATCGACTTGGGACCATGCCGGAACTCCAGCGTCCCATAGGCTTCCGTCCACACATAGGACATTTCCTTGATTTTCAGACATGCCTCGAGCGCGAGCCCATAATAGGTGCCCATACCGAGATAGATATACTTGTGAAGCTCCATGTTGTCCACGAATGGCTTGATAAAAGCATCGGCGGCTTGCACGACCTGTCCGTCGTAACGGGCAGTTTCCTTGATCTGACTCACCAGCTCGGGACGTCCCGATGCCTGAGCGATCGCCGCTTGCATCAAGAACGTCATACTACTGAACGATTTGGTCATCACCGTGCTTTTCTCCTTGCCCTTCGGCGAAACAAGAGCGGGAGCGATCTTGGCCATGGAGCTATCCTCATAGCAGGTAATGGAAGCGATACGGACGTTTGGCAGGTCCCGGACTGCCTTCAGAGCAAGTACGACCTCCGTAGACTCGCCTGAGCGAGATACACCGATAACTAGGTAGCGGCGGCTTGGGGGCAGCGTCTGCTTCTGAAACAGAAACAGCTCGGAGGAAGGGTAAGCGCTGGCGCTTCTTCCCATCCACGACCGATAAGTGGAGGCCATCGAAAGCGCCTGGTAATAAGAAGACCCGCTGCCGATAAACACGACCTCGTCGTCCTCGTTGTTTGTCAGATAAGCGTCTACCCAATCCGCTTGCCGGGCAAGCTGCAATAAAGCCTCCTCCAAGGCTTCCGCCTGAGCGGAAATTTCCGGATACGTGTGTTGACCCAATGTGATCATATTCAATCTCCTCTCCGTATTTACGACTATAACGATAATATACGTCATATTTTTGATTTTTTCAATCATTACTATGATTTTAAAAATCCTATTATAGAATAAGAACACAGTAAAAAGCCCTTTCCTCGTAACGAAGAAAGGGCTCACGCTTGGTTTGGCTTGGATATTAGCTTATCCTTAGTTTCTATCCTTAGTTTCTATCCTTGTTCCTTCAAGCTAGCCTCTTGCAGGAGGCCCAGCCAAGCAAGCTGCGCTCGCTAAGCCTTAGGCTTGTCGGAGTCGTCCGGCTGCTGCTGGTCGCGTGTCAGCAGCGCAGCGCCGGCGATGCCGGGGTTGGTCATCTCATACGGGTCCAGGATAAGATTGAGCTCATCCTCTCGCAGTACATCGTACAGCAGGCAGAGCTCGCGTACCGATCTGCCCGTCTCGATCGCCTCCCGGGCGATGCGAGCGACCGGCTCGTAGCCCAGATGGGGATTCAGTGCCGTGATGATCCCTACGCTGCGCTCCACATATTCCCGGCAAAGCTCTACATTGGGCTCGATGCCGTCCAGGCAGTTCGTCTTGAACACTTTGAACACCTGTGTCATCATGCCAAGCGATTGCAGCAGGTTGAACACAAGCACCGGCTCCATGACGTTCAGCTCCAGCTGCCCCGCCTCCGAGGCCAGGGAGATCGTATGGTCGTTGCCGATGACCTGGAACGCCACCTGATTCACCACCTCGCACATGACCGGATTCACCTTGCCCGGCATGATGGAGGAGCCCGGCTGGCGGGCCGGCAGGTTGATCTCGTTAAGCCCTGTCCGCGGACCGGACGCCATCAAGCGCAGATCATTGGCAATCTTGGACATATTGATCATGCACACTTTCAGAGAAGAAGAGACCTCGGTATACGCATCCGTGTTCTGCGTGGCATCGACAAGATGCTCGGCGCTCTGCAGCGGATAGCCTGTCAGCTCGGCCAGCAGCTCCGCCACCCGGAGAATATAACGCGGATCGGCATTGAGGCCGGTTCCGACAGCCGTAGCCCCCATATTAATTTCATACAGATGCTGGCGGGTTTGGCCGATCCGCTTGATATCGCGGGACAGCACGCGGCGATACGCCTCGAACTCCTGCCCGAGCCGGATCGGGACACCATCCTGGAGATGCGTACGGCCCATCTTGATAATCCCATCGAACGCCTCCGCTTTCTCGCGGAACCCTTCATGCAGCTCCTCAAGGACGATCAGCAGCTGATCCAGCATCCGAAGCACAGCAATATGGATCGCCGTAGGGAAAGCATCGTTGGTTGATTGCGCCATGTTCACATGCGTATTCGGGCTGAGCATGAAATAATTCCCCTTGTCACCGCCCAGCAGCTCGATCCCGCGGTTGGCGATGACTTCGTTTGCATTCATATTGATGGACGTGCCCGCGCCGCCCTGGATCGGGTCGACTATAAATTGATCATGCCACTGTCCGGCAATAATTTCATCAGCGGCCTGCACGATCACTTGCCCGAACTGCGGCTTCAGCTGGCCAACCTCCATATTTGCAAGTGCGGCCGCTTTCTTGACCGTAGCTATCGCCGCGATCAGCTCCGGGTGGATACGATACCCGGTTATCGGGAAATTTTCCACGGCACGCATCGTCTGTACCCCATAATAAGCATGCAGAGGAACCTCCTTCGTACCCAGAAAATCCTTCTCAATCCGAAATCCAGCCTTCGTCATGACAACTCATCCTCTCGAAGCATCATTATGTAGGGTGTCTGCAGGGACTTGCGTGACTGTCTGGAACGTAAGCCCTCCACCCCATACTAACAAACTATAAAGAAGTAGACAAATGGCCCTCTTAAAGCTCGCTAAGGAATCGGATTATTTTATCGTGCATCCCCGGCAAGCCCTCGTGACCGAAGTCCGGGTAAATTTCAAGCTGCACAGGAGCTTTCATCTTATTGATCGCCGCGAACTGGGTGGATGGCGGGCAGATGGTGTCGATCAGCCCGACGCCGATCAGCACGTCCGCCTCGATGCGGGGCGCCAGATGCTGAATATCGATATAGCCCAGCCGCGTGAACAGCTCCTCCTCCCGAAGGTGCTGCGGATCGAAATGCCGGAAGAAGGTTTTCAGCTCCGCATACGCATCCTTGCACAGATCCATCTCCCACACGCGCTTGTAGTCGCTCAGAAACGGATAGACCGGCGCCGCCTTGCGGATGCGGGGCTCAAGCGCCGCGCAGGCAATAGCCAGCGCCCCGCCCTGCGACCAGCCGGTTGCGCCCACACGAGCTTCGTCCACCTCGGGGAAGCTCATCACGATCCGCGCGAGCTGGGCCGTATCCAGGAAAACATGGCGGAACAGCAGCTGCTGAGGGTCATGGCCGTCCAGCCCGCGGATGATATGGCCGTGATGCGTATTGCCAGTTACACCGCCGGTATCCTCGGAGCGGCCGCCTTGCCCGCGTACGTCGAGCGAGGCGATCGAGAAGCCCAGGGCGGCGTACGCCAGCTTATCCGTCCAGTCCCCGCTGCTGCCGGTATAGCCGTGGAAGTGAAGCACAGCGGGATGCTGGCCTTGGGCATGCTTCGGTCTGACGTATTTGGCATGCACCCTCGCTCCTTTTACACCGGTGAAGTACAAGTGGAAGCATTCGGCAAATGGCACTTGAAACTCGGCAGGAACAAGCTCTACCTGAGGATCAACCTCCTTCATCTCCTCCAGCGCCTTTTCCCAGTACGCATCGAAATCGGCGGGCTTCGGATTTCGTCCTTCATAGGTTTTCAGTTTCTCCAGGGGCATGTCTACGATTGGCATCGTTCATCATCCTTTGCAGCATCGAATAGTGAGAAATCATCCTCTCTAACTTATACCAATTTTCCGCACGAGTAAATAAGATTACCTCATCCCGCGGCCAACGCAAAAAACCGTCCGCGACCGATCAAGTCAGATCGCCGGACGGCTCCTAAGCAGTTCGTCTTGCTTGGCTAGGCACGGTGATACAGGGGACAGGCCGCAAAGGCTCTAGCCCTTCCCCCTCGCTTCAACGTGACGTTCTACTGAACGAAAGTGACCAAGAACGTTTTTATTTCATAAGGCTTGACGGAGCCTTGGTATTCGCGCTGTGCCGTTGCTTCGCCCTCCGGCTGCTCCAGCAGGTCGCATTCCTGCCAGGCGGCAACTTCATAATCACTGGTTATCGTGATTTTTCCCCGATTGCCTGCATATTCATGAAGCCTGAGCACGATGCTTTGGCCATCCTCCGCTTTTTTCACCGAGTCGACCATCACATGGGCTTCGCCCGATACGGTGAAGAGCGAGGCAGGGATCGTTTCGGCCGCCCCTTCCGACACGGACAAAGGCAGGTTCAAGGAAGAGGCCGCTTGCACGGTCCCGCCTTCCAGCCAGTCCCCGGCATGAGGGAACAACGCGTACGTAAACCGGTGCTCCCCCTGATCGGCCGTAGGGTCGGGCACCAGTGCCGACTTGATCAGCGTCAGCCGGAGCTGATTATCCTTGATATCATAGCCGTATTTGCAATCGTTCAACAGACTGACGCCGTAGCTGCGCTCCGACAAGTCCGCCCATTGATGGCCGACGCTTTCGAAGCGCGCATAATCCCAGCTCGTATTCCAGTGCGTAGGACGCTTCACATTGCCGAACTGGATGTCGTACGTCGCCTCGGTGGACCGGATATCGACAGGAAACGCAGCCTTCAACAGCTGCCGCTGCTCGTGCCAATCGACGAACGTTTCAAAATCAATCCGTCTGCTATGTGCATAAAGGACCATTTTCTGCCGAACCGTCGAATCCATGTAGCTCCAGTGGAAGTCCACTACCGCGCGCAGCGAACCGTTCTCCGTCAGGCGAACTTCGACGAGATCGTCGATCGTACGCATTTTCTCTTGATAGAACAGGTCAATATCCCAGGCCTCGTGCCGGCTCTTCGGCTTGTCTTCGAACACCTGAAGCACATTCCCCTTCTGGCCGGGCGCCAGCACCTCCCGGTCCTCCTCTTTGTCATAGATACGGACCAGATGGCCCGAAGCATCCCATTCGATCACATAATAAGGAGATTCGATCCGTCCCGGCTCCATGGCAAAAGGAAGCTCAGACTGCCCTGCAAGCGCCTGTTCCCCGCCAGGTGCAAATGTCACCATCGCATGCCCGAGCGACGGCACCAACGGCACCCGCACCAGCCAGCTTTGGTCTGTCTCCGACCGCTGCGCTTCCAGCTCCTCACCGCTGCCGCCTATCCAGCGGCCTGTCTGTATCTCGCCATCCGAAGGTATGGCGACCAGCTCCGAGCGCTCCCAGGACGAGCTGTTCCAGACGGTGTAGCTCCGGCTTTCCGGAGCCTGCGCAGCTCCCCCGCCGGATTGTTCGCCGAGTCCGCGGCCCGCTCCTGTCAGCTCGCGCGCAGCACGCTCCCATGCCTGACGCGCGATCCGCTCGGCCGCGGCATACTCCTCCCGGCTGTCCTCATACACTTCCCGGATCGAGGAGCCCGGGATAATATCATGGAATTGATTGCGGAGTATGATTTTCCATCCCTCGTACAGGTCATCCTGCGGATACTGCTCCCAGCCTGCCGCGAGCGCCTGGCGAACCGCCATCCACTCGGTTTCCTTGTACAACAGCTCAAGCTTCCGGTTCATACGTTTGTTATAAGCTTGGCTGGTATAAGTTCCCCGGTGGAGCTCCAGATACAGCTCGCCATCCCAGGTATGGACGTACTGGTCGGTTGCTTCCACGGTCTCGACCAGCTCGTCGAAATAGGCATCCGCCCGTCCGGTCGTAACCTGCGGAATTCCAGGCAGCTCGGCTAGCCGCCTTCTCATCTCCAGCATTTCGCGGTTGACGCCTCCGCCTCCGTCGCCGTAGCCATAGGCGAGCAGCAGCTTGCGGTTGATCGCTTTGTCCCGGTAAGCGTCCCATATGCCTTGGATCGTTTCCGGCGTTATCGCGCCGTTATACGTATAATAGAATGTTCCTTCCGAGCCTCCCGGGTCTGGCGTCGTGATGAAATGGGTCAAAATATCCGTCCCGTCGATCCCCCTCCATTGGAAGGTATCATGCGGCATCCGGTTATATTGATTCCAGCTGATCTTCGTCGTCATGAATGCCTTGATCCCGCTTTTTCGCAAGATTTGCGGCAATGCCCAGCTGTAGCCAAATACATCCGGGAGCCACAAATACCGGCAGGCGACGCCGAATTCCTTCTGGAAAAACCGGATCCCGTACAACAGCTGCCGCACCAGCGATTCGCCGCTCGTCAGATTGCAGTCGGCCTCCAGCCACATGGCTCCGCCTGCTTCCCACCGTCCTTCGGCTATACGCTCCTTGATCGTCTCATAGAGCTCGGGGTAGTCGGATTTGATATATTCATACAGCTGCGGCTGCGTTTGCAGGAACACATACTCCGGGAATTGCTCCATCAGTCTAAGCACCGTCGAGAACGAACGCGCGGCTTTCTCCCGCGTATGCTTCAACCGCCACAGCCACGCTACATCGATATGCGTATGGCCGACGCACTGGACAGTCACGGCATGATGCTTCGGCAGCTTCGCCAGACCCTCCCTGACAACCTGCTGCGCCCGGTATACGGTAGCGTAGAAGGCTTCCGAACCCGGCCTAGACCAGTCCACCTGAAGAAAGCCGCGATCCAGCACCGCCAGCAGCTCATGGCGCTCCGACGTGTTTTCGCCCAGCAGCTCGACTGCGTCCAGCGCGGCCCTGGCCGTGTAGTACAGGTCGTCGGCCGCTTCGTCCAGCCAGCACAGCTCCGCTCTATGGATATGATGCTCCATCACAGCCTGGCTGTCATAGCCCCCGAGTCCCGACCATAGACGGAACGTCAGCTCTAGCTCCCGTCCGGCGGCATCCTCGGGAAGAAACACCTCCTGATGGTTAGAGTCCACGCCTTGATAAGGTCTGCCGTCCACGAACAACAGCGATTCGAAGCCGCTGTTGCCTCCGCCTCCCGTACTGCCGAAGTCGAAGCGGCCAACTATTTTCTTGCCCTGCCAGTGCGGCGGCACGGCGAGCCGCGCCGTCAACCAGACATAGCGGTCCTTGCCCGACCAGCGGTCGCCCTGCTTCGCTTCCGCGGCGTCGCCAAGATCGGGAGGATAAGCTCCGACTAATCCGTCCTCATCGTCAAGCCACCGGCAGGCCAAGGCCGTTGCCTCCCGGTACCGATATGGCTCCAGCATGCGGATGCGATCCGTTAATTTCTCTACAGTCCAGTGCATAGTCCCATTCCTCTTCTCCTATGAAATACCCGGTATCGGGTGAAACACCTTATCAATCATTAGATAACACGTTATATCAATAGTTGCGAGTCGCCCTTTGCTCGGCCCGCAGCCAGCAGCCAGCGGCCGGACGCAGGGTTCAGTCCTGCCGTCCGTTTACCAAAGGCGTGCTCTCCCGGGGCGCCAGCACGGCAGGCATCCAAATCTTCGAAGCTGCCCGAGGCTGCTTCCCCTCTATCAGATCGAGCAAGCGATGAGCCCCTGCTTTTCCCATTTCGACATACGGCATCTCTACAGCGGACAAAGCAGGGACCATATACTCATTCGCCCTCATGGTATTATCCGCAGCCATCACATAGAGATCTCTTCCTATGCTCAGCTCCAGGCGCCGCGCCGACTGATAGATCAGGAAGCCGCCCTGCGACCAGTTGGTCAGCAGCGCCGACGGGAGCGGAAGGCTGCGAATTCGTTCATCCCACCATGACGGGTCGATTTCGCCGTCCCTCTGCTGCCAGATGACAGGGTCCAAGCCCTTCAGCTGCATCCACTCTACATAGCCGCTGCGGCGATTGCGATCTCCCCAGTTAGGCGCATACTCGGGACCGTTATACATCTCGACATAAATAGGCGGAAGTCCGGTCTGGGCGTATAAATAGTCAAGCGCCAGATGAATGCTGGCTCCATAGTCGAGCAGCACCGACTGCACCTCTTCCCTATCGGGATAGCCCTCGATTGACATATACGGAATGCCCGCTTCCTTCACCATCGCTATCCATTCCTCGTCCTCATAGCCGGTTACATCCTTCGTGAGAAGACCGTCTATTCGACGCTGGTTGAACAGCTTAATCAGCGCTTGCTTGCTCTCCTGCCGGTTATGTCCGTAGAGCAGCAAATGGTAGTCCCTCTCCGTACAGGCCCGCTGGACGCCTTGAAGCACCTGCAGAAAAAACGGATTATCCAAATTGCCATAAGCCGCTATGCACTTGCTCTTGCCTGTCCGCATGCTGCGCGCCTGAGCATCTACGCTGTAGCTCAACTCCTCTATAGCCTTCAAGACTTCCCTGCGCTTCTCTTCGCTGACGCGGATACCGGGCGTGCCGTTAATGACGGCAGAGACCACCCCTCGGGAAACGCCTGCGCGCTTGGCCACATCATGACTGGTAACGCGCTTGGTCATATCCTCACCTCAGGTCTATGATAACACGTGTCAAAGCAAGAAACAACTGCCCCACCGTACTCTTGCGATACAAGGGGCAACCGGACTCGGAGCGGGCGGAATGCTAGGCTTACGCGAAGACGAAGACCTCTATGCTCCCGCCGCTTCTTGAGCCACCGGAAATGCAAGCTTGAATCTCGTTCCGACTCCCGGCTCGCTGGTTACGTCGATAGATCCCTGATGCTGCTGGACAATTTGTCTGACCGTTGCGAGGCCAAGCCCCGCTCCCTCGAAGCCCTGGGCGTTGCTCAGTCGCGTGAAGGGGTTGAAAATAACCGACAGCTCCTTCTCTTCCATCCCGATGCCGTTATCCTCTACGTAGAAGCAGCAGACATCGGGACTTGCAAGTCTTATCGTACCGATCAGGATGCGGGGAGGACGGCGCTTATCGTGATATTTGATCGAATTCGCGAGCAGGTTCTGGAACAGCTGGTACATCTGCGTCCGGTCTGCCTCCAGTCGGGGCAGCTCGTCAAGCCGTTCGACCGTTCCTCCCGTCTGCTCCAGCCTGCTGCTTAGATCGGATACGACGTCATGCAGCACTTCATTCAGATCGACGAGCCCGTATACGGTCGACAGGGCATTCACCTGAGCGAAGGACAGCAGGTCGGTGATAAGCCGGTCCATCCGCTGGGCGGAGGCCGCAATCTGCTCGATCGAAGCCCTCCCCCGCTCGCCCAGCCCGTCCGCATACTTCAGCAGCAGCAGCTCGCTGAGCCCGGTAATGACATGAAGCGGATTCTTCAGATCATGAGATACGACCTGAGCGAATTCCGTCAAGCTGCGGTTGCTGCGCTCCAGCTCGCTTTGGATCGATTCGAGCTCCTTCTTCTTCCTGTCAAGCTCCAGAAACACCTTCACCTTGCTTAGCAAAATATCGACGTCCACCGGCTTGAATAAATAATCGACAGCTCCCGACTCGTAGCCCTTGAACACGCTCTTATCCTCCGTGTTAATCGCCGTTACGAATATAATCGGTATACGCTGCGTAGCCTCATGGCTGCGGAGCAACTCGGCCAGCTCGAAGCCATCCATCTCCGGCATGTTCACATCCAGCAGAATCAGCGCAAAGTCATGACGGAGGGTCAGCGATAAAGCTTCGTTGCCCGAATAAGCCGTATGCACCTCGCAAGGCAGCGTTCTCAGAATCTTCTCCATCGCAAACAAATTTTCTTTGCGGTCGTCGACGACCAAAATTTTGGATGGCCGCCTGTCCAGCGCATGGTTCATGTGGACTCTCCTTTCTCTTGCCTGCCTCCAAGCAGCCGGTCTCCCAGTTCACTTAGCAGACGGCCGATATCCTCCAAGTCAAGGATATAGTCGGGGTCGGCGGCACGGATCGCCGCAAGCGGCATCGTACTATATTCGGCCGTCTGGGGATTCTGCACGATCGTGAGACCGCCGGACTGCTTGATCCGACTAAGGCCTTGACTGCCGTCGCCGTTGGCTCCCGTCAGCACGATCCCGATGCAGTTTCCTTCATACACATAAGCCGCGCTTTCGAACAGAACGTCGATAGATGGCCGTGAATGCAGCACAGGCGGATCGACCGACAAGCTTATGCTCCGGTCTTCCTCCACCAGCATATGGTAGCCCGAAGGGGCCAGATAAGCGCAGCCGGGATATATATATTCCTTATCATCGGCCTCCTTCACTCGGATGGATGCCTGACTGTCCAGATGCCCGGCGAGGAAGCCCTCGCTGCCTTCCTTCATATGCTGCACAATCAGGAGGGGCAGCGGGAAGCGGGGCGATAGTGCGGATAGCAAGATGCCAAGCGCCTTCAGTCCGCCTGCGGAAACCCCGATGACTACTGCTTCGTACCCTTCCATGGCAGGTTCCGCCTCCCGTCTTTCTTGAGAGTAAAGCTTGAATCACGTTAAGGGCTTGCGGAAAATGCGCCAGCGTGCCGACACATTCTCGTATGTCCCTCGCAGCGAAGAGAATTCCATCGATTCTTTGCTTCCCAGACAGAGGAATCCCCGGTGCACCAAGCTTTCATCGAACAAACGAAACACCTGGTTCTGCAGCTGCCTGTCGAAGTAGATCAGCACATTGCGGCAAACAATCATATTCATATCGCCAAACGTTTGGTCGGTCACGAGATTATGAGCCGTAAATACGATATTGCGCTTCAAGTCCTCGTTCATTTTAGCCATCTGATACTTGGCGTAATAATAATCGGAGAAGGATGCCTTGCCTCCGCTGTTATTGTAGTTCACGGTGAACTTGCGGATCGCGTCCAGCGGGTAGATGCCTTCTTCGGCAGTCTTCAGAGACTGCTGGTTCATATCCGTCGCGTAGATCTGAACGCGGTCATAGAAGCCCTCTTCCTGCAGCACAATCGCCATGGAGTACACTTCCTCACCCGTAGCGCAGCCCGCATGCCAGATCTTCACGAAGGGATATGTCTTGAGCACCGGTATGACCTTCGTCCGAAGCTCCAGGAAAAAGTCCGGATCCCGGAACATCTCGGTTACCGTAACCGACATACTCGACAGCAGCTCGCCCACAAACCGCTCATCATGAAGAATCAGCGGGATCAGCTCCGACAGATGGGCGACGCCCGCCTTTTGCCGGATATAGTGAAGCCTTCTTAGCAAGGAGGATCGGGCGTATTGACGAAAATCGAAGCCGTATCCCCGGTAGATCGCCTCCAGCAGCAGCTCCGTCTCGAGCTTCTCCGTTTCCTTAGGGACCATCATGATTCAAAGAGCCATACACGGATTAAAGATAATAGCTTATCGGTATCCACCGGCTTCGTCATATAGTCGTTGGCTCCTCCTTCGATACATTTTTCGCGGTCGCCGGCCATCGCCTTCGCGGTCAATGCGATGATAGGCAGATTTTGGTAGCGGGGGTTGCCGCGGATGAGGCGCATCGCCTCATAACCGTCCATAATCGGCATCATAATATCCATAATGACCAGCTCGATGCCGGGCTCGCTCTCCAGCTTCTCCAGCGCCAGCTTGCCGTTGTCGGCCATCACGACGTCCAGCCCATGCTGGCGGAGCACCTTGGACAGCGCGAAGGTATTGCGCAGATCGTCATCGACGAGCAGCACCTTGCGCCCCTTCAGGCTTTCGTCGGAATCGAGCGCCATGCGGAGCATCAGCCGCTGTTCCTCAGGCAGGGTCTTCTGCACGCTGTGCAGAAACAACGACACCTCGTCGAGCAGCCGCTCGGGAGAGTTCGCCCCTTTGATGACGATGCTGTCGGTAAAACGGTTCAGCTCCTTGTATTCATCCTGGGTCAGCTCTTGGCCGGTGTTGATAATCATCGGCGGCGTCGATATCCGCGGATCGTCGACGAGGCGCTCCAGCAGCTCCTGGCCATTCATATCGGGAAGCTTCAAGTCCAGAATCACACAGTCGTATGCATGCTGCCGGATGAGCTCGATGCCTTCCTCCCCCGTATACGCGCTATGAATCTCCACCTTCTTATGCTTCAGCAGCTCGTAGATCGCCTTCTGATTGCCGGGGTCGTCTTCAATTATCAGCACCTGCTTGATCCGTTCATTCAGCACATGCTCGATCCGCTCGAACACGGCGTCGATATCCGCGCTGCCTATCGGCTTGGCGAGAAACCCGACGGCCCCCTTGGTCAAGGAAGCTTTGCCTGCGTCCTTGCCCGAGATGATATGCACCGGGATATGCCGGGTATTGCTGTCTCGCTTCAAGTGGTCCAGCACCTTCAGACCGTCCATATCCGGCAGCCCCAGATCGAGCAGCACGGCGCTCGGCACGTATCGCTTGGCGAGCTGCAGCCCGCTGAACCCGTCTCCCGCCACCAGGCAGCGAAAGCCCTTCTTGCGGGATAAGCCCAGCAGCACTTTGGCGAAGCTCGGATCGTCCTCGATGATCAGAATCGACTTCTCCGCGCTGGCTGCCGCCAGCTCCTCCCGATCGTCGGGGATAAATTCCCGGATCGGATAGACCGCCGCTTCCGTTGCCCGCTCTGACTCGCCCGGCACGGCGGCGCTTGATGCAATCTGCGGCGCTGCGGCGAACACGTCCGGGACTTCCCCTCCGAGCCTGGCATTCCCCAAGACAGCTCCTGCTGAGCTTGTCGATTCTGTGGGTGGTGCCGGTGCCGCAAGCACATCCGCCGTCTGCACAGCCGGAGAGAGAGGCAGACAGAGCGTGAAGATGCTGCCTGCGCCTTCCTCGCTTTCCAAGTACAGCCTGCCGCCGAGCAGCTTGGTCAGCTCACGCGATATGGTGAGACCGAGTCCCGTGCCTCCATACTTCCGGCTCGTAGAGCCGTCGGCCTGCTGGAAAGCCTCGAAGATCGCCTGCTGCTTGCGGAACGGGATGCCAATGCCCGTATCTTTTACCGAAAAGGCAATCAGCTCTTTCGTGGCCGCATCGCCTGCGCCGTCCCCCCGCTCCTTGACAGGGCGATATATGCGAACCGAAACCGAGCCGTGATGAGTAAACTTGAACGCATTGGACAACAGGTTTTTCAAAATTTGCTCAGCGCGCTGCCCATCGGTTACGAGCGTCTCGGGCACGTCATCCTCCACTATAAACTCCAGCCACAGGCCCTTGTCCCTGGCCACCGGCAGGAACTGATACTGCAGATCTCTTACCAGCTTGTCCATCCGGACAGGCTCCATAACAATATCCAGCTTGCCTGCTTCCACCTTGGACAAATCCAGGATGTCATTGATCAAAGTAAGCAAGTCCAGCCCACCGCTGTAGATCACCTTGGCCGATTCGATCTGATCCTCGGTCAAGTTGTTTTCGTCATTGGCCGCGAGCGACTTCGCCAGAATCAGCAAGCTGTTGAGCGGCGTCCGAAGCTCGTGCGACATGTTGGCAAGAAATTCGGACTTATACCGGCTTGTTACCTCAAGCTCGGAAGCTTTCGCCTCCAGCTCCCGCTGGGAATGCTGAATGAGGGCATTCTGCTTCTCGATATCCGCCTTCTGCAGCTGAAGGTAATTCGTCTTCTCCTCCAGCTCCTCATTGATGGTCTGCAGCTCCTCGCTTTGAATCCTCAGCTTTTCCTCCGACTGCTTAAGCATGCGAGTTTGCTCTTCCAGTTCCTCGTTAGCCGTTCGCAGCTCCTCCTGCTGGGTTTGCAGCTCTTCCGCCAGCTGCTGCGACTCGTGGAGCAGCTCTTCCGTACGCAGTCTGCCGATGATGCTTTGAATCATGACGCCGAGTGACCCCGACAGCTGCTCCAGCAGATCCTCCTCCACGCCGGTGAAGGAGCGGAAGGCCGCCAGCTCGATGACGGCAATCGTCTCCTCTTCGAACAGCACGGGCAGCACGATCACCGTCAGCGGCTTGCCGGACCCCAGTCCCGAGCCGATCTCCACATAGTCGTCGGGCACGCCGCTCAGCCGGATCGTCTTACCCTCCAAGGCCGCTTGACCGACAAGCCCCTCTCCCGGCTCGATCCGGTTGGACAAATTTTTCCGTTCACGGAAGGCATAGCTTCCGTACATGACATAGACCGGCTTTGACGAGTCAGGGGTCTCCCGGATATAGAACACGCCCTGCCCCGCTCCCACCAGCGTACAAATTTCCGATATGAACAGACTGGCCAGCTTCTCCAGGCTTTCCATCCCCTGCGACAGCCCCGTCAGGCGGGCAAGCTGGGTTTTCAGCCAGAACTGACGTTCATTCTCCATTCTTGCTTCCTTCAGGGAGGCAAGCATGTCGCGCAAAGCCATGCTGATCACATCGCGTTCGGACTTCGGGGTAATCACCTGGTCATAGTCGCCCTTCGTTATGCGCTCCGCCTGATAGATCACATTGTGCAGGCTTTCGATCAGCTCCTTGAAGGCTTGGCTCAGCTCCCCGATCTCGTCTCTCGACGAGATCTGGATGGGCACTCCGACCTTCCCGTCCATGATGTGGCCGATCGACTCCCTCAGATCTCGGATGGGCCGCAGCAGCTGACGGGCAATCAACAGACTGACGAGCAGCGTCAACAAGAGCAGGGCGATATTGGAGACGGCCACGGCGATCATTTCCTTGCGGGACGCATCCTGGATAGACCCCATGAGCGCGAGAAGCCGCTCGGACAGATCGGTCTCCGTCTTTCTCATCAGATCGATGCGTTCCGAAGACACATCAAACCAGTCTTGCGGATCGAGATTGATTTCTTGACCCGCTCCGATTGTCTGCACAATCTGCCTCGTCTGCTCCACCTCCGCCATGGCCCGGCTGGAGGTAACGGATCTGTGCATCGCCAGCGCCTCCGGATCGGCGAACGTTTCAAATATTTGCGCGTAGACCTGCTGTTCATTGACAACCGCCCCGAGTCTCCGGAAATCGCCGACCTCCATCCGGTTCAGCGACAGCTTCTCGAAGATAAGGGTACGCTCCTGGCTTGCGCCGTATTTGCTTCTTGAGTAGTTCAGCAAGGCGGACAGCATATGCGATATCCGGGCGTCGCTGCTCAGCGTCTTCAAATTTTCATTGGCCAGATACGACTGCGATAGCGTCTCCCGGTAGTACTGGACCGTCTCCGACTCGTTCGACAGCCCGGCCTCGAGCTGCCGGCGGACATCAGCCAGCCTATCCAGCCGTCCGGCCAGCTTCTCAAACTCGCCCCAGATCGCTTTGTCTATCCCACGTGGATTGAACTGCACATACAGCTTGCGGAATGCCCCCACGGCTCGGTCGGTTTCCCTCTGCTGGCGCGTCATCTCCGATACTTCCGCTTCCGTCCGGATGCCATACATCGTCGAAACCAGACTGCGCTCGATCTGGAATTCATGGGCCATCTGGTTCGTAGCGACCGCGATTTTGGTCAATTCCTCAAGCTGGCTCACGCTATCCAGATGCCGGACCTCATTTATAATGGAAGAAAAGGAAAAATAAAAAACGCCCATCAACGGAAGCGCAATCATTAATAGCAGCTTATGGATCAATTTCAGATTTCTTAGCCATTCCATCATCGTATCTTTCCTCGCTTTGTCTGCTTGGATTCGCGCGGGCTTCCCCGCTCTTGGCGGCTGTACCGGTCTTCCATGATATTCTCCGGTTACATCCCGAAATCCTGCTTCTACAGCACAAACTAAGCGTGGCGGCGAACGGGCGGCGCATCTGAATCAGGGCAGCAGGGCACAGAACACCGGAGGCGCCTGTTCAGCCATGCAGCCCCCCCTGCAGCCGCGGGCAAGGGCGATGGGGTCCAACTGGAATTTGGATCAGACTGGTTAAGCCTTGCGAAGTCATCCGGTAAAGCTCATCGCTCAAGCCGACATCGAAGCCGAGGAGCGGGTGTCCTCCCATCCCGATAGCCGCCGCTGCGAGCAGCAAGCGCTGCACCAGCATCCCCGCTTCCATCTGTTGGATACGGTAGCCTCTGAACCCCAGGGCGGCTTTGAGATGATCCTGATCCCCAGCCACATGAAAGCATAGCGGAACCTGGAAAAGGTTCACGTTGTCCAAGGACATTCCCTGCTGCAGCAAGAACCGGTGATCGCCATCCCTTACCCGTTGCAGAGCATGAGCTTCGCTGTCATACCGGTAAGCACCGTCCGGGATGCCTTCAACCTGATACAAGCAGACGTAGAGGAAAACCCGGGGTACAGGGCTTTCAGCCGTTTCATCCAAATCATTGCGGTAGCTGCAGGACGCTGTCGCCTCCTGCAGGAGCAGGGCCAGCTGCTCCTGGGTCACCTTACCCCTAACAAAATCTGCGTCCGGCGAAAACCGTTGTCGGCAGACGGACGCCAGATCGAACGCCAGCCGCTTCACTCCGGGAAGAGCTATCGTCTGGTCCTCGCCGTGAGCGATCCTCGCTCCCCTAATGGGCTGCAGCGGTCGAAGCGTCTCGTCTAGAGAAGCTTCGTGCATCTGGAGGAGCAGCGGGAATTCCTTCACCCTTCGGGACCGGACGTAGTGATCATGCTGAACCGGGGGCAGCTCCCCGCGTAACCCCTCAGCCGAGTCTCGGCCTGCTTCGTTGTCAACATGGGCAAACCAAGTCATAGCAGGGTTCACGGATAGCGGAATCACGGCATACACGCTCTCCTCTTGCTCGGACACTCCGAGAAGCTCATTCAAGGCCCGGTCCAGGAACCGGACATACACACCCGGCTCGAAGCCGAATCGTTTGGACACTTCCAGGAGCTGTCCGATCAGCGCCCCCGCATCCAGCCCTTGCAGACGATACGAAAAATAATGGTATTTAAAAAAGTTTTTCCAGAAGAAAGTCGTTACGAAAACCGCGCCGAAGCATGCCGATACGTCACAGCGATTGCCAAGCGCCCGAGCTATATAGGAATCAAAATCGCCTTCGCGAAGCAGCACCAGACGGTGATGCGCCACATCATAGTGGTATACCCCGGCAGGCAGATCGGCCAGCTTCAGATACACATAAACTTCGTTCGGATATAAAGCTCCGCCGGAGGGAACGAATCGGCGGTACGACTGTAAAACCGTCATGCCGGGCACGATCGTCGTCACAGGAACGGACTGGGACCACTGGGTGAGCCCGTATACGTACCAGAGAAAATGACCCATTGCGCGAAGGTCGGGCTGCCGCTTCGCATGCCCTTCCATACCTTCAAGCGTGAGCGGTACTTCGGCAGCTAACGGAATGACAGACAAACCGCGATATAGCTTATACGCAAGCGGTCCATCCTCCCAATCCACCTCCAGCCCCGGCGGCTTGGTCTTGTCAATATCATGGTGCAGATCGTGCAGAAATGCGTCCAGACTCATGCTTCTTCCTCCTGACAGAAACCGAGATGCAGATCTCTTAGGGAAACGGATGCGGATACGGATTGAGAAGCTCCGGTGTTAACGGCTGCTTCACATATCCAAGCTCTGCCGGTACCCTGCATACCCGCTCCAATCCCGCTACACGGGTATACGAGTGTCCGAATGTCATCGGCAGCATCCCCGGGATCAACACTTTGACGGCATGCAGACCGTTTCGCTTCATTTCCGGTGAAGATAGATCCACCGCCACGACATCGAGGCTCAATCGGCGTAACGCGGCAAGCATATCCTTCAGGTCATCCGTCAGATCGGCGTGAACTCCCTCCGGCCTCCGCTTGAACTCCTCTTCCACCCCTCGGGCCGGACGAAGCTCATCCAGCAAGAAGCTCAGTCGCTCCTCCGCTTCCGGCAAGGCGTACAGCTGCGCGTGGTCCTCCATCTCCTGCACGAGGGAGGAATCATGCAGCATTCGGATATAGGTGTCCCGAGTCTCTTCGAATTTCGTTTTCAGATTCAGGATCATGCCGGCCAGCTCGTGAACGGCCCCCTTCATCGCGCGGACCGGGTCGGGGTGGGCGCCGGCTGCACAGATGAGATTCACTCCCTGCCGCTTGTTGTTTTTCGCTATGGCCCAGACACTTGGAATCCCGTGCTCCATCGTGGAGTTATAGAGATACACCTCAAATCCCGCCACGGCCCTCATGCGATCGAGCATCAAGCTCAATTCCTTATCTTGCGCGGAGTAAGGGTCAAGGCGCGGGAGGGGCAGCTGCGCATACCAGGTCATCAGAAAAGAGTCCCGCTCCACCACCTCCAGGACGCCGTAAAAGATCGCCTCCTCCAAGGTTCCTCCCAGCGCGCATCCGTTGGATGATTCGGATACGAACCTGTGCCCGCAGCCCATGCCGTAGTAGGCGAGCTGCTCCGGAACCAGGATCGGTCGCTCCTGAAGAAAGGAATAGCCCCATACCCAAGGAAGGGGTTGCTCCGGATCAAATGGAACGAACGGAAACCCGGGCTGCTCATACTGCTCCCGCGTATGCAGCCCTACCTTAACCGGATCGAGCGCTTGCTCCTCCAGCTCGCGGAAGCTGCCATAGACTGCCGTTCGTTTGCTGCGGGGCACGAGCCCGCAGTGCCGCTCCAATCCTTCCAGGATAGCGGTCAGCTCGCTCATCGCATAGGCATGGCTGCGTCCTGCCGTTCCCACGTCCTCCGACAGCAGCGGCAGATTGACGCTCACATCGGCAAACGGCGATTCCAGATCCGTCATTTTCCCGTTCAGGAAGCCGGTCCGCTCATCCAGATAATCCCGGGTCAGAACGGGCTTGAGCTCCTCCATCGAGCGGGACCGATAGCTGTCCGGACCGGTCTTCGGACTGGGCTGAAGCCATATGGCAGCCGCTGCCGATGAATCGTCAGGCAAGCGGCTGCAAGCCGGACACTGCGGATCGGGGAGAAAGAAATGAAGCTTATTGGCCAGCGTCCGGAGGTTGATCAGAAACAAATGCCCGGGCGGCAGAACGGGCCTGCCTTGCAAAAACCCCCGAGCCTCTGCCGTCAGCAGGCGAACTGTGTGCATAAGCCCCGTAAGCGATGCCCACGCATCGTCCGGCTTGCGCTCTAGCTCCATCAGCCGCCGCTGAAGCTGCTGCATCTCCCTGCGGTCGCGTCCCGCCATAAGTCGCCGCATGTCGGCGCACAGGGAGCATCCCTGGGTTCCCGGACGAACCAACGGCCCGATCACGCCCTCGCCAAACGATACGAATCCGCGAAGCCAAGGAATACCCGCCGGCTGCAGCAGCTCTTCCGCCCTTTGGTGGACCCGTGGCTGCCAACCATCGTGCAGCACAAGCGCCAGGTCCGCTCTCTTCGGCAGTCCGGACGCGAGATCGGTCTGTCGGATGACATCGAATTGAACGGAGAGCTCCTCGTCTACGTAGTCCGCCAGCGCCCCCTCCCCGACGATCAGTATGCGAGCGCTCATCGGATTGCCTCCTCTCGCAGCAGCACGCCATAAACCCCGGCAAGCCCTTCTTTCAGAAAAGGCGCGACATTCAGATCGAGAACCAAGAGCCGCTTGCCGTTCCGAGCCAAAACTTGCAGCGCGGACTTGAGCTCCTCGGGGCTTGGCGTCGTCTCGGCTGAAGGAATCGCAAGGCTGATCTGTGGATGATCCGCCACAGATACGGAAAAATCCCCCTTCACCTGCGACCCGAGAGAAGCCGGCGGGTTTTGGGCTTCCAACAAAGCGTGCTGGAGTGCATTCCGTAAAGCAAGAGTGGCATTCCTGCCTACGCCGCTATACCAACGGCCGCCCGTACCGATCCAAATAACGGGGAACCCGAGCACTTCCTCTCCCCAGCCCATTACAGGCTCTCCCTCCATGGTTGTCAAAGCCTTTAAATAAAACTGGCACCGCTGGTCTTCGATCTCAGAGAGCTGTACGTGCTGGACTTCAGGCTGCCGATGCGCGAGTCTTCTGTTCAGCACCTCCGCTAAGCAGCTTTGCAGCCCTCTGGCTATGCCCTCTGCAACCGTTTCCCCCGCGCCTACCCCGATAAATTCCTCCGGCTCGATCCGGCCGCCATCCGATTCTGCAGAGTCTAGAAGCTCAGCGGAGAGCTGACCCGCCATACGCGACACATACGCCTCTATCCCGGCGAATCCCGCTTCTCTCCTTGCTTCCACATGTGTCAGAGCGTTGCATAGCCTGCCTTGAAGCAGTCTCGCGGGACCTTCCGACAACGGATCGACGGCCTGTACGCGGCACTGCGAAAGCGGCAGTTGGATGAAGTCGCCTTCCTCCCACTGATGGAAAATTCCCGTTACCTCCGACGTCAGCCCGCTGAAAAAGGAGAGCAGCGCGTTCTCGCTGTTGTCCGCTTTCACCTCGAGCTGCTGCTCGAAGCCGGGGAGCCATTTCGCCGCAGCATGGCCGCTCACAAGCGGATGGGGCACGAAGGAGTGCCACCTTCCTTCCAGCGTTTCCAGATTAAGCAGGTACACCTGATGGTCAGGCTCCCCATCCTTCACGCCTGTGATCTTCTTGAATAATTCGAACACAATCACATTCGCTAGCATCGCCCCCGCTGTAGAGGAATAGGTGTGCATCTGCGGGTCTTTGCAGATCGCCGCTTCATGAATGCTGCGCCAAGCCGATTCCCAGCATCCCTCCTGGTCCGGTTGCACGATCGGACCCGCAAGCCCCGCCTGATGCAGACATACAGCGGGAATAAACGCCTTCCTCTCTGTTCTGCAAGCTGCATGGAGAGCCCGCAGGGTCCCAAGATCGCCTTCCTGCGACACATACAGCACCGAATCATACGCCCTTACGGCCTTCGTCCAGTCGATGCCCTCTTCTCCCGGCAAGGAAACCTCCTCCACGACCGCCTCGGGGTCGGATTGACGGGCATGGGCTGCCAGCTCCTGCATCCGTTGCCGATCTGTCGGGCCCGGACCTGAGACGAGCACGTGAATCTTGGGCAAACCCGAGACAAGCAGCGAAGAAATAAGCGAGTTCAATAAGGGGCCGGAGCCGACCGCCAAAACCTGACTCTGCCGATAGGATTGAAACCGAGAGGCGCCCGACTCTCCGAAGCAATCGAGAAATTGAATTTGGGAAGCAAACTGTCTGACAATCGGTTCCGGCAATTGATGGGGAGCGTCTTGGCTTACATCCCGAGCAAACCCATTACGATACAGCATTTCGCCAATTTTGTAGACCTGGTTCCGATAAAGGTCGGGCAGTCCGTCCGTTATTTCGTCCAGCCTGTACTCTCCGTTGAAGATGGGTACGAGCTGTTCAATCCACTGGTCGATCGACTCGCCCTCCATGCGGAACGAGCTTTTGTTGTTTCGGAAATATACGCTGCCGGCCGGATCAGGCACAAAGAATGTGTCCCTGTTTACCTTTAGCCGCATCGAAGAATTCAATTGGGCCATGCCAATCCCTCCTCCATGTCGCTTAATGGTGATCGTCCCTATCTCTGCACTAGTCATCTTATGTATCGCTCTTTGTCCCTCATGTCTTCTTCCCGCTAAGTCCTGTCTCCAAGGTCGTAACCTACCTGGATACAAGCAAGAAAGCCCCTCGTGAGCCAGGGGCTTTCCTCTTCCGATCCTATGCCGCCTAGAAGCGGGAAAACATCAGGCGCAGCTGATGCCAGACCGGCAACAACAAGCTCAATGTCCTCCGCCTCGGTGGCAGCCCTGACAACGCTGACAGTTGAAACAACGTTGGCAGCTGAAGCAGCGCTGGCAGCTGAAGCAATTAAAACAGTTAACGCAATTAAAACAGCTGACGCAGTTAACGCAGTTAACGCAGTTGAAGCAATTGACGCATAACCGGGCGTCTCGCTGGCCCTGTTCGTTCCAAGGCGTCACCTGGCTCGCATTGAAATCCGAAACACTCAGTTTTTTCAGGTCATTTTTGAAATCATTCATGTACGTTCAACCTCCGTATTGTCCATAGTTGAGTTGCCAGTACTCTGCGTTGGCAAGAAGAACCTTGGGCATCCGCCAATTTATTCAAGTTCCCCATGTCAACATATGACCATAGCTCCGCTCTTGTTACTCCTGCAAGTGCCTATTCTCCATACAGGAGATCTCTTATCGTCAGGCCCGCATGTCAAAAAGGAGCTCAGCCGTTAGAACACGGCCAAGCTCCTCTATTCGTATTGCTGATGGATATTGGGGAAATCGCCCATTTCCCGTGAATGGGGCTCCAGCTCAAGTAGCGGTAATGGCCCGCTTGTAGCTTTCGGGCGTCTGCCCGACCTGCTGTTTGAACACGCGGCTAAAGTGGGCCAGATGCTTGAAGCCTACCTTGAAGCATACCTCCGTGACGGGCACCTTCGGATCCAGCAAAAACTCGATCCTAGCCTGATTGATCCTCCGCTGGTAGATGAAGTCAAAGATGGTCACCCCCGTGACCTCCTTGAACAGCTTGGACACATAATACTTGCTCAGGTGCAGATCCTGCTGAAGCTGCTCCAGACGCAAATCTTCCGTGAAGTGCTCCTCCAGGTACGAGATGATCTGCTGGGCGGTCTTCTCCTTCTCCACCGGCTGATCGCTTCGGTCCTGCATCGGCTGAAGACAGTGCGCGTAGATGAGGCAAAGCAGATCGGCAAAGGCCAGCCGGCAGCGGTAAGCTCCGACGGCATCTCCTCGCTTGTTAAAATCGTTCATCCTGCGAAGGATATCCTCTGCCTCGTCACGGTCAGCGCCAGCCAGCCGAAGCCGGTAGTTGCCCAGCTCCTGGAAGGGCTGGAAGATCGGTAGTTGCGGATAAGCCGGTAGAAGCGGCTGCAGCGCCCCCGGTTCGAAATGTACCGTAGATCGGATATAAGGCACGGCCGGGTCGATCTTGGCGCAGTGCAGCGTCATCCCGTTCATCAGGATCAAATCTCCGGGGGCCAGCACATAGATCCGGTCGCCGATGAGATAGTTGCACACACCGCTGTGAAAATAATAAACCTCGTAATGCGAATGCGAATGAAATGTAGGCTTGAGCGGCGCATCCGCTTTGTACGTATAGGCAAAGATCATATCCCGCTCAGCAGTCCTGGCACGCATAGGAACCTCCGAAGCATTCGGCATTTCCCCCAGCATACCATGAGACGGAGCGGCGATACAATCCATCCGTGCCTTGGTTGAAGCTCCGGTACTACAGCAGACGCCCAATGTAGTCCGCATAATGACGCAGCATGTCCTTGGAAGGAAGCTGCCCGCTGAAATCCTCGACGCCCAGATAGCCGTCATAGCCGACAGCCTTCAAGTCCTCGATCACCTGCGGCCAGGGCACGATGCCTTCGAATAACGGCTGCCAGCCGGCGCTCCAGACAGGGGAGCCGGACTCGACCGCTTCCGTTTGTCGCCAAACCGCATTCTTCACATGCACATGTGCCAGGTACGGGCCGAGCAGCTCCAGGCCGAACCGGTAATTCTCGTAGCCCTCGTAGACCATATTGCCCGGATCATAGAGCACTCCGATCACATCCGGATCGAAGTTCTCCACCAGCCGGTAAGTCCCGCTTGCACTGGAAGCAATCGTATTGTGATGCGTTTCGATCAGTCCCTTAACGCCATACTGCTTGCAGAGAAGGGCCGCCTCTTTAAGGTAGGCCAGCTCTTCCTCGAACAGCTCTCTCGCATGGCGGGTACGGTTATAAGCCGGGACGGCCAGACGGATATACGAAGCCCCAAGATGCTTCGCCGCGACAAGCACATTCTCGGTCGCCTCCAGATCGCCGACACTCAGATACGGCGTCACGCTAAGCGATACAAGGCCTTGCGCATCCGCTGCTGCCTTGAAGCGGTCCCACTCTCCTGCTCCGCCTCGCTCCGGCATGGAGCAAAGATTGTTACGCCAGTACGACGGCGCTTCGGAGGCAAGCTCCGCGGGAACATCCTTAAACCGCCATTCGATCCCGTGCAGACCGGCTTCCTTGGCGGCGACTGCCAGCTCCTCCGGCGTAAGATCCGGTGTGGATACGGTAAATACGGACAGCTTCATCCCGGTTACACTCCTTTCGGCTGCAGCTCAGCCGCATTCTGTATTTGCACCGCTTGCTGTTGAGCGACCAGACACAGCTCCGCCGCCTTGAACGCATGGGCTTGCGTCATGGCCAGCTCGGTCCGGTTGATGCAATCGAGTATCAGCTCGCCGAAGTAGGGGTAGCCCACTTGACCGGTGACATTCAGGTGATATTCCTTCTGACCGTCTACCAGATAGATGTGGTTCCCCGATTTCTCCCGGCCGACATCGATGTACTTCCGCAGCTCGATATAGCCCTTGGTCCCCTGAATGATCGTCCGGCCGTCTCCCCAGGTTCCGAGACCGTCCGGCGTCAGCCAGTCGACCCGGAAGTAGCCGGTAGCGCCATTGTTGCCGATCAGAGTGGCATCGCCAAAATCTTCAAGCTCGGGATAGGCCGGATTGTTGAAATTGCCTACCTTGCTGTGTACCACCCGGGCGTCCGTGTTGCCGGTGAAGTAAAGGAATTGCTCGATCTGATGGCTGCCGATATCGCACAAAATCCCGCCGTAGCGCTCCTTCTGGAAAAACCAGTCCGGACGGGACGGCGCATTCAGCCTGTGCGGCCCGAGACCTAGGACCTGAACGACGCTGCCGATCGCGCCGTCCTTGACCAGCTTGCCGGCATAGACTGCACTTTCTACGTGAAGCCGCTCACTGTAATAAACCGCGTACTTACGGCCAGTAGCCTTCGCGGTCTCGCGCGCTTCCGCCAGCTGCGCGAGCGTCGTGAACGGCGCTTTATCCGTAAAGTAGTCCTTGCCGTGCTTCATGACCTTGACCCCGAGGGGGCCGCGTTCGGATGGAACCGCTGCTGCCGCGACAAGCTGCACCTCGGCATCCTGCAAAATTTCTTCTACCGAGGAGGCTACTTTTGCTTCCGGGTATCTTGCCAGGAAACCTGCCACTTTAGCCGGATCCGGATCGTATACCCACTTCAGCTCCGCACCCGCCTCGATCAGACCGTTGCACATCCCGTAGATATGGCCGTGGTCCAGCGCGACTGCCGCGAAGATAAACTCTCCGGCCTTGACGACCGGGCTCGGCTTGCCCTCCGGCGCGTAATTCATCCCATTATTGACATCTACCATGGTTGATCCCTCCTTCTTAATGCGTGCCGCCAACCTCAAGCGTTCTGTACTCGCCTGCCTTCTTCTTCGTCTCCGAAGCGTCGATGCGCTCCTGCAGCTTGGCCAGGAACAAGTCCTCATCGATCGGCAGATTCACCCAATCGTCCATCCAGGTGGACAGCAGCATCGCATTGGAAATCATCAAGCCCTTGATGCCTTCTTCACCCGGTGCGAGCAGCGGAGTGCCGTTCGCGATGGCGCTTACCCAGTTGGCTGTAATCCCCTTGTGCTGCGGGCTGTCGCCTTTCGTCTGGATCGGGATTTTCCAGCATTCCGGCTGGCCGAAGCCGCCTTTGAAGGTACGGTTGAATTCCGACTCCGAAACGCGCAGACGGTGGAAGGTCATCGCCCCGTCTTCGATGACGATTTTGCCGCGGTCTCCGGTCACTTCGAACCGGTTCGTTCCCGGCGCTTCGCAGGTCGAGGTAACGAACACGCCCGTCGCACCGTTCTCGTACTCCGCATATGCCGTTACTTCATTCTCCACCTCGATCGAACGATGCTTGCCGAAGGAGCAGAACGCCCGGATGCGCGTAGGCATCATGCCGATCGTCCACTGCCACAGGTCGAGCTGGTGCGGGTCCTGGTTAATAAGCACGCCGCCGCCTTCTCCTGCCCATGTCGCGCGCCAGCCGCCCGAATCGTAATAGCTTTGAGAGCGGTACCAATCCGTAATAATCCAATTGGTGCGCCGCACCTCGCCCAGTTCCCCGGACTCGATCAGATCGCGCAGCTTGGCGTACAGCGGATTGGTCCGTTGGTTATACATGATGCCGAACACGCGCCCG
Organism: Paenibacillus puerhi; assembly: GCF_009846885.1. Taxonomy (GTDB): domain Bacteria; phylum Bacillota; class Bacilli; order Paenibacillales; family NBRC-103111; genus Paenibacillus_G; species Paenibacillus_G puerhi. Next base: position 62,801 of record NZ_WUWM01000020.1, read on the forward strand.
GATTCCTTGGCAACTTCATTCATCTCGCGTACCTGCTTGGTGTAGACGCCGGCAGGCTTCTCGATCAGCACATGCAGTCCTTTGCGCAGCGCTTGAATCGCTTGTTCCGGATGGAAATAGTGGGGCGTATTGATCAGAACCGCATCCACCTCGCCCGAATCGAGCAGCGCCTCGTAGCTGCTGTACCGCTTGACTCCTTCTCCGAGATGCTCAGCCGCCCAAGCGAGCCGATCCTCTCTCATGTCGCAGACGGCCGTCAATTGACCGCTTGGCACCTCGTTGTTTTTTAAATACATCGCGTGACCCGTTCCCATATTGCCGAGACCGACTAATCCGATTCGTACATTCGTCATGGAGACACATTCCTTTCGGGATCGTCTTTATTAATGAAATTGTCAGCTTGTTGCCTTCCTTAATGGTAGCATGAAACCGATTTCGGCACTTCACTAGCGTTGCCCAATTGCCGTGACTTATTTAACTCTGGTTGCTGCCTGGCGATCAGCGCGATACCCGGCTATCTTCTCCTATCAGCCTCGAAAAGCAATGAAAACACAAGAATAAACCGGAAAAAGAAAGGATTTTGCCGTTGAAGCTGGCGAAGCCCGACCATCTGCCCGACCCGCGGCCTATCCGGTTGCCCTCCGGCACGATCAACAGCAAAGGCCAGCATGAGCCCTGGAAGCCGTTTACCCGAGACAATGTGGGCAGCGGAGTGCTGGACGCCAGAATAACCTGATCGCTTTGATCGTAACCAAGCCGTGAAGCGCCAAAGGGTCTGTCCCCCAAAAATCACATCCGTGACTTTTGGAGGACAGACCCTCTTGTACGAGCGCGTGGAGAATGATCAGGATATAAATCCTTTCTCCATCGCCTTTGCTTTCTCCAGCCGCGCGTAATAGGTCAGCTTGGCGGCCTCGAGCGCCAGCTCCTGACTCTGCACCTTCAAGTCGAATTTGTTCAGGTCATGCAGCGAAATAACGCCCGCCGTATAACGCAGCTTCATCTTCTCCCGATCTTCCTTCGCTTCGCTTGTCAGCCGCGACTCGGTCAGAACGCTCTGGTAGGCCTTCTCGGCTTCCGTGTAGGTCGCCTCGATCTTTTGAGTCAGCTCCAGCTGGGTTTGGTGATTTTGAGTACCGGCTATCCCCATGTTTACGCCTTGATAGCTCGCTCCGTAGGTGGATCCGGTCACGGTATGAGCTTGCTGCCAGGCGGATTCGTCCAGGTTATTGGCGCTCTTCTTCATGCCGTACGAGCCCTTGAGCAGCTCCTTCGTATCGGCCCGGACGACCGACGGGATCGGACCTGCCGACAGCTCGGCGATGTCTGCAAGCTTAAGCGACGGATTGAAGGCGATGCCGATGTCGAACGATAGCTGCACGAGTGCCAGCCGGTAATTCTGCGCCAGGACAGCCGTATCGTCCCGATGTTTGGCCAGCGCCTTGCCTGCCGTCCGTACATCCTCCAGGGAAGCCAATCCCTGTTCGTTCATCAGCTTGGCCCGCGCCTCTTCCTTCTTCAGCGTAGCCTCATAATCTTTCATGAAGGCAAGCTGCTTGTTCTGACCGAGAAGCTGCACATATTGGGCGATTGTCTGCAGGCGGATAGCTTCCCTGGCCTCCTGCTCCTGCAGCAGCGTATTGCGCTGATCCGTGTAGAGCTGGTGAGCGGCCGACTTCATCTGCTCCCGCTGCGAGGCGAGCAGTGCATTCATCCCGTCGGTCATGGCGCCCATCCCCTGAATAACCTGATTGACGGCCTTATTGGTGACCGTCGTCATAGGACCGATCCACAGATTATCCTCCGGATCGACAGCGACGCCTTGCGCTGCCATCCCTGCGAGAAGCTCCTGCGGCGTATCCGGCAGATGGACGCTGCCGACCGAGCCGCCATACATCGAGGAAGCCTGGGTTTCGAGGTCAAGCTGCTTCGTGTGCTGGGCCGCGTATTTCAGCTGCAGCAGCTGGATATTCGTCGAATCCTTCATAGCCCGCTTCAACACGCCTGGCAGGTCGATGGAATCGACACTCTCCAGCGTCACATCGCCCACATAGATGTTCTGAGTGGCGGAGGCCGCGTCTTCGGCCGCATGCGCCAGCGGCTGCATGACCGTTGTCAGCAAGGCAAGCGCCGTGCAGCAGCCCGCCACTTTCTTGAATACTCTGTTCATTCTTGTGCATCTCCTTCTATTCGCTGTCTTCTCATGATGTCGCGGACTAGGCCGAGAATCCGGCTGTACCTGAGGCCGGAGCTGTGGCTGTACCTGACGGCACGACCGTCTGCGCGGCTTCGTCAGTACCTCCTGGTCGCGGCCCCGCGCCCCCTTCAGTCGCTGCCTTCCCGGCTTCCTTGCGGAAAACGACGAAGCGGGTCAGCAGCATGGCCGCGAAGTAGGTGACGAGACCCATCATACCGAGCGCCAGGCAATCCTGTACGATTGCGGAATAATCCAACCCCTTCACAAATACCGACCGTACGCCGTCCAGCAAATAGGTCAAGGGCAGCAGCTGGCCTACTGTCTGCAGCGCCCGAGGCATCGCCTCGAACGGCCAGGTAAATCCCGACAGCAGAAAGGACGGCACGGCGATCAGCATCGCAATCTGCGTAGCGCCGAGCTGGTTGCCGGAAAACAGGCTGATCAAATATCCGATTCCGCAGACGGCAAAGGTAAAGCAGAGAACAAGAGCCAGCCCCGCCAGCAGGCTGCCGGACAACGGCGCCTGGAAGACATAGCTTGCCACCAGCAGCGCAATCGCTGTGTTGAAAACATTGATGAGAAAGTAGGGGACCGTCTTCGCATAGGCGATCTTCCACGGGTCCCTCCGCCAGGCGGCAAAGCGCGGCCACGTTCCTGCATCCTTCTCGCGTGTAACCGTCAGCGAAATGCCTAGAAACAACACCTGTTGAAGGATCGCTCCCAGCAGCCCGTACAGCATGAAGTCGCTATAGTTAAATGCCGGATTGTACAATACCCGATACCGGAATGGGATCGGCGAAAGCACATTCGCCACCTGCTCGTCCTGCAGCCCCTGCTGGAGCTGCAGCTTCTTGGCGGACAAGCCCATGCTGAAGGTGGTAATGACTTCATTGGCCCCCTTCGTAGCCGAGTTCGAATACAGCATGTTGCTTCCGTCCACCCACGTCAGCAGCGGCAGCGTATGGCCCTGCTTCAGACTGGCCTCGAACCGGCTAGGGATGAAGACCCCCACCTTCGCCTGGCCCGATGCGATCGCCTGCTCGACCTCCTGCTCGGAACGGGCCTCCATCGTCACGTGGAACGCTTCGCTTTCCTCGAAGGCCTGCACGATCTGGCGGCTCAGCGGGCTTTGATCCTCATCCATCACGATCGTGGTCATCTCGGTTACCTTATGATTGGTGTACAGCGCGCCGAACAGGAGCAGGTACATCACCGGAACGACAAACAGGATCAAGAAGAGCCGGCGGTCCCGAAAAATATGTCTCCACTCATCCGCGATAACACGGCCTATGCTAAGCTCAGACATGCTCCATCATCCCTCCGTGATACCGATCCACTGCAGCGTCATCCCGATAACCGCGCCTTCCGGCAGCTTCGGCAGCTCCACCTTGACGCCAAAGGAGCGCACATCCGCCTCCCCCGAAGCCTGGGTCGACTTCTTGATCGCGAAGTCAGGCGCAGCGGCGATCGACGTCACTTTGCCGACTACTTCCTCCCCTGTCGCAACCAGCTTCAGCTTCACCGTATCATTCAGCTTCAAGCCGACCAAGGTCTTCTCGGTCATATAAAACTTGGCCCACTGTGCATCGGTCGCCTGTATCGAGAACACCGGGAAACCGGACCCGACCAGCTCGCCTTCCTGGGCCGTTTGCGCGAGCACCACGCCGTCCGCCGGAGCGGTAAGCTCCGTATAGCTCTGGTACGTCTCCGCTTCCTGCTGAGCTGCCTGCGCTTGCTGCTCGCCGGAGCTCGCCGATTGAATCGCACCCTGCGCCTGGCGGATGGCTGCATCTGCGGCTGCTACATCGCCTTGGCGCACCAGGATCTGGGCCCGTCCGGCCTGTGCGAGTCCAAGCGCCGCTTGCGCCTGCTCCAGCAGCGCTTCCGCGGCGCGGACCTCCTCCTCGCGCGGTCCTTGGTTCACCAGATTGCGCTGCTGCTCGGCAAGCTCCAGCTTCGCCTTCGCCTCCTGGTGACTGACCTTCGCTTTATCCACCTCTGCCTGCGCGATAAGCCCCTCATCCAGCAAGGCTTGCAGCCTGCCAAGATTTTGCTCCGCGATCGCGTATACCTCCTGCGCGGCCTGAACTTGAATCTCGGCCTGCTGCTTCTCTTCGGGACGCGCCCCGTTACGCAGAGCGTCTACCTTCGCCTGGGCCGCTCGCACAGCCGCCTCCGCCTGCGCGACCTGCTGATCGGCCGCCTGCTCCGTGGCGCTTACGCCTGCGGCCGCCTGCTGCTTCTTGGCTTGTGCGGTCGCAGTCGCGCCCTGAGCCTCGGCGAGTTTGCCTTGGGCCAGCGCCACGGCGGCCTTCGCCTGCGCCACCTTCGCTTCCAGCTCTGCACTCTGCAAGCGTGCAAGCGGCTGGCCCTTTTTCACCGTATCGCCTTCCTTTACCAGAACTTCCGTCAGGCGTCCGCCGATCTTGAAGCTGGCGCCGACTTCATTGGATTCGATATACGCGGTGGGAAGGATCGCTAGGCCCGGCTGCGTGCTGCCGGATACCTGCTTGGATGAAAGAAGCACTCCTCCCGCTCCGATGGCAATCGCCATCACCGAATAAACCACTGGTCTAATAAATCGCATAAAGTTCCCTCCATAAGATGTACAAAATGAAGATCGACGAAAAAGCTTCCGCATCAAGTCCTATAGAGGGCTATTCGACAGAGAGACCTTTCATCACATATAGCTGCATCAGCTCGGATATTTGCTCGTTGTCCAGCGGCGGGTGCTTCATCCCCCAGTCATGTACAAGCCCCAGATAGAGCTTAAACAGCACGAACGCCGTAATTTGCGGATCGCAAGGCTTCAACATGCCGGCTGCAACAGCCCGTTCGATATAACCAGCTATGTACGCTTGCGATTCCTGCTCGATAAGGTCAAGCGCTTGCCTCATCATGGGATTGCCGAACTCGCTCTCCTCCCGGAACAGCTTGACCAGCAGCTCATGCTCCTTGCGAAAAACCAATATATTATAGAGAGCTGTGTGGAACCGTTCGAACAAGGGCATCTCCGGATGCTGAAGAGCCTGATCCGCCGATTGCTTCATCTCTTCCGTTAAAAAAAGGATAATATCGTTCAGCAGCTCCTCCTTGCTCGTAAAATACAGGTATAAGGTGCCTTTGCCTACGCCTGCCAGCTTGGCGATATGCCCCATCGTCGTACCCTTGAAGCCGAAGAGGGAAAAAGATTGCTTGGCCGCTTCGAGAATGGCGATTTTTTTAGAATCCATTCGATTACCTCCCTTGATGACCAAAATAACATTTTGGTTCTGTGGTCAGTGTTAACTATATCACATCCTCTTTTTCCTGACAAGGTGGCGAGCCGGCCGATTCCTCCTTATTTGATTTTTGAAAGCCGACCTGATATCGTTAACTATAATTTATATTGGATGAAATTAAATTTAATAGAAGATAAATGAAGGAGACTGCCTTGAAATCAGCTAAGTGGAATGCCGATGATCTAATGAAGCTGGACAATCAATTCTGCTTCGCCGTCTATGCGTGCGCCCGTGAAGTGACCAAGCTGTATCGTCCCCATCTGGATCAGATAGGGCTGACGTACACCCAATATATTGTGCTGCTTGTCTTATGGGAGCGCGACGATATCACCGTGAAGGACCTTGGCGCCAGATTGTATCTCGACTCCGGTACGCTGACTCCTCTTCTCAAGAAGCTGGAGAGCATGAAGCTGCTGCGGCGCTTCCGCGACCCTAGCGATGAGCGGAGCGTGAGAATCCGCTTGACGGCCGAAGGCGCCTTGCTCCGCGAGCAGGCGCTGGACATTCCTCGGAAGGTGTTCTGCATACCCGGTCTTCCTGCAGAGGAGATCGACGAGCTCCGTCAGCGGATGAACGCCCTGCTTCGGCTGGTACATCCGTTAAACGCTTGAGTGTGATTTAGGATGGAAACTACCGGCAAATGCGGGTATGATAGAGGCTGTACCGACCGTAAGAGCAAAGACCATTTATGGAGGGACTTATTGTGGCATTCACTTATCAAGCTATCGAAGATACGTATCAAGGACTTTCCGCTATCACGCTGCGGGCAGATCGTTACGAAGCGGTTGTTCTGCCTACGGTAGGGGCCAATCTGATTGCCTTTCGCGATACCGTAACCGGCAGCAAATTTCTGCGCGAGCCCGCTTCGAACAAAATGGACGACTTTCTTGAGAAGCCCGCCGTGTATGGAATTCCCGTCTTGTTTCCGCCCAATCGATATGAGGACGGCAAGTTTCCGTGGAACGGAGTGGTCTACGAATTCCCGATTAACGAGGAGGACACGAACAACCACCTGCACGGTTTTCTTCATACGATACCATGGGACATTGAAGAGATCGGCACCACCGCAACAAGCAGCTATGTGAGCCTGGTTCAGCATGTGGATGCGAGCCATCCCGTCTATTCCTATTTACCCCATGCGTTCACCTTCCGCCTCCGCTACACGCTCGGCGAAAATGGGCTGCTTCAGCATGTATCCATCCGCAATAACGGCTCAGAGCCGATGCCTTGCCTGCTCGGCTTCCATACCGCTATCAACGCCCCGTTCGAACCGGGCAGCGAGGCTGGCGACTGCACTTTTACGTTGACGACGGGTCGGCGGAGGGAATTAAACGAGCGCATGCTGCCGACCGGCGGCTTCCAGCCGCTTAGCGCGGAAGAAGAAGCGATGAAGACCGGAGGGATCTCTCCTTTCTTCGAAGCGATGGACAATCATTACACCGCCGAGCCTCAAGGCGGACGGAACCGGATGGTGCTGACCGACAAACGCACCGGAACCAAGCTCATCTACGATGTGGGAACGGCTTATAAGCACTGGATGGTTTGGAATAACAAGCTCGTCGGCGGTTTTTTCTGCCCAGAGCCTCAGCTTAACCTGGTCAATGCGCCTAATATCGATCTGCCCGCCGATGAGATCGGCCTCGTGTCGGTGGCTGCAGGCGAGATTTGGGAAGAGACCAGCCGCCTTTACGTCGTTCGGTCCGCAGGCTAGACTAACGTGGATTATGCCCGGCCCCCAAGAGAAATACGCAGCGTTGATCTTGAACAATCGCCCGCCTTGCGAGGAGTCGAATGTCCCAGGATCAGGTTTTTACAACAAATGATCGGGTTAGCCTTCAAAACGAGGACTCTGTCACCGATATAATCGGTACAGAGTCTTTTTTGGCGGTCACGGATATACCGGCTCCGACTATGACTGCCGAACTATGCTGCAGCGCAAGCTTAGCCCGACCGGTTGCAGTACCCGTGTGCTTCGCCTGGTGACCGACGGCCTCGCGCACGTTGTCCTTCAGCTTCCCCACCTGATCGATCGTGACGCTGGCAGCCTGCGGATCGCCTCCATGGGCGAAATGAATCAGCCGGCGTAAACACCGGGGCTTCCGCTTCGTCCGCTTCCATGAAGGAAGACGAAAAAACTTTGATGCGCTTCAGCAGGAGAAGTGTCATTTTTTGTCGAAATAGTCTTCCATCATCAAGCAAACCCTGAATTCGAAAAAATACTGGTGTGGAAGGTGTTTCTCTCTTGGAAAAGTCAACCTTTATCGGCATTATCCTGGCCTTTGTCGCAGTTATCGTGGGTATGATCCTGAAAGGCGCCAATCCCGTAGCTCTGGCAAATCCCGCGGCCATCATGATCATTATCGTCGGCACGGCGGCCACCCTGTTCATCGGCTTCTCGCTGGAAGAGCTGAAGCTGTTTCCCAAGCTCATTAAAATTGTGTTCTCGGAGCAAAAAGCGATCCCGAAAATGGATCTGATCAACATGTTCACCGACTGGGTTTCCATTACGCGCCGTGAAGGCTTGCTGGCCATGGAGAGCAAGGTTGAGGAAATTCAAGATCCGTTTCTGCGCAACGGCATGAGAATGATCATTGACGGCAACGACCAAGATTTTGTCCACGACGTGCTGATGGAGGATATTCACGCCATGCAGGAGCGTCACCGCTCCGGAGCCCAGATCTTTACCCAGGCCGGAACGTACGCACCGACCCTCGGGGTTCTTGGCGCCGTAGTCGGCTTGATCGCAGCCCTCAGCAACCTGAACGAAGTAGAAGCACTCGGCCACCTGATCTCCGCCGCATTCGTCGCGACCCTGCTCGGTATTTTCACCGGTTACGTGCTTTGGCACCCGATCGCCAACAAGCTGAAGCAAAAATCGAAGAAGGAAGTCGAAATTCGTCTCATGATGGTCGAAGGTCTGCTCTCGATTCAATCCGGCATCTCCTCGACGGCTGTGAAGCAAAAGCTGATGGTCTTCGTACCGACTTCGCAGCGCGATGAGAAGAAAGATAATAAAGCGGGGAACAAGGATGAGTAAAAAAAAGCATAGCGAGCATCATGAAGAGCATATCGATGAATCCTGGCTAATTCCTTATGCCGACCTGCTGACGCTGCTGCTGGCGCTGTTTATTATATTGTTCGCTTCCAGTCAGACCGATTCCAAGAAGTACAACAGCATCATGCGCTCGCTAAACCAGGCCTTTACGGGAGGCGTGGGCGCTTTCGAAGCGTCCAACCTGATTCCGATCACAACAGAGGCGAATCCGGACCCGAAGCAGTATGAGCAGCCCGCATCCACGCAGCCTCAGGAAGATGAATCGGAGGAGCAGAAGCAGCTTCAAAAGGAACAGAAGGACCTGGAGCAGCTTAAGGAAAAGCTCGACGAATACATCAATGAAAACAGCTTGTCCGCCCAGCTCGATACGAAGCTGACCCAGGAGCTGCTTATGATTACGATCCGGGATAACGCGCTGTTCGCGTCGGGATCGGCCAACGTTAAGCCGGAGGCCAAGCTGCTGGCTGTCGCCATCTCCGACATGCTGGCGCAATACCCCAACTACCGGATCGAGGTGGCCGGACATACGGACAATGTGCCGATCGGCACCGCCGCCTTTGAAACGAACTGGGATCTAAGCTCGAAGCGGGCTCTGAATTTCATGAAAATTTTGCTGGAAAATGCCCAAGTCGGCCCTGAGCGCTTCCGTTCCATCGGCTATGGCGAATACCATCCGATCGATACGAATGATACGGCTGACGGGCGAGCCAAAAACCGCCGTGTGGAAGTCAGTATTCTGCGAAGCATCAAATCGCCGGAAATGAAAGACGTACCTAAGTAACCGTTCGTTAACAAGAACATCTTCATATTCGTACGCCCAAAGACCGTCTGGCAATCGCCAGACGGTCTTTGGGTATGTACGGGCCTTATAGCACGATGCGAGTGTAGATTAAGATGCTAATCCAGCGGCACGACCTTATTCCCCGCTCCCCCGGTAAGACGCTCGGCCGGGAAGGCCTGCCGGACCGGGATCAGGATAAGCAGCGCAGCTGCTGCCTTGATCGCATCGCCGAGCAGGAACGGGTAGCAGCCCGCCACCATGGCCGCCGACAACGACATTGCCTTCACATGGGCAAGCCAAGGCACTGCGCTGACATACACGAGCCAAGAGCCGAAAACAAGCAGGACGGCATAGGCTGAAGCATAGCCGACAAAGCCTTTCAGCCTAATACGGGGAATCAGCAGGCCGATCAGCAAGGCGGAAAACGGCCACATGAGGATATAGCCTCCCGTTGAGCCGAGCAGGATCCCGAACCCCCCAACGCCATGAAACAACGGAAACCCGATCGCTGTCAACACAATAACCAGAGCCACGCTCAAAAAGCCGTAGAGCGGCCCCAGCAAAGCTCCCGCCAGCATAACAGCCAGCGTCTGCAAAGAGATTGGCACCGGCGTAAAGCCTAGCGGAATGCTGATATAACCGAATAAGACAAGCAAGGCTGAGAATAAGGCAGTAAATACAATCCCCCGAAGCGACAATTTCATGATTGTGCAATCCTCCTGATTTTGGTATGGTAGGTACAGGCTTCTCGTTAACCAATTATCTCGATTCAAGGTTAACAAATCGGATTGTAGCACAAACTTCCACCATGTGAAAGGATTTTTTCAGATGATTTTCTCTCCTTCCCGCTTTCTTTCCTTACGGCAAGCCGCCGTTCAATACTCCACCGATTCCGGTACAGGCCGTAAAGCCTTGACGGATATCACGCTGGATATCCATCAGGGGGAGTTCGTAGCCGTCGTCGGTCCCAACGGCAGCGGCAAGAGCACGCTTGCTAGCGTCCTGCTTGGGCTGTGCCCCCTCTCGCGCGGCAGCTTCACGGTGCAAGCCGGCTCCGGGCTTCGCGGGGTGCTCCAGCAGCCGGACACTCAAGTGCTCGGGGATACGATCGAGGAGGAATTCGCTCTCACCCTGGGCAAGCAGCTCGATAGCGAAGAACAGCTTCAGGCCTACTGCCGGGAAGCTTTGCTGCAGGTCGGCCTCAGGCTGTCTCCCGGGACGCCCTTCTCTGCGCTCTCGGGCGGGCAGCGACAGCTCGTCAACCTGGCTCTCGCCCTGTCCATGCAGCCGGACGGGCTTCTTCTGGATGAAGCTACGGCCATGCTGGATCCGCAGATTCGCGAACAGGTGCTAGCTCTGGTAACGAAAGCGCACCATGAAGGGATGACCGTGGTCTGGATCACCCACCGCATGGAGGAAGCTGCGGCCGCGCAGCGGATCGTAGCGCTCAAGGCGGGGGAGCTCGCCTACGACGGGCCGCCCGAGGGGTTCTTCTATGGCGATGCTGAACCCCTTGTTCCAGGCGCGGGAGCTCAAGAACAGGGTGGCCGGGGAAGCTCCTCCCCTCCCGTTCCCTTTACGACGGCAGCTTCGCCGACTCCCTGCGAACGGCTCGCGCTCGAGCCTCCATTCGTAGTCCGAACGGTGAAGGCTCTTCACGCGCTTGGCGTCCCTATAAGCGGACAGCCTCTGGATGCGAAGCAGCTGGCATCGCTCCTTCGGGCCATCGCTTCCGCAAAGGGGAAGGAGGCGTGTCCGCTATGAGCTTAGCGCTTATTCAGGCCACGGCTGCCGCGCCGGACAACCCGGAGCGTCTGCTGCTCGGGCCGCTCGACCTCAGCTTCTCCGAGGGAACCGTCACCTTGCTGATCGGACGTACCGGCTCGGGCAAATCGACCCTGCTTCAGCTGCTCGCCGGTGTGCGCGCCCCGGCGGGCGGCGAAGTCCATGCAGACGGCGCATCCATTTGGCGCAAATGGCGCGCAGACCGGCGTCTGGTGCTGCCGCTCGGCCTAACGTTTCAATTTCCCGAGCAGCAGCTCTTCGCTCGTACGATCAGGCATGAATTTGGCTACTCGCTTCGCCCCTTCCGCCTGAGCCCGGCCGAAGAAGAGCAGCGAACGCGCGACGCCCGCGCCGTCTGGGACCGCCGGGACGCCTTCGCGCCTGAGCGCTCCCCCTTCACGCTGAGCGGAGGCCAGCGCCGCAGACTGGCTCTGGCCACGACAGCGGCGACAGCTCCGGACTGGCTGCTCATGGACGAGCCGACGGCCGGGCTCGAAGCCGCATCCGTGCTGGTGCTGCAGGCGTATATCCGCCAGCGCCGGGAGAATGGCGGCGGCACGGTCATTGCGACGCATGATCTCGATACGTTCCTGCCGCTCGCAGATCGCGTCCTCGTGCTTCAGGACGGTCTTATCGCCGCCGACCTGCCTCCGCGCGAGCTGTGTGCGCAGTCCTGGCTGCTTCGTCAGACCGGCGTAGGTGTGCCGAGCTGCGTCACGGTGTCGGAGGCTCTGAGCGCGCACGGCCTGGAGCTTCAACCGGACCGGTTGACGCCCGAAGAGACAGCAGAGGCGATCGCCGCTGCCCTCAGCCTCGGCGGAGAGCCGGAAATCAAGCGCAGAGATGCGGCGGAGAGCGATGGAACAAGCCCGGAGGCGGAGAAGCTTCCGACCTCCGCTGCAGATACAGCCGGCGGGCTCCCCACGGAGGCCAGGCATCCCATCGCGCCCCAGGGAGAGCCCCTGCCATCGGCGGCCTCCGGGGCTTCCTATGCCGCAGAGGCACCATCAGCTTCTGTACCCTCTGCGCCCGATGCGGGCTGGGTACAGCGGCTGGACCCCCGGGCCAAGTGGCTGCTTTACGCACTGTCTGTGATCGGCACGATGCAGCAGCAAAGCTGGCTCGGACTCACAGTCTCCCTCGTGCCTGTGCTGCTCGGATTGTTGAGTCTGCCGCGCGAGCGGGTCAAGGGCCTGTTGAAGTTCGCCAAGCCGCTCGCACTGTTCTTTCTGCTGTCGGTCGGTCTGTCCGGTCTGACGCTGACGGCAGGCGAAGGCCTGCCCCTGTTCGGCTTCTCCGCCGAACGGGCGGCCATTACCGCCTTCTATGTCTACCGTCTGCTGATCGTGACGCTGGCCAGTCTCTGGTTCGCGGGGTCCACTTCCTACGGCAGAATGGTCGAGGGTCTGAACTGGGCGTTGTCCTATGTGAAAAGAACCGGACTGCCCGTGGGGTCGTTTGCTTTGGCCGTTGCGCTGCTCTTCCGGTTTATCCCGATGATCCTCAGCGAGCTGGAGCGGTTCTCCCTGATCGTCCGCGCCAGGGGCAAAGCCTCGATGCGTCCCGGCGCCGTGAGGGCCCGCGATATCCCGGCGCTGATCGTGCCTCTTATGCTATCCTTATTTCAAAGGGCGGAGGATATGACGATGGCTATGGAGATGAAGGGAACGGGCACTAGCCCGCTCCAGTCGGCAAGGCCCTCTCTCCTGACTTGGACACGTACAGATTCTCTCTTCACCGCAGCGGGCCTTCTGGCGCTCATCCTGCTTTTGTCGATCCGCTGAGTGCTAACGCTGAACATGGCAAAGGGGGCCCCAAGGCCCCCTCACTCTCACTCAACAATATGTTATCATTCGCGCCCAGCCTTAACTCACTCGTTCCACAGCTTGATCCTGTCCTTCAGCAGTCCGTCAAACTGAGCCTCCAGCTTCTTCACTCCGGCTTGCTCAAGCTCCTTTTGGAAAGAATCCCATAATTCGTCGAACTTTTCCGGTTTCGCCATGATAGCTTCCGGTACCCTTTTTCTCATCAGCTCCAGACATTTTTGCATAATGACGGCGCCGTCCGTATCCTGGGGAATATTGATCTGCCATGCCGCACCCCACGGCTTCACGGGAAACTCGGAGGCCTTCGGATACAAGTCCTGCCACATCTTGGCGTTGTAGTTAGCCAGAACCTCCTTCTCCACGCTGGAGTAGTTATCCATGATCTGCTGCTCGCTATCGATCAAATACGTCTGGCCGGAAGGGTCCTTCACACCGAAACCGTGTTGAGGGAATGGATATACATACATCCCGATGCCGGTTTTCTTGCCATACTGCGGATCATTGACGCGCTTCTCCATCTCTTCCTTGGGAATGACGCGCTTGCCGTTCTCCACCTTGTAGTGTACGCCCTCGATCCCCCAGTTGTTCAAAATCTGCGCTTCGTCGGAGGCCAGCCAGTCCAGGAACTTGATCGCCCGAACAGGATCCTTGCACGACTTCGAGATCGCGACGCCCCATCCTGCCGAGTAGCCGGCGCTCTGGAAGTTCTTGTTCTTGAAGCTTTCATTGAGCGTGATCGGATACATCCCATACGTCAGGTCAAACTTGCCCGCCTGCTTCAGCGACTGCTCCGGCTCCCTGTACTGCCACTTGGAGTCGATGATGGCGAGTACCCGTCCGGATGAAATTTTGGCCTTATACTGATCGTACTTCTGAACGAAGCTCTCCGGGTCCAGAAGACCGATATCATTCATGTGATTAAGCCAGCGGAAGTACTCCTTCTCCTCCGGCCGGGTGATATGAAGTACAGGCTTCTGCGTCTTCTCATCGATATACCATTCGCCGTCATCCGAGCCGCCGGTGGCAAATACAGCCGGATTCGTTACCGACTGGGCGATCCGCCAGTCGTCGGCAAGCAGTGACAGTCCGATCGTCGGCTTACCGTCGATGGTCGGGTGCTTCTCCTTAAACGCCTTGATCGCTTCCTCATAATCTTTGACGGTTCTGAGCTTCGGATAGCCGAGCTCCTTCACCACCTGATGCTGGAGCTGGAAGCCGTCCCTCGGCTCCCACTGCTGCTCGTTCACACCGAAGGTGCCAAGGAAGTAAATCGAGCTATCGTCCTTGCTCCACTTGAGCCGCTTGAGATAGTCGCCGTACAGCTTCTTGAGATTCGGACCGTGCTTCTCGATCAGCGGAGCGAGGTCAATAAAGCCTCCCGCGTCGGCGATGATATTGGAATCATTCTTGGCGAAGATCAAGTCCGGGTATTCGCCGCTTGCGGCCATCAGGGATACCTTTTGCTTGGGGTCCCCTACCGGATAATCGATTTTGAGCGTTACGCCGGTAAGCTCCGTTATTTTTTTGCCGACCGGGCTCTGCATATTTTCGTAGTTCGTGTTCGGGTCCGCCGCAAACATCGTGAAGGTGATCGGCGCTTTGTCGTTGCTTGCGTCAGGGCTGTTGCCCGATTCCTGATTAGGGGCGCTCTGACCCGCATCGTTGCTGCAGCCGGCCAAAGCCAGCCCGGCAGCCAATGTAAATGCCATTATTTTTTTGCTCTTGCTCATGATACGGCCTCCTTATAGGTTCACTATGTATAAACAGATGCTTCATCTGCGCATACCTCATGCAAGCGGCGGTACGGGCGCTAAGCCTTAACCGCCCCCAGCGTCAAGCCTTTCACAAAATATTTTTGCAGGAACGGATACACCAGAAGAATCGGCAGCGTAGCCACAATCGTGATGGACGCCCGGATGGATTCCGGGGACACCTGCGCGGAGAGCGCAGGGTTGCCGCTGCGCGCCAGATCGGCATTGCTGGAGCCTATGGTCGTATTGGCGAGTATCTTCATTAACTCGTACTGGAGCGTGGACAAATGCTCGGAAGTACTGTTGTACAGGAAGGTATCGAACCAGGAGTTCCACTGGGCTACGGCGATAAACAGAGAGATCGTCGCAAGCACCGGCTTGCAAAGCGGTAAGATGATTTTGAAGAAAATCGTCATATCGTTGGCCCCGTCCAGCTTGGCCGATTCCTGCAGGCTGATCGGCAGTCCGTCCATGAAGGAGCGGATGACGAAGATGTTCCAGGCGTTAACGAGGGTGGGCAAAATATACACCCAGAACGAATTCATCAGATGCAGCTCCCGCATGAGCATATAAGTCGGGATCAGGCCGCCGGAGAAATATAGCGTCAAGACGAACAGGAAGGAAATCTGCTTCCTTGCGATAAAATCTCTGCGGCTCAGCACGTAAGCGATCATCGAAGAGCTGAACACGCCGGCAAACGTCCCGATGACCGTTCGCAGCACCGAATTTTGAAAAGCGACCAGCAGGTTGTTATAGGTATAAATTTGCTTGTAGTTTTCCCAGGTAAATTGCCTCGGCCATAAGTAGATGCCGCCCCGCACCGTGTCCATCGCCTCATTGAAGGAAATGGCGAGGATGTTCAGGAACGGATAGATCGTCACTACAGCAACAAACAACATAAGCAGGTACAGCCCGATTTCAAACAGGTAGTCAGCCGCTTTATTCTCTGTTCTGATTCTCACAGCGATCCCCCTATATCACGCTTTCTTTGGTCAGCCGCTTAAACACCCAGTTGGCCGTCAGCAGCAGAACGATGGAGACGATCGTATTGATAATCCCCACAGCCGTACCGAATGAAAACCGGGCCAGCTTGATTCCATAGTTCAGCACGTACAGATCCAGCACTTCCGCATAGTCCTGAACAATCGCATTGCCGAGCAAATACTGCTTCTCAAATCCGATGCTCATCAGCCAGCCGATCGAGAGCACCAGCATGACCATGATCGTCTGGCGTATGCCCGGCAGCGTAATATGCCAGATCCGGCGGAATCTGCCTGCCCCGTCCACCTTGGCCGCCTCGTAGAGCTCCGGGTCTATGCCCACGATGGCAGCCAAGTAAATGATCGAGCTCCAGCCCATTTCCTTCCATAGATCGGACAAGGTGACGATCCCCCAGAACAGATGGCCCTGCGCCATAAACTGGATCGGCTTATCGATCAGATGCAACCCGACCAATATCTCGTTAATGATTCCGCCGTCGGTCGACAGCATCTTGGTCACGATCCCCGCCACGACGACCCAGGAAACAAAATGCGGCAAGTAGGAGATCGTCTGAATCGAGCGTTTGAACGCCACTAGCCGGATTTCATTCAGCAGGATAGCGAAGATGATGGGAATGGTATATCCGACGACCAGGCTCATCGTACTCATAGCCAGCGTATTGCGCAGTACCAGATAGAAGTGCGGCTCCTGGAATACCTGGATGAAGTTATCGAAGCCCACCCAGGTCTGCTCGCTAAAGGCTTTGCCTGGCTTGTACTTCTGAAATGCCATCGTCCACCCCCAGATAGGGAAATAGTGGAAGATCAGCAGCCAAACGACAAATGGCAGGGTCATTAGAAAAAGATAACGCTGTTCGACAACCGCTTTCCATCTGGATTTCGTTCTTAGGGAAGCGGCTGCCTTAGTCTGACTCATCGTTTCCATGCTTCTTGCTCCTTTCTCTTTTATCCGAATTAATAGGATCTTCACGGCCTGCACGCCTCTTCTCCAGTCCAACCTAAGCGGTCATTCCCCCCTTTCTTCCATCCGCGGGCAGAACTATGGACACCTTAGTCCCCTGTCCCGGCACGCTGACCAGCTCCAGTCCGTAGCCAGGACCATAGTAGAGCTTGATGCGCTGGTGCACATTGCGAAGACCGATCCGCTGACCCTGCTCCTTCTCCGGTTCGTCCAGCCCCTCCGCGATCGTACGGAGACGGCCGGCCTCCAGACCGATGCCATTATCCTCCACGGTAATAACGGTCGCCTCTGTCCCGCGAATGACGTCGATCCCTACCGTCCCCTTTCCCCGTCCGCTCTCGATCCCATGAATGATGGCGTTCTCCACCAGAGGCTGAACGAGCATAGGCAGGATGAGGATGCCTTGACAGACCGACGGCTCGGGCAGCCGGAACGTCAGCTTGTCGCCAAATCTGAATTTCTGAATATCCAGATAAGCGCGTACGGTTTCAAGCTCGGCCTGCAGCGGTACCGCCTTATGTCCGAGCTCGAGATTATGCCGGAGCAGCTTGCCGAGCGCATGGACCGAGTCGGCTATCTCGTCTTCCTCCTGGTAAAGCGCCTTCATGCGGATCGATTCCAGCACATTAAACAAAAAATGCGGGTTGACCTGATTGACCAGCATTTTAAACTGAATTTCCTTTTGCCTGATCTCAAGCTCATGCCTTCGCTGCTGCTCCTCCTCTACCCGGATCATCAGTTCCTTGATGCTGCTGACCATCGAATTAAAGTGCCAGGACAGCTGCCCGACTTCATCCCGTCCCTGAATGCTTGAGTGATGGGATAGATCGCCTCTCGACACCAAACGAATATCCTTGATCAGAAGCCGGATTCGCTTGGTAAAGGCATTGGAGAAAAAGACGATGATCACAAGTGCAAGCAACAGGGTGCAGGCAATCATGCCGTAGGCGATCAAGCTGATGCTCCGCGACTCTTTCAGGATAGCCTCCAGCGGAATGATACTGACAACCTGCAGACCGTTTACGCTGTTCTCCGGCTGGATGGATTGCACGATGAGCTTGACGGGCTTGTTCTCGTGCCTGGCATCCATCACCTGAATGCCCGGATTTACCACCGGACCTGCAACCTGCAGCTCGGGGAGCGCATGTCCGACCAAGCCCGGATTTTTGGCTGCCAGCACCACGTCCTGTTCTGAAACGATCATCGTCTCATAAGGCTCCTGATGAACGATGGATTGCAGGGTTTGGGGACTGACGGCAATGACCAGCATGCCCGCGAAGGACATATTGCTGAAGAAAATCGGTCTTGCCAGACTGACCAAGGGCTGATCCTCCCTCGTTTCGTCCGGTATGCGGTACCAGCCCACTTTCCCCCGGTTGCTCAAAGCTTCCTTATACCACGCTTGTTCGGATACCTTAGCCTTGAGCTGAAAGAAAACCCAGTTTTCCAGCAGCGTCCGGTTCCAGGTATATAAACGTACGCCCGCCACTTCTTTGTACAGCTCCCGATACTCCGCGAGATCCGCATGGCTCGCATACGCCTGATAAACCTCCAGACTGGAATCGAAGTTCCGCCCGAGCAGTTCCTTTAATCTCTTGTCAAAATATATTTTATTGGAGATGTCCGCCGGAATTTTTAGCGTCTCCTCCACCTGCTTCTTGATCTTCTCCACATTGTTAACCGACTGCTGGACTGCATGGTCGACCGCCATTCGCTGGAGGGACTGAGTCAGCAGCATGCCAACGATTAGAACGGGCACCAGCACGATCAGTACATAGGAGAGCATCAGCTTTTTCCGGATGTGAATGTTGTTGGTCAATAACGTAATAATCTTCATCCCGCCCGCCCCCGTTAGCTGCGCTTCCCTCTGTAATCCTTGGGCGTCATCCCCGTAACCTTCTTGAACAACTTGTTAAAATATACCGGGTCCGAGTAGCCCACGAGCTCAGCGATCTCGTAGTTTTTGAGGCTGGGATGATCGGCGATAAATTGCTTCGCCTTATCGATCCGGATACGAATCAGGTAGTCCGTCAGCGTTTCGTTCGTCTTGTTCTTGAACAAGCGGCTGATATGACTGGAGCTTTTGCCTATCCGTTCGGCCAGCCTTTCAAGCTCGAACGGCTTGCCGTATTCCTGCCGGAGAATACCTTTGATCTGCTCCACTTCTCCATAGTCCTTCGGGTCTTCCATCTCCCTTTCCACCGAACGGTTTAGTTTGGCGATGCGCTTGAGCGTTTCGTACAGCTGGCTCTTGTCCACCGGCTTCAGCAAGTAGTCGGAGACTCCGTACCGGATAGCGGTACGCGCATAATCGAATTCGCTGAATCCGCTTAGTACGATGACTGCAATGTCCCTCGATTTCTCCCGTACGAGCTCGGTAAGCCTCAGCCCGTCCATAACCGGCATCTTAATATCCGTAATCAGCACCTCCAGGTCGCTGAAATCCAGCTTATGCAGGTGAGACAACGCTTCCATCCCATTGGCATGAGAGCCGATTACTTCGATGTTCAACTCCATCCTGGACAACATTTTTTCCAAGCCCATCCTGATGTTGTCTTCATCATCCGCGATCATTAGCCTCATTTCGCAATTCCCCTCGCCCGCTATACATTGAACGTTTTCCAGAAACTTCAATTGTTAGCGTTTACATGATAAATTATAATGGAAATGTTACCCAACCAAAATGGTTTGTATTTGTATTTCTGGTCCTGTCTTGTCATTCCTCTTTTCTTTTCCAGCCGGCTTGAAGGGCGATGAATTACGTAGTACGGCAAACTCTCAGCCCGCCGCCCCGGAGGAAGAGGCCGTATACAAAAAGACAGTCCGTTGCACGGACTGCTCTTCGTTATGGCTATTATAGGCCCAGGCCTTGGCGGGTTATGACAATCCCGCTTCTGCAAACACCCGCTCAAAACCCGCCTTCGTACGCTTCACCAACGCTTCCGCCGATTCGCCGGGGGGCGACGGCAGCAGCACCTCCTGAGCAACCGGCCCGTCGTAGCCGATATGCTGCAGCGCCCTCAAGTAACCGACAGCGTCAATGACGCCTTCCCCCGTGTACAGTCGCTCATTGTCCACCACAGCCTCGACGGGCACGTCTGGTGCATCGTTGATATGCACATGGACGATCTGTCCGGCGTTCAGACGCGACAGCTCCTCCGCTCCCAGCCCCGTCGTATAGGCATGGTACACGTCGAACAGCAGCCCGACGTTCGGCTTGCCGATCGCGTCGATCCAATCCAGCGTTTCGTCCATCGTCCACAGAAACGGATACTGCCACCGGCTCCGCAGATGATGCGGACCGACAAACTCCAGGCCAAGCCGGATGCCGTAGGCGCCAAGCAGCTCGGCACACACCCGAAGCCGAGTCGTAGCCTTCGCCAGGAATGGCGCGGGCAGCTCATCCGTCGAGGGCAGAATATAGGTGCAGCATCGCGTGCAGCCTATGGCTGCCGCACCGGCAGCGGCCGCGACGAGCAAAGGAAGACCTTCGCGGAAAGCCTCGTCCGTCGTCCGCCATTCCACCGGCAGGCCGAATGCGCCGGCTTCGATCCTGCGCCGCTGCAGGCTAGCTCGAATCTCCTCCGCCTGCTTCGGATCGGCCAGCTCCTGCGCGCCCAGGTCCACCGTCTGGAAGCCATAGGCGGCCGCCAGGGCGATATATTGCTCCGTCGTTCCAACATCGCCCAGTCCCGCTCGGGTTAGTCCCCGTTTCATACGACCTCCGCCTTTCCGAATTCTCCTTGAATAACCTCACCCGGCTGCGACTCCGTCACGCCCCAGTCCAGAATTACCTCATGTCCGGTGCGCGAAGACTCGTAGATCGCATCCAGCACCAGATTGCTCGTCAGACCGGAGAGCGCCGGACTGATCGGCTCCTTGCCTTCCCGGATGCACGAAAGGAAATGACGGCTGAGACGCAGCCGCTCGCCTTCATCGTTTTCGGGACGCGCGAGCAGCGTCTCCAGCGGGCGGTCGAACTTCTCCATCAGCAGCTTGCCCGTCGCTCCCCGGTACGTCGCGCCTCCTTCCGTTCCCATCAGGTGAACGAACGGCGTGTTGTCCGTATCCATGTGCACGGCCCAGCTAACCTCAAGCGTCAGCGTACTGCCGTCCTCCATCTTGATCATGGCCGTAGCCAAATCTTCCACATCGTAGACTCCCGTCCAGTCCGGCTTGCCCCAGGTCCCGATCCCCTTGCGCTTCGGTCCGAACTCTCCGTAGGTGGAGCCATAGACCGATACGGGCTTGGGATTGCCCATGAGGAATAACGCCAGATCCAGCATATGAACGCCGATATCGATCAGCGGACCTCCGCCGGATTCATTCATGCGGGTAAACCAGGTCCCCCACCCGGGGATGCCCTTGCGGCGGTACCAGCCGGTCTTGGCCGTGTAGATGCGGCCCAGCTCCCCGCGCTCGACCTGCTCGCGGATAATCATCGGCACCGACTCCCAGCGCATCTGATGGGCGACCATCAAGGTGCGGTCCGAACGCTGCGAGGCTTCCCAGATGTCGCGGGCCGCTTGTCCGTTGAGCGCCATCGGCTTCTCGACCAGCACATGCTTGCCCGCTTCGAGCGCCGCTATGGCAAGCGAGGCATGGAACTGATTCGGCACCCCGATAATAACCGCGTCCACCCGGGGACTGTTTATAACTTCCTCCGGCGTCCCGGCGACATGAGGGATCCCGAATTCCCGGGCCCGCTGCTCCGCCAGCGGAAGATACAAATCCGTTACCGTTGTAATCTCGCACTCCTCTGCCAGCTTCGAGAACTCGCGCATATGCACTTGCCCGATGTTGCCTGCCCCGATAATTCCGATTCGAATGCGCTGCTTCGACTGATTCATCTTGTCCCCAACCCCATTCCTACAGACTTTTCCTTCCCACTCATGATAGAATGAAAACGATTGCTTTGCATGCCGTCATTTTCGATAAATGTCCCAATATTTCGGAAGGAAGCTGGACCTACGCCATGACCTATTTCCCGAGATACCTGAAAACCTACCCGAACATGGATTCCGCGCTGCCCTTTTATTTGAGCATGAATCGGCTGCAGAACGGCTTCCCTGCTCACCGCCATGATTTCCTTGAGTTTTCCTTCGTGATCGAAGGCAGCGGGAGCGAGTCGATCAACGGCGTTAACCATCCGATGCGCCCCGGCACCTT
The DNA here is from genome assembly GCF_009846885.1 of Paenibacillus puerhi. GTDB lineage: Bacteria > Bacillota > Bacilli > Paenibacillales > NBRC-103111 > Paenibacillus_G > Paenibacillus_G puerhi. The sequence continues at coordinate 84,608 of NZ_WUWM01000020.1, forward strand.
TACCTTCGTGCTCCCTTATCAAGTGCATGAGCTGTATACCGATCCAGGCAGCACCCTTGTTCTGTACAACGGCAACTTCAGTATGGAGCTGATTACGGAGCCGGGCAGCCGCTACGCCTTATCCGCTCTGCTCGCCGATTCGGGGTCTCTGCCGCCGTTCACCTACTTCGAGGGGGATGCCGCGCTGACAGTCCGCGCCGCGGTCGAGGAGATGCACCGGGAGTTTCTTGGGGACAGCCGCTGGCGCCATGTGCTGATTGCCTCCAAGCTGAAGGAGCTCTTGATCGCCTTCGACCGGGCCCGCCACAGCAAGCTGCCTGCCGCGGGCCGGGATTCGGGAGCCGGACCGTCTGCAGGCGGCGCTGCGAGGAGCGGCCAAACGGACTTTCCGCCTGCGGCCTCCGAGTCGGTGTGGCGGATTATCCATTATATCCATACGCATTATCAAGAGGAGGAGCTGTCGCTGGCCAGTCTGTCCAAACAGTTCTCGATCAGCGCCTCGAGGATCAGCGAGCTGCTCAAGGAAGCGACAGGTCAATCTTTCGTTCCGCTCCTTCATGACCTGAGGCTCCGCCATGCCTGCGGACTGCTCGCTTCGACCGATATGACGATCGCCGAGATCGCCCATGAGGTCGGCTGCAGCTCCTTCAAGACGTTCTCCCGCATCTTCCGGGAATCCAAGGGGCAGCTGCCCTCCGCATACCGCAAAGCGAAGAGGGATGCTCAGCGGGCATCCCTCTCGGACAAGTAAAGCACGTTCTCGTATTGGTGAACCGGAGAGGCTTAAGGGTGTGCCAGCGATCAGGCGGCTCTGCCATTAAGCCTCGAAGGGGTTCTGCGGATGAGCTTCATGCTTATTCCCAGCAGATATTCGGATAATTATCCGATTCACAACCTCATCCTGATCTACGTGATCGGTATATATATTGTTGAAAGGTCCATCCTCCTGGTTCGTCTCCCCGTTCGGATAATCGTTCATCTATATAAGTCGAACTTAAGAATCGTATTCGTTTTAGTAGACAGTCTCACTCCCCCTTCCAGGTCGAAAAAATGCCGAAGTGCAGTCTTTTTACATAAATTGCTTTACGAGAGAGAGAAGTTTCCGCGCGAACGGAGAATGCAGAAATTCAAAAAGAACTCACGGAAATTTACATTGCACAATTGGATGAATGGATTAAAGCCAAAGCGGCAAGAACCGAGACCCTCATTAAAAGTCATCCCGAGTTTGCGAATGGAGACCCGAAGCAAATTCTTCCCTTGCTCCGAAACTTGAAGGAAAGCGACGCAGACATCCAAAACTATAACTTTTTGAATGCCGACGGAATTTTGTACAGATATCCGACCCTCCAAAAACCTAACATGACCAGCTATTTGGAGAAATCCGGAGAAAAATAAAGATCGGCCCTTGCCGCAAAGATGCGAACAAGAGCCATTTTTTTGCATTGTTCCACGAAATCAAAATCGTCATGTTTGTAGAATGTAATGTGTATCCACTAAAGTGTGGAAATATATTACATGAGTAGCTTTGGTATGAAAATGTTGTCTGTTGTTAAATGTATGTCAGTCGTGACTGCTTTAGCAGTTGCAGTAAGCACGAGCTGGTCACCTACAGCCAGTGCCGCAGTTACTGGGACGACTATCGCTCCAGCACTCAATTTGAAAAAAATAATCTTCCTGTGATTCCATCTGTGCATGAAATGAGTTCGGAGCAAAGAAAATTATTTGATAGTCTGGTTGAAGAAGAAGTAAAAAGAAATGGGCAAGATAATCCCGAGCAATTCAGGAAAGCACTAACGGACTTTTTTGATTCAAGAACTGATGTAAACTTCAACCGATTGGCTTGCAGGCTCAAGGTATTGAAGCCCAAGCTCTCGGACTGGCTCTAGGTGTAAACTTTGTTGCTTCGGCTATTAACGTTGCATTGGGTCTAATAGTTGGCGGTGGCGTAGGCGCTATCCAGGCATATATTATTAGTAAAGGAAAAAAAGAAGCCGCCAGAATCTTTACTTCAACAGTAACAAGCAAGTTAATTGCATGGGGTTTTCCTAAATTGGCCGCTTTTGCAGGGGTAGCGGTGGCGTACGCTATGGATTATATTGATATCGGTGCGAGAATTGCTCAATATCTTGATTCTGTAGACTCTAAACCTGGTAACGGATGGATTGATTTCTAAACAAACAGATTAGGGATTGGATTGATCCAGTTGAAAAATTTTGCAAAATACACAACGTTAGTAATTTGGGTATTCTTGGTTATTTATTTTGGTAATATGCTGGGAGTTCCTAAAAACTTGTATTATTACATCATATCTTTTTCTATATCTATTGCTGGAATTCTATTAATTTTTTATTTGTTTGACCGAAAAGATCGTAAACACTAGAATACAAGAAAGAGCCTTCAGTTCCCACAATTGTTAGTGGGGTTGAAGGCTCTTTTTTGTTAAAGTACTCCGGCTAGTACCAGAAGATTTCCTTCTTCACCAGCTCACCGAGCGCAGCCGTATATTTGGGACAAGCTGGCTTGGCTCACTCTATTCAGCGCAAGCTACGCAGCGATCATTACGGCGCTCTTGGCTCTGGTGTCCCCGAATCCGGAATTCGTATTCAGAGCGGTGACGTATACGCTGGACCTCTCGTTATCCCTCGGGGAGACGGCGGCCATCGCCTTCCTCGCACCGTTCTTCGCCGGGTTGAATTGCCTTGGAGGCTGGTCCTTCCTCGAGCAATGGAAGCTCGACGCATGGGTCCGGAGCGTCGGGCTTTCGGTGTTTACGATGCTGGGGCTGTTCGCATTGATCGGTGGACTGACGTTCTTGTCTTGGTTCGTATCGGATCAGGCCTCAATTTAGGGCCCTGTGCTTTCCATAGCAGCGTGAGTACACCTTTTGGCCCTAAGCCAATCCATAAGCATGAGTAAATCGTCGGTCATGGTGCCAAACGTACGGATTTCTTTACCTTCTGGTGTAATGGTGCAGGCAACGATGTTCTTTTTATGAACGTCAAGTCCGCACACATGACTGTAAACGACGTCCATTCGTAACCTTCTCCTTACGGCAGCATAATTGAAGGGGCTGGTGTAACAACCACATATGGTTATTCTATCCTGCGTGCTTCCAAATTCGGAGCAACAATCTGTGGTACACCTGGTCGTTAGGGTCAGTCTAAGACTCGGGCTCGAAGCACCATTGACTGCCGACCTGCCTTCGCCAGCCGTAAGTAAATTATACCGCATACCTACCATTTTCATCATCTGATGGTGCCGCGTTAGCGGCATGGGCGTCTAATACTTTATTTTCTCAGTCTACAACTTTATTTTCAGCAGACATTTATAGCCATGTAATGGATAAACCCACGAAAATCCTTAAAGTAAAAATACTACGATTGAAAAAGTAATCGCATTCGAGATCCCGTGAGAAATCCACCCTGGAACAATGCTGCCATCCGCATACTTTTCTTTTATGTATCCTAGCAGATATCCTGCAAGTGATGACGTTGCCATAAGTAAGATAATACTCCACAAATTGAATGACCCCAGCTTTAAGAACAATAAGGCATGGACTGCGCCAAAAATAACACATTGCAATAGGTTACCAATTTGAAAACCTAGACGATTTATTAATCTCTTTCCTATAAAGCCCCGGAAAAACAGTTCCTCTGAAAACGATGTTTGCAAAAACGATCTTACAACAATGATCAGAAGAAGGGTAAGCACAGGTTCATCGCTGTGCGCTTTCAATTGCGCTGCAGCAGTCGAAGGAGCTAGCAGTACATCCGTACTATTCAACAAGACCAACACGCCAAATGTAAGCATAAGTATAAGGATGGACAACAATAAACTATAAATAATCCCACGCGCCGTGCTCTTATAAATCCCGACATAATCAAAAAAGCCTTCGACTTTCCTGTACTTAACAAGATAAAACAAAAAGGGGAACGCAGAAAAAACAAAGATTTGAATCAGGGCAGATACAATCTCCATCACAATTAGCATGATGATCCTCCAGGTCTTTAAACGAATATCGTGGAACAGGATAATGACGAATCTCCTCTGGAGGCAAACAAGCCGCTATCGGCCTACTCGCCCTTCATACTCACCTTGCCCATAAACTGCTTAGGCGTACAGCCATTGTAGCGTTTGAACAGCTCGTAGAAATGAGCCATGTTGCCGATCCCGACTTCCTCGGCGATTTCGATCACGCTTTGCCTGCCCGTGACAAGCAGCCGCTCCGCTCTGGCGATCCGCCTGCGGTTCACATAGTCGGTAAACGACACGCCCATCGTTTTCTTAAAGTACCGGGAGAAATAATAATAGCTCATGCCGGCCATCTGGCTGATACTCTCCATATCGAGCTTCTGCTCCAGATGTTCGTCGATATGATCCAGGATCGGGCGGACGATATCCGCCTCGATATACTCGTGAGGCTGCAGCAGCCCTCGGGCATCGTGACGAAGCAGTGTCAGCATCAGATGCTTGACATGCATGCTGGCCGCGATTTCATATCCTGGAGCTGCCTCCAGCACTTCGCGATGAATGTCCTCGATGATACGGCCGACGGCCAGCTTGACCTTCTCGTCCTCGAACATCTCATTGAGCTCGTCGAGCGGATGCAGCGCCTCGGAGAAATGCCGGTAATAGCTCATCATTGCGGGGTCGAAATAGGCTTGAAGGTCGACGTGCAGCACCGTGTGCACGAGCTGCTCTTCGCCAAGCTTACGCGGAGCATGAAGCCTCGATGCCCCGACCAGCATCACATCACCGGGACCAAGCTCGTAGATCCGGTTAGGCATCCTGATTTCGTGTCGCCCCTTCTGCACGAGAATCAGCTCCACTTCCTTGTGATGATGCCAGAGTCCGTTCGATGGGCATTCGCACAGATCGCTGATGAACTGATCGACCTTGAGGCGGAGAGCGGGATTCTGATAATAGATCGGTTCCTGAAAAATCTTCATCGCAGGTCGCACCTTGCTTTCGCCGTGACAAATTTGGATAGGAAAGAGGCAAATCGTCGCATATACAGCAACGTCCCCTCCTAGTATCGTAACAGATAACACTTGTATTTTACCATGAAGCGAGGAGAGATGTACCATGAAAGCAGCCGTCGTCGGATGCGGCGAGATGGGACGCGTGCACGCGCTCGCCTATGCCGCCATGCCGGAGGTGGAGCTGGCGGGTGTATGCGACCTTAACGCCGGGCTGTCGAGCCAACTGGGAGAACAGACAGGCGCGCCTTCCTTTGACTCGTTCGAAAGCCTGCTGGCCGGAACCGAGTTCGATGTGGTCAGCTTGACTCTGCCCACCCACCTGCACCGTGACTATACGAGGAAAGCCGCCGATGCCGGCAAGCATATCATCTGCGAGAAGCCGATCGCCTTATCTGCGGAAGATGCGCGGTCGATGATCGCTTACTGCGAGGAGCGCGGCGTCCGTCTCTTCGTCGGGCATGTGGTCCGCTTCTTCCCGGATTACCGGCACATGCAGCGCCAGGTTGCGGATGGGAAGCTGGGGCGGATCGGCACCCTGCATGCCAAGCGGATGGGCGGGCATCCGGGCGAGGCAAGGCCTTGGTTCAAGGAGGCCGACTTAAGCGGCGGAGTGATAGCCGATCTGATGATTCACGATATCGACTTTGTCCGTTGGTCGCTCGGCGAAGTAAAGTCGGTGTATGCGCTGCGGCGAAGCGCTGACCTGCTGGATTATGCCACCGCTACCTTGATAGCCGAGAGCGGTGCAGTCGCTAATCTGGAAGCGTGCTGGGGCTATCCCGGCTCCTTCTATACCGCGGCCGAGATCGCCGGAAGCGCCGGAGTCGTCCGTGCCGACAGCCGCAAGTCCTGCTCGCTGACCATTCATCGCTCTGCCCATGCGGCAAGCGGCCGTGCCTACGCCGAGACGAAAGACAGCCCGCTGGTCGAAAGTGTTTACGAGCGGGAGCTTCGCCATTTCATAGCCTGCCTTCGCGACGGCACAGAGCCTGCGGTCACGGCCCACGATGCGTTGAAGGCGATCGAAATCGCCGAGGCTGCGCTGGAGTCGATCCGAACGGGTAGAGCGGTCTTTCTGAAGCACATGTCTGCCGAGGGCAAGGAGGAAACGCTATGAAACGTTTGAAGATCGGGTTCATTAGCTTCGCGCACGGGCATGCCTTCTCTTATCTGAATGCGCTCGCCGTCATGCCGGAGGTGGAGATCGTCGGTATCGCTCATGACGACAAGACGCTCGTCGAAGAGGCCCTTCGCCGCTATGATGTCCCGTTTTATGCCGATTACAAGCAGCTGCTGGCATCGGATGCCGACGCCGTCGTCATCTGCTCGGAGAATGCCCATCACGCCAGATTGACGATAGAGGCCGCCCAAGCCGGCAAGCATGTGCTGTGTGAGAAGCCGCTCGGCCTGTCCGTCGCCGACATGCAAGCCATGATCGCAGCCTGCCACAGCAGCGGCGTCCAGTTAATGACCGCCTTCCCCTGCCGTTATATTACGCCAGTCGTCCGCGCCAAGGAAGCCGTCGAGCGCGGCGAGATTGGCGAGATCCTCGCCATCAAAGGGACGAATCGGGGAACGATGCCGGGCGGTTGGTTCATAGACCCTGCGCTATCAGGCGGGGGCGCCTTGCTGGATCATACCGTCCATGTCATGGACCTGATGAACTGGTTCACCGGCGCTCGCGTCACCGACGTATACGCCTATGCGGCTACCCGTTTCCACGAGCAGCTGGCTGTCGACGATACAGGCATGATTCACGTCACCTACGATAACGGCGTATTCGGAGTATTGGATACGAGCTGGTCCCGCCCGAAAGCATTTCCGACCTGGGGCGACGTCACGATGGAAATCATCGGCACCGAGGGCGCTATCTCTATCGACAGCTTCGCTCAAATGAACGAGCTTTACACCAATGAGCTTGGTAAAGGGGTATGGAGCACATGGGGCGACTCAATGGATGTACACATGATGTATGCCTTCGTGCAAGCGCTGCTGGAAAACAGGCCGGTACCGATTACCGGCGAGGACGGGCTGCGCTCCGCTGAGGTCGCGCTTGCGGGGTATGAATCCGTGAAGCTGGGGCAGCCTGTCAGGCTCAAGCGCGGTTAACACGGCTATCCAGCGGATGTGCCGTCTGCGGCACGAACCAAGAGCAAGGGCAGCCGATCCTTTCGGATGCGGGAGCAGCCTGGACGGGAAACTCCGTCTGGGCCGTTCCCGCTTCAGATAGTTTCTTTACGACAGTCGCTTAGCAACTTCGGACGGCTGGCGATGAAAGGACTGCCAGAAGGCTCCGTCCGTCGCAATGATCGGCATGATTTCCGCATAGGGAATCCGAAAGGTCGGAAACCCTGCGACATAAGGGGCGATATCGTAAGGGTTGAAGTAGACATAGAGCGCCTCCTCCTTTACATAGAAAGGCTGATTCGGCGCAATCCCCTTGTAGCTGTCCGGGAACACGTAGTCATATTGCGGGTCGTTCTTGATCTGCCGGCCAATTATTTCACTCAGCACCTTGACATAATCGCTGCCCGGCTTGAATAGATCGCTTAACGCGTAAAACTGTCCCGTCCTCAGGTCCACATGGGCATAGATTCGGGTCGGCATGCCATGAGCTGCGCCGAACGGGAAGTTATAGCCGGTCAGCTCCAGCGACAGGAGCTGACCCCGGTAGAAGCCGATCTCGAAATCGCCGGTGTAGCTGTAGCCTAGCTGCCCGGAGCCGACCGGCTTCACTTGGGAGAGCTGCCTCAGCCTTTCATTCGCTTTTCGTTCAGCGGCCGAATCCTTCATCCCTTCGATCTGCGGGTAGTACACGAGGTAATCCTTATTGGGCTTATACTTGAGCTCCCTCACCCGATAGGGGGGCGTGAGGTCAATCACCGTATTCGGCTTCCACACCACGCGCCCCGAAGGGGCCAGATAAGAAATCCGCTGATCGACATTGACCTGGATCAGGGAATCCATAACGGTCAGCGTGCCGACACCCTCGACAGCCGGCATATGCGGAGCCCGTCTGGCGAGACGGTCCAGGAAGAATGTCCGGGTCCCGTCGCTGACCGATACAAGTCCGTTGTTGTACTCACCTACCTCGACATATTGGGCCTGGGTCAGGAAGCGGCCCTGTTCATCCGCAATCGCATAGATGGAGCCGAGAAACGGTTGCTCGGGGTCGATCGCATACCCTACGGCATACCGGCGCTCGCCAAGCGGCCTTATATCATTATAGGAAGGCTTCAGGACAAACCGGCCGCTGCGGTCGATCAGTCCGTACTTGTTCTTGTAGTCAGCGGCCGTGTTGACGACAGCTCTGCCCTCAGCGAAAGGAAGCGCCATCGTAAATTGAGGCTTAATTACGACGCGGCCCTGTTCGTCGATATACCCATAATCCCCTTCCGCCTCCTGCCGGAACGGCAGCAGACCGTCGCCCAGTCCTCCTACGAAAGCATAGGGATACGTCTGCAGTTGCCTGCCAGCCGTATCGATGAGGGCGTAACGTCCTTCGCCTAGCTTCACGACGGCTTTTCCGTCTGCGAAATCACCGGCTTCCAAGTATTGAAGCGGGATCGCAACCTTACCTCCCTATCCAGATAGCCGTAATGACCGGAGCCGGAATCCGTGGCGAGCGCCCGCCCGTCGCGGAAGGTTCCGATGTAGCTGTACGCCTCCGTGGTCAACACGCGCCCCAACTCATCGATAACCTTGAAGCCCTCCTTGTCGACAGCGGCAGCCCGACCCTCCGAGAACTCCCCGATGGTCTCATATAACGGCTTGATCCGATAATGTCCGCTTGTATCGATCGCTCCGACGCCCCTCCTACTGCCGACCACAGCCAGGCCATTGCCTTGAAAATCACCGGCAAACTCATATTGCGGAGCAATCGCAAACCTTCCCTCCGCATTCACATAGCCCCATTTGGTACCCTGAACGGTTTTCACGGCTGCCGGAAACAGCCCGGCGGCCCGCATCCCCGGCTTTGCTTCCGCCTCTTCTCCGGCACTCCAGCCGGCCTTGCCGATCGCATCGCGCAGGTAAGCCTTGTAGAAGAGCTCGCGCGGATATTCCCGGACGAGCCGTTCATAGTAGCGGATCACCCTGCGGAAATAGTAAGGATATACGCCATATGCGGGGACCAAGCTCCCTCCTTTATACCGGTATACGCCCACTGCATAGGCTTGCCCGGTCTCATGCGACCAAAGCGCCAGTTCGGCCAAACCATCCTTCCCCTCAGCTCCCGGCATGTCTTCCGCTTCCGCATAGCTGAAGGTCACATTCCGTGGAGCGATGTCCTCCCAGCCGTCCCCCGTCCAGTCGTACAAGGCCAGCTCCGAGCGGACCGCCCCCACCTGCCGCCAGCCGACCAGCAAGGACAACCGCCCGCGGCGGACAAGCGGAGCAGCCTGCATCGTGCTGACCTCATAGCCCCCGCCCTTCCAGGCAGCCGCAGACTTCCAGCTCCTGCCGTCAGAGCGAAGCACGAGTAGACGGGTCTCGGCACCCAGCCTGTAGGCTCCTGCTATCTCCGGTTCCCCATCTCCATCCAAATCCGCTACGATAATCATCGGCTCTCCGCGCTCTGCATGTCTCTGAACCTCTGCCCCCGGCGGCGCATGCTCCTGCATCAGCCCGATCAATCGCTGTGCGTCATCCGTCATCCTGCTCATCCCTCCTACCGCTCTCTCCCTCAGCATATGGGCGAATGACCTGATCGGTGACGGCCTGCGTATACAAGCGTCAGCCCCGGCCGAGACTGGGTAATAGGGTCATATACCAAGGCAGGCGGAACGCCTGCGACAAAGGATGGCTGGGGGAACGAATATGAATCCAAGACGCAGTGGAGCCGATTTTTTCAAACGATATTTTCTGAACAATCAATTTGTCGTTGTTTTATTGGTCTCGCTGCTGATCAGCTTGAACCTGTTTGTCCTGAACAAAATTCCTTTCATCTTCACCCCCCTGAAGGTGCTGTTCAAAACGATCCTGCTGCCATTGATCCTGACCGGCGTTGCCTATTACTTGCTCAATCCGCTGGTGAACTGGATGGAGAGGCGGCATATCAAACGGATTCAAGCCATCACAGCGTTATACCTGCTCCTTATTTGTCTGCTTACCCTGCTCGTGTTCACCGTAGTCCCTTTGATCCGCGAACAAATCATGAGCCTAGTCCGGAATTTTCCGGCCTACAGCAAGCAGGTCGAGCTGCAATTCGCCCAGCTGCTCGGCAGCCGCTTCTTCAATGAGGTTCAGCAGACCCTCGGCTCCACATCCGGAGATTGGACCTCGTCGCTGTCTGATAAAGTAACTTCTCTGATCAACTTGGCCGGCGCCGGCATCGGCGGGTTCATCGGCATTCTGACGGAGACGGTGCTGACGCTTGCAGCCGTTCCGTTTATTTTGTTTTATTTACTCAAGGACGGCAAAAAGCTTCCCCGCTATATCTTGAAATTCGTGCCAACCGCATGGCGCCGTTTAGGCTATACCGTGCTCAGCGAGATGAATGACAAGCTCAGTTCCTACATACGCGGCCAGCTGATCGTAAGCTGCTGTATAGGCTTGCTGCTGTATATGGGCTACCTGATCATCGGACTGGATTATTCGCTGGTGCTCGCCGTCATCGCCGCCTGCACGAGCATCGTCCCTTATCTGGGCCCCATTATCGCGATCACGCCTGCTTTGATCGTAGCCGCGGTCACCTCGCCTGTCATGCTGCTTAAGATGGCGGCCGTATGGACTGTCGTTCAGCTCATCGAGGGCAAAGTCATTTCGCCGCAGATCATGGGCAAGTCGCTGCACATTCACCCCGTTACGATTATTTTCGTCATTCTGACCGCGGGCAATCTGTTCGGTCTTCTCGGTATCATTCTAGCCGTCCCGGGCTATGCGGTGCTCAAGGTGCTTGCGCGTCATGCCTTCCGGTGGATCAAGTCGCATTCCAGCCTGTATGCTCCGCGCAGGTCGGCAGAGCCGTCCCACGTCACGCCTTCTGCGGAAGCGCTAGGGGAAACGCCCCTCGAAGGGGCTGACCGTTAGGAGCGGGCAGCGCGGATACGGGAAAGAGGCCCTCGGTGTTTTCCGAAGGCCTCACCTGGATCGAACTGCGAACCGGCAGTCCGGGTCTGCGCCACTCTCGTCTCTCCGCTATAATGGCTTAGGAAGGGATAGCTTCCGCCGGTAGAGGTCAACAGAGAAGACCTCCCATCGGCGTCGATGAAAAGTGTGTCCTCGGACCTACCGCGGACCGCAAAAGCGAACAGTCCGATTCGCCCTCCCACGGGAGAGTGAACCGGACTGTTCTATGCCGTTTTTCGGCTTTATCCATATTCAGAGCGTTTTATGCCCCAGTTGCGCTTGTCCCTTCGGCGGCTGCATCGGCAGCCGGAGCGGGACGCTGCGCGTCTGTTTGCTTCCGATCAACGAACTGACGGATCGACTCATCGAGCGAATCCTTGATTTTACTCACGAGTTGCTCCTTATCGATGCCCTTCTCCGCAGCGATCTCCGTCAGCGTTTTTCCTTCCTTCAGTGCGGCCGTCAGCTCATCCTTCGTCAATCCGATCAGGCCCGACACGGTCTCCGGATTGCCAAAGTGGCCAAAACCGCCTTTACCGCCGCCCGGGAACCCGCCTTTGCCGTGCTGTCCGCCTAACAAGCCTCCTTTACCGGCTCCTTGACCGGCAACTGCCGTAATTTCCTTCTGAATGCGCTCAGAAAGTCCCGCTATTTTTTCATCCGCCTGGGTTTGTGTGAGCTTGCCGGCCGTGATGAGCTCCGTTACTTTTGCCGTTTCGGCCTCCACCAGCTTTTGCAGCAAGGCTTCCTGGCTCAAGCTGCCCTTTTCCTGCGCAATCTGCGCAAGCGTCTTTTGCTGCATGAGCTCCTCACGAATCACCGAGGACTCGATGCCAAGCAAAGCAGCCGTTTGTTCAACCAGTCCGCCGCCATGCTTGATGCCGCCTCGCTGTCCGCGTCCTCCTTGCTCTGAGCCTTTGGCTCCCGGCGTTTTCGCGCTTCCCTGGTTATCGACTGCGGCTGCGGACGAATCCGTCGCCGCGAAGGCTTGCGAATAATAAACGCCGGTTCCACCTACCAGTAATCCGGCTGCCAATGTACCTGTCGCGATTTTCTTCATCAATGGGTTCATGTCTCATTCTCCTTTGTTCTTAGGGATTGGTATAGATTGCTACAAGACCCATGATAGAGAAGTAACCTGAAGCCCACATGAAGGGCTGCTGAGTGTTCCTTTAACATTAGCTGAAGATTGGCTGAAAGTCCCTATGAACCCACACCTTTCCGATAGGGGGATCACGAAGCAGTCGTCTGGTATGTTCGTTAGTTGCCAATGCACCGGCAAGCAAGATCCGCATGGCCATAGAGAGCCTAGGTTGACGAGCGCCGCCCTTTATGCTGAAGGGAACACCGGAGACAAACCTCTTGCTGGACGCGTAAGCTATCTATTCGCACCGCGCACAGCTCCCAGCGCACGGTTTAGCTGCATGACGGACGGTCTGTCGACCACATGCAGGCCCATACGGACACCAGCGCCGTTATTAGTCGTTTATCGCCCAATTTTGGAAATTAACGGACACAGGGGACGTTATACGCCGCTGCATGGGCACGATTCCGCCCATTTGGGCACAATAGCCGCATCTAGGTCCGTTACTTTGTCAATTTAACGTTTTGTGCACAAATAACGGCTCTACAGTCCGTTCCGCCTTCATGGCGCCCCCTTTGTATCGAAACTAGGCGAAGCTTCAAAGTTGCTCTCTTCGCCGTCAGTAAGGTTGGCGTACGTTCAGCGTTCCCGAACACGCACCACCTTTCCCCAGCCACGCTTCTCACCGCCACAGCCCGCGCCTTTCCGGACCGTTCCCCCATCCCACCGCCGCACTCGCCCTCTTCCCAAACGCTCCCGCTAGTTCTCCTCCGCCTCACTCGCCCTCTTCCATACCGCTCCCGACAGTTCTCCACCGCCTCACTCGCCCTCTTCCATACCGCTCCCGACAGTTCTCCACCGCAGCCCGAGCGCATCCTTTCCGGACCCTCCCCGCTGCCAAGTACGCCGGCCCGAGACGCCAAAAGGCCGCTCCCTGTCGCCAGGAAACGGCCCGCTTGCCGAAGCTTGCACTTACACGTCCAGGTAAACCGCCTTCCCGGTACGGGAAGATTCGTATACCGCTTCGAGAATAAGCGAAACGATATACGCCTGCTGCGGGGTTACCACAGGCTCCTGGTCGAGGTCGATGGCCTCGATCCAGCGCCTCATCTCCAGATCCGCATCCTTCTCGGCCTTGCCGTCATAGAATGCTACGCCCCCGGCCTTAAGCTCGACCTCGCTCGTGAACAGACGGCTGTGCTTCTCGCCGTTGATACGAAGGCCGCCCTTCATGTCAGCGCCTCCCTCGGTGCCGCACAGCGTGCACTTGGCCTCGTCGACCTCCAGCGTATTCAGCGCCCAGCTCGACTCCAGGACGATGCTCGCTCCGTCCTCCATCACAATCATGCCGAATGCCGAATCTTCTACCGTAAATTTGGCTGGATCCCACGGTCCCCAAGCGTTCGCCGCATTTTCTTTCTGGCTGAGCTTGTGATAAGACGTGCCGAGCACCACCTTCGGCTTGTAATTGTTCATCATCCAGAGCGTCAGGTCCAGCGCATGGGTGCCGATATCGATAAGCGGGCCCCCGCCCTGCTTCTCTTCGTCGAGGAAAACGCCCCAGGTCGGTACGGCGCGTCTGCGGATCGCATGGGCTTTGGCATAGTAAATCTCGCCCAGTTCCCCATCCTCGCACAGCTTCTTCAGATGCTGGCTATCCGGCCGGAACCGGTTGTTGTACCCGATCGTCAGCTTCTTCCCGGTCCGCTCCGCCGCTTCGACCATCCGCTTGGCATCCGCTGCCGTCTTCGCCATCGGCTTCTCGCACATGACATGCTTGCCGGCCTCCAGGGAGGCGATCGCGATCTCCGCATGGGAGTCATTCGGCGTACACACATGGACGATATCGATCGAAGCGTCGTTCAGCAGCTCACGGTAATCCGTGTACACGGCTGACCCTTCGGCTCCATATTGCTCCGCCGCCTCGCGGGCGCGCTCTTCGATGATGTCGCAGAAAGCGACCATTTGGATATTGGACAGCTTGCTCAGGCTCGGCATATGCTTGCCTTTGGCGATACCGCCGCAGCCTACGATAGCAATTCGATAAATACGGGACATGTCAGTGTCCTCCTTATAAGGAAATGGGTACTGCTGATGGCGTCCGGCGGCCTCGGTATTGAGACGGCGTCATACCGAACCGCTTGCGGAACACCGCATGCAGGTAATTGCCGTTCGCAAAGCCCTCCAGCACAGCGATGCGCTCCACGGGTAGATCGGTTTCGTCCAGCTTGCGGCATACCGCCTCCAGCCGGATATCCTCCACGATGCTGCGAAACGAGCTGGTCGGGTGATAGATCTTCAGGACGCGCTGCAGCTGGCGCGAGCTGATGTGGAGCTTATCGGCGACATCCTCCAGGGTCAGCGGACAAGCGTAGTTGGAGCGGATATACTGCAAAGCGAACCGGTAACGACTTGCATTGACATCGCGCTCCGGCAAATCCAGCGGCAGCTTCCCGTCGTCGTAGGCGCGCACCGTGCGCAGCAGGATCTGCACGATACACTGCTTGATCGTGGTATACGAGCCCGAATAGTTATCGCAGCAGGCGCGGTACGCCTCCAAAAAGCAGGGCATCGCCTGATGAACATCCAGTGTCGGCACGAGAGGAAGCGCTTGCAGTTTGCTCACGCAATCCTCGGCTTCCGCGATTTCCCACCGGTCCACCCCGCTCTCCAAGCCGTCTACGATCCCCGCGCTCCGGTCCACAATATCGATATGCAGACAAAGCTCCTCCATGGAAGCCTCCGTATGCGCCTCCTGATAGTGCATGACCCCGGGACCGGTCACGTACAGCATGCCTTCGCTCAACTCATAGGGCTGGTCGATCAGGATCACCTTGCCGGCGCCGCTTGGAATAAAATGAAACTCGAACTCCGCATGCTTGTGAAAGCTGCAGGTTTTGCCGGACGCAAATGAGGTCAGGTGGAACCGCAGCACGCGGATTTCATAGTGGCCCCACCGGATTCTCAGATCCAGCCGCTCGAGAGCATCCTGCCGCTCCCACATCACCTCGTACGGAAAGGCGCTCATGCCATCTCCTCCGCATTCAAATTCCAATTTGCCGCTGAGCGCAGACGCAAACCGCTTCCGGCTCTCCTTAACTTAACGGGTCAGCTCATCCAGGCGGACGGCCCGCCGCTCGCGAGCAGACAGGTTCGAGGCTTCCATCAGCGCAGTCAGCTCCAGGGCGACCCGGATGTTTTCTTCGGCCAACGTATCCTTCGCGATATGCTCAACCCACTGCTCGAAGGCACTCTCCCGCCGCTCGGGCAGCTCCAGCTCATGCCACTTGTCGGCAAACGCTCCGTCCTTCCCTTTGGTGCGAAGCAGCAGCTTATTATCCGGCGTGCCGTACAACAGCGTTCCTTCTGTGCCATGCACCTCCAGCGTGAACGGGGAGAAGCTGTTGACGAAGCCCGCCTCCACTATGCCGAGCGCTCCCGATTTCGTGGAGAGCACCGAGACGGCGTTATCCTCCACTTCCTTGCCCGTGATATACCCGTAGTGGGCCGTGACGTCGACCGGCTCTTCGCCGAGCAGCAGCCTTGTCAAGTACATCGGGTGACAGCCCAGATCGATCAAGGCTCCTCCCTGACAATCCTCCAGGCTGTAAAAATGCGGAGGAAGCCAATCGGCGATCGCCCCGTTGTGAGACAATCTGGCGCGTACGAGGGTCAGGCGGCCAAGCGTTTTCTGCTCCAACAGCTCGCGGATTTTCAGCGTGTAGCCCTCGTTCAGACGGGGCAAGGACACGGTGAGCTTCACACCGCTCTCCGTTACCGCAGCGATAATGTCCTGCGCTTCCCGAACGGTAGCGGCGATGACCTTCTCCGTAAATATATGCTTGCCCGCCTTAGCTGCAGCCACCATCACCTCGCGATGCATACGCGTGGGCGCGTCAACGATGACCGCGTCAATATCCGAGGCAAGCAGATCGTCCAGCGATTCATAGAACGGCACCCCCTGCTTCTCGGCAGCCTCTCTCCCCCGCTGAGCATTCTCGTCCCATACCCCGGCAATCTCCGTATCCGGATGCTGCTGGGCCTCCTTCGTGTAATCCCAGGCGTGAACATGCCAATAACTGATTTTACCGATGCGCAGAGCCATGAATCCCCCTCCTTCACCTATATGAAATTGAGACATCATGGGAATAATGTACCACAGTTTTTTCGTTAGTTTTAGTGCAATTTGGCGACATCAATTCTATAAAAACACGACATCAATCCACCAAACGGGCCGTAAACATGGACTTGGCCATACGGACGCCGTTCAGCTCAACCTCCACCTCGATTTTGCAAAAACGGCGGCTCAGCTCGATCATACAAGGCCAGATCTCGACCACGCTGTCCAGCGGGATCGGCATCAGGAAATAGCCCGAAGAGCTGTCCAGGATCAGGTCGCCTCTCCGATGCTCCTTCACGATCCGCAGCGCAGCCTGATTCATCAAGGTCGCCAGCATGCTTTCCGACGCCATGCCCACGTGGTTGGTCATCTGCGCCGTAATCGTTCCGCGAAAAAAAAGCTTGCCTTCCTTATCCCGGTTTTTCTCAAATCCCGCCCAGATCAAATCCTCGAACGATTCTCCGTATTGGGGCTGAGTCTGGATAAACTGCATCGCCTTGAGCACGTCGCTGCGGCTGATGACGCCCAGCATCTTCTTGTGATCATTCACGACCGGCAGCATCTGAATGCCTTCCCATACCATCGTATGACTGGCGGAGACGACGGATGTCTGCACATGGACGGTAAGAGGACTTCGCTTCATATAATGCTCTACGGGATCGCCAGGCTGCGCGCTCAGCACATCCTTCGTCGTCAAGATGCCGACAGGACGATGATACTCGTCTACGACCGGATAGCGCGTGTGGCCGGTTTCGGCGATCATCCCCTGCATATGCTGAACCGTATCCGTTCCCTTCAAATAATAGACGGGCGTATCGGTCCGAATAATGTCCTGCACTAGAATGATTTTCTTCTTGATCATCCGATCATGGATAGCGCGGTTAATGAGCGTCGCCACCGTGAACGTATCATAGCTGCTGCTGATGATCGGCAGCTCGAGTCGATCGGCCAGCTCCCGCGCCTCGGCAGACGCCTGGAAGCCGCCCGTGATCAGCACGCCCGCTCCCTGCTCCAGCGCATACAGATGCGCCTGACTGCGGTTGCCCACGATCAGCAGATTGCCCGGCTCCACGTAGCGCATCATCGCTTCAAGCTGCATCGCTCCGATGACGAACTTATTCAGCGTCTTATGCAGCCCCGCTTCTCCGCCGAGCGTGACGCCGTCGACGATATGGACGACTTCGTCGAAGATCAGCCGGTCGAAGGGATTCCGCTCACGGGCGTCGACGCGCACCGTGCCGGTCCGCTCCTTGGTGCTCACCAGCCCCTCGGCTTCGGCCTCCTTGATCGCCCGGTACGCCGTTCCTTCGCTGACATCCATCACCTGGGCGATTTTCCTTACCGAAATCCGGGTGCCGACGCTGAGCTTCTCGATATAGCGCAAGATCTGCTCGTGCTTGGTCAATAGTTCCTGCGGGCGGTCGTTCAAAGGTCGCTCACCTCATGGCATCAAGTTGGGAATAACCTATGCTTTCATCTCCAATCTTAGCGTACAGACGCAGAAAAAGCATCCCGATCGTACGGGAAAGCGCTTGCCATGTCTTGTTTTTTACGAAAGTTGTGCTACTATTTGAAAATACGACATTGTGGCGCGAGGTATTAGGCACTTATGGATCCCTACTCACTTTACTTTGAAATGAACCGTGCGGAATGGTCGGAGCTGAGATACAGCGAGACTCCGCCTATAAGCCGGGAAGAATTTGACCGCCGGAAAGGCTTCCACGACCGGATTTCATTCCAGGAAGTCGAAGACATCTACTTGCCGCTCACCCGGTTCATCCATCTTCAGGCCGCAGCGGCCCGGCAGCTCCATGAAGCGTCGGCCACCTTTCTGCAGCACAGAAGGCAGAAGGTTCCGTTCGTCATCGGCATTGCCGGCAGCGTAGCGGTCGGCAAGAGCACGACGGCGCGGCTGCTGCAGGCCCTACTGTCACGCGAGCCTTGGCGCCCGCAGGTCGATCTGATTACGACTGACGGCTTCTTGTTCCCCAATCGGGTGCTGGAGCAGCGCGGGCTTATGAAGCGCAAGGGCTTCCCTGAAAGCTATGATACTAAGAAGCTGCTCCAGTGCATCCGAGACATTAAGGCTGGGAAGCCGGATATTGTCGTGCCGGTGTATTCCCATCTGTCCTACGATATCGTCGAGGGCGAAGCTCAGTTGGTGCAAAGCCCGGATATTTTAATCGTGGAGGGCATCAACGTCCTGCAGGTGACCAAGGACGCCAAGGTGTTTGTCAGCGACTTCTTCGACTTCTCCATCTATGTGGACGCGGATGAGCGCGATATTGAGCGGTGGTATGTCGAGCGCTTCCTGATGCTGCGCGACACGGCGTTCCGCGACCCGCAGTCTTACTTTCACCGCTATGCCAGTCTCAGCGGAGAGGAAGCCGTCCAGACGGCCACCGGCATCTGGAAGGAAATCAACGCCCTCAATCTGCATGAAAACATCCGGCCGACCAAGGGGCGGGCCAAACTTATTCTCCGCAAAGGCCCGGATCACGCTATCGAGCGGCTGTTCGTCCGCAAGTAGCCGTCGGGATCGGGCCTTCGGCGCGTCTGACAACAACCAAGGAAGCCGAGCTTCGACGGAACCGTCGCAGCTCGGCTTTTTTCTTGCCTCTACTTCTGCCTCCAGAACGGCAGAAGACGCAGTAAAAGCCTGCACCGTCATAGCGGAGCAGGCCTGGAATGAGCCGGGTAAACCCGTCAACGAGAACTATTAGAACGCGCGTGCAGCCACAGTCGCCCGCTCTACGCCGTCAGCAATGATTTGCTCGGTGCGATCCGGAAACTGATTATGCCCTTCGACGATGACCTTCGTTACTTCTTTGATTCCCCAGAATGCAAGAACGTTGGTCAGAAAGTTTACGGACATTTCGATAGACGCCATAGGTCCTTCGGAATAAACGCCGCCTCTTGCATTAAGCAGAGCAACCTTCTTGTCGGGAACGAGACCGACCGGACCTTCCGCCGTGTAACCGAACGTTTTGCCGGCTTGCGACAAGTAATCGATATACGTATGCAGAACCGCTGGGAGCGTGAAGTTCCAGAGCGGGAAGCTGAACACGACTTTGTCGGCAGCCAGGAACTGATCCAGGTAACGGTTGGCCGTTGCCGCGGCTGCCTGCTCCTCGGCCGTAGACTCGAAGCCTTTAGCCGCTTTGAACATCCCCGTAATCATAGTCGAATCCAGATACGGAAGCTGCTCGGCGAACAGATCGAGCTCGATCACCGTATCTTCGGGATGGGATGCTTTGTAGCTTTCCAGAAAAGCCTCATGCAGCTTGACAGATACCGCTTGCTCGGCAGGACGGTTGTTAGCTTTGACAAATAAAACAGTAGACATGACAGTTCCTCTTCTCCCCAGAATGACTCTTTGGACATTCTCATTTATTGGTATTTACTTACTAAAAGTTCATAAACTTTTATGTATAATAAATATCATATGGGAGGGTCTGTTGTCAACGATTTTTACCGGGTTTTATACGGGGTATTCCTTCAACCAACTTAATGCTTGCTCATAATGATCAAAAAATTTAACGGATTCCTTGGTATTGGATTGTTGTAAATAAGTCATGATCTCCCCTTCTTCCAGGAGAAACGCAATGGCCTTACTGTGATTCAAAAGGGTTTCATTGAAGAACTTATCCTTCCATGCTTTTTGAACGGAAAAATGATCCGGCGTGTATCCTTTTCTATCCACCAGCAATTTGTACTTCCGACCCTCGGCAATGAATGGCTGGCAAGCCTGCTCGAAGCCATTAAACCAGTCGTTAACATCCTCTGTGCTAATCTTGCCAACTAGATGGGTAACCATTAAATCTCCCGAAACGGTTGTGCTAATATTTGGTTTACTCAATCTGGAACCATCTCCCTTAGTTACACAAGAATAACATTCTTATGCAAGAAAGCAACATGATTTACGAATAGAGCCTATTTCTTAGCCAAATATTTGCGGATATCGAAAGCGACGGCCGCGACGATGATCAGCCCTTTAATGATCAGCTGCCAGTACGGGCTAACGCCGATGAAGGTCAATCCATAGTTGATGACGCCGAAGATCAGCACTCCCGCAAGCACGCCGGGCACGGTTCCGATCCCGCCGGCGGTCGATACGCCGCCCACCACGCAGGCGGCAATCGCGTCCAACTCATACATATTGCCGTAGTTGTTCGTTGCGCCTCCCGTGCGCGCCGCCTCCAGCACGCCTCCGAGTCCGTACAGCGCCCCTGCTATCGCATAGATGCCGATCAGGTTGCGGGCGACACGGATGCCGGATACCGTCGCCGCCTGGACATTGCCGCCGATCGCGTACATGTTTTTGCCTAGCCGTGTCTTATTGAAGATTACCCATACGATAAGGGAGACAACGATCGCGATGATAACGATATAGGGGATCGAGTACGGCCCGTTCGGGCCGAAAAAGCCTGATCCGATGTTTGTGAAGTCGGGCCTGAGTCCTGCGATCGGCTGGGACTCGTTGGGCTTCATATCAAAGTATATGGAGTTGACCCCGTACACGATAACCATCGTGCCGAGCGTCGCAATAAACGGCGGCACATTGAGCTTGGCGACGACCCATCCGTTGATCAGACCGACAACAAGCCCGGCGAGGATGCCCAAAATAATCGGCAGTCCGACCCATAGCTCGGGCAGGTCGGGGAAAAACCTCCGCGGGTAATCGCTGAGCTGCAGCATGGAAGCGGACAGCACCGCCGTCAGGCCCACGACGCGTCCCGAGGACAGGTCGGTTCCACCCGTGATCAGGATGAAGGCCGCGCCAAGAGCGATGATCGCCCGCGTGGAATTTTGCAGCAAAATATCGCGCAGGATGCCAATGTCCAGAAACCGCGGGTCCTTCAAAGCAATCCCCGCGACCAGCAGGATCAGCACGATATAGATCGCATGTTGCGTAACGAAACCGGACAGCTTCTTCCTAGTCATTTGATTCTTCCTCCTAATCGTCAACCCAGATGCTTCGCAGCCAGGCGCATGATTTCTTCTTCCGTCGCTTCCTCGCGCTCGAGGATACCGGACAGTCTCCCGCCTGACATGACCATGATACGGTCCGACATGCCGAGCAGCTCCGGCATTTCCGATGAAATCATGATGATGCTTTTGCCTTGCCCGGCCAACTCCGCGATGATCGAGTAAATTTCGAATTTGGCCCCGACATCGATACCGCGCGTCGGCTCATCCAGCAGCAGGATATCCGGCTCGGTCAGCAGCCAGCGGGCGAGCAGTACCTTCTGCTGATTGCCGCCGGACAGATTTTTGATCAGCGTGCCGATGTTCGGCGTCTTGACGCGAAGCCGCTCCACGCTTTGTTCGGTTTCGGTTCTGGCCTTATGATCATTCATCAGCCCAAGCACATTCAGATACCGGCCCAGATTGGCGATAATCGTATTTTCCTTAATGCTCAGTACCGGGAAGATGCCGGTCGCTCTGCGCTCCTCGGTCAGCAGCGCGATCTTATGCCGCTTCGCATCGTGAGCGCTCCGGATACGCACCCGCTTCCCGCGTATCGCGATCTCGCCGGAGGCCACGGCACGCAGGCCGAAGATCGCCTCGATGAGCTCCGTTCGCTGGGCGCCGACCAGACCCCCGATCCCGAGCACCTCCCCTTCCCGAAGGTTGAACGTAATGTCCCGGAACGATTTTGGCGAAGGCGAGGACAGTCCCTGGACCTGCAGTAAAACTTCGCCCGGCCGACTGTGGCGCTCGGGAAACCGCTCCTTCAGATCGCGGCCGACCATCCGTGTGATGATAAGCTCCGTCGACAGCTCGGCGGCGGGCCAAGTACCGATCAGCTTCCCGTCGCGCATGATGGTCACTTCATCGGAGATACGCAGGATCTCCTCCATTTTGTGGGAGATGTAGATGATCGACACTCCCTTGTCGCGCAGCTGATTGATAATCTTGAACAAAGCCTCGACTTCATGGCCGGTGAGCGAGGATGTCGGCTCGTCCATTACGATTACTTTGGCGTGGTAGGAGACGGCCTTGGCGATTTCAAGCGACTGAATCTTGGAGACGGACAGACTGCGGACTATCGTCTTGGGATCCAGATCCATATTCAGCTCGCGAAACAGCTGCGCAGTCTTCTCGTACATGCTGCGGTGGTCGATTATTTTGAATGGCCCGAACCCCGTCTCCGGAAACCGGCCGAGCCAAATATTTTCCATCACATTGCGGAACGGCACGGGATGCAGCTCCTGATGTATCATCGAGATTCCCAAAGCCAGCGCATCCTTCGAGCTGTTGATCTCAGCTCTGCCGCCATCCAGAACGATCTCTCCGCCGTCCGGCTTATAGATGCCGAATAAGCATTTCATCAAGGTAGACTTGCCCGCTCCATTCTCGCCCATCAAGGCATGCACCGTTCCCGGACGCACCTTCAGGGTTACGCCGTCAAGCGCCTTGACACCGGGGAACACCTTCGTAATCTCCTTCATTTCCAACCTATATCCGGCTTCACTCATGTCGGGTCGCGCCTCCTGCCTATCGAACTCCTTCTTCCGGGCGTGCGCCCGGGTTCGCTCCTATATGCGTGCAGGGCAAAGAGAGGGGAAAGCTATGGGCATCTCCCCCACCCCGCTCTTGCCTGCCGGTTGAGCCGCTTACTTCGCGTCGTTCATGTTGTCCTTCGTGATCTTCTTATAAGGAACCCAGATATACTTGCCGTCCGTAATGTCATAACCGGTATTCTCCTTAGACGGAACTTGTCCGGACGCGAGCACGTGAGCCAGCTGCAATGTAGCCTTTCCCTGATTTTTGGCATCGTTCAGAACCGTGCCGAGCAGCGTGCCGTCCTCCAGCGCCTTCAGAGCCGGTGCCGTAGCATCCACCCCGACCACAGGGATGTACTTGTTGTCTTTGAAGTATCCCTTAGCCTTCAACGCTTCGATCGCCCCGAGCGCCATATCGTCATTGTTCGCGAAGACAGCTTCGATCTTCTCTCCCTGAGAGGCAAGAAATGCCGCCATCTTCTCCTGACCCTTCACGCGATCCCACATCGCCGTATCCTCCGCCAGCTTCTCGACCTTGATGCCCGCATCCTCCACGGCCTTGACGGAAAACTTCGTCCTCAGCTCCGCGTCCTGATGTCCGGGCTCTCCCTTCAGCATGACGTACTGGAGCTTGCCGTCTTTGTTTTTGTCCGCTTCGGGGTGGGACTTGAAGTAATCGACAACGAGTTGACCGGACATCGTTCCTGACTGTTCCGCCTTAGCGCCGACGTAGTACACCTTATCCCACTTCTTCATGTCGTCAGCCAGCGGCTCGCGGTTCAGGAAGACGATCGGGATGCCGGCGGCCTTCGCTTTATCGATCATGACGCCTGCCGCCGTGCGATCCACCGGATTCACCGCAAGCGCATTCACCTTCTTCGTGATAAACAGATCGACCTTGTCGTTCTGGGTCGGCTGCGAGTTCTGACTGTCGACGATCTCCAGCTTGGCTTTTCCTTCGGCGGCCGTCGAGATTGCATTCCGCACGCCGGTCATGAAGGTATCGTCGAACTTGTAGATCGCTACTCCGATCGTCGGCTGCTTGCCGCCCGCGCCGCCGGATGCGCCCTCGGCCGCCCCTCCCGTACTCGCGCCCCCACCTGTCGGCTGCGAGCCGCAGCCTGCTGCGGTTGCCGCAAGCGCCGCCGCCACGATCAAGGATACTGCTTTTTTCTTCATCTCAAGACCTCCATTTGCTTGTTGGATTCAAGTAGGCTCTCTCGCTTACGACTCTCATTATGTTCCATTTTCATACAAATGCACATACAATATCCTCATCTGTTCTATCGATATTCTCCTATCTTTCCTACCCGCGGAGGGCCGCAAAGCCCGCTTCCCCTGCACAGGGAAACGGGCTTTGTGCGGACCAGATACGCGTCTTGCATCCGGCAGCTGCCGGCTTTATTTCACGAAGGGGAACAGCAGCTTCTGGTTATCTGACCAGAACATATTGCTCCGGTCAATGACAGTCGTGCCCGTATCGTAGCGTTCGGGCGGCTTGCCGCCCCGAAGCAGCTCGACGGAGGCTTTGACGCCCAGGTAGCCCATGCTGAACGGATTCTGGGCGACCGTAGCCTGAATCACGCCCTCCTGCAAGTATTCGATATCCTCCTGCTCGATGTCGAAAGCAACAGCTTTCACCCGCTCCTTCATCCCGAGCCGGTCGATTTGGCGGGCCAAGCCGCTCGACGAGGCGGCATGAAGCGCAACAAGTCCCGCGACCGGCTCGTCCTGCCCGAGCAGCTCGGCGGCCTGCAGCTCGCACAGCTTTCCGTTCGAAGCGCAGTAAGCCGTCTCGCCGACCCGGATGGCCGGGTACGCCGCGAGCGCCGCCCTCACTCCGCGCTCACGCTCCGAAGCGTTGCTCTCCTCGAGCTTGAAGCCAAGCAGCGCAACGCGCCCCTGGCCCTCAAGCAGCTCAGCCAGCTTGCTGCCCGCCTTCACACCCGCCTCGTAATGATCGATGCCGATAAACGCATGCACCCGGGACGATTCCACCTCGGTATCCAGCGCCACGACCGGCATCCGCGCAGCTGCCGCCCGCTCCACGGCGGCTGCCGCCGCCTTGCCGTCATTCGCGGCAACGACCAGCGCATCGCGCCTGTAATGGACCGCCTCCTCGATCCGGCGGACTTGCTCGCTTACCTGCTCCTCGTCGGCAGTAGCCTCGGCGATCAGCTCCACGTTGAATTCCTTGGCTGCCGCTTCGGCGCCATTGCGTACCGCCTGCCAAAAGTCGCTTTCACCGGACTTCAAGATAAGCGCAATCTGCCGTTTCTCCTCTCCTTTGCGGGGCTGAGCGTCCGCCGAACCGGAGCTGCAGGAGGAAGCCAGCACACAGGCTGCCAGCAAGACGGCCATACCAGCTAGTCGTCTTCTCATGCCTCCACCTCCTGAACGGGCAAGTACGGAATCCAAACCGTAACCGTCGTGCCGGCCTCCAGCTCGCTAGCCATTTCAAGCCCATACGCATCGCCGAATTGCAAGCGAATCCGCTCATGCACATTTCTCAGGCCCACCCCCGACCCGGTATCGCTCCTCGAATCGCCCGCGGCAAGCAGTCCGCTCAGCTTGTCCGGCGGGATGCCGGGCCCGTTATCCTCCACCTCGAGTCTTACACAATGACCGATCCGCTCGGCGCGGATCTCGATACGCCCCTCATCGACCATCAGCTCCATCGCATGATAGATGGCGTTCTCAACCAGAGGCTGGAGGATCAGCTTCAGCGTTACGCAGTCAAGCACCTGCTCCTCCGCCTTGACGACAAAATCAAACTTGCGCTTGTAGCGCATTTTCTGAATGATCAAATAATGCTTCACATGCTCCAGTTCATCCTGCACGGCGATCAGCCGCTTGCCCTTGCTGAGGCTGATCCGAAAAAACTTGGAGAGCGACGTGATCATCGTGATCACCTCCTCCCCCTTCCCGCTGCCGGCCAGACGAACGACGGAGTTCAGCGTATTATACAGAAAATGCGGATTGATCTGCGCCTGGAGCACTTCCAGCTCCCCCTTCCGCTTCGCCTCCTGCTCCTCGATAATTTGCCCCATCAGCTCGCGGATCCGGGCGACCATCAAGTTGAACCTGCGGGACAAGCGTCCGACTTCGTCGTCGCCCTGCACCGCCAGGTGGATATCGAAATCCCCCTGCTCCACCTTGCGCATCGAACGCTCCAGCCGCTTGATCGGCAGAGAAATGCGCGCCGACAGAAAGGCCGAGATCAGCAGCACGAACACGATGACGAAGACCAGCAGCCACGCGATAAACCCGCCAAGCTCCTTGCGCGTCGTCAGCAGCTCGTCCATATAAGAGACTCCTATAATCTTCCAGCCGATATTGGGGACAGTCTGAATCGTGATCAGCCGCTTCTCCCCGTTCGGGGAATCAATGTAGCTGCCAAACGTATATTTCAACGCCTGCTCGACGTTTTCATATTTCAAGCCCGCATAGATCAGCTGCTGCTGGGGATGGTAGACGATGTTGCCGGCCGATTCGTCGATAATGTAGACATATCCCTTCTGACCCAGGCTAACCCGGCGAAGCAGATCGTCGATCGTTTTGAAGTTGACGTCCACCAGCAGCACCGCCTTCTTCTCCCCTCCCTCGCCGTCCAGAGTAATCCCCTTGCTCATGGATACGACCCATTTGTATTGCCCTTTGTACAGGTTCTGAACATGCGGGAGCGAGAAAGAAAGATGATTCGGATTCTCAAGCGCGCCGCGGAACCAGCCTTGCTCGGTCATCCCGGTGTTGACTCGCAGCTCGGCAGCCGGGTATCCCGTCAGCCGCTCGCCCCGCTCATCGAACAAAGCCATGGATACAATATCGCTGCGCGATTCCAGCAGGGCTCCGATCTGCTCCAGCAGAGGACCTTCCAGCTGTCCGCCGCTCTGCCTCACACGGGCGTCTACGGCAGCAAATACTTGAGCGGTGTTTTGCAGATACATCTCCAGGTTCAAGGTTACCTGATTCACGATTTGGCCGTTGCCTAGGAAAGCGTTCTGCTCGGCGGTTCTGGCGAATTTGTCATAAAGCATGCCGCTGACGACGATCATAGCCAGTACAGTTATCAGGGTGAAGGAGGTCGTGAGGATGAACTGGATGCTGCGCCCCCTCCAAAACCCCGCCAGCCTCTGCGGCAGCCCGTTCGGCCCCCCGCTCATAGGTCGCCGCGGCCGGCCGCGCTGCGGTACTCCTTCGGTGAAACGCCGACGGCTTTACGGAAGCTGAAGCTGAAATAATTCGGCTCGGCATAGCCGACCCGCTCGGCGATCTCGAACGCCTTCAGATCGGTGGTCCGCAGCAACTCCTTGGCCGCCTCCATCCGGATCGTCAGCAGATAAGCGCCGAACGTCACCTTCGCTTCCTTCTTGAAGACACTGCTGAAATAGCCTGCGCTGATATGGAGCTGGCTGCAGACTTTGGCGATGGAGAGACCGCTGTCAGGATAGTGCTCCAGCGTGTAGGCTTTGGCTTTCTCGACGAGCGATCGGTTGGCGCACTGCCGCCCCGAGGCGATGCCCTGGGCAAGACGCATGCACAGGCCCAGTATCCAGCCCTTGGCTTCGCTTAGCTCGGTACAGCTGTTCAGCTCGGCCAGCGGGGCAAACTCCGGTCCGAAGATCGTCTCCATATCGGCCTGAGCATCCTTAGCCGCCTTCAGGATGACCGTCAAGATTTCCATCAGATAGACCTGGTAGTCCTTAACCGATACCTGGTTATCGCCGATTCCCTCGAACAATCCGTCAACCGTCTCCTGAATTTCCGCTCCGGTCCCCACCTTCAGACAGCGGACCAGCGCCTGCTCCTTCAATTCGTCGAAACGCAGCTTCTCCGCGAACCGGGTCTCCACATCGCTGATGCAGATCAGCCGGTTGCCGCCGAGAAGAAGCCGGTAATCCAGCGCGAGCACGGCATCATTGAACGCATGGGACAGCTCGGTCAATTCGTCGCAGACAGTCCCGATGCCGATCGTTACCGTAATTTTCAAATACTTGTCGACGCATAAGCGGATTTCTTCTAAAACAGCCAGCAGCCTTTGCCAAACGCTCCCCGTAACCGGCTCCCTATGCAGGGCTACGATGACAAGCAGACCGTTATGGAGAAACGCCAGCCCGGCGTCATGCCGGCTCAGGACTTCCCCGACTACATTGAGGGCGGCAAACGCCCTCAGCTCCTCATCCTTGGAATAGCGTAGCGATTCGCGGGTATGCTCGCCCGGACCGTTCTCTTCCGGCTTATCGATCCGGACCGCCGCTACGGTGTAAGCGCTTGCCTTCAAGTCAAGCTGGTAATGGGCGCACTGCTCCTCGATCTGCCTGCCCGGCAGCTTGCGCGTGACCAGGGAAGCCAGGAATACCTCGCGCAGCACCGGCAAGCTTTTTCGGTAATAGTCCTGAAGCGTCAGCATATCCTTTCTCCGCTCGGCCTCTTCATCCATCTGTGCCTTCACCTTCAGCATGGCGGCGATCAGCTCCTCTGCGGAGAAGGGCTTCAGCACATATTCGTCGATCTGCAGCCTGATCGCTTTCTGCGCGTACTCGAATTCGTCAAATCCCGTCAAAATCAAAATGCGGGTGGATGGATAATGCTCGCGGATCCACTCCGCCAGCTGCAGACCGTCCATGAACGGCATCCGGATATCCGTCACGACGACATCGGGAGCCCATCGTTCGATAAGCTCTATCGCGTCCTTGCCGTTCTCCCCCGTATCCTTCACTTCAAAGCCGTGAGAAGCCCAGTCGATCTCCTCGACCATTCCTAGCCGGACATCCTCTTCATCTTCCACGATGATCAGCTTATACATGCACGCCCTCCTCCGCCAGCCAGAAGGTATCTGCGCCGGCCCGATCCCCTGCTCAAGCCGGGGCTGCCAGCGCCCGGCTCATCCAGATTGTGTTACTTACTGTAGCAGAAGCCCCTGTATCTTGGGAAGAGGGGCGACAGGAAAAAAATAAACAAACGAGCCTCAGCCCTGGCGGGATGCAGCTCGCTTGCTTCGGTTCGGCTTTCGGGGATGTACTTGTCACTCTGCAGGCTGCGCGGCGTCGTCCTGCAGTCCGTCCAGAATCCAGCTCTCCCGCTTCTTCGGCCAAGCCTCGCCATCCTGCCAGGCCAGCGCGAAGGACTCGTAGCGCCTCTCCTCGGGCAGGGTGTCTCCAAGCGGACCGAAATACCGTTCGACGGCCAGCCGCTGCGACTCATGTGCAGCCAGTGCGGCGGCCTTCACCGGCCAGTAAGGCTCCGTATCGATCGAGAAGGCTGGCTCGCGGCCGTTCTCTGTCAAGGTGGCCGACTGGATATAATACAGCTTGCGGACCGATCGCGCCTCGCCGCTCAGCACGGCCTGCGTCGCGATCTTCGAGATGGCTACATGGTCGGGATGGAAATTGCCCCCGTCCTCCGGGAACGTCACCACGATCTGCGCTCCGTGCCTGTTCAGGAATTCCGCCACGCGACTCACGAACTTCGGAGCCTCGATCTGATTCAGCTTGCCGTCGGGGTAATGCAGATGCTCAACGGCAGCGAGCCCCAGAATTTGCGCCGCCTGCTGCATCTCCCGCTCCCGGCGGTCCCCGAGCTCCCCGGGAGACTCATGGGCGTAGGCGCCGTTCTTCTGCCCGGCATCGCCGCGGGTCGCGAGCAGCAGGACCGGCGGCTCGCCTTCATCGGCCAGCCTGCGGATCAGAGCGGAAGCGAGATACGTTTCATCGTCCGGATGGGCAAATACAAATGCTGTTTTAACTGACACGGAAGCTTCAGCCCCTTTCATGCGATACGGCATGCTGCCGCTTCCCTTATTTTATCCCAGTCAGAGCCACACCGCGAATAATCTGCTTCTGAAAGATGAGAAAGACCAAAATCAACGGCACGACCGATACGCAAGCGCCCGTCATGATCAATACCCAGCCCGCCGTATCCTTCAGCTCGCTGGAGAAAAAGGAGAGGCCGACCGGCACCGTCATCCGCTCCTCGGTCATCGAGACGATGAGCGGCCATATAAACGCGTTCCAGTTGCCCAGAAAGGACAAGATGAACAGCGTCGCCAGAGCGGGCTGAACGAGCGGAACCGCGATCTTGAACAAAATGCCCCATTCGCTCATGCCGTCCATCCGCGCGGCGTCCAGCAGATCCTCCGGCACCGACTCCATAAATTGCTTCATCAGGAAGATGCCGAAGGCCGAGATCAAGCCGGGGAACAGAATGCCCCAGTACGTATCGACCCAATTCAGCTTGACGGAAAGGATGTACCAGGGGATGATCAGCATTTCCGTCGGCACCATCAGAGTGCTCAGGATGCCGATGAAGATCAGCTTTTTCCCATGGAACTGAAACTTGGCCAGCACATAGCCGATGATCGAGTCGAAGAAGCAGACGCTGACGGTCGTAATCGCGGCCACGATCAAGCTGTTCAGCAGCCACGTGGAAAAGGGCGATTTCGTAAAAACCTCGATATAGTTGTTCCAGGTGATCGTCGTTGAAAACAAGCCTAGCGTAAAAATATGCTGCGGTTCCTTCAAGGAGGTGGAAACCATCCAGAGGAACGGGAATATCATCAACACGGCTCCCAGACCCAGGATCATGTAGGGCAGCCACCGCAGCGAGCCTCTTCTCGAAGCGGCTTTTACGTTCCTGCGCGGCAAAGCCGAGATCGCCTGCACACTCATCGCAGGGCTCCCTCCTTAATATTCGATTTTCTTGTTCAGCAGCTTCATTTGTACCAGGGACAGCAGCAGAATCGCGGCGAACAGCACCACGGTAGCCGCTGCCGCATCCCCCATCTTAAAATGCTTGAAGCCCAGATTGTAGATGTGCAGCACGAGCGATAGCGTCGAATTGAGCGGTCCGCCCAGCGTCAGATTGAGCACCTGGGTAAAGGACTGAAGAAAGCTGATCGTGCCGATCACCACCGAGAAGACGATCACTGGATTCAGCAGCGGCAGCGTGACATGGATGAACCGCTGCCACCCGTTCGCTCCATCGATCGCGGCAGCCTCCTCATACATGGCCGGAATATTCTCAAGCCCCGCCAGAAAGATCAGCATCTGAAAGCCGAGCGCCTGCCAGATCATCACCGCGATGACGAGATAGATGGCCTGTGTGGCCGAGCCCAAGAATAACTGAGCGGGTATCCCGAGTTCAACAAGAATGCCGTTCACAACGCCATTTTTCAGGAGAATCCAGCGGAACACCCAGCTTACGGCGACGACGCTTGTGACATAGGGCAGGAAATAAATCACCCGGTACAGCCCCTTCAGCCGCGTGATCCGCTGGAGAAGGAGCGCTACGGCCAAGCCCAGGATCAACTGGCCGGGGACGCCGACCGCCACATAAATGACCGTATTGCGCAGCGCCTGGAGAAACACGGGGTCCTGGAACAGATTCACGAAATTGCCGAGGCCCACAAACGGCTTCTCGTCCGACAGCAGATCCCACTCCCTCACGCTGATGTTGAAGGAATACAGGATGGGGAGAATGCGGATCGTGATGAAGAAAATAAGCGGAATCAGCAGGCAGCCGTAGATGAACAAGTAGCGCTGCTGCTTGACGCTAAGGGAAGACCGCCGCCCGGTGAAGGACGGCGTCTCGTTGTTGGCCATGGAAGTGCTCCTTTCGCAGCCTATTTCTTATCCTGCTTCGCCCAGTACTCGTCATACAGCTTCTGCGTCTTCTGAACCAGCTCATCGAAGGCCGCTTTGTAGCTGACATTGTTCAGCGTAATTTTATCGATGGCTTCGACGAAATAATCCCGCTCCAGCTTCTCATCCACGAAGAAGTGGGAGTTGGCATCGGACAGCTGCTGGATGAACGGCCCCAGCTTCGCATCCTTGGTGAATTTATCCTGCAGGGCGACCTCCTTCTTGGCCGGCAGCTCGCCGACCTTCTCCGCCCACTGCTCCTGAACCTCTTTGCTTGTCAGGAACTTCAGGAATTCTGTGGCAGCTTCCAGCTTTTTACCGGACACGCCCTTGGTGATCGCATTGGCCCAGTAGGAGGCAGGCGCTGCTTTCTTGCCGTTGTGGGAAGGCAGCGGCCCGATCGCATAGTTCAGATTTGGAGCGTCCTTGGCAATCCCCCCAAGCTGGAAGGAGCCGTCTACGCTAAGCGCGGCGAAGCCGCCCTTGAACGCCGTAATATCGTTCGTGTAGAAGTCCTTGGCGCCGACCTTATGCTTGATCCCGAAGTCGACGAGATAAGTGAAGGCCTCGAGTCCGGCCGGCGTTTCGTTCCATAGTATTTTCCGGCGGTCTTCGCTGACATCCTTGCCTCCCGCCTGGTGCACGAGCGTATCGCGGAACCAGTGCGGAAGCTGCGCGTTGGTCTGGAAGGTAAAGCCCTCCACGACAAGCTCCCCGTTCTTGTCGCGCTGGGTCAGCTTCTTGGAATAGTCCACCAGCTCCTCCCAGGTGGCAGGCGGCTTGTTCGGATCAAGCCCGGCTTTCGTGAACAGATCCTTGTTGTAGAAGAGACCGAGCGTCCTCACCGCGGTCGGTATGGCATAATATTTGCCGTTCAGCTTGCTGGAATCGACGAACGGGAAAAACTCCTTCTCGATCTGCGCCGCCGAAAACGCGCTTTCCGGCAGCGGCTGCAGATAGCCGGAGGCTACATATTTGGGCAGCCAGCCGTAATACAGGTTGATGATGTCGGGGCCTTTGCCTGCAGGGACAAGCGTGGCTACCTTCTCGTTATATTGATCGTATGGAAAGTTGGTATGCTTGATCGTGATGTTCGGATGCAGCTTCTGGAAATCCTCGATCAGCTTGTTGACCAGGTCCACCTTGGCGGGAAAGACGTACTGCCAGTATTCAATCGTCACTTTCTCGTCCGAAGCGGCCGGCCCCGCGGCCTCCGCCGATGCGGGCTTGCTCTCGGCCCCTGCGCCTGAAGCCGCCGGCTTCGAGCCTCCGGAGCAGCCCGCTAGGACCGCCAATGCGCCTACAGCAAGCAGGGCGGTGAATTTTGCAGTCGCGGTAACACGGTTTACAGTAGTCAAGACTAACCAATCCTCCCGAAATAAATATGTAGGTTAAAAGTGCTTTAAACCGTCACGGCAAGCTCCTGCTGCGGCTCCAGCAGCCCCAGGAGCTTCCTGGCATTGTTGCCGAAGATCCCTTCGATCTCTTCCTCGCGGAAGCGCAGCTCCCGGCACACCCGGACCTGATCCTGCAGGTAGCGGTAGACGAAGCCCCGCGGAAATCCGCTGGAGTCTGTGCCGAACACGAGACGCTCCGGCCCGATCAGCTCATACGTCTTGCGGAACAGCAGCTCGAGTGTCAGGTCGTAGGGCGACCAGCGCATCCACTGGTTGGAGCCGGAGGTATCGATGTAAATGTTCGGGCAGCCCCAGCAAAGATGGAGCAGCTCCTGGAAGTACCCCGCTCCGAAATGCGGAATAACGAACGGAATCGTCGGGTATTCGCGCGCCACGTTGAAGATCGACAGCGGATTGATATTGAGGTGCTGGACAATGCCTCCCGTATGCCCGAGCAGCCCGAAGTGGATCAGCACCGGCAGCCGGCGCTCGGCCAGAAAGCGCCAGAGCGGACGAAGCGAAGCGCTGTCGAACGGTATTTGCACCATCGGACCAAACAGCTTGTAGCCGCGCAGTCCCAGCGCATCAACCGCGCGCTGCAGCTCCTCGGCCGCATCCGGCGCTTCGATGGAGTGGTGGGCGAAGCCCGTGAACCGGTCCGGATATTTGGCGATCTGACTTGCCAGATCGTCATTGTCCCGGGCCGTCAGAAAGTTGATGCCGCCGATGCCGTACCGGTCCAGCTCCTCTGCCCAGCGGTCGATGATCGGCTTCCTTGCGTCTGCTTCATCGGACAACGGCTCAGGGAAATCCCAGGCCAGCCGCATGCGCTCGGACCGCTGTCTGTTGAAGGAATCGAAAATTTCATTGCGTGTCATGAACGGGGTCGGGTACGGCAGATGCCCGTGAATGTCGAATACTCGAAAATCGGTTCTGAACATGGCTATTCCGCCTCCGTTCCTAGTTTAGTTACCCGCCGCGCCCATTCGCTTATGGTGCGGCTCACCTGCTGTTCGGCCGCACGGATCGAGCCGCGCGCCTGCTCCAGCCAATCCCTTTGGCTATCGAAGCGTTCCTGTTGCTCCTTCAGCGCCCGCGCCACCTCCAGAGGATTCGGTCCCCCTGGCAGCTTGCGGACCTCGATGAAGTTATGCGGGTCGAGCGCTTGGCGCAGCGCCTCCTCGCTGAGCTTCAAAGGATATCCGACCGTCTCGCGGGCCGCTGCATCGAGGGTCTGGAGCGAAATATCCCGGACGCTGCCGCCCGACTCCACTACGCGGCTTACCGTACGGCTGACGATGAGATGCGACTGACGAAAAGAAAGTCCTTCCTGGCGGACCAGCGTATCGGCCAATTCGGTCACCGTCGCGAAGCTTTCCTCCGCACGGGTGCGCAGTACGTCCTTGCGGATGTGCAGCGTAGCGATCACATTCGCCAGCAGCCGGTAAACCGCGCTCAGCTTCTCCAGACTTCTCCAGGCATACGGCTGGAGGTCATCCTCCGTATCCACAATATCCCCGAAGGGCGTATTGTGGATCATGGTCAGCACGGTCTGCGCATCGCCGAAGACGGCTGACAGCAGAGCGCGGGCATGCTCCACGGAGACGGGATTGCGCTTCTGCGGCATAATCGAGCTGATCTGCACATACGGAGCGGCAACGCGCAGAACCGCGAACTCCTGCGTGCACCACAGCAGCAGCTCCTGCACGAAGCGGCCCAGATTGACCGCCGCGAGCTGGACGGCGGCCGCCGCCTCGCCGACATAATCCGAACCGCTGACCGCGTCGTACGCATTCACGATCAGCTCGTCGAAGGCGAGCAGCTCCGCTACCCGGCTTCGGTCGACCGCGAAGCCCGAAGTCGTCAGCGCCGCCGCGCCCATGCTGCTGCGGTTGCAGCCGCTGTAGGCCCGCTGCAGCCGGACCAGGTCACGGCCAAGCGAATCCGCGACCGCCGACAGGTAATGCGCCAGTGTCGTAGGCTGAGCCTGCTGGGTATGGGTGTAGCCGATCATCACGGTATCTGTGTGCGCCTCAGCCGTCTTCAGCAGCTCCCGCTGCAGAAACAGCCCTGATGATACCGCCTGCAGCAGCTTTTCGCGAAGCACGAGACGATACAGCGCGATCCCCATGTCGTTGCGGCTGCGTCCGAGATGCAGATACCCTGCCGCCTCGCCGGCCAGCTCCGCCAGCTCATGCTCGACCTGGAAGAACAGATCCTCGTAAGCGCCCGTGTATGTGCTTTGACTTAGCGCCTCCAGATCGATCCTCGTAAGCGCGTCCGCGATGCGGCTTGCATCCGCCTCGTGGATGAGTCCTTGCTCGCCGAGCATGATCAGATGCGCTTGGTTAACTGCCATCATCGGCCCCAGCAGTTCGGACTTCGCTTGCTCGTAGGCCGGCTCCAGGACGGCCCGCGTATAGGCTGCGCCTGGAAAACGTTCCTCGTCATCCAGTTTCCATTCGTCTGAAATGCCCATGATGTGTGCCCTGCCCCCCGCTTGTAATAGCTGTTGTGCCGGGTAAACGAAAAAAGACACGCAGCCCTGCATCGACGATAAAGTCAATGCGGCTGTACGTGTCTCCAGTTGCCCGGTGGAACGCAACAATAACCGAGTTATCCAATTAATTTACTCAACATTGCATGAGTGAATATTACAGGATGATCCAAATGTTGTCAACAAAAATTTATAAGAAAACAATCTAGGTTATTTATTGACTTAAATTGTAATTAAGTTACAATAATAAATGTTTAACTATTACGGATCGGAGTGATGAAAACATGGAACAAACTTTGCTCGCCCCTCATACGGAGTCGGCCCTTCATCCGCGCTATGGTCTCGTCTCCGCCCTGCTCGTCTGGTGCGGACTCGCCGTCGTATCCAGTCTGTACGTGACCGTCTCCATCGGCGGACTTCTGGCCGCACATTATGGCATCACCCTGGCGCAGAGCGCCTGGGCGTCGAGCGCCTTCTCCCTGTTCTACGCCCTCGGGTTTCTGGCCTGCGGGCCGCTATCCGAACGTTACGGACGACGCAGCGTGATCTTGGCCGGCCTGGCGCTGCTGGCCATCATCAGCCCCTTAATCGGGTTCGCCCCCTCCTTCGCCGCACTCGCCGCCCTCCGCGCGCTCCAAGGAGCTGCAGCCTCGACTTTCGCTCCTTCCGCTCTCGCCTACATCATGGAATCGTACCCGGCCGGCAAAAAAGTAACTGCCATCGGACTCGTCAGCACCGGATTTCTGACGGCCGGCATCGTCGGACAGCTGTTCAGCAGTTTCATCGGAGAAAGGCTGGGATGGCCCTATGTATTCCATATCCTGGGGGCCGTTTATCTGATTACCGCACTCGCCGCGCTCCGTCTGCTGCCCCGCGATCGGGCAAAGGGCCTGCCGCTGGCGTTAAGCCAGCTCCCCCGCAAGCTGGTCGGAGTATTCCTGCTGCGCCCGCTGTATGCCTGCTATGCCGTTACCGTCACTCTGCTGTTCGCGTTCGTCGGCATGTATCTTGTACTGGGCCATTACTTGTCTGCTCCTCCGTTCGGCTTGACACCCCCGCAGCTGCTGCTTCTGCGGGCAGCAGGCATCGTCGGGATGGCCGCTTCTCCCTTCGCCGGAGCACTCGTCGCCCGCCGCGGTTCCTATCCCGTGCTGCTGAGCGGACTGACACTCGCTTTGACCGGACTGCTCGGTCTTGCGCTTATCCCAAGCCTGCCCTCCTTGACCGTATTCAGCATCGTGTTCGTCACCGGAATCGCCTTATCCGTGCCAACCCTGATCGCCCTGATCGGCCAATTGGCCGGTCCCTCCAGGGCTTCAGCGGTCTCATTGTACACGTTCATCCTATTCGTCGGAGCCACGCTCGGTCCGGTCGGAGCCACCTTGCTGATGAAGGAATGGGGTGACCGTGCAGCCTTTCTCGGCTTGGCAGGAGCCTTGTCCTTAGGACTGCTGGCCGCTCTCTGGCTGTGGCGCGAGAATCGCTTCCGGACAACCAATGGCATCAACTAGCAAATCAGGCTAGTTGCCATCGGTTCATTGTAAGCGGTCGTCCTTATATACTATAATGGAGACAGCATGGCTTACGTAAAGGGGGCAGCGCAGGATGAGCGCAAACCACGATGAACAGATGTACTACGACTTCGACTTGCTGAGCAAGCTCGTAGTCGGCATCGGAGAGGTCGCCGATATCACGGGCGTGCCGACGCGGAAGATCCGTTACTGGGAGGACAAGGGTATCGTCCGCTCGGTTCAAGAAGCCGACGGCTCCACGAGACGATACGATTACTTGAACATCAAGAAAATCGTACTCGTGCAGGAGCTGCTTGAGGACGGCTACACACTCGATGCGGCGGCCCGCAAGGTCGAGGACCGGATGAAGAACATTAACGATATTTTTCAGAAAATCGCCGACAAGCAGAACGCTCCCCAGCCTTGAAGCGCCGGACGCCGGACGCGCCCCCCAGGCTCTAGTTCCCAGGGCCAGGTAAGGCGGGCGGGTCAGCGGGCGAAGCGGATAACAACGAGCAGCCGCTCCCTTCCGGAACAAGATTTCCGGAAAGGAACGGCTCTTTGCGTTCGCATCTTCACTCCAGCTATCGATGGCCTAGCGGGTCGCCCCTTCATCCAGATCACGCAGAAGGGTCACGGTTACGGAAGCGAACGCCTTCTCCCGGAAGGGGATAACCTCGGCGTACCGGGGGTCCTCCAGCCAGCCTTTTACTTGCTCTTCGTTATCGAACCGAAGCAGGCGGATCGACTCGTCCGGGAACGAGCCCACCAGCCGCTCCCCCGCGTCCCAACGCCGGAAGGCCTGCGCTCCATACTCATCGCGGACCGCCTTAGCCCGCTCCTTGTAGCGCTCCAGCGCCTCCGGCTCCTGCTCGTTGGGCGTCATCGTGACTAGTACCCAGACCAAGCGACCGCCCTCAGCCGCGCCCGGAGGCGGCGGCCACCTGACGGCTCGCTTCCAGGAACGCGGGATGGGCTCCTGTCACGCCGGTCTGGGCCCAATGTCCCGGGGGCAGATCCCGGAACAGGATCAGCACCTTGTCGGCCGGCGTCCCAAGCAGTTCGCCCGTCAAGGCGGTAAGGCCGGCTGCCCATTCGTTTTTCTGCGCCTGCGTATATACGTTCCACACGTCAATGGCAATGACAGCCGTGTTCGACACCGGCGATATCCCATCATGATACGTCTCTTCCGACCCCCAGACGATGGAGCGGCTCTTCTCTGCGAAATCCGGGTCGGCCCCGCTGACGCCGGCCTGTCCCCAGTTCCCCGGAGGGAACTCCCGGATCAGCACCAGTATTTTGTCCGGAGGGATGTTCAGCAGATTGGCTCCGATCTCCGTCGCCCCTCGAATCCACTGTCTCTTCGTTTCCTCCGTTATTCCCGTCCATGTTTCCAATGCGAGAAATGGCATGCTCCCACTAGCTCCTCTCGAAATTCGGATTGTATGTGATCGACAGCGATCCTCAGCGTCTCTGCGTCCTCGACATGCAGAGTAACGGCATCCGGATCGACTGCACGGATCAACCTGCTTAATACCTGCCCCGGCCCCAGCTCGACGAACAGGCGGATGCCCTGGCCGAGCAGGTGGCGAACCGACGCTTCCCACAGTACGGGAGATGTGATCTGCTCGCGCAGCAGCCGCTCCCACGCCTGGCCCTCCTCCGGACGTGCCGTAACATTGGAGACAACAGGCGTGCCGCCCCGATGGAAGAAGACATCGGCCAGCACTGACGCGAACGCACGGGCCGCCGGTTCCATCAGAGGGGAATGAAAAGCCCCGGATACCGCCAGCGGGAACACGGTAACCTCCTCATCCAGCGCCAGCTCGAGCAGCGCATCGACTGACTCGGCGTCTCCCGACACAACGGTCTGCGCCGGTGAGTTGCGATTGGCCGGAACGAGCACTCCGCCGGGCACCACCGCCTGCCGGCACAACCGCTCGATCGTTTCCCCCGGTGCGTCCTTGATCGCGGCCATCGCCCCTCGCTGCATGCCAGACATCAGGCGCCCCCGCTCGGCGATCAGCCGGAGGGCGTCGGCCCGGCTCACGATACCGGCTGCGGCCAACGCGGCGTACTCTCCGGCGCTGTGGCCGGCCATATAAGCCGGGGGATGCGGGAACGCCTCGCGGAACGTCTCCCAGGCCGCCAAGCTAGCAGCCAGCAGGCAGGGCTGCGTATAGGCCGTATCGCTCAGCCGACCCGCGTCGTCCTCCACGAACGATACCTCCCGGATAGGCAGCCCCGTCCACTGCTCCGCCTCCACATATACTTGCTTAGCCGCATCGGACGCGGCAAACAGAGAAGCGCCCATGCCCGTATACTGCGCCCCTTGCCCGGGAAAAACGATCGCATAGGGCAGCGGAGCGGACTTGCGGCTTGACTCTTGGGCATAAGTCGGCTCCCATGGCGGTATGACTTGACTCATAGGCCGAACAGCACCTCCAGCGCAATGGCGACGCCGTCTTCCTCATGAGACAGCGTGACGAACTTCGCCGCCCGCTTCAGCTCCTCCACGGCATTGCCCATCGCCACGCCAAGCCCGGTCGCAGCGAGCATATCGAGATCATTGTAGCTGTCCCCGAAGCTGACGATGTCGTCCGGATCGATTCCGAGCAGAGCGGCCACCGCCAGCACGCCCTTGCCCTTCGAGGTTTCGCCCGGCAGCAGCTGAAGCTGCCAGACGTCATCGAACCAGGGGATCAGCACATGGTCGAACTGCCGGCCGTACCTCGAGCGGGTATGCTGCAATACCTCCTCCAGCTGCTTGCGTCCGCCCATGATCAGCAGCGAGGTCGGTTCCTCCTCGGTATCCGAGAACGCCCCGAGCTGCTTCAAGGGAACGCCAAGCTCGGCGGAAAATCTTTCGCTCCATGGATGCCGGCCCGTTAACAGCACCTCATCGTCGCAGTTCCAATGCACGACCAGCCCTTTGAGCAGCGCCTGCGCGACGGCAAGCCGCACCGCGGGCAGCGGCACCGTCTTGTGCACATAAACGGTGTCGTTGCCCGAGTGCTTGACAAGCGCCCCGTTATGCGACACGACAATGCCGGGAATGCCCAGCAGCTCGGCATGCTCCCTCACGGCGCCCATCATCCGCCCTGTCGCCAGCAGCACGGTTATCCCGCGGGCGGCGACACCCTGGAGCGCTCGGATGGTGCGATCGGACAGCCGGTGGTCGCGACCGAGCAGCGTGCCGTCCATGTCGCATGCCACAAGCTTATAGCCTCCGGGCTTGCGCAGAAGCAGACGGGACAGCTCATTGCCAAGTACAGGATGTTTCTCCTGTGACACCTGGCTCATCGGACGCCTCCCTGCTCCACATATCGGAACGCATCCCCGACCGTTTTCAGACGGCCGGCTTCCGTCGTCGACAGCTTGATCCCATACTTTTGGCGGAGCAGCATGACGATCTTGACCATATCAACCGAGCTGATGCCCACATCCCGCACCCATTCCGCCTCCGGCGTCAGAAGTCCTTCCTCCTTTTTCAGCTTGTGCGCCGCCTGGGCCCGAAAATCGGCAAAAGACGGCCGCGATGAATCGATATGCGCTACTTGCTCGCCCATGCGGCTTCCCCCTCTCTTTCATTCTGTATCTGCAGCGCGCCGTAACCTTCATGAACAGCGGCTAAGAGACTGTCGAGCTGTGCGCCCGCCAAGGTCGGCAGGAACCAATCGACTGTCAGCTCGAACAGCTCCTCCTTATGGTAGGGGAAGGAATGATGCGCCCCTTCCAGCACGATAAGCCGCTTGTCGGCAGCGGCCTCCGCAGCCGGTACGCTTCTCTCGAAGGCCGACCGTATCTCGCTAACCGGCACAAGCCCATCCTCCGAACCGTGGATAAGCAGCAGCGGCGTTCGGATGCGTTCCAGCGTTTCCGCCAGATCGAACCGTCCGGACTCCGCCTGCACGATGGCCGGACCGCAGCTGAACAGCTGCTCGTTGTAGATAAAGTCCGCCTCATCGCCCTCCTCCAGCAGGCTAAAAGCATCTTCTCCGACCATAGCCGATACGGTGCCGCGCAAATCGGTGAACGGCGCCCAGGCCACCGTCCGGTAAATACGGGCATCCCCCGCCGCTCCGCGCAAAGCCGTCACAGCTCCCATGCAATGCCCGACGACGCCTATCCGGTCTGGATCGACACCGGCAAACTGCGCCGCCGTAGAGATGGCCGCGTGCAGATCTTCCAGCTCCCGATCGAGCGTCAGCTCGGTCAACTCCCCATCGCTATCGCCCGATCCAGCGAAGTCGAAGCGGAATACCGATACGTTCCGTCTGGCCGCATAGCGCGCAAACTCGACGAACCTCCGGCTTCCGCCGATTTTGGTGCCTGCAAATCCATGGCATACGATCAGGCAGGGCCGAAGCCCTTCACCCTCGCCATGATGCAGCACACCGACCAGCTCCTGATTTCTGCTATTGCGAAACACAACCGCCTCCAGCGCCATGATGGCTTCCTCCCGTGTTCTTTTTTTTAGAAGTTATCTCTAAGCTTTTCACCGTGTTTGTAAATTCGACTTGAACCCACGCGCACTTCAAGATGCCTGTATGCGGCGAAAGCTATCTCCCCAGCGAATAATGCTGGCCCCGCAAGTCAGTCCGGCTCCGAAGCCGGCTATCAGTATGTAGTCGCCCGGCTCCACCCTTCCCTGTCCCACGGCTTCCTCCAATGCAAGCGGTATCGACGCAGCCGACGTATTGCCTACCTTCTGCAAATGGATATAGAACCGCTCCAACGGAACATTCAGGCTATCCGCAATCTCCTCGACGATATGCACATTCGCCTGATGGGGAACGATCAGCCGAATGTCGTCCAAAGCGATGCCCGTCCGCTCGCAAGCGTCCAGAATCGTCTCGCAGACGATCGGTACGACTTCCTGGAACAGCTCCGGCCCCTTCATCTTCAGCACATGCTGCCGGCTCTCGACGGTATGCGCCGTCGCGGGTTGTGCCGTTCCGCCTGCGGGCATATACAGCAGCTCCTTGCCGGAGCCGTCCGAACGGAAGGCTCCGCCGAGCAGCAGTTCGGCGTCCGCGCTTTCGAGCAAGGCAGCGCCTGCGCCGTCCCCGAACAACACGCAGGTGGACCGGTCCTCCCAGTCCAGATACCTGGAGATCACTTCCGACCCGATCACCAGCGCATTGCGGACCGAGCCGCCTTTGACGAACTGGGCCGCTACCTCCAGCGCATAGACAAAGCCCGAGCAGGCTGCGGACAAATCGAAGGCGAACGCCCGGGTCGCTCCAAGCTCATGCTGCACGAGGCACGCCGTCGACGGGAAAGGATGATCGGGCATCATCGTGGCCACGACGATCAGCTCCACCCGCTCCGGCGCCAGTCCGCGCCGTTCCAGCGCTGACCGGGCCGCCCGCACCGCGAGCGTGGACGTCGTTTCTCCAGGTGCGGCGATGCGGCGCTCTTCGATTCCTGTTCTTGATCGTATCCAATCATCGGAGGTGTCGACCGTCGCCGCCAGCTCATCGTTCGTAAGAATTCGTTCAGGCAAGTAGGTCCCGATAGCAGTTAAGGCAACCCCCATACATCCATTCACTCCTTATCATGTTCTTGCTCAGTTTCTCTTCTCCGTCGCTTCACCGGAATGGAGCGGACCGGATCGCCCGCCGCTTCGGCTCTCCCGGAGCCGACTGCGACTGCCAGGGCATAATCCCGGTGATGGCTGATGCTCAGCTCCAGCCGCTCCAGGCCGCAGAGGCTCCAGGCTGCCAGAGCGGACCCGCGCAGGCGGACCTGAGGCCTGCCTCCATGAAAGCGGCGAACCTCAATATCGGTCAGCTCGATCCGGTCAAGCCCGCAGCTCAGCACCTTCATCACCGCCTCCTTGGCCGCGAACCGGCCGGCCAGCCTCTCCAGCAAGCCGGGAGGCGCACTCAGCCTCAGCTCCGAAGGCGAATGGACGCTTGCCAGCCCCAGCGACTGCTCAGCGTAGGATTCGCCTTCTTTAGCCGCCAATCCCGGCGCTGCCCTTGTTTCCGACGGCGCAACAGAATGCACGACAGCCGGCCTCCCCGTCTTAGCCCCGCTATGCTCCGCCCTTCTCCGCCATGCGTCGCGACTCGATTCAAGCGGGCCTGTCACTTCCTCCCATTCCTCGCGCGTCAGCCAGACCTCGTCGGCATCCGGATACAGATCAGTCATATCCCCTACGTGCACAAGGTCCACGCCGACTCGCAGTCCGGGGCCTCCGACCTCCGACCATGCCGTCCGGTCCGCCCGCCCTTGCCCCCGGTCTTCGGCACTTGCATCATCCCGCCACAGCTCCCGACCGCTTCTAATCCGTCTTCGCATCATGCAAAAACGTATGCGCAATCCGCACGAACAGCCTCACGCCGATAGCAAGCGAATCCTCGTCGATCGTAAATCGGGCATGATGGTGCGGATGCACAATGCCCAAGGCTGCATTGCCCGCCCCGATATTGAAGAAAGCGCCAGGGGCCGCCTGCTGGTAAGCCGAGAAATCCTCGCCCCCCATAATCGGCCTCTGGATAACAACCGCCTCCCGGCCGAGCAGACCTACCGCCGCTTCCTCGATGACCCTCGTCAGCGATTCGTCGTTTACGACCGGGCGATAGCCATAGTCGTATTGGAATTCATACTCGGCGCCATGAGCCTCCGTAATGCCTTTTACAATCTGCCGGATTCGCTCGGGAACCGATTGCCGCAGCGTCTGATCGAAGCTGCGGACCGTGCCTCCCAGCTCAGCGGTTCCGGGGATCACGTTATGCGCCGTGCCGCCGTGAAACTCCGTTACCGACAGCACGAGCCTCTCCAGCGGATCGGTGTTGCGCGAGACGATCTGCTGCAGATTCGTTACAAGCTGAGCCCCGATAATAATCGGATCGACCGTTTGATGCGGCATCGCTGCATGCCCGCTGACGCCGCGTACGGTGATGCGGAACGTATCCGGAGCGGCCAGCATCGGGCCATAGGCGACCGCCACCTTGCCTGTCTCCAGCGGTGAAAACAGATGCGCGCCGATGACGGCGTCCACCCCGTCCAGCACACCCGCGTCGACCAGCTGTTGGGCACCCCCGGGCGGCAGCTCCTCGGCATGCTGGAACAGGAAGAGGATCTCGCCGCGCAGCTGCTCCCGCCGCTCGCTAAGGATGCGGGCCGCTCCCAGCAGAACGGCCGCATGCCCGTCATGACCGCAGGCATGCATGACGCCGGGATTCTCCGAGGCGAACTCGAACTCGTTCTCCTCCTTGACCGGTAGCGCGTCGATATCGGCCCGCAGCGCCAGCACGCGGCCGGGCTGGCCGCCGGTAAGTCGTCCGACCACGCTCGTCGGCGTCGGCCGGCTGATCTCGATTCCTTCGAACGAGCTCAGCGTATCTGCAATGAACTGGGCGGTCGCATGCTCCTCGAAGGACAGCTCCGGATGACGGTGAAAGTGGCGCCGCCAGGCAATAACCTGTCGAATCAGCCCTTCGGATACCCCCTCTTCATCCTTGTCAACCTTATGGATACTCATGTTTGTCAGCCTCCCTGCGTGGATTGAATTTGCTGATTGCTTCAGGCGTCATTCACTTCGGCTGCCACTTGCTTCAGCTGTCGTCAGCTTCAGCCGTGTGCCGTCTGCCCGCTCTGCGCGCCGCCCCCCAGATAGGCGGACATCAGTCCGCCATCCAGACGGAGCCTTGCCGCCTCTCCCTCCAGCACGACGCGTCCGGATTGC
Organism: Paenibacillus puerhi; assembly: GCF_009846885.1. GTDB lineage: Bacteria > Bacillota > Bacilli > Paenibacillales > NBRC-103111 > Paenibacillus_G > Paenibacillus_G puerhi. Next base: position 129,115 of record NZ_WUWM01000020.1, read on the forward strand.
AGCACGTAAGCACGATGGGCGCAGCTTAGCGCCAGATTGACATTTTGCTCGACGAGCAGCACCGTCACCCCCCGGGCATGAATCTCGCGAATAATGCGGTATACGCTGCGGACAATGAGCGGGGCCAGCCCCAGCGAAGGCTCATCGAGCAGCAGCAAGGACGGCCTCGCCATCAGCGCTCGGCCGAGAGCCAGCATCTGCTGCTCGCCCCCGCTCAGGCTGCCCGCCCGCTGCTTCCTGCGCTCCAGCAGCACCGGGAACAAGTCGTACACGTAGTCGAAATCTCGCCTAGCTGTCCGCCATCCGTGACGGTACGCGCCCAGGTGTAGATTGTCTTCGACCGTCAGGTCGGCAAAAATCCGCCTTCCCTCCGGCACGTGGCCGATGCCCAGATGGGGAATCCGGTGCGCAGCCAGCTTCGTCGTCTCCTGGCCCGAGAAACGGATCGAACCGGCAGAGGGGCGTACCAGCCCCGAGATAGCTCTTAGCACGGTCGACTTGCCCGCGCCGTTCGCGCCGATCAGGCCGACAATTTGGCCTTCCCCCACCTGCAGAGAAATGTCATGTATGACGGGACCGGAGTCATACCCCGCCGTAAGGCGTTCCAAGCTCAGCATGTTCGTCCTCCACTCCCAAATAAGCTTCCCGGACTGCCGGGCTTCGCCTCACTTCCTCCGGCGTCCCCTCGAATAGGGACTTGCCGCAGTCGAGCACCCGGATGCGGTCGCACAGCTCCATCACGACATCCATGTCGTGCTCGATCAGCACAAAGGTGAGCTGATGCGTGCGCTTAACCTGCTTCAACAGCTCGACCAACTGCCGGCCTTCCGCAGGATTCATCCCGGCCGCCGGCTCGTCAAGCAGCAGCAGCTTGGGGAAGGCAGCCAGCGCCCGGGCGATTTCCAGCCTCCGCTGATCGCCATAGGACAGGTGTACGGACAATTCGTCCGCATGGCGCGCCAGCCCGAACGTCTCGAGCAGCTCTGCCGCATGATCTTGGAGCTGGCGCTCCCTGCTGCGGAACAATCGTCCTTGCGCCAGACTGCGACATGGGTGGCGGTCACTGGACGCGTGCATCCCGGCCAGCACATTTTCGAACACGGTCAATTGCTTGAACAAACGAATATTTTGGAACGTTCGCGAGACGCCCCTGGCTGCGAATTCCTCCGCCCCGCACCCAGTCAGATGCCGGCCGGCGACGGCAATTTCCCCTGAGGTCGGCTTGATCGTCCCGCTGAGCAGATTGAACACCGTTGTCTTCCCGGCTCCGTTCGGACCGATCAGGCCGACGAACTCTCCCTCCTGCACAGACAGGTGCAGCTCCTCCACAGCGCGAATACCTCCGAAGGACTTACTCAGTCCCTTGACTTCCAGCAGCGGTTGTCCGGGCATGGGTCTTCATCCTCCTTCTCCGCCGTATCTCCCCCCTTGGCCGAACTCCCCCGTCACCCAGCAGCCCGCCCGGCCGCAGCAGCAGCACCACCGTCAGAATAAGGCCATACAGCAGGAACCGGTAATCCTGCATTCCCCTCAGCCATTCGGGAAGCACCGTGAACAAGGCGGCTCCGAGAAGCGGTCCGAGCAGATGATTCATGCCTCCGGTGATAACCATGGCCAGCAGCATAAACGATTCTGCGGGACTGAATGAATTAAAATTGATGAATGCCATATAATGGGCGAACAAGCTGCCCGCCAGACCGGCGAGGCCGGCCGACAGGGTGAACGCCAGCGCCTTGTACCGCAGTACGCGGATACCCAGCGTGGCGGCGACGATCTCATCCTCGCGGATGGAAACGAGCGCCCGGCCGATCGGCGAGCGGTACAGCCGCTGAAGGAGCCACAGCGTGAGCGCAAGCAGGGCAAGCGAGAAATAATACATGCTCCGGTCCGTGGCAAGCACGTAGCCGGGCAGGGCGGGCAGCGGAATACCCGGCACGCCGTTCGGTCCATTCGTCAAGCTCTCCCAATTCAACAGGAGCATCTGGACGATAATGCCGAACGCCATCGTCCCCATGGCGAAAAAATGTCCCTTCAGCTTTAGCAGCGGAACAGACACCGCCAGACCGATAACAGCAGACAGCAAGGCGGCGGAAGCCAGCGCAGCCAAAAACGGCGTACCGGCCTTTACCGACAGCAAGGCCGACGTATAGGCGCCAATGCCGAAGAATGCGGAATGCCCGGCCGAGATGATGCGGAGCCTGCCGACCAGAATTCCGAGGCTCGTCGCCAGCAGGCCGAAGATCAGCGTCATCACCCCGATGCGCTGGTAATAGGGATCTGCGAACACAAGCGGGAACGCTATGGCCGCCAGCAGCATCGGCAGTATGACAGCGGCCTTCACAGCTTCTCCTCCACCCGCTTGCCGAGCAGCCCGTTCGGACGCAGCAGCAGCACGAGGATCAGTACGGTCATCTCTACCAAATCCTGATACGCTACGTTCAGGAAGCCGGCCGTCAGCACCTCCAATACGCCAAGCGCGACGCCTCCCGCCACGGCGCCGGACAAGCTGCCGAGTCCGCCCATCAGCGTGGCGGCGAAGGCCTTCAGCCCTACGGAGAAGCCGAGAGAAGGGAAGATCGCCCCGTACAGGGCACCCACCAGCACGCTGGCCGCGCCGGCAAACGCGGAGCCGACTACGAACGTGAGCATGATCATCCGCTCGGTAGGAATGCCCATCAGCTGCGCCGTCTGCGGATCGGATGCCGTCGCCCGCAGCGCCCGTCCCGTACGCGTCCTCAGTATCCAATAGTTGAATACCAGCATAAGCCCCAATGTGATCCCAAGAATCCAAATCCGCTGCCCGGAAATTCGCAGACCCCCGATAACCAGATCGGCAGGCTTCCAATCGATGGCAAGCGTATGCTGCTCCGGACCCCACAGCAAAATAGCCGCATTTTGCAAAATTAGCGATACACCGATGCCACTGATAAGCGGAACGATCTCATGCGCCTGCCGGTAAGGGCGGAACGCCAGCCGTTCGGTCAGAAGTCCCAGCACTGCCGCGACGGCGATGCCTGCCGCCAGCAGCACAGGAAACGGAAGATGCGCATAAATTCCGATCAGGGTCATAACCAGGTATCCCGTAAACATAAACACATCGCCATGCGCGATATGCATCAGCTTCAGCACGCCGAAGATCAGCGTGAAGCCGAGGGCTATCAGCGCATAAACTCCGCCAAGCGTCAGCCCGTTAACCAATTGCTCCAGCAGCATGAAGCCCCAACCTCCGGTCCGATTATTTGGTCAGAGCGAACTTTCCGTTTTTGACCACCAGATTCGTGTACGTTTTGTTCGTGTCGCTTCGGTTCTCATCGAAAGCAGCCACGCCCGTTACGAGCCGGAAGTCCTTGATGCCTGCCAGCGAATCGCGGATACCCGAGCGTGTAGCCCCGCCTCTGCGGATCGCCTCCAGTATCAGATTCGTCGAATCGTAAGCAAGCGCCTCGAAAAAACCAGGGTCCGCTTGACCGAATTGCTGCTTGTAGTCGCTCACAAATTTTTTGCCGGTCGGATCATCCGTCTCCGGAAAGAATAGAGCGTCCAGATAGAAGCCTTCGACGACCTCCGGGTCCTTCAAAAACTCCTCCGTATAGAAGGTGGCCGGCCCGAAAAATTGCGTCTCGATGCCAAGCTGCTTCGCCTGCTTCAGGATCAGTACCCCCTCATTCACCAGGCTTGCCAGCACGATCCCGTCCGGCTTCGTCCCCTTGATCTTCGTCAGCGCCGCCGTAAAATCAATGCCTTGACCCGGCGGATACGACTCATATGCAACTACCTTGCCGCCAAGCCCTTCGATGTGCTTCTTCAAAAATTCCGCCTCGGACTTGCCCCAATCCGAATTGATATACAGAATGGCGATGGACTTCTTGCCCTGCTTATTCACGATAAAGTCGGAGTTATACTTCGTCTCGATTTCAGTCGTGGCGCAGCTGCGGAAGATCCACGTATTTTCCTTCTTGGTGATGTCCGGATGCGAGCCCGTCGGCGTAATCATCGGAATCTGGCTGCGGTTGTAGATCGGGATCGCCGCCAGCGTCGCCGAGCTGCTCCAGTGGCCGACGACAGCCAGATTAGCCGGATCCGAAGCTAGCTTCTGGGCCGTATTGGCGGCTTCCTTCGGATCGTTCTTGTCATCGCCATATACGAGCTTTACCTTGCGCCCCTGATAACCGCCGGCTGCGTTGAACTGGGCGACGGCGAGCTCCGCTCCATTCTTGAACGACTTGCCATAGGTGGCCCCGTCTCCAGTGAACGGACCCGCTACGGCCAGCGCTATATCTTCAGCAGGCTTGGCGGCTGCAGCCGGTTCCGCTTGAGGCTGAACACCACAACCAACTATTCCAATAAAAATAGTCGACATTAGACCAAATGAAAACCATCTTCTTCCCGTCTTCTTTGTATGCTTGCCAAACTGGCTCATATGTAACAACCCCCATGACCGATATGTAGATATGGCCCTGCCTCAACTTCTGCTGTCTCAACTTCTGCGGACGGACTTGTTGCCTTCCATCTTGCATAGCCGCACCGTCATTCCAGGAGCCGCCAGATTGCCCCCAGCTGCTCCTGCTGCCGGCCCGATTCCTCCCCTGCACGATCCGGGCTTTGCAGCATCTGCCCGTACTCCGCGCCTCTGATGACATGCCCGGGCTTCAATGCGATCAGAATCGGCCGGGGTCCCCGCCTGTCCAGCCGCTCCTGCAACGGTCCGGGACCTGTCGGCGACAAGAAGACAAGATCCCCTCCCGGAAGCTTCAACGTATGCCCCCGTGCCCGCAGCCTATCATCCTCCACTACCGGTCCTACGGACAGGCCGAACCACCTGCCCCATTCGAATGCCGTCTTCTCTGCATCGTCCACGGCAAGTCCGATGTAGACCAGCTCCAGGCCTCCCGGCCGCAGCGCGCCGTCACGCTCCAGCTCCAGACTTCGTTCTGCGTCCTCCTGTTCCCACTGGATGACGAACGGCGGCGGAAGCGCTCCGTCCGACGGTTCGAGCAATGCCATCGTCCAGCGTACAACCGTTCCATCCGGACGCTCCCTGCTTCCCTGGAACGGTCCGAGTACGGCCAGCCCCCGGTCCCTTAACCCCGCCACCGTCGCTTCCATATCCGACGTACGGATCGCCAGCGTCCCCGGTCCCTCAGACAAGGCCAGATCCGACAACAGCTGGCGCATCACGGGGATATGCGATGCCCGCTCCGTCGCCGCCCGGTCGTATACGCCCAGCAATTCTACATAACTGAGACCGAAGTAAACGAGCGCATTTTCCGTTCCGAGCGACTCATGCTTGCCGCCAGTTACCACATGAAAGCCCGATTGCCGTAATTGATCTGCGGCCGCAGCCGTATCCCTTACAAAATGCACCAGATGATCGAACGCTAAGCCCACCAGCCTTCATCCCCTCCCCCAAAGCTCCTCTATATGCGAAAGAGGCCTCGTACGTCCGATGCGGGTCATCCTGGGATGACGCGGACATATTCGAGACCTCTAGCGAACTAGTCGGTTGACTTTACTTTTAGTAATTGTAACATAATTACATTAGTTGTCAATAAGTTACTTTTTGATTATTTTCCAAAAAAGAAAGTGTAGCCTCAAGCGCCTGTTCCAAATAGGGCGTCGTTCCTTGAAAGGGATGAACGGCGCCGAAGGTGTGATTGCCGCCCTCGATCGTAACGATCGCCTTCGCATGACGGGGGCTTGCCTGACGGAGCGTCTCGAACCCGGCTTTCAGCCGCGGGGAATCCTGATCGCCCTGCACCTGCAGCACCGGGGCCTCAATCTCCTGCAGCCTGCGGGCGATATCATAGCGTTCGCCATGCAGGCGCAAATCCTCATAGAATACGGCCCGGATCGGCATCTCCTGCTTCGTTCTCGCATTCGCTACGTATGCCACCCCGTCCTGTGCAATCCGCTCCTTGAACGCATCATCGAACAGATCGGGATTGGCGTTGCCATTCCACGTCGTTACTGAACGAATCTCCGGATGCTCCGCTGCTGCGAGGATACTGTTGCCGCCGCCTCTGCTATGACCCAGCAGATGAATCCGTCCGGCATCGGCATATTCGCCGAACGGCAAACTTCCTGCCTTTACGGCACCGAGCAATAGCTTCAGATCCTGCTGCTCCCGTGAGTACGTATTGACCGCGAATTTGTCCAGCTCATCGAAGTCCCTCTCATTGACCCCGTTGCAGGAGAAATTAAATGTTACCGTGTAAAAGCCGCGAGACGCAAAACGTTCCGCCACATACGGGAAAAACCCCCAATCCTTGAAGCCCTTGAAGCCATGGCTAATGATCAGCACCGGAAGACGCACACCTGCGGATTCGGCATCCTCCTCCGAACGCTCGCCCTCCCTTCCATGGGCTATCCGCACCTCGCCTCGGATGTAAAGCGGCTCTCCATTCTCCAAAGTCCCTGCATCCAGAATAAATGATTCCCGGTTAACCTGAACTTCCGCCGATTGAGACATGTTTCCCGCTTCCCTTCTATAAGCAATATACCTGCCATTAAACTATAGCAGTTTTGTCGGAATATTTTTATTGTAACATATTGACCTATTTTGATAAAGTGTTACAATTGAAAAAAAAGGAAATCGCTGAGCGTTCCCTTTTTTCATCTCCCCCTATTCGAAAGGAGCTATATCCATGAAAAATCCCGATTTCGAGCTTTTTGCCCAACTATTCCCTGGTACCGCCGATCATTTCCGTGCGCTCCACCGGTCGGTCATAGCGGAATCCGTACTGGATCCGAAAACGCAGCAGTTGATTTATATTTCCAACCTCGCTGCACTCGGCTACGCGCCCGCCGTCAAATCCCATATCCCGCTCGCCCTCCGGGCAGGCGCAAGCAAGGAAGAAATTCTCGCTTCCCTGCTGACTAGCATACCGGCAGGCGGCCTCGTTCCCGTCCTCCCTGTGCTCAGGGAAGTCGCCGATACCATCGACGAGTTTCTGGCCGCTCAAGCCGCAGGCTGATTAGCGACGATTCGTTCTTTGGCTTTCTGAGACCTAGCCTGATCCGGCCCGGCGTTCCACCAACGCCGGGCTTTTTGGCGTGCTTGCCTCTGAAGCCAGGGTAGAGCTGTACGCCTTTGCACCTTCAGCGAAGCACAAAAACCTCAATCGCACCGCTTCTCCGAAGCCTGCACGTTGAGGTTTACATCAATTCCGATTTGATTAATAAGTTTAATATAATATCACAACCCCGCAGAAATAACAAGAAAAAATTATTGACTTCCCTACCATAATATAGTAATCTCATAAATGAATTAACCAACCCAATAGAAAAGAGGAGAAACAACGATGGAAAAAATGTGCATGAACATGATGATGACGATGTGCATGAAGGACATGATGACCCGCATGGAGTGTATGAAGATGATGATGGACAACATGTCCTCCATGAACATGATGGAAAGCATGGATATGGACATGATGATGAAGAACATGCAGCAATGCGATGAGATGATGACCATGATGATGAACATGATGGCCGAGGCTAAACAATCCGCTATGTAATTTGATCTGGCACTTCGACTTCCAGGCGTTCCTACGAAACTCCCATTCGCAGACGCCCTAGCAGAACAGTCCTCTGTATGCTCCCCAGCATAGACTTACCTGATCGTGATGGCACATTAGACAACTAACTGCCTTCATTTTTTTATTTCTTCCTTCGTTCTACTCTTGCCGAGCACTCCATCCTTCTTCCTTCTCCTGGCAGACCCGCGTCTCTATGCGCAAGTTCTCTCTGTTCTTCCTCTATTATATCCGATATCGCCTTGAGCCCGCGACGGCTTATCCCGTATACGATACGATTTTGCGGCTCACTTCCAATCGGCGTTTTTTCAAATCCATGACCGTCTCCCGCATCTTGGCCCTCTCGTACAGGCTCCGGCTTTGTTGAAGCTGGGCAAACAGGTCGAGCAGCTTTTTGTTCAAAGCGGCAAATTCACGCCATAATTCACGCTGAATGGCCTCCTGAACATTGTCCGCTGCCAAATGCTGCTCATGACGGAGCGTATGCATGATCTGCGCCTGCCACTCCGTATCCCCAAGCGTTCCAGCGAAATTATATAAATCCAGATAATCGTCAAACCAGGATTTAAGTATGTTTTGTTTGATGTCGACCATGTCCGGACCTTCTTTCGTTCATCGTTCTTATATGGCAGCAACCCTATACCAAGTATTATACTAGGATTAATTTGTTTTGCAACACCTTTTTATCATTTTCTTAGCTGCTTCCGTTGCGGTCCTTGACATAGCAAAAGCCCCGTACCTTCGAAAGGTACAGGGCCTGAGCTTATTCCTGCGAGCACTATTCGCCCGACTATCTAAAAGCATGGAGCTTGTGGTTCAGCTCCCGCGTGCTTTCATAAACATCGCGGTAGAGCTGGAACAGCTCCTGGTATACCGCTGCGCGCTCCTTATTCGGCTCGAACGTACGGGCCCGATGTACGAATACGGAGGCGCAGTCACGCAGATTGTCGAACCAGCCCGAGCCTACGGCAGCCAGCATCGCCGCTCCAAGCGCTGGCCCCTGCTCGTTCTCCAGACTGACCACGGACGCGTCGAAAATATCGGCCTGCATCTGCAGCCACAGCTCGCTCTTGGCCCCTCCTCCGATGGAGACGATGGTACCGACCTTCACGCCGGCCTCTCGCAATCGCTCCACAGACTCGTTCAAGGAGAAGGTGATGCCTTCCAGCACCGCACGGGTAAGATGCTCGCGCCGATGCGATCCATCCAGTCCGATAAAACTCCCCCGAATAGCCGAATCGGCATGTGGTGTCCGCTCCCCGACCAGATAGGGGGTGAACAGCAGACCGCCGGACCCAACCGGCACTTCGCCGGCAGCAGCCACGAAAGCATCGAAGGTTTCATCGGGAGCCACCGTCTTCTTCAGCCAATCCAGGCTGTAACCGGCCGCCAGCGTAACGCCCATCGCATAGTAGGTGCCAGGCTGCGCGTGATTGAAGAAATGCAGCTTGCCGCCAAAATCACGATCCTGCTCTTCGTAGGAAAGCAGCACGCCGGACGTTCCAATGCTGCACAATGCGGCGCCCGCTTCTACGATCCCGGCTCCTACAGCTCCGCAGGCATTGTCCGCCCCTCCGGCAAATACACGCGTCGAAGTAGACAAGCCGGAGCGGCTGGCGAATTCAGGCTGCACCGTTCCCGTCTGCTCCAAGGAGCCGACTAGCGGCGGGCAAAGCTTCCTGTCGAGCCCGAAGGCCTCGCAAATCTCATCGCTCCAGTTAGCCCCGGTAACGTTCAGCAGCAGCGTTCCGGCCGCATCGCTCAGATCCATATGCAGGCTGCCCGTAATCCGGTAACGGAGGTAGTCCTTCGGCAGCAAAAACACGGCAGCCCGGGCTAGCAGCTCCGGCTCATGCTCCTGCACCCATAGCAGCTTGGGCAGCGTAAAGCCTTCCAGCGCCGCATTCTTCGTCTCGGCCAGAAGCCGCTCGCCCAGGACTGACTCAATCCTGCGGCACTGCGGCGTCGTACGGGTGTCATTCCACAGAATAGCCGGGCGCAGTACGCGCCCTTCGGCGTCCAGCAGCACGAGGCCGTGCATTTGACCGGAGAAGCTGATGCCCTCCACCTCGTCCGGACTTACCTTGGTCTGCTCCAGGAGCGCGCGCAAGGCTTCGACCGTCTGCTCCACCCAATGTTCGGGGTCCTGCTCGCTGTAACCGGCTTGCGGCTGCATCAGAGGGTAGGAGCGGGAAGCCTCCCCGCACAGCTCCCCCTGCTTATTGACGAGTAGCGCCTTCACGGAGCCGGTTCCCAGATCAATGCCAATTACATAACTCATGGCTCATGGCCTCCCCTTCCGGCTTATACCGAGAAGATATACTCGTTAAGCTGAGCCTTGATGCGCTCCAGCTGACCGGATCTCGTGCGGATCGCACGGTCGTTGGCCAGCGCGTACTGCTCCAGCTTGCGGAAATCGGTTTTTCCGGACACGATGTCCAGGCCGATGCCGCTTTCGAATGTGCTGTAGCGTTCCTTCACAAGCTGCTCGAAGAACCCATCCTCAACCAGCTTCGCTGCGACCTTCAGACCTTTCGCAAACGTATCGATCCCCGCGATATGAGCGTGGAACAAATCCTCAGGCTCGAACGAAGAGCGTCTGACTTTGGCATCGAAGTTAACTCCGCCGGAGCCGAGACCGCCGTTTTGCAGGATTTCATACATCGCCAGCGTTACCGCATACAGGTCGGTAGGGAATTCATCCGTATCCCAGCCGAGCAGCAGGTCGCCCTGGTTGGCATCGATGGAGCCCAGCATCCCGTTGATCCGCGCCACGCGCAGCTCATGCTCGAACGTATGCCCGGCAAGCGTCGCATGGTTCGCTTCAAGATTCAGCTTGAAATCTTTATCCAGACCGTATTTCTGCAGGAAAGCAATCGTGGTGGCCGCATCGAAATCGTATTGGTGCTTGGAAGGCTCCTTCGGCTTAGGCTCGATCAGGAACTGCCCAGTGAAGCCGATTTCTTTGGCGTAGGCCAGTGCCATATGGTAGAAGCGGGCCAGGTTATCCAGTTCCAGCTCCAGGTTCGTGTTCAGCAGCGATTCATAGCCTTCACGGCCTCCCCAGAACACATAGTTCTCTGCGCCGAGCTGAACTGCGGTTTCGAGGCCCTTCTTGACTTGCGCCGCCGCATAAGCATATACCTCGGCATGGGAGGTAGTCGCAGCGCCGTGGACGAAGCGTGGGTTCGAGAACATGTTCGCCGTATTCCACAGCAGCTTGATCCCGCTCGACTTCATATGATCGCCGATCAGTCCTACGATCACATCCAAGTTTTCGTTCGTTTCCTTCAGCGAGTCGCCTTCCGGAGCGATGTCGCGGTCATGGAAGCAGAAGTAAGGCGTACCCAACTTCTCCATAAATTCGAAAGCCGCTTCGACACGTACCTTGGCCAGATCAAGCCCGCTGTAGGAGCTCCATGGACGGATCGCCGTGTCGGAGCCGAACGGATCGCTGCCGCCAGCCGTCAAGGTGTGCCAGTAAGCGACCGCAAAACGCAGGTGCTCTTCCTGCGTCTTGCCCAGGATCACCTCGGATTTGTTATAATGCTTGAACGCAAACGGGTTCTTGGACTCTCTTCCCTCATAGGCAATCGCTGGAACTGAACTGAAATAACTCACTGTGGATTCCTCCCGGAACGTTTATTTAGTGGATGAATGGGGTATTATGGTACCGCTTACCCGTATCTTAACACGGGCAACTTAGTTTGTCTAGTAAACAAACTTACGAAGCATAATAATTCTTACTATATAGATTGAACTGAAAAACTTCATACCTGAACAAGCAGACGGTCTATGACTTCAAGAGGCGATTTATTGATCCGTTTCATGAAAGCAGCGACATGAGAACGAATCACATAAAACTTATGGAAAA
>NZ_WUWM01000021.1 GCF_009846885.1 Paenibacillus puerhi
CATCTTTCCCCGGGTAATTCGTGGCCCGTTGGCTTTCGAGCAGACGAAACCAATTCTTTTGTTGGAACAGGAGCACAAATATGATTCGGAACAATGTTGCACAGGTGAAGCCGAATTTCTTCTTAAAACCCGCGCTATTTAGGTGTTGGATCACTTTCAGTTCCTGAAAAGCTGGTTTTATCTCGTTTGGTAGTTGATCGAATGGCTGATTTTGCTCTATCATAGAGAGGACACCTCTTCTGTGTGGTAGTGATTGGTCGCACTTTCACTTTACCAAACGAAGTGGTGTTTTTCTATTTTTCAAGCAAGGTACCTCATGAGCCGCTACCATAGAAGGCGCGCGGACTTAAACTGGTTTTTTGGGTGCGAAAGTTGAGTTATTAACTCAACTTTCGCAGCTTGAAATTGGCAGATAAGCCTTGATGTAGTTGGGCAAAGCAGCAATCCATTGCTGGAGTTGACTCTGAATCATTTTCGTGATCTTCTTTCCTGCTTTCGTAGCGACTTCGTTGATCAGTTCAACCAATTGCTGCAGGGCTACGGCCCAATCGAGGGTACCTACTTCAAACGCCTGCCTCAAAGGCACGGTCCAGCATGGTTGCGATCACGTGAGGCGCGGAAAGAAACGCTTCTTGACGGCGCTTGTATCCGATCGTACGTTTGTCGATTCCCTCCATGATTCCGTTAATGCCGGACTTCTTGGAACTAAGCAAAGCAAAGTCCATCGGGATAAAGGAATGGCCGTCCGACCAGCCCATAGTTAACATACGATAGCCCTTGTAAAACGCACCCGTTGCATGATCCTTAAAGCGAGCTAGCATTTCGACAGCCTTACTGCGGTTACGCTCGAACATGGAATCGTCAAAGATGAAAACCGTCTCTCTTCGATCCGACGTCAATTTCTCGACCCGCTGAACGGTGTTGGCACTCAAAGACAACAAAAATCGCCGCCACGAATACCCGGTGTGATTCAGCCAGCACCAAAGCGGCTGATCCGGACATTTCTGTTGTTCGTCCGTTCCATAGTAGTACGCAGCTCTCCGACAGGAAGTTTTTCCTTAGGCAGCTTCTCCGAGGATAGAATCTTAGAACTACTCTTGGGAGCGTACCGTGGCTAAATAAGAGACAATCGCTTATTCTTGACCAAATGATCTATTTTGCGTAATATGGGAATAGAAAGGAGGATAACGTAATGGCAAGAAGCAAGGAGTTTGATACTACTGAGGTCCTTCATAAGGCGATGGAAGTTTTCGGTCATTATGGCTATGAGGGTACAACGCTCCAAAACTTGCTGGATGGATTGGGGATTGCTCGTCAGAGTCTTTATGACACTTACGGGACGAAGAGAGATCTATTCATCAAGGCTGTGAAGCATTATATAGATGAGAAATCATCTGGAGTTGTTACCTATTTGGACCGTGCGGAGTCCGCTAAAAAAGCGATCACCGAAATTTTTCAAACTAATGTATCTGCGCTGCAGGATGAAGAGCGGCGAAAGAAATGTTTGATCTTATACAGTGCCATTGACCAGGTACCTCACGACCTCGAAATCGCAGCGATTTTTGAAAGAGATCGCATGCTACTGGAAAACGCCTTCTATGGAGCATTGCTTCGTGCTCAAAGTCGGGGAGAGATAGGTCAAAAACAGGACTTACATGCGCTTGCGCGATATTTATATCATGCACGAAACGGGTTGATGCAAGTCGCAAAACTATCGAATGACCCTAAAGTTTTAGAAGATGTTTCAGCCGTTGTCCTCTCAACGCTCGATCATTGATGGAGCAAGAGTGGACGCTTTATTCGTCTTTGTTCGTAATGTTTGATTTTAGAATGAAAAGTAATTTTTTACTAATTTCGATTGGCAACTCCCTATGCCATAGGGGCGATTCCATACGCCGGATGAAGCTGCTTATTAACTTTTGAAAAGACTGGTTGAAATATGAGTAAAAAAGCTTTAGAATGGTGAGAAATTTATTATTGACTAAATGGTCTGTAAATGATTAAATTGGACTGAACAGTCTGGAAAACGAATGTGGGATTGGAGGGAATGAATGTGGCAACAATTTTAAAGTTACACAAGCGATTTGTAAGCTGTAGTAATTTCGGAGAAACTTCATTTTTTTGATTAAAACAGACTGTTTAGTCTAGAAAAGAAAGGGGCGATTCAACAATGAGTGTAAGCAAGTATAAAGGTCTATCGTGAACGACCTATTTTTAAGAGTATTGGATCAAATGATCTAATATATATTATTACAAAACGACTGGAGGAAAAAACAATGACTAAACAAGATCTGACACAAGAAGAAATCCAGGCAAGAGCCCAGGAAGCATTTCGGAATCACCTGAAACATTTGTCTGGTGGAGATGCTGAGGCGTGGATGAATTTATGGCAGGAAGACGGGGTACTTGAGTTTCCTTACGGTCCTCCAGGTTTTCCGGCATTTAAAAAAGGGAAGGCTGATCTATTCGAGCACGCGCAGTACTTTTTGAAAAGTTTCGAAGTGCAATTCACGGACCTGGTGTTCCACCTGACAATAGATCCGGAGTTAGTGGTTGCCGAATTCAAATCGGTCGGGAAACATCGGGAAACAGGCAACTCGTACGATCAGGCCTATATCAACGTCGTTCAAACGAAAGACGGTCTTATCGCGCGATATCGCGATTACTGGAATCCGCTTGTCGTGATCGAATCCTTTGGCAGCGTGAATGATGCAGTCCCTGTCTCGGAAAAATAATTCATTACTCTCGACCAGTCAAGGGATTCTGCTCCCTTGACTGGTCGAACTTGTTATGGGCTTTAGCCTGTTGAGCTCGCATAGTGTGCGAAACAATGAACCACCCGCTATGCGGGCAATGTCGTCAACTTAAGGTTCCGCTACATCTGTGGACGGAATATAACTCGGATTTTGAAATCTTTTATCGGAAGCATCTTTTTTGTATCCTCAAGGCACGGCACATCAGTGGAATAGACAATGACCAAGGCAAAAACGACTCCAGTGACTTCGGATCACGGGGATCCTCGAGCTACGGCGATTTCTCGAAAAGATGCATAAGGCACTCAACTTTCGCAGCATGAAATCGGCAGAAAAGCCTTGATGTAACTGGGCAGGCGGAAATCCAGTGTTGGAGTTGACGCTGAATCAGAGCCGAAAGCTTTTTCCCAGCTTTCGCGGCGACTTCTTGGATCAGATCGAGCAGTTGTTACAAAGCTACCGCCCAATCGAGTACCCCCACTTCGTCGCACAACAAATAAAACGGTACACCGAATCTTTACCTGGAAACGACTCGCCCTTCTTACTCTCCAGGAGTCGAAACCAGTTCTTCTGATGGAATAAGAGCACAAACACGAGGCGGAATAAACAGGCACAAGTAAAGCCAAATTTTTTCTTAAAACCCGCGCTACGCAAGTGTTTTAGCACATTCAGTTCCAAAAAAGCCGGCTTAATTTCGTATAACAGTTGATCAAATGACGGTTGTTGGTCTATCATGGAGAAGACACCTCTTCTGTGTGGTAGTGGTAGCTCGACACTCTCACTTTACCAACGAAGCGGTGTTTTTCTATTTTTACAAGAATGTTATCTAATCACTCTCTACCCCAAGCTGCACATAGTCCTATGTTGATTTTCTAGGTGCGAAAGTAAAGCAGTGTAGGGATGAGGAGGGATCTGTTTATCCTTATCTCCATGTAATAAAACTGAAATTTGTTTATCGATGCTTTCGATTGCTTCTTCAATTCGAAGGGCTTCCTCGATAAGCCATGTTTGTCTCTCAATTAAATGTGGTACTTGGACGGCTAAGGTTATGCGGTAAATATTCACTTAAAGTTGCTGAAGCCTTTGTCGCTATCGTTTTGGCTCCAACAGAAATAAGAGCTTTCCGTAGCTCTTCTTGTGTTGCTTGAGACATGTCTTTTGCTGTTGGGTACTGCAAAACTAATTTCATAACAGTTGTTGAGCCAGGCTTTTTAAATGCTCGCTTTAGCTCAGGATTCGTAACTGAAAAAAGCTGTTGTACCTGGTTCTTCCTTCTAGTTAATTGAGTAGAAAGAAGCCATCTATCCCTCGTTAAAGTTCGAAAAAGAATCTGTGTAGGGGTTTGCAGGTTTTACTAATCGTATACCCTTCATATCTGGGTGAAGTGTTTTATGCCAGCCCATGTAGGCCATGATCCTAGCATCGATCTCATCAGATTTTTCATTAAGGCCTAGTTGACGTTCACGAAAATCCTTTACCGATTTATTTTCAACTTGGAACAAATGATACCCTTCGTCCAAAAGAACTTTCATCACTAAATACGAGTAATGACCACCAGTAGGCTCTAACAAAATAAAAAAGTCTGATGGATCTAATCCAAAACCTTCGCGTATATTCCTTAACTGTGCTAGGAAATCAATAATTCCTTTACCATCGGAGTAAAACTTCATAGTCTTTTGCCGTTTCCATTCCTTTTCACTACGGAATTTTTCAAAGGGAATACAAGCAGCAACATGAAAATCTGCACCGATGTCTAAGCCCACATAAAATTGGTACCATTTATTAAGTTCTGATTTGTGCTTTTCAACTTCAATGGAAATTTGTTTGTTCATAACTCCTCCAAAGATTGTTGGAGTTAAGCACTATCTATCCAAGTTTTCTTTAGAGCTCCTAAGGGCCCAATGTAGCATGTCAGGATTTAATGATAGTGCAGTAAAACCCACATTATACAAAGAGGTCATGATATGCCCCAATTATTTCAAGGGTTACTGCATGTTCTTCTATAAGGTTCTTAAATAAAAATAAAACTTGCCTGATTACGGCAAGTTTGGTTTGAATATTGAGGTAAGAGTGCAGTTCCATTAAATGGAGTGCCCCAAATCTATAATAGAAGTCCAGGTATATTAATTAGCCGGCTCCGTGCCTATGATGGTGGCTTCCCTAGAGGTCACTGCACAAATATAATTTCAACATCTATACTATGATTTCCTGCACTACATAGGAAATTGAACCAGTTTTCCGCAAACTTTATTCAGAAGTCTTTTGAGGCTACACGTTGTAGACAGGGGCAAAACTGGTTCATTTATATAAAACATAAACAATTAGAAAATTAAATTTCCATTTTTCAATCTAAGCTTCTACGATAGTAGCATGTAGTTTTTAGTTTGAGCTATAAAGCACTAAGAAAACTTATTTATCAAAAGCTGACGATTCATCAATTCAAAAACCGCGTTAAATCAACGACTCCAGTCTAAAACTTTATTTTCACCGAACAGCCGCGAACACCCGCTTCTTCACGCCCTCGACAGGTGACAGTCGGGGGCTTTACCGCGTAACGGTATACCTTCCGGTGCACCGCCGCGTAATTCGTATACCGTCTCACTCATGGCACTTTTCATTGTTGGGTACCAGAAAAAGCCGAAAAAAGAGGTTGACTTTTGGCTGCTCGACAGCTATTGTGTATTACAAGATACTTAATTATTTTTTTGCTATACTAACTTGCAATACAAGGGAGTGGAACTATGTCGACTTCCACCCAGATGCTGAAGGGTGTTTTGGAGGGCTGCTTGCTTGCCGTTATTGCGCGCGGTGAAACGTACGGGTATGAGATGATCGAGAAGCTCGGTCAATACGGCTTCCATATGGTAAGCGAGGGGAGTATTTATCCCGTACTGCTTCGTATGCAGAAGGAGGGCCTGGTGACTACCGTCATGAAAGCTTCTTCAACGGGGCCCAAGCGCAAATACTATTCGATCACGCAAGCGGGTCTTGAGGATCTGGCTGATTTTCAGACGCGGTGGAGAGAGCTTTCGCAAGCGGTAAATGTCTTATTTGAAACGGATTATACGAAGGAGGATGACTAAATGCTGTCCCAAAAAGCGACCGATTTTTTGACGGATTTGAAGGTTTATCTGAGAACCTACGGCAAAGACGAGAAGGAAATTCAGGAGATTGTAGATGAGCTGGAGGATCATATCCTACAAGCGGAGAAGGACGGAAAGCGTATCGAGGAGATTACAGGAGATTCTCCCAAAGCCTATATGGATCAGCTGAGAGCCGAGATGAAGACTGACCGAAAGGAAATTCAATCCGTGCTGCTGCTCTTCTTCCCGCTGGCCTTGGCTTTTGTTGTACTGCCGGATGCCTTGAGAGGGAAGGCGGCTTACACGCTGCTCGATATTGTCGGAAACCTGGCTGCCTTCTCGATCGGGCTGGGGATGTTCATCCTGTTTCTGCGTATGGAAAGCTCCCGGACGTTGTCAGCCTTCACACGTATCCTGATGTATGGGCTGATCGGCGCCGTCCCGCTGGGGATGTTCCTGGGTATCAAGCTCGCAAACGATTATATGGAGATTAGCCCGGTCTTTGTAGCGACTCCTCTTCAAAATGTGCTTATTGCTGCGGCTTGCGCAATATTTTTAATCGGGTATGCCATCTTCGCCCGCACCTGGGTCGTTATCGTTGTACCCTGCTTGTCTATTGCACCTAACTTCATTGCGGATATCTTCACCTCCACGCCTCAAAATCATGCTATGGTCAGTCTCGGCATTATGTTTGCCGGCATTGCGCTCTTCCTCTGGTATTTATCGGCCCAGAATAAACGTAAATCAAAAGCTTCTTAAAAACGACAAAGCACCGCCTCGGTCGAGACGGTGCCCTTGATGGAAAAGGCTATTTCGGCAATAAAGCGGAATATTGCTTGCGAATCTCATGCAGCTGCTGCAGCTTAAGCATGGCCTTGTCTCCACGCAGGCCGGCTAAGGAGATCGAGAGGCTGTCGATGATCGCCATCGGCGCAACCAAGGAATGAAAGGCATCTCTCTCGCCGCGGTCGACCTGCAGAACGATATCGCTGCCGTCAATCATATCGGAAAGCAGCAGATCCGTTATCAATATGGTGGTATAGCCCGCTGCAGCGGCATGGTCTATAATAACGGCCGCTTCAGGTGACTTTCGGACGAAGCCGAAGAAGAGGACGACATCTCCTGCGCCCGCGTGCACTAAGCTCTCGAGCAAAGCATGGCCGCTCTCAGCCATAATATGCACGTGAATTCCGATCCGATTCAACCGGAACTGGAACAATTGGGCCAGACAGGCTGCGGAGCCATGTCCGTGTATAAAAATGCACTTTGCCTCATGCAGAGCGTCAACCGCTTCCTGATAGGCGTCCAGGCTCGTTCGATGCATCGTTTCAGACAGATTGGATTGAGCGGAAGTGATCATTTTCGCTACGATATCCTGCTCGTTTTTCTCGAGCGCCTGCTTCATTTTGATCGCGGGAGTCGAATACTGGGCTTCTTGCAGATGCTTTTTAAAAGATTTTAAATTATCAAATCCAGTAATCGTCCAGAACCGGGAAACGGTTGAAATGCTGACGCCTGATTTTCGGGCAATATCCTCTTCGGTATAAAAAGGGATGTGCTCCATCGACTTTAGGAGAAAGTCGGCGATCTTTTGCTGGCTCTTGGACATTTGTTCGAGCGGAACAAGAAATTCGATGACGTTCATAGGTATCCTTCCATTATTCGAGTTGTAAACAATGGCGACCATCAGTCGGTTCAGCCTCTATTGTACCGTTCCCTATATCGTTGAATCAACTAAATAGGAGGCAGCAGCACTTCTCCGCGTTCCTTCAGCAGCTTTTTGACGATTGTCGCAGCCTTCACGTGTATAGGCAGGGAATCGGATATCTCCATGCTGTACTGAGCTTGCCGGATGCAGGCTCTAATATCGGCATAGCTTGCGCACTCGTGCTCCAACCGGTTGATCACACAGCCGTACTGCAGAGGATGATGCGTATCGCTGCCGGCCGTGACCGGGATTCCGATCTGCTCCGCCAATGCCTTCACCTCATCCCTCATAGACAGGCCATAGGAGTACAGATCCTTGCCGTTCATATCCAATGCGTCCAAGCGCTTTAGCAGATGAGCCGGATGCTGAGTGAGCGGATTGCTGTCCCGATGCGGATGAGCGCCGATGCGCAGGAGGTCTAGTTCATCGCACCAGTCAAGCAGCTTCTCAAGCGCTATGAAAGCACCCTTCGCCGTAAAGGGCTCCAGCCTTTGCCGCAGCTCCAGGATGGACGCTCGATCCCCAATGACGAGAATATGCCCCTTCTGGTCGACATCAACCTCCATACCGGGAAACACTTTAAATCCGTTTATGTCATAATAGTGATCCAAGTAAGGATAGTGGCGGTCCAGCTCCTCGTAAATATGAAAGAAATGATCCGTATTAAAATGCTCGGTCATCGCGATGGCGTCCAATCCGGCGTCTCTTGCGTCCTGAATGGACTGGTCGAAATAGGCTAACGAAAACGGCGTTTTTTTCGAAAGCTTGACGTGGGCGTGAAGGTCTATTTTCATGGTCACTTTCTCCCTAGATTAAAGTTGATAGAGCTGTCCCAAAATAAATAACAAGCCTAAATAAACCGTTGTAACCGCGAGGAAAACGTAATCGCGAAGGCAAATCTTTAAATACGATAATTTGATTTTTTTTACCTTCGGGTTATTCATAGCGTATGTGAAGCCTTTAATCTCCAAAGCCTCGACCGTCGTACGCGTTCTTTTGGCCGTATTCAAGATGAGCGGATAGAAGGCAAGTATGGACAGCTTACCGGTATAAAGGATCATTCTCCAGCCTAAAAAGCCTTTTCTTTCGGGAGCTTTGCCGCGCAGGCGATAGGAATACAATATATTGTTGTACTCTTCAATTAAGATCGGCAGCATCCGATAGCCATAGGCGACACCGAAGCTGAACTGCGCGGGCATGCCTAGACTTAAGAGGCCGTCGCTCAGCTTCTCGGGGTCCATACTGGAGAAAATCGCTATACTGGCGAGCGTAATAATAAGCAGCTTAAGCGTAAGCGTGCTAAGCGCCCAGGCAGCAGACAGGCCGCCTCCGAACAGCAGCGACACAACGAGCATATAAGCGGCATCGGAGACAAGACCTAAAGCGAGCACCAGCAAGACCAGAATACTTGGCTTGGAGGTATAAGTTAGGATAAGGATCGGCAGCAGCATGCCTAGCAAAATGACTTTGTTGTGGATGAACCAAGGCGCAATAGCGAAGAAAGAATACCAGGCTATTAATATACGCGGATCGAATCTGGACAAAAAGGTCAAGGAGTGGCCATATGCGGTCCGCAGCAATTCTACCTTGATCCGCTCCACGCTTATTTTTTCCCATAAGGTAGCTTTAGGCGCTGATTTCGTTAACTCCACGGTATACCTCCTAAAGTTCTAAGCGTATTAATATGGGCAACAAATTCAGATACGGACAAGCATGCCGGTGAAATGCCAGCGACATGGCACAATTCTACGATTTGCGGCGGTAGGAGCGCAGCGAGCTTTAATACGTCCTTCTGTTCAAAAACGGCTCTGCTGTTCGTATCCAGAACGATGGTTCCTTCATTACATCACGATAACCCTTGTGGCCCAGTCTGCCACTAATTGCATATCATGGGTCGCGACGACGATGGCCTTGACATGGTCTCTCAGCTCATCGAAGAGTTGGGTCATTTCGCGGCGGCTGGCAATGTCGAGGCTCACGGTAGGCTCATCCAGCAGCATCACGGCCGGCCGCATCGCCATGCCGATCGCAAGCGTAGCCCGGCGCTGCTGTCTGCCGCTGAGCAGACGACCGTCGCGCTGCTGCAGGTTCTGCAATTTGAACGTTTGCACAATACGATCGACGAATGGCCCGATAGGCTCCCGCTTTCTAGCCTTCAGAAAAAACTCGATATCGGAACGGATGTTATCGGCGATAAACATTTCCTCGGGATTTTGAACAATAAACGAAACATGCTCCGACAGCTTCTCCGGCGACGTCTGCTTCGTGTCGGTATCGCATACCGTA
Organism: Paenibacillus puerhi; assembly: GCF_009846885.1. Taxonomy (GTDB): domain Bacteria; phylum Bacillota; class Bacilli; order Paenibacillales; family NBRC-103111; genus Paenibacillus_G; species Paenibacillus_G puerhi. Next base: position 9,831 of record NZ_WUWM01000021.1, read on the forward strand.
ACCGTGCCTTGCCATGGACGGCGAATGCCCGCTATGAGACGAAGCAGGGTCGATTTGCCCGCTCCGTTATTGCCGATAAGCGCAATCCGCTCGCCCTCGTGGATGTGCAGGTTAATATTTTGCAAAGTAGGCCGCTGCTTGCGATCCATGCTTGGATAGCCGCTGAACACTCCGTCAAAATGAACAAGCCGTTTGCCCTTCGCCGTATTCGTCTTCTCTGCGCCCAAGTCAATCTCATGCTTTCGATAGTCCGGAAGCGAAGCCAGGTGAAGTGCATGAGCTGCTTCCTGGATCGTAACGGGGTACACGCCGGGCTTCTTTGATTCAAACAGGTGCCCGCGAAGCTCATGGAAGGCCTGAGTAACCTGCGGAGGCTGGATATGAAGCGAAGCAAGCTCCTCCACAGCGGACAGCCCTTCCCGAACATCCTTTACCCATCGAACCCTTCCGCCTGCCTCCATTAAAACAACCTTGTGGCAGAAGTCTGCGATATACTCGGTGTGATGCTCAATGACGATAATGGTCTTGTTATACTTTTGATTAAGCAAGGTCAGCTTTTCATAGATCATGCGGGCATGGGCAGGGTCCAATTGTGCGACGGGCTCGTCGATGATAATAATGTCCGGATCCAGGGACAGCGCAGCCGCGAGGGCGGTCATATGCTTTTGTCCGCCGCTCAGCTGCCAGATCCATTTTCCTTGAAGGTCTTCCATCTCAAGCATTTGCAGTGCTTTTTTTCCGCGTTCCTGATAATCCTCGTAGCCAAAGTTCAGAGGAGCAAAGCAAACCTCGTCAAGCACTGTCGGACGAACCAATTGGTTCTCGAAATCCTGAAACACATAAGCGACATGCTTGGAAAGCTCGGCAATGCTTGTTTGACTGGTGGGGAGTCCGTTAATGGCAACGCTGCCCTCCATATCGCCGGCGTAGTAGGTCGGAATAAGGCCGTTCAAGCATTTGCAGAGCGTAGACTTGCCGCTGCCGTTGCTTCCGATAATAGCCGTAAAATCGCCGCGCTCCAAGGTCAGGCTCACTTGGCTTAAGGAGTCATAGGCAGCGCCCGGGTAGCGGAACGTCACCTCTTTTATATCGATGATGGGCCCCTTATCCCTCTTCGTTTCGGTCATGCTGCCGTATCTCCTTTTTTTGCGAGCTTTCTTTTGTTTGTCGCCCAAACCATCGCCGCGATGAAGATAAGGGCAGCAACGGCTAAGCTCATCCAAAACGCGGTATTGCCAAAGTCAGCCTCCCACTCCCACGAGAAAAACGTAAGGTCAGACTCGGATAAAAATTCAGCAGCACCGGCAATGACGAACAGTACGATGGCCGTAATAATTAAGCGAGGCGTAACAAAGTCGCCCATCGAGCCGGCTGCGCGTCCGTCGCGCGGCTTCATGCCGAGCAGGGGCTCTACTTTTCCATACAAACGGGGAACTAAATATAAAATCGGCAGCAGCGAAAACAGTGTTCCGGAAATAATCATAGCGTTGAGGAAGGAGAAGCCTTCGATGGCAAGGATGCTCTCGGGCAGTCCAGGCACAGTCTCCAGGTCTTCGATGCCCACATATACTTTTGCAATATCGACAAGCGTTCCAAGCAATTGGTCAATACCGATAGCGACGTAAGCGGCAATTGCAAGCTGGCGCCTGTTTCTTGGATCGGTAACCAGCATGCCGGCTGTGAATATAGCAAGCGAGAATTCAATAAATTTCTCCAGCTCGCTAATACCGCCGAATTGTCCCAGCAGCAGCTCTCCGAACACGATTTCACCTACGCACGCTCCTAAAGCCGCATAGAGCGGATTAAACAAAATAGCGAACAGCAGTGGAATAAAGATGAAATATTCAACCTTGATTTCGACAGGTCCTAATCTAAACTCGGGAAGCAGCTCGGTAATCATGTTGGAAATTCCGTACAGCGACATCGACAAGACAAAGATCATAAGCTTCTGCTGCGAGGTTAATACCGGGCGTTTCGATGCGAGAGCTTGCATGTTTCATTCCTCCTAAAGGTTATTGAGATTTGGTTGGCAATGGCAATGCTTGGCCTATGAAGTCTGGATGAAGAGCTTTCAAGTATAAGCATAGGTTCGAATTGTTAGAGCAGTGTTATCGCTATGTTGATTATGAGTTAATTATTTTCAAAAATATATAAATGATAATTAATTTTCATATATAATAGGAAGGCTAGAATGAATAAGGATTGCAGGAGGGGCAGCGGATGAGAATTGACTTTCATACCCATGGCAAGTGGTCGAAACATATAGCGTTTTCCTATTCGTATTATTCGGAGATGATGAAGCAGGCGTCCCGCTATTTGGATGCTGTAGCACTGACGGAGCATTTTAATACGATTAACTTCCATCATATCTTTGAGGTGCTGGACACAGAGGCTCTCTATGAAGAGGGATATTATGTAGTAGAAGGCGTTAAGGTTTTTCCGGGGATCGAAGTGGATGTAGCGGAGAAAAGTCACATTCTTGTAATTGGCGGGCGTGAGAGCATTAGGGCGATCAGCAGCCAGTTGGACAGCTTTAGAGCGTCAGGTGACTTCATGCCTTTAGAGCAATTGATTGATTTATGCGATGAGCACCGCTGTCTGAAGATCGGCGCGCATCCGTATCGGGAAGAGAATCCCTTGTATCAGGTAGACAAGAGCCTGCTCAAGCGTTTAGATGCTCTTGATATTAATGGAAGAGATCTCCATAAGTACGGTTTGGATATGGAGCATCGAGTGAAGCAATTGGCGGACGCTTTGGAATTGTCGGCGGTTGCGGGCAGCGATACGCACCAGCCCTTGCAGTTTGGCTGCGTCACCAATGTGCTGGATGACGAATGCGCTAATGCAGCTGAGCTGAAGGAAGCGATTAGAAGAAGGCAGTACCGCTGTACTGTCTCAGAGGATTTGCACGCTAAAGTCAGCAGCGCCGAAGAGGAGCAGATGAAGTATAAGAGAGGGCTGCTGCTGCGATAGTTGAGTTAATAGTTTTATTGGTTAGGTAGTAAGCAGTAGCTCCGGACGGAATATGATCCTATGGATGCATCGGGAACAAAATTTGCCATGTATTGTTGGATATCCAACGTGCAAGTGCGGTAGTGGATTTGCTTCCATTGCCCGTATCTATTCTTAATCTGCTTAAGAAAGAATCGATGGAAAAAACGGTCATTTTGGCATATCTGGATGAAGCCGAAAGAAGGAAGCTTCCGGTCACAGAGGAATTTATTAAATAGCTGCATGCCATTATCAGCGGTTTGTTAGGTGAGGATGGACGAGCTATATGGGGGGATAGGCCGGTCCGGTTGGGCCGGCTATATGCTTTATATGAGTTCATGGTGGTGTATGTTATACTGTTGATAACACTATATGAACACACTGCCTAGCATGCTCCCAATAGGAGTGAAATGTTATCGAAGAGCTGCGATTCATTCAAGCCGATGTTGAAGCGAATCCGGAACTAAGCTTCATGATTGAACAGAGCAGAATCGTTTATAAGTCTGGCAAGGCCTTGTGCACGTCGGAAATATTGAAATTTCTTGAAACTCTTTAATCGGAAGGTTGGTGTTCAACCCATGTCTTTGCCCAAAAAGATGGATCAACAAACGGCTATGGAACTTCGCTCCATACTGACAAAGATGAATATTACGCAAAGCAAAGTAAGAATCAACTTAGAGAATGATACGATTGAAGTCGAGGATGACTATTCCATTGATGACATCCTTGAGTCGGCTGGGGTCCTAACACCGGAACAAGCAAAACAGTTAGCGAATGAAGTTAAGAAAATGCGCGAGGAAGAGTGGAACTAAATGGGCGGTTATTTACTCGATACGAATATCGCGATTGCACTGCTTGCTGGGGAGCATGCCTCGTTGAATTTTGTCAGGCAGGCCAGTGACGATCGGATGTCGATTTATTTCTCTGTAATTACGGAGTGTGAAGTATTCAGCGGGCTGGAATCCGCTTATCGCTTGCAAGGAATCAAGCTGTTTAATTCACGAAGATGTATTGAGGTAAGTTCCGGTGTTGCTCGACTTGCCGGAGACATACGTAGGGAACAGAAATCGAAAGGACGGAAGCTCAAAACTCCGGACACAATTATTATTGCAACTTCTATTGAGCACCAACTTGGTCTTGTATCAAGGGACCACGATATGAGCTTTGTTCGGGAAGCATTCGGTTTGCCGCTGTTTACTATTTAGCCAACCCATTGTAATTCCGTCCGGGATACAGTGGTTTTTTTATTTGCTCGGAATACTAATGGAAACTGACGATCGTCATTAATAACTGGCTCAATGCACGGAGAGAAGCCGTTGTTCCGAAAACAGAAGGGATCGGCCAAGGTTTTCATGCAATTTGGCTGAACTGTATGCTCAAATACGTTGGATATAGGTGAGGGGCTTTATGCGCGGCAGGAAGAAAAAGAAGCGGACCGATCATAAATCGGAGTCAGCGGAGCTGTTGGAACAAGACGAGAATTTCTACTCTATCGCTGGACATACGGATGGCGGCTTCCCCTATGGGTTCACGTCGGAGGAATATGAGACTGAACTACGTGCCGAGTCGATAAAAGTGATAGCAGCTGGAGGAGAGCCTATGAAAGAATTGAAATTGTCCAAGCAGCAGCTTCAGGAGATCGTGGATGCCTACGATATGTACGTAGAAGGAATAGAGTCCTTCCTGAATATTGAAACCGGCGAAGTTGTCATATTGAGAACGTTTGATAGGGATGATGAGGACGAGGAGTTAAGCGAAATTATTGAGGAAGGCTTCAATGACGTATACTTTCGGATCCCTGGGCGGGAGTCGAATGAAGGGTACGAGGATATGATGGATTTTGCAGTAACGATTGAAGATGCGAAGCTGCAGTCCCGTCTGATGCACATATTAAGCGGCGGTAAGCGAATATTCCGAAGATTCAAGGATGCATTATCTTCCGATGGCGAGCAGTTAGAGCGATATTACCAGTTTGTAGAAGAGCGGAATCGCAAACGTGTTTCTGATTGGTTGAAATCCATTGAGGTGAAGTTGATTCTCGAGCAATAAAGAAATGTTTAGGTAGGGTTAGGTTATCCCAATGTTCAAGCTAAAGACGGAGTATCCCATAGAACGACCAATCAGCCCCCCGACTAGTCGGGGGGCTGATTGGCGATCCGTTCTGATATAGGGTTATGCGCAACCGGGCGAAGCTCATCGCTTGCCGAAGCATGCTTCTGACGCATGCATATTCGGTCTATATTATAACAAATCGTGCATCCTTCATATATAAGTCTTATTCCCAAGTTGCTACTATAGGAACAGGCAAGATAAATGAATAGAATATGCAGGAGGGGTGAAAACATGCTGGTTGAAAGCGCTCTCTGATCGCTTTGACTGTAACAGCTGCTTTCCGCTATCCGAGGGCATCTAGAATCAAGTCAGAACTTCCTCGCTTAATGAAAGCGTATTCAAATTGAAATGAATTTCGTAAGGAAATCTGCTCCATGCATGAAAAAAGTTAAATGAAGGCTAAGGAGGAACACGAAGAATGAGTAGAATGATCTGGCGAAAGACACTTGGGATCAAGATGGCCAGCGCGCTGTTGCTCTCCATGATAACCCCGGTGATGACTTCCACTCCCGTTCGGGCTGCAGATCAAGTCGCTTCAGCAACAGCCAACTGGTACACGACCTATCAGACGATGGATGGTGTAGGCGCCGCCTATGCATACACCGATTCCATACATATGATGCAGCTTGCTTCTGCGGGTCATCAGGACAAGGTAAGACATCTGCTTAATCTGACCTTCAGTGAGAAGGACGGTACCGGCCACGATATCGTGCGTGTGATCATCGGCGATAACGGCGGTCTCACCACCTCTGGCGCCACAGCGGCGAGTCCGGGCTTCAACCCGGTTACGGGCTTGCTTGCGGACGTCGCCAAGCCCGGCTTCGACATCCAGGGGAATCCTATTCCCATGAGAGGATCGGCCGGCCAGTACGGATATAAGATCGAAGCGGAGAACCGTTACTACGACGGCAATACCGATAGTATCTGGCCCGTCGAGCCCGAGCATGCTCCAGGTACGCTGGTGCCCGTGGAGGGCTTCGTATGGGATTACCCGTCTTGGAACCAACCGATTGCCAATGATGTCGGCGGCCCTACCAACCTCCTCAGCGCAATCGGCAGCGATCCTGTCGTGATCAAAAATGGTCCGCGTACTCGTAAAGAGCTGTTCGACTTTGACCAGGTATGGACGATGCGCCAGGCGATGCAGTATGGCGTTAAGCAATTCTACGCCTGCACGTGGACAGTGCCTTACTGGATGAGCAATTCGTCGACCAATACGCCAAACAAGATTATACGCGGCGACATAGCCACAATCGACGGTAAACAAGTCAAGATATACTATCAGGCTTATGCGGATTATCTGGTCAATTATATCCGGGGCATGTGGGAGCAGTGGGGCATTCCCATTACCCATATCAACCCCTTTAATGAGGTAGACCTTGCAGGCGGAACCGCTGCATATGTCACCGAGCTTATTAATGGCTATATCGGTCCTACTTTGAAAAAATCCATGCAGCCGGGCGGAGCGCTCTACGACATCCAGAATCCGGACGGAAAGATCATTGACTTTATCCCTCAGCTTGCTGCCGTAGACGGCACCAATCTCAGTGCTTCTCTAAGCCGAGGCGGCGAGGTTTTCTCGCAAACGGACCCGGATAATGCCTTGGATAAAAACCCGTACCTCGACGTGTTCACTACCCACTTGTATGGTACGGTCGGCATCGGAACGGATGAAAATAAGCTGTACCATACGGGCGACTTTTCCCAGGCTCCTTTGGATTACACGAAGGATGGCTCCAAATATCCGGAATATTTGACCAAGTATAAGCTCTGGCAGGCAGAGTTCATGAATCAGGATACCGCCGACGGATCAGCCGGTGCTTATACCAACCGGTACGGCAACCAGAATATCAATGATTCCGTGCGCTGGTCCAACCTGCTGACCAATATGTTCACCAGCAATCCGGGCTTTAACGGCTTCGTCTGGTGGAGCATGTGGGACAGCAACGGCGTAGACGGTTCCGACCTGATTCGCTTCGTAACGACCAACTCCCAGCAGGAGCCCGGACGCATCAGTACGCTGACCGGCGAATACCGGATATTCAAGCGCTTTTACGGCTATGGCCATTTCTCCCGCTTTATGAATCCGGGCGACGTGCGCTTCGATGTAACACGTGTACCCGCGCAGGATCTTAATGTCGTCGCTTTCAAGAACCCGAACACGAATGATTTCTCCATCACCATCACCAATGCCAGAAACGATGACAGCATCCAGCCTCTGGAATTCACGCTGAAGGATTTCCCTGCCGGTACTGCGAGCGTAACCGTGTTCCGTACCTCAGGCAGCGAGAACCAGAAGAAGGTGGGCACAATTCCTGTAAGTAACGGCAAGTTCGTTATAGACATCCCATCGGCCAGCACCGTCACCGTCGTACCGTCCCAGGGCACTTTTGCAACTTTTAACGGTCTTGACGGCGAGCGAGACATCTTCTCCTCCCTGGAGGCGGAAGGCAATGACAACAGTGTGCCAGGCGACGCTGCTGGACGTGCCGGTCGTGCCAACGAGGCTGTCACACTTGCCGACGGCGGATACCTTGCTTATAAAAACATTAACTTTGCCGATGGCTCCGCTAATGGCGGCGTTGTCCGCAGACATCTGTTATACCTGACCGCGCTGACGAAGTCGGCAAAGGGCGGCGAGCTGCATGCCTACGTCCTTCCTGTGGGCACTGCCGTAAACAGCATGGCCGAACTTATATCCAAGGGTACGCGTGTAGCTGGAATCTCCGTACCGGCCAATCTGAATTACGGCAACTATCAGAGTAGGGTAGAAACGGGCGACCTTAGCGCATATGGCCACAAGGATCTTTATATCGTAGCTGCAACGAACGAACCCGGTGATGCGATCACCGTGGACCGCTTCTTGTTCGGGGCTAACGATTCCGACTGGAGTACCGCTGCCAACAACTCGACCGTATCCATACCGGGCAATCTATTGCTCAATGGCGACTTTGACACGACTACGGCTTCCAATACCAATAATTGGTCCACAGGTCGTTACAAGCAGGGAACGTTTGAACCGTCCGTCACAGGACCGGTTTTAACAGCAGATACCATCCAGAGCTACTCGGGTCTTTCTCGTTACTTGAAAAACAACTCCACATCGAAGGTTGCCGGTTCTGCCAAACTATCCGGCCGCATCGAGGCCGCGGACCAGTATGACGGCATGTGGCAGGATGTCACCGGGAAGCTGACCCAGGGGGAGAAGTACAACTTCAAGGGATACTTCCTTGCCATGAAGAGTCGTCCGGAGAGCTACGACGTGGCTGCCGAAAACCCGGGTGACGTGGAAGTCGCACTGGTATATTACGACAGCAACGGCAATCAGCTGGGCATGACCCCGATCAACGGTCGTGACATGCCTGAACCTTACGCCGCTCGCGAGGGGGGAGATCCTGCTTATTGGAACGCAAGCGGTCAATTCATCGGCCGCATTCTGGAAGGCGGACCGATGACCTTATCCTCCTTCCAGCCTGTATACGTCAAGGTGGCAGACTGGCATGAGACTCCGAACCAGCCGTTCACCTATCAGGAGCCCGCTGGCACGGCCAAGGTGGTTTTGGCGCTATATGCGAAGGATTCCAACATCCTCTACGCCGATCAGCTTTCGCTAACGCCTGAAGCCGTACCCTCCTATAATATCTTCGTGGATGGCAAGCAACCGTCAAATTTTGATGTCAGCAAGACGGAATATTCGTATACCGTAACGGGAAGCGCCATCCCCGTAGTCACGGCATCTACGAGTGATAAAACTGAACAAGTAAGTATTACGCAAGCTGCCAGCGCTCAAGGGACGGCTACTGTACGGTTTATTAAAGGGCAACAGGTGAAGACGTATACAATCGCATTTAGTACGCATGAAGTCATCAATTTTGCGAACGGTCTTCCGGCGGGCTGGCAGATCGTAAACCCGGTAGAGCCTGATACTGCTGTAACCTATGGTGCAGCCGGGGACGTAACGATTGCTACCGCTAAGGGGGATGCCGACTATCCCAATAGCCGCAATGTGCTGCAATTCCCGGGTTCAGCGAAAGGCAACTGGACGCTTACCGCGAGACTTACCGTGAATAAACCACTGAATGATGCTACGATCGCTGAGCTTTCGCAAGCAGGTCTTGCTATCCATCGAGCTTCAACCGGCGAGTTCTATAGAATCAATGCGAGAAAAGTGGCGCCTAATATTAAGGTGAATTATTCGGGTAAAACCGGCAGCACCCCATACTCCGGCAATACCAATCAAACCAATTTGACGGGTACAAACTATGATCTGCGCATTGAGAAGAATGGAAATATCGTTCAAGGGTATTTCTCGACGAATGGCGGTATAAGCTGGCTGGCTATGGGCAGTTCGACGACGTTTACTCCCGCATTCTTCGAGGATGCAAAGGTGCAATTGTATGGAACAAACTTTAGTGCCACAACTGACTTGACCGTGAAATTCTCTAATGTAACTTTAGTGAAGACATTAGGGGAAGCTGGGGAAGACACAGCTCCGCCGACATGGGCGCCAGGAAGCGCGCTTCAGGAATCCAATGTGACAAGCACGGGACTCACCTTAACGTGGCCGGCGGCTCAGGATGCAAGCGGGGTAACGGGTTACCGGATCTACACGGGAGCAGATGGTACACCGATTACGGTAGCTGGAACGGTAACTAGTCATGTTATGACTGGATTATCGCCGCATACTTCCTATACCTTCAGGGTTGAAGCCGGAGATGCAGCGGGGAATTGGAGTACGAACGGACCCGTGAAATCGATTACCACCCTGCCTTCAAACGAATTTTCGGCGACATTAACCGGCCCAGGCAGTGTGACTATTGGCCAGTCGTTTAGTTTGAACTACGGCTTGGTAAACGTAACCCAAAGCGTATATGCCCAGGATATGACCGTGAACTATAATGCCTCCCAGCTCGAGCTTCAGGACATTCAATCCCTGAAGGCCGGATTCGCCATAGTTGATAAGCATGAAGTGGCGCCTGGCCAAGTGCGAGTTCTGGCTTACTCTCAAGGGGCGGAGAATGCGGTGAGCGGCAGCGGGGACCTTCTTCAGCTTCGGTTTACGGCACTTCCTTCGTCCGGCACGGTCACTAGCTCCGTGTACCTGACGGATGTGAAGGTATCCGACGATAAGGGGGCTGTCACGATCGTAAGCGGCGGTTCCGCGCATAACGTTGTCATAAGCGCGATAGCAATCGATTGGACCGCTTTGAATGGCGCGATTGAAACAGCAGTCGCGGCCCTGGTCGATGCAACGGAAGGCTCGCTATGGGGACAATATCCTGCCGGCTCCAAGGCCGTCTTGCAGGCCGCGGTCAGCGCTGCACAAGCGACGGCCTCGGATAACGCCGCTACTCAAGCGCAGGTGGATCAGGCCGTCTTGAAGCTTAACAGTGAACTGCAAGCCTTCAACAGTTCCTTTAACACTGAAGCTACAATCGGCGACTTGGGCGTCCTGGCTAAGTACTACAATCAAACATCCGCTTCACCGGACTGGAGCCTCTATAAGCGTTACGATACCAATGGCAACAGCCGGATTGATATCACCGACCTTGCGTCTATCGCAAGACTTATCTTGAAGAAATAAACAGTCATTTCCGAAAGGAAGGTAGCCCTTACCTTCCTTCCGGTATTTTGGCGGAGAGGACGGAGAAGCTATGCCTAGAAGACAAGGCTTGTTGGGAAGGGTTCTTGCGATCATGTGCTTTTTCACCATAAGTATGAGTTCCCTGTCTCTTGCACATGCAGAAGGCTCACCCCAATTTATTTTGACAACGAGCGAGGGCTCGACTGCGGTTGGCAACGAACTGAAGGTTAGCGTCAAAGGATTGCAACTGAACGACTTATATGCCAAGGAGATAACCCTTACTTATGATTCGACGAAGCTGCGCTTCAACAGTGCCGTAAGCGATGTGTCAGGCGGATTTACAGTCGACCCCATCCTTGAGGGCAATAAGCTCCAGCTCGCGCATACAAGCTTAGGCGACCAACCGGGAGTGAGCGGGGATCGTAGCCTTTTTACCCTTAGCTTTACAAGCATTGCCGCTGGAACAGCCGACATTGAGCTTGACAAAATCATATTGGTGGATTCTCGCTTGCAGTCTTCGGAAGCAGCCGGGGGCGCTCGGGCAAGCGTCAGCATTGGGAGTGGCAGTAGCGGCGGAAGCGGTGGCAGCAGCGACAGTTCGAGCGGCCCTGTCAGCCCTGCCAGCCCGACCCCTGATCCTCTAAAAATTACCGATAATGGTCAGGGCAAAAAAACCGTAGAGCTTCCGCCTGCTGCGAATGGGGTGAAAATCGCGATGAGTCAGATTGGTTCGGACCCCAAAACCCGCCTAGAAATCAAGAAGGAGGGTCTTAGCGTGGAGATTCCTCCTGAGGTACTGCTGCAACTGAGAGGAACAGTGTCCGAGGAACAGCTGAGTAACAGTATACTCTCCTTTACTATGAAGCCGCTGCCTCTCCGTGACGCCGACACGCTGATCGACCGGGCACGGCAGTTGCATCAGGCTGGGATAAAGCTGTCCGGCCACATCTACGAATTCAGTTTGCAATTGATCACGGGTGAGCATCAGGCCGCTTCCTTGACCGCTTTCACAAAGCCAATCACGTTGCGATTGAAGAGTGATCCTTCTTTAAACGCCAAGCTGGTCTCCATGTATTACATAGCGGATGACGGAAAGCTTGAGTATATCGGGGGAACCTACGTAAATGGGGAACTTTCAGCCGAGATCTATCACTTTAGCAAGTATGCCGCCTTGGAATATACCAAAACGTTCGCGGATGTTCCCCATAATCATTGGGCGAAGCCAGTCATCACGGAGCTTGCTGCCAAGCATATTGTATCGGGCACAAGCGACACGGATTTTGAGCCGGAACGGATGGTCACTCGGGCTGAATTCACCGCCTTGCTGGCGAGAACCCTTCATCTAACCGCCAAAGGAAACGTCGACTTCACGGATGTCTCGGCGGCGGACTGGTTCTACCCTGAGGTCGCCATGGCCGTGAAGGCGGGAATTGTTCAGGGAAAAAGCGAAACGACCTTCGCGCCCGAGGCCTCGATTTCGCGAGAAGAAATGGTCGCCATGCTCGTACGCGCATACCATATGCAGCATAAAGAAGCTATCCTGCCCTCGGGAGCCGCATTTGATGACGAGGATGCCGTATCGCCATGGGCCCTAGCCTATGTCAAGAATGCCAGAGCTCTGCGTCTGATCGAGGGTCGGGAGGCTAATCTATTCGTACCTCACGGAGTCGGAACACGAGCGGAGGCCTCTCAGCTTATCATGAATTTCTTGGGGCTGCAGTAGCCCCGGCCCGAAGGATGCACCGGAATATCCTCTCAAGCCTCGCCGGCAGTCGGTGAAGAAGAAGAAACTGTCGGCGTGACCAATTTTCGGTCTATTTTATAACAAATCGTGCATCCTTCATATATAAATCTGATTTCCTAGTTGTTACTATAGGAACAGGCAAAACAAATATATACGACATACAGGAGGGGTAACATTGATTAAATGGAAGCGTTCTCTGACCGTTTTAGCTACAACAACGGCATTGGTAGGGTCGCTGGCCGCTTGTGGCGGCGGAGGCGGCAAAGAACCCGCAAGCACTCCGGCATCGCCATCAGCAGCGCCGTCGGCAGGGGCATCCACGGAACCGGTTAAGCTGCGCATTATGTGGTGGGGGGCGCAGAATCGTCATGACGCAACACTGAAAGCACTTGAATTGTACACCAAGAACAACCCGAACGTAACGTTCGAGCCTGAATACTCCGGTATGGACGGTTACCTGGACAAATTGTCCACGCAAGCGGCTGCCAACAACGCGCCCGATATTGTGCAGCTTGATCCGGGCTGGACTCCTGACTGGGCTGCCCGCAAACAATTGGCTGAATTGACTCCGGCTGTGGATGTAAGCAAGTTCGATACCAAGCTGATGGCAGGCGGACAATCCGGCGGCAAGCAATACGGAATTCCCCTTGGTTCTGTTGCCTTCGGTATGATCTACGACAAAGCGGCGATGGATAAGGTGGGCATCAACAATCCTGCCAATGGCTGGAGCTGGGACGATTTCTTTGCGCTAGCCAAGGAATCCAAGGCGAAGCTGCCTAGCGGAACTTATTTCACCAAGGATTACGGCGGCAATTACTTTGTATACTCCGCTTATCAATATGCAAAGGGGAAAGGCCCGGTAGTCTCCACGGACGGCAAATTTAATGTGGATCAGGCTACTTACCTGGAGTGGACCAAAAAATTCGAAGAGCTGCGCAAGGAAGGTCTTGTTCCACCGGCTGACGTGAACGCGTCTGACAAAGAAAATGATCCGAAGCTGGACCTGATGGTTTCCGGTAAAATTCTGGTGCGCTATGCCTTCTCCAATGGATATGGCACCTATGATAGCCTGAAAAAAGGCGCTTATGCCCTGGTGACGATGCCCCGTTCCTCCGATCCGGGCGGCTGGCTTAAGCCTTCCATGTACCTGGCTGTGACTGCAGGCTCCAAGAAGCAGGAAGAAGCCAAGAAGTTCGTAAACTGGTTCGTCAATGATCCTGAGGCCGCTAAGATTTTGGGAACCGTACGCGGATTGCCGGCTAACAAGGACATTTCCAGCCTCCTTCAAGCCAGCTTCAGCGATGCGGACAAGATCGGTTTGGAGCTGCTCCGCGCTACGGAGAAGGACGGCCAAACTTGGGATTCTACAAGCGGCTGGACCAACTTCGTGGACAAGGATTGGGCTCTGGTTGGCGATCAGCTCACCTTTGGCAAAATCACCCCTCAGCAGGCCTTTGATCAATTGAAGTCTGCTTCGAAGTCATACGAGAAGTAATCCATACCAGATGCTCTGGAACAATCCCTTGTTCCGGAGTGTCTTTTAATTTTGGGTACCGTACGTAACTCATAAGACGACAAGGGAGGATTTACTTTACATGGGCACATTATCTACCTTTCAAACCGGCAGCGGCTATGAAGCGTGGCTGGGCTACCGCCGGTTGGCTTCGGGAGAACACGGCAACTCCTATGCCATTTTTAACCGGATTGTCGTAACGGAAAAGGATGAGGTTATCCAAACCGCCGTATCTGAATTGACCCGGGGCCTGGAGGGGATCCTTGGCATTCAGCCGGAAATAACGGACCATGGGGAGCATGCTATTGCCCTTGGAACCTTCGGCAACCATCCACTTATAGACCGTGTATTCGGAGCGGAGATCATCGCACAGGTCGGGCCGGAAGGCTATGTCATCAAAGCCGATAAAGAAAAAGGCTGTTTGGCAATCGGCGCCGTTTCCCCCCAAGGCGTGTTGTACGGAGCCTTCCATCTGCTTCGTCTGCTTGGGATAGGCATGTCCGTCGATGAATTGGAGCTTGTCGAGAATCCGTACAATATGCTGCGGATGATCAACCAATGGGATAATATGGACGGCAGCGTGGAGCGGGGCTATGCCGGTGAATCCATCTTTTTCAAGGACAACCGGATTACCGAAGATTTGGACCGTATCCGGGACTATGCCAGAATGCTTGCTTCCGCAGGGCTGAATGCCATTGTTATCAACAATGTGAATGTTCACAAAGTGGAAAGCAAGCTGATTACGGAATTTTTGCCGGAGGTGGCCAAGCTCGCTGCTATTTTCCGCCGGTATGCGATCAAGCTGTTCCTATCCGTCAACTATGCCAGCCCGATCGAAATCGGGGGTCTGGAGACGGCGGATCCCCTTGACCCGGGAGTCCGCCAATGGTGGAAGGAACAAACCGCCGGCGTTTATGCGCATATCCCTGATTTCGGCGGCTACCTGGTCAAGGCGGATTCGGAAAACCGTCCGGGGCCGTTTACTTACGGCCGGGATCATGCTGACGGCTCCAACATGCTGGCAGAAGCGCTGAAGCCATATGGCGGCATCGTAATTTGGCGCTGCTTTGTTTATAATTGCCAGCAAGACTGGCGCGACAGAAAGACGGACCGTGCCCGGGCCGCTTATGATCACTTCAAGCCTTTGGACGGGCGTTTTATGGATAACGTCATTTTGCAGATCAAAAACGGACCCATGGATTTTCAGGTCCGGGAGCCGGTTTCGCCGCTGCTTGGAGCCATGCCGTCCACCAACCAGGTGCTCGAATTCCAAATTGCCCAGGAATATACGGGACAGCAGCGCCATGTGTTTTATTTAATTCCGCAATGGAAGGAAATCCTGGACTTTGATACTTACGCCAGAGGCGAAGGCTCCTCCGTCAAGCGCATTGCCAGCGGTTCCCTTCATGGCAACCGGCTTGCAGGCATTGCCGCTGTTTCCAATATCGGCGATAACAGCAACTGGACAGGCCATGTGTTGGCACAGGCGAACTTATACGGCTATGGCAGACTGACCTGGAATCCGGACTTGACTTCCGAGACGATTGCCGATGAATGGATCAGGCTTACCTTCGGCGATAAGGAGAACGTTGTTGCGGCCATCAAGAGCATTCTATTGGAATCGCCTGCCATTTACGAATCGTACACGGCGCCGCTCGGCGTCGGCTTCATGGTTACTCCCCATTCTCATTATGGCCCTGATGTGGACGGGTACGAGTACTCCAAGTGGGGAACTTATCATTATGCCGATTGGCAAGGAATCGGAGTTGACCGAACGCTGGCCACAGGTACCGGATATACGTCCCAGTACAACGCTCCGAATTTCGAACGGTATGAATCCCTCGCGGATTGCCCGGATGAGCTGCTGCTGTTCTTCCATCATGTTCCCTATACCCACGTCCTTCAATCGGGCAAAACCGTTATCCAGCATATTTACGACACTCATTTCGAAGGGGCGGAGAAGGCCGAGCAGCTCATTAGCCTATGGGACAGTCTAGAGGGATCCATAGACGAGGGGCTGCATAAGCAAGTCGCCGAGCGTATCGCGGGGCAAGCGGAGCATGCTAAAGTATGGCGGGACCGGATCAATACGTATTTCTACAGAAAAAGCGGGATTGCCGACCAGGCCGGACGTTTGATCTACGCCTAATTCATGTCCAAACCCAACGGGGAAGCGGCTCAGCCGGCTTCTCCGTTTTTCGTTATATTTTATAATAATTCGATGATTTCCCTACTATAGACCGGGGGGCGCGACTTATATAATAGAGCTATATCATACAGACTATAAGGAAAGTGCAGAGGTGATCATACTTGGACCATTCTACAGCCGCTGCTGCAAACGTCGCAGAACGGAAAAAGAAGCGCAGGTTTCTCAGCCGTTGGGATGCCCCGATCGCAGGCTATATGTTCATTGCCCCATGGTTAATTGGATTCTTCGGACTGACGGCATATCCCATGTTCTTGTCCCTGTATTATTCGCTTACCAATTATACGTTGCTGGAGCCGATCAAATGGGTTGGTCTTAAAAACTATACCCGCATTTTTACGGATGATACGAGATTTACCGAATCCGTCAGCGTAACCTTTCAATATGTGCTGGCCTCCGTGCCGTTAAAGCTGATCGCAGCCTTGCTGGTAGCCGTTGTGCTGAATAAGGCTATGAAAGGGATTTCCTTTTACCGGACAGCGATTTATTTCCCTTCCCTTATTGGCGGAAGTATTGCCGTATCGATTCTGTGGCGGAATATATTCGGGGTTGACGGAATCTTCAACGAGATTCTTTCCATGTTCGGTATCGCGGGTAAGGGCTGGATCACGAGTCCGGATACGGCGCTAGGGACGCTTATTCTCTTGACGGTCTGGCAGTTCGGTTCGGCCATGGTTATATTCCTTGCGGGCTTAAAGCAGATTCCAAACGATCTTTATGAAGCATCTTCGGTAGACGGCGCGAATAAGCGAGTCCAGTTCTTCAAGGTTACGCTGCCGATGCTTTCACCGATTATTTACTTTAACTTGATCATGGGTGTCATCAACTCGTTCCAAATGTTTACCTCCGCTTTCGTTATTACCAACGGCGGTCCGATGAATTCCACCTATGTGTACGCCTTGTATCTGTATGAGCGAGCCTTCAGCCGGTATGAATTGGGCTATGCTTCCGCTCTGGCCTGGGTCATGCTGATCATGATCGTCATAGTAGCGGTCATTATTGCCGGCACCTCGAAGTATTGGGTCTTCTACGAAACGGAGACAGGAGGTAAGAAAAGGAAATGACCGTAAAATGGAGCTCTTTCGCCCGCCAAATCTTCATGTTCGTGTTCAGTGTGATGATGATCTATCCCTTAATCTGGTGGGTGGGCGCCTCGCTTAAATCGAATGAAGAGCTTGGATCGCCTGGAATTTTCCCTTCCGAACCGAAATGGAGCAACTACACGGACGGCTGGAATGCTATTCCCGGACGCACCTTCACCGACTTTTACTTGAACACCTTGGGTCTTGAAGCGATGGTTCTGATCGCAACGCTGATTTCTACCACCTTGGTTGCGTTCGGCTTTGCCCGTCTGGATTTCCCGTTAAAGAAATTTTGGTTCTCCATTCTCATGATGACCTTGATGATGCCTGGTCAAGTGCTGATTATTCCGCAGTACGCCATGTTCCACCAGCTGGGTTGGGTGAACACTTATCTTCCGTTCGTGGTTCCTCACTTGGTAGCCAGCGGCGCGGGCGGTACCTTCTTCGTCTTCCTGCTGATTCAATTTATCCGGGGGATCCCGAAGGACCTGGACGAGTCCGCCAAGATCGACGGCTGTTCCTGGTTCGGAATATTCTGGCGGGTAGTACTGCCGCTGACCAAGCCTGCTATCATCACGATCATGATCTTCTGCTTCCTATGGAACTGGGACGACTTCCTCGGTCATCTGCTGTACCTGAACTCGGTTGACAAGTACACCGTAGGCTTGGCGCTGCGGATGATCAACGACGCTCAATCCGCTCAGGAATGGGGTCAATTGCTGGCCATGTCCCTGGTTTCCGTATTCCCAGCCACCTTGGTATTTATGTTCCTGCAGCGCTATATCGTGGATGGCATTGCAACGACTGGCATTAAAGGTTAAGATGAACTTGAATATGGACATGGCAAACGGTAACGCGACGAATCTCCTTCGCGCTTACCGTTTCTTTCACATGAATCCAAGGTTAGGGAGACGCCCAAGATGACGAACCCGTTCAAGAAGTTTCGAATTGAGAGCTTATTTTTTCGCAGCTTTTTCGTTCTCATCGTGGCGGTTCTCGCCTGTATTGTTTGGACGAGCTACCATATTTCCTCCAATGCTCTGGTAAAGACCACCTCTCATTATCAGCAGCAGCTGCTGGATGAATTGAATAATGAAATTTCGACGCGGCTTACGATGATTGAGCAAATTTCCTTGTCCACCACCCGGGACAACGAATTAATTAGACTTCTTCGCAACATTTTGGATGAATTTGACCGGCACCGCCAAGCCGATAATGTCCAAAATACGATGGCTAATCTGACTTATTCCATTCCGCTCATTCAAGGGATAGATTTGTATATGGAGCGTCCTTTCCGCAAAGAGGAGAACAGCTACATTCAATTCTGGGATTTGAAGGACCTGCCTGCGCAAGGATGGGACCAGTATTTGGCCAAAAATGATTATGCCTGGACCGCAGAGCATGAAATCCCGAGCTTTCAGGGGAATGTTCCGGTTCTCAGCTTTGGGCGAAAAATTTTATTTAACGATACTTTGCTCGGCGTTCTAGTCATTCATGTGAAAGCCAAGGAAATCCGGACCTTGTTATCGGGTCGTTCAACCGACTCCAATCGGATCATGTCAGACAGCAACGGTCAGGAATTCCTAAAAATCGGCGAAACGCTGGAGCAGCTGGAACTGAGCCAATGGGTGAATCGAACAACCGAGCAATCCGGCTATGCCCACATCCGCGGAAATTCTCAAATGGGAGATTCCCTTTTGGTGTATTCGAGGCTAGCCAATTCCAACTGGACCTTGGTGGAATTGACATCATGGGATCAGATTACAGCCAGCAGCTTTCATCTGGCAGAGGTGATCGGACTCATCGGCGCCGCCGCCGTCCTGCTGATGCTGATGCTTACCCTATATCTAAGCAGACAATTTACGAAGCCCATCCATAAGCTGGTCTCGGCCATGAGCTCCTATTCCATCGGAGGCAAAAACGTGGAGTTGCCTGGCGATTACGAGAACGAGTTTGGCTATTTATTTGCCGGCTACCGCAAGCAGAACGAGCGAATCGAAGAATTATACCTGTCACTCCAGCGGCGTTATGAGCAGCAGCGCAAAGCCGAGATCGAAGCGCTCCAGGCCAACATCAACCCGCACTTTCTGTACAACATGCTGGACCAGCTGAACTGGATGGCCATTGAGGCGGGACATGACGAGCTTAGCCGGATTCTGGAGCTGATGGGACGCATGTTTCGGATCGGCCTATCCAACGGCGACAGCTTCATTACGATCGAAAAGGAATTGGAGCATATCGAATGCTACCTGGAAATCCAGCAGCTCCGCTGGGGGAGCGGGCTTACTTATTCCATCGATGTGCCGGCCGATATGCGGGAACTGTATATCCCCAAGCTGACCTTGCAGCCCTTCGTGGAAAATTCCATCGTACACGGGTTTAACGCAAGGCTGACCGGCAATGTCCATATCCGGATGAACCGGATGGAGAACCTGCTTCAGATCATCATCGACGATGACGGCATCGGTCTTCAGCAGGGGGCGGAGAATAAGAAGAAGCGCCATACGGGAGGTTACGGCATCCGCAATGTTAAAGAAAGAATTGCTGGCTATTTCCGCGATATTTATGGAGTGGAGCTGTCTGAGCGGGAAGAAGGGGGAACCCGGGTCGAAATCACCCTTCCGTTGTTGACGGAACCTCCGGTGAACGAGCCCTGAGAGATGGAAATTGGACGATATCGTGATATTTTATAATAAATGGTGCATCCTTCGTATTTAAACGTTGCCGATAGGCAGGTATTATGAAGATGGTAGAAGCCCGGGATTCATATGTTCCGGGCCATACGTCTTGGGCGTATCACTCAGGAATGCGGATCGTTGTTCCCAGCTAAGGAGGTAAAAATGTGTGGAAGATCGCTATAATCGACGACGAACGTCAGGTGCTTCAAGGTATGAAGCGCGCCATCCCCTGGGATGACCTGCAAGCGGAGTGGGCCGGGGAAGCCTTGAACGGCGCCGACGGGCTGCAGTTGATCCGGAGTACGCAGCCGGATATCGTGATTACCGACATTTATATGCCGCTTATGAACGGCTTGGATATGATTGAGCAGTTGAGAAAAGAAGGATTCGACGGCAAAATTATCATTTTGAGCGGCTACTCCGACTTTGAGCATGCCAGACAGGCTCTGAGGCATAACGTCAGCGATTATGTGTCCAAGCCGATCAGCGTGCCGACGTTGAAGGTGATTCTGCACAAGGTTATCCAGGAACTGATCGATGAGGAAGAAAGACGGATGAAGCAGGGCGAGCTGGAGCAAAAGCTGATGCTGTACGAGCCGTTTATTGAGAAGGAATGGGTGCGTTCAGCTGCCGTAGGCACATTGGACAGCTCTTACCGAAACGGAGAGCTTCTGCCTCAGCCGTACCGTTTTTGGTCCGATACTAACCATGCGGTGATCGGGATCGAGCTGGTTCGCGATGAGCGGGCCCGTCAATATTCCGTGTCCGACTGGAACCTGTTCCGCTTCGCTGTGGGCAATATCGTATATGAGCTGACCCGCAAAGTATTTCCTTTCGTGGAGTATACGGAGCTTCACAGCACCCGGGCCGTCTTGATTATCCATCCCGAAGCAGACAACAAGGAACAGGCGCAGAAGGCCATTGAAGACTTGGGTATTCGGATTATGGAAAGCCTTGTAAGTTATCTGAAGCTGAATAGCCGCGTAGGGATCGGCAGCATCAAGCCTGCCTGGAACCAAATTCCGGATTCGACGGAGGAAGCATTCCGTGCCATCGATATGAGACAGCTGCGCGTGTCCCCCGCCTTGGAGTTGTTTGTTTACCGAGGGGAAGTGACGAAGGAGCAGGAGCAGGTCGCCCTGTTTCCGGTAAAATTCTCCTACGAGCTGGCCAACGCCATGAAGGCCGTCCAGGAAACGAAGGCGCAGCAGCTGGTTGCCGATTATATCGGCGAGCTGGAGGATCAGGCGGGGATTACGCCTTATTATGTTCAGATGCTGGGCAGCGAATTATGGGGCATTATCTCGTATTGTCTTTATGAAGCTGGACATGTGCTGGACGATCTCTGCACGAACGATCAGATTGCCAAGGAGATCAAGGGCTTGACCCAGCCGGATCAGCTGCAGAACTGGCTCTCGGAGAAAATCTCCATGATCTGCGGCAGCAGGCAGTGGAAGGGCAGCAGCAAGCACCGCCAAGTGGTCGATTTTATAACGAACTACATTCACGAGCATTATGCGGAGGAATTGACGCTGGCTGATCTGTCGGATAAAGTGTATATTTCCCGGAACCATCTGTCCATCATTTTCAAGAATATGACCGGTGAAACCTTCAACACCTATTTGACCCGCGTCCGGATTGAAAAAGCCCGCGAGCTGCTTCTGGAGCGGAATATGCTGGTCTACGAGGTTGCCGAAAGCGTCGGTTACAAAAACATCCCCTACTTTAGCATTCTCTTCAAGAAAATGACCGGCATGAACCCGACAGACCTTATAAAACAGTAACATCGGAGCAGAATTAGGGAATTTTAAGAGAAATTGTCGAACTTGCTCGTAAAAAAGTTTCTTTTTTATGAAGACAGGCACAAATAGGCCAATACCCACATATGATTGAGTAATCTCAACTTTGGGGGTGGCATTTGTGCCTGGATTTTTTTCAGCAATAGCTCTATTCATCAAAGAAATCATGCTGTTGGTATCCTATGTAAAAAACAATGCGTTTCCCCAACCGCTTGCGGAAGCTGATGAAGAAAAACATCTTCGATTAATGGCACAAGGAAACCAGCACTCTCGAAACCTATTAATTGAGCATAACCTCAGACTGGTAGCTCATATCGTCAAAAAATTTGACAATACCGGAGAAGACCTGGAGGATCTGATATCTATAGGTACAATCGGCCTGATCAAAGCCATCGAGTCGTTCTCGCCGGATAAGGGGACGAAGCTGGCCACATTCGCGGCGCGCTGCATCGAGAATGAAATCCTGATGCACTTGCGGTCGCTAAAAAAGACAAAAAAGGATGTCTCGCTTCATGACCCCATCGGTACGGACAAGGAGGGAAATGAGATATCATTGATCGATATTCTCGGCTCAGACGCCGATGAAGTCGCGGATAAAGTGCAGCTCAAGATTGAGAAGTCGAAGATCTATAAGAATCTGGATATCTTGGATGAGCGGGAGCGGGAGGTTGTTGTCGGCCGCTTTGGGCTTGAGACTGGCGGAGAGGAGCGGACCCAGCGGGAGATTGCGAAGGAGCTGGGTATTAGTCGGTCCTATGTGTCGCGGATCGAAAAAAGGGCGCTGATGAAGCTGTATCATGAGTTTTATAAGGCGAAGCGATAATGAAATAATTTATTATGGTCTACTTTACGGTAGGCCATTTTTGTTTGTTCAGCTTTTCGCTTGACGGACTGCTCCTCGTTAGATGAAACGGGAGTGAATGTTTGATCACTGCGATGGTTCTCAACAAACTGAAAAAAACACATATCACCATAATTAACTCCATTGTATGTTTCCATTATCAGGACTAAAGTGGAGGTATCCGGATTAAAGTAAACGCTTACATTTTTTTACACTATCGTTAGGAGGCTCTAGGATGCTCACGCAGCAGGTTCTGAAAAAAATCGGAAGTTCTATTCTTTCATTTGCTATCGTACTTTCGCTTTTGAACCCTTTTGGGTTCTCATCAAAGAAGGCGTATGCCGCATCGGGAGAGGGTTTAGCGCTTTTTGAGGTCAAAGTCAACAAGCCGGTAAACGCAGTCGTAGACGTTCCTAACGCAGCCATCGGAATTTCGTTGCCCTACAGCGCTTCTTACCAGATGCTGAACGTCAAGACGAATCCCAGCGTTACTCCAGTCGTTTTCAGAAGTGACGAAACGACCCCCATTCCAGTCGCCGCCAGTGGCATCAACGAGGGCGATGCCAAGCTAGATCGGTTTTCGCCGGATGGAACATCCTTGTACTATCTGGTGCTGACCGATAAGAATGACAGCAGCAACAGCCGGAAATACACGATTACGGTTAAGGTAGAGAAGGAGCTTCCGGCTTCCATAGCAAACGATATGGGGCCTAACGACAAGTTTTCTCCGCTCAACATTAAAGCGGGCGAACACGCATGGGACGTGCTTGGCGCTTCCAAAATCGGTTATGGCGGCACAACAGGCTCGATTGAAGGCCCCGGCAAAGCCTCCTCTTACAGCGGGAAGGACTGGTTTGAATCGGTCTACGACCGTTCCGGAGACTATCCGGCTGCTCAGACAGTCCCCGACTCCTGGCTAGGGGATAACATGTACCTGCAGACGATCGGCAGAACGGATGTGAATGCGCTTGCGAAGTACCGGATCGAAGATAGCGCCGGTCTGGATAAGCTCGGCACGGACATTTTGCGATTTCATGAGTTTTTACCATTCAAAGCTCCGGGCGGGGTGAGCCGGGACGACGGTGACCGCGGCGCGGTGAACAGCGACCGTCAGCGGCTCGAGATTAAGAGCAACACCAGCTCGTCAAATATCGACGCCAACAGTAGGGGCGGGGACATCATGACCCACCATTGGAAGCTGATGCTCCCTTCGGAAACGATCAAGTATCAGATGGATACGGCAGAGAAGGAAATCGGCGACTTTATAGCGCCTCGCCGATTTTTTCACATTTTCCAGTTGAAGGCTATCGAAGGGGATGAGGCCGGGCAGCCGGTGACGACCCTTACGATAGTTTCCGTCGATGGCAAGGGCTACCTCGAATTCAGAAATAATCCGGACGGCCAAGCTGCGGACCGGATCAAGCCGCTGTTTACGATCCCGCTGGAACAGGTCGTGGACCGTTGGCTCGATATGGAAGTGACCATTCTAAGCGCGGACAAAGGCTATGTTTATGGCGAGCTTGTCGACGTGGCAACAAATACGCAGCTTTGGAGCGGCGGCATGACGGCTGAAACCTTTAGACGCCCCGAGGTCTTGAATCCGGATACGGGCAAAAAGGAGCGGGCCGATCTGCCTGCCTTACCTGGACAGCAAAACCGTTCCAAATGGGGGCTGTACCGTGGTATGTACAATACCGTGAACGAATCGGTCTATGCCGATGAGTTTCAGGCTGCAACCATGTATTTGTCCGATATTTACCTAATCAAAAGGGATGAATCCACCTATGTATTCCCTGACGGCTGGAATCCGAACAGCCAGCCTAAGGATATCGTGGCATGGGAACGGCCTTCGGTCGTTTCGGCGACACCAGGCACAGCGTTCGACAGTCTGGAATTGCCTGCGCAGCTGGATGTAACCCTGAGTACGGGTAAGGTCGAAAAGGTCAATGTCACGTGGAGCCCGGAGGGCTATCATCCCGAGGGCACGGGGACCTTCAGAGTCTATGGAGCATTTGACGGAACCGTAATCACCAACACTAAAGGTATTAAGCCGTATGTCGACATTAACATTTCCGGGATCAAAAACTGGGCGGTAGCTCCCGGTGCCGAAATCAAGGTCGTTTCTCAGAGCGGAGGCACGAAGAACCATTTTATCGACGACAGGCCGGATACGGCTTGGCAGGCGCATAGCTCACTTGCCAGGACGGAAGGTTATCAATACTGGGCGGCCGTTAAGTTGGAAAAGAAAATCGAGATCAGCCGAATCCAGCTCGAATGGTCGAGCAACAGCAAGTTCCTGAAAAATTATCAGGTATACTATACCAACAATGCTGCGGCATATGAAGAGCTGAAGGAAGGCGCCACCTTATCGGCGACCTCATCGGCAACCCGAAATCCGCTATTGACAGAGCATGGCTCCTCCTGGATCCGAATTCCGGGTGCGGGGAAAGCGACGGATTTGAGCAACAACGAAACGGCCGATTTGATGCTGAACGAAACGGTAGACGGCCAGTATGTGCTGCTTGTTGCCGATCTCACGCTCGATAGCAGCGCCGGTGGAATCAAAAGCAATGCCTTTACTATTATCGGGCAGCCTTCTCGGCCTACGGCTCAGCTCGAAGACCTGAGAGTGGACGGAACGAGCCTGGCAGACTTCTCGCCAAGTCAAACCGGTTACTCCCAGGTCCTGTCGGGCAATGCGATAACCTTGCCTAACGTGACGGCAGAAGCTCCTGCCGGAATCGAAGTGAAAGTCGATTACCCGGACGACTATCGGGTTAGTCCTGTAACGATTACGGCCTATGACCCTAACGGAACATTCAAGGCTGCGAAGTATACGATTGCCTTTACATCCGCATCTCAGGATACAGTCGCGGTAAGCTCGATCCATCTCAGAAACGTTCACAGCCTTGCCCTCGGAAAAAAGACGCATCTTTTGGCTGAAATCCTGCCGCAGGATGCGACCTTTAAGACGGTAACCTGGGAATCGGATAACCCCGCGGTAGTTACTGTCGATGCCAACGGACGAATAAGCGGTGTAAGCAAAGGGACGGCCGTGATCACTGCCCGTATTGGAAGCTTGAGTAAAACGAGTATGGTTACCGTCAAGGGTGCCGCCGATCTTCCTACGGCGACCGGTTCGGTAAATCTCTTGGCTCCATCCCGCTTTACAGCACAACCGGGTGTGAACCTCAAGGTAAGCTCGGAGCACCCGGAGCATCCGGGCACAGACGCTCTGAAATCGGGCGGCACCGGGTATTGGCGGAATTCCAGCCCTAATGTATATAAGGATAATTATGCACCATCCTCCTTGGCGCTGACACTTGACTTGGGCGCTGCCAAGACCGTTGATAAATTGTACCTTGAAATTCCGAATGCCATTTCCAATATACAAAAGAATGCTACACGATTCGAAGTTTATTACTCCAATGATCCTTATGCTTGGGCCAGCGCGCCGACGGCCTCGGATTTGGCAAACAGCTACGACTGGGAAGGCAGCGGCTGGAAGCTGGCCGGAGGAACGGAAACGGAAGGCATGTGGTCATATGTGACCTACAACGGACAACAGTGGGGCTTCGATACGAAAACATTCCTGTACCCGTTCACGGCCCGATATGTGATGATCAATACGGTATTGGTTGGTCCGCGCGACCGACGTACCGATGAGCATCTTTCGGTCATGGGGTTATCCGGATTGGTCATCTATGGGAAAGATCCGGTATCGAATGCAACGGCCCTTACTCCGGCCAAATCGGTCTACAGTACATGGGATCAGTCCGAGCCGATCAGCAC
Organism: Paenibacillus puerhi; assembly: GCF_009846885.1. Taxonomy (GTDB): domain Bacteria; phylum Bacillota; class Bacilli; order Paenibacillales; family NBRC-103111; genus Paenibacillus_G; species Paenibacillus_G puerhi. Next base: position 36,173 of record NZ_WUWM01000021.1, read on the forward strand.
CACAGTGAGTCTCGCCGGCGGGCAGACGATCATGGCAATAACGAATGGTCAAGACAAAGAGCTTGTTTTGAATACCGATTATAAAGTAACAGGCAATACGCTCACTTTCGAGCCTTCATTGCTTGCCAAGCTGCCGCTGGGCACGAATGAATTTACCATTCAGTTCAATAGCGGAGCCCCGTCGGTCTTCGCCTTGGACGTGACAGCACGAGGACTCGGGGCAACTAGTAAAACGATCAAGATGAACGCCATTGAAGGAGTTTCTCCTTACCATGTACTGGGCGGCGCGATGGGCACCGATGAACCGGTCGAAGGCGCAACCAAGAGAATTCGTGATGCTTATCACGAGTATTATGGCGACCGTCCCGAGGCAACACTGGCAGACGATCATATTCAGAGCGTTTGGGACAGCACCCTGCAGAAAAATGTGTTCAAAGTCATGACCCAAGGCAGGGGCTTGAATAATGAATTCGAGGATAAAGTTCGTGACGGCGAATACGCTCACAAAGGTGTTTTTGACGGGGAAAAGGGTTATGTAGTCGGAGGCGCGGCCATCAACGACAGGCAACGAATCGAAATTCGCCCAAGCGAGGATTCGACCCAGGATTTTACGGCGTATGACGGCGATATCGTTTCCTATCAATGGCTGTGGAACATTCCGGACGGCAGCCAGTGGAACCAACCGAACTTCAGGCATATTTTTCAGCTGAAGGCGACGAATGCCCAAGCGGCCGATACATTGGCAGGCGGCAACAGTGGCGGTGAGAACGGGGCGTATATCCTCGCGATGTCGATTACCGGAAGGGACACCCGAGAGCTTGTCGTCAACCATAACCGATATGACGGCGATAAGACCCTCATGAGAATCCCGCTGAAGGATATCGACAGTCACTGGCTTAAGGTCGAACTGAACGCTTTAATATCCGATTCTGGCTGGCTGACGATTAAAATTACGGATACGGTCACCGGAAAGGTTTATACCTTCGATAGTCCCGATGTGTACCAGGTGTTTCCTAAGCAAGGGGCCGGCGACGGTGTGAAGGACTTGTGGCGAAGACCGGAACGCAGCGTCAAGGTCGGCAGCTCCAATGTTACCATCGAGACCGAGTATCCGGCCGCCTTCGATCAATACTTGCGTCCAAAGTGGGGGATTTACCGCAGCTCCAACGGTACGACCAACGCCGCTTACGACGCGGAGCTTCAGCTTTCCGACATCACCATTACGAAACTGGCATCAGGCGTATCCCCCACCAACCTGGCGCTGAACAAAAAAGTGTACAACTCAGGCTCGACGGAAGGTGCCAACGCGATCCAGCTTGCATCTGCGAATGCCAACGGGTACGGCAATGCAAACAAACTGACGAACGGTGTCCTTGAAGATCCGATCGTCCGGGACGTAACCAACGTTACCAGCTTGGACCAAATTGGAAATTATGCTTGGCTGGGCACGGACGGAGCTAGAAAGGGCAGCTTCGTCATTGACCTTGGCCAGCCCATGGACTTCAGCCAAATCAGGTTGTTTGCCAAATCCACCCGATTGAAAGGCGCCACCGTTTATGTATCCGATGAATTCAATGATCCTGCATCGCCTGCCGAATGGGATGCCATGAATTTTAAGCAAGTGGAGCTCAAAACTGCAGAAGGCTATACCTTCGCTACAGGTAACCTCAACGGCGGAGACGATACGGTGGATGCATCCTATGCGATAAATCTCGGCAGGACCTATCATTCCAGGTATATTAAAATGACGGTAGAGAACGCTTCGGGCGGCAACGCAGGCACGGATCTAACCGGACCTCCGCGGCTTACCCAGGTTCAAGTTTTCAATGCACCGGCACCGCCACAGCATGTTAACATCGGAGCCGCCGGTTCGGCTGCGGTTCTGACGTGGGATTCAAGCGATCGGAGCGAGGGCTACACGGTCTATAACGGGGCAACGGCCATTGCCGAATTGCCTGCAGACGCGACAAGCTTTGCGTTACCGGCTGATTTGTCCGACACAACCAAGCTCTCCGTAAGATCGAAGGGAACGGACCCGTATTCCCGTAAATTTATGATTTCGGCTCCGGCCTTTCCGGCAATTCCGGAGGTGATACCTCACATTGTAAGCATTGCACCGGAAAACATTGTGACCGAAGCGGGGATAGCGCCCGTAATGCCGACCGTAGTAAGCGCAGTATACAGCGACAGCTCGACCCAACAGCTGCCTGTAGCTTGGGATAACATCGATCCGTCGCAATATGCAGCCCCTGGAAGCTTTACCGTTGAAGGAACGGTTACCGGCGCCACGTATAAAGCAGTGGCAAACGTTGCCGTTACCTTAGGTACGATCACCTGGCCGGCTCAATCCCAGCTGTCCGTTTCGGAGGTGAGCGAAACAACGGCAATGCTGCGATGGACTGCGGCGCAAGCTGCAAGAGGCGTAGCCGGATATAAGCTTTACAGCGTAACCGGCAGCACTTATACCGAATTCGCCTCGGTTGGCGATGTTCTTACGTATAGGCTGACTGGCCTGACGGAGGATAGCCAATACACCTTCACGATTCAAGCGGTAGACAAGGATAGAGTTAGCAGCGTTTACGGGCCGGTGATCAGCTTCCGGACCAACGAGGATTCGAGAGATGCTGCCGAACCCCCGGCATCATCGGGACCTGTGCCGGTACCCGCACCTTCCAATGGCTCCAATGCGAATCCTGGCATCATCGATCTAGCTAAGGATACCCTAGTAACGAAAGAAACCGCAGCCGATGGAAGTACGATAACCAAGGTCGTTGTGGATGCTAAAGTGCTGGAAAAAGCATTAGCCAATCCGGTTGTTGTCATCGAGGTGAAGGGCAGTGACCCGACCGTTCATGTTGAACTATCAGGCAATGCCATTCTCAAAGCGCTAGATCCGCAAAGCAGATTAGTCATTCAATCGAACGAGGTTCGCTACGTGCTGCCTGTTGCTTTATTTGCGAATATTCGGAAGGATTCCACCGTAGTCGTCTCGATTGCGAAAGTAACCGGCAAGGCCGGAGACGAGGTGAATGCAGCGGTAAATCAGCTGAATGCGAAGCAAGTGATTCCAAACCCGATCGAATTTACGATCACGGTTAACGGCTCGGAATTTGAGGACTTCGGCGGATTATATGTCGACCGTACCATTGACTTGGGGCAAGTCACGATTAATCCCGCCCATATGACTGCGGTATGGGTCGATTCGAACAACCGGCTTCATTTTGTACCGTCTATTATGGAATTTAAGGATGGCTCCGCACAAATGACGATCCGTTCGCCGCATAACAGCGTTTATACCGTTATCCAATCGGAAAAGTCGTTCGGCGATTTGCAAGGGCACTGGGCCAAATCGGATATTGAGCTCCTTGCAAATAAATGGATTCTCAACGGTATGACCGATCAGCATTTTGTGCCGGAAGCGAAAGTAACGCGTGCCGAGTTTGCAGCCATGCTGGTTCGTTCGCTTGGTTTGGAAGAAACTAAGAATAACGCGTTCCGTGATGTTTTGTCATCAGACTGGTTCGCCGGAGCGGTAGGCTCGGCATATAAAGCCGGATTGATCGACGGTTACGAAGACGGCACCTTCCAGCCAAACGCAATCATGACTCGCGAACAAATGGTGGCGATGGCGATCCGGGCCATGAAGGCCGGCGGAAAGGTAATCCAGGCCGACAGCTCGGTATTGAACGGATTCACTGATCGTTCGGATATCGGGCAATGGTCGAAGGAAGCCGTCTCGCAGGCAGTGAAAGCCGGGGTCATTCAAGGCATGTCCGACAACGTCTTCGCTGCCAATGAGTCTGCTACCCGCGCCCAAGCTGCCGTGATTTTGAAGCGTATGCTTCAGTCACTGCAATTTATTAACTGATTTCCCTAATAGAATGCTACTATGCAAAGCGACTGCTCCTGGGAGTTCCCGAGAGCGGTCGCTTTATTATCACAATATAATCACCGTAAATAACGACAGGCCGCCGTAAATTAATCAATACCCATAGTAAGGAACAACAAGTATGCTGTGATTATGGTTTTTGTAAGCATTTATGCCTCCTTGGTATCTAAAGGACCCCGAGACGGCGCACAAGTGGAAGCTAGGCTTAACGACCGTGGACAGCCGAATCGCTAAGCAGGCGGAGGTTGAGCGCTTATACGGCAGGCTGCTGCGAGGCGAGGAGAAGCTGACGCTGAAGCCTTCTGGAGAGGAGGAAGTGCGGCAGCTCAAAGGGCTGGTCGGCCTGCAGTCCTTCGTGACGAATGTGAACCTGCCGAACGCGGGCCAGCTTCAGGGCATTCCATTCGGGGCGGTTGTGGAAACGAATGCCGTATTTTCGGGCGACAGCCTGCGCCCGGTGTTGGCCGGAGAGCTGCCCACGGAAGTGAACAGCCTCGTGCTCCGTCACGTACTGAATCAGGAAACGACGCTTCAAGCGGCGCTAAAGCGAGACCCGGCAATGGCCTTCAGGGCGTTCATAAACGACCCGCTCGTCACGCTGCCGCCGGATCGCGCGGAGGAGCTGTTCCGGACGATGCTGCTGAACACGAAGGCTTATTTACCGGGCTGGAAATTATAATCGGGAGGTTACAGAGTATGGTATACGCTGCACATGAAGAGCGATATTCTAGGATGCCGTATCCCCGCTGCGGCCATAGCGGCTTAAAGCTGCCGGCTATTTCGTTAGGCTTATGGCATAACTTCGGCGGCTCGGAAAGCTATGAAAATAGCAAGCAACTGGTGCGGACGGCGTTTAATTTAGGAATTACACATTTCGATCTAGCTAACAATTACGGGCCTCCGCCGGGCTCGGCCGAGGAAACGTTCGGAAGGCTGATGCGAACGGATTTGGCGCCTTACCGCGATGAACTGATCATTGCAACGAAAGCGGGCTACCGGATGGGACCCGGTCCTTACGGAGAGCGCGGCTCGCGCAAAACGATGTTATCGAGTCTCGATCAAAGCTTGAAGCGGCTCGGCCTCGAGTACGTCGACATTTACTACTCTCACCGGTTTGATGCCGACACGCCGCTGGAGGAGACGATGGGTGCGCTCGACCAGGCCGTCCGGCAAGGCAAGGCGCTCTATGCAGGCATCTCCAATTACGATGCGGAGCGGACCGAACGGGCGGTCGCCATATTAAAAGACCTGGGCACGCCTTGCTTAATCCATCAGGTTCACTATTCCATGTTCGAGCGCCGATTGGAAGGAGACCTGCAAGCGGCGCTGGCCAGGGAGGGCGTCGGCTCGATTGCCTACAGCCCGCTCGCAAGAGGCTTGCTTACCGATCGTTATCTGGAAGGGATCCCGGCGGATTCGAGAGCGGCCGGATCAAGTGAATTCTTAAGCGAAAACGATATTACACCGGAGAAAATCGCCAAATCGCGCAAGCTGCAGGCTTTGGCGCGTGAGCGCGGGCAAAGCCTCGCCCAGATGGCCGTCGCCTGGGTGCTTCGCCAAGGAAGGGTGACCTCGGCCTTGGTCGGAGCGAGCAAGCCACAGCAGCTCCTCGACCTTGCGAAGGCGCCGGAGCAGGCCAGCTTCAGCGAAGAGGAGCTTGCAGTTATCGAGGATATTCTTCAGGCGTCGGGAACGGAAGCGGAGCGATGAGCTCTGCAGAACGAGCGAAGGCCCGCCTCGGCGAAGCTGCCCTGGTCGATCCGAAGGATGAGCAGGGGATTCGGGTCGTTTTCAGCCTGGTGCTGGTTTACGCCCTCGGGTGGTGGATGGCGGGATTGTGGTGTGCCGTCGCGACGGACCAATTCCTTAGATCCTATCTTATTTATCAACGGTTTAAAAAGGGACTTTGGAAGCGGATAAAGGTGTGATTGCAAACCCCAGTACTATATTGAAGACAAACTAGCCTGGGCGCTTCTCGCGAAGCCCCAGGCTTGTTTGTTTGATTTAAAGGACACGGAAGGATGCCGTTCCTGAAGCAGGGATGCCGAGGTGCCGCACGCCTCCGGCGAGCTCCCATTGCTCGGTTCCCGCCGGATCTCCCGTCGCGGAACGAAGCTCGATCAGCACTTTCTTACCGGCGTGCCGCTCGGGAACATTTAGGTAGACGCCTTCTTTCAATCTGCCGTTGACGAGAATCCATTGGGACGTCGGATCGTTCCCAAGCACGAAGGGGATCAGCTCGTCGTGATAGGTCACTACCACCGTCTTATCAACGCCCTTCGCCTCTACCAGCGGGTAGTTCAGCTCCGGCCGGCTCGGCTTCAGTTCGCCGTGCAGCAGGACGTCCCGGTGCTCGGTCCAGAAGCTCAGCCAATACCGCAGCATGCGCTGATGCTCGTAAGGAAGCTTCTCCAGAAGGACGGAAACCTGCGGCACGGCAAATAAAATATTGATGAACTGTAGTGCGGCGCTTTCGGCGGGTTCCCCGGGATGCCACATGATCATATCGGCATGCGCCGCCGTATCGCCGCAGAGTAGCCTTAGATCGAGCGTGCGCAGACGGTTCTGCAGCGCGTCGTTCGGGCAATCCGCCGCACGGAACATGTTGCCGTATTTACGCATGGCGGGACCGATATAGTTTTGGCGGAATTCGACCATCATGTCCGGTTTCAGCATGCGTAAATGGGCGATCGAGTCCGTAAGGAGCCGATCGACGGCGGCGGGAACCGAGACGTAGTCCATTCGGTCATCGGGCTTCGGCACTTCATAATCGGGCGCATAAAAGCTGTCGATGAAGTCAAGCTTGAAGCCGTCCACGCCCCATTCTTGTACGGCACGAGCATAGGTGGCGATCAAATATTCACGCACTTCGGGGTACCTCGGGTCAAGCACGCCCGCGCCTAGATTGTCGATCACCCTTAGCATCTGGTCCTTAAAGCGTTCCCAGGCTTTGCTGTGCTTTCCTACAAAGGGAACCGAGTACCATAGAATAAATTTGAGCCCTAGCGCATGCACTCGCTCCACATGCGAATTCATCTCCGTAAATTTGCCTGCAAAAGGCTCCCAGTCGCCGCAATAAGCATACCCGCGACGGTTATCGCCGGTCTGCCAGCCGTCGTCCACGATGACGGCGTCCATGCCTAGCTCCTTGGCCATAGCGCATTGCTGCTCGATCGCCTGGGCGGTTACGTTCTGGTGCATGCTGTACCAGGTGGAGTACATCGGACTTCTGGCGACATCCGGCGTCCATGCCGGAGAATATTCGGGAATCGCCTCCCACCATCGCTGCACATCCCGCAAGCTTTCATAATACGGGATTTCGCGGGTATCCACATAAAGACTTCCTTCAAATGCTTGCAGCGGCGCGGTAGCCTCGGTAAACAACTCCACCGCGCATTCAAACTCTGCGCTCTCCTCTCGGATCCCCGCCCAGTACCTGACGGTGTTCAGCGCATCGGAGAAGGCAAAGGTAATCCGGTTGGAACCGTTCTGATTAAACAATGAGGCTACCGGCGCGGAGGCGGCTGCATTAGAGCGCAGCTTCCGCATCCAATCCGCTTTCAAGGCACGGTTGCGGTCGATGGCCGGATGCCAGAAATTTTGAATATCGTTCGCTGCGTGTGTCCAGCACAACGAAAAAACAGGCGGGATGTCCGGGGAATCTGCGGATATCCGGATTTTAATAACGTGCAGGTCCTCTTGCAATTCGCAAACCTCCAGCTCGGAGGTAAACGTTTCATTATCGCCGGTGAGTGTGAAGCGATGCTGATTCGAATCTGCGGTTTTCATAGCGGTATCTCATCCTTCCTTTCAATTCCAATTCGAGATTTACTTTTATCGCCTATTGCTGTACTCGCAAACGGTACAGCTGGCTTCGGAAATCGCCCTTCCAGCGCGGGAGATGGAAGCCGGCGTACATGAGCTCATCCCCTCCGTACAATAGAGGCGGGCCCTCCAGGCCGCCGAGCTCCTCAAGCACATAGTCTCGTTCCGGGAGCAGTCCGCGCAGCTTCAGCTTGCGGTTCGGGGGATTAGGCTCCGCGAGCACTTGAAAATAAGCGACGAGCGCCTCGGAGCTGTCGTCGGATACGAACAACCAGGCCGTCTCATTGCCCTCGAACGGGCTTAAGAGCCGATAAAATTGGCCGAATTGAATTAACGGACGGAGCTCCTTGTACAGCTCGATTTGCGCTTTGACCAGACGTTTCTCCTCTTCGTTGAAGGCTGTCAGGTCCAGCTCATAGCCAAAATTGCCCGACATTGCAGCGTGACCGCGCATCTCGAGAGAGGTAACGCGGTGAACCTGATGATTCGGAACCGCGGAAACGTGAGCGCCCATCGTACTGATCGGATATACGATGCTGGTGCCGTATTGAATTTTCAGCCGTTCTACGGCATCCGTATCATCGCTCGTCCATACCTGCGGCATATAATACAGCATGCCCGGATCGAATCGGCCGCCGCCGCCGGAGCAGCTTTCAAACAAAATATGGGGGAAGCTTGCAGTTAACCGCTCCATGACCTCATACAGTCCGAGCATATACCGGTGGGCAGTCTCCGATTGCCGCTCGGGCGGAAGAGAAGCGGAGCCGATCTCGGTCATATTGCGGTTCATATCCCATTTCACGTAAGTGATCGGGCAGGAGGACAGCACCTGGGATAGAACGCCGATAATATACTCGCGAACATCGCTGCGCGAATAATCGAGAATCAGCTGATGCCGCGCTGTCGTCCGGCGGCGGTCAGGGACATGCAGGCACCAATCGGGATGTCTGCGATACAGCTCGCTGTCCGGGGACACCATCTCCGGCTCGAACCAAAGTCCAAACTGCAGGCCGAAGCCTCGGACGCGTTCGACGAGGTCCTCCAGTCCCTGTGGCAGCTTGCGCTTGTCGACGAACCAATCCCCCAGGGAGCTCTTGTCGTTATCCCGTTTCCCGAACCAGCCGTCGTCCAGCACGAGCAGCTCCATGCCGAGCTCCTTGCCGGCCTCGGCAATGCTGACAATTTTATCGGCCGTAAAATCGAAATAAGTGGCCTCCCAATTGTTCACAAGTACGGGACGCGTCCGATCCCTATGGACGCCCCTGCATAAACGGGTGCGGTACAGACGGTGATACGTTCTCGACATGGCTCCAATCCCTTCGCTGGAGTACACCAACACGGCCTCCGGTGCTTGGAACCGTTCTCCCCGTTGAAGGAGCCACTCGAAGTCGAAGGATTGGATGCCCATGACGACTCGGGTCGTCCCGTAAGGATCGACCTCCGCTTGAGCTTGAAAGCCTCCGCTGTACACGAGACTGAAGCCGTAAGTCTCACCGTGCTCCTCATCCGCATCCTTGGAAAGCAGCGCCAAAAACGGATTTAACGAATGGCTGCTTGCCCCTCGGCGGCTTTCGATGACCGTGGCGCCGGCGGCGAGCGGTTTGCGTACGATGTGACGCTCGCGCGCCCACGTACCCGAAAGATACAGCGCATCGAAGCCGGCATGCGGAAAGTCGATCCCCATGCTTAACGCCCGGGTCAGCCGGAGCGGCCGCTCTCCGATATTGACGTATTGCACCGAGCGGGTAATGACGTCCAGCTCGCGATAAACGGTATAGCTCAGTACAGCCTGCAGACCGGCAGCCGGGTCGCTCAGTACGATTTCCAGCGTATCGGCCTCTTCGTCATGCTCGACATAGGTGGCGGGCAGCCCTTCCAATGAGGGCTTTCCCGGATATATGCGGTGTGACGCATAGGTTAGCTCGCTTACTCTGCTGCCGCTCTCGAGACGAACCTGATAGGCCGGGACACGAAAGTCGCTTGCGCCGTAAGCCGGGAGCTCCTGAGGCAGCGTATCCAGCGACAGGCTCAGGTCGGACGGGTCGGTCGACGGAGAAAAGGAGCAGCGCCGCCGTAAGGACAGCAGCGCTCCCGGACTCGTGCCGCGGAGCGCTTTGCCCCAATACGCATGGGCTAAATAACGGGACTTCACCAGCTGCATGATATAGCTGGAATTCGGTGCTCTGAGGTGAAACGTCTGGGTCGCCGAATCGAACGTAATACTCATTTTGACCTCCACAGAAAAAATTAGTTTTCTATATCCTTCTAAGCTTTAAGTGTAGCCTTAACGCTGCAGTTATTGTATGTGAAAACCCCGCATCGGCATGGAGAAATTTACGATGGGCCGCGACTATCCCGAGATCGTAAAAGAACACAACATGTTCGTAATATTCTCAATTCCGGCTTGGGCCGATGCTGATTAAGATGAAAGCATACCCAGTGATTGAAGGTAGGAGGCTTGATCAACATGAACAGAGAGATCTGGATCGATAAGGTCATGGCAATGGACGTGCTGGATACGCACACGCATTTGATCGGCTACCGCCTCGTTGCAGGGGATTTTTGGGAAATTGCCCATTATTTTTGGTTCTTTCGGGAGCTGCAGAGCGCAGGGTATCCGTCCGGAGCAGCAGAGCTGGAGGAGGAGTCGCGGATTAACGAATTCCTCAAGGCTTACCATGCGTCGCGCAATACGCTGATGAATTGGACGTTTACCAGCATCATGAGGGATCTTTACGGGGTAGAAATTTCCGATCCCGATTCTGTCCGCAGGGCGGATGCGGCCGTGCGCGAGAAGGCCAAGCGCAGCGATTGGGCACAGGCGGCAGCCGACCGGCTGAGCATTCGGAGGTTCGTCGTCAATTACCCCGAGCATGCCGAATTTCAAGGTATGCGCGAGCCGGCTGTGCTGATTCCTCGGATTGACGGCAACATCTCCGAGTGGGCGAAGGCAATTGCGGAATCCGAGACGCCGGAACGTAAGCTGGAAGAGATCGAGACCGTCATTGCTGGTCTGTTCAGCTCGTATAAGCGCAATGGCTGCGAGGGAGTTATGACCACACTGCCAAGATACGCCTCTTCCGCGAACAAGCAATACGTTCTGGACGCCGGGACCTCCAAGGATGAAACGTTGATGCGGGTGCTTCATGCCGTAAGCCATGCGGCCGAACGGGAAGGGCTACTCGTCCAGCTGTTTCTCGGAGTGGAGCGCTCCTGGTGCGGTACCGCGTTTCCGGCGAACGACCCGGAGCGGATTTTGAAGCTGGCCGGTTTGTTCGAGCGTTATCCTTCCTGTACCTTCGAGATCGTCCTTGCATCGGAGATTAATAATATGGACGCGGTCCAGGCAGCGTGGAACTTCCCGAACGTGCACGTGGGAGGCATGTGGTGGTTCAACTTCCGCTCCAGCACGTACCGTCAGAGCATGCAGTACCGTATTGAGGCGATTGCAGCGTGCAAAAGCTCGCTTGTCGTTTCGGATGCCCGATGCATGGAATGGAGCTACGGCAAAATCAAGCTGATCAAGCGGCTGCTTGGGGAATTTCTCGCCGACCAGGTGGAAGGCGGCTGGCTGGCCCCGGAAACGGCGGAAGCCGCAGCGCGAGAATGGCTGTATGAAAGCGCAGCCCGGCGGTATGGTGTGATCTGAGCACCGGCACCGGCTCCCGGCTTAAAAAAACACAGGTGTGAAGCAACTTACGACATGGTCAATAGGAGAGACGACTTGTATGATGATAATAGTTAGAATGCATCAGGAGCTCGCAGCAAAGGAGGGGGAGCATGGCTAGCAAGCTAAAGGCCGCGGACCGCAGCACACAGTTCGAGTTTGCCGGCACGAAGGAAAAGATGGCTTTCATCCGCAAGCATTGGGCGCTGTATGTATTGTCCATCCCGGGTATATTGTTTTTTATCGTGTTTAAATACATTCCGCTGACCGGCTCTGCCATAGCTTTTCAGAACTACAATATATTTAAAGGGATCACGGGAAGTCCCTGGGTAGGCCTGGAGCATTTCAAGCGCATGTTCGCCTACACCGAGTTTTTGACCATTTTGAAAAATACGATTCTCATCGGCGTGTACGATCTCGTATTCGCTTTCCCGGTGCCGATCGTGCTGGCCATCCTGCTGAACGAAATCCGGCTGGCGGTCTTCAAGCGAATCGTACAAACCGTCGTTTACATGCCGCATTTCTTGTCCTGGGTCATTGTAGGCGGCATATTGGTAGGCGTATTGTCTCCGACGACCGGCTTCGTCAATACGGTCATTTCGGCGCTCGGTTTCGAGCCGATCTATTTCCTAGGGGATAACAGCTACATTCGAACGATCTTGATCGGGTCGGGGATCTGGAAGGACAGCGGCTGGGGCACCATTATTTATTTGGCGGCTATCGCCGGGATCAATCCCGATCTGTACGAGGCGGCCCAGATCGACGGCGCAAGCCGTTTGAGGCAAATACGGTCCATCACCATTCCGGTCATTTTACCGACTATTATGATTTTGTTCCTGCTGCAAATCGGCAATTTCCTTGACTTCGGCTTTGAGCGCGTGTTTGTATTCCTGAATCCGCTGAACAGCGAAAATGGAGAGATCATCGATACCTACGTGTACCGGGCAGGACTTGTAGATAGGCAGTACAGCTATACGACCGCAATCGGATTGTTCAAATCCGTCGTCGGACTGCTCTTGATCATGCTCGGCAACACGCTTAGCAGAAAAACGACCGGCGAAGGTTTATTCTAGAAAGGCGGGGTGACGATTTCAATGGTAATCAGCAAAGCCCAGCGGACGTTTAACGTCTTTAACATGATCCTGCTGTCGCTTCTCGGGCTGACCATGATTTTGCCGATCATTCACGTGATCGCACAATCGTTAAGCAGCAACGCTGCAATCAATACCGGGTCCGTAGCTTTCTGGCCGGTTGGTTTTACACTAGCGAACTATCAGCTCATTTTGAAGGACATCTCCATTTGGCTGGCCTTCCGGAACAGTCTCATCATCACAGTGTGCGGGACATTAATTAATTTGATTGCAACCGCTTCCTTGGCATACCCGCTGTCCAGGCCCGAGTATCTTGGCCGTAAAGCCGTGTTGCTCATGGTTCTCGTGACGCTCATTTTCAGTGCGCCGCTGATTCCGAATTACCTGCTCATCAAGCAGCTGCACCTGCTGGACACGCTTTGGGCATTAATGCTGCCCACGGCGATCAGCGCCTTTAATTTATTCGTTATGCGTTCATTTTTCCTGAACCTGCCGAACGAGCTGTTGGATTCGGGCAAAATTGACGGCTGCGGCGATTTTCGCACGATCTGGTATGTCGTGCTTCCGCTTTCCAAGCCGGCTCTTGCCACCATGGGGATTATGTATGCGGTGGCTAACTGGAATACGTACTCTGCGGCCGTCTACTATATCAACAATCGGGCATTAATTCCGCTGCAGGTGCGTCTTCGAGAAATCGTTTTTACCGATATGTTCGGCAATTCCGATCCCACTGCGGAGATGATGCTGTACGTATCGCCGGAAGGGATTAAGATGGCGGTCATCGTTGTCGCGACCATTCCGATTATGCTGGTGTATCCGTTCCTGCAAAAGCATTTTATCCAAGGGATGCTTGTAGGATCGATCAAATCATAACATCAAATTCATAATGCGAAGAAAGAAGGGGACGCTGCAATGAAGAAAAACAAAATGATTTCATTATCCCTAGTGACCGCTTTGGCGGCAGGCTCACTCGCCGGCTGCTCAGGGGGAGAATCCGGCACCGCGACGGTGGGTGACAAGACTGCAGAGAACAAGAAAACGGCTTTCTCGATCTCTTATCCGACAACCGTCAACACGGGATATCATGCCCGCGTGCCGGACTTGAATAAGGATAAGTGGGTCATCAAGCTCGAAGAGCTGACTAACACCGACCTTGACGTCAAGGTCATTGAGGAAGCGAAGATGAGCGTCATGTTCGCTTCGGGCGACGTGCCTGACGTCTTCGGCAATCTCGGTACACCGACAAATAAGGTCATGTCGGGATCGGTGGAAGCGGGCGTTTTCTTGCCGCTGGACGATCTGCTGAAGCAGTATGCGCCGAATCTGATGAAGAAGGTGCCGAAGGCGGCGTGGGATGCGGTCTCGTATCAGGGCAAAATTTACGGGATCCCGGAATATTTGGACAATCCGTCCCGGCGGGCCACGTTCATTCGGTCAGATCTACTGGCTAAAACGGGCTTGAAAGCGCCGACAACCGTCGATGAGTTTCTGACCGTGCTGCGCGAATTTAAAAAGCTTGGCGTCGAAAATCCATATCAAATGCGTGAAAATTTCAAGTATGCGGACGTCATTCTCGGCGCCTTCGACGTGCTTCCGTATAGGGATCAGTTCGAGGTCGTGAACGGAGAGGTCGTACCGAAGTTTTTCGACGTGGAAAATATGCAAAAGGCGCTGCAGGTATACAAAACGATGTATGACGAAGGCTTGATTCCGAAGGATTTCGCCACGATCACTTCGACGGATTACACGAAGAATATTAACGGCGGCAAAGCGGGCATCTGGTCGTCGAACGCTACCGGACTCGTCGGCTTCCGAACGAGTAATAAACAGGTCGTACCGGAGGCAAAGGTGGACATTATCGCTTCACCAAAGGGACCTGAGGGCAAGGGCGGATATTTTTATTACACGCCGGTCATCCGCTCGTTTTACATTAACAGCAAGGTCCCCCAGGAGAAGGCCATCGGTATCATGAAGTTTTTCGATTGGATGGCGACGGAAGAAGCGGAGAAGTTCTTTACGTTCGGCATCGAGGGCGACACCTACACGGTTGAAAACGGCGCCATCAAATACAAATTCCCGGCCACAAAGGAAGAGACCGAGGAGGAAGGCTTCCGCAGCGGCACGCTGTGGGGCTCACAGAACGCGACATATAACAAGGCGCGCCTGTCTTTGGACGAGAACGGCCGCGATACGATCAAAGCCTTTGACGAGGTGCTTGCCAAGGAGGGTCTCGGCGGCATCGGCTTTTATCCGGACCTGACGAGTGCCGCCAAATATCCGGATCTGGCCGCCCCTTCGCAGGACGTTGGTCCGAAGCTGATCATCGACCATATGGTCAAAATGATCTACGGCAAGGAGCCGATCTCCGATTGGCCGAAGGTCATTGAAGAATATAAAAGCAAGGGCGGCAATGAAATCATTAAAGAAGCGACGGAACGCTACAACAAGAAGCAGGGCGTCATGGTGCTGACCAAATAAGCAATCTGTCAAATAAAACGAAGTCCTCCTCCTGAGCGAGGGGGATTTCGTTCATATGTGGGGAGGACATACGGGTGAAAGCGATACTTGTCGGTTTGGGGACTGCCGGCTTCAGCTGGTATAAACGCCTGAAGGCGCAGGGCATGCTTACTGCCGTCGTTGAAACGAATGCTGCGATGAAAACGAAGCTGGGGGATGACGAGGTTCCGTTCTTTACGTCGCTGGATACGGCGCTAAACGAGCAAGCGGCCGATTTCCTCGTCAATGTGACGACGCCTGCAGGTCACACGGCGGTCAATCTGGCCGCCTTCGACCGCAGGCTCCCGGTGCTTTGCGAGAAGCCTATTTCCTCTAGCTACGACGAATCGGTTCTGATCGTCGAGCGTGCGCAGCGGGAAGGCATCCCCTTCATGATCGCGGAAAATTACCGCCGGTTTCCATATATCCGCAAGCTCAAGCAGCTTATCGAGCAGGGCTCCATCGGCCGCTTGTCGGCGCTAAGCATCGACTTCCATAGATATCACCGGGTGCAGAGGAACTATTCGGTCAGTCTGCTGGAGGATATCGGCGTACACCATTTGGATCTGCTCCGCTATTTATGCGGCGAGGAAGGCGAGCGCATCCTTGCCCGGCTGTACAACCCGCTGCATGGCTGGGAGGAGCGGGGGGCGGTGCTTTCCGCAGAAGTGCTGCTTCAATTCCGCAACGGCATCCATGCCACGTATACAGCCTCCATCGCTTCGCGCTGCAAGCCGACGCCGTGGTGCGGAAATATTCGTGCGGAGGGTACGGAGGGAGCACTAGAGCTGACGGATATGAAAATTACACATCATCACCGCGATCAATCGGTGCTGATCGAGGACTTAAGCGGCATCGATACGACGGATACGCTGGCGGAGTTCCTGAACTCACTTCGCGAGCAGAGGGAGCCGGAGTCCAGCGGGCGCGATTATATCCAAACCGAGAGGCTTGTCTATGACGCACGCCGCTCACACGAGCAGCAGCAATTTCTCGATCTAGGGATGGGAAGGGAAGAAACGAAATGATGATGACGATGCTACACTGGCGGCAGACTGCTCCGGGAATATGGTCCGCGACCGCAGGAGAACCGTCTGATTTCACCCCCCTTGGGGTACTTGAGCCGGCACCGAAGGTCGAGGCGCTTGAGGCTATGGGCGGGACCGAGCCCCCATTTGCATGGAGCGATGTGCAAATCACAGTGAACCAAAGCAATATGATTATTTCTTTCCCCCTGGAAGAGGAAGAAGAGATCTATGGAACCGGCCTCCAATTCATGCGCATGAACCAACGGGGCCGCACACGGTATTTACGCGTCAATAGCGATCCGAAGCAGGACACGGGTGAAACGCATGCGCCGGTACCCTTCTATGTAAGCGGAAAGGGCTATGGCGTTCTGGCGGATACCTCGGCCATCGTCACGATCTATTGCGGCTCCACGGTCCGGTATGAAGACAGCAAGCTTGAAACGGTGAAAGACCGAAATACCGATAAGAGCTGGAGAGCGACGCCGGTATCGTCGCGAGTAGAAATTCGACTGCCTGCGGAGGGCGCCCGGCTCTACGTGTTCGGAGGCCCGACAACGGAGGACGCCGTTCGGCGATATAATCTGTTCTGCGGCGGTGGCACCCTTCCGCCCAAGTGGGGGCTCGGCTTCTGGCATCGGGTACCGACGATGTACAATGCGGCGCAGGCGCTGGATGAAGCAATGGAGTTCCGCAAGCGCGGATTTCCGTGCGATGTGATCGGGCTGGAGCCCGGCTGGCATACGAAGAGCTATCCGGTAACGTATGAATGGGACCCGGGCCGTTTCCCCGAGCCGTCTGTTTTCGTTCAAGCCATGCGGGAGCAAGGCTTTCGTATCAACCTATGGGAGCATCCGTTCATATCGCCGGAGGCATCTATCTATCAGGAGCTGAAGCCGTTGTCCGGAAGTCATACGGTATGGGGTGGCTTAGCTCCGGATTATTCCCTTCCTGAGGCGCGTGAGCTGTACATGAAGCAGCATGCCGAACAGCATGTCGCGATAGGCGTATCCGGGTACAAGCTGGATGAATGTGACGGTAGCGATTTGACGAACCACTCCTGGATGTTCCCGGCGCATGCGTCCTTTCCCTCCGGTCACGACGGCGAACGGATGCGGCAAATGTATGGCCTGCTTCTCCAAAAAATGACGGCTGATGTATTCCGACGCGAGGACCGCAGAACTTACGGATTGGTACGCGCTTCCGGGACGGGAGCCTCGGAGCTGCCGTATGTGCTGTACTCGGATTTGTACGACCACCGGCAATTTGTGCGCGCCCTGTGCAACGCATCGTTCTGCGGCTTGCTGTGGACTCCCGAGGTCCGGCGTGCCGCTACTCCGGAGGAATGGGTCCGGCGGATGCAAACCGTCTGCTTTTCTCCGCTGGCCATGCTGAATGCTTGGGGGGACGGGACGAAGCCCTGGTCCTTTCCGGAGGTCGAGCCGATTATCCGGCACTACATTCGCTTGCGCATGAGGCTGCTGCCGTACCTGTACACGGCGTTTGCGCGTTACCGGCACGAGGGGATTCCTCCATTCCGTGCCATGCCGTTTGCATTCACTACGGCTGAACGGTTCCGTGAAGCTGCTGGCCGTCTAGCTGAGGGCGAACAAGTGCTGAATACGACTGACGGAGCCTACGGCAAGCAAAAGGCCAAGGAATGGGATGACCAATATATGGTCGGAGAGGACTTATTAGTTGCTCCGGTCTTTACAGGGGAGTCGGCACGTGAGGTGCTTCTGCCGCCTGGGGGCTGGTACGGTCTTGAAACCGGGCTGCGTTACGAGGGCGGCCGTATTATACGGGTAGAGGCGCAACTCGATCAAATCCCGGTATTCGTGCGGGATGGTGCGGTCATTCCGACGATGAGAGCAGCTTCGCATGTACCTGGAATCGGAGAACCAAACGAGCTCATATGGCTTCATTTCGGGACGGCGCCGGGGAGCGGCTGGCTTTACGACGACGACGGGGAGACGTTTGCCTACGAGCAGGGGGAATATGCCTGGACGACGGCACAGGTGACGGCCTCCCCGGCGGGCGAGCCGGAGCTGAATCTGACGAGGACCGGCGCTTCGATTGAGACGTTCGACAAGGTGAGCTGGAGGCTTGGTTTATCTAAATTGCCTCAAGAATCGTAAAAAAACACAGCTTTAAATAAGCTTTGCCATTGCATGCCTTCCATCGTCCGAGTATGATCGAGGCAGGACTACTATATATTCCAACGATGGAAGGGGTTTGTCCAAATATGCGGCTGCTTATTGTTGATGATGAGCCGGTGATTCGGCTTGGTTTGGCAAAAATGGCCGAAGCTTACGAACCGCGCTTTACGCAAATACAGACGGCGGAGAACGGGAAACAAGCTCTTGAGCTGATTGCGGAATCAGAGCCTGATCTTGTGCTGACTGATATCCGAATGCCCAAAATGGACGGTTTGGCATTGTGCCGTACCCTTTACGAGGAGCATCCGGTCATTCGGGTGGCCATCATCTCCGGTTACAACGATTTTGAATACGCACAGCAGTGTATGGAATACGGGGTTAAGCATTATGTGCTTAAGCCGATTGCAAGACCCGATCTGCACGAGCTATTGAACAAAATCTTGAAAGCCTCCGTCCGCGGATATGTTCCAGTATCCCATCATCTTGAATGGATCGATCGCTTGGAGCAATGTATTTGGTCGATTCAGCTCGATGAGCTGCACCAAGCGGTAAGGCAATGGAGTGAACAAGCCTTCTCGGTCGATACGACTACGAGTCAAGCAAAATCGTTGCTAGAGGATTGCTCCGGACTGCTTCTAAAGCGGTTACAAAGCCGCAAGTACGTCCCCGCTGACGCTAAATCTTCCTTCTCCGCAATCAGCAGTGTGAAGGAGGCGATCGATGAATTCGAGCGTCGGCTGTTTGTCTGGACAGAGGGCTTACTCACAATAAGGAACGGTAACTTCAAGGACCCGATGGAGGAGGCTAGGGCCTATATTGACAGCCACCTTTCGCAAGATATATCCCTGGACCAGGTCGCTCAGATGGTAGGGCTTACGCCGAATTACTTCAGTGCGGTATTTAAAAAGATGACCAACGAAACTTTTGTTCAATACCGAATTCATAAACGCATGGAGCGCGCAAAGGAGCTCTTGTCTACACCGCATATCCGTATCGTAGATGTGGCTTCCGAGGTCGGGTACGAGGACTACCCGCACTTTACGAAAACTTTTAAAAAGATAGTCGGAAGCTCTCCTTCCGAATACAGGACGGGACTCGGCATCCGATGAAAAGAAAAAGTTTATTTCGTAAGTTGCTCATTTATTTCTTTGCCGTTATTATCATTTCGCTTACGTGCGTAGGCTTATTTTCCTACCGAACAGCGTCCGAAGAACTGGACGTGCTCGTTGAAAATCAAATGACGCAAATCGTTAACAACGCGTTGTACCACACGGACTTATATCTGAAGGCTTACGGCCGGTCCATGGTCTCCTTATTAACGAACCGGGAGCTTAAAGAATTTATCGATCTTCCGGAGCAGCCGGAGGAGTATGAATATTACCGCCTGCGAAAATTGGTGCGAGAAATAGGCATCGATCCGCAATTTATCCGGAGTCCTGAGATCGCTGCGATCTATATTATTAGCTTTAAGGGCAACGCGGTTTATTATTATAACGAGGTCCAGGAGCAATCCTACTCGGAGGAGGAGATCCTTCAGCAGCTATCCTACTTTCGGGAGCATACGAGCCCTACCGGAACGATGAGTGTTTTGAACCATTCCATTTTGCCAAATCAAAACAATCAGATGCTCACCTTCGTTCGTCAAATTCGCGGTTTGTCTTCACCGGAGCCGCAAGGCATATTAGCGATTGAAATTAAGTCCGCAGAGCTGTCCGATCTATGGAAGGGCATAGAGCTTCGCGGCAACAGCTATTTCTTTATTTCCGACGCCGAAGGAAAGCTAATTTATCATCCTGAGGGCTCTGTAGTAGGGACTAGCTTACCTTCTGCGCTCAAGAATGACATCTGGCAGGCAAACAAGGCCCTATTTGAGAGTAAGGAAACCGGCGGAGACCGCATGTACATGTCCCGCAAGTCCAATTATTCCGGCTGGAGCTTGACGGTATCCATGCCCATTGACCAGCTTCGAAAACCGGTCTCCAATATACGGGAAACAACTCTGATCGTAGGTCTGCTCACCTTGATTGCCGCGCTGCTGATCGCCTATCGTTTGGGAAAATCCATCACCGGTCCGATTCGTGTGCTCCGTAACGGTATGAAGCAGACCGAACAAGGGAATTGGGTGACCATTCCGCTCCCCGAACATACGGATGAAATCGTAGAGCTTATGGCAAGGTACAATGTGATGGTAAACCGCTTGTCCGAGTTGGTTGAGAAGGTATACCAGACCGAGCTGAATAATCACGAGATCCGACTGGAGAGACAGAAGGCGGAGTTCCAGTCGCTTCAGCTGCAGATCAATCCGCACTTCCTATACAATACATTGGAAACGATTATTTGCTATGCAAGCATACAAGAATCCGAGGAAGTCTCGGACATGGTTCAGTCATTGGCGTATATGCTTCGCTATTCGGTGCAAACCAACCTGGAGGAAATTACGGTAGCCAACGAGCTAAAGCACGTCATGTTTTACCTTGTCATTCTGCAGCACAGAATCGGCCGTCCGTTCGAACTCGACGTAGCCGTGAAGCCCGAATTCCTTCTATACAATATGGTGAGGTTAACGCTGCAGCCGCTTGTTGAAAATGCATTCCAGCACGCTTTTCCGGACGGAGTGGAAGACTATCACTTTATTCGGATCGATGCGGGAATCGAGGACGAGTTGTTCTGGGTCAGCGTGGAGGATAACGGCTCAGGGGTGGCGGAACCGCGCCTGCTGGAGCTGCGGGAGAAGCTGGAGGCGAATCGTTTGGCCGATTCCACAGATCAAGAGGCGGGAAAGAAGGGCGGCATTGGCGTTGTGAATGTGCATAGGCGAATTCAGATGGTGTTCGGCAACGATTACGGTTTGCGCATTGAGAGTGAGCTGGAGCGCGGAACGAAGATCACGATGTTCATGCCGGCCATTCCGCCCGTCTTCCCGACATAACCATGCTTGGAGGTTAAAAAAATGATTATTCGGAACTTTTACGAAGCTGAGCTGAAGCTGCAGTCCAGCCACAAGGGCGAAGGGCTGGTCGGCAATGTCCGTTTATTCGACAAGGCCGATTTTGAAAGCTCCTTACGTTTTTTTTACTATACCGAAATCCCCCCGCAAGCGTCTATAGGTACCCATCGGCATGGACAGGATGAAGAGATCTACGTAATTCTGGAAGGCATGGGAACGATAACGGTGAACGGACAGTCGCAGGAGGTCCGGCGAGGCGACGTCATTTTGAACAAGCCCGGCTGGAGTCATGGACTAACGAACAACACGAACGATCCGCTGCGTATGATCGTATTCGAGGCCGCTTTGTAAGCGGCTTTTTAAACGTGCTTGCTAAATTACATTACTTAGAATAAAGGTGGACGGGATGAATACACACATTCGAAGCTTATATGACAGACTGTTGCCCGCACCGAAGGCCGGGGGTTTTCGGATGGAGGGATATTGGGTATGGTGCGGTTCCGTAGTTCAAGGAGAGGACGGGCGCTTTCATCTGTTCGCATCACGGTGGCCCAAGCATTTGCCTATGCACCCGGGCTGGATTGTGCATTCCGAGATCGTGAGAGCGGTCTCGGATACGCCGGAGGGACCCTATGCATTCCAGGAAATTGTGCTGCCTGCTCGAGGAGCGGAATATTGGGATGGACGAAGCACCCATAATCCGCATATTACAAAACTTGGTGACACGTACGTGCTCTATTATATGGGATCAACCCACCCTTTGCCCGACGTGCTTCCGGGAGAGGAGTTCGGTCTTAACGATGCCCGCTGCATCGTTGGCCGCGCTAACAAGCGCGTAGGTATAGCCACCTCGAGAAGCGTACTCGGCCCGTGGGAACGAAGGGACGCCCCGATCTTGCCTACAAGACCTGGCAAGTTCGACAGCTTCCTGACTTCTAACCCAGCGCCGTGCATTCATGCGGACGGCTCCGTGCTGTTAATTTATAAGGCGCGACAATATGAGGGACATGTGCATGGCAAAATGACGATCGGCGCTGCGAGAGCCGACCGGTTTGACGGAGCTTACCGCGTAATCAGCGAAGAGCCGGTCTTTCCTCCGGGACGCTTTCATCTCGAGGACCCGTTTATCTGGCATACCGGAGATCGCTATGAGCTTATCGCCAAGGATATGGACGGCACTATTTGCGGGGAGCCGCATGCCGGCATCCATGCTTACTCCGGGGATGGCTTGAACTGGCATATTTCTGATCATCCGAAAGCCTATTCAAGGATCATTACCTGGGATGACGGCTCGGTGATCACGATGGGGAGCTTTGAGCGTCCGTTTATTTTGTTCCAGAACGGGAAGCCGACCCATTTGTTTGCAGCGACGGCTGACGGCGAAGGGGGCTTCCGCCGGGCAGCGAATACCTGGAACATGGTCGTGCCGATTGCACAGGAATAAGCCAAAAAGGAGGGTTTGAAAGGTGAGCAAAATGGGTAATGAAGAGCGTCTTTGGTATAAGAAGCCGGCAGTCGAGTGGGTGGAGGCGCTGCCTGTGGGCAACGGGCGGCTCGGTGCGATGATATTTGGCGCCACAGGGGATGAACGAATTTGCCTGAATGAGGACTCCATTTGGTACGGTGGCCCCAAGCATGCGGAAAACCCGGATGCGTTGAGCTTTTTGCCGGAAATCCGCAGGCTGCTGCTTCAGGGAGAAGCGGAAGAGGCCGCTTGGCTGGCTCGAATGGCAATGTATTCGGGGCCGAAGTATTATAATCCTTACTTGCCCTTGGGTGAATTAAAGCTGTTTTTCCGCGGAGCGGAGGCGGGTGCAGTCACGGAATACCATCGCGAGCTTGATCTGACTACGGGGATTGTCAGGGTTTCATATAGGACAAACGGAGTGCGCTATTCACGTGAAATATTCAGCAGCTATCCGGATCAGGTACTTGTCATTCGTCTGACCTGCAGTGAACCCGATGCTCTGCGTTTTAGCGCAAGTTTGAATCGCAGGCCTTATGAAGGCTTGAGCCGAGCTCTGGATAGGCAAACGGTGGCGATGGAAGGCGAGTGCGGCAAGGATGGCGTGCGGTTCGCCTGCGTGCTTCGTGCTGTGCAGGAGGGTCAGACTCCTCTGCGGGTACGAACGATAGGGGATTTTATTTCTGTCGAGCAAGGGGACGGTGTTACTTTGCTGCTTGCCGCAAACAGCACCTTTCGGGAGGCCGATCCAGTGGAGGCCAGTCTCAGACAGCTGGACAAGGCGCAGGGGCTGTCTTATGAGGAGCTAAGGAACAGGCATATAGCCGATTATCAATTGCTATACGGTACGGTTTCCATTCGTTTGGGCTCGGATGCCAACGCCGAGCTTCGCAAGCTTGCAACGGACGAAAGAGTGGAGCGAGTGAAGGGCGGTACGGATGATTCGGGGCTATGCGGGCTGCTTTTTCAATTCGGACGATACCTGATGATCGCAAGCTCCAGGCCGGGCACGCTTCCTTCTACGCTGCAGGGCATATGGAACGACAGCTTTACCCCGCCTTGGGAATCCAAATATACCATCAACGTGAATACGCAAATGAATTATTGGCCAGCGGAGGTTTGCGGATTGTCGGAATGTCACGAGCCGTTGTTCGATCACCTGGAGCGGATGCGGGTTCATGGAAGGCGAACGGCAAAGGAGCTGTACGGGTGCGGAGGCTTCGTCGCCCATCATAATACGAATATATGGGGAGAAACTCGTCCGGAGGGTATTTATAATACCTGTGTGCTTTGGCCCATGGGAGCCGCTTGGCTGAGCCTGCATGTATGGGAGCGTTTTTTGTTCACGCAGGACTCTCGTTTTTTAGCGGAACGGGCTTACCCCATTCTGAAGGAAGCGGCAAGCTTTTTCATCGATTATTTGCAGGAGCTGCCGGATGGCCGGCTCGTGACCGGTCCTTCCGTTTCGCCGGAAAACTTGTATGTGCTGCCAAACGGCGGTTACGCTGCGCTTTGTATGGGGCCGACCATGGATACACAGATCGTCTCGGAGTTGTTTAAGGCGTGCATCCAGGCCTCGCAGCGGTTAGGAGAAGCGCCCGAATTTGCCGATCTATTATCCCGTCTGCTGAGGAAGCTGCCTCAGCCCCACATCGGCAAACACGGGCAGCTGATGGAATGGTTGGAGGACTATGAGGAGAAGGATCCCGGCCACAGGCATATTTCACATTTATTTGCGCTGCATCCGGGGACGGCCATCTCCCCGATAAGTACGCCTAAGCTGGCCGAAGCCGCGCGGACAACGCTGCAGCGCAGGCTTGACAACGGGGGAGGGCACACCGGCTGGAGCAATGCGTGGATCGTTAACATGTTTGCCCGCTTGGAAGAAGGTGAGCAGGCGCATGCCTATGTCTTGAATTTGCTGCGAAAATCCGTATATCCGAACTTATTTGACGCACATCCGCCTTTCCAAATTGACGGTAACTTTGGGGTGACGGCAGGCATTGCAGAGATGCTATTGCAAAGCCATCTTGGAGAGCTGCATTTGCTGCCTGCCCTTCCTTCGGCTTGGGGCGAAGGAGAGGTTAGCGGGCTGCGGGCCCGCGGAGGGTATGAAGTTTCGATCTCTTGGCGTCAAGGATTGCTTCGTGAAGCGAGGCTGCGGGCAAGTCAAAGTGGTTTATGCAGGATACGTTTGCAAGGCCGGATATGCGTTTTTCTGGAAGAAAATGGTGGTCGTGTTTTTCCGTTGTCCGAGGAATGCACCGGTGTGTATGCCTTTAAAGTCGAAGGGGGTAAATCTTACATAGTGTTGCCGGAGATTTAAATTATTCCAAGAAGCGGTATGTGGCTGCTGTCTCGGAAGAAGCGCGTGAACCGGGTAAAGTAGTGGGAGAACCCCATATTCATCTCCGGTAGACGCGCTTTTTCTTTATTACATCGTATCGTGTGCATATCGTCAAAAAATTTGACAATACGGGGGAAGATCTGGAAGATTTGATCTCGATCGGGACGATCGGCTTGATCAAAGCCATCGAGTCGTTCTCGCCGGATAAGGGGACGAAGCTGGCCACATTCGCGGCGCGCTGCATCGAGAATGAAATCCTGATGCACTTGCGGTCGCTTAAAAAGACAAAAAAGGACGTCTCGCTTCATGACCCACGTAGCAAATGATACATTGCTAGGCTCGATGAATCATTTGCTACAGCGGTACGGACAAGGAGGGAAATGAGATATCATTGATCGACATTCTCGGCTCGGACGCCGATGAAGTCGCGGATAAGGTGCAGCTCAAGATTGAGAAGTCCAAGATCTATAAGAATCTCGACATTCTTGACGAACGTGAGCGCGAGGTAGTGGTCGGCCGCTTTGGGCTTGAGACTGGCGGAGAGGAGCGGACTCAGCGGGAGATTGCGAAGGAGCTGGGGATATCAAGGAGCTATGTGAGCCGGATCGAAAAAAGGGCGCTGATGAAGCTGTATCATGAGTTTTATAAGGCGAAGAGGTAAAAGAATAGCATTCATTTGATTGGCATCGTATTCTTCATTTATTTGGCAACAAAAAATGGGGGGCGAAGACAATGACAGCCTTTGTCCAAATTGAGCATGTTAGCAAGTTTTATCGCATGGGCGGGGAAATGATTCGGGCGTTGGATGATATTACGCTGGATATCGCGCAAGGAGAGTTCATTGCAATAATGGGGCCTTCGGGCTCTGGAAAGTCTACACTGATGAACATCATCGGCTGTTTGGACGTTTCGGATGAAGGTCTGTATGTGCTAGATGGGAAGCAGATACATTCACTGAAGGACACTCAACTGGCTGAGATTCGGAACACGAAGATTGGATTTATTTTTCAGAATTTTAACCTGCTGCCGAGATTAAATGCTTATGAAAATGTGGAGTTACCATTGATTTACCGCGGGTTATCAAGAAAACAGCGGGAGCCGCTGGTGTTAAAAGCGTTGGAAGCTGTCGATCTTTTGGATCGCAGAAGGCACATTCCATCGGAGCTGTCTGGTGGGCAGCAGCAACGCGTTACGATTGCGCGTACGTTGGCAGGCGATCCGCCGATTATTTTGGCGGATGAGCCTACGGGGGCGCTGGATTCAAAGACTGGCGCGGAGATCATGGATATTTTCACACAGTTGAATGATCAGGGGCGGACGATTATTGTGATTACGCATGACCGGCAGGTTGCGGAGCAGGCGAAGCGGGTAGTATGGTTTCGCGATGGGAAGTTAATATATTGAAATGAATAAGAATATTAGAAAATTCGCCTTATGAAAAAATCGTAGGGCTTTTAATTTTTATTAATGAAGAATGACTTTCTGGATTTTGCGCAACTTTATGCTTGGTAATTAATCTACTAAAGTAAATATTATTTGTTGCGAAAATTAAAATACGCGTGCTCGATATTATAAAAAACGAAGTCCCTATGTGTATTGCAAATTGATTCGCACGAGTTGACCGGGCGGAGAGTGGAAGCGTGTGGCCAATGCGCCAGCCACTGCTTTTGGCCCTTCTTTTGTATTGGCTGACTAGCCGAGGGCAGAATTGTAAAGCCGGAGGGGATTAAGCTTTTTATACCCTCGCTTATTATACAAAGGGACGATATCCTGGGAAATTCAAGGCTTCTCAACTTTTGGCAATCCTTAAAAAAGGGTATCCATCTTTCAAGATTAGTATAGAAAGGCAGATATGTAACGGAATAATATGAAGTAGCCAGAATGAAAGCGATTAAATGAAGAATAGATGGAGGGGAGGTATTGTATTTTGGTAATATAAATAATTCTGGCAATAAAAAATGGAGGTATTTTCGATGAAAAAGAATACTTGGTTGACTTTGGCTATGACTTCACTATCCTCTTTATTGCTTGTTTCTACGGCATCTGGCGCATACGAATTATGGGAACCAATGAATTATTTCGATACTGGGATTTGGCAAAAAGCGGACGGATATTCCAATGGAGGTATGTTTAATTGCACTTGGCGGGCAGGAAATGCAAATTTTACAAGTGATGGTAGCCTAAAGTTAGGATTGACGAGTAACTATTACAATGTTTTTGATTGCGGGGAGTATCGTTCCACGAACAAATATGGATACGGATTATATCAGGTTAGTATGAAACCAGCAAAAAATACGGGAATTGTTTCATCCTTTTTTACCTATACAGGTCCTGCTTATGGCACAATCTGGGATGAAATTGATATTGAATTTCTTGGCAAAGATACAACGAAAGTGCAATTTAACTATTATACAAATGGGGTAGGTGGTCACGAACAACTTGTCGATCTTGGTTTCGATGCGGCCAATTGGTTTCATACCTATGCGTTTGATTGGCAACCAGGTTCCATTAAGTGGTACGTTGACGGTGTCCTCAAACATACAGCAACGAGCAACATTCCAAGCAATTCTGGGAAAATCATGATGAACATCTGGAACGGGACAGGTGTCGATGGATGGTTAGGCGCATATAATGGTGCCAATCCACTTTATGCGGAATATGATTGGGTGAAGTATACAAGCAACTAATCTATGCATCACCTCGTTCTGGCATATACAGCTTGGCAGGTGTATGATGAGAATACGAAAATGTTAATATGAATATTCAATTTCGAACAAGCTTTAGAATTGATATCGATGTTGCAATCTTTGTATAGGAATGCAGATGCCAGTTCATTAAGATATGGTTGTAAGTTAAATTATTGAACTGGGGGAAACGCAGTTGAATCAACAAGATCAGGTAAAGAGAAAATGGATGCCACCTCTTCTGATGGCGGGTATCGTGTCTTTCACAGCTGTAGTGAGCGGTTGTAGCAATAACACATCGGGAAGCGGAGACAAACCGACAAGTTCGGCTTCAGCAACGGCAAAAGCGGTTGTAGACAAAAATGGGAAATTTGATCCTCCAATTACTGTAACGTATTTACGTCCTTGGGCGCCAGATGTTAAATTCAAATCTGGTGAGGATCAGAATAATAATGTCCATACGAAATGGGCCCATGACAAATTGGGGATCGATCTCAAAAACTTATGGATATCTCCTTCCACAAACAATGCTTTCGAGACGAAGTTGCGGTTATCACTAGCAACTAACGAGAAAATGCCAGATATCATTTCGTATCGTGGGGAATTTAACCTTGCGCGTGAATTAATTGACTCTGGCAAATTTGTTGATGCTGGTGAGCTATTTGACAAGTATGCTAGTAAAACCTGGAAAGATGCAATGAACGAAGACCCGTCTGTTTGGTATCCCTATATGCAAGATGGTAAACGGATCGGAATTCCAATTCTCGATTACGCTTACAATGGGGATCCAGTCATGTGGATTCGTGAAGATTGGATGCAAAAATTGAATTTGAGCGCGCCGAAAACGTTGGATGATTTGGAGAAACTTATGGATGCCTTCACAAATCAAGATCCAGATGGAAACGGCAAGAAAGATACCTACGGTTTGGCGATCGGATTTAAAAACTGGGTCAATACATGGATGTCGGATGCTGGATGGATTTTTGGAGCATTTGGAACGATGCCGAATCAATGGAACAAAACGAAAGACGGGACATTGGAGTACGGTACGGTTACGGAAGGCTCGAAAAAAGCATTGGCGAAAATGCAAAGCTGGATGAAAAGCGGGTACTTGCCTGCTGAAGCAGGTTTATACGACGAAACGAAAGCGTCAGAAGATTTCACTGCTGGTAAGGCAGGAATCGTTGTTGGACCCCATTGGATGCCAGCTTGGCCACTTGAGGATGTAAAGAAAAATAACAAGAATGCGCAATATAAAGCATATCCTATACCAGCTGGTCCGAATCAGGTCTCAGGCAGACATGGCACACCGAATTCCAATGGTGTCGTGTTAATCAATAAAGATATGAAGCACCCGGAAGCTTTCTTCACGTATCAGAACTATTTGTTTGACCAGTATGCGAACCCGCAGGTTGGCGGCGAATTTGAAAATGGCATGGCGGAAGGCTATGATTGGGTTATGGTCGACGGCAAGCCTATGAATGATACTGAACATACAGGCGGCTATTCACCAGAGAAATATACACTTACTTTTGATGGAGCGCGAATCCCGAGTCAGTTGATGAAGGCATTAGCAAAGCTTTCAACAGGCGAAGTGCCTTCGACGCCTTTTGAGAAGAAGTTGAAATCGAGCACACCTCAAGCGATGATTGATGCAGCTTCGATTGTTATGGCGCAGAAAGATATCGTGATCCCACAAATGTTCACAGGTGCACCGACGGCAACGATGCAGACAACGAATGATATTTTGGCGAAATTGGAAAAGGACACCTTGGCCCAAATTATTTATGGCAAGCTTCCTATTGATGCTTTTGATAAATTCGTGGAAAATTGGAAGTCTTCGGGTGGAGACAAAACTACAGCAGAAGTTAACGAATGGTACAAATCCGTAAGTAATGGAGGAAAGTAGGCTCCTAATAAAAAAGAGAACCTCGCACACGCGAGGTTCTCTTTTTTATTAGGGAAATCAAAGTTGAGCTTGATCTCGGTACTCCTGAGGCGTAGCATCATAGTATTTCTTGAATACTCGAATGAAGTAAGCTGTATTATTATACCCAACAATTTCGGCTATCTCAAATACCTTGGTTGTTGTAGTGCGAAGTAGGAAAGCTGCTTTTTCCATTCGTAATCGATACACATACTCCGTAAGTGCTTCACCTGTTTTCGTTTTATACACTTTGGATAGATAGACTGGATGAAGGTGTACATGATCAGCAATCGCAGGCAACGACAAGTCCTTGGCTAAATGACTGTCGATATAGAGTTGAACGGCGTGGACAATCGCACTGTGATTATCCATCAGTTCTTGGTCATTATCATCTCGAATGCTATTCAGTGTACGAATTGCCCATTCCATCAATTGTGAAGCTGTAGAGTAGGAGGGGACTAAAAAATATTTTAGTGAATCTTGGTGGAGTAACATGGATAATTGCTTGCCGCTCTTATGAATAATATAGGCAAATGCGCCAGCCAATACATGGTAAACTTCAATAAGTTGTTCAGAGACATCCTTACCGTCTGAACTATGGATGTCACTGAAAATGTTACGAATCTTGCTCTCTACATCGTTATAGCGCCCAGCTTCAAGTAGACTGAGCAGCGTAGGTGGCTCATAGAGCGACCAAAGCGTATGGACGGTACCTGACTTCACTTCATCCGATGCAGTAAGGAATAAGCCTTGTCCGTGGCCCATCTTTCTGCGCATGGACATCACGGCTTGTTCATAAATGCTCTGTGTTTGGAAAGGGAACTTTCCCCAGCTCCCAACAAGGATAGAAATTGTTCCTTTAAGATAATTCAGGACATTTGTTTGAATGTGGTCAGCGTAACGTTCAAGATGCGTCTTATACATTTCGCTCATTACCTGCATACCCGTGTGATTGGCGTTACGAGGAGCAACAAGTAGGACCAAATAATCATGCGTGTCCCTCGCAGACCAAATGTGGAAGTCATTCTGCATAATCTCATTCACAATGTTGCAGATAGCATACTCCATCAGGGCGATGTCTTGATCTGGCATATCGGCAAAACGTTCTTCCATGCGGATGAGCATCAAACACATATCATCTCCAGCGCATAATGGAAGTTCAAGGAGCTTGAGCTTATCAGCTAAAGCTTCTGTCGTAAATGTTTTGCCTCGAAGCAATTCATTTAACGTATTTGATCTGAGCAAGGGAAGATTCTCATTCAGGGTGTAGAGCGCTTTCTGATAAGAAGCGATTTCTTCCCATTTGATCTTGATTTGGTCAACGACACGCTGAACACAATCAATAAGATCCTCGTCACTAACCGGTTTGAGCAAATAATCAAAAGTTTGCTGCGAGATCGCTTGTTTCGCATACTCAAAGTCCGCATAGCCTGAAAGTAAAATCGACTTCACATGTGGCCATTTGCTCTGTATCATCGTGATCAGCTCAATTCCTGACATACCAGGCATTCGGATATCGGTAATGACGATATCAATCGCGTTATTTTCCAAAATTTCAAGAGCTACCCTACCGGATAATGCTTCATGAACGGTTCCGATCCCACATGCTTTCCAAGGAATCGTTTCGGCTAGTGTCTCAACAACTGAACGTTCATCATCCACCAATAGTATCTGTAAAATAATTAGTCACCTACTTTCGTTGTATTGATTTTCCAAGTAATCATTGTTTTAACCCCGCCTAATTCAGAATGCGCAAAGGTCAAGCCTGCCTCATCACCAAAAAGATAATGCAGCCTTTGATGTACATTCCACGTCCCGCACCCCATATGTTCTTCCAGGGGCATGGTAAGTTTATTCTGCAGCTGATTGACTTGCATATCTGTCATTCCTGCACCGCTATCCTCGATGGAAATGGTATACATGCCATTTTCATGTTTACCTGTAATGGTAATTTCGCCATTCTCGGCTGAAGGTTCTATGCCATGTATAATAGCGTTCTCCACAATCGGTTGCAAGGTTAATCTAGGTATCATCTTGTCCTTAATGTCATCAGGCATGTCAATCGTAAATCGCATGCGTTCGAGGCGAAGCGCTTGAATGTTCAAATAATTAGTGACCATGCGAAGTTCTTCCTGGATTGTAGCTAAATCATTCTCAGACCTCGTAATGTATCTGAAATACTCACCAAGGTTTAAAGACATTGCGACAACCGCTTCTTCATTTTTCATTCGTGCCATATTTTTGATATAAAACAAACAATTATATAGAAAATGCGGATTGATTTGGGACTGAAGTTGCTTCAGTGTCGCTTCCCGTCTCCGCAGTTTCTCTTCGTACACGTTTTCAATGAGTTCATGAATACGCTGCGCCATAATATTAAATCGCCCAAAGAGAAGGCTGAATTCGTTCGGACCTGAATTTTTCAAGCGGACTGTAAAATCCCCTGATGAAAAGCGATTAGTTGCTTGGACTAGCTGAATGAGCGGAAGCTGGACACTGCGATAGATGGCGAAAACAACGGCTAGGCTCATGACCAGTAAAACAGCAATAGAAATGAAAAATAAATTACGACTGTTCGTAATTGGTCTCAGAATCTGCTGCATGGGGACATAATCGACATAGTACCAGCCCAAACTTTGCGATCTGATATAAGAAACATAATATTCCGTTTGATTCAGATCGGTTCGAAAACCGCCCCTGTCTGTGAGTGATTTTTCATTTAACCGGTGAGATAAAAGTTCTATTAGGTCTTCATGAGCAGATCCATTGCGAATGCTACCTTGCTCAGGATGGTAGAGAAAAGGATCTCCGTTATCGTTTACTTTGTTCTGATCGAGAAGTTCGGTCAAGTGATGGATCGGAAAACTAATTTTGGTTATGAGTTTGGCTGTGCTCGGATGTGACATGGCTGAAATGGGGGCGGTTGTAAACCATGTGAACATGTCATTGGAATAACTCCAAGTTCTGGAAAATGGTTCCGTGAAATCTGACTCTTTGTAAGTGAATGAAGCATAGTAGTCTGTTGATAATACGTCTTGTATTCGTGGGAAAAACAGGGTGATGTTAGAATGCCATTTGCTTGCTGCATTATATAAACTCAATTTCTCCAGTATCGAAATGTTTAACTTCACCCGTTCATAAGGATCACTGTTGTTTCCAGGTTGTTGATATTCCTGAATGCTTGAATCTTGTCCAATTGAAACGCCATATAACGATAATTGGTACATATTTGACTCAACTTGGGATGCAAAAGAGGAGAGACGGTTCGTTGTATTTTGCTGTATTTCTTGCTCGATGACACCAACACTTTCATAATTCGAGAACGTATAGAGGGATAACACTGGAATTAACAACAATAGTATGAGCAGTGTAATTTTCGTGAAAACATTACTACGTAAAAACAAATCGCACCCTCCTCATTTAGTTACAAAATGAATATTGTTATTGCAATATTAGGATATAGATATGAAAAAGGGATTGCTATAATCGATATATTACAAGATCTGGGTCACCTAGAGAAGTAAAATATTTTTTAGAACATGGAGGAAGTTCAAGTGAGGGAGATTAGTTTACACATGGCCGATCAACGTGCAGAACAGATTATCGTTAAGAAAAGATGGAATATGGCTCGTAACTGGCCACTGCACTTCATGCTTATTCCTGCTGTATTGTTTACAGTTGTCTTCCAATACCTTCCAATGGCGGGACTGGTCATCGCTTTCCAAGATTTTAAGCCTTGGTTAGGCATAACGGGTTCAAAATGGGTGGGGCTGGCTAACTTTCGTTTTCTATTTTTGTATCCAGATATTCAGCAGGTAATCTGGAATACGCTGGTTATTGCTTTCTTCAAAATTGTTGCAGGTCTGTTTGCGCCACTTCTTTTCGCTGTTTTGTTAAATGAAGTGCGGTCGATGGGGTTTAAAAGAGTCAGTCAAACGCTAGTATATTTACCGCATTTTTTATCTTGGGTGATTCTCGGCGGTATTTTACTGGATATCCTCTCTCCGCAAGGCGGCATGGTGAATAAACTTGTGATTGCATTCGGCGGGCAGCCGATATTCTTTCTTGGTGACGGGGACTGGTTTCGATTCACTTTAGTTTTTAGCGATGTTTGGAAAGAGTTCGGGTTTGGTACAATTGTTTTTCTTGCATCACTTGCTGGTATTAATCCAGCCCTATATGAAGCAGCTGAAGTAGATGGAGCAACGAGGTTTAAACAAACCGTTCACATTACAATTCCTGCGTTAATGCCAATGGCTGTTGTTTTAGCAACACTATCGATTGGGAATATTCTCAATGCAGGATTTGATCAAGTATTTAACTTATATAACCCTCTTGTCTATGAAAAGGGAGACATTATCGACACCTTTGTATATCGTATGGGGATACTGAACGGCAAGATGAGTTTTGCGACAACAGTTGGTTTGTTTAAATCGGTCGTAGCCACGGTGTTAATTGTCATCTCATACCGTTTAGCTTATAAGATTGCTAATTACCGTGTTTTCTAAGATTTTTTAAGGAGGTTCTACTTATGTACTACAAAACAATGGGTTACAAACTGTTTAGTATAGCGAATTATATTTTCCTGGGATTCCTTTCGCTATTGTGTATCCTCCCGCTGATTCATATCCTTGCAGTCTCATTCAGCAGTATGGCTCCAGCATCCTCCAACCTCGTTACTTTCTGGCCAATTGGTTTTACAATGGATGCCTATGAGAAGACGTTTGGTAATGCCAATTTTCTAAATTCGTTACTGATTTCAGGCGAGAGAACTGTGCTCGCTACGGTAATAGGAATGTTCCTTGTCTTACTCACGGCCTATCCGTTATCTAAGGATGATCAGATGTTCCGAGGTCGGTCCGCATATATTTGGTTCTTCGTTTTTACACTCTTGTTCAGTGGCGGCTTAATCCCAAGTTATTTGCTGATTCAAAAGTTAGGACTAATGAATACGATCTGGGCTTTAATTTTGCCTGGTGCGGTTTCAGTGTGGAATATTATCTTGATGTTGAATTTTTTTCGTGGATTACCTAAGGAGCTGGAAGAGGCTTCATTTCTTGATGGAGCGGGTCAATTCAAGACACTTAGCCTTGTTTATATTCCACTTTCGATGCCTGCGATTGCCACACTTTCTTTATTTACAATGGTTTACCAATGGAATTCATGGTTTGATGGCATGATTTATATGTCTGATATCAAAAAATTTCCACTGGCATCGCTTCTTCAAACAATCATTGTACAGCAAGATTTTTCAAAGATTAATGTGGATCCTAAACACTTGGAGAATATCTCGCAGAGAACGGTGAGAGCAGCGCAAATCTTCATCGGTGCGCTCCCAATCCTACTTGTATATCCGTTCCTTCAGCGCTTTTTTGTCAAAGGCATGGTAATTGGTGCAGTGAAAGAGTAATCGAATGTGGAGCAAGGGGGTCGCTTCGTCGGCCCAATACTAATATTAGAATCAGGGGGACACCAAGATGAAGATCAAAAAATGGTTGCCAAAAGTAATTAGCTGCTGCTTAGTTCTCGCATTAGCTAGTCCTGTTACTTATCCGGTTAAAGCCGAGCAATTGGAGAGAGCGAACCTCCGAGACTTGACAGGCCATTGGGCACAAGCAGCAGTCGAAGAAATGAATAAGTCGGGACTCATGAACGGTTACGAAGATGGCTCATTTAAGCCGAATCAACCAATTAGTCGTGCAGAATTTATCACGGTATTAGATCGGATATTTGGTTTCAATGGTAACACAAGTACAAAGTTCAAGGATGTTTCACCCGATGATTGGTATTACTCAACAATAACGAGTGCTGTAGGTTCTGGCATCATGAACGGGATTGCCGAAGATGAGATGAAGCCGAATGCGTTCATTACGAGGGAAGACGCTGCCGTTGTTCTAGATCGTGCGTTTCAGCTATCATCCGATCTAGAAGCGGATTCAGCGCTCACGTCGTTCCTGGATCAGGGTGAGATTGCCGTCTACGCGAAGAAAGCGCTTACTAATTTGGTGGGTGGACATGTATTTACAGGTTATAATGGCATGTTGGACCCTAAAAAGCTGTTGACTCGTGCAGAATCGGCGACTCTTTTATCCAAAATGGTTGCGGATTTGATTTCACAACCTGAGGAATTTGATAAGCGTGAGGTAAATGGGAATGTCATTATCCGATCAACTGGTGTGATACTGAAACACACTGTCATTCATGGCAATTTGATTTTGGCAGAAGGTATTCAGGAAGGCGATGTTACACTTGATGGGATCACCGTTACAGGTAGTACCATCATCCAAGGTGGTGGAAGCCACTCGGTGAAAGTGAAAAACTCGAAACTCAACCATGTGAACTTGAAAAAGAGAAGCTCTCCTGTGCGAGTTGTCATTGAGGATGGCAGTGAAGTTAAAGACCTTTCGATTGATAAACCTGCCATCTTGGAGGTGTCACAAGGAAATGTGATTGAGCAAGTTACAGTTGGCGAAGAGGCATCGAATTCTCTACTTACAAATAAAGGATCGATTAAGAAACTGACAATTAAGGCGAATGTGATTAAGCTGAATGGGGAAGAGCGAGGAAAGGGAGAGATTAACCTAGTACCCAAAGATCCTAGCTTAGTTATAGGGCCTTCAGTGGTGGATATGCCTGTCTCCAATGAACAAGAGCAAGACCTACAGGACGAACAAGCAGTTCCATCGACGACCATCCCAGACCAGAAATGGCAGCTTGTTTGGCAGGATGAGTTTAATGAACCCGAACTGGATACGTCCAAATGGACACCGCAAGATACCGGAGTTGTCTACAATCATGAACTCGAATATTATCATCCCAACAATGCCTCTATCGTGAAAGATGGCAAACGAAGTGTTTTACGTATAGAAGCTAGAAAGGAGCGGCACGAAAATAGTGAATACACATCCGGTAAGCTTATTTCACGTAACAAGGGTGATTGGACCTATGGCAAAATGGTTGTGCGCGCGAAGCTGCCTGTCCAACAGGGGATGTGGCCTGCAATATGGATGATGCCAACGGACGAAGCTCATTATGGTGGATGGCCGGCTTCTGGGGAAATCGATATTATGGAGCTTATCGGCGGGGTAAATAAAAATCGCGTCTATGGGACACTGCACTTTGACAGTATTCAACCAGATGGTTCGCATGGCTCAGATCAGGGCACCTTTGAGCTGCCTTCGTACCAATCGTTTTCAGATGCCTACCATGATTTTCAAATGGAGTGGTTACCCGGCTCGATTCGATTCTACGTCGATGGTCAGCTCTATCACGAAGTTAATGATTGGAAAACGAGAGGGCCTGGCCAACCTGCGGATTATACCTATCCAGCGCCTTTTGATCGCCCTTTCTACATGATTCTTAATCTAGCTGTTGGTGGAGATTGGCCAGGAGCACCGAAGAGTGACTTCGTGTCCGATCAGATGGATGTTGATTTTGTTCGTGTCTATCAGTATAAAGATCTGAATGATCTTCCAGACATTACAGGCAATCCGCCTGAACCAGTTCAGAAGCGTGCCCCGCATATAGATGGGAATTACATTTATAACGAGAAATTTACAGAAGGATCGGACGAACAAGGAATGCCCAATAATTGGAAATATATTGAAAATGCGAATGGGAACGGTTATGTATCTATTGAAGATGATGTCTTGAAAGGGAAAGTTGCCAAGCTTACCATCACTCAGCCTGGTGATGAAATTTACTCCATACAGTTAACACAGCTGCCAATGTATATTGTAAAGGGGAAAAAATACAAGGTTCGTTTTGATGCCAAAGCAGATGCAAACCGGACGATGATGTCGAAGGTCAATCAGTTTGGAAAAAGTTGGAAAAATTATTCAGGTGAACAAATCTTGTCGTTAACGACGGAATGGCAAAGCTTTGAATATACGTTCGATATGTTGAATAGCACGGACAATAACGCAAGGTTCGAGTTTAATTTAGGAAAAAATTCTACTACAACGTATTTTGCAAACGTAAGTCTTCAGGAAATCGGAGACGCGACTCCCCTGCCAGATGAGGAAATTCATAACGGAGCCTTGGCGGATGGGAATCTCATCTATAATGGCACTTTTGATCAAGGGAAGAATCGTTTAGCGTTTTGGAGTTCTGATATTACGCCAGATGCACATGCACAGATTAGCACGAATAATTTCCTTATGTTCCCTATCATGGAACGGCAACTCGTTGTACAAGTGGATGGGGCTGGTGTGCAAAATGAATCTGTTAGCGTCCGTCAATCGGGTTTACACCTAGAGAAAAATTCAGAATATGGTCTTTCATTTCAAGCCAAATCTGATGTCCCACGTCGTATATCCATTGATCTTGCAAGCACAAGTGAGAATCCAATCCAGATTTTCGGCGGTGGTTCCTTTGATTTAGGTACG
Organism: Paenibacillus puerhi; assembly: GCF_009846885.1. Classification (GTDB taxonomy): domain Bacteria; phylum Bacillota; class Bacilli; order Paenibacillales; family NBRC-103111; genus Paenibacillus_G; species Paenibacillus_G puerhi. The sequence continues at coordinate 74,082 of NZ_WUWM01000021.1, forward strand.
GAATTGCAAATGTTTTCAACGGATATTTCGATTGGAGAAGGCTCATCTGTGGTAGAATCCGAGCTTAAGCTGCTCTTTGGCAATACCACGGGTACAGTGTATGTGGACAATGTTCGCTTAGTGAAACGTGGTCAGCCCCACAATATTAACGGATATGCACACATATCGGCAGCAGATGCGTGGGAAATGAAAGGTCTGCAGCTGGAAAACTCCAGCGAGGGTGGTAAGAATATCAGTTATATGGATGAAGGTGATCTGCTGCAATATAAGCTGATTCCCGCAAACGCGGCTGATTATGTTGTGACAGCAAGAGTAGCTAGTGGCGTAGATGATGCTCTTATACGTTTTCATGTCAAGGACGGATCAGGCACGACGATTGTTCAGTCTGAGTACGCATTAGGTAATACTGGTGGTTGGCAGCAGTATAAAACCATTACATTTGATTCTTTCTCCCTTGCAGCAGGCCAACCTTACTACGTAGAATTTGAAGGCAGGAATTACAATATGCTGTGGCTGGATCTCTCTGCCAACAAAATCATGAATGGCGGCATGGCAGTTGATACCAGTCATTGGAATCTTATCTCCGGCATCGATTCTACGATCCAACATTCTAATGAAGGAGAATTGGTCGTGTTTCTCCCTGGTACAGGAACTGAATGGTGGGATCATCAGTTGCAGCAGACGAATCTACTCATCGAGATGGGGAAAACTTATCGTCTTGAAGTGGACGCAAGAGCTTCGGTGCCTAGACCATTGCAGCTAGTCGTTTCTAAAAGCAGTGGAGAGTACACGAAATATTTGAACGAAGAGGTTCAACTTGGTACAACATCATCGCACTACATATATACATTTACAATGAATGAACCAACAGATTCGCTGGCCTTACTTACATTTGGTCTAGGTAAACCCGGAGCTTTAGCTGTTAATCATACGATTGTATTTGATAACATTCGGTTATATGAGGTCAACCAAGCCGCGGAAATAGGGGGACAGCCCACCCAAGTTAATTTGATACAGAACGGTAGTTTTACACATGGGACTTCGGGTTGGTTTACGTATGCAGCGGGTGATGCCAGTCAAATGTCTGCTGCTGTTCAAAACGGGAAGCTGCAAACCTCAATTGGCAGCGTGGGGGATAACCCATGGGACCGTCAATTGATTCAAGAAGGGTTTGCAATTCAGCAAGGATATCGCTATACCTTGAGTTTTAAAGCCAAAGCGGATACAACTCGAAAGATGGGACTTGGCATCGGATGGGTAGATGTTGCAGCAAATTATGCATGGCATGGCTACTTTGGACAGCAGGTGGACTTATCTACAGAAGAAGCAACCTATTCTTTCACCTTCGACGCAACATCCGAAAGCTATTTGCAATCGCGTATTACGTTTGATATGGGGAATATATCTGGAGGTAATGCAGGGAATACCAGAATTACGATTTCAGATGTTAGTTTGATGAATGTGGGACCGCTATAGTGGGGGAATGTATCTAGATAAAGATTTTACCTTGCTTCGTGTACACAACCTCAAAAAATTTGATAATACGGGGGAAGATCTGGAGGATCTGATATCTATAGGCACGATCGGCCTGATCAAAGCCATCGAATCGTTCTCGCCGGATAAGGGGACGAAGTTGGCCACATTCGCGGCGCGTTGCATCGAGAATGAAATTCTGATGCACTTGCGGTCGCTTAAAAAGACAAAAAAGGATGTCTCGCTTCATGACCCACGTAGCAAATGATACATTGCTAGGCTCGATGAATCATTTGCTACAGCGGTACGGACAAGGAGGGAAATGAGATTTCATTGATCGATATTCTCGGCTCGGACGCCGATGAAGTCGCGGATAAGGTGCAGCTCAAGATTGAGAAGTCGAAGATCTATAAGAATCTGGATATCTTGGATGAGCGTGAGCGGGAGGTTGTTGTCGGCCGCTTTGGGCTTGAGACTGGCGGAGAGGAGCGGACTCAGCGGGAGATTGCGAAGGAGCTGGGGATTAGCCGCTCCTATGTGTCGCGGATTGAGAAAAGGGCGCTCATGAAGCTGTATCATGAGTTTTATAAGGCGAAGCGGTGATTAATATAAGTACAAATCCATAAAAACAATCATGACTTTCTGTCGCATCCACGGGCATCTACTGGAAACCCGTATACAACATCCTGGAAGGGTACTTCAACATTGCTCTGGCAAATGCCCAGAGAATCAAGCCGGGAAGCAAGACCGATGTCAATGACGCCGGGTGGATTGCCAGACTCTTACGTGTCGGTCTCATTGAAAAAAGCTTCGTGCCAGCGGAAGACCTCCGAGAACTCCGCGACTTGACCCGACTTCGCAAGAAACGGGTCGGCAACTCGGCACGGTCATTCGGATGTATTCGGCGTGCGGGCCGCAATCTATTAGCGCGTCTGATGGAGCAGGGTTATGTAGATGCCGATGACATCGAGCATCGGGTACACGGCAACATCAAACGGAATGTAAAGCGCGTGGCGGGCTCCTTGTTCGGTACGCTGAATACCCATCAAATGCTCATGATCCGCAACTGCTGGGAACATATTGCTTTTCTGGAGCAATCCATGGCTGCTCTTGATGCCGAAATAGGAGCTCATCTGAAACCGTACGAAGAAGCTCTTACGCTGATTCAAACCATTCCGGGCGTAAGTGATGTGACGGCTTCAGCGCTTATTGCCGAGGTTGGCGTCGATATGGATCAATTTCCGACAGCCGATCATCTGGCTTCTTGGGCAGGTATCGCTGCGGCCTGGGCCGCAACCAAATGTCGAGCGTACACGGTGCAGACGAACGGGGGCAATGGCTACCAGGTAGACGCGGCGGCGGCCAAGTTCGCCAAAATAGTTCCCGTTTATTGGAACGACTCTGTCGAGGATGTCCGGCGGATCATCAGCTCCGGTTCTACCATAATAGAACTTGACTGAAGCTGATGTTTCATTAAATCGAATAGCATGAGTGCGGCCAACAGTCCTATTTTCTCTTTATCCTGCCGAATGGTGGACAGGGGGGGATCCATATATTTGCATGCTTCGATATCATCGCATCCAATAATCGCGATATCACCCGGAATAGCAAGCCTCTTTTCCTTCAGTGCCCGCATAGCCCCGATTGCCAATTGGTCAGAAGCCGCAAATAAAGCGCGCGGAAGATGTCCCTGGGTCATCATTTCCCTCATTGCAACGAAACCGCTCGTTTCAAAAAAGTCGCTTCCATACTTGAACCAATCTTTGTTAACCGATAAACCAAAGTTTTGCATAGCCTGTATGAGACAATTCTCACGCAGTTTGGAAATCAAGCTGTGGGTCCCTAAAAAGCCAACTTCTTTGTAACCTTGCAAGTAGAAATGCTCAACAACTTTGTAGGCCATCTTCGCATTATCTGTCATAATATACCCTGAATTAGGGCCTGTCAGTTCAAGGTCGATGCCGATACACGGAATATCACTGTGATCTAGATCCGTGATGCATGGTTCAAGTTCGTCGCCGGAAATCAGAATACAGCCATCCACTGAGAAATGCTTGCACCTTGTAAGATAATCTTCGCCTGAATGGTGAAATTTTTCATTCGAGAAGAAAATCAAATCATAGCCGAGAAGGCCGATACGTTTTTTGAACGCATTAATCACATCGATAAAGAAAAGATGGTTAAATTCGGCATTAATTTTTCCGGCATAAATAACACCGATTAGATTGGAATTTTTGGACACAGCAGACTTGTTAGAAATGGAAGATTGGTAGCCGTTTTCTTGAATAATTTTGAGAACCTTTTGTTTGGTTTCTTCACTGACTTCATTATAATTGTTTAAAATTTTAGAAACGGTAGAAACCGATACCCCGGCAAGTTTAGCAATTGTATTCATGGTAACTTTCAATGGTTTCACCTCGTCTTACCAGCGGTTTAAAGATATAATTTTGTAACCTCATAATAACATAATGGAAATTATCGTCAATAAAAGATTGAAGGACGAAAAATGAAATAGTTCAGTTTTTCATAAAAGAAGAAACCGATGCATGTAGTTTTGAAAGTTTTGAATACAATCAGGTTGTTCCTAAAGGTAGACATCTCCGTTTTCTAAAATTTTCGTTAATATCTTTGAAAATCCTGATTTATACACCATATTTCGGAAAATTTATGGTTTTAATTGGAATATTATATTTACAAAATGGAAAACTTGGGAGATAATATTTGTAATTAAACGAAAATTTTCGTGTTAAACGCTTGTGGCCTTCGACTAAGGAGTTGCATAAAGAGAATTCAGGCAAATGCGTTGCCCATCCACCAGATATCGCACATAGGATGCAGAAATACCGGCAGTAATAGCGCGATCCAGCATGGCGGTGATGTTAACAGGTGCTCCATGCGATGAACGCTCTCGCGACTCAGTGTTAAAAATCGTCGCCAAGCGTAATTTTTTCTGTGAAACGGAGGACAGGAGGTACTGCCATATTTACTAATTTGGAGAATGTTACCGTATACCTGAATAAGGGTCCTGTTCGTTTAAACGCGGCATATATTTTAGGGCCGATACAAAATCCAGGAGAGAACGATCGTTTCAATTTAGATTTGCGTCATATTTTTATGAAAGACCGTGTATTACTAGGGGATAAAATCCCGGTGGAATTCGTAAATAGCCAAGCTTGCGAATGCCGTTTTCATCACAAAATCGATCAACGTTCAGCAGAATTGGATTTGTCTGAATATCAAATTGAGGAAAATGAGAGATTATTCCTGATATCAAATATTAGGAGCGAAGAAGCAAAGGAAGTTTGTTTTCGACCAATTGATATCATTGGGAAAATATGGGTCAACGGTGAAGTCGTGTATAATCATACGGGTCCATTCCGGTTACAGCTAAATCGTGGAGACAACGTGGTTGTTATTGAATACGCTGAGCTTCGCAAAACGTATTCTATTCGAATCAGCGAAACGGACTACGATCTTTCCTTGTCCAAAGAATTGATTGAAGAGTACATGGATCGTTGGATTCGTAATCGCGTTTATGTTGTTTGTGAGAGCGTTTATGCAGTAAATCTCGATATTCATATGTTTTATCTCATGACTTGCGATTGGATTAAGGTTTCCAAAGGCACTCCCGTTTCAGTGGTTGTGAAAAATGACGATGGCAAGATTTTGGACTGTTTTGAAGTAAGCATTGGCCAAAAGAATGCTTATCAATTTGCAAATGTAAAAAAAGATACGAATAACATGCTTCATTTCGAAATGAAGTATAGGGATATGGAAGGGCAACTCCATGAATTGCGGCATGTCATATTGGTTCATCCGCTTACCGGGCTGATCGAATCCTTAGAGAAACAGATCGCTTTACTTAGGGATGAAAGTAAGTTAAAGGAAGAGGATCAGCTTCAACTTGACGGACTTAAGCAAGGTATAGAAGCTATACATGAATTGAAACCAGGTTTCCTGACCGAGAAAGAATTGCGAATTGTGAAGGAATACAAGACGCTCTTTAGTCAAGCCTGTGAAAAGATAAAACAAGGTCAAAGCTATCGGGACGCCATCATTGAACAAAAAGTGGGAGACGGATTTTTTTGTTCAAAATTAGATGATAGTCTGGAACGGTATACGGTTTTGTTGCCAGAAAATTATTCCGATCAAAAGAAGTATCCCCTTGTGGTCTTATTGCCAGTAGGTCGCTATGAGCTTGAGCTTTCCGCTTTTCGCGATCTGTTCTTTGACCAGTTGAATGAGGAAGTCATTCTCGCAACCTATTCATGCCGAGGGGTAGTCATGGGCAGCTATATCGGCGAAGCCGCCTTTTTAGAAGGACTCGAAATCATGAAACAGCGATTTCAGATTGATGAGGACCGAATATATCTCTCTGGTTACTCGAACGGTGCTTACGCGGCATGGGCTTTAGCCCAAGCATATCCTGATCAATTTGCCGGTATTGCTGCCTATGCCGGGGCCGCTGATCCTGACAAACTTAAGAATCTAATGAACATCTCTATTCTAAACGTATGTGGTGATGAAGATTATCTGATCGATACGGCTTACATCCGGCAGACGAATATTTTAAGTGGTTTCAAATATAAAGGCATGCTGGAACCGAGGTCTAACCATTGGGACACAAAATACTTTCATCATCATCTTTCAAGCATTAGGTGGCTGCTGCAGCATAAAAGAGAAGCCGCCCCCAAACAAATATATTTCCGGACGGAAAAAGCCCGTCATCGAGTGTGCCATTGGATTGAAATAACAGAATTTGCTGATGGAAAGCTCTTTAGCGAAATCGCTGCAGAAATCATCGGTGATACAATTGTGCGCATACACACCCAACATATTAGAGAATTTGAAGTGACACTTCCGGACTATGTAAACCATACATACGTGAAATTGATCATAGATGACCAAATCACAGTTTTGGAACATCGAAAGCAAAGTCGATTGCGATTTAGGAAAAAGTCGGATGCCTTTGAGTTACAGCAAGAACGGATATCTTGGAGGCGCGAACAAAATTCAAGCATGGGTATGGGAATTTTGGATATATATATGGATCGATTAAAAATTGTCGTTCCGGATCACTATTCCTCCGCAGAAGAGGAATTGAGCATCGTGAAAGTGGCGAATGCTTATGCCAAGCCGAAGACAGCCGGTTGGGATCCGAACATCTATGTTCAATATCCGATTCTGCCATCCAAACAGTTAACGAAACAAGATCTGGACCATTGTAATTTGATTTGCATCGGTTCCAGGGTCAGGGATCATGTCTTTCTATCAAAAATCCAAAGCCAGTTACGAATCAAGCTCTTCGAAGATGGCTATTCAAGCAATGATCGATTTACGGAAGGCCATTATTGTGTGCAATTTATCCAGGCTAATCCCATGAATCCAAAAAAGAAGATTTTGGTCATCTTCTCGAACCATCCGCCGTATTTTAACAAAAATATTTATACAAGAAAGATGATAGTTCCCATATATGCAAGTGGAATTCATCCATATTTGAATAAGGAGGTGATCATGTTTAGCGGTAGCTTAAAGGGATCGCAACTAGAAGTTCTCGAGAGTGAAATCCATACAATGTTCCAGGATTCATGAAGTGAACGATGATCAACATTTTATGAGGAGTGAAATTATGAAGGAAAGAATCGTTCAAATGATCAGTGAGATTAAAAACGATCCGACATTATTAAGTACCTTAAACGGCGAGTCCAGCATTTTGCACAATTCAGGAATGGAATCCCTGCAAATCGTTCATTTTATTTTGCAGGTGGAGGACGAATTCGGATGCGAAATTAATTTCGATGAGTTTGATATGGAAAATTTGGGATCGATTGATGCTTTTTGTGAGTATATCCGGCGTAACACTTTCGAATTAAATCAGAAAGCTCAACAATGACACTGGCAAGCAGAATTGAGAAAATTCATTGCGGTACGTTCGATGCCGAACAGTACTGGAGGGATCCGCATCTTGCGAAGCTGCCGGGGCTTACGGATTCGGAAAATTTGCGTATCGTATCGGTTATGGACGAGTTGTTGTTTACCTTTTGCAGTCCATCTGAAACGCTGATTACCCGTAAAGCGATGAATAGAGCGCACAAGCAGTATTTGGCTGAGATCGGATTCCGGTTTCAGAGCAACTCTTTTGACCTGGATGGCGAGTTAAAAGAACAGGGGAAAAGCATGCTCCAGCTTTTGTTTGAAACAGATACCGATATGTTTGCACTTGGTAATTTGGCTATGGAGAATGTGGAGCTGGAGCCGTTTGCAGCGATTCCTTTTACGAGAGAAGCGAGCGAGAGGCACGGCTTCGTCTGCCGGATTCCTGATATGGAGACTATCCGTAAGGTGAACACCAAAACTTATTCTACTGAAATGAAAGAGCGGTTGGATCTGCCGAATATCAGCCTCATCGTCAACCATTCTTTTGAGCTTCAGGAAGTAGGTGCGAAGCTGCTGCGGGAAGGCTCATTTTTAATAAAAGATAACTATGGGGTTTCAGGAAAAGGCAATCTTCTCATCGATTCTCCGAGTATTTTGGAGCGTATCATTGCTTATACGGCATCCCAGGAAAAGAAGGGAAAGTTCTCGCAATTTGTGGTGGAGCCATATCTGGATAAGCAAACTGATTTCTCCTGCCAATTTGTTATTGACGAATACGGAGAATCCCGGATTCTTTCGCTTCAGAAGCTTGCCAATGACGAATTCGCGTATCAGGAATCGTATACGCCGGAACCGGAGTTCGTTGATTTTCTTGAACGCGCAGGATATTTTGAACTGATGAGGAGTACGGCCGAACAACTGTACCGCGATGGCTATTACGGGCACGTGTGCGTAGATTCTATGCAGCTCAAAAACGGTGAACTCGTCCCGTTGGTTGAAATCAACGCCAGAAAATCTATGAGTCTCATTAAAAATCAAATGGATCAATATTTGGCCCCTCAGGAGCTGAAGGGTAATTTACGGTACTATTCGATAACAAGCACGAATGCGGGTCTACAGTTTATAGACCTTCTGACGGGAATGGAAGAAGCGGGAATATTGTATAAACAGGGACAGCTTGCCGGAATCATCCCCCTTACGGCCAATACATTGACAATCAACCGCAAGCCAGGGAAGCCTTATAAAGGAAGAATCTATGTATCGATGGTCGGTCAGCATGAGAGTGCCCGCAAAGAGATGCATCAACGTCTTAACAGCTTGTTCGCGGAGCTGTCTCTCCAGGTATTGAACTGATCCCAATTTGGAAAGAAGCAGGGTGATTGATTATGGGGAAGAAGACGACTATTTTGAGTTCCGGATTTGGCCTTGGTTTTTACATTCCGGCGCTTCTGCTTGAATATCAACTCTGCGAGCGCCAAGCGCCGGTAGAAGTCGTTGTTTTTGAGAATTACATCGTTCCCCAAAAAAAGGAGAAAATCTCCGATAGCCGTCAAGACTACCACGCCCATTTTGCTATAGCTCGCGTTGCTCAGAAGATTCCTAAGGATATCCGGGACAGCATTGATTTTGCAGCGGTTGAAGGGCTGCTTTCCGAGTGGGAGCAAGAGCAAAGACGCGATTTTATCGTGTTCTCGGGTCATTGGATTTATATTCTGGATATGTATGGCCAGCGGGTCGGAAGCCAATCCTTGAACGTTGATTTGCTCTATGTCGATGCCGATTTGTCGCCTTCCTGGAAAGGCGTGAAGAAGTTCGTACCCGATTACAGTAGTCGCTATCGCGAGGTATGGCTCTTTGATGCGGCAGCTCAGGAGGTCCGTTACAGGATTCCGGTTACTGACGAACCGCTTGTCCCTTATGCAATCCGTCCGAATCGCTTTGTTCTTCACGGCGGAGGCTGGGGAATGGGCACCTATTTAGAGAAGGTTGCAGAACTGGAACGCGAATATCGGCTTGATATTGTCATGTCCAATGAAACCGATTGTGACCTTAACAATTCCAGGCATCGCTATTGGATGAATGACCCTTTATGGGAAGCATGGGAGAAAGATAAAGCGACTGGCAAGCATATATTTCCGAATATGGGCGAGATCAAAGCTGGGGAAAATCCCGTTTTTACAAGTCAGGTCAGCCATCACCGTCTGTTTGACATCATCAAAGGAGCCAAGGCTATCATTAGCAAGCCGGGCGGCGCGACTTTAATCGATTCTCTTTCGTCGGCAACCCCGATTGTTTTCCTTGATCCGTTTGGCCCGCATGAACAAAAAAATGCCGACTTATGGACGCATCTCGGTTTCGGAATTTATTACGAACGATGGAAACAATCAGACTTTTCGCTAAAGCTCCTTGAGCCGCTTAGCGAAGCATTAGCTGCGCACAGAGCTGCTTATCCAAGCTATGTGGATTCACTATTTGAAAAAAATTGAAAATATCTAGTGAGGTGGAGAGGTATGCAGCCGAAAAGCAGTGTAGTTATTGATGAAAAGGCTTTTGATATTATGAAACGCACGATGAGAAATATGGCGGTTCCGTACCGGGAACGAGTCAAAAATCCGAAATATAGAACGCCGGTTCCCGAGTCAATTGGAATTAAGCTGACCAACCGCTGTAATTTACGCTGTATTCACTGCTTCCAATGGAATGAGGACGGTTACCATCATGCGATGGATAAAGAGGAGCAGAACAAGGATATCGATCTGGATGTGTTCCGCAGAATCATGGAGGAAACCTCCGAAGCTAAATCCCGCTTGTATTTGTGGGGTGGGGAACCGATGTTTCATAAGCAATTCGATCAAATTCTGGAGATGCTTGCCGCCGATCGGCGGGAAATGACGATCTGCAGCAACGGTTTACTGCTCGACAAATATTTGGACGACATCGTTAAAATTTCTCCGGGGCTTGAGCTCTTGATCGCCGTGGAAGGTCTTGAAGCGGAGCATGATTTCATCCGGGGCAAAGGCACCTTTGCGAAAACGATGCAGCAAATCGAGCGTTTGGTTGAGCTGCGGGAGCAGGGGATTTATAAAGGGCGCATTTCTGTTCATTCTGTCATCAACGACAGCATGATTCCCAAGCTCTATGAATTGCTTGAATACTTCGAATCATTAAATCTGGATCTCGTCATTCTCTGTTTTCCATGGTACATCTCCAAGGAAACTTCTGTGCAGATGGATAGCTATTTCACGGAAAAGTTCAGTTGGCTGCGCAAGCTGGATGAGAGTCAAATCAATTCCTGGCATGCTTTTAAATACCAGATGAATCCTGAGCACGTGGATTCTCTAATCGGAGCCTTGCAGCGCATTAACGATCGCGTATGGAATATCCGCGTTCGCTACCAACCGGGCCTTGATTATGATGAAATTCAGCAATTCGTGCGCGGTGAAGCGATGACAAGCCGTTGTGCGACTACTTGCATGGCTTTGTCCACAAGGTTGGATGTTTTGCCTACAGGCGAAGTAACGGCTTGTAAGTTTTTTTCGGAATTTACGGTCGGTAATTTGAAGGAACAGGGATTGCAGGAGATTTGGGATTCGGAGAAATATGATCGTATTCGTGAAATCATTAATGTGGAAGGATTGACGCCGGCATGCTCCAAGTGCAGTGTGTTGTATTTACACGGTATTTGATCGCTGTATGATAACTAATAAAAACATTGGCGTCATCGGTTGTGCGGCAATCATGCCCCGAGTTCTTATCGATCCTGTGAAGCATATTGAACACCTGCGTGTATATGGGGTTTCCAGTCGGACGAGGAGCAAAGCGGGAGCTTATGCGAAAGAATACGGCATACCCGTTGTCTTTGACAGTTATGAAGCTCTTTTGGCCAGTCCTGATATCGATTTTGTATATATTTTGTTGTGCAATGATTTGCACGCGGAATGGATCGTAAAAGCGATTGAGGCCGATAAGCATGTACTTGTGGAGAAACCGTTATGTTTAAACAGCAAAGAAGCAGCCCGAATCAAACAAGCGTATGATCAAGGACGTGTTCATGTACTGGAAGGTTTAATGGTGCAGCATCATCCGTGGCAGCAAGCGGTAAAGGAGCTCATAGAGACCAGAACGTACGGTACGCTGCGAAGAATTGAGTCTTTGATCAGCTTTTTGCCTAAGGAATCTTTCCAGACCAATTACCGCAGCTTTCCGGAACGGGGGGGCGGTTCCTTCTTCGATTTGGGCTGTTATTGGCTGCAATTTCTACAGTCTGTTGTCGGGCTCGGACCCGAGGCATACAAGGGCCGCTCGTCGTTTGACGGTCCGAACGGTTCCGACTGGACATTTCACGCGGAGTTGCAGTACGCTAACGGCGTACATGCCGGGTTGACCACTTCGTTCGAAATGCCTTACAAAGCGGCACATACGCTCTACTTTGATGATGCGATCGTCAAGATGGAAGATTTCTTTCGCGCCAATCTCGGAGCTTACAAAGTTTTCTTGAAGGTGACCGACTTGCGCACGAATGAAACTAGTAAAATATCGTTCGAGCCGGAAAACTATTATGTGAATCAGCTTAACTTCTTTAGCGATGTGATTGACGGGTTGAAGCCTAACGTTTCGCTTGAATCATCCTTTGAACGAATTATATGGCAGGAGAACGTGTACCAATCAGCTCGGCAGCCGGTGTAATCGTCCGGTCCGGAAAGGATGACGGAGCATAGATGTCCATTGTTGTTCGGAATTTATCCAAAACATTCAGCTTCCGGAAATTTATTTGGGGTTTGATTGCCCCTGCTTTGTTTTTACTGATCATACGAGTGATTTGGAAATTTTAGGTAAGGAACTATACCAGTGCGAGCAGTTGAGGTGAGAGGAATGGGAAGAATGCCTAAGGTAGTTCTTTTGTGCGGTGGCTTTGGCACCAGATTGAGCGAAGAAACAGTCATAACGCCGAAGCCTATGGTGGAAATCGGGAATATCCCGATCATGTGCCACATTATGAATATTTACAGCCATTTCGGGTTTAAGGAATTTTTTGTGGCTCTCGGTTATAAAGGTGAAGTGATCAAACAGTATTTTTTAAATTTTCCTTATTATCAAAGTGATTTTACGATCCGGATGGCGGATTCGAGCGTTCAGGTGACCGAGAGCCGTTGTAAAGACTGGATTGTCCATTTAAGCGATACCGGCTTGCACACGACAACCGGCGGACGGTTGTATCGACTTCGGGAACAACTGAAGGGGGAAACCTTCATGATGACTTATGGCGATGGCGTCAGCGACGTAAACCTGCGGGCACTGCTTGATTTTCATTATTCACACGGCAAACTGGCAACGGTTACGACGGTTAAACCGAGAGGCCGCTTCGGCACATTAAGCTTCGACGGTACTACAGTGACAGGGTTTAAGGAGAAGGAACCCGCTGAGGATAGCTGGATTAACGGCGGCTTCTTTGTTTTTGAACCGGGGGTCTTAGATTACCTGCTGGACGATCAAACCCAACTTGAAGGAGAGGTATTGGGGCGTTTGGCGCAAGACAACCAATTGGTCGCCTATAGACATGAAGGCTTCTGGGACTGCATGGACACACTTCGAGACAAGCGTTATCTGGAGAGCTTGTGGGAACGGGGAGACGCCCCTTGGAAGTTGGCTTAATGAAAAAATAACAGATTCCACAAGGGAGGTGCATGGATGACTCTGGCAATGCCAACGGAGCTTGATGATCATAAAATGAAGCAGATCATTGATAGGTATGGGACGCCGCTTTATCTTTATGACGCATCGATCGTCAAACGGAAACTGGATGCTCTTCGATCCTGTTTTCCGCAAAGAACGGAAATCTTTTATTCATTCAAATGCAACCCACTTCTCGGGATCGCTCAATTATTAAGAAAGAACGGATGCAGGGTCGAGGTTGCTTCAGGGGGTGAATTAACAGCCGCTTTGGCAGCCGGCTTTGAACCTGGGCATATCGTATTTACAAGTCCCGGAAAAACGGAAGAGGAATTGCGATTGGCCATTCTGCATGGCATCTATAGTATTAACGTGGAAAATCTTGAAGAGATCGAAATCGTTCAGAAACTGGCGGAGTTGCAGGGCAAGACAGTCGATATTTCGATTCGAATCAATCCGGAAGTTCAGCAGCATGCGGCCAGTATCAAAATGTCCGGTGTGTCTTCGCAATTCGGGTTGGATGAAAGGCTGCTGCCCGAAGCGATCGACTCGGCTCTTCGTTTATCGCGTGTTCGGTTAATTGGCTTTCAGATTTATCTCGGAACCCAAATTTTGCAGGCGGATGCGATCATCCGCCATTTCGAGGATACGATCAAGCTGGCGCTGGCGTATGTCGAGCGTTATGAGCTGGATTTGGAGTTTCTGGACATAGGCGGAGGCTTTGGGATTCCCTATTTTCCAAATGAGACAGCATTGGATCTAGCAGTCTTAAAGCAAGGAATTGCTGAGGTTTGGAAGCAATATGGAAACAAGCTGGCCAACACGCGAATTGCTGTGGAAAGCGGCCGATTTCTGATGGCGGAATCAGGAGTTTTCATTACGAAAGTTTTATACAAAAAGGAAAGCAAAGGAAGCACGTATCTAATCTGTGATGGAGGTTCCCATCAGCATGCTTCATCCGCCTTTCTGGGCCGTTACATTCGCAGTAATTTTCCTATGCGGGTACTTGGGAAGATTGGTGAAGGGGAAGAAGTAACGGTTACTGGGCAGCTATGCACGTCGACCGATATACTCGGGAACAAAGTGAAGCTGCCAAAAGCTGAACGTGGAGATATGATCGTTATCGAAAAATCGGGCGCTTACGGGTTGACGCATAGCCCAGTCCTATTTTTAAGCCATCCGTTGCCTGCAGAAGTATTGGTAGAAGAGGGACACAGTTATCTTTTGCGAGAGCGCGGGGAATATGGCGATTTTTTAAACGGCCAGCATCCCATTTCTCAGTAAATGCTTACGAAGAGAATTCAATCATACCACGTAAAGGAGATAAGCGGGAAGGTGGTCGGACGCTTGATAGGGATTACCCCCTTCGCATCCTAGCGTTATCCTCTCATGACTGAGGTCATGAGTATCCCGCACTAAATGTATGCGAGAAACATCCTCTTTACTACGGTTGCTCACTACCGATCGGCATGAAGGAACTATAGTATGGCTTTGCAACATCGGTGCAGAGAAATATTGGCATCTGCAAACGAAGGGCATTGCCGACAGGGAAGAAGACCGAATTGTGAACCGGATTGAGGAAATGAACCTTCTGCTTTGCCGTAAGCAGGATGTGCTCATTTTACGCGAACAGCCCGATGCTGCGTATTTGTCAGAGCTGAGACGATTGGGATTCGAGGTTCCCCGTATCTTAACGGTACAGGCAGCGGACTTCTACACACCTATTTCCGAGCTTGTTTTGAAGGATGAAGCTATTCTGCAAGCTTTGTGCGAACTGGCGCTTGAACGGAGATCCGTGTTTTTCATGCCTTATGCTGTAACGAATCTCGAGGAAGAAATTGCCAATGCTTGCGGGCTGACATTAATTGGCCCACCGTCGAACTTGGCTGCAAAAATTAACGATAAAATTTTTAACAAGAAAATGGCCGAGGAACTTGGATTTCCCACCTGCAAGGGAGTTGTTTGCGAGACGTTTGAAGAGCTGCGGGAACAGTATCCCGTTCTGAAAAGCTTCGGGAAAAAAATCATCATAAAGGAGCCGTATTCAGCCTCGGGAAAAGGGTTGTATGTCCTAGAAACCGATGAACAATGGGGGGCGCTGCTGACACGGCTGTCACGTTTTGCACATCGACGTCCGGAGCATCCATGGATTATGGAACAATGGCTGGAAAAAACTGCGGATGTCAATGTTCAGATTTTTGTTGATCTAGACGGCACAGTCGATGTCTTTTCCATCAAACGGCAAATACTGAACGGAACCGTTTATATGGGTTCCCAAATGCCGCCGGATTTGGAACACGATGTGATCGAATCATTCCTGGGGTACGGCCGAGCCATCGGAAGTTATTTACACAATCTCGGTTATCGCGGGATCGCTGGGATAGACTCTATTATTACAGAGGATGGCGTCATTATTCCATTAATTGAAATCAACGGCCGCTTTACTCTGTCAACCTATCTTTCATTTATTTCGTATGTTCTTGGCGATAATAAGAAGGTGTATTCGCGGTATTTTCGTGTATGTACTAGTTTACAAATAGATTATTCCATATTGAAAAAGAGGCTAGAGGATGACAAACTGCTATACCATCCTGAAACTGGTGAAGGTGTAATTATTTATACCGCAGGTTCACTGCCTTATGTTGCAATCGGTGGAGAAAATCGTTTCATGGGAAGGGTATTTGCTCTTGTTGTAGCTAAAGATTGGGCGGAGGTGGAAACGCTAGCCGTATTACTGGACCGGACCGTAAATGGACTAACGGAAATGATAGAGGTCACGAATCATTCTAACTGAAAGGGTTTGATGAAATCATGGTAACGGTGGAAAATCATGAACTTGTGGAGATCGTATCGACTGTTCTGAAGAATGCGGAGTTAGAGTTGGATCATATTGAAGAACATACAGATTTGAGAAACTTCAATCTCAGTTCTATCACTGCGATCGAGCTGATCGTGGCAGTGGAAGAACGGTTTGGCATCATTATACCAGAGGATGACTTATCTATTGAGAATGTCAATACGATTAACAAGCTGAGGCATCTCGTCTTGAAAAATACCACTAATTGACCAGAGGAGTGGGCGCATGAGCATCATTATACCACGAATAAAAGTGCAGCCTGGCACACATTGTTTGTTTGCCAGCTTGAGAAATATGATGCAGTCCGGGTTTGGCGTGAACCTATCGGAAGCGGAAATATATTTCCGGTGTGACGGAATGAATGTAGAGTATATGCCTGAGACGAGACCGTTTTGGATCGGCTGTTCGGGAGATGAGATGTTGCGTCATTTTGCTGAGGATGGACCCGTTCGTCTTCGATACAGCTTCGAGATGAACGATTGGCACTCCAAACAAAACTTGGTTGATGAACTTGTAGCAGAACTGGCTTCAGGGAAGTTGGTCATGCTGTTTGCACAGAGCCATTCCCTAACCTATCATTTCATTTATCGGGAAAACCCTAGCCGTCCGCATGTTATCTTCCTCTATGGTGTGGACACTCAGAACGATAGCTTATTTATTGGAGATTCATTTTTGCTGGATTATTCGGGAGCCGTGCACATGTATCAAGGTCCTGCGTCATTGAACAATTTGATGGAGGGAATATACGGGGTAGCCTTTATGGAGGAGACGCGAGTTGAATGGTCTAATCATTTTTCGCAAGAGGGCTCCTTGTCTCACGATGAACGGGCTTTCATATCACTTCTGCAAGAACGAATCCGTACATTTCTGGATAACCGATCACTTGCTAATGGCGAGTCTGTTCAAGGTTTGCAGGCTTATTATGCTTTTTTTGATGGTTTGGAGGCCGCTGCTGCCATGAATAAGGAATCATTCACGGAAAGCTGCAAGGAGGTGTATTACTGTTTGCGTATTGGAAGCATTATGCATCAGTGGACGTATCTCATGCAGATCGTACAGGAATACCCAAAACAGTTTAGTTCCGGTGCAGATTTTTGGATTGAAAAACTGGAGACGGAACACACGCAATGGAAAAAACATCTGCTGAATATGTATAAAATAGGCTTGCGCGGAAATCAAGAAAGCTGGCCGTCGATTTTAAAACACAGTAAACAACTATTGGATCAGCAGCGAGATCTATTGCATCTCTTTGTTGATGAGATGACTGTACCGGCGCCGACATAATAATTTCAAGCCAGTTCACTGTAAGGAAGTGGTCAGATGGTTAAACCAGAGTTTTGGAATCGACGAAGCGTCTTTGTTACGGGCAATACAGGATTTAAAGGTACTTGGTTATCCATTTGGCTGCATAAGATGGGGGCTAACGTAACCGGCTATGCACTTGAACCCGTTAAGAATGAATTGAATCTTTTCCAGGAATGCAAGCTTGATAAGTACATTCATTCGATTTACGGCGATATCCGTGACTATGCGAAGCTTAAGCGAGCGATAGAGGAGACGTCGCCTGAAATCATCATCCATATGGCGGCACAGCCTCTTGTTCGAGAGTCTTATCAGAATCCGGTAGAAACGTATTGTATCAATGTGATGGGGACCGTGCATGTTCTGGAAGCAGTTAGGGAAATAAATAAGAATGAGAGAAAGATACTTGGAGTCCTTAATATTACGACTGATAAATGCTATGAAAATCGGGAATGGGTGTGGGGTTATCGCGAAAATGAAGCACTGGGCGGTTACGATCCATACTCTAGCAGCAAAGCGTGTTCCGAACTAGTTACCTCTTCATACCGCAGTTCCTTCTTCCAACAGGATAGTTATTCAGAGCACGGTGCGGCTATTGCCTCTGCACGGGCGGGGAATGTGATTGGCGGCGGTGACTGGGCAAAGGATAGGCTCATCCCCGATTGTGTTCGAGCGATCATGAACGGACAAAATCTCGAACTCCGCTACCCTGAAGCGATTCGGCCATGGCAGCATGTATTGGAGCCGCTGCACGGATATATGCAGCTTGTAGAACGGCTGGTTGATGGCGGACAAGAATACGCAGAAGCTTGGAACTTCGGTCCCGGAGAAGACGATATGAGAACTGTCGAATGGATGGCCCGGCATTTTTGCGAAGCTTGGGGGGACGATGCTTCCTATCGAATTTTAAAAAAACGCCCAACCTTGCACGAGAACACTTTATTGCGCTTGGATTGTTCCAAAGCGATGAGTAGACTTGGATGGCGCCCGCGTTGGAATGCCGACCAAGCGATCATTAAAGTGGTTGAATGGACGAAGCTTTATTTGCAGAGGGAAGAACCTCTTGAAATTTGTCTTAGACAGATTGATCAATATCTTTCACAATAAGGAACGGGAGGATTTAAAGCCCATCATCGCATTCGTTATTTTTTTGATGAATCGATGATCCCGTTCTACAATGCTATTAAGGTACTTATCTACCGTAATCACTCGCGACAGTTGATTTTGAGGCGATAATGTTAACTCGACGAAGCTGGCCACATTCGCGGCGCGCTGCATCGAGAATGAAATCCTGATGCACTTGCGGTCGCTTAAAAAGACAAAAAAGGACGTCTCGCTTCACGACCCACGTAGCAAATGATACATTGCTAGGCTC
The DNA here is from genome assembly GCF_009846885.1 of Paenibacillus puerhi. Taxonomy (GTDB): domain Bacteria; phylum Bacillota; class Bacilli; order Paenibacillales; family NBRC-103111; genus Paenibacillus_G; species Paenibacillus_G puerhi. Next base: position 92,636 of record NZ_WUWM01000021.1, read on the forward strand.
GATGAATCATTTGCTACAGCGGTACGGACAAGGAGGGAAATGAAAGGTAGTGGTCGGCCGCTTTGGGCTTGAGACTGGCGGTGAGGAGCGGACGCAGCGAGAGATTGCGAAGGAGCTTGGGATATCAAGGAGCTATGTGAGCCGGATTGAGAAGAGGGCGCTGATGAAGCTGTATCATGAGTTTTATAAGGCGAAGCGGTCATAATGATTTCTATGGTCTACCCTTGGGTAGGCTATTTTTGTTTAGACCGCCGTCGCTAAGCTGAATCAATAGTCACACATCGAATTTTCCAGTGATTGCTTATTAGTGACGCATGTCACACATTTGCAACAATTTTGATCAAATAAAGAGCAATATATGTTAACTGTACGCGTTTTCAGTATGATATATTATTAAAGGTTAGCGCTATATCGCTTAACTTCGAAGGGAGGTGGCCCGCTTGGTCATTCATACCCCCACCAATATTGCTCTCCAAAAAATTGGCATTTATGTAAGAGCTGATGCGGATGATTGGCAGTTTAACTGGCCGGTTCATACCCATGAGGGGCTTGAGGTTTTTTACTTTCAACGCGGGAGCGCTAATTATATCATCGGAGATAATATTTACGATTTATATCCCGGCGATATGCTTCTGTTTCGTGGGAGCACGATCCACAGAGTAAACCCGTCTAAAGAAGTGCCTTATATTCGCAGTTATGTCAATTTTACGGAAAGTTTCTTGCGAGAGCAGATGTCGGAGGATATGTTCGAAAAGTTGATGTCGATGTTTGAAGCGCCAAATGGCACATTGGTTCGATGGTCCCCGGAAGAACGCGACGAGGTGGCGCTGCTTTTTCGCGAGATACAGAAGGAGAACGAGCAGGAATTGTTTGGCTACCAGCTCGTCTTGAAAACGCTGTTAACGCAGTTGTTGGTTGCGGTTTACCGGAAAGCCAAGCGATTGCACGAAATTGCTCCTGCTGTACAGCCATCGCACAGTCAGGAGAACGTACGCCGCATCCTGCAATATATTAACCATAATTTCACAAAAAATTTCACATTGCAGGAACTGTCGAAGGAACTTCACTTGAACAAATATTACATGTGCCACTGCTTTAAGGAGGTTACTGGATCTACGATTAACAATTATGTGATCGGCAAAAGAATCGAGGAAGCGAAAAAGCTGCTTCGAACGACCGATGAGCCCATCGCAATCATCTCGGAGAAGCTGGGGTTTAATACCGCCGTTCATTTCAGCCGCTCCTTCAAGAAGTCTGCCGGAATTTCGCCTCAGTATTACCGCAGGCAAGGTGTCGGACTGTGATGCTTCGAACTACGGGCTTACAGTAAACATACATTTATTACTAACGATCGAAAAGAGGGGTAATAGCAATGAAGAGATCTATGAAAACGATTTCTACCGCTGTGGTTTTGAGTTCGGCAATGCTGATGTCGGCCGCATGCGGAGCAAGCCAGTCAGGAGCGGGAACGGCAGCCGGAGGGCAGCAAAAGAATGTAACTCTGGACTTTGTCTGGTTTTCGGATGGCAACGAAGGCGATGTCATGAAAAGCATCATTCAAGATTACGAAGCGAAAAACACGAGCGTTAAGGTAAATATGATCGAGGTTCCCTATAAAGACCTTTCCACGAAATTGAAAACGATGATCTCCGGCGGAAAGCCTCCGGCATTGGCTCGAATCAGCACGACGGAGCTTGGCGGATTTGCGAATCAGGCAATCGATCTAAGCGAAAGCAATGGCGGCCTGGAGAAGTACACTTCCCAATTCGTCGATTCGGTGAAACCGTTTTATGTGGTGAATAACAAAGCGGTGGCTGCTCCGATGGACGTAACGGCTAACGGCTTGGTTTACAACAAAACGTTGTTTGACAAAGCGGGAGTTAAGGTTCCGACATCTCCAGATCAGATATGGACGTGGGACGAGTTCTCCACTGCCCTGAAGCAAGTTATGGATAAAGGCGGGGCGAAATACGGCCTTGTTTGGGACTTTACGCCGCAGCGCTGGTCGACCTTGCTGTATCAATTCGGCGGAAGCATGATGTCCCCGGATGGAACGAAAGCAACGATCAATAATGAAGCCGGTGTACAGGCGGCCGAGTATTTCAAGAAGCTGCACACGGACGGCATTGCTCCGACATCCGTATGGTTCGGCGGGGAAAACCCGAATAACCTTTTCCGTACAGGCGCGGTTGCTGCACATCTCGCAGGAAACTGGATGATCAGCAACTACAAGGATATCACGAACTTCGAGTGGGGCGTAACGTATATGCCGCAAGCTAAGGTTCGTTCCTCGGTACCGGGCGGTAAATTCGCCATGGCGTTCCAAAAGTCCGGCGTTGAAAAGGAAGCAACTGATTTTATCAACTACATCACAACCCAAGAAGTGAATGCGAAATACACGAAAGAGGCATTATTCCTTAGCCCGCGCAAAGATAATGCAAAGCTCGACTACGCCTTCGGTAAAGAGATGATGGAATTGTTCTCGAACGAATTGAATAATACGGTTCCGGCTGCAGCTGAGGATTGGTCCAAGCAAACAATCGTACCGAAATTCAGCAATGACTTGAAAACGACGATTTCGGAGATTGTGGCCGGAAAGACGACGGCAAAAGCAGGCTTGGATAAGGTTGCAGGCTTAATTGACAAGGCAATCGCGGATGAGAAGAAATAATGTCAAGCAGACTGCTGCCGGTGATCCCGGCAGCGGTCGATGGTTACAGACCTTTTTGACTAATGGAAAGGAGCATGATTCATGCCTGCACTAGCCTCGGCGGCAAAAACGGCTAAAAAACGGCGTTCCTATCATTCCATGGGATCGATCCCCTATTGGTTCATTCTGCCGAACCTGTTGATCTTCACTACCTTTATAGTCATTCCGACGATTATCGGTTTTGTCTACTCGTTCCACGATTACGACGGCTTGAATCCGATGGAGTTTGTAGGCTTTTCCAACTACAAGGAAATATTTACGAATATGGACTTCTGGACGGCCTTGGGGAAAACCGGCTTGTACGCGATCATTGTGGTGCCTCTCATCTACGCTTTGGCGCTGGCCGTAGCGATGATGCTGATTCAGCCGCTTCAGATGAAAGGGCTGTTCCGCTCGATATTTTACTGGCCTACGATGATTTCCTATATCATTGTCGGTCTGACATGGAAATGGATTTTCGGTGATTTCGGGGTATTGAATTACTTTCTCTCCTTGTTCGGAGCCGACCCGGTAAACTTCTTGTCGGATTCGTTCTATGCTAACGTATCTGTTGTTATCGCGACGGTTTGGTCGCGTCTTGGATTTTACATGGTTATTTTCATAGCGGGCCTGCAGGCGATTCCGACCGACTTCTACGAAGCGGCAAGACTGGATGGCGCCTCCAAGCCTAGGGTGTTCTGGAGCATTACCTTGCCGCTGCTTAAGCCTACAACCGTGCTTGTCATTATGCTATCGATGATCGAGGCGTTTAAGGCGTATCCGTTAATGTTCGCGCTAACGGGCGGCGGACCGGGCAGGGAAACGACCTTTATCGTTCAGTATATTTACGAAACGGGATTTGCCAAGCAGGAACTGGGTATGGCGAGCGCCATGTCTGCGGTGCTTTTCCTTCTCATTGTGACGTTTACAGCCGTGCAAAACCGACTGTCTAAAGGAGGCTCGAACTAACGTGGAACTGAAATCCTCCGCTAAAGCCGGCATCTACATTGCGCTTATTGGTTTGGCTGCATTATGGCTGTTTCCCGTCCTATGGATTGTGATCTCATCCTTCAAGACGAACAATGATTTGTACAGCTTTCCACCGAAATTTTTGCCAGCGCCGTTTACTTTTGAGCACTTTACGGCCGCCTTTCAGAAAGGGAACTTTGGCCGTTATTTCATAAACAGTACGATTGTGACGATTAGCTCGACGATTCTGCTGCTTCTCATCAACTCGATGGCGGGATTTGCACTAGCGAAATACAAATTTAAGGGCGATACGATCCTGCTTGTCGGCTTCATCTCTACCTTGATGATCCCGCTTGAGGTCATTATGATCCCCATTTTTAAAGTGCTCAGCTATCTCGGAATGTTCAACACGCTGTTTGCGCTCATTATTCCGCCGGCTGCTACGCCGACAGGGGTATTCCTGATCCGCCAGTATTTGCTCTCCGTACCGGATGAGCTGCTGGAGGCGGCACGGATGGACGGAGCGACCGAGTGGCGCATTTATTCCCGGATTATCCTGCCGTTATGTAAGCCTATTTTAGCAGTGCTTGCGATTTTTTCCTTCATGTGGCGGTGGGACGATTTCTTATGGCCGCTCATCGGTATCAGCGATCCGGCCTTATATACGATTCAGTTAGCGCTATCCAATTTTATAGGGGAGTTCAACGTAGATTGGGGCAGCTTGCTGGCCATGTCCGTCATTACCATGATTCCGGTGCTCGTCGTTTTCGTCATCTTCCAGCGCCAATTTGTTAGCGGTATGGTGACATCGGGCATGAAATAACGTAAACGAACATTCCCTTCCATTCAGTGACTGTTGTCTCTGCCTGAAGGGATTTTTTAGAGGAGCTTGGACCAATGGAACGCTTCATATTGTCATTAGATCAAGGAACGACCAGCAGCAGAGCGATCTTGTTCAATCCTAACAGCGAGGTCGTATTTTCAGCTCAGAATGAGTTTACGCAAATTTATCCGCAGCCCGGATGGGTCGAGCAGGATGCTGAGGAAATATGGGAGTCGATACTCTCAGTAATAAGGGCCTGCTTATCGGGCGCCGGCGTCAGGCCGGAGCAAATTGCAGCCATTGGCATTGCCAATCAACGGGAAACGACGGTCGTTTGGGACAAAATGACCGGAAGGCCCGTATATAACGCGATCGTATGGCAATCCAGACAAACCGTTCCGGTTTGTGAAAAGCTCCTAGCACAGGGGTGGCAGGACCTTTTCCGGGAAAAAACCGGACTGTTGATCGACGCTTATTTTTCCGGGACCAAAGCGGCCTGGATTCTCGATGAGGTGCCTGATGCCCGGGCGCGCGCGGAGCGGGGAGAATTGCTCTTCGGCACCATCGATACCTGGCTGATCTGGAAGCTGACCGGAGGAAAAGCACATGTGACGGATTACTCCAACGCCTCCCGCACCCTGATGTTTGACATTCGGAATCTGCAATGGGATCGGCAGCTTCTGGAGCTGCTGAATATTCCGGAATCCATGCTCCCGGAGGTTCGCCCCTCCTCTTGTCTTTACGGGGAGACGAGCAAGGAGCTGCTTGGCGTGGAGATTCCGATAGCAGGAGTGGCCGGTGACCAGCAGGCCGCATTGTTTGGGCAGGCGTGCTTTGAGGAAGGCGCAGCGAAAAACACCTACGGCACCGGCTGCTTTATGCTGATGAACACCGGCAGCCGAGCCGTAAGCTCGAAGCACGGCCTGCTGACGACCATTGCCTGGGGGATCGGCGACCGGGTGGATTATGCGCTGGAGGGCAGTATCTTTGTGGCGGGGTCGGCGATTCAATGGCTGCGTGACGGACTCGAAATGATCGAAAGCGCGGAGGAAAGCGAGCGGTTCGCCGAAGGCGTGGATTCAACCGAAGGCGTCTACGTCGTGCCTGCGCTTGTCGGGCTAGGTACGCCCTACTGGGACAGCGATGTTCGAGGGGCCGTATTCGGGCTTACGCGCGGAACGACCAAGGCGCATGTTATTCGGGCAACGCTGGAGTCGCTCGCTTACCAGACGAAGGATGTCCTGGCCGTCATGGAAGAGGACTCGGGTATTGCTATGCACGCCTTGCGAGTGGATGGCGGAGCGGTAAAAAACAACTTTTTGATGCAATTCCAAAGCGATCTTCTGAACGTGCCTGTCGACCGTCCTGTGGTTAACGAAACCACGGCGCTCGGAGCCGCCTACTTGGCCGGACTTGCCGTAGGCTATTGGAAGGACCAAGCGGAAATATCGGAGCAATGGAACATCAATAGAACCTTCGTACCTGAAATGGACGATGCTAAGCGAAGCAGCCTGTATGAAGGATGGAGAAAAGCCGTAAACGCAGCAAGAGCGTTTAAATAACGGATTGGAAAGCAGGAGAGACATCATGAAAGTAAGCAAGAAGCTTTTGCAGATTGAGAGGGCAAATCAGTACGTAGAGCTGGCAACCGATGCAGCCAAGTACCGGATTTATTTAATGAATGATCATATCGTCCGGGTTCGCTGCACCTTCGATGACGAGTTTGCCGAAGAAGCCTCTTATACGCTGACGATGACCGCATGGGAAGACAAGCTGGATACGTTGGTGGAGGACCGCAAGCGGGTAGAGGCGCTTCCAGCACATTATGAGGATTTTGGAACGCATCTGCTGCTTACGACGAAGGAGCTTCGGGTCATCATTCATCGGGATCCCTTTGCCATTGAAATTACCGACGCGCAAGGGCGTGTACTCCATGAGGATCTGAAGGAGCGCTCCTATGTGAAGGATAAGCAGGGACGCTTGTATCATTATTCGTGCATGCAGGATGGAGATCATTATTACGGCTTTGGCGAGAAGAGCGGGTATTTGAACAAAAAGAATAGAAGACTGCGGATGCATAACGTGGATACGATCGGCTACGATTCCGAGCACACGGATCCGCTGTACAAGCATATTCCCTTTTATATTAAATTCAATGGGGCCGCACAAGCGGCGACGGGGCTTTTCTATCATAACAGCTATGAGTCCACGTTTGATATGGGCAATGAACGAAGCGGCTATTGGAACAAGTACAGCTATTTTTGCGCGGACGGCGGAGAGCTGGATATCTTCTTCATGCACGGCCCGGAGATCAAGGATGTTGTCCGGCACTATACGGATCTGACAGGCAAGACGATCATGCCGACCCAATATTCCTTGGGCTACATGGGCTCGACGATGTACTATACCGAGCTGGACCAGAATTCGGACCAGGCTATATTGGGCTTCCTGGACAAGTGCAGGTCGGAAGGCATTCCCTGCGACGGCTTCTTTATGTCCTCGGGTTACACGACAGGCCAAGACGGAAAAAGGTATGTCTTTAACTGGAATTACGATCGTTTCCCGAATCCGCAAAGCTTCATCGAGCAGATGCACAGCAAGGGTGCGGCGCTCGCGCCTAACATTAAGCCGGGTATGCTGCTGACCCATCCGCGCTATAAGGAATTCGACGAGGCCGGTGCTTATATTAAAGACGATCAAGGGGAAAAGTCGGAAACGGACCGCTACTGGGGCGGGCAGGCATCCTTCGTCGACTTCACGAACCCGAAGGGCAGAGAGCTGTGGAAGAAGCATCTGAAGGAGTCGTTCATTAACCTTGGCGTAACCTCTATTTGGAATGACAATAATGAATATGAAATTAATAATCCCGATGCGCTCTGCGAGTTTGAAGGCGATAAAAAGGAAATCAGCGCATTACGGCCGATTTTGCCTAATCTGATGGCTCAAATGGCCAAGGAAGCGATCGCCGAGGCCGCGCCGAACACAAGACCGTATATCGTCAACCGGGCAGGATTTGCCGGTATACAGCGTTTTGCCCAAACATGGGCGGGAGATAATAATACGAGCTGGCACAGTCTGAAGTTCAATGTTCCTGTGATCCTGGGCATGGGCTTGTCGGGGGTAGCGAATCAGGGCTGCGATATCGGAGGCTTTTTCGGACCGGCGCCGGAGCCGGAGCTGTTCGTCCGGTGGGTGCAGAACGGGATTTTCCAGCCGAGATTCTCAATCCATTCCTGCAACACCGATAATACCGTAACCGAGCCGTGGATGTATCCTTCGTATACCCCGTTGATTCGGGAAGCGATCCAGCTTCGTTACCGCCTTGTTCCTTACTTCTACTCCTTGTTGAACGAAGCATCCGAGTCAGGCTCTCCCGTGATGCGGCCGATGGTATATGAGTTCCAGCACGATCCGGCAACCTGGGAGGAAAGCTTCGATTTCATGCTTGGCCGGTCCATTCTGGTGGCGAACGTGCTGGACAAAGGTGCGCAAACGCGAAAGGTGTATTTGCCGCAAGGAAGCGACTGGATCGACTGGCACACGAGGGAGCGTTATACCGGTGGGCAAACGATCGAGCTGGGGGTATCGCTAAGCTCGATCCCGATGTTTATCCGAAGCGGAGCGATTATTCCGATGGCGCCCCAGCTGCAGAACATTCATCACGATACGGTAGAAGAGCTGCATGTGCTGATCGAGCCGTCACAGCATTCGAGCTTTGTGCTGTATGAGGACGACGGGGTAACGAATAATTATAAAAACGGAGATTATCGTAAAACGAAGATTGAGGTCGAGAGCGCGGGGCAAACGAGCATCTCCTTCACAACAGAAGGAACCTACTCCAGCAGCGTGAAGCGCGTGGTGATCGATCTGATCGCGAGGGAGATAGCTCCGGTTCGCGTAACGCTGCAAGACCGCAAGCTTCCGATGTTTCTGGGCCCTGGCGAGTGGGAAAGCAGCGATGAAGGCTGGTATTACGATCTCGAGCTCAAAGCGGCAAAAATCAAGTACATTCCGCTTGATACCGATTATGAGCTGACCGTAAACTTCGATGTCAAGGATCTAATATCTATTTAACTTCGTTTCGTTCGGGGGAATACAAGATGGGCATGAGCTTTGCAAGTAAACAAAGAACGGACATATTACAAGCCCTGCACAATCAAAGGTTTGATTTGCTTGTGATCGGCGGCGGTATTACCGGTGCAGGAATTGCGCTGGATGCGACGACCCGGGGTATGAGCACGGTGCTTGTGGAAATGCAGGATTTCGCCGCAGGCACGTCCAGCCGCTCGACCAAGCTGGTCCATGGCGGACTGCGGTACTTGAAGCAGTTTGAAGTGAAGATGGTCGCCGAGGTTGGCAAAGAGCGTGCGGTGGTGTACGAGAATGGACCGCACGTCACTACGCCGGAATGGATGCTTCTGCCGTTCCATAAGGGCGGAACGTTCGGGAAGTTCAGTACCTCTCTGGGGCTTAGGCTGTACGACTTTCTAGCGGGGGTCAAGCGCAGCGAGTGGCGGACGATGCTCGACGTCCAGGAGACGATCCGCCGGGCTCCTCTCGTGAAGCGTGAAGGACTGAAGGGCAGCGGGGTATACGTGGAATACCGGACCGATGACGCGCGACTCACGATCGAGGTCATGAAAGAAGCGGTGTCCCGTGGAGCCAAGGCTGTCAACTATGCCAAGGTGGAGCAGTTTATCTATGAAGACGGCAAGGTCGTCGGCGTGAGGGTGACGGATACCGTTCACGGAGGAGCGTACAACATCTTTGCGCAGAAAATTGTAAATGCTACAGGTCCTTGGGTGGATTCGCTTCGCGAGAAGGATATGTCCAAAACGAACAAGCATTTGCAACTGACCAAAGGGGTTCACTTGGTCTTCGACCAATCCCGTTTCCCGCTGCAGCAAGCCGTATATTTCGACACGCCGGACGGGCGAATGGTTTTCGCGATTCCGCGGGACGGGAAGGCGTACGTCGGCACCACCGATACGGTCTTCAAGGAAGATCCCGCTCATCCGCGCATGACCGCGGAGGATCGGAGCTATATTATCGATGCGATAAACTATATGTTCCCATCGCTGAACATCGCGGCCGAGGACGTCGAATCCAGCTGGGCCGGACTACGCCCGCTGATATTCGAAGAAGGCAAACATGCGTCGGAAATTTCCCGGAAGGATGAAATTTGGGAGTCCCCGACCGGATTGATTACGATAGCCGGGGGTAAGCTGACGGGCTACCGCAAAATGGCGGAAATGGTTCTCGACCATCTGGTTGCATTGTTTCAAAAAGAAGGCGTACATCGTTTTACCCCCTGCACGACCAAACGTATTCCGATCTCGGGAGGCAGCGTCGGCGGGCCGGAGCAATTCCCTTCCTATATCGAGCGCAAGGCCAGCGAGGGGGTAAAGCGGGGCTTCATCAAGGAACAGGCGGAGAAGCTGGTGCGCAAATACGGCTCCAATATCGATCGGATTTACGAGCTGGCGGAACGGCATTCACAGGATGCTGCTGCCCATGGACTTCCTCTAGATGTGCTGGCCATGCTCGTCTATGCCATGGAAGAGGAGATGGCGGTAAGTCCGATCGACTTCTTCAACCGGCGTACGGGCGCGCTGCTCTTCGATATCGCCTGGGTGCATCAATATAAAGCTCCCGTCATTTCGTTTATGGCACAGCAGTTGCAATGGAGCGAAGAGGCCACACGTCAGTACCGAGAAGAACTGGAGAGGCACTTGCACGAGGCGATTACACCCGTTTAATAGGATAAAGGCGCATGACAGCCTCTTGGAATATGCTCCAGGAGGCTTGTCTTCAGATCAAGCAAGATATGATAAATTGTCAGCATTAACCGATAAAACGAGCCAGGGATTCTGTGATAGGATACTTATGTAACCGCTATCAATATATAGTATGGGGGGATTTAAGAATGATGAAGCGTGTAAAATCGACGATGCTGCTTTCTCTTGCAGCTGTACTCACATTGGGCACGGCAGCGTGCTCCAGTGGCAATTCGGGCGGCTCCCAAGCCGGCGCCAAGGATGCGGCGGGCAACACGGGGTCCGAGGCAAAGAAGGAAGTCACACTCGATTATGTTTGGTTTACCGACGGTATTGAAGGCGAAGTAATGAAAGCGATTACTGCGGACTATCAGAAGGAAAATCCGCACGTAAAGATTAATCTTATCGAGGTTCCCTTTAAAGACCTGGGCACGAAGCTGAAAACGATGATCTCCGGGGGCAAACCGCCTGCACTAACGCGCATCACCGATACGGGACTTTTTGCGAATCAGGCCTTGGATCTAACGCCTTATGTAGGCAGCGCGGATAGCTTTACTTCGCAGTATATCGATTCCATAAAACCTTATTATGTGGTAGACAACAAAATTATTGCCGCTCCGATGGACGTTACCGCCAACGGGATCATCTACAACAAAACGCTGTTCGATAAAGCGGGCGTTAAGGTGCCGACCTCCAAGGACAACATCTGGACGTGGGATGAGTTTAACGCCTCCCTCAAGCAGGTCATGGAGAAGGGCGGAGCCAAATCCGGTCTTGTATGGGACTTCACGCCGCATAGATGGTCGACGATGCTGTATCAGTTCGGCGGCAGCATGATCAGTGCAGATGGCAAAAAAGCGGCCATCAACAGCCCGGAGGGCGTTCAAGCCTTGGAATACTTCGTCAAGCTGCATAAGGATGGCATTATTCCTCCGTCTGTCTGGCTCGGCTCCGAGAACCCAAACAACCTGTTCCGCTCCGGAACGGTAGCCGTGCATTGGGCGGGTAACTGGATGCTGAGCAATTACAAGGACATCGACACCTTTGAGTGGGGAGTCACCTACATGCCGAAGCAAAAAATTCGCTCCTCCGTACCGGGCGGCAAGTATGTCATGGCCTTTAAAGGTTCAGGCGTAGAAAAAGAAACCGCCGAGTTTATTAAGTACTTATCCTCGAAGGAAGTCAATGCAAGGTTTAATAAGGAGTCGCTCTTTATCAGCCCGCGTAAGGACAATGCCAAGCTGGAATATGCCTTCGGTAAGGAAATGTTCGAGGTGTTTGCGGACGAATTGGCGAACACGACGCCGCTTGCGGCTAACGATTGGTCCAGGCAAGACATCGTTCCGAAGTTTTCTACAGACTTGAGAAGTCATATTGTGGAGGCTATTTCAGGTAAAGCAACGGCGCAGGACGCGCTGGACAAAACTGCGAAGCTGATCGATAAAGCGATCGGCGAGCAAGGGAAATAATGAACCAGTAACGGGTTGAGAAGGATCATAAGCTGACATCGTTTTCCAAACGAGTGTCAGCTTATTTTTTGTGAAATGGTAAAAATACCCGTACGATAAGTAAAATTAGAAGCATGAATGCGGTTTCACATCTCGGTATAATTTAGATGTTCATATACGGCAGCAAAAGGAGGATATGTGAGTGAGCAGGAAGCAGCATTCCATTAGAACAAGGATATTTTCTATCGTGATGTCCGCTATGCTGATAGTCGGATTGTTTCCGGCGTACGGACTGCAGGCCGTATCTGCGGCAACGGCGGATACGGTTTACGCAGCCGCCTACATGGGGGCGAAAACAACGGCAGGCACTACTTTGCCTGGCAGCGTAGCAATTGGAGGCCAGAGCACACCCGTGACCTGGCATATTGGCGAGGACACCTTTGCCGTGCCTTACGAAACGGTGACGGTCACCGGTACGGCGGGCGGCGTATCGGTCGCAGCGAGTGTGGAGGTGATTCCGCCTGAAAGCAATCCGCTCGTTTACTTTGTAGATAGCGGCCGAGGCGGCGACTCCTTTGGATATGCCTCAAGCGCTTCGCCCGTCTATGAGTCCGTTAAAGCGCTGAGCGGCGGCAGCTTGCTTAACCTTGCCCCGGATCAGAGGTATGTCGGCGGTACGACCGAATGGGGCTTCGACGATTCCGTTCAGAAGGTGAAAAACTCCGCGAATGGGGGCCTGACCAACCCCGCCACCGATCCATCCATCTGGGTTGTCGGGCTTCGCGCTGATCCGGCTACCAACCATATTATTTATAAATTGAAAGCGCTCCCTTCCGGAACCTATACGCTCAGCAGCGGATTCCATGATTGGTACGGCAGTCGTTCCCGGGTGATCCGGCCCGCGCTCGAGTATCAGGATACGAGCGGCGGTGTGAAGACGATTCTGCTTGACCAGTTCAACACCAATGCAACCAAGTCGATCTCCAGCGAATTCACCATTCCTGCAGAGATTAATACAAGCGTGCCTATGACCCTGACCTATGGCTACGTTTCCGGCGAAAAACCAATTCTCAGCTGGTTCGCCATCTCCGAGGGCGGGATCAAGGGAATGATCGACAACGCCCGGCAGGCCGCAGCTGCTACCGTCAAGGTCATGCTGGACGGCAATGATATCAAAGCGGACAATGTTAACGGCCTCACGTTCAAGGGCTTTGGCGTACTGAGCGCCAACAGCACCAGCGCGCTGCTGATGGATTATAAGTCTGAGCATCCCGAGGCTTATGCGGAAATGCTGCGGATCTTGTTCGGCGGGGAGCATCCGATCATGACGCATGTCAAAATCGAGATGGGCAACGACCGCAACAACTCGACAGGACCGGACCCGGCCACGATGCGTACGGCCGATGAAGAGGCCAATGTCAAGCGTCATCCCGGCTTCCAGCTGGCGGCCGACGCCAAGGCGGTGAACCCCAATCTCAAGGTGAGCATCCTGCGCTGGAACGCGCCGGCCTGGGCGAACAGCAACGACAACATTTATTCCTGGTATAAAAATACGATTTTGGCCGCTTATCGCGAATACGGCTATATGGTCGATTACGTCAATCCCCATATCAACGAGCATTCGGCCGATCTGACTTGGACCAAGCAATATGCCGAGCGGGTCAGAGGGGATCAAGCGGGCTTTAACAGCCCACAAGAGCAAGCGCTGTACAATCGGATCGAAATTGTCATCTCCGATGAGGTCGGGATCGGCTCCTTCGGCGGCAGCATGGTCAGCGACGCTGCCCTGCGCAATGCCGTGTCGGTCGCCGGCTACCACTATAACACCGATGATGATAGCGCGGGCAATTTCAAACGGCTCGCGGAGCAATTCGATAAGGAGATCTGGAACAGCGAGGCGCAGGCAACCTTCAGCAACTCGTCCTTCCGGCCGAACAACAACGTGAAGGATCCGTCCGTGGCGGGCACAGGCCTAGGCGGTACCGGCAGCGCGCTTGAGATGGGCAACACCATCATCAAGGGGTTTGTCAATTCCCGCCGGACGCACTTTGTCTACCAGCCGGCCATCGGTTCCTTCTATGAAGGCGGACAGTATTCCTTCAAAGAATTGGTCAGCGCGCGCGATCCATGGTCGGGCTGGATTCACTATGACGCAGGTCTTGTTGTCCTGCAGCATTTCAATTGGTTTGCGAAGGTAGGCTGGGAGAACGACGCGAATACCGCGGGCATCTGGAGAACGGTTCCTCAGGCCAGCTCTACCGGCGCGACGGGCACGAACCCGGTCAGCGGACGCAACGGCACGCCTAGCTACATGACACTTGCGGCTCCCGACAAAAGTGATTTCTCCACCGTGATCGTCAACGACAGCGAGTATGAAAGAATTTACAAGCTTCAGACGGTCAATATGAGCTATACGGGCAACCCTACTCTGGAAGTATGGGAAACCCGAGCGGCTGACCAAGGGAAAGCGTTCAACAGCAATCATATGAACTATCTCGGCAGCGCTGCCGCAGATGGCGGCGGCGTGTATACCGTGCGCGTCAAGCCGTATTCGGTCGTAACCGTTACGACGCTCGACAATCATGAGAAAGAGGCGTACAACACGAAGCTGCCCGTAGAGGGTGAGCGAACCGTACTGGATACCGATGCATCCGGGGCGGTCCGCAAAACGGATGACAAGATCCTTTACGCCGATGATTTTGACTACACGGGTCAAACCGTTCCGGTGATTGGGGCAGGCGGTCAAATTACGGGCAGCGAAAGCTACATAGACTCCCGTGGCGGCTCCAAAAGCGTGATCCCCCGGTACACCCATGACCGCAACGGGGCTTTCGAAGCGTATCTGCCGGACGGGTCCGATAACTATGTGCTGCGGCAGCAGCTGGACAGAGCGATTATGGGGCTCGGCGGCACGTGGAACGGCGGCGATCCCGTCACGGCCATCGGGGACTACCGGTGGACGAACTACAAGGCAAGCGTCGATGTTTCGTTCGAAAACAACAGCACCCAGAGCGGGGCCAATTACGCGGCGATCGGCGCCAGGTATCAGGGAGGCGGCAGCTCCCACACACTCGGCGGCACGCCGTATGTGCTGAAATATTGGTTGGACGGCGGCTGGCAGCTGGTGGTCAACAACAGCGCGGTGGCCAGCGGGAATGTCGTGAACGGCGACGGCGGCGTGAAGATTGACGGGTTTAACGCAGCCTATAATGCCTGGCATAATCTGGCCATTCAGGTGGCGGGCAGCGTAGTGACCGCTTATCTGGACGGCGTGAAGCTGGCGGCGTACACCGATCCGAATCCCAAATTGTCCGGACGGGTGGATCTGGCCAGCGGGTATTATCACGTTCGCTTCGACAATCTGAGGGTTGAAACGGTGGACGGCTACACGCCCTACTATTCCGAGCATCTGGATAATCTGGAAATGTACGATCTGGCATCCGTTCCCGGCCCCAAATTGATATACAGCGGTCCGTGGAATCATCGAAACGGCGAAGGCATGTATATTTATCATCGCTCCACGTCTGTCAGCCAAGGAGCTGGAGCAGCGCTGACCTACACGTTCACGGGTACCGGGCTTGATATTCTCGGTCCGAACGACGGTTCGGCGAAGCTCGAAGTGACGGTGGACGGACAGCTCGTTAACCGATCCGCCAGTACGACGAACTCCAAGGAGCTTTATCAAACCTATGCGCTTCGCGGGCTTAGCTATGGCAAGCATACCGTGCAGATCAAGGTAGTCAGCGGCACGCTGGCGGTGGATTCGGTGGCGGTAGTTTCCGGCGAAGTCCAAGGCACGCCGGATATCGCGGCTCTCCAGGCGGCGGCAGCGGCAGCGCAGGACATCAGCCGTCAGGCCGAATTCAAAGAAAGCGACTGGCAGCTCTTCGAGTCTTCGCGGGCTGCGGCACAGGAGGCATTGAGCGATCCCGCCGCCTACCGATTGGATCAGGAGGGAGCCGAGCAGCTTGCGGCGCGTCTGATCTTTGCCCAGAACCAATTGTTCACGGGCGATATACGGGAGCTTGCTTCGCCTCATTATGCAGCCGCTTATGTCGGAAAGCGTCCGAACCTTCCCGAGAAGGTGCTGGCGACACGGGCAGATGGCACGACGCAGGAAGTGACCGTCAATTGGAAGCTGGACGGCGTCAGCTTCGACACCGCCTATAAAACGGTAGCCGTAACCGGAACTTACGGAACCCTGCAAACGGTTGGCTATGTGGAAGTGGTACCCGAAGACATTCGTTATTTCGTGGATCTTAACGCTACAGCAGCAGGGCTGACATCGGGGCATACGTCTACTACGACGCTGGGCTATGATTCGCCCGCCTACGGCGCAGTCGCGGCACTCGCCGCCACAGCAGGCAAGCCGCTGCTCAACGGCGCACCGGATCAGGTGTATGACGCTGCCAAGGGAACCAGCTGGGGCCATAGCGGCCACAACGCCGCCGGTTCGCCATCCGTTACTTACAAAGGCATTGTGAGCGGCCCTTACAGCAAGCAAAGCACGACGGGGATTTATACAGCGAATCAGAACGGCGCGGCCGTCATGTATACGTTCGACAACCTGTCTCCCGGGGAGTACACGCTGACGCTCGGCACTTACAGCTGGTGGCCTACCAGCGCACGCACCGAAGAAGTCTACCTGGAGTATGACGGAGGAAGCAAGCTTGTCGACACGATTACGCTGAACAGCAGTTCGTTTGACGTAGTCCGGGGCTATACGTTCGCCAAAGCGGGAACGGGATCCTTGAAGCTCAAGCTGGCAGGCGCGCAGAGCAACCAGTCGCCGCTGCTGTCCTTCGTGGGAGTGGCTCCGGTACGAAGCGCTGCCGTTGACAAAGCCGCCCTGCAGGCGCTGTACGATCAGCATAAGAGCAAGGAAAACGATAGTTATACCGAAGTCAGCTGGAGCAGCTTCCAGTCGGCTCTTGCGAATACGCTGAGTGTGCTTGGGAAAGCAGACGCGACGCAGGAAGAGGTCAATAGTTCGCTGCAGGCCTTGAACAATGCGGTTGCGGGCCTTGTGCAGCATACGAATACGAGCCGTACGGCTGACCTGTACGCGACTTATGCGGGTACCGTGCCTCAGCTTCCGCAGCGGGTACGGCTTGCAGATGGCGGACCCGAGTTTGACATCCGTTCATGGACGACGGGCAGCGGAAGCGCTATAACGGCCAGCGATTTCGCCACACCTTATGAAACGGTCACCGTGATCGGCAGCTATACGGATGGCGGCGAGAAGCAGTTCACCGTACAAGTGGAGGTTGTGCCGCAGAACCTCAAATACTTTATCGACGGCGGCGCAACGAACCCTTATGTCTGGGACGCCGTTCGGAAGCTGACGGGTAACGCTTTGCTGAATGATTCGGCCAATCAGGTGTACAGTTCCGAGTCGGGCTGGGGCTATATCGCGCTCAGCAGCGGAGGAGCAGTGAAGCCGATTATCAACAAGTCGGCCCAGCCGGATCTGGACAAAAATGCGACGGGCATAATGATCGACGGCGGCGATCCCTTGTCTACTTTATCGTATCGGCTTGATGGACTCGAAGGCGGGAAAACGTACCGATTTACATCGTATCACCGTCTGTGGTGGGGCAATGAAATGCCGATCAAAATTGCGGTTACGTATGCGCTGAATGGCGAGACGGTTACCCGGATTGTGGACCGCCTCCACCTGGATCACGCCGGACACTCCAAGCAGGTCGCCTACAGCGTGAATCTGCCGGTGGGCGCTTCCGATGTGCGGTATGTCCTAACCAATGCCGGCTCCTATACGTCCGGTCCGGGAGCAGGCAAGACGAACAAAAATGCCGCCATCAGCTGGCTGGCCGTCGAGGAGCTGAACGGTCCGGTCGAACCGGTAACCTATGCTTCCCTAGGCGGTGTAGCCGGGGAGAATACCGATGTGTGGATGGATACGAACGGAGTTCCGATTCAAGCCCATGGCGGCCAGGTCACCTGGGTCGATCATATTGCCTGGAACGGCAACGTACCGTCTTACACCGCGACTCCGGCTGAGGGCGACGGCGCATGGCTGTGGGTCGGCGAAGACAAGACGTACGGCGGGCGGCCGATTGGCGGCATCCACACCTATGTGTCTAAAGACTTGTACAACTGGGTAGACATGGGCGTTGCTCTATACCCTCATCGTGTTTTCCCAATGGAGAAAACGTCGGATGGGCAAGGCGTTCAGCTGAGCGCAGGCCAGCTCGCGGCGCTTAAAGCCCGCGCTATGGGTACGGCAGGTACGGGAGTAAACGAGCTCGGTCAACCGCTCACGCAGTTCGATATCGATTATTCCCGAGATTTTCTGCAAGCTTATGTGGACCGAAACGTACATTCCGACTATAGCCGGGTGAGCGATGCAAGCTTCAACTACGCGGCCGCAAGCTACGATAACGAAAGCCTGGAGCTGGCGTTCCATCGCACCTACGCTTATTACACGATTATGGAACGTCCGAAAATGCTCTACAATGAGCAGACTAAGAAATACGTCATCGCGTATCACGTCGACGGACCGACCGATGCGCGTATACTGGAGCAGTTCGATACGCTGAAAAATAGCCCGAACACGGACACCGGCGTCAGCCGATACAGCCGCGCGCAAATGGGCTTTGCCGTTTCGGATACGCCATTCGGTCCGTTCAAGCTCGTCAATGCCCAGAAAATGAACTACATCGAGGGCTATTACGACAGCAACAAGGGCATGGCGCGCGATATGACCGTGTTCAAGGATGACGACGGCAAGGCGTATGCGATCTACTCCAGCGAAGAGAATAAATATACATACATCTCGCTGTTGAATGATACGTATACGGCGCCTGTCCAAGACGGGACGGAGGGTCTCGGCAAGACCTTCACAGCCCGCGTATTCACCGATACGAGCAGAGAGGCACCGGCGGTATTCAAGTATAACGGCTACTATTACTTTATTACTTCCGGCACCACCGGCTGGGATCCGAATCCGTCCATTGCTTATCGGGCCAATCATATTTTCGGCAATACGACGGATGGAGGCCAGACTTTCACGCCATATGCGAAGCTAGGCAATCCGTTCCCGAACGACAGCTCGAATACGTCCTACCGCACGCAGTCGACAGCAGTCATCCCTTATGACGCCGAGAACGGTTTGTTCATCTATATGGGCGATCGCTGGATTCAAAAGGCGCTGGACACTTCCGGTTACGTATGGCTCCCGCTTCAGCTTTCGGCGGGCGGCACCAAACTAGAAGGTCAGACTTTGAGCGACTGGACCTTGGATGTGATGGATAAGTTCGCTCCTCTGGAGGTGCTGACGACCAGCAGCCAAGCGTTCAAGCTGGGCGTGGCTCTGGAGCTGCCAGAGACGTTGGACTTGAAACGCGGCAAGGCTACGTACACGAGCGTACCTGTCGCTTGGAACGCAGCAAGCCTGGAGGCGGCAAGATTAACGCTAGGAGCGGCGACGGTGCAGGGAACGCTTGGGGGAGACACGGCTCTGGCGGGCACCTCGATTTCATTCGACGTGAGCGTGCTGCCGAACCATGTGTATTACTTTGCGGATAGCGGCAATACGGACAGCTCCAGCATGTTCACGGCTCTGCGTGCGGACAGCGCGTCGAATCCGAAGCTGGCGGAGCTGCAGTCGGTACCCGACCAGATCTACGCTGACGGTCTAACTTGGGGTTACACGAATTCCGTGGCAGTCCCCGGTACGCGAACGAATGCAAGCGACCCTTATAACTCTCATCGCCGTGCGGAAGGCTCCGCCAAGGATTCGGTCGACTATGCCTTCGAGCTTCCGGCCGGAACGTATGACATCTATGTCGGGTTCTACGATCCATGGGGCTATACCCGCAAAGCGAATATGGCCGTTTCCATGAATGGCAAGTCTCTTGCCAGCCTGAATGGCCATGAATACAAGCAAGCGAAAAGTATCGCGATGCTGGAAGGCGTCCAAGTGGATGAGACCGGAAAAGTACTCATACAGACTGGACCGGGAACAGCAGGCTCGGATACGGCCATTATGGTCAGCTTCATCATCATCGCAGGCAGGGAGCATGCCGATACGACGAAGCCGGTCATTACACTGAACGGCGGCGAGACGGTCGATCTGCCGATAGGCGCTGCGTATACGGAAGCTGGAGCAACGGCCACGGATGACCGGGATGGGGACATCACGAACCGGATTGTGACGACGTACAGCTGGAACGGCGTATCCGTACCGGGTGTCAGCACCGTAACCGAGGCGACTTACACCGTCCATTACAATGTCAGCGATACGGCAGGCAATGCCGCGGCGGAAGCTACAAGAACAGTAACCGTATCGGCGGGGCCCGATGTCACGAGGCCGGTCCTTACCTTGCTCGGCGAACCGGTTGTCAATCTGACCGTCGGCGCAAGCTATATCGATGCGGGAGTAACGGCGTTCGATGATCGCGACGGAGACCTTACAAGCCGTACCGTAACGAGCATTACTTACAATGGAATTCCGGCGCAGGTTATCAGTACGGTTACGGCAGCCACTTACGTCATCCATTACAATGTTAGCGATACGGCAGGCAATGCGGCAC
Organism: Paenibacillus puerhi; assembly: GCF_009846885.1. Taxonomy (GTDB): domain Bacteria; phylum Bacillota; class Bacilli; order Paenibacillales; family NBRC-103111; genus Paenibacillus_G; species Paenibacillus_G puerhi. Next base: position 112,897 of record NZ_WUWM01000021.1, read on the forward strand.
TGGAAATCACGAGAATCGTTCATGTATCCGAAGCTGCAGACGTAGACAACGTCAAGCCGGTCATCACGCTGCTGGGGAACGCTACAGTCCGAGTGGAAGCAGGCGCACGCTACACGGATGCGGGAGCGGTGGCTATGGACGACCGGGACGGCGATCTTACTGGCCGGATCGTGACGACCATCACACGGGGCGGAAGCCTTGTAACGGCCGTGAATACCGCGTCAGCGGGAACCTACACCTACCATTACAATGTCAGCGATGCGGCAGGCAACGCTGCAGCGGAAGTCACGAGAGAGGTGATCGTCTACGAGGTGGAAAGCGACGATCAGGCAACTCCGTCGCCGGCTGTAACGCCATCGCCTGCAACACCGGCCGTACCGACGGCACCGGAAGTTCCTGCGACGACCCAGGTGCTTGGCGCGGAAGATTTTAAAGCTGCCGTTGCCGGTATAGTTACCGTCCATCTGGCAGCGAATAAAGATACCGTGCTGCTTCCAGGCAGGATTTCGGACATCATCGGAGACAACAGCCTTCGATTGATGCAAGCCAATATGTCGATTGAATTCCCTAAGCAAGCGCTGAAGCAGATCCAGAAAGCTGCCGGGGCGCAGGCCGAAGGGGCGCAGATTCAGTTGTCGGCAGCTATCGTATCGAAGGAGGAAGCTGCCAAGCTTATCCGCGGCGCTACAGTCAGCGATTCGGTTCAGTTGGCGGCGGCAAGCGATGTGTATGTCTTTAACTTGCAAGTCAAAGCGGCGGACGGCACACTAGTTCGGGTAACCGCTTTTGACGAACCATTGACGGTTACGTTTAAAGTCGGTCCGAATGCCAATCCTGATCTGGTAGGCGTCTACGAAATCGGGGCGGATGGAGCTCTTACATTCAGGGGCGGAACGCTGGCAGGCGGGACGATGAGCGTTACAATCAGTCATCTTTCTCGCTATGCCGTGCTGGAGTATGACCAAACGTTTGCGGATGTAGACGCAAGCTCGTGGGCGTATGACGTCATTAAGAAAATGGCGGCTAAGCACATTGCCGAAGGCGTCGACGCGGCTAGCTTTAACCCGCAGGGCAACGTGACGCGGGCGCAATTCGCGGCCATGCTCGCGCGCGCCTTGGGATTAACCGCAGTCGATGGCCAAAGCTTTAACGATGTTGACGCTGATGCCTGGTATGCGGAAGCGATTGCGAAAGTCAGCAAGGCGGGGATCGTGCTTGGGCGCACCGCGGATACCTTCGCGCCTGATGATGCGATTACCCGTGAAGAAATGGCCGTCATGACCGTGCGGGCCTATGAGTATGTCAAGGGCAAGCAAGCGGCGGAAGTGCAGCCAAGCCCGTTCGTCGATCATGGCGACATTCAGGAGTGGGCGCAACCTGCAGTGAGCGCTGCGCAAGGCTTAGGCTTAATCAGCGGACGCAGCGATAATCTGTTTGCCCCGCAAGAGCCGATGACCCGCGCGGAAAGCGCGCAGGTGATCTCCAATCTGCTGGACTAACCGGTAAGCCGGCCCGAAAGGGCCGGCTTCTTTTGGATGATCGGGAGCGGATCCAAGGGAAGATTGCTTGGGATTAGTCGGAGCTGGTTGGCAGCTTCCTTAGCTTTTCGAAATTGAAAATCGGACAAAAATAATAAATTATAAGGGAATATTAGGCATAAAACCGCAACTATTTTTGTAATTATTGCCCTATAATAATGTAATGGATCAGACCATAAGGGGGCAAGTAAGATGAATACGTTCCGAAATCCGGTGATTCCGGGTTGTTATGCGGATCCTTCCGTATGCAGGGTTGGGGAAGACTATTACTTAGTGACGTCGTCGTTTGAATATTTTCCGGGTGTTCCGATTTTTCATAGTAAAGATCTAGTGAATTGGCGGCAGCTTGGACATGTATTGGATCGCCCATCCCAACTAAATTTAGACGGCACACCATGCTCCAAAGGCATCTATGCGGCAACGATCCGTTATCATAACAGTACGTTTTTCATGATTACTACATTTGTTGAAAGCGTAACCGGCGCGCGTAAAAACTTTTATGTGACCGCAACAGATCCGGCAGGCCCATGGTCAGACCCGGTGTGGCTTCCCGATGCGCCAGGTATCGATCCTTCGCTATTTTTCGATGACGATGGAAAATGCTATGTTATGGCAAACCGGCAACCGCCCGGCGGGCAGCAGTATCCGAAGCACATGGAAATCTGGATGCAGGAGCTGGATGTAACAAACGGCTTGCTAGTCGGACCGAAATTTAGTCTATGGGATGGCGCATTGAAGTTTGTCCACGCCCAAGAGGGACCCCATATGTACAAGCTGAACGGATATTATTATTTGATTATTGCCGAGGGAGGAACAGGACACACCCATTCGGTCACTATCGCACGCAGCACCTCCATAACGGGACCCTATGAAAGCTGTAAGCGCAACCCGATTCTTACCCATCGTCACTTGGGTCTTAATCACCCTGTCACAAACATAGGACACGCTGATATCGTGCAGACGCAGGACGGGGAATGGTGGATGTTCTGTTTGGGCTCGCGTCCTTATGGCGGTTATTACAGAAATTTGGGTCGAGAAACGTTCCTTGTGCCTTTTATTTGGGAGGATGGCTGGCCCGTAATCAATCCGGGCAAAGGCTATGTGGAGCTTGAAATGCCGCGCCCTTCTCTTCCGGAACACCGATGGCCATCGAAGCCAGCGTGTGATCATTTCGATGCGGTGAACCTTGCACCGGAGTGGAATTTTATAAGGACTCCGCGCGATTCCTTCATGTCTCTAACGGATCGTCCGGGGCATTTACGATTAAAGCTTAAGCCCGAAACAACGACCGACTTCGTAAATCCCAGCTTTGTCGGGAGGCGACAGCAGCATATCCGTTTTGCTGCAAGGACTGTACTTGAGTTTGTTCCAAAGTCGGATAAGGAAACGGCTGGGCTGATTCTACTGCAGAACAACGACTATCAATACCGTGTGGAAGCTGCGCGTAACGAAAAAAATGGCGTCGTACGTTTAGTTCAGCGCGTTGAAGGAGAAGAAAGAACGCTTGCTGAGCATACTGTTGCACTCGCAGAAGCGGGGAAGCTGTATCTGAAGGTGGAAGCCATTGGACAAGACTACTGCTTCTACTTCGCTACGCAGGCGGAATTATGGACGACGCTCTTCGAGCATGCTGACGGAACCATCCTTAGCGTTGACGTAGCGGGAGGCTTCTCGGGAACCTATATCGGTTTGTTCGCTAGCAGTAATGGGGAAAGCAGTGTGAACCATGCCGATTTTGATTATTTTGAGTACATGCCTTTAGACTAGGGTAAGAGGGGATTTATAGAATGGTACTTGATCGAGAGCTGGATTTGAAGGAGGTGAGGCCCTAAAGAGATTCGCTGCCTAATCTTGATATTAACCCCACCTTGAAGCCTGTACGTCAACCTGATTGATATGTGAAAAATGTGCAGATTGTCAAAGAGAACGGTTGGAAAACGGAATCGCTAGGTGGGGAACAACCGGAGGGGAGAAGATGATTCGAGAGTACGAAGAAGCTTATAGGAAAACAATGCTCGAATAGGCACCTATTTTGCAAGCGTATTCAAACAATGGATGAACTCGTTTCTTTGTTCCCAACTCACACTATATTGAAGGGAGGAAGTATAGCAGGACTGCAAGGGATTGGAGCAGGCAAGCAGCTCTAGCCAAGCAGGATCTGTTATGCGAAGCAACTATGAAACGTAAGAGTTCCCGTATGAAAAAAGCAATCGCTGTCCTTTCCAGTTTTTCGATAGCACTTTCAGCTAACTTGATTTTACCCGGTGCCACGGCAACGGTACAGGCGGAGGAAGTTCAATCTAAGGAGGCGAATCTCCTGGCTTTCCCCGGTGCAGCTGGAGGCGGGGCCTATACCAGCGGCGGTCGGGGCGGCGATGTGTACATCGTAACGAACCTTATGGACTATGGTTCGGGCGAGAGGCCCATCGAAGGCTCTTTCCGATATGGGGTCGAATCCACTCCTAAGGAAGGACGTACCATTGTGTTTCACGTCTCGGGCACCATCGAGTTGAAGAACTCCCTTAGACTGAAAAACATCAAGAATCTGACCATTGCCGGACAAACTGCACCGGGTAACGGCATTACTTTAGCCGGTTGGGACACCAATATCAGCAACTCTGAGAATATCATCATCCGCTATATGTCTTTCCGCCCAGGCGCCACAAATGTGTTCAACGGCAGCGATTCCATGGATGCTCTGTGGGGAAGGGATAACAAGCGGTTTATTATCGATCATTCCTCCTTCAGTTGGAACACAGACGAGACCCTCTCAACCTACCGGGGCGAAGACGGCACCATTCAATGGTCCCTCATCTCGGAGAGCTTAACACTTTCAGGGCATTCCAAAGGAAGACATGGCTATGGCGGCATTGCAGGAGGAGACAAAACGACTTTCCACCATAACCTCTATGTGAGTCACACTTCTCGTAATCCGAGACTTGGCGGCGGTTATGCCGGCAAAGCTGATGCAGATCATGTTGCTGTCGTGCAATTTTCGAATAACGTTATCTACAACTGGGGCTTTAATACCATTTATGGCGGCGGCTTCAACTTTACCAACTATATGAACAATATCGGAATCGCAGGACCGGGCACACGGGACAATGTAGCTAACAGGGTGATCGATGCGGGTGAGGCTGGTAAGCTAGGAGGCTTCTATATCAACGGGAACCGGATCAATAATAAGCTGACGAGCTTGTTGGACGGCTCCTCCGCATTCGTTAAGAATTCCGGCGACCCTGAGGGTCCGAACCAAACTTTCTATAGAACGGAGCCTTACCTCTCTGCAGATAGCACAGGAAAGAATCATGGGGTGACCAATCCAGGATTTGACGAGTATCTGCGCAGCGGGATAAAGGCAGCTGACGACAAGCTGCTGACCGATATCCTTGCACAGGCCGGAGCCACCTATCCACGACGGGATGCTATCGATGCCAGAATCGTTGCGGAAGTGAAGCAGGGCTTAGGAAGGTATATCAACACGGAGCATGAAGTTGGGGGATATGTATCGGGCTTTGGGGTGATTGAAGAGCAGCGGCCTGCAGATTTCGATACGAACCAGAACGGAATCGCTGATAATTGGGAGAAGGAGCAGGGGATCTGGGGCAACCCTGACGCCTACAAGACCATTACGGAGAGCGGCTATTCCTGGCTTGAGCTGTATGTGAACGGACTGGTAGACATGGAGCATATCGCCGAAAATCCTGAGGCTACGCTGACTTCCCCTGCGAACAATGCGCAATATGATCTAGGTAAAGCAGTGCCGGTGGAGATCAGGGCTTCCTCCAAGTTCGGGCACAATATCCGTAAGGTAGAGGTTTACAACGGTTCGGCATATTTGGGTGACGCCGAGCTTCACGGCAACAAATATGTGTATACCATCCAAGGGCTTCAAGACGCTTCCCACTTTATCTCGGCAAGGGTCATTGATACGGAGGGCCATGCTACCCAAACCACTGCCGCCCAGATCCATATCAACACGGATCGTAAACTAACAGCTAAAGAAGGCTGGAAATCAACGGATATCGGCAGTCCGGATATCAAAGGCTCTACCAGTCTGACGGACGGTGTGATTACGGTCAAAGGCAACGGCAAGCTTGGACAACGTGAAGGCGCAGTGGCAAATTCTAAAGAGTCGAACACGAGCAAAGACGACTTTCAATTTGTCTACCAGGAGATGTCCGGGGACCTGGAGTTTACCGTGCGGCTGGATGAAATCGGCTCCGTTGATAACCACGCCTTCACAGGTCTGATGGTTCGTGATGAATTAACGGATAAGAGTGCTGCAGCGGCACTCGGGTTGTCTTGGGTGAAAATATCCAAAGAGTACCCTTGGTCCGCCTATCTGGCAGGAAGGGATACCAAGGGCGGCAGCTTTAACGAGTTGACAGAAACATTGGACAGCGTGGCTAGTGCATCCAAGGCGGGTGTGCAGCTGGTGGCGGACATTCCATTTAAGCTTAACGGAGTGGAGCAGGGATACTGGCTTAAGCTGGGCCGTACAGGCGAAACCTTTTACGCCTACGGTTCCTTGGACGGTCAAACGTGGACCCCGATCGGCAAGCGGACCATCCCTATGAAGAAGAAGATCTATGTTGGCTTCGCCGTCGACAGCAATGATACCGCTAACGACCTCGAGCAGCTGAACTATGCCAAGTTTTCCAATATCAGCTTGAAGAATCAATTTGAACCGATACAGTAATAAGGCTAAAGCTCTAACTGATCCGGTATGGGTCGGTTAGAGCTTTTCCTTGTCTTGCTGCTTCAAAATAAGATGACCTTCAATAAAAACCAAGGAGCTAGGCGAGCTGTTTTCGCTTAGCTCCTTGGTTTTTGGCATCCTCTGCGGCTTTCATGGCCTAGACCTCGTTCTGCTCCTTATAACCGGTTGGCTCCCACCATCATAAAATATTATAAGCGATAGCGTAATATATTCAATTCAGCCTTTATCGCATCCGCCCTGGGTGCAGAACATGCACCGGGGAATAGAGGTGGGCAGCCGGCATGCCGTAAAGGCGTGCTGGCTTGTTTTTTTATGTTTTCATCGACTTGATATTTAAATAAACAAACATTAAAAATTAGTATATAATAATATAAAGTTTACTAAAATGGCGTTTTAGAAGCCGAGTTGGGGCGGGAGCTTCGTCAAGGTCAACGGTCGCCCGAAATCTATTTATCAAAGAAATACTACCTTAGACGATCGTGTCGAGGTATTTGGGGTTTTGGAGCTGGTGTTCCAGGGTCCAGACTTGGGTGCGGCTCAAGAAAAATCGATGTTTTCATTGGTCGTCGATGGACAGGAATTTGAAGGCTTTTATTATGGCGGTGGGGCATATAAGGTTCGCTTTATGCCCAAATCAACCGGGGCCTGGTCCTATACCACGAAGAGTGACATTCCCGAATTGCACAATCAATCGGGCGAATTCACCTGTGTGGAGGAATCGGAAGAAACCAGGCAACAAGAAATCAAATTGGTGGTCCGACCTGCTGGATGAGGAATACTCCGAACAGGAGCACAAAGGCGCTAAGACAGTGAGCAGGTGGCGCGAACCATATTTACGGGATTATCGGGACAAATTCGATCGTTGTCTGCACAGAGTCCCGCAAGGAGGTACCCATGAATCTTGACCAAACAATTGGGAAACCAAGGGTGCTGGTTCTGACCGACATTGAGAATGAGCCTGACGACGCTATGTCGTTGGTTCGGTTTCTGACAATATGATTTACAGCCGTTTGGAAAGCGGCAAATACGGCTACACCGAAACGTTCTTTAATGAAAGTATTCCTGAACAGCAAGAAGCGCTGCGATTGTTCAAAGTAGCGCGCGATGTGTACATGGAGAAAATTCCGGTAGGAGAGGGCATTACGCACTCCGAGCATATGCCGGAGCTGCCGAAGGATTTGCAGACGAAAATGGCCAACCTCACAAAACCGATCGATGACTTGTTCATCAAGGCGATTGTTGGTGGTAATTCGTACACGGTGGACCAAGCTTATGCGGAAGCAAATGCCATGTGGGAGAAGCAAGGCGGCAAGGATGTCGAAGCTTTTTCTGCTCATGCCGACGAAAACTTTTACGAATAATGAAGCACTGAGATCTCGATATGAGAATCGCAGTGCTTTTTTGATAGCAGCATGTATATTCGCTAACATTCCACCGCCCGGTGCACCAATATATGACAGATACAAGATTATGCTATCTGCCCAAAATAGTATAACCCCCTGAGGCCGTACGGCCAAAAATGTCCTATTGCCGGAAGTGGCAAAGGGAAGTACGCTATTTGTGCTGATTTTTAACTACAGGATTAACTACAGGAGGATCTGGAATGAGCATACACATGGAGCATTTGGACCGGGGGCTGGCGGCAGTCTGCACTTCCGAGGGAATATTTGTAAGCTGGCGGTTTTTGGGGCAGGAGGTGACCGGTGCTTCGGACCGTGGCCTAATCGGAGCGGATTTCCGCTTGTACCGCAATGGCTTGCTTGTTGCGGAGATCGGCGATAGCACCAATTATCTGGATAAAGCCGGCACCGGGGAATCGTCCTATTCGGTAGCTGCCGTGATTAACGGGGAGGAGCAGGACCGCTGCGCCGAAGTCCATCCTTGGGAATCTCCTTATCTGGAAATTCCGCTGCAGAAACCGGCGGACGGGGTTACGCCCGCGGGTCAGTCCTATACCTACAGCGCCAATGACATGAGCGTGGGCGACGTGGACGGAGATGGGGAATACGAATTTATCGTCAAATGGGACCCGTCCAACTCCAAGGATGTCTCCCATATCGGATATACGGGAAATGTGTATCTGGACTGCTATAAGCAAAACGGCATCCTCTTGTACCGGATCGATCTGGGAGTCAATATCCGGGCTGGGGCCCATTACACCCAGTTCCTGGTCTATGACTTCGATGGGGACGGCAAGGCGGAGCTGATGTTCAAGACGGCGCCGGGCACTCGGGTGATCCGGTACCGGGATGGCGCCCCCGTCTCCGAGGCATTCATCACCTTGCTGCCGGAAGATACGGAAGCCGGTTACAGCCATGATGATGATTACCGCATGAGCGGCGACGATTATGTGGAGCATGTGGTGGAGATGTTCCAGGGCTGGCACGAGCACGAGGAAGTGGTAGCCGGACACTGGCCGGCTACGCTGGAGGAGTGCTTCGGCATCGCCGCCAAGTATGCCTATCCGCTCTCCCGGGAAGATGCGAGACATCTGGCCGATTATTTCCTGGATGTGTATGCACCGGGAAGAAGCGAACGCAACAAGCTTCGCCAATTCGAAGGTTTTATTCTGAAAGGGCCGGAATATCTCAGCGTCTTCCGCGGCGAAACGGGAGAAGAGCTGACGACGGTCCGCTACAAGCCGGGACGCCATGACGACGGGCTCATGTGGGGGGACTATTCCTGGAACCGCATCGAGCCGGGGAACCGGGTGGACCGTTTCTTGGCGGGTGTGGCCTACCTCGACGGCTTCAAGCCCTATGCGTTGTTTGCCCGCGGGTATTATACCCGGGCCGCCATAGCCGCGTACAGCTGGGACGGGCAGGAGCTGAAGGAGATCTGGTACACCGACAGCGGCTGGGTCACGATGAACAATCCCTTCCAGGATACGCTCCACCTGCAGGACGGACGGAACCCCCAATTCGGCGGGCTGGCCACGCAGGGCGCCCATGCTCTGTCCACCGCTGATGTGGATGGGGACGGATGCCAGGAGATCGTCTACGGGTCGGCCACCATTGACCAGGACGGCAGCATTCTGTACAGCTCCGGGGGGATTCTGCCGGAGGGGAGCGCAGCTCCTGGGGAATACGCGAAGCTGGGCCACGGAGATGCCCTGCATGTGGCGGCCATCGATCCTGACCGGGACGGTCTCCAAATCTATATGGTCCATGAGGCCGGCATTCATGGCCCTTATGGATATACCCTGCGGGATGCGGCTACGGGAGAGGTGCTGTATGGCGCCTTTGCCGCGGAGGATGTGGGCCGGGGCATGATCGGCAAAGTGGAGCCGGAGGTGCCGGGGATGCAAACCTGGTGCAGCGAAAGCCATCAGGCTCATGAGCCGTCCAGGGGGTTGCGTTCGGCCAAGGGCGAGATGCTGAATGAGCAGGCCCCTGGCACCAACATGAGCATCAAGTGGGCGGCAGACATGACCACCCAGTTCATCAGCGGCACCTTTGACGAACCGGTGGCCATCGAAGACTGGCAGCGGGGTCGGCTGCTGACAGCCGAAGGCACTCGCTCCAACAACGGTACCAAGGGCAATCCCTGCCTGGTGGCGGATCTATTCGGAGATTGGCGGGAGGAGTTGGTGGTGCGCACGGCGGACAGCACCGCCATCCGCATCTACATGAGCACGGAGGTGACGGACCGAAAGCTTTACACCCTGATGCACGATCCCCAGTACCGAACAGGGGTAGCTTGGCAGAACGTGGTGTACAACCAGCCCTGCTACACGAGCTTCTATCTGGGCACGGATATGAACTGGTCCAAGGTGCCGGTTCCAGACTTGACGTTCAGAAGAGAAATACAAGATGAATCGGACAGGAGGGTCCATGCATGAATCCGAATTTGACCAAATCCGAGGTATATAACTTCAATTACGAGTGGAGGTTCAAGCTTGCAGACGCTTTTCCCTTGGCGGATGCATTGGAGGCCTGGAGGGACAACGCGGGCCGGCTATTCTATGAGAAGGAATACAAGGAAGAGTCAACCGGCTCTTGCGCATGCGGGCCACCGTCGTCATCGCTCCTTCGACGTACAATATTACTCAAATCGCGGCTGTCTACGAGAAGGCCAAATCCGCCAAACGATACAGGAGCTTTGAGAATGAGAACCAGATCCTGGACATGGAGCAGCCCGGACTCCTTATGGAACCGGGAGGATTGAGCTATCCGTTCGCCATAGAGCGCGAATTGATCCAGGCGTTGAGGGCTGGAGAGCGAACGGAAGCGATGAGACACCTCGCTCTGTTTGTGGAGGCCCTGTCAGCGGAGGGAATGAAGGAGATTGACGTCCAGCAAGGGATGATGCGGCTGTTGGTTGGGAATTCAAGTATGAGGCAGGAGTCAATTTCACGGAGGTATTTGACTGAGCTGCGTATGGATAAGGCGAAACCCCTATTAAAAGACTCGGATATTATGATTAACGAAATCGCACTGCTTGTCGGTTACCAGCCCAGTTATTTCATCCGGCTATTCAAAAAGCTCGAGGGAATCACGCCTGGCCGGTTCCGTGATATGATTCGCAGCAATGGGGTCTAGTGGGGTCGTCATCGGCCCCCCCCCTTGGAAGGAATTCCGTTCTTTGCCGTCGAAAAGGTAGACTGGTGAGCCGCGATCGGAACCGAGAAAGGAGCTTTCCCATGACAACCTATGTGAAGCGCTGCGTCAGTGACGAGGCATTGGCTGACGTCAGCTCGTTCGTTATTGAGAATAGGCACGAATTACATCCTTCTTTCGGCACGTTGGACATGGTCTCCCTGTTATGTTCTCATATTACGGAAGGTCATTTGATTTATATCACGGATGATGACAATCGGGTTCTCGGGATGATGACTTACTATCACGGAACGCCTGAACAAGATTTTGAAGATAAGGACATTGCCTTCGTAAACTTTGCCATTATGGACAGAGCCCACAGGGGGACACGCCTCTTTGCTAAGGGGCTGTATTACATGGTGGAGTTGATCATCGAAGCACATCCGGAAGTGCAGGAGCTCAGATTCAACGCTTTATCGGAAAATACATATATATGCAGACTTTATTCCAAATTCGCTAGTGCCAGCTATACGGTGAAGAGTAAACTTGGAGAAGAAACCGTATTTTGTGCAAAAATTCACCATTTAAGTACTACTTTATCTCGGTTTTTCAAGGTATAATTAGGGAAAATAGTTAATATGGAAAAGGAGGAAAACCCATGTTTTTGCCACCACCCAACATCGATAAGAAAACTGGCGGTAAGCTAGGGAAGTTTGCTATTCTCAACGACACCTTGAGAGCAATCCCGCAAATTCAACCACAACCAGAGCCGCAGCCGGTGAAGTAATGCTCTTCCTATGTCGACCGTGCACCACGGAACTGGACTATGAGGGTTACATGAAGTTTCTGCTCCGGCACTTCGCGGATCTGAACTTGCCGTATGCATTTGCCGTAAAGCTTAGCTTTGTTAGTAGTCCGCTCCTTTTTGGGAGGGCGATGCTGATCCTCTCCGAGGACGATTACGATGTGGTCGGAGCTGCCGGATTCGTCTATGGAACCGGTGCTAACAGCTATGAGGATCGGCATATCTGCCAGGTGGAGGTCGCTTATCTGCGTTCGGAATATCGGCGTACAACTTTGTTTATGCAAGGTCTGCTGACGCTTCTAGCCGAGATCAAAGCGGGAAGCCCGGATGTCGAGAAGATTCAGTTTTGGGTAGCAGAGGGTCAATCGGAGCAGGAAAGGCTGTTCTCTAAACTGAACGCCTTACCGGGTTCAGAACGGCATCTCGTGAATGGTCTGGCGTGTCATCAGATACGGTTACGTGAGCTGGAGGACTATTGCCGAAGGTTCCAGAGACGGTTCGAGACGGTTGAGCAGACCTAGCGAACTCCAATTACAGCAAAAAGGCACTGACTCTACAGATCAGTGCCTTTTTGCTGCACGTTAAATGGCTCGGATCGTTCGGCTATGTGTCCTACCAACCAGCTGAAACATCGGCAGCCGTTACTTCTTGAAGCCCTGAATCCACATGAACGGGGAGTTCCTTCCACTCTGACGCGAGAAGCAGCTTTTCAATAATGAGTTTTCCCCATTGCTGTTCGTTTTCCGAAATGACCGACGTGATTTGACCGTTCTCGAGCGCTTTCTTAACCTCGGGGGTCATCCCAAGCGTAAGCAGGTTTCGCTTAAGTCCTAAAGCCTTCCATACGAGTATGGAGGTAGAGCTTGAGATGACGTCTAACGTAACGAGCGCTTCAAAATGAGGGTGGGCGTCGATCATTTCCTCGAGGTCGGCCAGCGCTCGTTCCTGTTGACCCTCATGATGACGAACCTCAAGAACTTGAACGTCGGTTTTGTTACTTAGATAGGAAAGAATAGCTTGCAGCTCGCGCGCCTTATTGTCGGAACGGGACAGCCCCCCTTCGATCAAGATCATGCCTTTGCCCTTTAATTTCTTGTCGATAATTTCTCCCATCAGCTTGCCTTTGGCCTCAGGGTCCGACCCGATGTAAGAAAGCCGCCGGCTCTTAGGCGCGTCGGACTCGAAGCAGATCACGGGAATTCCCGCTTGTACCGCTTTATCAATGAGCGGCGACATCGCTTCGGGGTCAATAGGGCTAAGTGCAATTCCGTCAACCTTCTGCTTGATCATCGTCTCCATCATCCGCATTTGCTGCTCCAAATTAACTTCGTCCGGAGCCTTCACAATCAAGTTAATCGAATGCGGGATAGCCTGGGCCTCCAAGGATTCCGTAATCATCTGATAAAACGGATGGGCTTGCGGATACAAAATGCCGAAGGTGCGCCGCTGGGAGGATTCTTTCTCTTTATCGCTTGATAAGGCCGGATTCGGCAAGGCGGAGGAATCGCTTGGAGCGGCAGGTCCCTTGCAGCCTGCAGCCAGTATCGCAAATATGATGATTAACCGGATAACCGTAAATGGCAGCTTATGATTCAGCAGCTTTCCCGCCTCCGTCCAAGCTGGAGATGATGGTGTCCATATTCCCGTTTTTCTTAAATTCTCTCGTCGTCATGCCGGTAATCCGCTTAAACAAATTGGAAAAATAATGAGCGTCATTATAACCGACGCTATAAGCGATTTCGTACGATTTCGCGGATGTGGTTTTGAGAAGCTCCATCGCTTTACGAATCCGCACGTGTGTCAAATATTCCACAAAGGTGCGGTTCATCTCTTGACTGAACACTTTGCTTAGATGGCTGGGACTCACCTTGACAAAATCCGCCGCATCCTGAAGCGAGATCGTATCTTTATCATAGCTGCTCAAAATATATTCCTGTACTTTCATCAGCATATCCCCATACTTGTCATTCGTTTGATTGCGCCAGGTCCAGAATTGATTCGTGAGACGAATCAAATAATCAGTCGCTTCCTGTAACGTACGTACGGTTCTGAGAATTTGCTGCAGCTGGTGAAGCGCTTGTTCGGGAGCTTCCCGATGACGGTACATGTCTTTGGCCGAACGGAACACCTCCAAGGTCAGATCATTCAGAATGTAGTAACCGATCGGGGAGGAGGTCCAATTGATTTCCTTTAGCTCCGATATGTAATCATCCACGAAGGAATGCAGCTGCGAGGGTGAACCGATTTTCAGGAAATCTACGAATTTACTACGGTCAAGGAAAACGTACTGCTCTCTTGAAACGGAGGACGACTCCCATAAGGTAAGCATGTTCTGTCTGGACAATCTTCTCCAGTACATATCCTCCGCCGCTTCCAGGAACGAAAGATGGACTCCCTGCAGTCTGTCCTGCACACTGCCGATGCCTATGGAAACGGAAACGGAGGAGTGGAAGTCATGCTCGGCCGTTATCGTCTGTAATTCCTTGAAGGCATCCAGCTCTTCCTTAAGCTGCTCTAGGGTATCGCCCTTGATCATCCAGGCTGTCTCGGTCCGGCTTCTCTTGAATTTCAGCATTCCCGGCCGCTCGGCAAGCTCCTGGAATTTTCGCAGTAGGTCGTTCTCGGCATCCACGTTCCCACCCTTGGCATCGGACGGCGAGTGACTGTCCGGATATCGGACATCCGCGATGACCGCGACATAATAGCGGGCCTGCAAATCAAGGGCAAGCGTGGAGCTAAGATGGATAGCCTCCGCGGTAGTTACAAACCCGCTGCATAAGTCGTTCAATAATTGTTCCCGGGAAGTTTTTAGTTGATCGAGCTGGGACTGCTTCAGCTTATCCAGCGTCATTTTTAATTCCCGTTCTTTGTCGATGGAATCGCTTGCTTTCCGAAGAAGCTCGATGAGATCATGGGCCCGAATCGGCTTCAAGCAATAATCGCTGACGCCTATGCGCATGGCCGTTCTGGCATATTCAAAATCCTCATGGCCGCTTAAAATAATGATTTTGATATCGGGATAGCGGCTGCGTACGATGGAGCTAAGCTCCAAGCCATTCATGAAGGGCATCATAATATCCGTAATTAAGATGTCGGGACGCAGCTCTTCGATCATCGGCAAAGCCATTTCACCGTCCGGTGCATCGCCGCAATACAGAAAGCCCTCCTTCTCCCAGTCAATACAATCAAGAATCACTTCTCGGATGATGACTTCGTCGTCAACGAGCATTACTCTTTTCATTCAGCCTCACCTCATTTTTCTTCGGAATCCGAATCGTAATCGTAGTGCCCTCCTGAGGCTTGCTATCCACCTGAACCCCGTAGGTATCCCCATAATACAAGCGTATCCGCTGATGAACATTGTGCAAGCCGAAGCCGCCCGACACTTCATTGCCGGTTTCTTCAGGAGGATGCGACTCGTTTATCGCGCTTCGAACCTGCTCGAGCCTGCTTTCCGACATTCCCACTCCGTTGTCCGCTACGACCCAAACGATATCCTGATTTTTCTCCATATAGCCTCGAATCATAATGGATCCCTTGCCCCGCTTGTGTTTAATCCCATGATAAATGGCGTTTTCAACAATGGGCTGCAGCGTCATCTTCAGAATAGGAAAG
This sequence comes from Paenibacillus puerhi, assembly GCF_009846885.1. Lineage (GTDB taxonomy): Bacteria > Bacillota > Bacilli > Paenibacillales > NBRC-103111 > Paenibacillus_G > Paenibacillus_G puerhi. Next base: position 128,116 of record NZ_WUWM01000021.1, read on the forward strand.
CTGCGGCATTGCTCCTCCACGGATATTTCATAGTGCAAAATATCCCGATAGCGCATTTGCTGAATCGTGAGATAGCTTTGCAGATGCTCAAGCTCCTTCTCAATCGTGATCCAATCCCGCCCTTTGCTAAGGCTGATCCGAAACAGCTTGGATAAGGACATGACAAGCTGGATGACCTGATCCTTCTTATTCGCCTCCGCCATCCAGATAATGGATTCCAGCGTATTATATAAGAAATGCGGGTTAATTTGCGCTTGCAGAGCGCGAAGCTCCGCCTTCTTGATTTGCTGCTGCTCCTCGATGCTGCGCTGCAGCAGGGTACGGATTTTATCGAGCATGGTATTAAAGCTTTTGCCCAGGTCGGCGATTTCATCATTCCCGGACGGGGTCACCTTGGCTTCGAAAAAACCGGATGCCGCGTGCTGCATTTTGTTCTTAAGCACGTGCAGCGGGCGGGTAAGGCGAGCGGTAATAAAGAAATGCAGCGTAATGGCAAACCCGATACTAAGAACGACGCTAATGATGATGAGCTGACGGATGGAATTGGCATCATGCACAATCTCCTGCAAAGGGACGCTGCCGACAATGCTCCAGCCTGTTTGCTCGGAAGCGGCCGCGAACATAAACTTCGGCTTGCCGCCTCCGCCTGTTGTCAAGATGAGCTCATTGTCCGATTGATTCAGCTCCCGCAGCAAATCGATGGATTTCGGAACGATTTCTTGTCCGTGAAGGTGGGAGGGCAGGAAGATTTGCTGGCCCATCTCGTCAACGACAAAGAAAAAGCCGCTTTCGCCGATGGTGACATGATCGACAAATTGCTTCACGATATTGTCGTCTAGGTCAATAACCATAAATCCGATAACCTCATGGGTGATTTGCTGTTTCACCGTCGCCATAATGGAAATGACATCGTTCCGATACCGAGAGCCATCCAGCGGGTCCATTGTCGATGCCGCAGAAGGGATGTTTAGAACGGCATTCGGATTCTGGATTAAATACGCAAGATGGGCATTGCGCAGCGGGTTGCGGTTAAGCTGAAATACCCCTTTGCGTTCACTAATGCCGCGTCCGTACAAGTTGATCATCGTGATGTTGAGGACATTCTCATACTGGTAGGTTTGGCGATAGGAATCCATCGTTCTGAGAATATCCTTCGCCTCTTCATAGGTATCGCTATTTTGGGAAAAGAGAAACTTAAGCACGTGAGGGTTTTTTTCTAGTTCAAGCAGCTTGCCCGTGTCCTCGAATAAGACATCCATATCCCTGGCAAGCTGCTGGGCGACGATCAGCTTGGAGGCCTTGCTGTTCTGGAGTACGGTATTAAATGACTTGCTATAAGAAACCAGGCCGACAATGATTAATGGAAGGCAGGTAAGGATCACGAACATGGCCAACAGCTTTGCTCTCAAGCTCGACGATATTTGCCGGAACAGCCTCATCTAAATTCCATACCTTTCCTGAACAATAAAAATGTTAGTTGTGAATGATTATGAATCATCGAGGTTGAAAACGCAATCATCGGATAAAATAATACAATTTTTTTGGATAAAAACAAACAATGGGTTGCTGCAACCCAAAATTTTATAAAAATCCGGCCAAAATACTCCGTATAACTCGGAAGACCCTCCGCTTATAATCAGGTTACACCGCAACCATATGGTGAACTAAAGGGAGGATTAGACATGAAAAAGAAACCTGTAGGTATTATTATGGCGACAACAATGATGATGCTGCTATCCAGCGCCTGCGGCAGCACCGGCACACCGGCTTCGAATGGAACGGCGCCTGCCCCAAAACCAGCCGAGACGAAAGCGGCAGCTCCTGCCGACAAAAAAATCTCGCTTGGCTTTGCGCAGGTGGGAGCGGAGAGCGGCTGGAGAACGGCCAATACGAAATCCGTTCAGGATTCTGCCAAAGAAGCGGGCTTTGATCTGAAATTCTCTGATGCGCAGCAAAAGCAGGAGAACCAAATTAAAGCGATCCGCACCTACATCCAGCAAAAAGTAGATGTCATCGCATTTTCTCCGGTGGTGGAGTCGGGTTGGGATACGGTACTTAAGGAAGCCAAGGATGCCGGCATCCCCGTCATTTTGACCGACCGCGCCGTTGATTCCAAGGATACCTCCTTGTATGCCACATTCATCGGCTCGGACTTCGTGGAAGAAGGCCGCCGCGCCGGCAAATGGCTTGTAGACCAGTATAAGGATGCCAAAGAAACGGTAAACGTCGTCGAGCTGCAAGGCACGACAGGCTCTGCGCCGGCGAATGATCGGAAATCGGGCTTTGAAGAAGTGATCAAATCGAACCCGAATCTGAAGGTTATCGCTTCGCAAACAGGCGACTTTACGCGCGCCAAAGGCAAGGAAGTTATGCAAGCGTTCCTGAAAGCGCATAAAAAAATCGACGTGCTGTACGCACATAACGACGATATGGCGCTTGGCGCCATTCAAGCGATCGAAGCTGCAGGCCTTACCCCGGGCAAAGATATCAAAATTATTTCCGTGGACGGCGTTAAAGACGGCTTTGTAGCGGCAAGCGAAGGCAAAATCAACTTTATCGTAGAATGCAATCCGCTGCTCGGACCTCAATTGATGCAAGCCGTTAAAGACGTGGTTGCAGGCAAAGAAGTGCCAAAGCGTATCGTGACTAAAGAGGGCGTATTTACTTCGGAAGACGCGAAGCGCGAGCTGCCGAACCGTCAATATTAATACCATCATATAAAGAAGGGAAGCCACTCCTGTACCAGCGCCTGAACGGAGTGGCTTATCCTTGGAGGGAGAGAAATGGTCCGTGAACGTAAAGCAGCCGATCTTGCAAATGACGGGAATCCACAAGCAATTTCCGGGCGTCAAAGCGCTCTCAGGCGTTAACTTTCAGATGTTTCCCGGGGAAGTTCATGCCTTGATGGGAGAGAACGGCGCCGGAAAATCAACCTTGATCAAGGTGCTGACCGGCGTATATTCGATCGACGACGGCCAAGTGGTCATGGACCGGCAATCGATCAAGATCAACAGCCCGGAGGATGCCCAATCCGCCGGCATAAGCACGGTATATCAGGAAGTCAATCTTTGCCCGAATTTATCGGTGGCGGAGAACATTTATATAGGCCGCGAGCCGCGTCGCTTTGGACGTATCTTATGGAAGCAAATGAATCAGGATGCGCAGCTGCTGCTGAAAAAAAGGATGAACCTCGAGATTGATGTGACGCTACCGTTAAACGCGTACTCGGTGGCTGTTCAGCAATTGATCGCCATTGCGCGTGCGGTGAGCGTTTCAGCCAAGGTGCTGATTCTCGACGAGCCGACATCAAGCCTCGACCGGGGCGAAGTGATGCAGCTGTTTGCGGTTATGACCAGACTAAAAAATGAAGGCATGGCCATTTTATTCGTCACTCACTTCCTGGATCAGGTATATGAAATTTCAGATCGAATAACCATTCTTCGCAACGGAGAATTTGTAGGGGAGTATATGGCCAAGGAGCTTCCCCGAATAGATTTGGTTTCCAAAATGATCGGTAAAGAACTGCACTTGCTCGAAGAACTCCCGAAAGTCGCCGGCGATCGTCAGACACACAAAGACCTGCTGCTGGAAGCCGTATCCTTAGGGAAAAAGGGGTCGATCGAGCCGGTTGATTTACAAATAGGCAAAGGTGAAATCGTTGGTCTGGCCGGACTTCTGGGCTCAGGAAGAACGGAGCTGGCGCGACTGTTTTTCGCAGCGGATCGGGCGGATTCCGGTGAAATCAAGGTCGGAGGCGTCAAAGCGCAGATCCATTCGCCAAGACAGGCGATCGATCAAGGAATTGCCTTCTGCTCCGAGAACCGCAAAACGGAGGGCATCATCGACGACCTAACCGTCAGGGAAAATATTATTCTCGCCCTGCAGGCTTCACAGGGCTGGTTCAAAACCATCTCGCGGAAGCGGCAGGATGAGATTGCCGACGAATATATTAAAGCGCTGAATATTAATCCTCCCAATCCGGAGCATCTGATTAAAAATTTGAGCGGAGGCAACCAGCAAAAGGTGCTTCTGGCGCGTTGGCTTTTGACCGAGCCTAAGCTTCTCATTCTGGACGAACCGACAAGGGGTATCGATATCGGCGCGAAGGCTGAGATTCAGAAGCTTGTTCTCTCCTTATCGCAAAAAGGAATGTCGGTGCTGTTTATTTCCTCCGAGCTGGAGGAGGTGCTTCGGGTATGCGACCGAATCGCCGTTCTTCGCGATCGTAAAAAAGTGAAGGAAATGTCAGGCGACGAAATGAGTCAAAAAAATGTCATGCAGGCGATTGCAGGAGGATGAGAACGATGCTTAAGCACCACTTGTTTTGGCCCCTTACGGTATTAGCGGCTTTACTGCTGTTTAACCTGATTTATTCGCCGGATTTCTTCTCGATTAAGATGAGAGACGGCCATTTATACGGCAGCTTGATCGATATTTTGAACTTCGGGGCGCCGTTAATTCTGGTGTCGATCGGGATGACGCTGGTGATCGCGACCAGCGGTATCGATTTGTCCGTAGGCTCCGTCGTCTCGATCGCAGGCGCGATGTCCTGCCTCCTTATTAGTCAGGGAAATGATCAAAATGCGCTAAGCTTGGTATTCATGGCCATTGGCGCAGCGCTTCTGCTTTCGGTCGTACTGGGAGTCTGGAACGGGGCATTGGTTGCCGGTATTGGAATTCAGCCGATTATCGCAACGCTGATCCTGATGGTTGCCGGTCGCGGAGTAGCGCAGCTGATCACGGGCGGCCAAATTATTACGGTGTCCAGCGCGCCTTTCAAATTTATCGGCGCGGGCTCGTTAGCGACGCTTCCGTTCTCTGTCTTCATAGTCGCAGCCGTATTTATCGTGGCGCTGCTGCTGATAAGAAAAACGGCGCTTGGACTTTTTATCGAATCCGTCGGCTGTAAGCCTACGGCAAGCCGGCTCGCCGGCGTCAAGTCGAAAGCCGTCCTGCTGTTTGTGTATATGTTCTGCGGATTGTGCGCGGGCATTGCCGGACTCATTCTCAGCTCTAACGTATCCAGCGCCGACGGCAATAATGCCGGATTATGGTATGAGCTGGACGCGATTCTGGCCGTCGTCATCGGCGGCACCTCGCTAAACGGGGGCAGGTTTTACTTAACGGGCACGCTGGTAGGCGCATTAATTATTCAAACCTTGACGACGACGATTTATATGATCGGAGTACCGCCCGAAATCACGCTTGTCGTCAAAGCGTTCGTCGTATTGGCGGTTTGCCTCATTCAATCCGAGCAGTTCAGAAAATCTTTAACGATTCGCAAGGACAAGCGTCCTCGTACCGTTGAGGGACGGGAGGTAAAACAGCATGTTTAAACGGCAATATATCCCCATTGTTGTTACGATTGGATTATTTATTCTTATGGTGGCGGTCGGTTCTTTCCGGTACACCGGCTTTTTCTCGACACAAGTATTTCTTAATTTGCTCATCGATAACGCATTTCTGTTCATAGCAGCCGTTGGCATGACCTTCGTCATCGTATCCGGCGGGATTGACCTATCGGTCGGATCTATGATTGCTTTAGTTACCATGGTGTCGGCCAGCCTCGTGCAGGCAGGCTGGTCGCCCGCGATTGTCATCCCGTTAGTTCTGATGATGGGCTCGTTATTTGGAACCGCCATGGGCGCGATTATCCACTATTTCAAAATTCAACCGTTTATCGTTACGCTGGCCGGTATGTTTCTGGCTAGGGGATTATGCTATGTCATTAGCATCAACACAATCACCATCGACAACCCCTTTTACACAAGCATGGCGCAAACCAAGGTAACTCTTCCGGGCGGTAATTTCATTTCCATCAGTGTCATTATCGCGTTGCTTATCGTGTTCTTGGCGTTCTACATGGCCCACTACACAAGATTTGGCAGAAATACCTATGCACTTGGCGGCAGTGAGCAATCCTCCCTTCTTATGGGCTTGCCCGTCGGCCGCACCCAGATTATGGTCTACACGTTCAGCGGGTTTTGCTCCGCGATGGCCGGCGTCGTGTTTACGTTCTACATGCTGTCGGGATACGGGCTGCATGCCATGGGGATGGAGCTCGATGCTATTGCTGCGGTTGTCATCGGAGGCACCTTGCTGACAGGCGGCGTCGGCTACGTGGTAGGCACCTTCTTCGGAGTTATGATCCAAGGCATCATTCAAACGATCATCAGCTTTGAAGGCACGTTAAGCTCGTGGTGGACGAAAATTGTAATCGGGCTGCTGCTGTTCCTGTTTATCGTCTTGCAGAAGGTTTTGAGCGAACGCCGCTGGGTTCAACGGGGATAAGCAAGGGGAGAAGGAGCAATGAAGACGGCAGGCTGAGCCCGTTTGTTGCTCCTATCTTTTCTTGACGACGATCGGTTACAATGCTCTATAAAGGCAGGTGTTATCGGTGAAAAACCGGTTCAATCTTGTAACCGTATTGTTCCTATGTCTGATCGGGGTGCTAACGGCCTGTGAGCCGGCCGCCCAGCAAATGGTGAGCCAAGCTAATGAGCCGAAAGAAGCGGGGCTCCAACCGCTCGCGGAAGGTTCGCCGAATGAGCCGATGCCTATTGTGCTCGGTTTTTCACAATTGGGCACGGAAAGCACCTGGCGTCTGGCGAATACCCGTTCCATCCAGGATGCGGCCAATGAGGCGGGGATTACGCTTCTATATGAGAATGCGGAACAGTCGCAAGAAAAGCAGTTTGAAGCGATCCGTTCTTTTATCAAGCAAAAGGTCGACGTCATTGCCATTGCGCCCGTGATCGAGCAGGGCTGGGAATCGATTTTGCTGGAGGTTAAGCAAGCGGGCATCCCCGTCATCATTGTGGATCGTATGGTTGAGATGTCGGATTCCTCGCTGTACGTTACATTTATCGGTTCGGATTTTTACGAGGAAGGACGCAAGGCAGGCAAATATGTGAAGGACAAGTTGACGGAAAGCTCCAAGCCGCTTGGAATAGTCGAGCTGAAGGGCACCGAGGGCTCGACGCCATCCATTGGCCGGGGGAACGGATTCCGGGAAGTCATCCAAGCGCGGAAAGACTTGGTCATGCTGGAAAGCGCTTATGCGGATTTTACTCCGCGCCAAGGAAAAGAAGTCATGAAAAAATATCTTCAGGCCCATGGCGGCGACATTCGACTTGTATTCAGTCACAACGATGATATGGCTATAGGAGCTATTGATGCCATTGAGGAGTACGGGCTGGAGCCGGGAAAAGATATTATTATGGTATCGGTAGACGGTACGCGCCAAGCGCTGGAGAAGCTGATCGAGGGCAAATTGAATCTGGTCGTCGAGTGCAGCCCGCTTCTCGGTCCTAATTTAATGCAGGCTGTGAAGGAAATCATGGAAGGCCGGTCCTTACCCAAACGGATCGTCACCCCGGAAACGGTGTTTACCGAGGTTACGGCTGTCGACGAAGTGGAAAACCGCCCCTACTAAAACCCATCTTACGCTGAGGGAGGCTCTACGATGAACAAGCTCCAGGAAATAAAGGAGAAGCATCATTTTATGGTATGGGAAACGGTAAGCAAGGACAATGCCAAGGGCTTGCTCCAAAGCTTGAAGGGCAGGCTGCTAAATGAACATAGCCTCTCCGATGAAGACAAAGTATCGTTTACCGCTTATGCCCTCGAAAGAAGCGGCATTCTCGTATTAACGGCGGATAAGAGCACCACATAAGAGTAAGTAAATATACGCTCAAGCAGCCTGGATCGGAATTCAACGGACTCAGGCTGTTTTTTATGACTGGAATCTTGCCAAAGTGGGGGAACCATGAAAAAAAATATCAAGAGATGGACGATTGCCAAAATATTAACGCTATCGTTTTTCTTTATGATTACGCTGCCTATCTTGACGGTCACCGCCTATTCCATCAACTCCTTTCATACGATCCTGCTGGACAACTCAACCACCCAGACGCTGCAAACCTTGGAACAGCTGTCATATGCCATTGAAGCGGAAACCAAGCTGTTAATTAATACCATATCCACGATGGCCAACGACGATCAGGTTATCGTATCGGCCTCGGCCGTTAATCGGGCTGCCAATCATCTGGAGCTGTTCGAGCTCGGTAAAAAATTGGATAAGCAAATCAACAACTATTTTCATTATACGCCGGACCTGGCCACCGTTATCTTTGTTTACAAGAACAACAAGCATTACCAGTATCGGACGCTGCCCGGAAGCGTATTCGATACCCTGCGCTCACAGCCTTGGTACACCCATTCGGTCGGGTGGAAAAACAAGGTTTCCTTCATGGGCGTACAAGAGAGCTCCCTGTCTGTGAACGGGGAAAGTTTGTATATTACCGCAGCCGTATCTCCCAAGTACAGCAACTTGCTTTATGAAGTTGAACTGATCTATTTCGTGTTTCATGCCAGTAAGCTGATTCGTCTGCTGGATACGAAAAACTCGAATGCCGGCGAGCTGTTTGTCATCGACAGCAGAGGAAGCAGCATCGCAGCTACCGATCCCGTGGCGATGCGAGCGGGCATGGGCTCCCGCCCTTATCTGCAGGAGGCAGTGTCGGGCTTTCATGGCAGCTACATGACGGTCATAGAAGGAGCCCCTTGCTTCGTCGTGTATACGACGTCCGACAGCGGTTGGAAGTATATACAAACCGTTCCTTACGAAGCGCTGATGAAGCAGGTTAATGCCGTATACAAAAAAATCGTGATCGCCTCACTCGGCGGCTTACTTTTTTATGCGTTTCGTACTGGTTTGTCCGAAGCATCGTGAAGCCGATTGTCGCCTTAGTAAGAAACATGACGCAAGTGAAGGCGGGCAATCTGACGGCCGGCATCCGTCCCTCCGGACCGCTTGAGATATACACGCTGGGCTCTTCCTTCAATCTGATGATACGGAATATTCAGCAGCTGCTGAAGGAAATCCAGCTTAAGGAAGAGCAGAAGAGACTGGTCGAGATAAGAGCGCTGCAGTCCCAGATTAATCCGCATTTTTTGCTGAATACGTTAAATACGATCAAGCTGATGGCGACGATCTCGAAAGCGGACAATATTCAGCGGATGACGGAATCCTTGACCAAGCTGCTGGCGCATTCGTTTAACCGCGGAGGCATGTACTCCACCGTGAAGGAAGAGATGGCGCTGCTGGAAGCCTACGTTGAAATTATGCGAGCCCGCTACGGGGACTCGTTCGATTTTCATTATGATGTAGACCCTGTTCTCGAAAAGGCTTACATCTTGAAGCTGCTGCTGCAGCCTATTCTCGAGAATGCCATCATCCATGGTATGCAGGAGAAGGAAAGCCGGGGATCTATTCGGATTAGCGGAACGGCCTTAGAGGGACGGGCTTGCCGATTCGTGATTCAGGATAACGGGGTTGGTACGACCGTACAAGGGATGCGTCCTATCGATGAAGGGAGCGATCCGGTTAACGAAAGCTTCAGCGGAATCGGATTGCGCAATGTCCATGAGCGGATTGAGCTTAATTACGGCAAAAAGTACGGGATGACGCTGACAAGTACGCCAGGAGAGGGGACAACGGTTGTCTTGCTCCTGCCCCTCCTGCTTGAGCCTGTCAGCCAGCCGAATGAATCATCAGTGAAGGGAGCCAGGTAACGATGCTGCATGTGTTAATTGTCGATGATGAACCGATCGTCCGAATCGCTTTACGTGAAGTTATCCCCTGGGAACAGAAGGGCTGTGCCATCGTTGCGGAAGCGTCAAATGGACAAGAAGCGCTGCGAGTGCTGCAGCAGCAAAGAATTGATATGGTGCTTGTAGACATGCAGATGCCCAAGATGAACGGGCTTGCCTTTATTCAAGAGCTTAGAAATCGCGATCCTGAAGGCAAGATCGGTGTGATTGTACTGAGCGCGTATTCCAAGTATGAGTACGTTAGGGAATCTTTCCTGTTCGGAGCGCTGGATTACCTGATGAAAAACGACCTCGAGGAGCGGAAGGTAAGTGAGGTGATCGACAAGGCCATCGCGCAGCTTCGCGAACGTATGGATGAAAGCGTGAGACAGGAGCGGGAAACAAGCGCACGGCTTCAGCGGATAAGGGAGACGTGGCTGCAGCAGGCCGTTCGGCACCGGGGAGCATGGCCCGACTTTATGGGCGCTTCCGAAGAGCTCTTTGCGAAGTGGATGGACGAGCTGGAAGGACAGCTTCAATTCTTCCTGGCCTTGCGCATGGACCGGAAATATATGCTGGATCATGCTGCCGAACAGGAGCAGAAGCTCCGGTTCGTGCTGCACACCGTTCGTCAAGTGATTGAAGGCAGCGGATATTCGGTCTATGTGGCATCGATGTCCGGGCTGGAACTGGTCATCCTGATGGCTATGCCTCCGATGAGTGCGATGGCTTCGCGGAACATCTTGTATGACATGATGAATCGCATGATGTCTCACCTGAAGCATTATGTGAACGTCACGGCCTGTCTCGGCGTTTCGGAGCCGATCTTTTCGGGGAGCCGCTGGCGAGAGCAGTACCATAAGGCGGTGTACTTGGCGCAGCACCGGTTTTTTACCGGGAAGGGCCGGCTGTTTTTTCCGGAGCTTGTCGATGGGGCGCTGAAGACCCGGAACGCCCCGGCAGCGATACCTTGCAGCCGTATATTCAGCAAGCTGGAGCATAGAGAGGAAGGCTGGAGGGAGGAGCTGGAAGCTGCCTTTAAGAAGCTGTCGGTATACCGGGAGGCGTCCATGGAGGAGCTTCTGCTGCCTTATAAAAGCTTTCTGTGGGAGCTTGAACGATGTTGCCGCTCCGGACCATGGAACGAAGATTTGCTTGGCGCGGAAACGTTCTCGGGACAATCGCTCTCGGACAAGCTGGAGATGATGGAGTGCATCCCGGATATCCATGCCTGGTGCTTCGAGCTGCTTCAGAAGCTGGCCGTCTCTATTCAATCGGCTCAATCGGCGACAACGGCCCCGGACCGCTCCTCCAGTCTGGTGGAACGGGTAAGAAAATGGATCGACCAGCACTATGCCGAACCGATATCGTTGTCTGCGGCAAGCGCAATGGTCGGCATCAGCGAAAATTATTTAAGTAAAATTTTCGCCAGGGAGTGGAACGAGACTTTTATTGAGTATGTCATGCGCAAACGAGTCGAGAGGGCCTGCCAGCTGATCGGAAGCGGCATGAAAATTTATGAGGCGGCGGAGCTGGTCGGGTACCCGAATCAGGGGCATTTTACAAGAGTGTTCAAAAAAGTGATGGGCATGACTCCTATCGAATACAGGGAGCAGTCGGATAAAAAGAGAGAAAGAAAAGATAAAATAGTCCATTTGTAAGCGTGTTCATCGTCGGTAAAATAAACTCATTACATGGGAGGAGGATTGGATATGTCTATTAAAAAAATGGGGGCGTGGGCATTAAGCGGCAGTCTGCTCGTTATGCTTGCAGCTTGTTCGACTTCGGGAGATCCGGGAAGCGGGGGCGCACCGGCTCCATCGGATGCGGGGGCAAGCCAGCCAGCGGCCAATCAAGCGGCGCCGGTCACTTTAAAAATGGCCATGTGGGATTCCAATAACGAGTTCATCGCCTTCTTAACCGAGAAGGTCAAAGAATACTCGAAGGTTAAGCCTAACGTTAAGGTAGAGGTCGAGTCCTTCAAAAGCGACGGAGATTATTTGCAGGCGATCAAGGTTCGTTCAGGGGGCAATGCGCTGCCGGATCTTATAGAACTGAAGCCGAATTGGCTGAGCGATTTTAAGGAGCAGCTATTGCCGCTGGACGGCTTGAATGCGCTGAGGTCCAATCTGTATGCCGACAAGTACAAGGTGGACGGGAAAGTGCTGGCGGTGCCGACCGTTTCGTTCCCCGAGCTCGTTTATTATCATCCAAGCATATTCAAGGAGCTCAATCTGGAGGTTCCGACGACTTGGCCCGAATTTATGGATGTGCTGAACAAGCTGAAGGCCCACGGTAAATATATACCTTATGCGATGGGCGGCAAGGACGCATGGCCGAATTATCCGTTTAACGAGTTTGTTCCGCATATCTTATCCGATAACGAGAACTATTTAGGGCTTGCTGAATGCGAATAAATCCATATTTCACAAGGGTTACCGGGCATTTCCGTCGAATATATCTGCAAGGAAAACGTGGCAAAACGCTCAAAAACCTTGCAGATGGAGTGACGAAACATGT
>NZ_WUWM01000022.1 GCF_009846885.1 Paenibacillus puerhi
TCCATAAGTTTTATGTGATTCGTTCTCATGTCGCTGCTTTCATGAAACGGATCAATAAATCGCCTCTTGAAGTCATAGACCGTCTGCTTGTTCAGGTATGAAGTTTTTCAGTTCAATCTATATAGTACTTTATTTTCTTTGGACAAAAAAACGCACATCGTCCTTAAAAAAACGCATTCCCCTCGGAGCGATCCTATGATATGAAGGAGTAGATGCCTCGAAGCAGTGGTTGCAGCCGTGCGAAAGGATGCGGCTATAGGGCGATTCTAACTTGGAAAAGAGTGAATGACGAGTGAAGGTATCTAAAGCCGTATCACCTAACGGGAGTATTGAGCTGGAGTTTTGGCTCACCGCCGACAATCGAAAGCCGTCCTATCGGGCAAGCTACAAGGGAAAAGCCTTGCTGCTTCCGTCCTCATTGGGACTCGAGCTTGAGGGGGACGAGCCGCTTCAGGAAGGGTTCAGCCTGCTGGACGCGGAAAGCTGGTCCTGCGATGAAGCATGGACGCCGGTCTACGGCGAGCGCGATCGCATCGTGGACCGGTTTCAAGCGTTGACGCTCAGGCTGCAGGAGAGAGAAGGACGGGAAAGGCAGCTCGTTGTGGAATTCAGAGTATACGACGAGGGCATTGCCTTCCGGTATGGGATACCCGTGCAGCCGCATGTAAGAGCTCTGGTCATAGCGGGCGAACGTTCGCAGTTTCACTTTCCGCAAGGCTGTGAAGCATACGAGGAGCATGGGGCAGAGGGAGAGTACCACTTGGTGCCGATCAAGGATATCCGGCCGAACTGCGAGCGTCCGCTGACCGTTGTGTACCCGGCTGGCATATATGCAGCCTTGACGGAGGCGGCTCTGCATGATTACTCCCGCATGCTGCTGTCCGTGAACGAGGACAATCCGTGGATCGTGGAAAGCACGCTGAGCGGGCTGCTCGGCGGATGGGTCGGCTATGGTCTGATGGCCGACAAGACGGAGGGCGATGAGAAGGTGTCGGGAACGGTGCCTTTCGCGACCCCGTGGCGGGTGCTTATCGTCGGCGACCGGCCGGGCGATCTGCTGGAGCGCAACTCGATCATCCTGAACCTCAATGAGCCATGTCGGATCGAGGAAACGTCCTGGATCGTTCCGGGCAAGCTGATTCGCGAGGTGACGCTTACCCCGGAGGGGGGACGGGCATGCGTTGATTTTGCGGCGGAGCACGGTCTTCAGTATGTGATGCTCGATTGGGGCTGGTACGGGGACCCGTTCGATTCGGCCTCGGTCTGCACGAATCCCGTCAACGAGGTGTGGTTCTACAACCAACAGGCAGGCGTTCGCACCCATACGCTGGATATTCCGGAGCTGGTGCGCTATGGCGAGTCCAAGGGAATCGGCATCATTCTGTATCTGGATCGCAGAGCGGTCGAGGAGCAGATCGACAGCTTCCTGCCCGTGTTCAAGGAATGGGGGATCAAGGGGCTGAAGTTCGGCTTTGTCAATACGGGCCCCCAGGCTTGGACAGCTTGGCTGCATGACTGCATACGCCGGTGCGCGGATTACGGGCTCCTCGTGAATGTACACGATGCGTACCGGACGACCGGCTATTCACGAACTTATCCGAATCTGCTTACCGTGGAAGGCATTCGCGGCAATGAGCATTTTCCGACAGCCCGGCATAATGCTACGCTGCCGTTTACCCGATTCATAGCCGGCTGCGGGGACTACACCATCTGTTATTACGACTCCCGCCTGAAGACGACTCATGCCCATCAGTTGGCCATGTCGATCCTTGTGTATAGTCCGCTGCAGTCGATTATGTGGTATGACAAGCCTTCGGCGTATCAGGGAGAGCCGGAGATCGAGCTCTTTGAGAGGCTGCCTACCGTTTGGAGCGAGACCAAGGTGCTGGACGGAGAGATCGGGGAATTCGCGGTTATTGCCCGTCGCCGCGGGGATGAGTGGTTTGTCGGCGCGATTACGAATGAGGAGCGGCGAGAGCTTGCGATCCGGCTTGATTTCCTGGACGCGGGGCTGGATTACGAGGCGCGCATCTATAGCGACGACAGCCCGGCAGCCGCTTCCCGCACAGGGGTAGCGGTGTCGATCCAGGAGGTCTACGCGGACAGCGAGCTGCGGGTTGCTATGTTGCCAAGCGGGGGCCAGGCGATGTGGATTCGGCCTGTACGCTGATTCCTGTCACGCGCCGCGGCAGGCACTGAAAGGCGAATAGCCTGACGGCAGGGGAGCCGTCAGGCTATTTGTCGTGGTACGCCCAGCATGGGCGAATTAAAGAAAAGTATGAAACCATCGGATGACCCGTTCGAACATTTCCTCCGTTATCTTGTGCTCCGCATCCTCGTACTCGATGTAGGCATATCGTTCTTCCATATCGGCGTACAGCTCTACCATCTTCTCATGAAGCCTTCTTGTGCCGGTGATCGGGATGATATCGTCCTTCACTCCATTCTGAACAAGCAGCGCGGCGGGTTTGAGCTTCTGGTAATTCAGCAGGGCGTCTTTAAGCGCCACCCGTTCATTGAAGGCCCGATCGTTCTGCAGCTCCTCGCTGGATGCCAGCACATCCCAGGCAGGAGAAGCGATCAAGGGAGCCAATGCCTTCACCCGCTTGTCCTCGCAAGCCAGCATAAAGCTGGTAAAGCCGCCCATGGAAATACCGGTGATGCCGATACGCTCCGGATCTATGCGCGGGTCCTCCTGAAGAGCATCCATAATCGTCCGGATATCCTCCACATTGCCGCATACCATCTCAAAGCAGCTTTTTTTAAAATTATCCCCCGGCTGGAAGATCTCATCGAACCGGTCGGGCTTTCTTTCGCCATGCATCCGAGCGTCAATCAATACGGCAAAAAAACCTTCTTCAGCCAGTCGAATGCCATAACCGACATCGCCCATCTTGGAGCCGGTAAAGCCATGCATAAAGAAGACGAGCGGGGCATTCCGAACGCCCGGGGGGTAGCAAAACAGGGTGGGAATATGCCGGTCGGTAATAGTTTCATGCTCAACGACGATCGTTTTTTTCAAAGCCGGTCAACTCCCGATTGGTTAGTCATAAAGCTAGTTTAACACAGCCAAGGATAAAACTTCCATGGGGGAGTGCTCGGCTACTTGCTACCGGACTTTCGGTACTGCAGCGGAGTGAGGCCGGTCGCTCTCTTGAAGCTGTGGATGAAATGAGAGGTATTCGCAAGCCCCACCTCGGCTCCGATCAGCTCGACCGGCAGGGTGGTAGTTTCCAGCAGGTGGCAGGCCTGTCGAATTCGCCGGGCGCTCAAATACTCGGTCATGCTGCTCCCGGTTTCTTCCCGAAAAAGTCGGGATACATAATATTTGGACAAGTGAAGCTCTTCCGCCAGCTGGTCGAGAACGAATGTGTCGGCATACCGGGCATCCAGCCAGGCCATGATCCGTTCCGAGTAGCGCCTGGGCATCATCCTTTGTCGGCCGTCTCCGAGCTGCCGCTCAACGGCCTTCATGGAGCTGAGGAGCTGCAGCAGGAGCAGGGAGATTTCTTCCCGGCGATCCCCGCCGCCCTGCATGACCGTTTCCTCGTACTGCAGACAAACGTCGTTCACGCGGCCGGCCTCCTGTCCCAAGTCAAAGCAGCGGGTGCCCTGCGGGGATTTCCACAGGCTCAGGAACAAGTCCCGTCTGCTCGGAAAAGCCTGGAGATCGTTAGCCAGAAGCTCCGGCTCCAGATGAATGACGGTACGTACATAGGGCCGGTCCCGGTCGATCTGAACATGAACCTTATGCAGCTCGAAAGGCGGGAAGAAAAACAGCCTCCCCCGCTCCAGCGTATAAGTATGGCTGTTGACGGAAACCATCCCGCTGCCTTCATGGACCAGCAGCAGCTCACAGCAAGGGTGCCAATGATAAAAGCCTGCGATCGGCTCCCGGGAAATTCCTTTATAGTTCCATACGATCGGGGTACCGCCGAAGCGGATGCGCTCGAAAAATAGTCTTTGCTGCATGGCGATGCCCTCCCTCCTGCCAAAAGCGCAATTGAACGGTATTTTCAGATATTGTAGCACAATTGCGAAGGGCGGGAGGACTTTATAATGAGGAGGACTAGGCAAGGGGGGACTGACTTGGAGCAAACTATCATCGAAGAAACATTATCCAGAATCGAAAGTAAAATCGAACGCCTGATCGAGCATGCCGGAAGCAGCTATCCGGATCATGCCGGGCCTGACGGCATCTATAAGTTCCGGCAAGCCGACTGGTGGACGAGCGGATTTTTCCCGGGCATGCTGTGGATCTTGTACGATCTGACCGGCAGGGAGCGCTTCAAAGCAGCGGCTTGGGGACGCGACGCGGATATCGCAGGCTGGTTCGGCAGGCCGACGGTAGAGCTTAACCATGATGTCGGGTTCCAGTTTCTGCCTACGGCTGTCATCAAGCACACGCTGACCGGGGATGGTGAAGCTCTGCGTCACGGCTTGACCGCTGCGAACTTCCTGGCCTCCCGCTTCCATCCGGCCGGAGGCTTCATCCGGGCCTGGAATCTCGGACCCGACGGTCAGCCGAGGCCTGGCTGGGCCATCGTCGATTGCCTGATGAACCTGCCCCTGCTGTTCTGGGCGTCTGGCGTAAGCGGGGACCCGCGCTATAAGCAGATGGCTGTCATCCATGCGGATACGATCCTGAAGCACGGCTTGCGGGAGGACGGCTCCGTGAGCCACATCTGCTCTTTCGATCCGGAGAGCGGCCATTTTATCGAAACGCTCGGCGGCCAGGGGGCCGCTCCGGATTCCGCCTGGAGCCGCGGGACGGCCTGGGCGCTGTACGGCTATGCGCTCGTCTACCGGGCTACCGGCGAGTCACGCTACCTGCATGCCGCCAAGCGGGCGGCTCACTATTTTCTCGCTGCGCTGCCGGAGGACGGCGTTCCTTATTGGGATTTCCGTCTGGTCCGCCGGGAAGGCGAGCCTCGCGATACGTCGGCTGCCGTGATCGCTGCTTCGGGATTGCTGGAGCTGGCGGAATCGGTGCCTGATCCGGAGCGGAGGCTGTACGAGGATGCGTCAAAGCGCTTGCTTCGCGTCTTGACCGGTGCTTGGACGACATGGAACGATGACTCCCATCAAGCGCTTCTTACCGGAGCGACCGGTAATCGTCCGCTTGGGCATCATGTGGACTTCTCGCTGATTTTCGGCGATTACTTCTATCTGGAAGCATTCGCCAAGCTGGCCGGCTGGAAGCACCGGATATTTTAAATTCCGATAGCATATTCGGATAAAACATCTATTAAAGGAGGCGCTGGCATGTTGGCGGAACGAGGGCCAAGGCGGGCGGTAGGGCTGCAGGAGTACGATTACGGAAAGGTGAGGCTGTCCCCCGGACCGCTGCAGGCAAGGTTTGAGGTGAACAAGCAGTATGTCATGAGTTTGACGAACGCGAATTTGCTGCGCAGCTTCTATCTCGAAGCGGGGCTGTGGAGCTATAGCGGCAATGGAGGAACGACCAGCGCATCGACGACGAGCATGGACGCTCCCGAGCACTGGCACTGGGGCTGGGAATCGGTCACCTGCGAGCTGCGCGGCCACATGATGGGCCACTGGTTGTCGGCCGCTGCCCGCATCTACGCCCATACAGGTGATGAGATGGTGAAGGCCAAGGCGGACCATATTGTGGCGGAGCTGGCCAAGTGCCAGGAAGCGAGTGGAGGCGAGTGGCTTGCAGCATTCCCGCAATCCTACATGCATCGGATTGTTCAGGGGAAGTGGGTATGGGCGCCGCATTATACGATTCATAAGTTGTTCATGGGTTTGCTGGATATGCATACGGCAGCAGGCAACGGCCAGGCGCTCGGGATCATCAAGCGAATGGCGGACTGGTTCACCCGCTGGACGGGCGAATTCAGCCGGGAGCAGATGGACGAGCTGCTTGATCTTGAAACCGGCGGCATGCTGGAAGTCTGGGCGGACCTGTACGGAATAACCGGCGATGAGCAGCATCGAGAGCTTATTCGCCGCTATGACCGCCGCCGGTTTTTCGATGCTTTGCTTGCCGGAGAGGATGTATTGACCAACAAGCATGCGAACACTCAGATTCCCGAAATACTGGGCGCGGCCCGAGCATGGGAAGTGACGGGCGAGGAGCGATACCGGCGTATTGTGGAGGCTTTCTGGCGCTGTGCCGTTTCGGATCGCGGCTATCTGGCGACGGGGGCGGGGGATGACTCGGAGCTTTGGATGCCCGCGGGCGGGATGGCTTCCCGGCTGAACACGGGCCAGGAGCATTGCTGCAACTACAATATGATGCGCCTGGCCCAGGTGCTGCTTCGATGGACGGGAGATGCCGCCTACGCCGATTATCTGGAGCGCCGCTTCGTGAATGGCGCGCTGGCCCATCAGCATGGAGACACCGGCATGATCTCCTATTTTCTTGGTCTGGGGGCAGGCAGCCAGAAGAAATGGGGATCGCCTACCGGGCATTTCTGGTGCTGTCACGGCACGCTGGTTCAGGCACATTCCGACTATGAACAGCTGATTTATCTGGAGGAGCCGGAGGCCGGGGCGATAACGGTCAGCCAGTGGCTTCCCTCCGAGCTGTCCACCCGGATCGGGGACGTGGGGATCAACATCCGCTTGGCCCAGGAAGGGCAGCACGGCGTATATCCGCTGAACGGCTGGTCGGTGGACGGCATGATAGCCATCACGAAGGTAGATATGGCGCCGATCCCGACCCATCGCCCGGACCGGTTCGTCTACAGCCTGACCGTAACCTGCTCGGAAGAGAAGGAGCTTGCTCTGAAGCTCCGACTCCCCTGGTGGATAAAGGGGAAGCCGCAAATCAGCGTGAACGGCGTGGTAGAAGCAGGGCCGTTCACATCTTCGACGTTCTATGAGATCAGACGGACATGGCAGAACGGCGATATCGTGCGCGCGGAGCTGCCCAAAGGGCTGACTGCCGAACCGCTGCCGGGCGATTCGGATACGGTGGCATTCCTGGATGGTCCGGTAGTGCTTGCCGGACTCGTGGAGGAAGAACGGAGGCTGTACGGCGACCCCCAGGAGCCGGAGCTTCTCCTCGTGCCGGACCGCGAGAGGCAGCACAGCTGGTGGAACACGGGATATTACCGGACTCGTGGTCAGGAACGGGGCATTCGATTCATTCCGCTGTACGAAGTGAAGGACGAGCTCTACACGGTGTATTTCCCGGTTGCCAACGGCATATCCAGGACATAGCAAAACCCTCAAGACCCTGCTGGACAAGGTCTTGAGGGTTTTTGGCATGTTGAAAGGACCCCGGGCAATGGGGGGACGGCTGAAGCGGCCCGATGGCGCGTTTCATGCACGCTCCTTGCGCTCTTTTTACCAAGTGCTGAAAAAAATGCTTATATTGCTTAAAAAACCTCCATCCCTATCCGGCGAAAGTATGATACAAAGAAGGTAACGCCTGGGGCAGCGGCAGGAACCTTGTAAGAATTTGACAAGTGTAGATAAGAGCGGGGAGACTCTGCTAAGATTAGATGTAATCGTTTGCTGAGGGGGATTCGTATGAGCAGGACCGGCTTTCTCTGGTTGCGCAAAAGTATTTTCGCCAAGTTCTCCTTATCGTTCATAAGTGTCGGCCTGGTCCCGCTATTGATCTTGAGCTACTTTTCCCTCAACACCTTCAGCAGTTATCTGGAGCGGCATACGATCAATAATTTTGAACAGATGCTGCTGTTCGCGGGGAAGAACGTCGATGATCTGGTCCATAAATACAACGAAATGACTAAGCTCATGTATGCTTACAGTGTGGACGGAAAATATCTTCAGCTGGGCGAGGCGATCATAGACCAGTCTTTCAACAAGGATATTCGGCTAACGGCAACCGTGGACGACTTTTTGAAAAATGTGCTCTATACGGATACGCATATGAAAAATACGATGTTTGTTTTCCCTGACGGAAGCTATCAGGCGGCTAATAAGGAAGGCAAGCTTTTTGACAGCAGCTATGCCTATCCCCCGGAGGAGTGGAAGCAGCAGTTATACCGGAACCGTAAGGAGCTGGCAATATTCCCCACGCATCCTGAAGACTATTACGTCGGCTCCCGCAACCTGGTGATGACCTTTGGCCGCAATCTGATCGATATTCAGAGCACGGGAAAAAGAGATCAGGATCTGGTCGGCAGCCTTTATATCGATGTCAGCGTCAGTGCTTTCGACGAGATTTTCCAGCAGCTGCTGCTTAATCCGCAGGATGCCGTTTACTTAACGGACGAACAGGGCAACATTCTGTATGCCAGCAACAAGGAAATGATAGGAACAACCTATCAAGGAAAGCCATCGAAGGATTATATTCATCTGTCTCATCCCCTGAGCCGCGCGGGCTGGAATGTCGTAGGGGAGGTTTATCAGGATGAGATGTTCAGTAAGATCAAGCAGATCAAAAATACGATCGCTTCGGTAATCGCTCTATGCATAGCCTCGCTTGTGGCGGTGGCGATCTGGTTTTCCAGGCGATTTTCTTATCCGATCCGCAGCATTATGAAGCAGATGACTTTAGTAGAATCGGGGAAGTTCGATTCGAGCGTGGAAGTCCGCACCTCCGATGAAATCGGGATGCTGGCCCGCGGCTTCAACCGGATGACCAACAGGCTGCAAAGCTATATCGACGAGGTGTACGTAGCCCAGATCAAGCAGAAGCACGCGGAGCTCCATGCGCTGAAAAGTCAAATCCGGCCGCATTATTTGTACAACACGCTGGAGGTCATCCGCATGAGCGCCGTTGCCAACGACGATAACGAGGTAGCCGATATGATCCTGTCCTTGTCCCATCAGCTTAAGTATGTGCTGGATTACGGTCAGGAATCGGTGGCGCTGCTGGAAGAGAAGGCGAACCTTGAACAATATTTCCGGCTGATGCAATTCCGCTACGGGGAGCATCGGCTGGCGATGGACCTTCGTATGGAAGGGGACGTGCTGGGATGCCTGGTGCCTAAGCTGTCCCTGCAGCCGCTTGTTGAGAATGCGATCTACCATGGCATCATGCCGAAGTCCGGCAAGGGAACGATCCGGATTATAGCGGAAAAAGGCCACGCCGGTCAGCTGCTCATCACGGTTGACGACGATGGGGTGGGCATGACCGCCGACAAGCTGGAGCTGCTGCGCGGCCGATTAAGCGGCCAAGTCCCGGGCGACGGAGGAGGCGGAGGGATCGGTGTGAAAAATGTACATGACCGAATCGTCGCTCTATACGGCCAGGAATTCGGGATCGGGATCAGCAGTACTCCGTTGATCGGTACATCCGTCCGGATGATTATACCTTACATGAAAGAGGTGGACTCGGATGATTAACACCATACTTGCTGACGACGAGCCGATCATCATACGGGGCCTGAGGAAGCTTATTCCCTGGGAAGAGCTAGGTATCACCATCGTCGGGGAGGCCTGGACGGGCAAAGGCTTGCTTGAGCTCATCGAGAAGGAGAGACCGGGGCTTGTCGTAACGGATATCAGCATGCCCGACGGGACCGGCATCGACGTCATCAAGGAGATTGAAAAACGCGGGCTGAACACGAAGGTTATTTTTATTAGCGCCTACCAGGAATTTTCCTATGCGAAGGATGCGCTCGCTTTTGGAGCGCTGGATTATCTGGTGAAGCCGGTGGAGAAGAAGCTGCTGCTGACCGCGGTCAAGCGGGCCGTGACGGAGCTGCAGGTGGAATCCGAGGAGCAGACCTTCAAGAGCAAGCTGGCCGCTTATGAGAATAAGGATAAGAAAACGCAGCTGGAGGAGCTGTTCGATCGTCTGATCGAAGGCGATATTCGCATCGAGGAAGCGAGCCGCAGACTGCAGTCCCTGGAGACGGGTCACAAACATTCGCATTATTCCATCCTGCTGATCGAGCCGGAGGAGCTGGAAAACGATAACCGCTGGGGCGAGCATGAGAAGCGGCTGCTGTTGTTTGCCGTGTCTAATCTAAGCGAGGAGCTGATCCAGAGGCATGCCGCCGGGCTTGTTTTTCGGAGGGCGGATCAGTTATGTGCGATAGTCAATCATCCTCCTTTGCTGGATTCGCTCGGACTGGCGGATGAGATCATCGATAATGTACAGGTGTACTTAAAAATCCCTCTGACGATCGGCGTCAGCCGTCCCGAGGAGGGGCTCGCAGGGATCAGAACCGCGTACCGTACCGCGGCAGAGGCCTTGAGAAGAACCTTTTTTCTGGGCGGAGGCGTCCCGGTTCTCTGGTCGGAGGAGCCGGGAGAAGCGGCGGTCTCGGAGCGCGAGCTGGATGAGAGCCGCCAGGTCGTCCTCCAGGCTCTGCTGGGCAAGGACCGGCATAGGCTCTCCCAAGGGCTGGAAGCTTTCTTCGATCGGGTCAGCAGCTTTGCCCGCGGAAGCAAGGACTCTGCTGTCACGTCCTGCTACTCGTCGGTCACCGGCTGGTCGGAAGGGCTGCGGGAGGTCGGCATCACACCGGTCGAGCCTTGGCAGGAGCAGCAGGAGCTGTTGTTCACGATGCAGGGCTTCCGTCATTTTGGAGAGCTCAAGCGATATGTTGAAGCGCTCACTGCCGACTATCTTCACCAGCTGGAAGCGGGGGGAGCCGGCAAGGAAGGGCAAGAGCTTCAGAAGGTGAAGGAATATATCGAGCAGCACTACAACGAAAACATAACGCTGGAGAGCATGGCAGCCATTCTATATATGAACCCGTATTATTTCAGCAGCTTCTTCAAGAAGCATACGAAAATGAACTTCAAGCAGTATTTGACGGAGGTCCGTATGAAGCAAGCTCTGAAGCTGCTGCTCCAAACCGATCTGATGGTTTATGAAATCGCGGAGCAGGTTGGGTATAATAATGCCCGGCAGTTCAGCGACATGTTCAAAAAGCACTTCGGCAAGCTGCCTCAGGAATACAAACTTCCTAAGTAATTCATCTTACATGGCGCGGGAGCAAGCAGAACCTTCTATCCCTTCGAGCGGATTCGAATGGAGAGAAGGTTTTTCAGATTCTCGAATGCCAGCCAGTACCCATACGTTTGCCTTATTTCCCCAACGATTTCGAAGGTGTTGATGCAAACACGGCTCTCCTTAAAATACTGCATATAGATCTATAAAAACCGCATTCTCTTGTTTTTAGAGGTATGTTAGTCTAGGTACACAGAGAGGGAACGCACCGAATACGTGCTGATTCTTCCAGGCTTTTGTCATGATTGATATAGGGAGGGTTTACTAGATGACCAAGAAGAAAGTGTCTACGATTGTGGCTAGTGCCATGGCGATGTCTCTTATGCTTAGCGCATGCGGAGGCGGCAATTCGGGCTCCGCTCCGGCGGACAACGCGGGAGCTGGCGGAACCGAGCAGAAGAAGCCGGTCTCCTTCACCATCGGATACGCAACCGGCGATCCGGCGGGGAAGCAAGCGATGGTTGAAGCTATTGCCGCTTTCACGAAAGCTAACCCGCATATTAAGATTACGGATTTGAGCGAAGGCGGCTCGCAGGCCTACCTCGATTGGCTAAAGACCAAGGACGCCGTGAATGAGTTTCCTGATCTGGTTGAAATGCGTGATACGCAGCTGTTTGCCGATGCCGGAAAGATTGCCGAGATGCCGAGCGAGATCCTGGAGCTGTTCAAGGATGCTCCGAAGATCAACGGCAAAAACTATACGGCTCCGATCTACGGCACGTCCCCTCAGGGCATTATTTACAGCAAAAAGGCTTACACGGATGCGGGGATCACAGCGGAGCCGAAAACCTATGACGAATTTCTCGCCATTCAGGAGAAGCTGAAGGCAAGCGGTATTACACCGATCACCTTCGGTGGCAAGGATATTTTCCACTGGGGCTTCTGGGTGAACAAATTCCTCATTGACGAAGTGTTCGCGGATGATCCGAACTGGAACTCTAAGCGGACCAAGGGGCAAGCAAGCTTTACAGACGCAGGTCCGAAAAAGGCGATGGAGAGCTTGAATGAGCTGTTCACCAAGGGCTACGTCGATAAGGGCTATCTCAGCACCGCGGATAATCAAACCGCTTCCATGCTCGTAACGGGCAAAGCAGCGCAATTGTTCTCCGGACCGTGGATGTTCGGGCAAATCGCTCAAGCCGATCCGAAATTCGAATTCGGCTGGTATCCGCTTCCGGACCGTAAGGGCCGAATCGTTGTCCACGGGATGAACAGTCCTCAAGGCTGGGCGCTCTCGACAAAAGCTGCGGCGGATCCGGGCAAGAAGGCTGCGATCGTGGAGTACCTGAAATTCTTCTTCTCCAAGGAGCAGTACGCCAAGTCACTGAAGATCGGCAGCGCCATTCCTTCTACGAAGGAAGCGATCACGTACGAATCCAGTCCGCAAATGCAGCGGGTGCTGGAGGTTATGAACGATCCGAAGACGATCAAATCGCTGCAAATCAACGTGTACTGGGGCGAAAATCAAATGCCTTCGCAATGGCGCAACTGGTATTACAAGCTGATCCAGGAGTGGCTGGCAAAAGGCGACTTCAGCGATGAATATTTGAAGAAAATGGATGCGGAATGGGATGCCAATATTAAGGCCAACGCAGCCGCGAAATAAATAGAAAGAGTCAAGGATGGACCTTTGCTCCGATATGGGCAAAGGTCTCCTCCTTACTGTGTCGGGAGGAGAGAAACTTATGAAAACTGTACATGCTGCAAACGGCTATGACGCTTCGGGAACAAAGACTGCG
Source organism: Paenibacillus puerhi (assembly GCF_009846885.1). Lineage (GTDB taxonomy): Bacteria > Bacillota > Bacilli > Paenibacillales > NBRC-103111 > Paenibacillus_G > Paenibacillus_G puerhi. The sequence continues at coordinate 12,646 of NZ_WUWM01000022.1, forward strand.
GCGAAAAAGAAAAAAATTGGGTTATCCTTTTCCGTCCTGTTCATCCTTCCTTCCTTTCTTTTGTACTCCTTGTTCGTTATTTATCCTACCTTAAACAGTGTGAATTTAAGCTTTACCTCATGGGACGGGGTAAGCACGCAGATCAAGTACATCGGATTCGACAATTTTATTGAAATGTGGCACAGCGAGCGGGTGCACAATGCGCTGAAGAATACGCTGATCTTGTCCGTTTCACTGGTCGTATTGGAAAACGTCGCAGCCATTGTGCTGGCGATGCTGGTAGATCAGGTACGCTGGTTCAAAAATTTGTTTCGCAGCATCTTTTATTTCCCTGTTCTACTGAGCGGGATTGTCATGGGCTTTGTCTGGACCATTATTTTCAATTATAACTTCGGCGTCATTTCTCAATTACTCGAACGCATCGGTCTTGGCGTATTCAAAATCGACTGGCTTGGCAATCCGGACTATGCCATGCTGGCCATCATTATTACAACCGTATGGAAGAGCTCCGGGTATTACATGATTATTTACTTGGCCGGGCTGCAAGGCATTCCGGCGGAATTAAACGAAGCGGCCTCCATGGACGGCGCTAGCCGATGGCAGCAATTCCGTCACATTACGTTCCCCTTGTTAGCCGGTGCGATGACCGTCAGCGTCATGCTGTCGATGATCAGCGCGCTCAAAATCTTTGACCAAATTGCGGTAATGACCGATGGAGGTCCAGGCTTCGCAACGGAAACCATGACCTACATCGTTTATAAAGTCGGCTTCGGAGAGCTCAGACAGGGCTACGGTACGGCGCTATCCCTCGTGCTCTTCCTCCTCATCCTGATCGTTTCTCTCATTCAAGTAAAATTGCTTCGCAAACGGGAGGTGCAGATGTAACATGCACAAGTCGAATAGATGGATCGAGCTCGGAATGGTCAGCATTACCTTCGTTTTGGCGGTCTTGTTCTGCTTTCCGATCTACTTCAGCGTCATATCCGCGTTTAAAACGAACGGAGAAATATTAAGAGATGCGGTTGCCTTCCCGAGCAGCTTCTATGTGGACAGCTTTGTGTACCTCTGGACCAAAACCAGATTCCCGGCAGCGATGATGAACAGCGCGATCCTAACGCTGAGCTCCATAGTCTTTATGGTGCTCCTCATACCGATGGCCGCCTATGCGATCGAGCGCACCGGGAAGAAGTGGACGAATGCGGTTTACGTGTACTATTTGGCTGGAATGATGATTCCGTTCCAGGTGTACATGATTCCATTATTTAAGCAAATGAAGACGCTTGGCTTGTACGGCACGCTAACGGCGCCGGTGCTTATCTACATTTCGGGCTCGGTCGGGATGGGCGTCCTGCTCTACACAAGCTTCATTAAGGGCATCCCGATTGAGATTGAGGAAGCGGCCGCAATTGACGGCTGCTCGAAGGTGCGCACCTTCTGGCAGATCGTATTTCCGCTGCTCGGCCCTTGCACGGCCAGTATGGTCGTATTACAAGGACTTGGAATTTGGAACGACTTCCTGATGCCAAGCCTGATCCTTCCGTCGGATAAGGCGAAGACGATGATTGTGGAAATCTTCAAATTCGTCGGCGAGCTGGCCTCCCAGTGGGATATGGTGTTCGCCGGTACGGTGATCTCGATCATCCCGGTATTGATTGCTTTCCTCTTCCTGCAGAAATATTTCGTCAAGGGAATTGCAGCAGGCGCTACGAAGGGTTAATCGCGATCACACGGTTGCTCTGCGCCCAAAGCCGCTTCAGGCAGCAGCCTGGGCGGTTTTAGTGCGATTGGACATATCGGCAAGAGCTTTATCTATATCCGGACAAGGAGTTTGACTCATGACGCAGCTTATTCAAAACCCGGTCCTGACCGGCTTTAGTCCTGACGCTTCGATAATCAGAGTCGGGGATGATTATTATATGGCAACCTCGACCTTCGAGTGGTTTCCTGGCGTGCAGATTCACCATTCCCGGGATATGGTGCATTGGCGCCTGCTCGCCTATCCGCTGACCCGGACCTCCCAGCTTGACCTGCGAGGCATCCCCAGCTCTGGCGGTATCTGGGCTCCGGCCTTATCTTACGATCAGGGCGTATTCTATCTGATCTATACGGTTATGGCCGGCCGCAAGGGCGTATTTAAAGATCTGCGCAACTTCCTCGTCACGGCAACGGACATCCAGGGTCCTTGGTCGGAGCCGGTCTTCTTAAACGGCAGCGGCTTCGATCCGTTCTTGTTCCACGATACGGACGGCAGGAAGTGGCTGTTCAATATGCAGTGGGATTTTCGCAAAAACCATACCCGCTTCGGCGGCATTGTGATGCAGGAGTATGACCCGGCCGAGGAGCGCCTGACCGGACCGATCCGCAGCATCTACAAGGGTACCGCCATCGGTGTGACGGAAGCCCCGATGGTGTACAAGCGGAACGGCTATTATTATTTGCTGGTCGCTGAAGGCGGGACAGGCATTAACCATGCGGCAACGCTGGCGCGCTCCCGACATCTGGAGGGACCTTATGAGACAGACCCGAATTATCCGCTGCTGACGACGCATCCGTATCTGGATCATCCGCTCCAGCAGTCGGGGCACAGCTCCCTCGTGGAGACGCAGCAGGGGGAGTGGTATATGGCGCATATTTGCGCACGCATGCTGCCGGGTACCCGCATGAATCCGCTCGGGCGGGAGACGTCTATTCAGGCGTGCCGCTGGACCGAGGAGGGCTGGCTGGAGCTCGCCCACGGAAGCAAGCTGCCTGCGCTTACGGTTCCGGCCCCGGCTCTTGAGCCGCATCCGTTCTCGCCGATGCCGGCCAAGGATGATTTTGATGCTGCCGAGCTGGGCCTACAGTATCAAACGCTTCGCGTGCCTGCCGAGGAGTCCTGGCTCAGCCTGCGGGAGCGTCCCGGCTATCTGCGGATGCGGGGGCGGGAGTCGCTCGTATCCTGGCATCGCCAGAGTCTGGTAGCGCGGCGTATCCAGCATTTTCAATGCGTGACGGAAACCTGCGTGGAGTTCGAGCCGGAGCATTTCATGCAAATGGCCGGGATCGTCTGCTACTACGACGAAGCCGACTACTACTACCTGCGCATCACGCATGACGAGCTGCGCGGCAAGTGCATAGGCGTCGTCCGAAGCCAGCAGGGACAGTATGACGAGTATATTGCTCATGAGATATCCGCTGCCGGCTGGGAGCAGCACTACCTGCGGGCGGTCATCGATGACAGGAGCCTGAACTTCTACGCTTCCCCGGACGGCCGGGAGTGGAAGGTCATCGGACCGACGCTCGATATGGGCGCGCTGTCTGATGAATATGGCGGCAAGCTCGGCTTTACCGGGGGCATGGTCGGGTTGTGCGCCCAGGATTTGAACGGTACGGACAAGCATGCGGATTTCGATTATTTTCTCTATGAAGAGACGAAAGAAAAGACGAAAGAAAAGACGAAAGGCTAAGGGCAGAGAACACCTCCCGACGACGCGGAGGTGTTTTTTTTTGCGTGCAAGAAAAGCAGCTCCTCCTTAAAAAAATGCAGTTTTCACTTAAAAAAGCGCATTCAATCCATATATTTCCTCTGTTATGCTCATAGGGAAATGATAGCGGTTTCAAATTGTTGAGCTTAGGAGGCAAAGAGTCATGTTGGGAAGCTTGAGAAAAGGATTCGCTTATATGCTTGCGATGCTGCTCATCCTCAGTACGTTTCATGGAGGGTGGCTTCTGTACCATCCCGCTGAGGCGCTGGCTGCGGAAGCGGGGGGATACGACGGGCGTTACGACGCATATGGCGTCACGGATGTGATCGATCTGGGGGATCCCGCCAGCGAGCAGGCACATAAGCTGATCGCCTCGGACAGCCAGGCTGTCGTCGGGGAGGAAGGGGAGACGGCAAGGGTATCCCTGCCCAAAAGCACGCCGGATTATTTCGGCGGGGATATTACCTTTACGGTCAAGGTCGATCCTAATGACCAAAACTATTTTACCTTGAAGCTGTGGGGCTCGGACAAGACGGAGTACAGAGCTTTTCTGGCTATCGACAACCAGGTGTTCTACCCGGCACCGCTGGTAATCGCCAAGATGGCGGAGGAACCGCCGATCGAGAATCGGTTCTACTTCAGCACCGTTCCGATCCCGCTCGAGAAGTCCAAGGGCAAGAGCGAGCTGACGATTACGATCCGTACGGCCTCTACATATTATCCGTACAGTGCCGGCACGTTCAGCAAGGCGTATCAGGAGAAGGTCGTCACGCCTTCGAACAAGTATTATACCGGTTATGTACATACGACGGCTTCGCTAGCGACGGAAGTGATCAAGCAGAGCGGCAAGCTGACCTCCTATATCCCGCCGGTGCGCAGCAATGGTGCGAACGGCTCCGATCTGGACCCGGGCTCTATCGTCGCCGGTAATATGCGGAACAAGCTGCTGAACGATGTGAAGGCAGTTATGCAGGGAGTGATCGACCGCAACGCTTCGACGAACAACTTCACGACGGCGACCTGGAATCATTCGGAGAATGCGCATGGTAACGGGACGATGCTCCTGCCCTACTCGCAGAACGATGTCAATCTATACAATTTGAAATATGTGACTGAGGTTTTGCTCGACCAGGACAGTCCTGAATATGATGCTCTTCTGAAGCAGCTAGGTGTGGATCAGCTGCTGGATGCCGTGCTCGGCGCGATGGACCGGCTCGTCATCAACTATCTGAACCGCCCGGGTACGATTCAGACCGGAGGCCATCAATCCTCGTGGGGCGGCTACTATCAGGGCCTTGGGGAGGCGCTGTGGAATGTGAGCAAGCTGTTCGAGAACGGCCGTTACGAGCAGCTCGGCGGTACGAAGTATACGGGCTTCGACGCCTGGTATAGGGGAGCGGAGAAAGTGAACTGGCTGGACAAGTTCCGTTCGGTAGCCCGCTTCTATCATCAGCCCGAGGCCGGGACAGCCTTTCCTTTCTTGATCGAGAAGGCTGCGGAGGACCTTGGTGCCGAGCCGTACATCACGACCAGACGTGCCGCTTACGAGGAGATTCTGTGGCTGAACTTCAACTATGCAAGAACTCATGCGTATACGCTGACGCCGCTCACGAACCAAGTCATGTTCCAGATGTTCGGTGCCTGGAGAAGCAATGCCGGCCTGCTTGCGATCCAATCAGCTTATGCGGAGAACTATAAGTCTTCCTTGCGTCAGCTGTATCGTTCGACGGGAATCCTGCCCTATTACGATATCGACATGGTGAACGGGCTTGTAGAAGCGGAGACGAAGAACGGCGGCGATTATTCGGGCAAGCTGATCGTGAATAATCTGGCTGCCTTTAATGACAGTACCCAATATGATGCCGACCGCAATTATATCGGTCCCTACCGCAAGGCATGGGGCGAGGAATATTACATGACGACCGAGTTCGGGCTAACGCGCGAGACGACCTATGTAGCCGGGTACGGCGAGCATAGCGACTATCTCGTACATGCCTGGCGTCTCGTCCGTGATACGCCGGAGGCGTTCCAGCAAGCGCCCGGCATCAAGCTTAAGGAGGAGAATGAGCTGCTGCGCAAGGCGCTGCTGGTATCGAATGCAAGAGCCCATATGAAGTATGCCGATGTGGACGACGGATACCGCTCCATGCGACTCGAAGCGACGATTGAGGCTCGAGGGCCTTTCTATCCTTACGACGCAGGCTACCATGTCCACATGAAATCAGGCGGTACGACCACGATTAATCCGTTTATTTTTGCCTATTTGAAAGCGGAGCTGGAGAAGGATCCGGGCAAATATCAAGCTTATTTCGGCCCGGAGTATAGCAAGTTCTTCGGATATGCGGTCGACGCCGTCGGATATACGCAGCAGATGCTCGCGGATAACCATCTGACACCGTTCATCGGCAGCAGCTTCGCTTCCGATCTGAAGTCGCTCGCAGGCTACAAGTATGTGACGAATCATCCGCGCGTGGCCAAACTGATTCCTTCCACGAATCTGAGCTGGTTCTCGGCGGAGGAGCTGGCGGCAGTCAAACATGCCGGATTTGACGAGAATGCCCTCTATGGCAGCTCGTTCTATGATATCGAGGATTCCATCGTTTATTTCCGCGACAAGGACTCGGTATATCTGTTGGCCTTCGAGTACAAGTCGGATTCGGGCTTGAACGGGGTCAGCCGTATGCACGCGGTCAGCTCGGATTACGACCGGATCGCCATGGTGGATCATGAGGTCCAGTACACGCCGTCAGGCTTCTGGAACTTCGGAGCGCCGGATACGACGGTCGCTTACAATACTACCTATGACCCGGTAACCGGCATGCCGGACGGCTCCACCAATATGAATCAGGGCGAGATCTATCCGGTAGCAGCTTGGCATGGCTATGACGACAGAATCGCGCTTACGCCTTACAAGGCCGGATCGCCTTACGGCGGCTATGGCGAATTTTACTCGGTGCAGTATGGCCCGTATATCATTGCTATGAATACGACAAGGGATAGCTATCGCAATTCCAAGCCGTATGAGATCACGCTGCCGTCTGGATATACCAAAGACATGATCTACGATAAACTATCACATCAATCGCTCCCGGTAACGGGCGGAAAGGTGACGGTACCGGCATTCTCCGCTGTTGTGCTTGATCTGGAGAGCGAGTTAATCGTCAATGATATTCCGAGCGCTCCTATCTTCGCTACCGGCACGGCTGCGAACGGGAAGGCGGCGCTGACCTGGACCCATAGCGCAGGCGTGGATGCAGGCTATCAGATTCTTCGTTCTACGTCCAAGGACGGTGCCTACGCGGTTATCGCGACGGTCGATGCGAATACGAATCTTTACTTGGACGACACGGTGGCGAATGGAAGCACTTATTACTACAAAGTGCGGGGAGTGAATGCCCATGGCCGAGCAGGCAGCGACTCTCCGTATGCCAAGGTTCCCGTCAGTGCGAATGCCTTGATCGAGAACTGGTCCTTCGATACGACAGCGTGGTCGTTGGATAAGCAAATTACAACGGTCCAAGGGCTGCAGGCGGCAATGAAAAGCGGAACGATCACGTTCACAGGGAGCAAGGATACAAGCGGTAACCTGTTGTTTGCCTATACGAGCAATCTTCTAACCGGCGCTGCGGATTCGACGGCTGCACCGAAGAGCGGCAGCTTCGAGATGGTAGCGGAGATCCAATCCGGCGAAGACATCGGAATCTTATTTAAGGAATCGCTCGACGTGAAGTCGAGAGGCGGGCTCCTGACCATCGACAGCGAAGGAAATTACAAGTTTGTTTATAGGCAGCAGCCGAATATCGTGAAGGATTTCGATATGCGCGTTGACGGCTATTCTATCTTCAATAACCTTAATCCCGTAGCCGTAACTGGAAGGGTCGAAGGAGCCAAGTGGCTTAAGGTAGCACGCAAAGGCCTGTACGTCTACGCCTATGTGTCCAAAGACGGGGTCGACTGGCAGCCCATCGGACATATTGGCTACCCGTTGTACCCGGAAGTCAGCGCAACCGGCGAGTACTACTTTATGGATAATAACTGGCATCATATGAAGACGCCTGGCGAGTTCTATCTGCCTATGGCCGATACGATCTATGTGGGCGTGGCTTCGTCCGGCCCGGGTACGGCAGCGCATGTATCGTTGACTGCCCTGGATGCCGACAACAGTTTGCCGGGACAAGTAACTCCGACGATTCTCTCGGACAGCGTCAACGGACGGATTACGATCGGGTGGAAGCATGTGCTGAAGGCCAGCTATTACCAGGTGTACCGGACCCGGGATGCGCTGACCGCAGACCATGACCCGACCGCCGTCGGGACCGGCTGGGAGCTGGTGGGCAGCCGGGTGAAGGATATCGTGTTTGCCGATACGGACTTCAAGACCGGAAGCGGCGGTCCTGTGTACTACAAAGTCGTGGCCTTCAACGAGCAAGACTTGGCCGGGCCGGCCTCTCAGGTGCTCATCGGAGAAATTCAACTTGACGGCGTGGAGTATCCGGCAAGCGTCTGGTCCTCGGTTGATATCAATACGCCTTCGGCCGGCTACGATCTGATGAGCGGCTCCCAGCTTAGCATTTATACGGACGGCAAGCGCTTCTGGAATACGGATGGCAACTCCTTCCGGTTCGTATACCAGGAGATTCCGGCCAAGACGGCGGGCACCTTTATTACCCGCGTCGATAAGTCTTCGATCATCGGGGAGCATCTCGGAGAAGCGCTGATCGTCAAGAATAATGTGAATAAGTCCTATGACAGCGGAACGTACCATCGTTCCATTCGCATGAATACGACCCGCGGTTTGTTCGCGAGCGGTCAGCAATCCGGATGGTCCTCCAACTTCGGCACGAATAATACCGTAGATAATCAGGATGCATGGCTCCGGCTGGATACGAATCAAGGGAGCGAAAACATTGACGTCTACTATGCTCCGGTAACGGATAAAACGAAGTATCCGTCCGCAGATCAGTGGATCAAGCTGTTGACGTTCAGTCCGGATTCCCCGGTTACAGGCAACAGCTTCTGGAGAAACATGGACACCGGCACCAATGGCAAATGGTACGTGGGCTTGGCGCTGGCTACCGGCGGCAACATGGGAGGCTCCAGCTTCTATAATGTGGCTCCACTCTTTAATCTGCCTGCCGTCACGATCCAGGGCAAAGACGTCACGCCGACGAAGCAGATCACAGTTCAAAAGGGTACTCCGATCAAGTTGAAGCTTTCGGCCAAGGATGCATTCGGCTCCGGCGATCTGCCGGTTACCGATATCGAAGCGATCGGGACGCTGCCGGACGGTGCGGTCTATCAGCCGGCCACCGGTGAGCTGACCTGGACGCCTTCGATGGCGGGAGCGTATAAGCTGCCCTTCCGCATCCAGGATAAAGCCAGCCTGAATGACTTCTATGGCGGGTTGGATGTCCACATAACGGTTATGGACAGCACGATCGTCCCCGTCTTCGATCCAATAGCGGATAAATCCTACAGCGCTGGCAAGACGATCGCCTTGACGGCCAAAGCAACCGTCAAAAATATTGCGACAGGCGCGGACGGCACGCCTTCCCCGGCTGCAGTCGCTTATCGGTTGAAGTCGGTGAAGGACAGCTACGGCAACGAGCTCGATGCTGCAGAGCTGGGCATTACGCTCGATAGCGCGACCGGTGCGTTCAACTGGACGCCGACCCGTTTGCACACGGGGGTGTATGATCTGGTATTTAGCGCCGAGGCTGAAGGGTCTGTCTCGGACAAATCGGTGAAGTTCATCATTATGGGCGCACCGCTGTTCGAAATCGCCGAGCCTTACCGGACGGCCATCGCCAACGGAGAGACGATCGAGGTCACGGGAACCGAGAAGCTGCTTCTCCCGATCGTCATTAAAGATCCGACGGGTACGGCTTTCTATTCCTACAAGGAAGAGATTCCGGCTGGTGCGGTGTACAGCGAGAACCTGTTCGATTGGACGCCTACCTATGCTCAGAGCCTTGCTCCAGACCCGACCTATACCCTGAAGCTGGTGGCGTACAATGCGGGCTTCAAAAATGAGGTCGCCGTCAAGTTCAAAGTGAAGACGCCGGCGCCTACCGCTCCATTGCTGACTCAGAACTGGCAGGCTGGCGCTTTGTCGCAGGACAGCCTCAGCAAGATGAAGGTCAGCTACGGCGGTCTCGGTAACAGCGAGGTGACGATCAATAACGCCTCGCACTACGTCAGCCCTAACTACAATCAGGGGACGGGACGCAGCACCTTTGTCTACCAGCCATTGACCTCCAATGCAGAGATCGTGGCCCGTATCACGAGCTACGGCGCGCCGAGCAAGTTTGCAGGCGTTATGATCAGCGACTACTATGCGCCGAATCCGGCTGAGACGGGGATTAACAAGCTGGCGGATACGACCTTCATGGCCTTGTCGGCGAGCGAGTATTCCCTCAGCAACACGCAATCCGGCCGGTTCAAGACGGACTCGGTGCTGGCCTTCGCTCGCAACAGCAATCCGGCCAATGGCGACTGGCCGAATCTCGGCTTTGCTACAGGCGAGAAGGATTTGACGGCAACGTACTGGGTCAGGCTGACGTATAAGGTCAACCCGGACGGCAGCGCTACGGTTCGCGGGTCTTATCGGATCGATGGGGATACAGCTTGGATCGAGAACGAGAACTGGATGTTCACCTATACGGCCGCCCAGGTTGCCAAGGGGCTGTATGGAGGTTTGATGGCTTCTCCGGCCAATAAGGAAGTCAAGTTCGACCATGCCAGAATGACGTTCGAAGCTCCGCTGACCAAGACGAACGTCGGGGCCTTGACGAGTATCAAGGTAAAGTCGGAGCATGCTTACGATCAGGTTGTGTACACCTACAGCCTGACGAAGGACGGCAAGTCTTACACGGATGCCACCATCAGCTCGGGCGGCGTCTTCAACTGGGGGCCGGTCGAAGGAGGAGCTACCTACTATCTGACCGTTACGGCGACGGCTAAGGAAACCAATCAGGCTACCATTCAAAATTATGTGATCGAGGTAGCGCACATCGACAAAGCCTACCTACAGCAGGCGATTAGCGAAGCGAAAGCCTACACCAACGCGGAAGGGAAATACTCCGCCCGTTCGTTCCAGAAGCTGACACAGGCGATCGCCCAGGCGGAAGCGGCTATGCCGGACATCCAAACGTACGCTGCGCTCGATGCCGAGGTCGCAGCCCTCAACGGCGCTGTGAGCGCGCTGGTTGACGTCACGCCGCTGAAGACCAAGCTCGCTTCAGCCAAGGCCATCAGCAATGATGCCGGGCAGTATACTCAAGCCTCATACGCCCGTCTGCTGCAGGCGATCGCTGCCGGGGACAATATGGTCGATTCCGCCGACACGCTGCAGCAGCTGCAAGCTGCACTGGCCGAATTGAATGAAGCGGTCGATGGGCTCCGGACGCCAGGCGTCAGTCTGAGCGGCCCAAGCGTGGCTGCGGCCGGCAAGGAGATCGTTCTGATCTACAGTCTGAACGAAGTCACGAGCCAGGTATATGCCAAGTCCATGACGGTACATTATAATCCGGAGCTCCTCGAATACGTAAAGGCCGTATCGCTAGTGAATGAGTTCACGGTGATCGCATCCACATATGGCGGCGGGAAGGTAACGTTCGTCGAAGCGGGACTGGGCAAGGCGGTGACGGGAACGATGGATCTGCTCGAGCTGCATTTCCGCGCATTGCCTGGCTCCTCAGCCTCGGCTGTCACCACCGTGTACTTGACGGGCGTGCTCGCAGCGAATGAATCAGGGCAGGAGATGACGCTTAACGCCGGTCAACCGCACGAGGTCGAGATCACCAATCCGGACGCTGCCCCGTTGCTGGCCGAGATCGACAAGGCGCAGGCGGCGGTGAACGCTGCAAGGGTCGATGAACGACTATGGGGGCACTTTAAGGAGCCGGTGATACAGGCCTTGAAGGAGGCCATCCAGGCTGCGCAAGCCGTAGCGGAACAGGCTGTCCGGCAGCCTGAGCTGGACCAGGCGATGACGGATTTAAGCAAAGCGCTGGAAACGTTCAAGGGCTCCGTGAATGCTAGAAGGGGAATCGGGGACGTCGCCTGGATGGCCCGCTATTATGGCACGCTCCGCTCGGATAGCGACTGGACCTTCATTTACATGTATGATTTGGATGAAAACGGGAAGATAGACATTGCTGATCTAGCGGCCTTTGCCCGGGATATGCTGCACTAACGAAGGGGAAGGAGCGCTGGCGTGCAGGGAGAGGTGCGGAGACCGTACTCTCCCCGCACCAGTGTCAGTTACAGGAAGGAAGGGTACTTCTGATGATGCGCAAAACCTGGATTTTTATGCTTACCTTGCTTCTAGGCATAAGCATGCTGCCCTCCGTCTCGATAGGGGCAACCGAAGCCAAGCTTTCCTTGCATGCCAGTAGCGAGTCGGCCAAGCTTGGGGAGACGGTGACGATCACCTTGCAAGCAGAGAGCTTGATCGACTTATTCGCGAGCGATATCCGGTTAAGCTACGATCCGGATCTGCTGGAGTACAAGGAGTCGATATCCGAATTTACGGCTGGCTTTCCCTTTTCCAAGGAATCGGACGGCAGTCTGCTGCTCGGGCATACCTTTACAAGCAAGGTGCCCGGATTGTCGGGCGATCACAAGCTGTATACGATCACCTTCGTGGCCAAATCCGAAGGAACCGCATCCATCCGCTTGAGCGATGCGACGCTCATCTCGTACGAGAATGAGAAGCAGGTGACCCGAAGCTGGACGGCTGCCCATGCCACGGTCGAGCTCGGTTCTAAGGATCAACCGGAGCCGCAGCCCGAGATTCGGGTCACAGGGGTTACCCTGGATCACGGCGGCCTGCAGCTCAAGATAGGCGATAGCGCTTCGCTGGTCGCGACGGTTGCGCCTGCGGATGCGACGAACAAGGCTGTGAACTGGACTTCCAGCCGCAGCGACGTGGCGACTGTCTCGGCATCCGGCGTCGTGACGGCCGTGGCGGCGGGCGCCTCTACGATTACCGCAACGACGGTGGACGGAGGCAAGACGGCGTCCAGCACCGTGTCCGTCACTTCGGGCACGACGGAAACAGCTTCTCCGTCAGACGGGACAGGCAGTGGCCAGGGCCCAGTCGACCCGGGCCAAGCACTGGTCCCGGCCGATGCTCATATCCGGGCCGAGGCGAAGCTGAATCCCGACGGTTCGGCAGTCGCTGTGATATCGTCCGAACGGCTGGGGATGGCGATCGCGGGCTCGAAGGACCGATCCATTTCCATTGCAGTCGTTCCTCTGGAAGGAGCCGCAAACCTGAAGGTGCGGCTTCCGGCCGGACCGCTGTTTGCTCACGGCAAGCCGGTCATGGATCTGATCCACATCGATACCGGTCATGCCAAGCTATGGATTCAGACGAAGCTGCTGCTGAAGGCAGGCCGGAAGACGGATGGGGCCCTGTTGGAGCTGGCAGTCGCTCGCGCGGATGGCTCTGAGCTACCGGCCGATGTACGGACTAAGCCGGGGGGACGTCCGGTGTATGAGTTCGGCTTGACTCTCGATAGCCAAAGCTTATCCTTGTTTGCCGATCAGGAGATTGCTGTAGAGCTTCCCTACGTACTTGGTGCAGGAGAGAAGCCGGGGCAGGTTGTTGTGTACTTTCTGCCCGAGGGTAATGAGCTGGAGGTCGTCAAAAATGGCCGGTACCATGCCAAGCCGGGTCGTGTGGCATTTAAGCCGAAGCACTTCAGCCGGTACGCGGCCGCTTATGCGCAGGCTGACTTCATCGATCTGGCCGGCGTCCCTTGGGCGCAGGATGCTATCCAAGCCTTGGCCGCACGGCAGGTGGTGCAGGGCATGGGCGACGGACTATTCCAGCCGGACGGCAGCGTAACCCGAGCGGAATTCGTGACGATGCTGGTGAATGCTCTCGATCTTGCGGAGGACCAGGCCGTGACAAGCTTCTCCGACGTGGAGCAGGGCGCCTGGTATTACCGCTCCGTAGCAAGCGCCCAGAAGCTCGGTATCGTTAACGGCAAGACTGACGCCTTGTTCGGCGTGTCGGATACCATCACGCGTCAAGATATGGCCGTTATGATGCACCGGGCGGTCCAAGCCTTGAGCCTCCGACTGTCATCGGTCAAGCCGGGGGCGACGTTTGCCGATCAGGCTGCGATCAGCAGCTATGCCGAAGAGGCGGTAACGGCTATGCGGCAAGCCGGTATTGTGGAGGGAATGGAGCAGGGCTTGTTTGCTCCGCTCCAGCACACAACGCGGGCGCAGGCGGCGATGATGATCTTCCGGCTTATGGACGTGTAGACGCCTAATTGAATAGGATTAAAGTAACGATTAGCGCGATCAAAACGATGACCGCGGATCTAACCGTTTTTATCCAGCGCGGGGTTGTATAAGGCTCCGTGCTGCTTTTGATTTCCAGCTGCTTACGCCATCCATACCTAGTCATACCTTTTGGCTTGTACACCGACAAGACTGTTGCCACAAGCACGATCAACAATCCTCCGCTCGGGTGTACGATATGAATCGAATCCTTCAACATACTTAGCTCGGTGCTCGACCATGTACTTTTTGATGCTATGGATGCCGCATGGTTCAGTTCTAGTATGTATGCGACCAACATAAATACCGCTATAACGGTAAACAAAAGCTTAAAAAGGATCCAATAATGACGGAACAACCCCCACTTAGTGCCAAGTGATAACGCAACTCCGGTGAGCAGCGATGCGAAAGCCACGGGGACAACAATAAAATTAGCAACCAAGGACATGATTTGGATAGCGGATCGTATCATATCGGCATCTTGATTGTTTAGGAGATAGACGGCTATGGGGATATAAGCGGCTGCGGAGCCGAGCCATCCCATGGTAGTTATCACGTGTATAGTGAGTACTAGCTTACGGAGAGAGGGAGAAAGAGTCATGTATCCTTCCCCCTTATCCCATATACCGTACTTCGTATTAATGCCATATTTTCTTCCACTACAATATCCTCCTGTGCTTCAAAAACATGATGGGGACAAGTCTAGCTATGCTGAGATGTAACGCTGTTAGCTTTTTAATAAAGCTGCGGCACTTAATGTCATGAGATGCTGCGGAGGCAAGCCCATCAGTACTCTTCCGTATAGCTCTAGTCCAGTCGATGCGGTAGTCAGCGCATGATTGGAACCGCCTCGAATGTCCCGGAATATTTGAGACAAGCGATTGGAATCGGCAATGACACTTCCACCGCTCTCCGCCATGAGCAGATCTACGGCTTCCCAGCACAACATGGCTGCATAGGTCATATCTGTCTGCAGCTGTGCCATTTCCTTTAAAGTAAATGGTTCTGTGTTTTGCACGTGGCGCTCCAGATTGTCAATGGTTCGACTGATATGAAGATGAGCGGACTCGACCTTCATAGCCGCAAGTCCTACTTTATACTGAATATGACCCACGGCCGCTTGAGAAGTATGGACTGTCATTGAAATTCCCTTGTGAGGCGCTTTCTCCACAAAATACTCGAGAGCCCCTCTGGCGAGTCCGAGAATCGCGCTTATACCCGTGGTGAGGATGATAATAAGCTGTCCGTAAGGTCTGTATCTGTCACGTCCTTTCAACGGGGCAGGCATTGCGCCTCCCTGATGCATATCTTGAGTGATGACGTATTTGTCCGGGACAAATAAATGTTTGATTGCCAGACTATTACTTGCGGATCCCCTTAAACTCATCGTATACCAATCGTCAACAATCGTGACTTCACTCATCGGAATGACGGCCAGCATCATCCCCATAGCCTTGTCTTCCTGCATGGACTTTCTGTCCTTCAAGCTTAACAAAGCATGGGTTGCATGCGTTGAACCTGAACCGAACCCCCAAAAGCCTTCCTCTATCCAATACCCTCCGTCCACTTTTTTCACAACCGCTTTATTTGCCAGCAACACCGAACAAAAGCGTATCTCTTCTGCCTGGTTAAAGATCGAATCCAATACGTCGGAAGGTAAAGATAGTGCTGCATTATAGTTATTTCCATTGATGATTTGAACGACCCAGCCCACCGAACCATTCCCCTTGGCCACCTCGGAAATAATCTCGACCATGGCACGGATACTCACATCATGACCCCCGTACTCTTTCGGTGTGCCAAGCTTAAAAAAACCGGCATCCGAAATGGTTTGAATCACTTCATCAGGAATATGTCGTTCTTCATCAATAATCGTTCCGAACTTCTGCAGATAGGGAACTAACTCGGCAGCATGGTTTAGCAGTTGCTGTTCAAGAGCAGTAAGTTGACGTTCCGTACTTAAGTTGGCCATTAACCTTCACTCCTTAATCTACACGTGTATATTTAAATTATACTTGTCGATTAAATGATATAATGTATAATTGGTTTCAACAACCGATAAAATCGCAGATCTGTCGAAAACGATACAGAGAGAGGAATCTGTCATGAACCCAAAACCAACCGAAGACCTTCGAGTCAAAAGAACCCATAAGCTTTTATTCAATGCTCTGTTGGATTTAATGGAAAAACACCCGTTTGAGCAAATAACGGTGAAGCAGATCTGCGATCTAGCGATGGTGCATCGAACTACGTTCTACACTCATTTTCAAGATAAATTCGATTTACTTTCACGTGCTATGCAACAAATTGCCGATGAAGAATTTAAAGACCTTGACGATGTATCCTTTTCTCCAGCCGATAATTTTAGGGAATTACTTTCTTTAGCAATCAAACACAAGAAATTGTTTTCCATTCTTTTAGCTGAAGAGAGGGATTCCTTGAGAAATCTGTTGCGAAGAGAGATGGGGAGGGGGATGAGGGATTACTTGGCCCACCATCATTTGATGGAGGAGAGGTCCATCGATATGCAAATTAAAATAGAGGCCTACATCGGTGCCGTGCTTGGTGTGGTAACTTGGTGGATTGAGAGCAATATGCCTATCGATCACGAAGAATTATTTTCAAAAATGAATATCTTTTCAGAAGGGAAATTTGCAGAATAACTCCGGCGGGGCATAGGATGAACATAAAGCACCGGGATTTCCAGGCTTGGAAATTCCGGTGCTTTAGTTTAGGAGGAGGCGGCTTTGCGCGTCGGCAAGATGCGGTCGATGAACGGCGTCGTGTCCAGCTCGGCAAGCCTGGTCCGGCCCTTGCCCCAGCCGATCGTCTCACGCCAGCTGCCCAGCACGTTCGTCTCGATCAGCTGCTCCTGCGTGGGAGGGGCGTCGAGCGGTTCGGCATAGGGAGCGACATACAGTGCATCGACCGGGCAATATGCCTCGCAAATGAAGCAGGTTTGGCAGTCTTCCTGTCTGGCAATGATCGGAATCCCGTTATCCCCCTGGTCAAATACATGGGTCGGGCATACGCGTACGCACATGTTGCAGGAAACGCACCGATCCGGGCTGACTAATTCAATCATGGGACAACGACCTCCTGCCTGGCTTGTAGTACTTCCTGTCTAACCCGGATCTCATCGATGCCGGAAACAATGAGGCGATGCTGCTGGGCAGGGTCCGTGTCGGGGTATTCCGTCAGCATGTGCAGGCCGCGCGTTTCCTTGCGCTCCAATGCGGCGGTATACATCCAGCGGGCCGTGGCTGCCATGGCAGCGGCTTCGCGTGTGCGGACCCGGCCCTGTACGGTCGGGCGGACCGTTCCGCTCAGTCCTTCGGTCCAGACGGCGCGCAGACGCTCAAGGGACTGCTGCAGCACCGGTACGCTGCGGAAGTAATTGATATCTAGCGGGAACACCTCCTGCTGGACAGCTTGAACGACCGCGCCGGCATCGATCTCCTCCGCAACCGCCGCCGAGCCGGAGCGTTCCCCGAGGCCGTACCGGCCGGCCGGCTTCAGGCTCCTTGCCGACACGCTGCCGCTCTGGGCGAGCGCGTGCCGGGCAGCCCCGGCACCGGCCCAGCTGCCGGAGCTGATCGCCCAGGAGGCGTTGAACGCGCCTCCGCCTGACTTGGCCCCCGTGACGCGTTCCCGGGTAGCCGCATCTCCGGCGGCGTACAAGCCGGGAACGGTCGAAGCGCAGTCGTCGCCGGTCAGCCGGATGCCGCCCGTGCCGCGAACGGTACCTTCGTATCGGAGGGTAAGCGGGAACCGCTCGGTGAACGGATCGATACCCGCGCGATCGAGGGGAAGGAAAAATATCGCATGCGACTTGCGGAGGATCTGGCGTTTTTCCTCCGTATCTGCATGGTTCAGCACGGCATAGACCGGCCCTTGGCTGAGCATGCGGGGAAGGAAGTCACCCGCACGCGGGCCGCCTCCCTGCAGGACGGTGCCATCCTCGGAGGTGTAGGTCGCCCAGTTCAGCAGCCGTCCGCGGGTATTGGTGGCGAAGGCCGCGCTCGGGGCGTACTGCCGGGTGAATTCCATCCCTGAGAGCTCCGCACCGAGCTCTGCCGCCATCAGCAGTCCGTCTCCGGTGAGCACGTTGCAGCCGAGACCTTTGCTGAGAAAGGCGCAGCCGCCGGTAGCGATGACTACGGCGTGGGCGCGAACCTCCCATTCGCCTCCGTCCAGGCGGGATACTCCGCGCGCGCCGCCGACGCCATGCTCATCGACAAGCAGCTCGAGCGCGGGAGACTGATCCAGGATTTTCACGCCGGCGCGCGCCACCTGGCGGCGCATCAGCTTCATATATTCGGGACCCTGCAGATGGTCCCGGAGCGGCACGCCGTCCTCGTCACGGCGGAACGGGTATCCCCAGCTTTCCACCAGCTCCAGGCTTTCGTATACCTGATCCAGCACGCGGTGTATCCATGCCGGCTCCGCCAGGTAGCCGCTCTCTCGGTAACGCTGCTGGACGGCTTGCTCCCGCAGCTCGGGGTCGGGAGGTAGATAGAGCAGATTGGTCCCTCCCGGAGCCGTAGCCCCGCTGGAGCCAAGGTATCCTTTGTCGACTAGAACGACGCGGGCGTTGTGACGAGCTGCGCTCCAGGCGGCCCAGGCTCCGGCCGGTCCGCCTCCGATGACGAGCACATCCGCTTCAAGCTTCATGATGCCGGTTGAACTCATATGCTTACCCCCTATGAATGGCTCCATGCCGGTAGGCCTGACGACCTCCGGGGAGAAGGATTACTTCAAGATCCATTGACTGATGTCGAAATCCTTCTCGGCCAGCTTCTCGTCGACCAGAAATTTCTTGGTGCCTTCGAGCAGCTTGAGCCCTTCGTCGGTGAACGGAACCTCCTTGATTCCGCTGATCGGGCTGACCTTCTCGATAAGCTCCGGCGTGGAGTTATTCAAGTCGGCCAGAAACTTGTAATATTCGGCAGGATTCGCCTTGACATCGCTCAGTGCCTTCAGGCGAGCTTCGTTCCAAATTTTAGGGAAATCCGGATTTTTGCTTAAATACTCCTCGCTTACGACGGTTGCGTTCGTACCCAGCAGATGCGGATGCTTCGTAGCGTCATCGATCAGCGGGTAGCCTTGGTCGATCTGCTTCAAGGCGAATACGCCGGTCGTCGTCATCGCGTCGATCTCGCCTCGGGCGAGCGCAGCCTCGGCATCGACGCGAAGCATGTGTACAATTTTCACGTCGGTAATATTCGAATCCTTCAGAAGACCGGCGAGATAGCGGTGATGGAAGGAGCCCTTCTGGGTGGATATGGTTTTGCCCTTAAGCTCGGCAAGAGTGGTGGGGCCGTTCTTCTTCCCGATCAGATAGCCGATGTTATCGATGGTTCCCTGTGTAATAAATCTTGTTTTGGCGCCGGTCGATTTGGCCAGGATGGCCGGCGTGTCGCCCAGGCTGCCGAAGTCGAGCCGTCCGCTGATCAGCGATTCGCTAAGGTCTGGCCCGTTCGGGAAGGCGGTCAGCTTGACCTCGGTGATGCCGTGCTTCTTCAGCTCTTCCTGAATGATGCCTTTGTAAAGTCCCCAGCCTTCGGCGCTTCCAGGGAAATTCAGCTTACTGGTGCCGATATAGCCGTAGTTCAGCGTGACGGGAACTTGGGCTTTGGCCGCTCCGCCCGCCGCAGAGCCCGTACTTGGCGCTGCGTTTTTATCGGTAGCCGTTCCGCACGCCTGCGTTACCAGCATAGTAAGAGCGAGGGTAAGGATACCTGTGGTCAAACGAACTTTGCGCGAACCGGATTTGACAGATGATGATTGCATGGATGAGCTCCCCTTTTCTTGGATCATGGATGTGGATGGCCGGATGGCCGTTAGCCTTGAAAGCTGTCTCTCCAGCTTAGCAGCCTCTTTTCAAGCAGGCGGACCAGCGAATCGACGAGTTTGCCGATGACGGCGAAGATGATAACCCCTACAAAGATGAGCTCGGTAGTCGAGGTCTGTTTGCCAAAGTTGATCAGGAAGCCGATCCCCGCCTGCGAGCCGATCAGCTCCGCCACCACGAGCCCCAGCCAGGAGATGGCGACAGACAGGCGCAGGCCGAGCAGGATGCCGGGCAGGGCGGCAGGTAGAACAAGGCGAAAGATTTGCTTGGTTTTAGTGAAATTCAGCACCCTGGCCACATCAAATAGCTTCTGATCGACGCTGCGGATTCCCAGAAAGGTATGAATGTACATCGGGAAGAAGGAGCCGCTGGCGATAATAACGATCTTGGATGTTTCCCCGAAGCCGAACCACAGGATGATCAGCGGGGCGATAGCCAGATGGGGGATGACGCGCAGCATCTGGAAGGACGGGTCGAGCATAAACTCGAGCCGCTGCACGAATCCGACCAGAAACCCGAACAGCAATCCGAGCGAGCCTCCGATGAGGAAGCCGATGCCGGCCCGCTGGAGCGAGATGGACAGATGCTGCGCGAGCTCCCCGGAAGCGATCAGCGTCCGGAATTCCGCTGCGATATGCAGCGGGGTCGGTAGAAATTCACGGGTGAACAAGCCGAGGTCTCCCGCCACCTGCCAGGCAACCAGGATCAGCACGGGCAGCAGAGAGCCGATCACAGCATCGTTCAGCTTTTCCTTGAGCCATCTCGTACGCTGCACGGCGAGCTCGGAGCTGCCCTTTCTCTCGAGGCGCGGGGATTGCTCCAGCGCCTTTATTGCGTTGCTCATTGGATAACCTCCTCCAAGTTTTCCGAAGGAAAACTACTTCGTAAGCATAAGCTCCAAGTTTTCCAGAGGAAAACAGCTTCGTAAGCTAACGGCACGGACTCAGCCGCCCTTGTAGCTGTCGCGCCAGCTCAGCCACTTGCGTTCAAGCAGCCTGACCAGCAGGTCGGACAGGATGCCGAACGAGGCGAAGATCAGAATGCCGACGAAGACAACGGGCGTCTTGGAAAACTGCCTGGCATCCGACATCAGATAGCCGATCCCCTCCGTCGAGCCCATCAGCTCGGCGACAACCAGACCTAGCCAGGAAACGCCCAGCGAGATGCGGATACCGAGCAATATATTCGGCAGCGCCGCCGGCAGGATCAGTCTCACAATTTGCTTCCATCTGCTGAAGCCGAGGACCCTCGTCACATCGAACAGCTTATTGTCCGCGCCTCGGATACCCATAAACGTATTAATGTATAGCGGAAAAAAGGCGCCCTTGGCAATCAGCAAAATCTTCGAGGTTTCGCCGATGCCGAACCACAGAATAAATAACGGCGCTATGGCCAGATGCGGCACCATGCGGATCATCTGGACCGTAGGGTCGAGCGCTCTCTCCGTCCTGCGGAACAAGCCGACCAGGATGCCTAGTGCGAGTCCGAGACTTGCGCCCAGGGCAAAGCCGCCAAGGACCCGCAGTATGCTGATCCTGAGGTTGCTCGCCAGCTCGCCCGTCTGCGCCAGCCGGATAGCGGCTTGGGCAATCCGCAGCGGAGTAGGGAAGAGAAGCGGAGAGATCAGGCCCAGGTCGCCGAAAACCTGCCAGGCGGCGAGCAGCAGAAGCGGGAGCAGCGAGCCAAGCAAAATTCGGGCGAGTCGTTGTCTAATCCGTACTTCACGGTCCGATAAGAGAGGCTTCTGGACATATTCGGTTGGTGCTGATGCTACAGGCCCGCGTGGGCTCATGGCGATTCCTCCCTGCGATCGAACGCTATATTAGATCCCGGAGCTGTCGATCAGCTCGAGCTCTTCAATCTTCTCCAGCTCGCCCAGCACCTTCAGGCGGAGCTCCTGGAACGAGGTGGTCGTCTTCCTGCGCGGCACGGGCAGATCAATCGGAACGATGCTGCGGATAGCGCCCGGCCGGGGCTTCAGGACCACTACGCGATTAGCCAAGTAGATCGCTTCATCGATGTCGTGGGTCACAAAGATCATCGTCGTCCTGTTTTTCTGCCAAATATCGATGAGAACTTCCTGCATATGCGTACGGGTAAAGGCGTCCAGCGCGCCAAATGGCTCGTCAAGCAGCAGCACCTTGGGATTGCGGAGCAGCGCTCTTGCGATGGCCACCCGCTGGGCCATCCCGCCCGACAGCTCGCGGGGGAAAGCCTTCTCGAAGCCCTCCAGCCGCACGAGACCGATTAACTCGTTTACCTTCCGGCGCACCTCGTGATCCCTCAGCGACAGATCGGCGGCGATGTTTTTTTCGACCGTCAGCCAGGGGAACAGGCGAGGCTCCTGGAAGATGAAGCCTTTATCGATGCCGGGCCCCACTATTGGCTGCCCCCCGAGCCGCACATCACCCGTGAACTGGACGTCGAGCCCGGCGATAATTTTCAACAGCGTGCTTTTGCCGCAGCCGCTCGGCCCGATTACAGTCAGGAACTCCCCTTCTTTTACGTGAAGCACAATGTCATTCAGCGCTTGTACGGACCCCTTGCTCGTATGAAATATTTTGCCCACATGCTCGATGCTCAATAACGGTACGGACATGTCTCATCATCTCCTTCAGCTCCACAACAAAACGGAGCCCATTCCAAATAACAAGCATTCAGAATGTCTCCGTTCGGTAAGGTAGACAAGTATTCGTTTAATTCATAGTTTTCGGGTATGAATTAAATGTTTTGATTATCTTATCAATCAGATGTTCTTCTGTCAACGAAAAATTAACGCTTATCCCGCTTTTTTTAATCGCCTCGGTCCAACCCTTGCAAGACGACCGTCTGGGGGGCCGTCGGCACCTTGGCTCGACATAAAAAAGGAGGCGTTCTTCATGGAATAATAGAAGAAGCGCCTCCGTTGATACGGTCGTCACTTTAAATCAAAGTTAAATAAGTGGAATTATGGGATATACGAGAAATATCGATTATCATATCACCATCCTTTATAACTCGTCAACGCTGAATTTACGGTCAACGGGCAGGGAAGAACCAATCGCCCATGGGCGAATATCCTAACATATCACTTCATCTTCAGGAGGGAATACCATGTACCCGCACTATCCCCCTATCGGGACGGAAACGTACTGCCAAGTAAAGCCCGTGTTTTTCCCTGCTCAGCATCAGAACCGCCAGCCGGGCTTCGAGTATCCGATGCAGCCGCAGCCGATCTCGGATAATCCGCACTATGTCGGCAGCGGCAAGCTAAGGGGCAAGGTTGCGATCATCACGGGGGGCGACAGCGGCATCGGGCGGGCTATCGCCCTTGCCTTTGCCAAAGAAGGAGCGGATCTGGCGATCGCTTATCTCGATGAGCATAAGGATGCCGAAGCGACCGCGGCGATGGTAGCAGGGCTCGGGCAGCGCTGTCTGCTGCTGCCGGGCGATCTGCGCGATGAGTCGTGGTGCCGCGAGGTCGTTAGGCGGACGGTGGCCTGCTACGGGCGGCTGAACGTACTCGTCATCAATCAGGGCGTACAGTTTCCCCAGTCGAATATTATGAACATTACAAGGCAGCAGCTGGAGGATACGTTCCGAACGAATATATTTCCGAGCTTCTTTCTCACGCAGGAGGCGCTGCGCCACTTAAAGCCGGGGAGCTCGATCATCAGCACGACCTCGGTGACCGCCTATGCCGGGGCGCCCCTGCTGATCGACTATTCGTCGACGAAGGGGGCTATGGTGTCCTTCACGCGGTCGCTATCGCTGCAGCTGGCCCGCTCCGGCATACGAGTCAATGCGGTCGCGCCCGGTCCGATCTGGACACCGCTGCAGGTATCCAGCTACTCGGCCGATTATATTCGAACGATAGGCTGGGATACGCCGATGGGCCGTCCCGGCCAACCGTTCGAGCTGGCGCCGACTTACGTATATCTGGCCTCCGACGATTCGGGTTACGTCACCGGCCAGGTGCTGCACGTCAACGGAGGGACCATGACCGAATCGTAGCGGAAGCAAGCGTGCCGAAGGCAGGAGAAAGAAATTGAGGGGATTTGGACGCAATAAGAAGGCTCCGGCAGGCGCGGACTGGCGCGTGACGGGACCGGCTTCCCTTGGGTCACAGTGAAATACATGCACGGAATCGAAAACGCCGGCCTTCCTCGTCCGTCTTTATACGTTATAATGGTAACGTATACTCGAAGTTTACGGAGGAATGAAACGATGCCGGGTCAAGTGTTCAGGCGGGACATCGAAAGAGAAACGGGAGCCCCATGGGAGCAATGGCTGCAATGGTTGGAGGAGGATGCCGCACAGCGGTATTCCTATGACGAATTGACCGGCTACCTCCAGGAGGTTCGCGGAGCCGGGCTCCGATGGGCGCCGATTATCGCCGATATGTATAGGCAGCAGCAGGGACACAAGCCGGTCGGGCAAACGATCGCCGTCGGCTTCAATATCGGCGTGCGCAAGACCGCCGCACTGTCGAGAGAGCAGCTTTGGCATTATTTGATTTCGCCGGATGGCTTGAAGCTGTGGATCGGGGAAGTAGAGCCGTTCAACCTGGAAGCCGGTACGGTCTTCGAATCGAAGGAAGGCGTATCAGGCAAGCTCAGTGTGGTGAAGCCGTATGAAAAGCTGCGTCTGTCCTGGCAGCGGCCAGATTGGGAGCATCCCTCGACGCTTCAGATTTATCTGCTGCCCACCAAGACGGGGAAGACTACGATCAGCTTTAATCAGGAGAAGCTGGACGATCTGTATATGAGGCATATCATGAAGCGGCATTGGGAAGAAGCGGCGGAACGAATGCTTCAGGAAGCGGGGCAGACGCGATAAGCCCAGCTGAGAAGGTGGATATAGCGGAGCCGGATCTGTCCGATATGGAAGGTCAAGCAAGGCTATCGGCCATCCCTTGGCTAACGAACGCGAGGAGGTAAGCCCGTCCCAAGTAGATAAAGGTGCGAATGATGGACTGCTTTTCTCGCAGCAAATCAATCAGGAGGCCCGATGCCGGGCACGACAAGAAGCTCCCTTCTCTATTTAGAGGCGGGAGCTTCTTGTCGTGCCCCCATGCGGATTATTCTTGACGATTGACTGTAAGCTGATGCCGGAAGTATACTCAAACTTACTTGTTTCGGTTAGCTGGGAATACCATCAAGGGGAGAGTAGCGACCATGACGTTGAAGCAAAGAATTTTTATGTTATTTTTACTAAGCTCGATCATTCCTTTTCTAAGTGTGTTCGTCATTTCCTACTTCACGATTGATTCTATTTTCGACAACAAGATAGAAAGTGGAATCCGCAGCAACCTGAGGCAGGTGGAGCTTTCCTTAGCCGGCTCGATCAGCAACTTAAATCATATCTCCCAGCAGCTGGCCTATGGCGGGACGATTGGAAAGCAGCTGGATGAGGTGCTGCATGAGACGGAGGGCCCCTTCGAGAAAATGCAATCCAAAGCCCAGCTAAAAAACGAGCTGAATCTGATTACCTTTACAAACCCGAGTATCGGGTTGACGACCTATTATTTTGAGAAGGACGGCTCCATCCAATTTGAGAACTTCCCCGTAAAAAGCAGCTTTTCGCCGGACCAGCTGCCCCTGCTGGCCAAGTATTACGGCATCACTTATTACGGCCCCCATGTGAGTATGAACGAGTTCGACGATCAGTTTGTCTTGTCTGCTTTAAGGCAAGTGGAGCTTCCCGACCGCGATGATGTATACGTATACATCGAGAACGGGTTCAGCTTGACGCAAAGTATTTTGGATAACGATCAGTACGGAGGTGCCTTATCTCACCTGGTGCTGGATGGCCAAGGCCGGGTTGCGTACAGCGAGGTTCCCGATATATTTGCATACGGAACTCAATTTTCCCAATTTTCCAGAGGAGAGGGCAAGGGCTTATTTCGGGGCTATCATTGGTTCAAGCAGACCTCCAGCCAAGATTGGAGCGTCGTTTCCGTCATCTCCCAGGCCGATTATAACAGTGAAAAAAATCGCTGGATGATGCAGATCCTTTTGGTGGCGTTACTATTTCTTGTCGTTACTTGCGTGCTGGCCTGGCTGCTGTGGAAAATGGTGTATATCCCTCTGAACTTATTTCATAGAGAAATTAAGGGGATGTCTGTGTCTCATAATCGCTCCGCGCCCAAACCGGTGGAACGAACCCGCATCCCGGAATATGACCGCTTACTCATCCAATTTGCCGACATGAGAGAACAAATCTGGGAGTTGTTTAGAGAAGTGGAGCAGAAAGAGAAAAATCGGGCGGACCTCGAAGTGGAGAAGCTGCTCTATCAGATTAATCCCCACTTCCTGATGAATACCCTGGATACGGTGCATTGGCTGGCTCTGATGAACGGACAGGATGAAATCGACCGGCTTGTTCAGTCGCTTAATAAACTGCTGTACTATAACCTGGGCAAGCTCGGTCAAGCCTCCACGATCGAGGAAGAGATCGATGCGCTCAAACAGTATTTGGTGCTTCAGCAGATCCGCTATGATTTTGAGTTCGACGTGCGCATCGAGGTGGACGAGAACGTCCTGAAGATCCCCGTCCCCCGATTTATTCTTCAGCCCTTGGTGGAGAACTCCCTTTATCACGGGCTGAACGATGACGGGTATATTGAGGTTAACGTCTCGCTGGATAAGGATATTCATATTACCATCCAGGATAACGGAGCCGGTATGTCCGAGGAAGCGATCCGGGAGCTGCTGAATAACCGAACAATAGAACAAAATAAGGTCGGGATGGGGATCGGGATGAACTACGTGAAGCGTATGCTGGAAGCGCGGTATGAGGACAAGGCTAGGCTTGAAATAAAAAGTGAAGTAGGGGAAGGGACGAGCGTTGTGTTAACCTTGCCCGCCTGGGAGGAGGAGGTCCGATCATGATTAAGGTACTTGTTGTGGATGACGATAAATTAGTCCGCAAGGGCTTGATATCGGCCATGCCCTGGAACGATTTCGGCATGCAGGTCACAGGGGAGGCCAACAATGGCCAGAAGGCACTGGAATTTCTGGAATCGCAGCCTGTCGATTTATTGCTCACAGATTTGGCTATGCCCGTGATGTCCGGGGTTGAATTACTGAGGATAGCCCGCAAGCGTTATCCCCGTCTTCATATGGTCGTCCTGACCCTCCATCAAGATTTTGAATACATCCAGGAAGCTCTCAGGCTGGGAGCTATCGATTACATAGCTAAGGTCCAATTGGAACGGGAACGCTTCGACGAGGTTCTGGGACGGATAGCGGCCCGCATCAACGAACAACGGGAGCAGCGCCGCAAGCCCCTTCCTTCCGATGAAACGGTATTCGAGCTTGATCATGGGTTCGTGCTGATGTCCCTGGAGCGGGACCCCGACCGGAATTGGCCTCAGGAATGGGGAATGCCTGCGGACGAAACTATGCTGGAGGTGGAGCGCAACTGCTGGCTCTGGCTGGCCGCCGGGGGAGAACAGCGTCAGTGGCCAGACATCCTGCCGGACCATGCGGGCAAGAAGCCGAGGGGAATGCTGCTGGCTGTGTCCGGACTTGCACAGCGTTCCTGGAAGGAGATACAGCGATGGATCAGGGGCTATATGGAGAATGTTATATTTTATGAATATCGGCCGGATCGCAAGATGCTTCCCGTATCGATGAAAGAGCCCTATGAAACGCTGACCGCGCCGGATGAAGCCGAGCTGAACCGGGTCAAGGAAAGCTGGCTGCTATCTTCCTGGGTTCATCATGACCGCAATTTCGAGAAGCTTCTGGCCGATATGAAATCGCTAAGGCTGCGTGAAACTCAGCTGATGGGGCTCTTATATTCGCTGGTGATGGAGTGGAACCGTTTCTTCGACCAAACCCAGTTAGGTAAAATCCAAATGATCGATTCCATCCACTGCTGGTATGATGTTGAGCAATGGTTAGGGGGCCTCCGCCAAAGCATCCGGGAATCGTCCGGGCAAGCGGCCTGCCCGCAAGACATTACCGATTGTATGGCAAAGGCTGTTCGGATGCTTCATACGGAGATCGACAAGCAATTGACGGCCGCCGAATTGGCGCAGCGTTTGAATTTGAGCCGGAGCTACTTCAGCCAATGCTTCAAGGAAATGACCGGCAAAACATTTAACGACTATTCGCGCTCCATACGGATCGAGAAGGCGAAAGACTATTTGCAGAATACGAATAAAACGATTCTATGGGTCGCGGAGCAAACGGGCTATTCGGACGAAAAGTATTTCAGCCGCATCTTCCGTGAATTTACCGGCGTGCTTCCAAGCGAATACCGGCAAACCCGGCGCAAAAGCCCGAAGGGCAAAGAAGCCGCAGATTCCCCCTGAGCAAGAAGGCGCCTGCTTATGCACGGCGTCTTTTCACTAGACACAGGTAGAGAAATGTAAGCTGAACGGGGGACATATGTGTACAAAAAGGACGGGAAGCCGGTTCAAGCTCATGCAAATTGCCATCATTTCTCTAACCGAAGAGGCACTCGATACCTATCTCATGGATTCGCCATCATCCTTTATACTGGCAATGAAGCAACAATCATAGGAAAGAAGGGGAAAACATGTCCAAAAAACTAGGCATTGTGTTACTTGCCGCTTCTATGGTTACTATTGCAGCCTGCTCCGGGAAACCCGGCAAGCCTGCGGCGAGCGAGGAGGCGAGCTCCCAGTTGGGATCGGCGGCAGAGCCATTCGGCAAATATCAGAACACGGTTACGCTTGGTATCCCGTACAGTGTAGATCCGAGCTTCAAGTCGAGCAAAGGGGAAACGCCGGAGAACAACGTTTGGAAAACGGCCATTAAAGAAAACCTGAATATCGATTTGGTCATCGATTGGCAGGTGGCTAAAGATAATTTTGACCAAAAAATGAATCTGGCTATCGCCAGCAATGATTTGCCGGATGCGATGATTGTCAATCAGGTTCAGCTGAATCGGATGGTGAAGGCGGGTGAAATCGAGGATCTGACCGCTGCCTACAATCAATATGCATCCCCTGCGGTGAAGAGAATCATCGACAGTACGGACGGGCTTGCGATGAGTCAAGCGACGTTCGACGGGAAAATAATGGGGATCCCATCCGTAACGGCCGAAGACTTTAGCTGGCTATGGATCCGAAAGGACTGGCTCGATAAGCTTGGACTGCAGCCGCCAAAGACGATCGAAGAGCTTGAGAAGGTGGCCAAAGCGTTCGTGGAGCAGGACCCGGACGGTAACGGCAAGGCCGACACGATCGGCATGGCGGTCGGCAATGGATTATTCAACGATTTTACCCAAGGGCCACCTACCTTTGACCTGGGCGGCATCTTCTCAGCCTATAACGCGTATCCCGGGTTCTGGGTGAAGGGCGCTGACGGGAAGCCTGTATACGGTTCCACGATGCCAGAGACCAAAACGGCGCTTGCCAAGCTGCGCGACATGTATGCTCAAGGCTTGCTGGATAAGGAAATCGGCATTCGCAAGGCGGCCGAAGAGGTCGTGATCAGCGGCAAGGCAGGCATGTTCTTTTGCGGGTTCTTTGGCGGGTATTGGCCGCTGCCGAGCGCCTGGAAGAACGATCCGCAAGCCAACTGGCAGGCGTACGCGCTGCCGCTGGATGCGACGGGCAAGTACAATGTGATGAGAACGAACCCGACCAATACCTTTCTCGTGGTGCGCAAAGGATATGCCCATCCGGAAGCGCCGATCAAGATGAATAATTTTTACCTGAGAGACGAGTCCAAGTACGGGAATGAATTTATGCTGGCGCGCAATTTCTTTGCTCCCCTGGATGAAATCGGATTTGAAGTGAAAGCCGCCCAGGAGGTGCTCGCAGGGACCAAGAAGCCGGAGGACTTTCCGGACAGCAGCGAGTATAAGCTGTTGAACAATACCGTAAAAACGATCTCGAAGTCGAAGCTGAAGCCTTACGATCAGGTTGATATCCAATATTGGAACCAAGAGGATCCGGATTTCATGCGCGCCTATTCGCTGCTCGTGGGCGGAAGGACGCATGCGGATCCGAACCTGAACAAACTGACGAGCTTGTCGTATAACCGCACCAAGACGATGGAAAACAAATGGAGCAACCTGTCCAAACTGGAAAAGGAATCCTTCCTGAAAATTATTATGGGCGCCGCTCCGATCGATTCCTTCGACCAATTTGTCCAAGACTGGAAGAAACAGGGCGGGGATCAAGTGACGGCTGAAATCGCAGAGACGATGAAATAAGATCATGGTCTGTTGGGAGGCGGCAATGTGAAAAACAAAGGCTTCGTCATGCATTATTATCTGATGCTGCTTCCGGGATATGTGTGGCTGGTTATGTTCAGCATCGTTCCCATCTTCGGAGTTCTCATTGCTTTCCAGGATTATCATCCCGTCCGGGGCATCTGGGACTCGGAGTGGATCGGCTTTGAAAATTTCGAGTATATGTTTACGCTCAACGATAGCAAGGTTATTTTTTTTAATACGATTTTTATCGCCGTGATGAAGATTGCCGCTAATCTCATCGTGCCGATCGCCTTTGCTCTCCTGCTGCATGAACTGCGGAATGCGATCTTCAAAAGATGGGTGCAGACGCTGGTGTATTTGCCCCATTTCCTTTCCTGGGTCATTCTCAGCGGAATTTTGATCGATGTTTTCTCCTATACGGGACCGATCAACAACCTGTTGTCGAGGCTCGGAGCCGAGCCGGTGCTGTTCATGGGCAAGCCTGATTTGTTTCCGTTCCTTGTTGTCGGCAGTGATGTTTGGAAGGAATTCGGATTCAATACGATTATTTACTTGGCGGCTCTGACCGGAATTAATCCCTCTCTGTACGAGGCCGCAGCCTTGGATGGGGCCGGACGCTGGAAGCGTCTCAAGCACGTAACCTTTCCAGGCATTACGCCTACGATTTCCTTATTGCTTATTCTCAGCCTCGGCAATGTGCTGAATGCAGGCTTCGATCAGATCTTTAACCTGTATAATCCGCTGGTGTATTCCACTGGCGATATCATCGATACGTGGGTATACCGGGAAGGCCTGCTGAACTTGCAGTATGGACTTGCTACGACGGTAGGGCTGCTGAAGTCCGGGGTCGGGTTTATTCTGATCACCTTGTCCTATTATCTGGCAAGCCGGTTTTCGAATTACCGGATTTTTTAACCGAAGGAGCGATACCCATGGTTCGAGAAACAACAGCCGCCTCCAAAGCATTCGATGTCGGATTGGCGGTCTTGCTGGGAGCTATAGCGCTTTCCTGCATACTTCCGCTTTGGTATACGCTGATGGTCTCTCTGAGCGAAAAGTCGGCGGCCGCCGCAGGCATCGTCCGAATGTGGCCCGTCGGTTTGAACATCGCCTCTTATCAGCAGATTATGGGGGACGGTAAATTTTTTCAATCATTCTGGGTTTCGATTCAACGGGTCGTGTTGGCCGCTTCCCTCAGCTTTATCGTGACGGTATTGATGGCGTATCCGTTGTCGAAGAGCACGCGTGAGCTTCGCTTTAGAAATATTTTGATGTGGGTATTAGTATTTACGCTGCTGTTCAACGGCGGGCTGATCCCCCTCTACCAAACGGTAAAGGCATACGGGCTGATTGACAGCATCTGGGTGCTGGTGCTGGCCGGCGGGGTGCCGATCTTCAACGTCATCCTGGTCGTTAACTTTTTCCGGAACCTGCCCAAAGAGCTGGAGGAGGCCGCCTTGGTAGACGGCGCGGGACCTTGGTATACGTTGTTTGGATTGTTCGTGCCCCTCTCCGTGCCGGTCCTTGCGACCATTACGCTGTTCAGCATCGTCGGTCACTGGAATGAGTTTTTCCATGGGCTTGTCTTTATGACATCGCCTGACAATTACCCGCTGCAGACTTATATCCGGCAGATGGTGGTCCAGATCGACACATCTACGATAGGCAATGATCCGGAGCAGTTGAAACGGTTGGGCGAAATCTCCAATCAGACCTTGAACGCCGCCAAAATTTTTATTGCCATGCTTCCGATCCTCGTCGTATATCCGTTCCTCCAACGTTTTTTTATTCACGGAATTACGCTGGGGTCAGTTAAGGAATAGTCCTTCTCTCCCTGGCGGTCAGCCGGACCCAAGCGCTGCTGCCGTTGCAAAAAGATCCGAATGGTGTAATAGTCATAGAAGAACCTTGACCCGCAAGGGCGAATGGAGGAAAAAGCAGATGAACGGTAATCTATGGCAGCCGGAAGCAGTCGTGAATGCAAGCGCAGTACTTGGGGAAGGCCCCTCCTGGGATGAGCGGGAGCAAATCTTATATTGGGTCGATATTATGGGCAAACGCATACATAGCTATGACCCCGTCGGAGGCCGATCGGACGTTGTTCAGCTGGAGGAATACGTCGGAGCGGTCGTCAAGCGTGAAGGCGGCGGACTGATCTACGCCGGTCATCAGCGCATCGCAGCCTATGATCCTGCCACGGGTACGACAAATACGATCGCAGAGCTGTCGCCGGGAGACCCGGATCTCCGCTTCAATGACGGCAAGTGCGATCCGGCCGGACGCTTCTGGGTCGGTACCTTGTCGCTGACAGGAAGGAAACACGCTTGCGCGCTGTATCTGCTGGAAGGCGACAAGCTCCGCCCTGTGCTGGAAGGGGTAAGCCTGTCCAACGGACTGGGCTGGAGCTCCGATGGCCGAACCATGTATTATATCGACACCCCGACGAGGCAGGTGGACGCTTATGCTTACGATCCGGACAGCGGCGAGCTGGGCGAGAAGCGGACGGCGGTTGATTTCTCCGGCGAGGAGGGCTGGCCCGACGGGATGACCGTGGATGAGGCCGGGATGCTCTGGATCGCTCATTATGGCGGGAGTCAGGTCAGCCGCTGGAACCCCGCGACGGGAGACAAGCTGTCCTCCGTGGAGCTCCCGGCTCCGAACGTCACCTCCTGCGTTTTCGCGGGGAAGGACCGCAGCGAGTTGTACGTCACGACGGCCACTCAAGGCATGAGCGGGGAGGAGAGGACCCAGTACCCGCAGGCAGGCGCGTTGTTCCGAATACGGACCGACATCAAGGGAGCGGCGACCTACGGCTGCCGGCTGTGAAAAAGTAAATACAAGGAAGAAGAACCCGGACGCCATGCTGCGTGCCGGGTTCTTCCGGTTGACAAAACGAGTCCGCTCCTTTTAGATGAAGGTAGAACTAGACGCACATGCTGCCTTGCCGCCATTTCGCTTGACCGCATGCTGGAGCGTCGTTTTTTCGATCCCGACATCTTAAAGAGGTGGTCTATCATGCTGTACTCCCTAAAGCGGCGTCTGATCGTTTTTTTCGTAGCGCTGCTGCTCGTTTCGTTCGGCACCATGTCCGTGCTCTTCTTCACCGAATCGCGCTCGATTATCGCTTCTTATATCGAATCATCCGCTTACGAGAAAATGGAGGAATACGGATCGTTCATTAACATGGCGCTTGTGCAGATGTACGATCTTTCCTCCATCGTGTTCAACAGCGATACGACCAAGACCTGGGATAACGCCCTCTCCGATCCGGGCTTGTCCGAGGGGGAGGGAGCGCTTGCGAACATTCAGCTAAGCCAGTTTTTGACCCGGACGACGAACAGCTACTCGATCGTCTCTTCCGTAGCGATATACCGCAAGGATGGCTTGTCGGTTACGGCGGATAATCAGATTATGACGGACCCGTCGTTCAAGCAGGCTGCCTGGTACCAACGCTTCTACAGCCACGGCGAGCGGTTCGTGCCCGCTCATCAGGACCCGCTGGAAGTGAGGCGCTCCAAGCCGTTCGACGTGGTCAGCCTGCTGCTGCCGATCGGTACGTTCGAGCCCTCCCAGGCCAGGAGCTTGATGAAGGTTAACGTGCGCGCCGACTTCTTCCTGGCCCCGCTGAACCGGATTCATCTGGGGGAGGCCGGGACGATCTTTCTGCTGGACCAGCAGGGCCAGTCTATTCTGAACCAGCAAGAATACGCTTCCTACCCGGAGGCGGCGGAGCAGGTCGAGCAGATCCGCGCGGGGAGCGGGCAGCAGGGCGTCCTGCATATCAAGAACGCTCAAGGGAGCCAGGATATCCTCGTCTACAAGAAGCTGAAGCCGAACGGCTGGCTGCTCGTCGGTCTTGTTCCCGAGGCCGATCTGTACGGCAAGCTGTACAAGCTGCGCACGACGATGCTGCTGCTAGGCACCCTGCTGCTGATCGGAGCTATCGCGGCAGCGACCTGGCTGTCCTACGGGATATCCCGGCCATTGTCCCGCCTGGCCTCGGCGATGCGGTATGTGCAGATGGGGGATTTTGACGGGGCGGAGAGCCGTATTTCTTCGGAAGGACAGGTCCGCAACGAGGTCGGCTATGTGACGGCGACGTTCCGAAACATGGTGAGCCGGCTCAGGCAGCATATCCAGACGGAGTTCGAGCTCAAGCTTCTTCGGCAGCAGGCCGAGTATAAGGCGCTGCTGATGCAGATCAATCCGCACTTCCTGTTCAATACGCTGGAGCTGCTCAGCAGCCTGGCGATGCAGCAGCGCACGTCGGATACGGTGAGCGTTATCGAGTCGCTCGGCAAAATGATGCGCTACTCACTCCGCAGCAGCGACGACCTGATCCGGCTTGAGGAGGAGCTGACGTATGTGCGCCATTATGTGTCGATCCTGCAAATTCGCTTCGGCGAGAGACTGGACATCCGTCTGGAAGAGGATGACGAGGCTGGAAGTCTCGCTATTCCGAAGTTTATCCTGCAGCCGCTGATCGAGAATGCGGTCAAGTACAGCTTCCGTCAGCAAGCGGAAGCCCGGGTAGGCATCCGGGTATGGCGCAGCAAGGAAGGGCTGCATCTGGCCGTGTCCGATAATGGAACGGGCCTCGACCCTGAGCTTGTCCAGCGCCTGCAGTCGGAGGCGCGCTCTACGCAATTCGCGCATATTCTGGACAGCCGCTCCGAGCAGATCGGCCTGCGGAATGTGCTTGCACGCTGTCAGCTGTACTATGGCTCGCTGTTTGCCTTTCATATCCGATCGGTGCCCGGAGAGGGCGCTTGTATCGAGCTTATATTGCCTGCGCAAGGGAGGAACACCGATGTATAAGGTATTGATCGTGGACGACGAGCCGGAGATCCGGCAAGGACTGCGGCTTAAGGCCGATTGGGAAGCGCTGGGACTCACCATCGCGGGGGAGGCGGGCAACGGCCTGGAGGCGATGGAGTGGCTGTCCAACCACCCTGTCGAGCTCGTGGTTATGGATATGAATATGCCGGTAATGAATGGCGTTTCTTTTCTGGAGGCATGTCATGAGCATCACCCGGCTCTTCGGCTGCTCGTCATCACAGGCTACGAGGATTTCAACTATGCCAAGGCGGCTATTCGGCATCAGGCTAAGGATTATCTGCTGAAGCCGGTCTCCCGCGAGGAGCTGACCGAGTCGCTGGCGAAGATCGTCCGGGAGCTGGACGCGGAGCGGCAGGAGGTGGACCAGCAGGCCGTCCTGCAGTGGCGGCTGTCGGAGTATTACAAGGAGATGAAGGAGCATTTCCTCGTTCATCTGGTCAAGGAGGAACCTGGCCCTGGCTCCCAGGTCATGGAAAGGGCGAAGCGGTTCCAGCTGGATGGCTGGGAGGGGCTGACGGTTCGGTTTCTGACGGCAGGCTTTCAGGAGCGTTCGAAGGGGGAGGGAGCGCGGGAGCAGGAACGTTCCCCGGATAAGCTGAGGCTGCCCTTCGAGCTGGTATGCCGGGAGGTGGCGGCCGAATTCCCCGGCCAGCCGCAAGCGTTCCGCGACGCAGGCTATCCCGGACTTATGCAGTTTGCCTTCCAGGGGACGGAGACGGAAGCAGCCGGTTTTGCCGAGACGCTCGGCACGATGGTGGCCGAGCATCTGGGCTTCCGGCCAGTCGTTGGAATCGGGCAGCCCGTTACCCGGCTTATGCAGTGGAAGGACGGCTATTTGTCGGCGCTGCTGGATTGGAATCTCCACAGCCAGCAGGACCGTGGGGACGGAACGGTCCCGCTCGGGGGAGGCGAGGCCGCGCTGAGCGAGGATGCCTCCCGGCTGCTGCAGCGCTGCTTGACCCGTGGCGATCTGACCGGGTTCGAGCAGGCGCTGCAGAAGGAGCTGGCCGAGGCCTTCGACACTTCGCAGGCGCGCTTCGTCAAGCTCATCTTCCAGCTGTATCTGCTGCTGGACGGGATGGCGTATACGGCCGGGGTGACGCTGGAGAGCGGGGAGCAGCTGTGGATTCGACCGGAGCAGGTATGGGGCTTCGATACGGTGGACAAGGCCCGCCAGTTCCTGGTCAGGCTGGCCCGCAAGGCGGTACGGAGCGCGGCGGACGAAACGGCTGATGCCGAGCATACCCTGATACAAGCCGCCGAGCAGTTTATCCGGGATAACTATATGGCCGACATCAACCTGACGATGCTGGCCGAGCGGTTTAATTACAACCCTTCGTATTTCTCCGAGATGTTCAAGGCCAAGGCGGGTAAAACGTTCATCCACTATCTGACTGACGTCCGCATGGCCAAGGCCGTCCAGCTGCTGGAGGAAACGATGCTCGGCCTGTGGGACATCGCGGAGCTGACCGGCTTCTCCAACGCTAGCTACTTTAGCTCCAAGTTCAAGAAGGTGTACGGGATTACGCCGTCGGAATACCGGAGCCAGCGTCAGAAGCGGGAGCATTGACCGCTTCCAACTGTTTGTGCAACCGTTCGAGTACGGCAACGCCTAACGTTTCGTTCTCCTTGGCGCGCTCCAGCAAAGCAATCGCGGCTTCGGCATTCTTGGTGTCGTTGGGCTCGCCCCCATGCGGATGAGGGAACAGGCATTGAAACACGCGGAACGCTTCCGCAACCTCTTCGTAATGATTGGCCGCTTCCTCGGCCAGCGCATCCATCTGGCTGCTTAGGCCTGTCTCCCCAGACCAGGTGCCGGGCAAGGAGCGTAGAAACTGAACGGCAAATTCCCGGGCATCGCCAACGACTTCGGCGTTGTAGGCGTTGCCGAACGGATTTACCGTACGATTGCGGAAAGCCTCGATCCAGGCGTCATAGCCGGCCAGCCCGTGACGGAATTCCTTGGACAAGGTTGGAGCTTCTTCATGGGCGAAGCTCACAATGTTTTTAAGCGCGGTTTGCAAGGCTTGCATCCGGTCGACAGGGATGGAATCCCGCACGCGGAGCATGAAGACGAAGTTCAACGGCAGCTCATTTAATTTCGAATAAGGCAGGGGCCCGTCTTGAGACGGGTCTTTGCAGTGAAGCTCCTGCTTCTCGTCGTCATAGCCGTAAATAACCCCGAATTCCGGAATAAACAGGCTCCAGCCAATAGCCGGTATGCCCCGGTCGATCGTCTCTTGGGCGAATTTGACGGCTTCCTCCAGCTTTTCAGGCGGGGCTGGCGTCCGGAAGCCATGCAGCTGCTCGCTGGTCAAGGCGAGAATACGGAGTCCTTTCTCCAGCAGCTCTGTCGGTGAGAACATCGTAGGTCCGGCAGGACTTACATCCTGCGGATGAATGTTAATGCGGAACGCATGGCCCGACAAGCCCATCAAATCGACTAGCGTGTACGCATCTTTCTTGTCCGTGTATTGCAGGATGGCATACATGGATTGCGCTGCGGCGGTAAATGTTTTTTCCCAAGAACGTGCAGTCATCTCTGATCGTCTCCTCACATAGGTATCGGCGGCGCAAGAATACGGCGGGTGCAGGAGCCGTTTTTTTTCTTTTCTAGCGCAAACCCTTGAAAATAAACACGAATTCGTTGCCTTTGCAGCTTGGTGCGCGAACGAGAGATGGACGTATGTACGGAGCCGACTGATACGCCCAGCGCATCCGCTATTTCCGCAGGGGATAACTGGCGGAAGACGTGGGACTCAATAATCGCACGCTCTCTCGGCGTCAGGCATCGAAGCAGGCTATAGAGGTCCTCGTACAGCTCTTTGCGGATGATGAGCGCCTGCGGGTCCTGATGGGTGTGGCGTTCCTCGTTCAATCTGGCCGTCATCCGAAACAGCAGATGTTCCAGAAAGGAGCCTTCGCCCTGGCTCTGGTACGTGTTATGACGGGCCTCCAACACCGACAGGGAGCACTCCCTTCCGTTCGGTCCGCCCCTTCGCAGTTTCGTCAGCGCCTGATTGCGGACGATCCGCTGCAGCCAATATTTGAACTTCCCGGGCTCCATTAGCGTATCGATCCGCAAAAAAGCGGAAACCAGCGCTTCCTGCACAATATCCTCCGCCAGCTGTCCGTCCTGCGCGATGGATGACGCCCAGCCGAGCGCCCGTTCCCTGTGCCTGCGCACCAGTTCGCCGAACGCCTCCCGATTGCCATAGCGAGCGCTTTCGGCAAGCTGGTCGTCCTTCATCGTCATGACCGTTTCTGATTGTGTTGCCGTTGACTCGGAATGCTGGAACAGCTCTTGCGTATACACAGGTTCGCTCCTTCGCGCACGTTGTAGGGGGCTTTTCTTCGTGTCTTCTATATAGATGCCTGTCATAGAAAAAAACTTACAGCGCGTCATGATTTTTTTGGATTTGTCTTCTATCCAACAATTAGCCAATAATGGCAAGCTTGTCAAGAGACTCTGCCCCAAACCTACCTGAAAAAATGAAAAGCGAAGACCCGAAGAAATAGCATTCCAAGCGGCGCCTGAGCTCGCTATGATTAGGTTACAGCTTATACAAGCTAGCTCGTAACGGATCATGGAAGAGGAGGGGCGTTCGTCATGTCAACTTTGCGCAAAGCCGCCCTTGGGCGGCAGAACAGAACCGCTTATTTATTTCTGCTGCCCTGGCTGATCGGATTTTTCGGGCTCACCCTGGGCCCTATGCTGGGCTCCCTGTACTTGTCGATGACCAAGTTCAATCTGTTGAATCCGCCTAGATGGCTGGGTTTGGAAAACTATAAGCAAATTTTCACCGAGGACACTACTTTTCTCCATTCCATGGGATTGACCTTTCAGTTCGCGCTGGTTTCCGTGCCGCTTCGCCTCGCCTTCGCCCTGTTCATCGCGATGGCGCTGAATAAGGGGATTCGGGCGCTCGGTCTTTATCGCACCGTTTACTATATTCCCTCCTTGCTCGGAGGCAGTGTGGCGATTGCCATCGTCTGGCGGAAAATATTTGACGGGGACGGATTGTTCAACCAGTTTCTGGGCATCTTCGGTATCGAGGGCCCGGCCTGGGTGGCGCATCCGGATTATATTCTTTCCACGATCATTACGCTGTCCGTCTGGCAGTTCGGCTCGGCGATGGTCATCTTCCTGGCCGGTCTGAAGCAGGTGCCGGCCGATCTGTACGAAGCCTCGCAGGTGGATGGCGCGGGGAAGGTAAGGCAATTTTTCAGTATCACGCTTCCGCTGCTGTCGCCGGTTATTTTCTTCAACCTGGTCATGAGCATTATCAATTCCTTCCAGGTGTTTACGCCGGGCTTCGTCATCGGGGACGGAAGAGGCGGACCGGTCGACTCGACGATGTTCTACACGCTGTATCTGTACCTGAAGGGCTTCTCGTTCTTCGATATGGGGTATGCTGCGGCGCTCGCCTGGATTATGCTCGTGGTAATCGGCACGATGACAGCCGTCGTGTTCCTGACCTCCAAGTACTGGGTATTCTACGGAGACGGAAAACAATGAGAGGGGTGATCACATGTCCGTTCAACTAAACTCTGCGGCGCTGAAGGCCGCAGCCAAGCCGCAGCCAGCCCGTCCTGTGCCGGGGAAGCTGGTGAAGCATCTGCTGATCATCGCCTTCGGACTGTTGATGCTGTATCCGGTGCTGTGGCTGCTGAGCAGCTCGTTTAAGCCGAATCAGCTGATATTCTCCGATACGAGCTTATGGCCCAAGCAGGTCACGCTGGAGAATTACGCCAAAGGCTGGCAAGGGCTGCAGGGAACGTCGTTCGGACGTTTTTTCCTCAACTCGGCGCACATATCGGTTATGTCGGTGCTCGGCAATATCATCACGTGCTCGCTTGCCGCGTACGCGTTCGCCAGACTCGACTTCCGGTTCAAGAAGCTGTGGTTCAGCCTCATGCTGGTCACGATCATGCTGCCTTATCATGTGACGCTCGTCCCGCAGTATGTCATCTTCAACAAGTTCGAATGGATCAATACGTATTTGCCGCTGATCGTACCGAAGTGGCTGGCCCATGATTCCTTCTTCATCCTGCTGATGGTGCAGTTCATCCGCGGCATTCCGAAGGAGCTGGATGAAAGCGCGACGATCGACGGCTGCGGCCAGGGACAGATCTATCTCCGCATCATGCTGCCGCTGCTCGTGCCAGCGCTCATCACGACGGCCATCTTTACCTTTATCTGGACATGGGACGACTTCTTCTCCCAGATGATCTACCTGAACAACATCAAGCTGTTCACGGTTCAGCTGGGCATCCGGTCCCTGTTCGATCCGTCCGGCGAGTCGGATTGGGGCGCGCTGCTCGCGATGTCCGTGCTGTCGCTGGTGCCGATCATGACGATCTTCCTGACCTTCCAGAAATATTTCCTGGAGGGGATCGCGACGACCGGTCTCAAGTAACGAACGCCGCTGGATCGAACCCGAAAAAAACGATAAGCAACAGCCGAAGAAAAGATATGTTAACGGAGCTGGAGATGCTTTACGATCTACATGTAAGCGAATAGGAATAGAGAGCCAGTACAACTTTGAACTCAAAGGGGAGATTGGGTATGAAAAAAACAGGTGCGGTTAAACAAGGGATTGCCGTTTCGACGCTGGCCTTGCTGATGGCCTTTACGACGGCTTGCGGGGGAGGAACGGGCACAGGCAGCGGATCGACTCCATCGACGGGTACGGATGGCGCTTCGAAGGATGGAGCGAAGACGGAGCCGGTCGAGCTGAGAATTATGTGGTGGGGCGATCAGAAGCGTGCCGACCGGACCAATGAGGCCCTGCGCAAATTCGAGGAGAAACACCCGAACATCAAAATCGTCGGCGAATTCGCGCCGAGCTCCGGCTACTTCGACAAGCTGAACACGCAGCTCGCTTCCGGAACGGCTCCCGATCTGTTCTTCCTCGGCGGCAACGTCGTCGACTATGCCAATAAGGGCGTGCTTCTGGAGCTGGATCCGTACGTCGGCAAAGAGCTGGATCTCTCCGATATGGACAAGTCGATGATCCAGTACGGGACGCTGAAGGGCAAGCTGCTCCATGTCTCGGCAGGCGCCAACGCACGGGGAATCGCCGTCAATACCGAGCTGTTCAAGAAGGCCGGCATGCCTGTTCCGCAGGATGGCTGGACCTGGGAGGACTTCGGCCGGATCAGCAAGGAAATTTCCGGGAAGCTGGGCAAGGATGTGTTCGGCACCTATAATTTCACCGTGGACGGCATGGATATTTACTTGAAGCAAAGAGGCAAGCAGCTCTATGATATGGATAATGCGAAGCTGGGCTTCGAGCAGAAGGATGCGGAGGAATGGTTCGGTCTGTGGGACAGCATGACCAAGGCCGGCGGCGTCGTAACGCCTGCGCTGCAGGTATCCAATCCGCCGTCCGATACGAGCAAGTCGCTGGTCGTTACAAGCAAGGTCGCGATGAGTCTGATGGCCTCCAACCAGCTTGGCGCTCATCAGAATCTGACCCAGGATAAGCTGGAGCTCGTCCAGCTGCCGCGCGGTCCGAAAGGCACCGGCGTCGTCTTCGAATCCAGCCAAGGCTTGTCAGGCTACAACAAAACCAAGTATCCTAAGGAAGTCGCGATGCTGATGAACTACTGGATCAACGATCCCGATGCGGCCAAAATTCTCGGCAACGACCGCGGCGTGCCTGTTACGTCCAAGATGCGCGAGCTACTGAAGCAGAATGCCACGGATGTGGAGAAG
The DNA here is from genome assembly GCF_009846885.1 of Paenibacillus puerhi. GTDB lineage: Bacteria > Bacillota > Bacilli > Paenibacillales > NBRC-103111 > Paenibacillus_G > Paenibacillus_G puerhi. The sequence goes on from NZ_WUWM01000022.1 coordinate 54,002, forward strand.
GTCATCTACGATTACACGAGCCGCGTCTCGGCAGCGACCAACAAGGAGCCGTTCGCGATCAGCTACAACCCGCCAGGGTTTACCGAGTACAACAAGCTGTTCGAAACGACGGTGCAGGAGATCGGCTTCGGCAAGAAGGACGTCAAGAAGGGCGTGGAGGATTTCTATAACGGCACGGTCAAAATTTTCAACAACAACAAGTAGACCGGGCGTTGATTGGGAAGCAGCAGGCTGCCGGCGGCAGCCTGCTTTCGCTTAGGGAGAAAAAGGCTGATGCAGCCGACTTACAGAGCTGAGGGGAGAAGAATCAAAAAATGAGAGAAGACTTGTTGCGCAAGCTGCGCCAAACGGACCCGGCGGAGAAGGTCGGCGCGCTGAAGAAGGAATCCGATGGGCCGGTGCTGAACCAATGGCTTCAGTCGGGAGTTAAATTCGCGGCTTCCTCCGACAAGATCGTGGAGGTATACGACTCGGCGCTGCGGAAGCTGCTCGATTGCATCGTGCCGACTGGAGGAGAGCGGCCGGTTCTGCATGAAGGCGGCGTGTATCTGGGCTGCTGGCTGGAGAGCACGGGTACGATCAATGCGGAGCTGCTGTCGCGCTTTATGCCGGACGTTTCGCAGGCGACCTACGAGCTGTTCGCGGATTATCAGCGTGAGGACGGACTGATGCCTTATAAGCTGACCGCCGCGGGCCCGTCTTACCGGCAGATTCAGCTGGTATCCCCGCTCGCCCGCAGCGTATGGGGCCACTATATGCTGAACGGCCGGGACCGGGCCTTCCTGAGCAAGATGTATGGCGCGATGCAGCGCTATGACGAGTGGCTGGCCACGTACCGGAACACGCGGGGGACGGGCGGCGTAGAGGCGTTCTGCACGTTCGATACGGGCCATGACCTGTCTCCGCGCTTCTGGCATGTGCCGGATACGCCGCATCGCGGCGATTCGCGGGTGTGCTATCCCGACTCGCCGGTGCTGCCTTTCGTCGCGCCGGATCTGACGGCGAACGTCTACGTTCAGCGGCTGTATCTCGCACGGATCGCGGAGGAGCTGGGAGAGAGCGAAGACGTATGGCGCGAGAAGGCTGCGCAAAGCCTGGACAGCCTGTTCCGCTGCTGCTTCGATGAATCCGAGCATTTCTTCTATGACTTGGCTAAGAACGACGACCATGTGCGGGTACAATCCGACGTGCTGCTGCGGGTTCTGGCCTGCGAGGTGGGGGATCGCGAATTCTTCGATGAGGCGCTGCGCCGGTATTTGCTGAATACGAGCAAGTTTTTCGCCAAATTTCCGTTCACGTCTATCGCGATGGACGATCCGCGGTTCGATCCATTCTCCAGCTACAACAGCTGGGGCGGCCCGTCGAATTTCTTGAGCCTGATCCGGGCGCCGCACGCGTTCGAGCATCATGGCCGCTACGTGGAATTGACCTGGGTGCTGCAGCCTCTGATGGCCGCTTTCCATAAAATGACCCGCTTCGCCCAATGCATCAGCCCGTGGACAGGGGATGAGGGCTTCACGGAAACGTATTCGCCCGCGATCCTGTGCATGCTGGATTACGTCGAGCGGCTGTGCGGGATTATGCCGCGGCCGGAGGGCGAGCTCTGGTTTACGGGTCTGCTGCCGTATCCGTTCGACCATGGCGAGACGATAGCAGACGGCACGGCATACAGCCGGATCGTGGATGGAGTCGCGTATGAGCTGGTCAATACGGAGGAAGGCTCTGCCGTTTATCGCAACGGCGAGCTGCATCTTGAATTCCCGCATGGCCTCCGGGCGGTGACGGATCGCGGCGGGGAGCTGATATCGCTGATCGGGATGAAATCCGGGACGGTGACCGGGACGGTCCGCTGTGCAGGCCGTGAGCTGGCGGTCGAAGTTAGCGGGAACGAACAGGTCGACGTATCGGCCGGACTCGCCTCGGCGCATTCGGTCCGCCGGATCGGCGTAGTCGCCCCGACCTACCGCTAACGCGCCTGGATCGGCGGAACATCCATAAGAGAGGAGCCCGAAGCATGATCACGAACAACAATCTGCAAATTCGCGATCCGTTTGTACTGCCGGTGGAAGCGGAAGGGAACTATTATTTATTCGGAAGTACGGATAAAAATATTTGGGGGAAAGGAACCGGCTTCGACCTGTATATAGGCGAGGATCTGGAACGATGGGAGGGCCCTTACCCGGTCTTCCGTCCAGACGAGCATTTCTATTCGGATACGAACTTCTGGGCGCCAGAGGTGTACGCCTACGAAGGACGGTATTACATGTTTGCCACCTTCCGGCGGAAGGACAACGGTCTTCTCGGCACGGCCGTGCTGGCTGCCGATTCGCTGAATGGCCCCTTCAAGCCGCACAGTGACGGGCCGGTCACTCCGGCAGACTGGAGCTCGCTTGACGGAACGCTCTTCGTGGACGAGGCGGGCGAGCCCTGGATGGTGTTTTGCCATGAATGGCAGCAGGTTGCAGACGGCCAGGTGTGCGCGGTCCGGCTGGCTTCCGATCTAAGCGGGGCGATTGGCGAACCGGTCGTGCTCTTCAGCGCTTCGGAAGCGCCATGGACCACTTCATTTGTTTCCGAGCGATACCCGGATCAGCAAAATTATGTGACGGACGGGCCTTTCCTGTTCCACGGGGAGGACGGCGGGCTGCTGATGCTGTGGGCCAGCTTCATCGACAACCGCTACGCGCTGGGCGTAGCCCGGTCGGCCAGCGGCAGCGTGCTCGGACCGTGGGAGCACGAGCCGGAGGCATTATACCGCAATGACGGCGGCCATGCGATGGTGTTCCGGGCATTCGACGGGCGTCTCATGTTGGCCATCCATACGCCCAACCAGACGCCGCATGAGCGGCCGCTGTTTCTGGAGCTGACATCCGGCCCCGGGGGCAAGTGGAAGATCGCTAATTCCTAAACAACAAGAAGCTAGGCGTCTCTTCTAGACGTGTACCGTATGGAGGGGATGAGGAGGCGGCATGTAAGACCTGTTAAGTGTTAATTGAAAATAGAGTTTTAGACTGAAAAATATCAACTCCTTGGTCGAGACATTGTATAAAATAAAGGGATTTACATATTACGCATAACTAATATGTAGGTCCTTTTATTTTCCGGACTAAAGGGAAAGCATTACTTTCTCCTATGGCACGAGTGCTAGTTGACTGCTGAATACAATCGTGATATATTTAGCTTGCTAAATAAATTCCATGATAAAGGCTGAGAAAAGCAAAATGGAGAAAAAGGTTGACTGTGAGATTCGTGAGTTGTTCGATAAACTTTCGGCTAGAATGAGACGAGATTACAGCGAAAGTCTAAGAGAACTAAACCTATATGTCGGACAAGATAATTTACTCTATCGTTTATGGTCAGGTGATGGAATAACACAAATGCAGCTAAGCGAACATTTGAATTGTGAACCTCCAACTATAACCAATATGGTTAAATCACTCGAGCAAAACGGATTTATTTATCGTAAGCGTGATGAGAAAGATGCACGAGTTATGCGTATTTTTCTAACCGACAAAGGTAAAGAACTTGAAGAGCCAATTGGTATCATATGGAAACAGCATCAAGATAAGTTGCTAAAATCGATTTCAACTGAAGAACGGCTATTTTTAAGGCGGCTTATGAAACAAATGGAGGGTAATTTGTTTTAAATCTCTCTCCTTTTTCCGAATTTTATTTAGCAAGCTAAATTTTTATATACTAATTAAATACTTCGTAAAAATTTAAGTATTTGTTTAGCAAGCTAATTATTTTTTTCAGACAAACCATAAAGGAGACCATTAATTATGATGAATAATCAAAAAATTGGTGTTGGTATTATCGGTGCAAGCCCCTCCAATCCGTACAGTTGGGCGGTTAATGCACATATACCTTCAATTAAAGCATTATCGGATGATTACGAATTGAGAGCAGTTAGCACAAGCCGTCAAACGACTGCAAAAGAAGCCGAGAAAAAGTTCGGTGTGACCGGCTTCGATAATCATCTGGATCTAATCAACCATCCTGGTGTTGATTTGGTTGTTGTCGCGGTAAAGGTTCCCTATCATCATGAAATCATTTCTGCTGCGCTTGATGCAGGGAAGATGGTCTTCTCGGAGTGGCCACTCGCTAATGGCCTAGATGAAGCAGAAGAATTAACTAAACGTGCTGAAGCATCAGGAGTACGCACAATAGTAGGCTTACAAGCACGTTATAGTCCTGTCATTGGCTATGCAAAAGATCTGATTTCAGAGGGTTACATTGGAGATGTTCTTGGTACGACTCTTGTTGGATCAGGCATGGGTTGGACGGGAGTTACCGACCATTTGAATTCGTACGTCTATGATAAGGCCAACGGCGTAACGCTTCTCTCGGTTCCGATCATGCATACTATTGACACCCTACAGTACTTGCTGGGTGATTTATCGATCCTATCGGCACAATTGGTATCCAATCAAGCAGAAGCCGTAATAGCTGACACGAATACCATTATTCCCTTTACCTCACCCAATCATGTATCGATTATGGGGACGCTGACGGAAGGCACGGCTGTGTCTGTCTATTATCGCGGCGGAATATCTCGTGGTGAAAATATGCGTTGGGAAATCAATGGTACAAGAGGTGATTTGGTCATTACTGCACCAAGTGGTCATTCCCAGTTAGCAGAATTAAAGTTGCAGGGTGGACGAAATCAAGAAAACCATGTAGAAGATCTAACTGTTCCTGAATCATACTTTGGTAATCATTTACCAAATGGCATGCCAGGTAATACAGCGCGAATTTATGAACAGTTCGCTAAGGACTTGCGTGAAGGCACATACACGACTCCAGATTTTGCACATGCTTTACGCCAACACAAACTTCTCAGCATTATTGAAACAGCTTCACTTACAGGAATGAGGCAACATTTAAGCTGATTTTATTAAAGAGGGGTATTGCCAATGAATTCAACTATGAATGAACAAAACCTAAAATTATCGGTATTAGATTTCGTCCATGTATATAAACACTCCAATTCAAAGGAAAGCCTTAAAAATACGACTGAGGTTGTTAAATTGGCGGATCAACTGGGATATACCAGGTATTTGTTCACTGAACATCACAATACAACGAGTCAAATTAGCACTTCTCCGGATTTGCTAAGTTTGCATGCAGCCTCCCAGAGCCGGCACATTCGTGTTGGTTCTGGAGGAGTTATGCTGCCCAATTATAGTCCATTGAAAGTAGTAGAAAACTTCACCTTGCTGGAGGCGCTTCATCCTGGAAGAATAGATCTCGGCTTAGGCAGAGCTTCCGGGACAGATGGCTTAACGGCAACTGCCTTGCAGGTATCGCGAGATGATTTTTCTGTTCAATTGAATGATTTACTTTCCTTCTTTTCACGAAACTTTCCAGAAAAGCATCCTTACCGTAGAATTAAGCCGCCTGGAGATCCTACCCTGGTTCCCGAACTTTACATGCTGGGGTCCAGTCAAGGCGGCGTACAGTTTGCAATTGAAAGAGGACTTGGATTCGCATTTGCTGCACATTTGGCTCCGAAACTGGCAGTACCGATATTACGCTCCTATCGTGATAACTTTGTTCCTTCGTCGTACTTAAAGGAGCCTAAAAGTATACTAACTATCGCCGTAATAACTGCAGAGACTGACAAAAAGGCAAAGTACTTGAGCGGTCCATTAGAACTCATGTGGGCAAGGATGGCTACAGGATCAGCCGATATTTCTTTCCCCACCTTAGAAGAAGCAGCATCCCATGCGTATACTCATGACGAAGTAAGAGCGAAGGAATACAACAGTGAACGTTTTATCATCGGAAGTATTGAAAATGTGGCCAAAAGGCTGCGAGAAAAAGCAAAAGAAGCAAGGGTTGACGAAATTATGATCGCCGATTTTTACCCTGAACAGGCTGCACGGTTAAAAGCCCTGGAGTTATTGGCTAGAGAGTTTGGCCTTAACAGACAGGAGTGGAAAGATGCAAAATAAAAAACAACTTAAGATCGGCGTTATTGTCGATGGTGTTGGTTGGAGTTATACGGCATGGCGCCATCCTAACATGCCTGCCAACGCAAGCGAAAGTGTAGATTTTTATGTCAAGAAGGCACAACGAGCTGAGGAAGGCAAGTTCGATATGTTTTTTTTAGCAGATGTAAGCCATATAGGGCCCGGAAATATTCCACACTATCTAAGTATGTTTGAAGGTGTAACGATACTCTCAGCGCTAAGTATGGCAACCAGCCACATTGGGCTTGCCGCAACTATAGCGACATCTTACGCTGATCCATTTACAGTGGCTAGACAGATGGCCTCTCTCGATAAAATTAGCAACGGGCGAGCGGCATGGAATGCTATAACTTCTAATCCTGGAGGGTTGGTTAACTATAGCAGAAGGCATTTGTCTAAAAATGATTTATACCCTTTGAATAAAGAGTTCATCGAAATTGTGGAAGGCCTGTGGGATTCTTATGAAGACGATGCTTTTATACGTGATAAAGAGAGTGGTATCTTCTTCAATCCAAGAAAGATGCACCCATTGAACTATAGAGGAAAGTATTTTTCTGTAGACGGTCCACTAAATATTAGTCGTTCTCCACAAGGAAGACCCGTCATCTTTCATGCGGGTACATCTGAAACGTTTATGAATATCGCATCCAATCATGCTGAAGGTGTACTCATAAATGGGGATGATTACAATTACGCCAAGCAATTTAGTGAGGAACTAAGAAGAAGAGTAGTCCTTGGAGGACGAGCCCCGGAAGACCTGTTGATTATGCCGACTCAACACATCCTCGTCGGAAGAACAGAAACTGAGGCAAATGAAAAGTTCCAGGAGTTAAAAAGGTTATCACCTGCAGGATATCATATTCCTAAGCCCCAATTTTTCGGATCTGCAGAAACCGTAGCTGATATGATTGAACATTGGCATCAAACGGGTGCAATGGACTTATTGCTCCTAAGACAAGAACATCCTTCGGGAATTGATGATTTTATTGATTTGGTCGTACCTATCCTACAGGAAAAAGGAATATTCCGAAGAGAATATGAATCAAGTACGTTAAGAGGTAATTTAGGTCTTCCTTATCCAGAAAATAGGTATGCAAAAGTATAATAACAACAGTGGAGATGAACACTTTGATTCCTTTTCTTGATAGAATAAACGAACTGAGCAGGAAACAAGCCAAAGAAGGACTAACTGATAACGAGAAAACAGAGCAGGTAAAGCTACGGCAGAATTATTTGAAGCTGATTCGTGGACAACTCCTAACTAATATGTTAGCTATTTCCGTAGTCGATTCTGAGGGGAATGATGTTACTCCATCAAAGCTAGTTGATGAGAAAAATCGTGCGCCATACTCCCGTAGAGATTGAGTTTTTCCTATCAAGGCCCGGCGATGATAGGGCGAGGAAAGGAGCAGACGACCTCTGGAATCGCACGCCAGGCAAAGCTTAGGGGGCAAGGCTCGCGAGCACAGTGAACGTTGAGATTGCAGCGAGTCATATCTTGGTGATCTGCGTGCTGGATTACGAGGCTGTACATGATATCCTTGAGGAGGCAGGCGAAAAATTGGCCGGTCGGGCGATCGTAAACCTCACAAACGGGACTCCGACACAAGCCCGTCAAACAGCCGCTTGGGTGATAGATCGGGGGGCCGAACATCTGGACGGCGGATCATGGCTGTTCCCCAAATGATTGGCACCTCTGGCGCACTTGCGTTGTACAGCGGATCAGAAAAGGTTTTCCAATCCTACCAACCGATGCTAAAGGGGCTCGGGGCCGCGAATTATCTTGGGAAAGACCCCGGCTTGGCGCCTCTTTATGACTTGGCGCTGCTAAGTGCCATGTACGGGATGAGGGCATCAGTACTGAGTTAATGACGCCGATTTAATCAATCGCGGTGTCGCGGAAGGCTACGGTACCGATGGACTTTCAAGGGTAGTTGAGCTTCTTATCCGTAAACCGGTCTCGGTTTAACCGATCGCCGTGCTTATTATCGTTCTCTGGACTATCATTTGTTCAATGCGTTGTTCCAGTTTCCGTTGTACAGTAGTCATCGTTTCAATTTGACGGACGATCTCTGCATGTTTTTCCTCATAGGCTCCGAGCATTTCCTCACAGAACTCATCGCTAGCGTAAGCATCGTAATTATCATGGCATTTCAAAATTTCAAGAATTTCCTTCGTTGACATACCGAGATCTAGATAAATTTGTATCGTATTGATTCGTTTGACGTCAACCTCGTCGAATTCCCGATAATCATTATCTAAACGCTTTGCAGTCAGCAGCTTTTTCTTTTCGTAAAATCGGATGGATCGGGCACTGACACCGGTCTCTTTCGAAAGCTGGCTTATTTTCAGCGGATAGCCCCTTTCATTAATATTGTTATCAATACTACTATATAGGCAGCGCTCCATGCTTGCGAAGAAGTTCCGCTACGTTATGGTTACCTTGCTTGACGGCAAGTGAGCATGCGGTATCTCCGCCCTCAACTCTAGCGTTAACATCGGCTCCGTGTTCGATCAGCAGGCGGATTATTTCCACGTTATCGTCATGGAACGCAGCTGTGTGCAGACAAGTATGTCCGTTGCTGTCGAACAGGTTTGCCTGCGCGTTATGACTCAAAAGCAGCTTGATCACATCCAAGCTTCGCGCCCCCGCAATCGCCGCATGCAAGGCTGTATTCGAAGGAATGTAAGAGATCTTGGAATGCGATACCGCATCAACATGTGCGCCCTTATCTAGTAAGATTTGCACGGCCTCCTTGTTGCCCAAGTGTGCCGCATATCCCAAACTTGTCATCCCGTCCCTGTTTTCTGATTGTACCAGGTGCGGGTGAGCGTCTAGAATGACTTTCAGCTGTGAAGCCTCGCCTGACTGAACCGCTTGAAATATTTCCTCCATGCTTGGTGTGGACTCCATTCCAGTAACCTCCAACTCGATTGTTTGTTGTGATGTGCATACGGGATGTACTTTCAATGATAACTGCAAGTTGATAAACAAGCTTCTTGAAAATCACTTTTTTTGACGAAACTGCGACGGGGTTATGGAGAAACGCTTGGAGAATAGGCCGCTAAACGTGCTAGGGCTCAGGAATCCCACTTCCAGACAAATATCGGTCACCGACATATCGGTTTGAAGAAGAAGCCTCTTGGCTTGTTGAAGCCTTCTTTCCGTTAAAAATTGATGAGGAGACATGCCGAACAATTGCTTATAGCTTCTAAGAAAGTGGTTGGGGGATAAACATGCGGCTCTCGCTACATCCGCTAAAGATATGGGCTGATCGGAGTATGCCGACATAAAATCATGGCCAATATGGATCCGTTTATACAGTTCCTCGCGCGTCGAGGCTCTTAGGGACTGGAGCTTCATGATTTCTGTATTCACTTGTCGATGAACCTGGAGAAGCCCTTGGGCTAATTCATGTAACTTTTCCTCCAGTCTTGTTCGATCCAGAGATTTATTGGTATAGTCAGCCTTTAGCTGACCTAAAGTGGCCGCTAGCCATTTATCATTATAGGTTCTCTCGACAAAATCAACGGATATCGGCTTAGGAGAGACAGGGTCATCTAACAGTTGCGCATCGGATGTCCTCATGCTTCGATAGATTTCTTCAACCATATTCTCCGGGAAAAAGATACAGAAGGATTCAACAGGCACCTCCGATTCAATGGTTATCGAGTATTCCTGTCTGTGGTTGAGCAAGAGATAGTTTCCTTCATCGACAGCAAAGTGACCGTGACCGGCTTGATAGTATGCCCGTCCATTTTTAAACGTTTTAATGGATAACGCGCCTTTCCCCTTCCAGAAATAGTTCTCGCTCCTGGCATGGAGAATCGGGCTGAAGCGTGGAGGTTTCTTTTTATTTATTGGCATTCGTTCACCTGATCCATGGAATATCTTTATGACTATTGTTTCTGGATGAGTGATCCGTTCTCCTGCTTTTTGATTTGAATAATTATACGTTTTATCGTATTATTATTCGATACCAAGAGGGGGATACCTATGAATAATAAATTCATCGAAGAATTATCTATGAACCACTGGCAGGCCTTATCCACTTTGTTTTACGACGGATGGGTGCTGCGCTTTGCGGAAGGCTATACCAAACGTGCGAATTCCATTCATCCGATTCATGATTCGACCTTTGAATTGAACTCTAAGATCGAAGAATGCGAGAAGCTCTATTCCGCCAATCAATTACCTACCGTATACAAAATCACTCCATTTGTTCAACCCGCTCATTTGGATGCGGTATTAGAGGAGAAAGGCTATTCGTTGATTGATCCAACAAACGTCCAAACCTTGGAGCTAGCTAACCTGAACGAGCCAAGACTCCATTCTGTTCAAATAAATGAAAAACTAGATGCTAAATGGATAGAAGTCTTCTGCAAGCTCAATCATGTTAACTACAAGTATAAGCATGTTATGGAACGAATGCTGGCTAATATCAAAACCAAGAAAGGGTTTATTACGCTTTATAACGAAGAGCAACCTGTTGCTTGCGGTCTCGGAGTTATAGAAAGAGAATACATAGGGCTATACGATATTGTGACGGATAGTCAGTTTAGAAATCAAGGCTTCGGAGAACAGATGATCTTGCATCTGCTAAGATGGGGGAAAGAAAACGGAGCGAAATACAGTTATTTAGCAGTTGTAGCCGATAATGAACCCGCGTTGCGGCTTTATTCCAAGCTCGGTTACTCGGAGATTTATAAGTACTGGTACAGGGTGCGGAAAGAATCGTGAAGAAAACCTGCGAACTCGGCTTGATCATTTGACTGTTTCATTTCAATCGATTATTTGATAATATAAGGGAAATATCACTGTATGTGACTGGCGAAGAAAGTGGAATTAACCACGAGGAAGCATACGGTTGGAACGTACCGTTCGCCTGGGGAAAAGTATCTGCGATTGACTCGTGTTTGACGAGCCGTCGTAGATGCTTTTTTTCGTCTATGACAAACTACACGACGGAGGTAATCGGAATGGCCATGCTCATGAAAGCCAAAGAAGCAGCAAATCAGGTATACGATGCGGTCCGAACGAAAGTAAAGAAATTGAATCAGAAAGGGATTCAACCTCACATGGCGACGATATGGGTAGGTGGAGACCCCGCATCCGCGTATTACGCTCAAGCCAAACAAAAAATCGCTGAAAAGCTTGGGGTATCGTTTTATCTTCATTCGTTCCAGGCAGACGTAACGGAAGAAGAAATACTTCAACTGATTACTCGGTTGAATCATGATCCTTCTGTCCATGGCATTATGCTGGAGCTCCCCTTGCCGAAGCACCTCTCGACAAGCACTATTGAAAAGGCTATTTCACCCCTGAAGGATGTAGACGGAATCACGCCTAGTAATAAACTTGCTACGGTTACAGGTGATGCAGGTTTATACCCGGCCACCCCCCAAGCCTGCATAAAGCTTCTCAAGCATTATGGCTATACGCTTGAAGGCAGGAACGTGACCTTGGTGGGAAGAGGTCAAACAGTCGGGTTGCCGCTTTTTCATATGCTTCAACGGGAAAATGCGACCGTTACGGTATGTCATTCCCGGACACCGGACATCGCTTCGCATATTGGGCATGCTGAGATAGCATTTGTCGCTGTTGGTCGTCCTCATATGGTTACTCAGGATTTTGTTCATTCCGACCTGATCGTCATTGATGCAGGAATAAATGAGGTGGCGGGCGGGAAAATAGTTGGCGATGTATCTGCCGAAGTCAGCTCTCATGTAGCAGCCGTATCCCCTGTTCCAGGCGGAGTTGGAACCTTAACTACGGCTATCCTATTCGAGAATCTATTGAAAGCCATAGACCTTCAGTCAGAGGAGTTACATGGATCATGATGAGTACAATTACATGGGATGATTCGATCCGCAGCTTTCTACAACAAGCAGGTAGTTCTAATCCTACACCCGGCGGAGGGAGCGTAGCTGCTCTTGTCGCTGCACTTGGGGCTTCCATGACCTCAATGGTCAGCAACCTTTCCCAAGGAGAGAAGTTCGCCCATATCCATTCACAGATCGCAGAAGTAATCGAGAAGATGAGCGGCTTAACCGCAGAATGTGAGGAGCTGCTTCATGCTGACATCACTTCGTTCAGCCAGTACATGGATGCGTTCAAGCTTCCAAAGAGTACGGATGAAGAAAAGCTCCTGCGTAAACGAGCCATACACGAAGCAACTATCCAGGCTATCGTGGTTCCTCTTCGCCTTATTGAGGTTTGCAGGACGGGAATGGCCTGTACCCACAGCCTAGCAGAATCATCGAATAAAAACGTGATCTCCGATCTAGGTATCGGAGCTATATTGTTTGAAGCTGCCGCACAATCTGCATTGCTGACGATAGAAATCAATCTTGCCTCGTTACAGGACCTGGAGTTGAAGAGTCATTATTCAGACAAGCTCTCCTCCATGATCAGCGAAATTGGAGATCTGAAAAATAAAGCAATCCAAATTACCCGAGCCAGGATCATGCAGTAGTCAATACGTTCCATGTGAGATAGAAGTGGAGAAAGAATGAGCGGGCGTTTGGCTTTTATAGCCGGTGCCTGCTCACATCCGTTTTGGGGATATTTACAAATAGGAACATATGATCTATAGTTTGAGAGGTAATAGAACATAATCATGAAAGGAGAATACCAAATGTTAGAGAGGATCCCTACCAATTATAGCTATTCCCAAGCAGTCATAGCAGGGGAATATATATTCCTTGGGCTTCAGCGTGGGTTTGGTGAAACTTTTACTGAACAAATACATAGTGCCTTCTCAGGATTAAAAGAAACTCTTCAAAAATGTGATGTTTCATTGGAAAGGATTGTAAAGGTACACGTTTACCTGAAAAATATTCAGGACTTACCCGAAATGGAGAAGGTGTTTTCAGATTACTTTGCTAAAGATACTTTTCCAGCTAGAATGACAACGACAACCGAGTTTATTGACTCCGATTGCCTTATGATGATTGATGGCGTAGCGTATAGAGGTGTATAAGGCATAGTCCGACCATCGACGACAATAGAAGCCGAAAAGGGGCTGAAAGTAAGGCCGTACTTTTAGTCTTTCCTGATCAACAGTGAACAGCACTCCACATGGCTTGATTATTGGTTAAAACTTTTCCATACAGATGTGTGAGGGAACCTGCCAATCAGGGAGCGAAAACCTCCGTACTATCGTTTCGCCAAGCGCCTATGCAACCAATTAAACAGGCCGTGTAGCTTATCATCACGCTATCGCTCTCACTGTACTCATATTCAATTGCGATATTTATGCCCGGCTTGCGCCATGTCAAAATTCGACCAATAAATCCAGGCCACTCACTTTCTTCATCCAATTCAGGTTGACCATATACCTTTATCGACTCATCTGGTGTTGAGCTCATCGTGATTCCCTTGGGAAGGTATCCGGGAAACGGAGCTCTAATTCTGTCATCCGACCCGGGCGCAAGAAAATGTATGGCGCCAATGATCCATTCCTCTTGATTTGTATATTTGAGTCCAGTCAGATCGTTTATTTTTGGTGGGCGATAAATATCGATGCGTATCGATGATTTCACAGACCAGATGATATCGTCGTTGAAATAGCTGTTCGGCTTTGGCATTCGTTGGACGCCGAATGATTGCAGCAAAGATTGAACACACTTGGGACTGTATGGATGGCCAAGCATTTCAATGAGTTGTTCGGATGGTGCTTTCATGTTTTTATCGATTCCTTTCACTTCGATCAAGGTACACAACGTGAGGAAATCGTTGTGCGTGGCTATGGTTTAGATAAAACGGCAAAGGAAATGTGGCTTCGATTTACTTTTTCCTAATAAGCGACACTCAGCCCTCCACATGTCCAATTCGATTAAAATGCAGCAGCTTGTCAGCAAATATATAATCCACTACCTTAATAACAATGCCGGGATATCTGTTGATTTCCAGAATATCGCACGTAAAGTTGCGGATGCCGGCGGATGGCTTTCCTTCAGTTCCACGCAAGCTCTTTCATCCAGCTTCGCCTTCACCGTCTAGATAAAACGCATGCACGCCCATATTCAGTGAAGCTCCCTTTTTCTTCACCGTCATGGCCCGCCCTCCAAGCTGATTCATCTTTTCTACTATAAAGAACGGATAGAGACCTGCTTTGGCCAGATAGATAGATGCTGTCAGTCCGGAAAGCCCGCCGCCAATAACTGCAACATCATAGGTTTTTTCGATCGATTTCATGGGCGATTTGTTACAACGGCCGTTTAACATAAATAAAAGCAGCAGTTTTCGATTATTTCCTTCTGCCGATATACAACAAATGAGATGAGATCCCCAAGACAGAAGGGTCCTTAGCGAGTTCAATAAGTAAGCTCATCAGCATCTGCGACTCACCTTTTTCTTCCCATGACAGCCTTTGTTCCTTACTTATCAACCCGCCGACACTAGAAGAACCAATCAAATCAATGGTTTCAAATCCATTGTTCTCCATAAAGGGCTTGATAGCATGGATATCGAAGTAATAGGCTCAAAAGAAAAATAAAAAACCTATTGCCTGCAAAGAGGCGATAGGTTTTCCTTCGCGGTATCACTCATGGATGAAGTATATCGTTTCCAGTTAATACCTGTCAATGGTCCAGTAAATTTCTGTGCGTCCAGCAAATTTTCAAAATTCTAGTGTCGTCCCTTCTGTCGCTCCGGCAGCAGAAGCCCAATCAGCACTCCCGCGCAGGCGGGAATCAGCCAGCCCAGTCCGATAGAATACAAAGGTAAGTACTGGTTAAACCAGCGGTCGAGCTGTTCGATACGCAGCGGCGTATCCTCCAGGCCGTCGACCAGGCTGAAGAGAAACGTCAACAGCAGGCTAACTCCGTATACGTTGCGCTTGCCTTTGAATACATCATGAAAGAATGTCAGAAAGATAAGCATGATAGCAAGCGGATATAAGATCGTCAGAACAGGCACGGAAAAGCGGATTAATTGCTCTAGGCCAATATTGGCCAGCAGGGCGCTGACCACACTCAAGACGATGCAGAACCTTTTATACGAGATGCCGGGAATGATCTTGTGAAAATAGCTGCTGCAGGCGGTGGTCAGGCCGATGTTAGTAGTCAGACAGGCCAGCAGCACGATGATGCCGAGTACCAATCCGCCGAGCGTACCGAAATAATGGCTGGCCACCAAGTTCAGCACCTCGCCGCCATTGCCCAGAGTACCGAAGGCGGATACGCTGCTTGCTCCGATATAAGTCAAGGAGGTGTAAATAATGGCAAGCGCCGCCGCGGCAATCATGGCCGCCTGGAAGCAGACGGTCAGAATGCTCTTACGTTCAGTGACCCCTTTCGCTCGAATAGCGTCTATGACGATAATGCCGAAGACGAAAGCTGCGAGCGCATCCATAGTCAAATATCCCTCTTGAAATCCGGTAAAGAAGCCTTGGGAGGCATAACCGGCATCCGGCGCTTGAGGCTCGCCTAGGGGTGCCATAATGGATGCTATGGCCAACAAGGCGATACAGGCGATCAAGATGGGGGTCAGTATTTTTCCTACAATATCAACCATTCTCGCCGGGTTAATCGATAGGAGCAGGGTCACCCCGAAAAATAGTACGGTAAAGACTGCCAATCCTAGCGGATCATGCTCCATTTGGACAAAGGGCTTTATACCGATTTCATATGAAACGCTGCCGGTTCTCGGCATCGCAAACAACGGCCCGATCGTTAAGTAAAGCAAAGTGGTGTAGCCGAAGGCGAACCAAGGATGCACGCGGTTAATCAAGGTAAGCAAATCCTTCGAACCGGAAAATCCGAGCGCCAACGTTCCAAGCAAGGGCAAGCCGACCCCTGTGGTCAGAAAGCCTAGATTGGCTAGCCAATACTGATCGCCAGCGTTTTGGCCCATCATCGCCGGGAATACGAGATTTCCCGCTCCGAAGAACAGGGCGAATAGCATGAGTCCGATGGTCAAAGTGTTACTAAAAGGTACGCGCTGCATAGGATGTCTCTCCCTTAAAATCTACATAATTCGATAAAAAACGACATTATTCATTATAGTGCCCAATAGGGGATAAATCCATCGAAATCAAGTGGTATCACCGAAAATACAAAAAAACGCCCAGGTGCCGAACGGAGTTCATTCCGTTGAGTGCCTTGAGCGAATAAATTGGTTGATCAGTTTATTCAACTTACCTGCTGCTTTTGTAGGTATTTGATGCTTGGTGTTTTTGATGAAAACCAGCTCGCTCATAGGCAATCGTTGATGCAGCAGATTGGCGTATGGATGAAAAAGCGTATCCTTCTCCCCATAAACCAGTAAGACGGGATGGTATATATTACCCAGCTTTGCCGTGCAGTTATAATGCAAGCTATAGTGATAGTATTGCTCAACGTTTTTGGCGTTCCCTTTTTTGGCATCGTTAAACAATTTCCGAAACAAGGACATCTTCCTGTTGGCTTGCGACCAGGCAACGGAGAGCGCAAGGGTACCGACCGCGCCCATTTGGGAGAAGATGCGGCCAATCGATATTTTGTTTCTCAACCTCTTGTCGCTAACCTCCGACATCCCGCCGATGACAATACCGCCCAGCGCCCGATCGGGGTATGTCAAAAGAAACTCGAGCACAACCGAGCCGCCAGTTGAGTAACCGATAAAAAAAGCTTTTTCGATCTTCAACTGATCCATCAACTGTTTCATATCTTCGACTAGTAACGGATAAGTGATTTCTTCCCCGGAAGGCTCGCTTCGACCGTGGCCCCGGATATCAAAAGCGACCGTTCGAAAATTCTCCGACAATTTCTGGATCTGATATTGAAAATTCAGGCTTGTCAGCACCGGAGGATGGATGAATAGGATCGCTGTTCCTTTCCCGTGATCAATGTAATGCATGCTGTATCCATTTATATCGGTTTGGGGCATTCATGTTCACCTTCTTTAAGTTGAGTGGAAACAAAATATCGTTATAAAGCCCGTTTGGCTCTTGAGAATAACGAATATTAATGTAACCTGTTCATTCCGTAAACATTCACTCGGAAAAGATGAAGACGATGCCGCGCTCTTCACGTTGTCGGCAGCGGAAGGAAGAGGAGGGATGAGCCCTTGGGGCAGCATCCGTAGGAGTGGCATAGATATTGGGCATGTATGGACGTTATAATGGAGTTATAAAACCGAGGCAAAAGGAGGGATGAAATGTTCGTCAGGCGAGAGAGTCTGAAGCAATACGTCAAGCTGTATCCGGTCACTTCGTCCCTGATCGTCATTCAATTGATCGTATGGCTGGCGATGGAAGGGTACGGGTCTTCGCGCGATAACGCGACGCTGCTGGGGTTCGGCGCCATGTACGGGGCTCCGGGCCTGCAGCCGGAGCTGTGGCGGTACGTCACGGCCATATTTCTGCATATCGGCTTTGACCATCTGCTGTTCAACAGCTTCGCGATGTATGTATTCGCCGCGCCGCTGGAACGATTGCTTGGCTCCTGGAGATATGTATCGCTCTATGTGCTGAGCGGTATTGCAGGCAATGTCGTCAGCGCCTGGCTGCAGACCGGCCCGTATATCGGAGCCGGCGCATCCGGGGCGATCTACGGCGTATATGCCGCTTACTTGTTCCTCTCGATCTTCCGCAAGGATCTGATCGACTATCAGACGAAGCAAACGGTCAGGACGATTGTCATCGTTGGTCTAGTGTATTCCGTCATTATCCCTCATGTCGATCTGTATGCGCATGCCGGAGGCTTCGCGGGAGGGTTTGCGGTATGTGCCCTGCTGGCAGGAACTGTCCATCTTAGAAGGTGAAGGCAGCAAATCCCGCATCCAGCAGCAGCAGCCAGACACATGCTGCTATGAGCAGCCAGCGGAATATCATTTCAGCGGTCGAGCCGGTGTCTACCGCGATCATGCGGGGGAGAAGCCGGATCTTGAGCTTCAATGGCCAGAGCAGTCGCACGCCTTGTTCGTTGAAAAGATCGATCAACGGATGGGAGGCGTAGGCAGCCAGGAAAATCCAGTAATAAAGCGGGGGCATGGGAATAGCGAGCACCCCGAGCACAAGCAGGAAAGCCAGCGAATGCGTGAAGGTGCGGTGCTTGATTTTCAACAGACGAAGCAGGGCGGATACGGGAAAAAAGATTTTCGCCATGATGGAGCCCTGCTTGTCGATATCGGCCAATGGGCCGGCCACGCAGCCGATCAGAACGCCGGCGGCGGCTTCCCAGGACAATAAAGAGACATTATATTGCAAAAGTACGAGTTCGGCTGCAAGTACGCCTGCAGCTCCATGTGTCGGTTGAAGCAAAGCTGTCGATACCTCCCGGAACAGACTGGAACATCAGTTCCCATCTTAAGGGAAAATCAACTTTTTTGCAAACGTACCAAGGAATTCGGCTTTACAGATGGCGGCCTAACCATTTGGTGATGGCTGCTTTTTTGTGCTTGATCATGACCGCGGCGGTACCTATAACCGCAAGTAATGTGATAGCCAAGGCGGAATATTGGGATATCGTATGGAGCAGCTCGGCGATCCGGTGGCCGAACAGCTTGCCGATCATCACATAGAGAGTGACCCAGAGGGCGCCTCCCAAGCCGTTATAGAGAAGAAGCGTGGTCAAGCGAACCCTCAGCATTCCCGACACATAGCCGGTAAAATGCCGCAGACCCGGTACAAAGTAGCTGACCAGGATCAGCTTATCGCCATATTTGGCAAACCAATTCGAGATTTTGACGATCCGCTCCGCATTGAGCAGGAAGAACCTGCCGTATCTTTCGAAGAAAGGCGTTCCGAGTCTGTAGCCCAGGAAATACGTAAGCACCGTTCCGGCAAGCGCGCCTCCATACGAGTAAAGCATGACCAGCGGCAGGGAGAGACGGCCAGAGGCGGCCAAATGTCCGAAAACCGCCATCGCGAGCTCACCGGGGAAGGGAAGGGCAAGCGATTCGGCGAACAAGCCCATAAACAAGATCAAGTATCCATACTGCTCGGAAAGTGCGGTGATCCATTCCATATTCATTGCTCCTCATAACCGTTTCGGTGTTTCAATTCACTTTACATAGTGTAGCTAATATATGGGAATACCATAACGGTCAATGGTTGAGTTGAAGGCTGGACTTTGGTCTTGTTCGGAGGTGACCCATGATCCCCAAGCGTTAGCCGGCAGGCTTAGGTTGAGAGGGCTTATGTCGTTCTTCTGATTTAGTTAGTAGGTTTTAAAAAATATTTTACTTTATTTTTTATAGCGACTTGGCTATAATGGTTTCGGAAGCACAATCTACCAAAATGGAGGAATACAAACATGGCTACTGATTTCTGGACAGCGGTTAAAGGCAGACGCAGCGTGTATACACTGGGTAAGGAATCTACGATCTCCGATGAAAGAATTCAGGAAATCGTAGCGGAAGCGGTCAAGCATACTCCGTCGGCGTTCAACTCGCAAAGCACGCGTCTTGTCCTGCTTCTCGGCGAACAGCATAACAAGCTGTGGGATATCACGACCTCTACGCTCAAGGCGATCGTGCCTGCCGACCAATTCGAGTCCACTCAGCAAAAAATGGACGGTTTCCGCGGCGCTTACGGTACTGTGCTGTTCTTCGAGGATGAGTCCGTAATCCAGGGGCTGCAGGCGGCTTTCGCAGCTTATCAGGACCGCTTCCCTGTATGGTCCCAGCACACCAGCGCTATGCATCAGTTTGTCATCTGGACGGCGCTTGAGGCGGAAGGCCTCGGAGCGAACCTGCAGCACTACAACCCGCTGATTGACGAGCAAGTCAAATCCGAGTGGAAGCTTCCCGAGAACTGGTCTCTGGTCGCTCAGCTTGTGTTCGGCAAGCCAACGGCTGCGCCTGGAGATAAAGAATTCAAGCCGGTGGAAGAGCGTCTCAAGGTGTTTAAATAAATATAATAGGCCGGAGCCGTTCATCCAAAACGGGCTGCGGCTGCAATAGCGAAAGCCGCGTCACTCTGTACGAACAGAGCTGGCGCGGCTTTTTTTGTTGGTTGCGGGAACGGGTCCCTGCTTCTTATTCAGCAGGGGAGCCCGAGGACATCCGCTCGATGAATCGGGTGTCCACCCGAATTTTGGTTTTGGCCAGTTCCCCTGACTCCATGGACTCCACCAGAAGATCGACGGCGAGCTGCGCCATTCTTTTTTTCTCGACATGGACGGTGGTCAGCTCTGGCGAGACGATACGTGATTCCGAAATATTATCGAAGCCGACGACGGTGACCTGCTCCGGAACGCTGATGCCAAGCTCGGTCAGCGTCTTCACAGCGCTGATAGCGATGTAATCGCACTCGCAGAAAATAGCGGTGGGCAGACGTCTGCCTTCACTTAGAAGGGCTTCAAACTGAGCCTTCAGCTCGTCCCGGGAAGAGAGCATGGTTGGAGCGGCCGAGAAGCATAGCGGCTCTGCAACCTCCAATCCGCTTGCGAGCAGAGCGGCCGAGAAGCCTTCCTTGCGCTCATCGAAATTATGAATGCGCACATTTGAAGCAATATAGCCGATCTCCCGGTGTCCGAGCTGGCAAATATGGCGCCCCGCTTGATAAGCCCCCATATAGTTGTTGATGCCCACAAAATGAACGGGCAGCGTTTCGAAGCACGTGTCCAGCACGACCAGATGCGGACCGATTTTTCCCGCGATATCTCTGATCTCGTCTTGCCCCAGATTGGTGCCAAGCACGATGACGCCTTCGCTTCGCTTGTCCTCGGCCGCCGCGCGGATATCCCGGTCATAGAAGCCCATGTCGACCGTGGTGAAACGCAGAGCATAGCCCTTGGTCCGGCAGCGGTCCTCGATATCATGAATAAGCTCTCGAAAAAAAGGCTGCTGGTAATACTCCTCAAGCACAATCCCCGAATTCGTGAACACGAGAAACGATAAAGATTTCAACGGGCTATCGGGAGCAGGCATTTTCGTCTTCGGTAAATAACCGCTCTCCTTGGAGAGCTGCAGGATACGCTCTCGAGTCTCGCTGCTGATCCCGGGCTTGCCGTTTAAGGCGAGCGAGACCGCTGCCTTCGATACGCCCGCAAGTCTTGCAATATCTTCCATCTTCATAGGCGGAGGGTCCTCCATCTTCGATTTTCTTATGTTTAGTGAGTTTAGTTTATAACTTTAAAGAAGTTAATGCAAGATAAGGAATGAATCGACCTACAATTTTAGCTGAAAATAACTAAAAAATAGCTTAACAATCCGTTGACGAGCTAAATTTACCGTGTTAACATGGATTTAACGCCGATTACATATGATTATATTATTTATAGTTTATTAAAGTTTAGTTTATTTTAGTTTAACTAAAATTCATGCGGAGGGTTGTTGAATGAAAAAATTAAAGCTTGGCTACGCGCCTACACGCCGCTTTGTATTCAGCGCAGAGGATGCCTTTAAGTACAAGGTCCTGATCAAGGAGAAGATCGAAAGCTTCGGCCCAGATATTGAGATCGTGGATCTGGAGGGGATCAACTCCGAAGGATTGCTGTATGACGACAATATCAATGCCGATCTGATCATTGACCGGTTCAGGCAGGAGAAGGTGGATGCGGTTTTCTTCCCGCACTGTAATTTCGGAACGGAGGATACCGTAGCCCGGGTGGGCAAGGCATTAGGGAAGCCGGTGCTGCTGTGGGGACCGCGGGATGAGGCTCCCCTTGAGGACGGCATGCGCCTCCGCGATACCCAGTGCGGGTTGTTCGCTACAGGCAAGGTGCTGCGCCGGTTCAACGTGCCGTTCACTTATGTTACGAATACCCGGGTGAATGATCCGGTATTCGAAAGAGGGTTTACCAATTTCATCGCGGCGGCGAATGTCGTCCGTCAGTTCCGCGGACTTCGCATTCTGCAGATCGGGCCGCGCCCCGCGTCGTTCTGGACGATGATATGCAATGAAGGGGAACTGCTCGAACGCTTCGGCATCGAGGTCCACCCGATCACGCTCGTGGATATTCAGCGCGCTTCCGCAAGGATCGAGAAGGGCAGCTCCTCGGAGCTGGCCGAAGCGATCGATTACATCAAGGCCAAGCTGGATTGGTCCGAGGTGACGGAAGCTGACGTCCGTCGCATCGCCTCCCTTAAGGTAGCGATGAAGCAGTATGCGCTGCAGACCGGCAGCTCGGCGATCGCCATTCAGTGCTGGTCGTCGCTGCAGGACGCTATGGGGATCATGCCCTGTCTCGCGAACGCGATCCTGACCGACGAGCAGATCCCGGTTACGTGCGAGACGGATATTCACGGCGCGATCACCTCCGTGATGGTGCAGGCGGCTGCGATGAATCAGGCGCCGACCTTCTTCGCAGACTTGACGGTGCGCCATCCCGAGAATGCCAATGGCGAATTGCTGTTCCACTGCGGCAACTTTCCGGTGTCGCTGACGATAGAGAACAAGCCGAAGCTGCGCAAGCATTTCTTGTTCGACGACCACTCCCCGGGTACGCATGAGGGCGAGATCCGGGGCGGGAGCATGACACTGGCCCGTTTCGACGGGGATCATGGGGACTATCAGTTGTTCCTGGGCCGGGCCAAAGGCATCCCCGGGCCATATACCCGCGGCTCCTACGTGTGGGTGGAAGTGAACGATTGGCCGCTGTGGGAAGAGAAGCTGGTGAAAGGCCCGTATGTTCATCATTCTGTAGGCATCCATGCCAACGTCATACCGGCTTTATACGAGGCCTGTCAATATATCCCGGGGCTGACACCGGATCCGGTAGATCCGACAGAAAGCGAAATTCAGGCCTGGCTCAGAGGCAAGGGCCTGTAATCACAAGGAGGACTTATGGAGATCAAAGCACTTCAAGCGAAAGCCGTTGAGATCCGGATGGAGCTGCTGCGCATGATTCACAGAGCCAAGACCGGCCACACCGGAGGCTCCCTTAGCAATACGGACATTTTAACAGCCCTCTACTACCGCGTTATGAACATTGATCCTCAAAATCCGAAGTCGGAGGACCGGGATCGGTTTGTATTAAGCAAAGGCCATTCCGTAGAATCGTTATGGGCGATCCTGGCGGACCGCGGCTTTTTCCCGAAGGAGGAGCTGGCTACTTTCAGCCAGTTCGGCACGAAGCTGATCGGCCATCCGAACAACAAGGTGCCCGGCGTCGAAATGAATACCGGCGCTCTCGGCCACGGTCTGGCGGTAGCCGTCGGCATAGCGCTTGCGTCCAAGCGGGACGGTAAAGGGTATCGCGCGTTCTGCCTGATGGGCGACGGAGAGCAGGCGGAAGGGTCGGTGTGGGAGGCAGCGATGGCCGGAGCCCACTACAAGCTGGATAACCTGGTGGGCATTATCGACCGGAACCGGCTGCAGATCAGCGGAACGACGGAGGATGTGATGGGACTTGAGCCGCTTGAGGACAAATGGGCCGCCTTCGGCTGGCATGTCGTCAGCGTGGACGGCAATGACATCGCGCAGCTCGTCGAGGCATTGGAAGCGGCGCCCGCCGTTGCCGGCAAGCCTACGCTGATCATGGCGAGCACGGTTAAGGGCAAGGGCGTGTCATTTGCTGAACATGTGCCTCATTGGCATCATCATGTTCCGAGTGACGAAGAGTTGGAGAAGGCGCTGGCGGAGCTGTCTGCAAAGCTGGCGGCCTATCAACAGGAAGGACCGGTGAGTCAGCTATGAATAAAATACCTAACCGGCAGGTCATCTGCGAAACGCTGCTGGAGCTTGCGAAGACCGACCGCGATATTATGGTGCTGGCCAGCGACTCCCGCGGGTCGGCGGCAATGGCACCCTTCGCGAAGGCCTACCCGGAGCAGTTCGTCGAAGTCGGCATCGCCGAGCAGAATATCGTCGGGATCTCGGCGGGGCTGGCACATAGCGGGAAGAAGCCTTTCGTCACCTCGCCGGCCTGCTTCCTCAGTATGCGCAGCATCGAGCAGATCAAGGTAGACGTAGCGTATTCCGCGACCAACGTGAAGCTTGTCGGCATCAGCGGAGGAGTCAGCTACGGAGCGTTAGGCATGTCGCATCACTCCGTTCAGGATTTGGCCGTGACGCGGGCGATCCCGGGGCTGGCCGTCATGATGCCGGCCGACCGTCACGAGACGAAGCGGATGACGGAAGCGCTGGTAGGATATACGGGCGGCGTCTATATCCGGATCGGCCGTAATCCGGTCGAGGATGTATACGAGTCGGATGATTACGAATTCGTGATCGGCAAGGCGGTCACTATGCGCGATGGAGCCGATCTGACGATTATAGCATCGGGTGAGACGGTACGGGTCGCGCTGGACGCTCACGAGGCGTTAAAGTCGGCCGGCTTGTCCGCCCGGGTATTGAACATGCATACGATCAAGCCGCTCGATGAAGAAGCGATAAGACGTGCGGCGAGCGAGACGCGGGCTATCATCACGGTCGAGGAGCACAGCATCCATGGGGGACTTGGGGCGGCGGTCGCCGAGGTAGTCGTTCAGCACAAGCCGGTGCCGATGCGGATTCTCGGCATACCGGATGAGCCGGCCATCGCGGGCAAGACCGCGGAGGTGTTCCGCCACTATGGCCTGACGGCGGACAACATCAAGCGGCTCGGGCTTGAGCTGCTGGGCCGGTAGGGGGACGCGATGGAGAAACGGTATATGCTCGTCATCGATCAAAGCACCTCCGGGACGAAGGCGCTGGTCGTCGATCGGGCAGGAACGGTCATCGGCCGGGGAGCGGCCGAGCATGCCCAGCATTACCCGCAGCCCGGCTGGGTCGAGCATGACCCTATGGAGATTTACGATGCCGTGAAGCGAACAGCCGCTCAGGCGCTCCGCTCGGCTGGAGCGGAGCCCGGCGAGCTGGCGGCGCTTGCGCTGACCAATCAGCGCGAGACGGCCGTGATGTGGGACCGTGTGACCGGCCTTCCTGTGTATAAGGCTATCGTCTGGCAGTGCCAACGCACCTCGGAGGCCTGCGAGAGCTTAAGGGAAGCGGGCTGGGAAGGGAACGTTCAAGCCAAAACGGGACTGAGGCTCGACCCGTATTTCTCTGCGGCCAAATGGAGCTGGATGCTGAAGCATGCGCCGGATGCTCAGGAAAAGCTGGCCGAAGGCCACCTCCTAGCAGGTACGATCGACAGCTGGCTGCTCTGGAAGCTGACGAGCGGAAGCATCCATGCTACCGACTATACGAATGCAAGCCGTACCTCCTTATATAATATTCATACGCTGAGCTGGGATCAGGAGCTGTGCGAGCTGTTCGGTGTTCCCTCCTCGCTGCTGCCTGAAGTAAGGTTCTGCGATGCCAGCTTCGGGCATACCTCAGACCCTGAGCTGCTCGGCGGCGCCAGGATCCCGATAACCGGAGTGATCGGCGACTCGCAGGCGGCGCTTTACGGCAATCAGTGCTTTCAGCCCGGGATGGCTAAAGCCACCTATGGGACAGGGACGTCCGTCATGATGAATATCGGCGATCAGCCGACCTCCTCGGACAAGGGGCTCGTCACCGCTATCGCATGGGCGGCCCAGGGGCAAGTGACATATGCGCTTGAGGCGATTATCCGCACCTCCGGGGATTGCATCAAGTGGGTCCGCGACAATCTGGGCTTGTTCCAGACTTACGAGGAGATGGACCGGCTGCTGGCGCAGGCGAAGGACAGCCAGGGAGTCGTGCTGGTGCCGGCTTTCGTCGGGCTGGGGGCGCCATATTGGAGCCCGGACGCGCGAGCCTCGATTACAGGCATGAATCGCGGGACGGGCAAGGCGCATATCATTCGCGCCGCTCTTGAGAGCATCGCCTATCAGGTGCTCGATGCCGTGCAGCTGATCGAAGCCGAGTCCGGCGTACCGCTGCAAGAGCTGCGGGCGGACGGGGGCGCCAGCGGCAATGAGGTGCTGATGCAGTTTCAGGCGGATCTGTTGTCCCGCAGGGTGGTCAAATCCGACGTGGCCGAGTTATCGGCGATGGGAGCCGTCTACATGGGCGGTCTAGGCGCGGGCTTCTGGTCGTCGACCGACGAGATCGAAGCGCTGCATACGTCGTATTGTCCTTATGAGCCTGTCATGGAGACGGAAATCCGGGAGGCCTACTGCCTCGGGTGGCGGCGTGCAGTTGCATCCGTGCTGCATAATACCGAAGCGGTGCACAGTAACTAATCCAGAAGCAGACGCGGTAACGACAAGGAGAGCTGACGGTTGCTCTTACAAGGGGGATAATGGAGATGAGAACGACCTACATGCCATTTGAGGTGCCGTCTGGCCGGCAGATTCGAGTAATCATGAATACGGATGCCAAAAATGAAGCGGATGATCAATTCGCCATCGCGCATGCTCTGCTGACCCCGCGCTTCCAAATGAAGGGAATTGTCGCCGCGCATTTCGGCACCGAGCGGGTGGCGGATTCCATGCTGGCCAGCTTCGAGGAGTGCGAGCGCGTGCTGTCGCTGATGGGCGAAGCCGGGCAGGTTCCGCTGCTGAAGGGGGCGACCTCCAGCATGCCGGATGAGCAGACGCCCGTCCTATCGGAAGGCGCTCAGCTGATCATCCGGGAGGCGATGTCGGACGATCCGCTTCCGCTGTATGTCGTTTTCCTGGGGCCGCTGACGGACCTGGCCAGCGCTTACTTGGCCGAGCCTGCCATTGCCGATAAGCTGACTGCGATCTGGATCGGGGGAGGGGCATGGCCGAAGGGCGAGTGGGAGTATAACCTGATGAACGACATTCATGCCGCCAACGCGGTGATGGCGTCGCCGATCCCGCTGTGGCAGGTGCCGCGCAATGTGTACAGCAAAATCCGCGTCAGCCTGGCCGAGCTGGCGCTGAAGGTGAAGCCTTGCGGTGAACTGGGCGAGTATTTGTTCACTCAGATGATCGAGCTCAACGATAGACTCGGCCGTTCGCCCGGCAGATTTCCCAAGGGGGAGATGTGGTCCCTGGGGGACTCCCCGGTCGTAAGCCTGCTGCTTGACGAGCAGCCCTATGATTACGAGCTAAAGCCGGCTCCGCGTATTACGCCGGATATGCATTATGTGCACCATCAGAACGAACGGCTGATCCGGGTCTATCATGACGTGGATGCGAGATTTACGCTGGAGGATATGTTTGCGAAGCTTGCGCTGTTTGCTTCGGGGCAGAGGCAGAGGTAAGCAAGAGGGACGAATAGGTTAGAAATAAATAGCGGAACTGCGATGATCTATCGCGTATCATGGCCTCGGAAGAGGCAGCGGCATGAGCGCATTAGACAATGGGTTCCGCTTTTTTGTTTTGGGGCCCCGGCCGGATGCACGCAGATGAAGGGAACAAGCTGGCAGGACCTCGGCTCACAGGCGGAGGTCTATTGGCGTGCCGATAGCGTTACATATCGAACATATCTTTAGTTTTTAATGTGTCCCCGCCGCCCGGCTGCGGGTTATACTCGAACCGACTTCACATGTGATGGGAGAAGGGAAGGGGATGAGAAGGCGATGAATGCAATCGAAAACCTTGCTTGCTGGAAGGGACTGCTTGCGGCTGCCGGTAACCCGGTGGAGGGCGCAGAGCCAGCCGTCATTCCTGCGGGAACAGAAGCGGTGTTTGAGTATGATCGGGCCGAGGACTGGAGGAGTCGCGAGTCTATCCGTCTGGAAGTGCGCATACCGGAGGGACAAACGCTCCAGATGACCTTTCGCATATATCCGCTTGCTATCGGCAGGCCGGAATATTTGCCATGCGCCACGGCGACCATCGCGGTAGCCGGGACGGGCTGGACGCCTGTCGAGGTGCTGTTGGAGCAGTTCGACTCTATGCGGCTGACGTCTGCCTATTGGCGAATGGTCCAAAGGGTGGGCGTCGAGGTGACGGTATGGGACGGAGACGGTCAGGAGGAAATCCCTGTCCGCTCCTTCGCGCTGGCTAAGAAGGGACAGCTGGACTTGTATGCCGCCATACGGTCCCGGTCGGCCGAGCCGGGAGAAACGGTCGCCTACGAGCTGCTAGTCAGCAACGAAGGGAAGGAAGAGCAGGCGGTTGTACTCAGCCTGGAGGCGTACGGGTTTGAATCCATGGACTGCCGGTTGGAGCCGGACCGGCTGCTTCTGAAGCCGGGGGAGACAAGGGCCGTTACCTTGACGGCGTCCGTCCATGAAGGCATCGCTCCCGGCGGGTATGAGAAGCATACCGTGAAGGCTGTGCCGAACGGAGACGCGGGCCGAGCCCGGAAGCTCGACCTGTATACGGTGAGAAAGCTTCCGCGTCCTTACATCCTCCATACGGAGACTGGCTGGGATGAGGTCAGATCGAAGCTGGCGAAATATGAATGGGCTAGAGAAAAATTAGACGCTTATATCAAGAAAGCCGAGGAATGGTCGGTTCCCCAGGCGCAGGGCCCGGGCGCAGCCTATGCGTTCGAGCTGGGGCAACGGTTTTATTTGCATGCGGCCGGCGTAGCGTGGAAGCTCACCGGACGGAAGGACCTGCTGGACAAGGTGATCTTATTTTACCGCAGGTTCGCAGACCCGGCAGCGGGGTATCCGGCCACAGACGCCCCTGTTCTGCATATTTATGCTTCTCGGGAAGAAAGGGAAGTGCGCACCCCAAGGGCCGTCAAAGTATGCTCGGGCGAGTTCATTCATGAGGGCGAGTTCATGCTGGACGCGGCTTCCGTATACGATCTGGTGCGCGATGCGGACGGCTGGGAGGAAGAGGATCATATCCGGATCGAAGCGGCCTTCCGGCTGTTTCTGGAGAAGGCCGATTGGAAGATTACGGATGGCGATACGAATAATATTCCGTCCGGCGGTATGGTCGGGGCGCTGCTGTGCAGCCTGGCGATCCAGGATATGCACTGGATGCAGCGGTTTCTCGAGGGGCCGGGCGGCTTTGCCGACATGGTGGCGACGGGCGTCATGGACGATGGCTGGTACTTCGAAGGAGCGACGAACTACGTGCTTTTGTTCGCGGACATGTTTACCCGCCTGGCGCATGCCTGCGAGCCGTGGGGGCTTAACCTGAAAAACCGGCATGTACCTCCTTCTTACTGCCGCAACGCGATGCTCTCTCCATGGTCGATGCCCCGGGAAAAGCCGTTTCTCGGCATGTCCTTCGAAAAGTTCGGTCCCGTCCGCCGGAACTTCCGGACGGTAAAGGACTTGTGGGACGCGATTCTGCCGTTTGTCGATTACCGGGGCATTCTGTTCGGGACAAACGATTCTACGGACAAGGATATCGTTCATCTGTTCGATCTCGCTTACTATGTCTGGAGAGATCCCGGATATATTCCCGCTATAGCGGGCCATAATAAGCGTCGCGACCTTCTCTATGGGGTGGGAGAGCTTCCTGCTCAGGCCCCGGAGCCTGCCGGCCTGCCATCGGCGAAGGCGGACAATATCGGCCTGGCCGTGCTGCGCTCCCAGAAGGCCGGGACTGCTCGGGGAGCTCAGTACCAGGCTGTGCTTAAGTATGGCTCGCATGGCGGCTATCACGGGCATTTTGATCGTACCGGGCTTGCAGCCTTGTCCAGATACGGACGCAGCGCGTTCAGTCCGATGGCCTCCTGGTACGGTTATAGTTCCTTTATGTTCAAGATGTGGGTCCAGACGTCTCTGGCTCACAATATGGTCGCCGTGGACCAACGCATGCAGGAGCCGAAGGATTCGAGAAGCCTGTTGTTCCATGCGGGCCGGCTGCTTCAGGCATCCGTCGTGGAGACGGTAGCCCGCTGGAGCGAACCGCCGTACGGGGGGCAGACGCCGTATCCCGAAAGCTTTCCCGAGGAACGAAGCTGGCAGGAAGGACGCGATATGCCTGTTCCTGCCAAGCCGAGGAGCCAAGGGGACATTGGTGAATATTCCGAGCCCATTCTGCAGCGGAGGCTTCTCGCCGTAACCGATGATTACATCGTCGTGGCTGACTTTTTATCTGGCGAGCAGCATCATGAATTCGACTGCCTGTACCATTTCCAAGGCTATGAGGACTTGGAGGCGGCAGGGAAACGGCATCTCGGACATAGCGGGCAGATGAACCAGGACCCTTACGGGGCCGGGCAGTTTATTACGGATTGCGATTGGTACGCCTGCGATGCTCCTGCTCTGCTCCGCTTCTCCCACGACTACGATGGCGAGAGGGACGACCGGGACGGGCGCCACTGCCTGCACAGCGAGCCGGGCAGCATGAAGCTGAACCTGCATGCCCTATGGCCGCCGCAGCAGCGGATCATGACCGGCTGGTATCCGGAAGCGGATCGCGTCAATAAGCGGCTGTTCTATGAGGTGCTGGGGGACGGATACGTGCTGGAGGAAGGGCGGTTCGGGGCATGGACGCTCGGCAAGCGGCACATCCGTGTTGCGCTTCATGGCTTGAAGGAGCTGAGGCTGCGCGTCAAAACGGAGGGAAGCGCCAAAAAAACGATATTCTGGGGCGATCCCCACATCACGCTGGCGGATGGGTGCAAGCTCCCTCTGTCCGCTCTGCCGGTAAGATACGATAATGTCGACCGCGGACATGGGGTAGGCGTGGACTACTACGGAGGGCCCGTTCATCTGCAGGGAGAGCTTTACCCGCTAGCCGAGCCATTTGAACCGACGGATCAGGAACGGTATGCGGAAGCGATCGTCGACTTGACGGGCGTCGATGCGGCAGCCTTCGAAGCGGTCATCGGGGGAGATTATCCGCTAGGCCTTGAGCCGGCCCGGAGGAAGACAGTCAGTCTCCGCGCCGAAGGCAAGCAAGCCCGCTTCTTGACGGTACTCGAGCTGCATGAGGGAGCCTCCGCTATCGAGCGGATAGAAGCCCCATCTTACGAGAAGGTTTCCGTCACGCTGAAAGACGGAAGGGTCCAGCATTGGTTCCTCGAAGGCCTGGACGGGGACGGAAGCGGAGTAGGCATTCGGGTGCAGGAGATGCTGCAAGGGAAAGTGATCAGGGAAGAAAGCTGCTAGCCGGACTGCCGGATAAATAAAACGGCATAGAAACCGTTGCCAAAAATTCCGTTCACGATAGGGTGGACGGTTTTTTGGCGTTTATCTTAAAAAAACGCAGTTCGGTCTAAAAATCCTTCATACAGAGGAGAACCAGGCTTTGCTATGATTACATTTCAAACCATTCTTCAAAATTTAAAGTTGTCCCTGATGCTTGATCGATGATAGTGAGGGGAATGTGATGTACCCGAGACCGTGGCGTGTAGTAGACAATGACTAAGGTAACGTTTTGTTTGATTTATGAAGACAGGAGGATTCACATGAGTTCGATCCGGGCATTTCTACTGAAAAAAAACTTCTTGATCCGTATTATTTTATCCTATCTCTTCGTCGGTCTGCTGGTGTTGGGGGCGCTGACGTTCATGATTACGAATAAAGTATCCAGCAAGCTGACGCTTGAAATCAATAGCTCTACGGACCGGGCGATCGAGCAATCCTATAACGCAGCGCAAATCTTGCTGAATTCCACTTACATCAATTATGCGAGCGCGTTTCATACGGCCGACATCCAGCTCGGGTTTTACGGCGATGAATTTTCGACCCTCGATATGTGGCGGATCGGAAGCCGGTTAACCGAGCTGGCCAACTCGAATCCGCTGGTTCATTCGGTTTACCTGATCAATCCCAAGAAGAAGCTGGTATTTTCCTCATTGTCGACCGTTCGTTCCTTCGGCGAGTTTTACGACGCTAACATGTTAAGCCTGCTCGACAGCCTGCAGCCGCATCACGCCGGTATTTTCATACCCAGATACGCCAAGTTCCAAGTCGACGGACGGACGTACGAACAGAATCTGATCTCCATCCTGTACTCGAACGTCCGGGAGGAGAAATCCACGAGCGGCGCCATGGTGCTGAATCTCGATCAGGATGTGCTGCAGAGCACCGTTATGAATGGCGTAGGCAGCGCCTCCTTCCAATCCATGATCCTGAACAGCCAGGGAACGATTATTTCCCATACCGATGGCCAAAGAATCAACACGAATGTATCGAATGAACCCTATGTGGAGGAAATTCTGGCAGCCAAAGAACAAAAGGGGAATCTCCAGGCGACCATCGACGGCAAAACCTCCCACGTGTCTTATATTAAATCGGAGAGCCTGGGGTGGATATTCATCGGTACCGTCAATTACGACCTGCTCCTCGACAAGGTTAACGAGATGAAGAGCTACATCTTATGGGTGACGGCAATCATGCTGATCATCGTCGCCGCCTCAGGCGCTTTTTTTACCCGGATGATCTACGGTCCGATTCAGCGTCTGCTCGTCCATGTCCGCAAATCCTCGCCCGACAGCGGGGAGCAGGAGGCCGTCTCGGAGATGGATAAGCTGAGCGGCACCTTTCATTATCTGCAAAATAAAATTCACGATCTCCAGTTCAGTGTAGCCAGCTATCAATCGACGGAGCGGCTTCAGGCACTGAGGTTGCTCACCCGAGGGGGCTGGGCGGGCGAGCAGGAGATGGCGCGCAAGCTGGGGAATGCCGGGATCAGCTTCCCTCACCCTCAATTTATCGTAAGCCTGTTTCGTCTGGATGCGTACAAGGAGCTGTCGGAGCTCTATAGTCAAGCCGATATTTCTCTGCTGAAGTATGCGATATCCAATATTGCGGAAGAGCTGGGAAGCAGCAGAGGGATACAAGTTGCCAGCTTCGAGGATGAGGGAGATGCGATCACGTTCATAGCGAATCTGCCGGAGGATGCGCAGGCTTTCATGCCGCACATCCACGACCTGCTGGCGGATATTCAGGCGCATGTCGCCCAGTTTCTCAAGCTGTCCGTATCTGCTGCCATGGGCATTCCCGTGAGCGGGATGCCGCGGATTTCCGAATCCTGGCATGCGGCTTATGCAGGCTCCCGGTACCGCATCGCCCTGGGCAAGGGATGTTTGATCCAGGCTGACGTAAGGGAGTCCAGAGAATCGCTTACGGATGCTCAATATTTGACGATGGAGAAGCAGATCATCGATCAGCTGAAGCTGGGGGACAGGGACAAGACGGAAGCGGTCATCACGGAATATATGGCTGCGCTTAGCAACGCCCCGTATGACGAAATGATGCTCCTGCTCACCCAGCTGCTTATCGCCACCGCCCGGGCAGCCAAGACCATGGCCGCGGAGAGCGACGAGATGCCGCTGGATATCGAATATCTCGGCCAGCAGCTTTATCAATGGGAGACGCTGGAGCAGATCGAAGCGTGGTACAAAGAGCTGTGCGCAATGGCCATGTCGTTACGGGAGCATCAAGCTTCCCAGAAAAACCGGCTGATCGTGGATAAGGTTAAGCACTATATCCATGAGCACTACGTGGATTCCAATCTGACGGTGGAGACCTTGGTCGAAGTGGGCGGGTTATCGACCAATTATATGAGAAAAGTGTTCAAGGAAATCACCGGCAGCTCCATCACGGTCTATTTGAGCGAGTACCGGTTTGCTAAAGCCAGGGAGCTGCTGACGACTACTGATCTTCCGGCGAACAGAATCGGGGAGATGGTCGGCTTCGATAATACGAATTACTTCTATGTTTCCTTCAAGAAGCATATCGGTAAAACGCCGGATCACTACCGGAAATCGTATGAAACGGGCGGTTCGCAAGCCTGAATCGCCACGAAATAAAGAAATTGGTCATTTTTTATAGCTTTTATCCGGTACGAAACGTTGCTTTTGCACGGAATATGCTCTTTTTCGCAGGCAGCAGGTCGGATAAGGTTTAGGCATGAGCAGCAGCACATTCCAAAGCTTGAGGAGGAGACACAATTGAGGGATACGGTTATCGGGTCCTCTCCGTATGCGAACAAGGCGGTTAAGAAGCAGCGGGGGGCTTTCGGTTCATTTATTCATGAGCTGCTACGCAACAAATTTTTATATGCGCTGGCCTTGCCCGGCGTCCTGTGGTTTTTCGTATTCGCTTATTTGCCGATGGGCGGGATCGTCATTGCGTTCCAGGACTTTAAGGCCATGAAAGGAATTACCGGCAGTGAGTTTGTCGGACTTAAAAACTTCCAGTTTTTCTTCAAGTCCAGCGACTGGATCAAAATTGTGTTCAATACCGTGTATCTGAACGTCTTATTCATTACCTTCGGCACCCTTGCTTCCATAGCCATCGCCATCATGGTGACGGAGCTTACCGGGAAATGGTTCAAGAAGATCACCCAGTCCATCATGATCTTCCCGCATTTCCTGTCCTGGACTGTCGTAGCCATGTTCATTACAGCCTTCGTCGCTACGGAGGGAGGATTTATCAACCAGTTTTTAGCCGGGCTGGGTTGGGAACCGATCACCTTCCTGAGCTCCCCTGAGTATTGGCCGACCATTCTGGTGCTGCTGAAAATATGGCATGGCGCAGGCTTCGGCGCCATCGTCTATATGGCCACGATCGCGGGGATCAATCCGGAGGTGTATGAATCCGCCTCGATGGACGGCGCAAGCCGCTGGCAGAAAATCCGGTTTATCACGCTTCCGTTATTGAAGCCGACGGTTATCCTGCTTACTATTCTGGCCGTCGGGGGCATCTTTAACGGCGACTTCGGACTCATCTACGCGATCATCGGCCGCAACCCGGCGCTGTATCCGACCACTGACGTTATCGACACCTATGTGTTCCGCTCGCTGCTGGATCTGGGGGATATCAGCATGTCGGCGGCTATCGGCTTCCTGCAATCGCTGGTCGGGTTCCTGCTCGTCCTGACGGTCAATTACATCGCGAGGAAAACGGCGCCGGACTCGGCCATCTTCTAGGCTCGGCCAACCTCTACTAGAAAGGAGCTTGTCATGATCAGGGAAAGCTTGCCGGACAAACTGTTGAAAGGTTCGTTCTATCTCATACTGACCGTGTTTTCGATCTACTGCCTTATTCCGTTCTGGGCGGTCGTTGCCAGCTCATTCTCGAGCGAAGCGTCGCTGCTGCGTGACGGATACACCTTGTTCCCTAAGGAATTCAGTCTGGATGCCTACAAGCTCATTTTCCAGGACAATACGATTTACAAATCCTATGGCGTTACCATATTCATTACATTGGTCGGCACGACGCTGTCCATGATTTTCACGAGCGCCCTTTCCTACGCCATCTCGGTCAAATCAGTGAAATACCGGAACAGCATCGCTTTTTATGTGTATTTTACGATGCTGTTTCATGGCGGGCTCGTCGCCAGCTACCTGCTGATCTCCAAGTACCTGGGCATGAAGGATTCGATCTGGGTGCTGATCATTCCCAGTATGATTAGCGCCTGGAATATGTTTCTGCTGCGGAATTTCTTCGCTTCGATCGACGAATCGCTGGCCGAGTCGGCCAAAATCGACGGAGCCAACGATGCTTATATCTTATTTCGCATCATTTTGCCTGTTTCTTTGCCTGCGCTCGCTACGATCGGTCTGTTCTACGCGCTCGGCTACTGGAATAAATGGTTTGACGCCCTGCTGTATATCAGCAACAAGGATTTGTTTCCGCTGCAATATTTGATCCAGCGCATCATGAACAATCTGGATTACGTCAACCAGCTGGCCGCGGATGTGTCCATCCCGAACTTTATTCCACCGGCGATGTCCGTCCGTCTGGCGACGACCATTGTGACCATCGGTCCGATCATTTTCTTGTATCCGTTCCTGCAAAAGTATTTCGTCAAGGGCCTGATGGTAGGCTCGGTCAAAGGCTGAATCCGCATCTTCTCGCGGTTTGGTATATATGTGGTACAAACAGGAAAACAAAAAGGGAGGAAATCGATTTATGAAAGCAAAACGATGGACAACAGCCATGTTAGCCCTGGCCGTTATGGGGACCACAGTGGCATGCAGCACTAGCGGCAAGGAGGAAGCGGTTCCGGCAGCGGGAGGGGACGCAGGTAAAAGCCTGCTCCCGGTTACCTTAAAGGGGATGCTATTCGGCGATCAGCCGAAGGATCTGCCGGTGGTGCTGGAGGAATTTGAGAAGCGTACGCAGGGAACCTTGAATACCAAGCTCAACATTCAATGGAACCCGGGCGGCGATCATAAGCAGAAGGTGAAGCTGATGATGGCGGCGGGCGAAGAAATGGATTTTGTTTTTGACGCCGCTTTCATGAACCTGAAGGAGCTGATCCCGCAGGGAGCGTATGTCCAACTGGATAAGTACTATAACAATGACGCTTACCCGGGATTAAAGAAAGCGTTCACGCCGGAGTTTGTAGAATCGAACAAATGGGATGACGGACATATCTATACCATTCCGTTCACCCAATATTTCTATGATATCCAAGTGGTAATGCTGCGGAAGGATCTTCGTGAAAAATACGGAATGAAGCCGATCAGCAGCTACGAGGAACTGCAGGCTTTCTATGACAAGGTATTGGAGCAGGAGAAGGGGGTAACTCCGCTCGCGCTAAGAGGCGCAAGCGGGTATCAGGATATTCTGGCCAGCGACACTCCGGAAACGGATACTGTCCGTCCCATCCTGATCAGCGGCATTCCCTATGTCGTCCATCTTTCGGATGATCTGAAGACGGTGAAGGATGTCGTCGTATTGGGCGATCCGGCTTCGGAATGGGCCAAGCTGCCGGCTCCGTTCAATTCGATGAAAACGGCGTTCGCCCAATATGACCGGTGGGCGGATTGGAGCAAATATCTGGAGAAGGATGTGCTGAGCCAGAAGGACTCGAAGGCGTACTTTATGTCCGGTAAAGCCGCTTCTTATCACGGGACGCTATCCACATATGCGGCCGACCGCAAGAAGCTCAAGGAAACGATCCCGAGCGCAGATCTTGAATTTTTCGTCTTCCGCGCCAACATGCGCGATATGAAGGATAAGGCGATCAGCACGAATTACAAGGCCAACAATTCGGTCGCCATCCCGGTCACTTCCAAGAATGTCGACCGAACGATGAAGTTTTTCGACTGGCTGTTCAGCAGCCGCGAGAACCATGACCTGTTCGAGCATGGAATTCCCGGCAAGCACTGGGAGGCGGTTGGCGACAACCAGATCAAGCTGCTGGATGAATCCAAAAACTATACCTTCCCTGGCTACGAGCTGACCTGGAACCCGTCCATGATTCGTCTGGCATCCGATCTCGATGAGAATGTAAAGAAATACTACGAGTACTCGGCGAAGCCGGAAACGTACTATACAGCAGTTCTCGGTAAATTTACGTTTGACAACACCCAAGTGAAATCCGAATTCGCCAATATCAACTCGAAGGCAGAGCCTTTTGTGCAAATTTTGAAGGCCGGGCAGATGAAGGACTGGGAGGCACAGGCTGTGAAGCTCAACAGCGAGCTGAAGCCGCTTGGTCTGGATAAGATCCGGGCCGAGCTGCAGAAGCAGGTGCAGGCTTATCTGGATAAAGGCGGCAAATAACGGCTAGAATCCAACCGGTTGGGGAGGCAGGAAGGCTCCAACCGGTTTTTTCCGCTGCGGAAAAATAGAGAACAACGGAGGAATGGCTTATGAAAACGGGAATCCATCTATTGGATGAATGGATCGTAAATGGTGACAAGTCGGGGGCCGGCTATTCGCTGCAGAAGGGACTCAGGCTGGAGTATCCGGAGCCAGAGAACTCGGCAGGCTGGTACCCGATCGGCTTCGAGCGTGGTCATGACGGCGCGCTGGATGCGATGGGTTGGTTCGGCTTGAGGCTTGGTCTGCAACTGCAGAAGGAGACAGCGGATATTCGGGTTAAAGCCCGTTTTATCGACAACCGGAGTGTAGATGCCGTGATCTCCTTGGCAGGGGCGGGTGATCACGAGGTCAAGCTGAAGCTGTCTGATTTCGAGATCGAAGGGTCTAAAGGGAATATTTGGAGGCTCCTCAAGAGCTTTGAGCTGCAAGGGGAGGCGGAACTGGCCTTCGCCAGTCTGCAAAGAGGGGATGTCCTCTATGTAGAGACGAATGTTCTGGGGAAAGCGGGGGAGCTCGGCGAAGAGGTCGTCTACACGATGACGGTGCATAATTGCACCCCGGTCAAGCAGCATGTGAATGTAAAGCCCCGGATCTATGGCTGGGAATCGCTGCATCCGGTTATTCATCCGGCGGGCTTTGTTCTCGAAGCTGATGGAAGCCGTGAGGTCACCGTCACCGTGAAGGTGCATGACGGCATGGTAGCCGGAGGACATGAAGAGACAGCTCTTAGCTTTATCCCGAACGGACGAAGCGACTGCGCGGTTCAAGCAGCCTGCATCACGCTGCGGGCGCTTCCGCATCCGTATATTTATCACGATGAACGGAAGTGGAAGGAGACCCGCGAGAAGATTGACGCTTATCCGAAGTTCAAGCCCGGCTTCGAGGCGATCCTGGCCGCCGCCGATGGCTGGGAAGTCAGGCCGCCCGTGCCGGTCGGAGAGCGGGATTACTGCTATGATACCCATGAAGAGCATAACATCATGTCTGCGGCCTACGCCTATGCGCTTACCGGGGAGTTGGAGTATGCGGAGAAGGTCGCCCGGTTTCTGCGGCATTTCTGCGATGAGGCGACCGGATATCCGCGGAAGAAGAAGGGCTGCAGTCAGAGCTATGTCCAGGAAGGGCATTTCTTCCAGCACCTGGCGATTCCTTATGACATCATTTTTAACGCGGGCGTACTTACGACGGAAGACCATCAGGCGGTCGAGCGTACCTTCCGGATCTACATGGATATTCTCGACCACCATCTGCAGCAGGGTCATATCTCCAACTGGCTGCTCTCGGAAATTACCGGAGCCGTTTACTGCGCGCTGGCGCTGCAGGATATGGAGCGGGCAAAGCGCTTTGTTTTCGGCATCGGGGGCTCGATCGAGCAGCTGAAATGCGGCCTGTTCAGCGACGGGTGGTGGTATGAATGCTCGGTCGGGTACAACACTTGGGTATCCTCGATGTACATCCATACCGCGCATGCGCTGCTTCCTTTCGGCTATAACCTGCTGCATACGCATTTCCGCATTCCCTTTAACGACGAAGTGAACAGCACTTATGGCGGGGCTGACGCGAAAGTGAGATTCGGCATGGTGAACAAAAAGTGGGGAGGACGGCAGAAAGGCTACGTGTGCATCAAGGATATGTTCGACGCCACCATTCCCTTTCTCGATTATCGGGGGGTGATGTTCGGCATCAGCGACTCGGACGAGAGGAAACTGGAGGGCGTGCACTTCGGCTCGACCTTCGATCTGGCCTATCATTATTACAAGGACCCGGCTTATATTCCGGTGATCCGGCAGAACAGCCATGCCGATCCGATCTTCGGACACGGGGAGCTTCCGGAAGTCGAATCCGCCTATGTGAGCCGGAACGCGTATGCCGACAATGTCGGGATCGCCATGCTGCGGAGCCAGACCGAGGGCAGGGAGCAGAAGGAGCAGATTCAGGCGGTCATCCGCTACGGCTCCCACGGTTATGCGCACGGGCATTTCGACCGGACAGGGCTGTTGTCGCTGATGCGCTACGGCCGCAGCTTTTATAATCCGGAGCATGTCTGGTGGGGCTACGGGCATTTTATGTACAAGTTCTACGTCCAAAATTCCATGACTAAAAATATGGTTGTCGTCGATGAAAAGCTGCAGGTTCCGAGCGATTCCAGGCGGCTGCTGTTCTATAGCGGCAAGTCGCTCCAGGCCGCGGCCATCGAGACGGTCTCCCCATGGTCTTATCCGCCCTATGGGGGGATGGTCTACCGAGACGGGGAGACGCTGGAGGAGCGCTGCCGGATGAACGCAAGCTGGCTGCCCCAGGTGCCCGATGCGCCGCCGTATGGGGAGCTGTCCGACTTCACGGAGCCGGTTAGGCAGCGCCGGGTAATGGCGGTAACCGACGATTATGTCGTGCTGTTCGACTTCGTGCAAGGGGAGAAGGAGCATCAATATGACCGGTTGTTCCAGATCAAAGGCTTCCAGGGCTTGAAGGGGGAGTCGGTCCGCTATATCCGACATACGAGCCAATGGACGGAAAACTCGCTATCCGATGCCCAATTCATAACGGATTGCAGCTGGTATGAGGCGTCAGGCTCCTCCGTGGCAAGCTTCGTGACCGTCTTCGGGGAGGAGGAGGGCGAGGATATGCGAGGCAACCGGACGGCGCATAATGAGCCTGGCCTGCTCAAGCTCGATGTCCATACGGCTTGGCCGCAAGAAGCTGCCCATGTTATCGGCCGGGCGGCCGAGTATCATGGGTATACGATACCGCTCTCCTACCGCGTCGAGACGGACGGGGAGATAAGGGCGCAAGGGGAGTTCGGCGCCTGGCTGCTGGGTGAAGGAAAGGTGGACATCGCGCTGGACGGAGTCCGGACGCTTACTTTGCGGGTGACCAACCACCCGATTTATAACGAGCAGAAGTACCCGCAGCGGACCAAGCAGGGCTTGTTCTGGGGAGAAGCTTATCTCTTGACGGCGGACGGTACGAGGCTGGAGCTCAGCAATCTCGCGCTGGACTACGAGAATATCGATCCGGGCCATGGCATCGGCAGGGATTACGAGGGCGGGCGCGTCACGATTGTGGGGAATGAGTATGCCCGGGCGATCCCGACAAGCCCCGCCGATCATGAACGGGAAGGCATCATCCGGCTGGATGTGTCGGAGCTTGGCGCGGTGAGGTTCGTCGGCCTGATCGGGGCCGATGCGTTCCCGGGCGACGAGGCGCAGCGGAGAATGACCTATGGCGTTCGTACGAGAGGGCGGACGGGAAGGTTTACAACGGTCGTGGAGCCGTTCGAGTCGGAGAGCCGGATCGCTGCCGTGACTGCAACGGATGCCGACACCGTGGAAGTGAGGCTTAAGGACGGACGAACCCAGACCCTCACCGTGCTTCGGATGGAGGAGGACGATGTGTCCGTGAAGCTTGTGGAATCCAGGGACGGTTGCGTTGTGAGTGAGGAAGAGACGAGTCGCTGATTATAGAATGGAAAGATGAGCAAACGAAACGAGCCCTTGGAATGGCTTCCAGGGCTCGTTTTGCTGTCCAGCCGGCGAACGGAGTGAAGGCTCAGGCCGGCGGAATATCGATGGTTCACTAGTAAAACGCGTTTCCAAAGCAACGGTTACTTGTCCCCGATACCTGCATGGGTATCGGGATCGGCTAACGGACATGGAGGAGGTTGTCGATTCATTGTGAGTAACCGAGTTGAAACGTTCTGCTTTCGTTAACGGACCTCAGAGTCTCTATTTGCAGCATTTTCGCGATATTGAAAATCTAACGGACTCAGATGACGCTGTTTGGTGCATTTCTGCCCATTCTATGCGGTTTTGACGTAAGTAAGGTCGTCTGTGTCCGTTACAATTTGAACAGGCCCCATTTTTGTGTAATAGCGACTGTGGTGTCCGTTACGATCA
This sequence comes from Paenibacillus puerhi, assembly GCF_009846885.1. Classification (GTDB taxonomy): domain Bacteria; phylum Bacillota; class Bacilli; order Paenibacillales; family NBRC-103111; genus Paenibacillus_G; species Paenibacillus_G puerhi. The sequence goes on from NZ_WUWM01000022.1 coordinate 95,055, forward strand.
GCCTTTACTTAACTGCGCTGCCGTCCACAATGAATCGACAGCCTCGTGGCGGCCTCTTAGAAGCAGTTTTGGGCTCGATGAAACATGTAACGGACATGCCGTTAACCGTAACCCCCATTTATTACTTTAGGATCGCTCTACTTAGCTTATTAGCTCTGAAGCACCGCTTCGATATCGGCCAGCTCCTGATCGGTGAAGTCAAGGTTCGCCAGCGCGCCGACCGCATCCTCGATCTGACTCACTTTGCTGGCGCCGATCAGAGCCGATGTCACGCGTCCGCCCCGGAGAATCCAGGCAACGGCCATCTGTGACAGCTTCTGTCCGCGGGCAGAAGCAAGTTCGTTAAGCTTGGCAACCTTGGCAAGCAGCTCGTCCGTCAAATCCTCAGGCTTCAGGAAGACGCTCTGTCCGGCCGCACGGGAGTCCTTGGGGATTCCGTTCAGGTAACGGTCGGTCAATATCCCCTTCTGCAGGGGCGAGAACACGATGGAGCCGATGCCCTCTTCATCCAGCACGTCCTGCAGTCCGTCCTCTATCCAGCGATTGAGCATGGAGTAGCTTGGCTGATGAATGAGGCAGGGCGTGCCCAGACGCTTCAGAATCGCCGCGGCTTCACGGGTTTCCTGCGGCTTGTAGTTGGAGAGACCCACATACAGCGCCTTGCCTTGACGGACGATCAGGTCAAGCGCCGCCATCGTTTCTTCCAGCGGCGTGTTCGGATCGGGACGGTGGTGGTAGAAAATATCGACGTAGTCGAGTCCCATCCGCTTCAGGCTTTGATCGAGGCTCGAGACCAGATACTTCTTGGAACCCCAATCGCCATAAGGGCCCGGCCACATGAGATAGCCTGCTTTGGTAGAGATGATGAGCTCATCCCGGTAAGGGCGCAGATCCTCGCGAAGCATGCGGCCGAAATTTTCTTCCGCGCTCCCTGGGGGCGGCCCGTAGTTGTTAGCCAGATCCAGATGGGTAATGCCGAGATCGAAGGCGCGGAGCACCAGCTCGCGCGCGCGTTCGTAAACGTCAACCCCGCCGAAGTTATGCCAGAGTCCAAGCGAGACCGCGGGCAGCTTCAGACCGCTGTGGCCGGTGCGGCGGTATTGCATCGTATCGTATCGATTCGTATTCGCCAGATATGGCATATGCAATCATTCCCCTTTGTACATTGGTTATGCCCGGCTCCAGCCCGCAAGTTGCAGGGTGAGCAAGCACTTCAATCTTTATCCTATCGGTTTCTGCTCCATTCGTCCAGCTGGCGCACTTCCCGATCGAACGAAACGGAGAGGAAGCTTATGTATGGCCCATTCCCGATCTGCCCGATTGGGAACGGGCCTGAGCTGCAGCAGGCGCGCGGGACTGCCCCGGCATCAACCGAAGCTCATCGGCCGGATCCGGTCAGTCGCTGCGAAGAACGCCTGCATTCACGAAAGCTTCTGCTTGTTGATCAAAGCCTTCATGCTTTTGTGCAGCGATGTCATTTCCTTCTCGAGCCGTTCCATATCCTTGAACATCTTCTTCATGTCCTTGTCCTCGGCCAGCACCTTGATGATGTGCTCGAACTTGATCACGTCCGATCACCTGCCCCTCCGCTTCGTTTGCTTTAGGTTATGCGCATCGCGTTAGGAGGGAGCGGGCGGCCTGGACATTAGCCGTTATGTATAGACATGCGAGCCTCCGACAAAGTCCGAATTCAGAATTTCCGACCCAGGTGCGTCGACGTCAACGCTATTTCCGAGGCTTGGCCGTCCGTCTCCGGCGCAATAAGAGGTAGACGACGGCCAGCAATCCCAGAGCGATCAGCGCATACGCGACATTGGAGTATACATCCATCGTGTGTACGATTTGTTCCCAGGAATCGCCGACAGCCGCGCCGACGGATACAAGCACGACATTCCAGATGAACGTACCGATGGTGGTGAACAACAGAAACATCCAAACATTCATTCCGGACATGCCGGCGGGAATCGAGATTAGGCTGCGGATCAACGGAATCATCCGGCAGAACAGGACCGTCCAGTATCCGTACTTATCGAACCAGGCATCCGCCTTGCGGATGTCGGCTTTGGTGATACGGAGCCAGCCGCCCCAGCGGTCCACGATTTTCTCCAATCGCTCCACATCGAGTATCCGGCCGATCGCATACAAGATGATGGCGCCAAGGACGGAGCCGGCGGTAGAAGCGGCGACGACGCCGGCTATCGTCAGCTCGGATGTGGTCGTCATAAAGCCGCCGAACGTGAGCACGACTTCCGACGGGATCGGCGGGAACACATTTTCAAGAGCGATCATGAACAGGATTCCGGCGTAGCCGTACTGTTCCATGAACGTTGTAATCCAGCTTTGCATAATGACCTCCTAAGCAAATGTGCGGAAGGGTACTAGATAAAGTTAGTACTACACAACATTGTTTTCCTCATCCTACAATGGCTTCAAGGACTGTACGGATGAACGGACGTTTAAAGGTTCGAGGAGAAGAGGGAAGCCGGCATGAATTTGGATAACCAATTGTCCATTTTAAGAGAGCATGAGAGCGACTGCTATACGATATGCCTGATGATTTTGCGCAGCGAGGAAATGGCGGCTCGCGCTGCCAAGAAAGCTCTGCTGCAGCTGTGGACCCACGAAGCTTTTATGCAGATGGATCCCTCCGAAAGGCCCGGCGTGCTGAAAAGCGTATCGATCCGCTGGGCGCTTGAATTCAGGAAGAGCGCGGGCCGCTGCTGAACTGCTATCGTCGGACGGCAGATCGCATCATGTTACCAAACTGGGGGAATCCATCGGCTTATACGCAGGCTGATCAGGATTCCCTTTTTGTCTATGGAGCTTGAGGGATTCGCCGCTCGGCCGCCGGCTGGTCCGCGGTGGAGCTTGAGGCGGGCGCAGCCGGCTTCTCCGTTCCGGGCTTCTCCGCCCCGGGCTGCTGCGCCTTCGGGCGGGTCCCCCCACCCGGTGTGGAGCCGCCGGTCTGCGGCGCAGCCGTGCCGCCGGGCCTGGCGGCCGCGCCCGGACCGCTCTGCTCGCTGAGCTCCTCGTCCGGCTCGGCGGGAACCCCCTCGGTGCGGATCAGCACATACCGCTCCCGGTCGAACTTGTAATGCCCGCGCATCGGCTGATCGTCCGGGACCTGTCTGTCTGAGGCAATCCATGGCCGCGTGGCGGTCAACTCGCCTTTGCCGCTCGAAGAGAGCGCGTCGGCTTCCACGTCCAGAACTAGCTGCGGCGCGCCTTGTTCTCCGACCAGCAGCAGCATGTACCTGGCGCTGCGACGGGTGGAGGCGGCCTCGACCAGAAGCAGCTTGTCGCCGCCTGGTCCCGTCAGGTCGGAGTAGCGGATGGAGCCTTTTTTGACGGCCGGGTCCAGCACAGCCTCGTGCAAGCTCGGGCTTCCGTCCGCGGACAGCTGAGCCAGCAGCAGCTTCGTCCCTGTTGCGTCGAGCGCCGCTGCCTGCGGAAGTCCGCTCGCGGGCTTGAGTGCCGTTACAAGGGTCAGCTTGCCGCTGGCGCCCGCCGCCGTCAGCAGCCTTTGCGGATCGCCGGCGAGCTGGCGCTGCTCGGCGGCCTGCAGCTCCTTGGAGGTGTCCCGGTAGCCGCCGATAGTCCGGTACAGGGCGACAGCCTCCTCATGCTTGCCGCTTGCGGACAGGGCGTCCGCCTTCTTCAGCCGGGCCGTGATGATGGAATCGATATACGCTTCGATTTTGCTTCCGGGGCCGGCCCAAGACTTGTAGCCCGTCAATTGCCGAGCCGCCTCCAGAAACTTCTCCAGATCCTGCTTCTCCACGATGGAGAGCGTGCCTAGCGCCAGCTTCTCCAGCTTGGGAGCGACCCAAGCCGCTTCCCAGCCCTGGCGCTCGTAGAACTGCCTCAGCTCATCGCCCAGCTTCCAAACCTCCAGGTAGGGCTTCGTCCTGGCCAGGGCATCGAGCCTGGCGGTATCGCGCGTCTGCAGCCGTGCATTGACCGCTTTGAGCTTGGCAGCGTCTCCTCCATAGTAAACGGACGGAATCAGGATGAGCTCGGCCGCGGCTGCGCTGGTATCCTCTGCAGCCTTGGCGCCGGCGATCTTCGTCTCGGCCGCCTTGCGGGCGGCTGAGAAGGCTTCTCCCAGCTTTGCTTCCACACCGGCCTCCTTCATGGCTGCGTCGAACCGTTCCTTATGGTCCGCTCCCGATCGGCCGATGCTCTCTTGAGCTGCCTGCAGCTCGGTATGGACCTTCGTCAGCGCGGCAACGTCCCCGGATGCGGAGGCGGCGGCGACGGCTTCCGACAGGCCGGTCACGGTTCTCATCAAATGGACGACCGGCCGCAGCTGTTCGAGTGCAGCCGCTATCTCCGCTCTGCGGTAGTCGAAGCCGGATATCGACCCGGCCTTCGTATAGAGCGCCTCGGCCTCAGGCAATTGACCGGCCGCATGCAGAGCTTGAGCCTGGTTAAAGGCACGCGCGGTTTGCGCCGCTTCATAGGTTTTCCAGCCCGCTGCGACGACCGTGACGGCGAGAAGGGCGGAGGCAGCCTTCCTGAAACGGTACGCACGTTGATACGTAAAACCACTCACAAGCGTTCCCGCCTTTGATCAAAATGTGGGTCATTCTCATGCGAGGCATCCGGTTGTTCTTCCTGCGGAGCACCGGGACCGTTCGTCCCGAAGGCCGGCACAGCTCCGCCGGAGCGGCGGCTTGCCGCCTGCTGGACGCGCTCGAGCAGTCCCGGATGATCCGCGGCCAGCTCGGCGGCGAGCAGCTGAAGCCGCTGGAGCCGCTCGTCCGGCAGCAGATCGATATAATCGAGCACAAGCCCGCGGTACAGCAGCAGATGGCTTCGGATGCGCAGCGCTGCCCCCGCCGCCGCCGTCAGCACTTCTGCTCCGTAAGGCAGCCGCTCAATCTCGCTGCGATGCTTAACGACATAATCGAGGGTCGGCCGCTCGATCAGCCCGGGCTTGATCCGCCCGATCTCCAGCAGATAGGCGGTGAAGTCCGTGTCGAACCGGTCCGGGATAAGCGTCGTCAGCTCAAGCTCCATGTCGCTGCGCAGGATGAACCGGCGCAGACACATCAGCTTAAGCAGCCGGATCGGATTGTCGAGGATGAAATATCCGATTTCCCGGAATTTTTCATAGGCTGATTTGAAGTCCTCGGCCTTCAGTGCGGTTTCGGCTTTGTCGATATCCTGCAGCAAACCGAGTCGAATTTTTTCATGCTCTTGCAGGAGTAGGCGGGATAGCGTACGTCTAAGGATATAGGGCTGATACGTTTGACGGATTTTGGCGTACAACGCGATCAGGACGAGTCCCGCGGCCAGTGCAGCCGCCATCTCGGCGAAGCTGCGGGCCACCAGAACGCCTGCTGCGGCCAGGATGCCGATCACGATCATATCCGTATAACCGCGTTGACGGGCCGCAGCTTCGGCAGGCTCCGGGAGCGTCAGCCAGGAGCCCTGGGCGCCGCAGCCGGGGCACTCTTCAGGCTCCAGGCACGTATAGGCGCCGCAGCGCGAGCATTGGCGCAAGCGTTGAAACAAATAGGCCGTTCGAAGCGTCTTATTGAAGCGTACGGGTTTTTTGGGGTTCATGGGTCCCCTCCTTTCGAGAAATCAGTCTGCTTCAAGACATCGTGCTGTTGTCCGGGAGACCGGGATGATCGAAACGGGCTTTAAGCTCACCGTCGATCTGAGCGAGCGTTTTATCATGTTTTTTGTAATAGACGAATGTCAGCAGCCGGGCCCCTGCAAACAGGGCGGCCGCAAGCATAACGAGGAATGTCAGCATATGAGCCTCCGATCAGAACGGGTAGGGTAATCAAACATTTAGCAAATCTTAAGGAAAAATTAAGTGGCCTTTCAATTTAGGACCAGATAATATATAAAGTTACTAACGATAGTCCTATACATTGTACAACCGTAACCGGCAAAATACTACAAGAGCGGCGTCCGAGGGCGAAGGACGCTAACGATGGAGGAATGAACCGCTGTGAATATAAAACAACTAGGGCTGCGCATCATACTGCCGCTTCTTGTGGCTTGGCTGCCGCTTCAAGCCGCGTCCGTGCAGGCTGCAACGCCTGCGGGCGATGTGAGAATGGATGCCGTGCTGTCCGTCGACGTCAGCACATCCATGAATGAAAGCGACGTAAACAAAGTCAGCTTCGAGGCCGTCAAGCTGTTCGTCGATATGGCGTCCGTGAAGGGCGACAAAATCGGCGTCGTCGCTTATACGGACCGGATTATGCGCGAAAAGGCGCTGCTGGAGATGAAGACGGCGGCCGATAAGCAGAGTCTGAAGACCTTCATCGACCAGCTCGACCGGGGACCATATACCGATCTGGCCGTCGGGGTGAGCGAGGCGGTGAAGGTGCTGGAGAACGGCGCCGATCCTGCCCATACGCCGGTTGTCGTGCTGCTGACGGACGGCAATAACTCGCTCCCGGCGGGCAGGACGCAGGAACAATCGGACAAGGAGCTTGCCTCCGCGGTGGAGAAGGCCAAGGCAGGCGGAATTCCCGTCTATACGATCGGGCTCAACGCGGACGGTCAGCTCAACAAGACGGTGCTGGAGCGGATCGCAAGCGATACGGGAGCCAAGTCGTTCGTGACCAGCTCGGCCGAGGACCTGCCAGGCATACTGAGCGAGATATACGCCCGGCATCTGAATTTGAAGGTGGTCCCGGTACAGGAGCTGACCGCTAACGGCGCCTTCCAGGAGGTCAGCATCGATATTCCGAATGCAAGCGTCCGGGAGGCGAATATCTCGCTCATGTCCGGCTCGCCGGTCGAGGTCAAGCTGGCGGACCCTCAAGGCGCGGCGGTAGCCATTCCTTCGGACAAGGTCGTCTATACGTCCTCTAAGGCCTATACGCTGCTCAAGATCGTCCAGCCCGGGCAGGGATCCTGGAAGCTGCAGGTCAAGGGCTTGCCTAAGGATAAGATCAAGATTAGTCTCGTTTACAACTATGATTTGAAGCTTCAAATGGAACCTTTGCCCTCTAAGACGTGGAAACGGGGGGAAGATGTTGCAGTCGCGGCCTATCTGGAGTCCGGAGGACAGAAAGTCGGGGATGCGGGGCTGTACAAAAACCTGAAGGCGGCGCTTGTCGTCAAGGATCTGCAGACCGGCAAGTCGGAGGAGATTCCGCTTGCCTCCGGCGCTCAGGGCATCTCGGGCAGCTATAAGCTTCCGGACTCCCATGAGTACGAGCTGAAGGTGAGGGCGGAGGACGCGGGCTATGTTCGGGAGACCGAGCCGGTCAAGCTGTCTGCCGTCTCCGGCTCGGCTCCTGCCCCGTCGCCGCCTGTCCAGGCTGGCGAGGCCGCTAAGAAGGGGATGGGCGCCGGAGCTTGGGCGGCGATCCTGGCCGGAGTGCTGGTCGTTGCCGCTGCGGCGTTGTACGGGCTGGCGATGTGGCGCAAGGCTAACAAGGGCTTTGTCGGCCAGGTCGTTATCGAGGTGCGCGATGAGGACACGGGCGAGCGGACGCCGCCGCAATACCGCAAGCTGAATGCCTTCAAAGGCAAGGTCACGCTGCATCAGCTGCTCCAGCTCGCTCCCGAATTTGCCGAGACCCGCGACATCGTTTTCCGGCCCTCGGCTGGCGACAGCCTGCTGCTGCAGAACGGAACCGCCTGCGTCATCGAGAAGGGCGGCCGGGTGCTGGAGGCGGCGCAGGGCAAGGAGCTGCGTGCCGGCGATCGAATCCGCATCATGCTGGGCGGCGTCCACCGCTCGGTGACGCTCGAATATATCAAGTGAATGTTCCCACAGGAGGGGTTGCACGATGAAAGCAGTCGTAAGAGAACATATTCAACAGCTTGACGTATCGCTCGGCGGAGGGATCGTCAGCGAGAAGATCAGAGTCGACACCATCGACAATCCGATGCTCGTTATCGGGCTCGGAGGCACAGGCATCGATGCGCTGCTGCGTCTGAAGTATCAGGTAAACCGCCGCTTCAAGCTGCCGGAGGACCCGCATACGAAGAAAAAGCGGGAGAAGCCGGACAACATCGAATTTCTAGCCTTCGAGACGAATGAGCATGACCGGGGCAAGCGCTATAAAGGAATCGGTCTCGATCCGATGACCGAGTTCGTCCTGCTGGCCAATGCCGAGATCGGCAGCGTCCTGCAGAACCGCAGTATTCTGGAGCCGTACATCAAGGAATGGCTGTCCCCCGAGCTGACGATTACCGACGGAATCAACGGCGCTTCCGGGGTTCGTCAAGCTGGACGGCTGCTGCTGTTCACCAAGATCGTGCAAGTCGTGCAGACGATCGAGCGCAAGATCAAGTCGCTGATGGTCGGCACGAACAAGAAGCTGATGGTCTTCATGCTGACAGGCTTGTCCGGGGGAACCGGAAGCGGCTGCTTCCTCGATATCTCCTACATCGTGAGGGGGATTCTCGAGCGCGACTACGGCTCGGCCGGTGTGGATAAGGTCGGTATTCTCGGCTACCTGTTCACGCCCGACGTCAACCTGGCCAACAAAAGCCTGACCGAGCATTCGCGCGAATATATCAAGAAAAACGGCTACGCCGCTCTCAAGGAGCTCGACTACTGGATGAACGTAGACGAGCGCGGGGAGAGGTTTCGCCAGCAGTATGCGAACATTCTGAACGTCCAGTCGCCGATGCCGCCGTTCAATCTGGCGCATCTGATCTCGGCAACGAACCTCGAGGGCAAGCTGCTGGAGAACGCTTATGATTACTGCATGAACGTGACGGCGGAGAACATCACCAACTTTATGGCGAGCGAGCAGAAGGCGTCCGGCGAGGAGTTCGCCATTCATGACTATATCAGCAACATCCGCACGAACATCAATCAGATGCCGAAGGCATATGCGGCGAACTACCAGTATAATATTCTGGGAGCGTCCTCCGCTGTGCTTCCGATCGAGGAAATGACGACATTTCTCGCGTACAAGGTATTCCAGCGCATGGATCAAATGTTCCAGGCTGGACCAACGCAGGAGGATGTCGAGAAGCTGGCGCATAAGCTGGCGCTCGACCCGGACTCGGTCCACAGGGAATTCGACAAGCGGGTGCCGGAGCCGCTGCCAGGCTACAAGAACAGCGAACGGCTCAGCTACACGAATGTCGTCAAGCAGCAGGTCGTCCATGTCGATACGGAGCTTGAGCAGAGCTACCTGTCGCGGGCCCGCGAGGAATACATCAAATGCCGCAAGCAGCTCCCCGGCGAAATCAAGGAGCGCTTCACCGAGCAGATCACCCGGGTGTTCCTCCATCCGGAGCAGGGGCCGTTCTATGCGTCGCGCATTATTTTGCAGGATAAGGGCTTCTGCCTGCTGAAGCTGATCTCGTCCTACATCGAGGCCCTGAAGGAGAATCTGCTGCGGTTGCCGCAGGACCTGGAGGCGGCTCAGGAAAGCTCCCTGCAGAAGCTGGGCGAAGCCAAGAGCGCGTTTATTTCCAAGGACCGCAAGAAGGACGCCTATATAGAAGCGAAAATCCAAGAGTACATGCTGCATGCCGACCGGGAGCGGATGGAGCAGATGATCGAATTTTACGAGGACCTGTACACGCTGATTAACCAGGACAATTCCCGGATCTATCAGGTGTTCACGGAGCTGCTGAACGAGCTGAACCGGATCTTTGAGAAAAACGGGAATCTGCTGTTGAACGGCGAGGAGCAGGTTGACCATAAAGGCAACAAGACGTATTACTGGAACGTGGTCAGCGTACCGGATATGGCGAAGATGATCAGCCGGATGACGGAGGATCGCAATTCGCAGGAGTTGATCCGGGACTTCACACAGGAGCTGCTGGCCAAGGCCAACCACTGGGTGAAGGAGCAGGAGGTGGATATCGTCGGCTCGATCTCGGATTTCCTCACCGAGCAGTTCGGGGAATTGATCACCAAGTCGATGGAAGACTATCTGGTTATTCAGTACGGACATGAGGATTCCATCGAGAAGCTGGTCGAGCAGCGGATCGCAGGCCGCCTGTATGAGGAAGCGAAGCCGGTCTTCCATCTGACGAATTCGTCCGGGCATTTCAATTTCCCATCATGGGGGTTTGTGTCGGTTCCGGTGAAGGCTCCGAATATATTCAAGGGAATCAAGGCGTTCCAGGACAATGCGATAGCCAACTCGCGCTTCACGATCAAGGAGAGCGAAGTGAAAAACAGAATCTTCTGGCTGAACACGCAGAATGGCGTTCCGCTGTTCCTCTATACGCCGCTGAAGGTATACGAGGAAAGCTACGAGCGCTCGATACTGGAGCCGGAAGGCATCGGACGCCATCTGGTGCAGACGGACCGGGTCAATTGGACCTACCTGCCGTCGCCAATTCCTGAGCGCTCGTGGGGCGATACCTATGTCAACGGCCGGGTACGGAGCTACAATGCGGAGGTTCGGGGCGTATTCGACCGGGCGGTCAAGCAGGGCGTTATCCGTGAAAAACCGGCTGATTCCGGTACGATTCACCGTTATGAATGCGTGCTGACGGGAGCGCTTGATCTGGAGCGCAAGCTGGCCGGATACGGGATGCAGCTGCAGGAGGCGCGGCCGAATCTCGGCGAGGTGAAGCGCTGCGTCACCGATCTGCGCGCTATGCTCGAGCATGGGCTCGAGATGGAGAGCATCAAGGATATTTTTGGCAGCGTCAGCGAGGAGATGGCGAAGGAGAACCTGATTCGTTCGCCGGAGCAGCTTCGTCAGGTTCGCGAGGAGCTCGCCAAATACGAGCGGATCCGCGAGCGGCTGGAGGAGCTGGAGAAGGTGCTCGCCGCCCATCAGGACGAAGAGCGCCTGATGAAGCAATACATCGAAGCGATTTATACCGGCACGATCGGGCGCCGCGGCGCGCTATATGTGTATGATCACGGCGCCGAGGAGGATGCATGGGAGCCGTTCGCGAATGTCATGCAGGCCGGGCGCTTCGTCGACTTTGAGATGTACGGCAAGCTGCGGGCGCTGGAGCCTAAGCAGCTCGCGCAGCTGCAGCGCAAGACTGCTGACCGTATCCGGCAGCTGACGGCATCGGACGATATTTCTGAGCTGGTCGCCAAGCTGCAGGAGATGGCAGGCGTGTACCAGGAAGCGAAGTCGGCGCTCGACTACGACCGCGGCGATTATGCGGATGGCGAGGAGATGTACCGCTTCTACAAGGAGCTCGCCGTCAAAGTCAATGAAATGGTACGCAGTCTGAAATAGCAGATAACGGCCGGACCGCGTGTCCGGTCAAGGAGGTTTTGAGCATGAAGGAGCGTCTCGCGGCCTTTGCGGATGCCTATGCGCAAGCGATGGGCGGCGGTGATCCGGGTGCTGAGGAACGAAGAACGCTTCGGCATCCGCTTGTCTTCCTCATCGTCGGCGAACGATCGAAGACGGCGCTTGAGCGCCTGTATGAGGAGAACCGGGCACAGTGGACTCATCCGGATGGCGTCATGTACGTATATGTAGGCGCAGGAGAGCCGCAAGGCCCGGCCGAGAGCCAGCTGCTGTGCTGGCAGCCGCCTGTGCCTGCCACGGAAGCGGGGGACAAGCGCTCGTCCCGAAGCAGGCTGGCCCGGACGCTGGAGGACGATGCGGAGAAGCTGCAGGAGCTGAACCTGCTGCTGCGCCGGCTTGTCGGCCGGATCGGCGAGAAGGGCCGCTTGTACAGTTCCTTGATGCAGGTACATATCGCCGTCCTTACACGGGCCGAGGACCCGGCCAACGCTGTCCTGCCCGAGCTGACCGTGCTGATGAAATCGGTGCTTGGCGAAAGCTTCCGCTCCGTATCGGCGGATCTGTTCACGCTGCTGAGAGAGAAGCAAGCGCAGAGCGACTATGCCTACGATGCCGCGCTGAGCGTAGCCTTTCTAAACGAGCTGGATCGCTTGCAGCACCGAACCTTCCGGTTTGAAGCCGATCTGCAGGTAACGAGCGACGGACTGAAGCTGCCGACGTCTCACGGGCCGGCCCCCTTGTTCGACACCGCTTATATGCTGGGCGATAAGGATGAGCGGGGGCTGTATGCGGAGGACGATACGGAGGCATGCAGCCGGATCATCTGCCGGCTCAGCTTTCTGCGCTGCCGACAGACGGCCGATGGGGAGATCCGGCTCAATCCTTACAACCATCAGCTGTTCCGGCAAAATATGATGCCTCCGGGCGCGGAGGAAGCCTATTATGCCTCGGCGGGTCTAGCTGAGGTGACGCGGCCGGACCGGGCCGTAGCCCTGACGGTGCTGCTCTCCTTGCATCGCCGTCTGCTAAGGCTGCTGCAGGACAACGGGGTCGGCATGAGCGGGCGGGAGCTGCTCGAAGCGGTCGGCCTGGACGCCGGGCAGACGGATGCGCTTGTGCAAGCCGCTATGGACAGGGTACCCGATCCGGTGGAGGAGATGCACGGCTTGCTGTATGAGCCGCTGTCCGCCGCGGAGCTTCGCGGAAGAACGCTGCGCCAGGCGGAAAATGCGCTGTTCGGCAGCAATGCGCGGGATTTCTTCGGACGGCAGAGCCAGCGTCTGAAGGAAGGCTTGTCCACGGGCGGCCCCGCGGAGCGGCTGCGCCAGACGGTATGGCAGCGGCTGGTCGAGGACCCGCGCTATGGGCTTTGGGCCGCCTACCGCTGGACCTCGCCGGAAGAGCGGCATGGCCTGACGGGCGCTGTACGCGAATGGCGGCTGGAGAATGACCGGCGTCTGGCAGCGGGACGCGAGGACCTTGAGGCGCTTTACGAAGAAAGCGCGGATGGGCTGCCCGCGGCCCGCAGCGGGATGTTCGGCCTGTTCGGCGGAGGAAAAGCCAGCTTGAAGACGACAGTCGGCGCGCTGCTGGACCGGGTCTACGGCTTGAAGCGCGAGCTGCTGTTTCTGGAGATGAAGCGCGAGCTGCTGCTGCGCTACGAGCATATGCTCGAGGAGCTTCACGCGCTGCTCAAAAGGTATATCGATCGGCTGGAAGCGATAAGCAAGCGTCTGCAGGAGGCATGCCGGCTTCGGATTCTGGAGGCAAGCGACGAGATGGGACGCAACGTCGAAGAGTATTACAGACAGGCGGTCGATCTGATCGCTGCCGAGCTGGAGTCGCGCTTGGGCGAGCGCTTTGAGTTCGGAGAAAGGCGCATGGGCTCACTGACGGCCTTGCTGGAGCAGGGGGACGACGCATATCTCGAGCGTCTGATGCAGACTGCGCATACCGATTGGTTTTCTCATCCGCTGTTCAGCCAGGCTTTCGAAAGGGAGCTGCTGGAGCGGGCGAACGTAACGGTCAGCTACGACAATCGTCAGGCGCTCACCAAGGAGGAGCTGTACCAGGATTTATGCCGCGCGCTGGACATGGAGTCGGCGGTGCGGGTGGATGTGTACCGGTTCACTCACCGTCATCGGCATGAGGAAAGCTACTTGTTCGGCGATGCGGGCAGCGAGCTGGTCCGGTACGCCCTGGAGGCCGGAGACCTGACCGGGATCAAGCCCGGCTGCGTGCATGAAGGACGCAGCAGCGGAGTCGAGAAGCTGAGGCTGATGGGCGGCTTCCGGCGCGACGATCTGATGCTCTATCGCAACGGCAGACGATTTTACGATACGTATAAGGCTGGAGGCTACCGGTTTCACAGGGAAGAGTGGGAACCCCGCGCAGAAGAAGGGTCCGGATCGCCGCCGTCGAACGCGGCCGGTGTGGGAGCGGAAGCCGGGGAATCCGTCACGCAAAGAGACGATAGAGAAAGAGGGGATGTCCGGTGAAGCGGCGTAAATGGAACGGTTTGCTTGTCGGACTTGGTCTGGCGGGCGGTCTGGCCGGGTTTGCGGCAGGGGAGTGGATGCTGGACCGACTGGCCGGCTCGCTGCATGAAACGGTGCTGATGGGGCTGTATTTCGGAATATTCGCGCTGTTCGTAACGGCCGGCTGTCTGCTTGCCGAGACGATAACGCCACGGCTCAACGGAGCGAACTGGAAGCTGCGGTATGCGGGGGACGGCTGGAAATGGCTGGTCCCTGCCTCGCTGCTTTTGCTATTTGCCGGGGGAACGCTGTTTCAATGGCTATACGGCCTTGACATCGGCAGGAAGGCTGCCCCCAAGGACTACATCTTGCTGCTCGACACGTCGGAGAGCATGACGCAGAATGACCCGGGCAATCAGAGCCGTCAGGCGGCCTCGTCGCTGGTGGCCGGCATGTCGGATGACAAACGGGTCGGCATAGCCATCTTCAACGAGAATACGACATGGCTGCAGCCGCTGACTTCTCTAAGAACCGAGGCGGCCCGCCGGGAGATTGCGGATAAGCTGGCGGGCGCGCCCGAACCGATCGGCCAGACCGATATCGGCAAGGCGCTTGGGCAGGCGATGGAGCAGATGAGGTCATCCGGCACGGCTGAAGGCCGCGGCGCTGTTATTCTCATCTCGGACGGCTACAGCGCCATGAATCTGGCAGAGGTTACGGCGCCTTACATCGCGCAGAACTTTGGGATTCATACCGTCGGACTGGAGTCGGCCGGCAACGAGCAGGGCAATCGGCTGCTTCAGCAGCTAGCGGAGGCGACAGGGGGCACGTACAGGCATGTTCAACAGGCCGAAGGGATTGCGGCGGCGATCGGACATATTTATGCGAATCAACAGCATTGGCATCTGCTGGAGGAGCGCACCGGGGCTTCGTCCGACAGTCCGTACAGAGCCGCGCTGCGTGTGGCGTCGCTGCTCGTAATAGGCGGCCTGCTCGGACTGGCGCTGGGCATCGTGTTCGATAACCGGTATCTGGCGAAAAGCTTCCTGTTCGGGGGCCTTGTTGCCGGCCTGCTGGCCGGGCTTATCCTTGAAAGCGGCCTGCCTGCGCGGGAGCCCGCCTGGATACGGTTATGGGCTGACCTGCTGCTGGCATTGGCGCTGACGCTCTCTACGGTCTTGTTCGCGGTCAAGGAGAACGATGGCGGCGCGGGCCTCGCTCCTTTCCGCCGGGGCGGGGGCGGCAGCCGTTTGCCGGAACGCTCGGGCGCCCGACCTGCCGACCGTACGGGCAGGCGGTTTCGCTAAAGCGAGGCAGGCCGCCTGAATACCTGTCCGCTGCAGAAGCCGACTTTCACGCCGCTGCAACTGCGAAGACCTAGGAAGGAGCATACCGATGTTGTGGACAGCGCCGGATGACCGGCATCGCATTACGAAGGCCGCTTCCCGACTTGCGGAAGGGGATTGTCTGGTTACGTGGCAGTGGCCTGCAGACATCCAATATGTATACATCCACAGCTTCGGCGCCGGCGGCGAGGAAGGAATGCGGGAGCCGGACGAGCAGCGCATGAAGCTGTATACGAGAGAAGAATACAAGGTTCGCGGCGGGTACCGGCTCCCTGCCGATTTTATCGGGGCCCGTTACTTTCGCATCTATGCCTGCGTGATGAAGCAAGGGCAGCTGACGGCGCTTCGTCAGAGCGATGCGGATAACCTTGCCCGCGTCAGCGGGGGCCGCGCCAAGATCCGCTACGGCATCCAGTATGGACTCGGCTGGTTCGGCAGGCACCGGTCGGCCCGCATCCGGCTGCACTGCGAAATTCCGGTGCCGAAGGAGGCGCTCTGCTATGTCAAGAAGCAGGGGGCGGTGCCTCTGCATCCCGATGACGGCACCCGGTATCCGCTGCTGCGGGATTTGCCCGCAGGGCGGAGCGAACTGCCGGAGATTCAGGTGGGACGGTCCGAGCAGCTGCGTATTTTTCTGTCGGACGGAAAAATATTCGGAGATCAATTCGAGGTCGTCCCTGAATAGGGCTTCGGATAGCGGGGGGCGCGAAGCCAAGTTATGTTGCGAGGGGGAATGTGCATGCTGGAATTTTTTAAACAATTATTCGACAAAAAGGCGCCCGTCAAAGAACGGCCGGCGTTTTACAGTATCGTTTGTCCATATTGCTTCACCAAGTGCGAGCCGGGGGACGTCGTTTTTCGCGCCGCTCATGTGAAGGAGAACGATGACGAATTCGCCCTGCAGGAGGATGAGCGCCTGAACGAATGGCGCCGCAAGTTCCGGCTGGCGTTGCCCGATATGGAGGCCGTGATCGATCCGGAGCTGATCCCCGAGGACAGCCGCGTTTATTCCGGCCAGGTGCTGGTCGCGGTCACGGACCGTTACGGCGTGACGACGCGCCGCCGGCTGTGCCCGAACTGTCACAACGAGCTGCCGATTACGGCGGGGCAGGTGCCGAGCAATATCATTTCGATCGTCGGCGCCTCGCAGGTGGGCAAGTCGGTATATATGACCTCGCTTATCCATACGCTTCAGACCGAGACAGCCGCTCATTTTCAGGCGGCCTGCATGCCGCTGAGCGCCGATATCTCCCGTAAATTCCGCCATTACTACCACGAGCCGATCTTCGAGCGCGGCAGCATGCTGCAGTCGACGAACCCCAATGAACAGCAGGAGCCGTTTATTTTCCAGTTTGTGTTCAAGGATGAGACGAAGCCGCCGCTGCTGCTCGTATTTTTCGATGTAGCGGGCGAAGGTATGGTGGAGCGGGACTATTTGGATATTTATGCGTCCCATATCAAGAACTCCTCGGGCATTCTGTTTCTGGTGGACCCGCTTCAGGTACGGACGATCCGCGATAAGATGCGGCTGAACCTGGGCGAGGAGGAAGGGGAATTCGCCAGCCGCTACGATGAGCCGAGGGAGGTCGTGATCTCTCTCTACGAGAATTTCATCTCGCATCAGCAAAGCGGCAAGACGGATATTCCGACCGCGATCGTCCTCACCAAGAGCGATATGCTGCAGCATCTGCAGGAGGAGGACAGCGACTATATCCAGCCCAACAGCAATGTGTTCCGCGACGTAAGACACCGGGGCTACCTGGATAGGACGGAGTTCGAAAATATCGACGGCGAGATTCGCCGTTTCATCGAAAAGGTGGACCGCCCCTTCAAGGATGCGGTTGACGTTTATTTCCGCAACACGGCGTATTTCGCCGTATCGGCTCTGGGCACCAACCCCGTGAACCGTCAGGTGACGGGCGTGATCAGTCCGGTACGGGTGGATGAGCCGTTCATCTGGCTGCTGAACCAGCTTGACTACATAGACAGGAGAGATGCCACGTGACCTCGAACGGACAGCGCAGCATTCAACAGCATTATTTTACGCGCGCGCGCGAGGGCGTTTTCCGGACCAATGAAGGCTTCGATACCGTCGCTGTATCGCCAGGACTGGATGCGCTGTTCATCAAGTCGGCGCTTCATCCTTACTGCACCTACAAAGGGCCGCGCGAGCTGCCGGATCACGGCGGGACGACAGGCGAGGCGGAGTATCCCGCAGCCCTCGCCGTATACCATGCGGATAACGGGGACCTGGTCATCGGTCAAACCGTATTCGTGCCGGCAGATTTTACCGGACAGCGGAGCGCCTTTTTTACCCACCAATATGTGGTGCCCGCTTCGAGAAAAGAAGAGTGGCTGAGGCATCCTGAGCGAATGTTCGCCATCGATGAATTTGCCGTGCAGCATGATGCAGCGGATGGCAAGGCGCTTCCGGAGCTGCAGGAGCCACCCCGTCTGGAAGCGCCGCATCATACGGAGCATGAGCAGCCCGACCAGCTCTTAGATCGGCTTCGCTTGACGCGCGAGACGTTCGAGCTGCTGCTGGTCTCGATGATGGCTTCCGTGACCAATCGCCGCAAGGTGTACATCGTATTGGACGAAGAACCGGCCAAGGCCGAGAAGGATGCCCGAAAGCTGCTGTCGCTCTTGTGGGGCTGCCTGCCGTATGCGTTCCGCCGCCGCTTGGGCGTTCTGACCTTTGCCGGAGAGCCGGAAGGGAAGCAGCATCTGCATGTGACCTTCCTGGAGAGGGGGGCCTTACGGCAGTCCGACCGGCAGCTTGAGCGTGAAATGCTGTTCGATCTGTCTGCGGGCAGGCTGACGGGCGCTGAGTCTCCGGCGGCTGCAAGCCGATGGCTGGAGACGATCTGGACGCTGCGCGGCGAGCCGGAGCGGCTGGAGGAGCTGTTTGTGTTCTGCGAGCAGGCCCTATCGGGGATGGAGCCAGTCGCGTCTCTATCCTTGACCGCCTACGAGGACCTGTCCACGCTGTTCCTGATCGAGCAGGGCGGACCGGGAGGAGAGGCGCTGTACGATGCGGACCGGGTGCGGGCATGGCGCACGCTGGGCACCTATATGAAGGGAGAAACGGAAGCATCCGGCAAACCGCGTCTTCATGAGCTGATGGTGAGGCTGCTCCGTCTGGAAACGGGAGATGTCAAGCGAAGCGGCGAAGCGCAGCTGATCGAAGCGATGATGGACTGCGAGGAAGCGGTGGAGCGGGGCGAGCTTGCGCTGCTCTGCCGCGCTGTGGCGCTGTTCGTCATGCGGGCTGCCGCCGGCGGAGATACGGCGGCGACCGCTCCGCTGCTGGAGCCGCTCAAGCGTCGGCCGGAACTGTTCCGGACCGTCTTCCGCGAGCTGTCCAGCCTTTCGCCGCGGACTGCGGAGGGCTGTGCGGCCTTTGCCCTGGGACGAATCGACGGCGCACGCCCGCTGCAGACGGCGCTCGCATTCTGGCTGACGAATGCGGACACGCTTTCCCTCCATTTTTTTGCGGGCGAAACGGTATCAGCCGTGAAACGTCTGCTCGCCAAAGAAGCCTCCGGCCGGAAGGTGGATATTGCGGCGGCTTTGTTCCGTTTTTTCGAGGAGCTTTCGGAGCAGAAGGGCTTGGAGCGCTACGCCGATTATTGCGAGCTATTGAAGCTGGAGATTCAACTGATGCTGCTCGAGGAAGTTCCGCTGGCCGAGCTGGAGCCGGAGCATGTCCAGCGTCTTACGTTCATGCTGGACCCGCCCGCGCCTGAGCTGCTGCCTCATCTCGGCAAGGGGCACCGGCTGACGCTGGATCTTTGGGCAGCGGTATACCGGGTACTGACGCTGGAGCGGGGCGGCGAAGCCAAGGCTAGCGCCGCTATGGCGAAGCTTGGGCCGCTGGAGCTCGACAGAGCCCAGGCCTTCCTGCGCGATGCCTGGAGAAGCGGGGTTACCCGCTCGGCCTTCTCGGGTGTAACCTTTAGTTTCTATAAAGGAGGAGGCGGGGAAGCCGGGGGCTGGGGAAGCTTCGATTTCGATCCGCTGCTCGATTATTTGGCCAAATTCGCAGGAAGCAAGGAAACGATCTATGACTTTATAGAATGGAGCTCGTCGGACGAACGGTTTATGGGAACGGTCGGGGGCATCGATCCGCATTACCGCGCCGCATTGAACGGTTACTTCGACCGCCACGATAACGGCGCGCTGCGTCAGAAGCCGCTCCGGCAGCGCTTGACGGCTTTGCCGAACACGGCCTTTGCCGCCTTGTTCCGCGACATCAGCGCCCGCCAGGCGCCAGGCTGGCAGCGGCTGCTGCTGCGCAACCGCAAGCATCTGCTGCTGGCGTCTGTAGCAGCGATCATTCTGCTGATCGTGGTGCCGATGATCTGGACGCCGGTGGCGGCCTTCATCGTGCGTCCCGTTCCCGAGCTGCACGTATCCGAGCTGCCGGAGCGTACGTCAGTCGACCTCGTCACGGTGAAAGCGGAGGCCTCGGATGATTACGACCGGATGCCTAACATTTATGTCAACGGCGAGCTAGCCGGCCAAGGCGCCGTAACCCGGGAGATCGTGCTCAGCTCGGGAATCAATACGATCACCGTCAAGGCTGAAAATAAATACGGCCGCAGCCCGGAGACGGTTACGCGCACGGTTATTTTGGAGCCTGCGATCGGCCCGAAGCTGCCGGTACCGGCAGCCGGACAGACCGGAGGCGCTGCGACGGGTTCGACAGGGAGCGCCGACGGAGGCGCCGCGGGGACAGGAAGCAAGCAGGCGACCCCGACGGAGCCGACCAAGTCGACTCCGGCAGGTACATCCGGAGCCAAGAGCACTACCGGTACGGGCGGTGCAGGCGGAGCCGGTACTGGTACTGGCACTGGAGCTGGAACTGGAACCGGTACTGGAACTGGAACTGGAACCAGTACTGGCACTGGAACCGGTACCGGTACCGGTACAGGTACAGGTACAGGTACAGGTACAGGTACAGGTACAGGTACAGGTACAGGTACAGGTTCCGGTACGACCGCCGGCGGAAGCCGGTAATTCCGGCGCGCGCGGTCAGTCAGGTGTAGGCCTTTCCCACAACGGGAAAGGCCTACTTGCCGTAACTTCTTTGCCAATCCGTCATCCAGTCAGGACCGATCGACAGGGTGCAGGCAGCTCTGCGAGACGAACAAGCAGCTAGGGAAGCGGATGGCCGCAATGGCTTCACGAGGAACCGATGGGTGGGCGGGACAAGTCATAAAAAAAGTGGATTGACAAATTCATATGTATACAGGTAATATACAAGTATGTTAAGTATCCGCTTTCATTCCTGCAAACGAGGCAGCGCCTGTCTAGCTTTCCTGACAATCGCCTCCTTGACTATAGCTGTGGTCACTTAGTAGAACGTTCTCGAAGTAACGTTACTTGTCCGCAATACCTGCATGGGTATCGCGGGATCGGCTAACGGACATGGTGAAGGCTGTCGATTCATTGTGAACGGCAGCGCAGTTAAGTAAAGGCTGATCGTAACGGACACCACAGTCGCTATTTCACAAAAATGGGGCCTGTTCAAATTGTAACGGACACAGACGACCTTACTTACGTCAAAACCGCATAGAATGGGCAGAAATGCACCAAATAGCGTCATCTGAGTCCGTTAGATTTTCAATATCGAGAAAATGCTGCAAATAGAGACGCTGAGGTCCGTTAACGAAAGCAGAACGTTTCAACTCAGTTACTCACAATGAATTGACAGCCTCCAACATGTCCGTTAACCGTAACCCCGCCACCGCTCCTGTGTGCTGCATTATTACATTATGTTCAGATCGCTCTACCAGGATTACGACATCAGGGCCAGTAAAGGAGGCATACGTACTAATGAACCAACATCATGTATCGAGGCCGACTTTATTGGAGGTTGGCGAATCAAGCAACTTGGCTTTGCGAATGGTGGACGCGGAAAGCAACAGCCTGCATGCGGAGCATTCCGAGTGGCTCATCGAAAGCGCCGATCCTTCTATCGTAGCGGTAGACGGAATCAGGCTCACCGGAATCAAGCCGGGCGTGACGGAGATACGGGCGATTCCGAAGGATGGAGACCCCGGCTCGACTCGCAGCTGGACGATCCGCGTCATGGCTCAAGCGAATGCGGACCGCAAGCTGGACCTGAGCATGCGTCCCCGCCTATTGTTTTCTGCGGATGAGCTATCGGAGTTCAAGGCTCGGATCAGCCGGGAGTCGGCCAGCGGGATCGATTTCCGAAGGCTCTGGCAAAGCTATCTTCGGCAAGCGGATGAGTACGTCCTAGAATGCGGGTTCCAGGTTACATATCCGTCGGTATCTGATGTGATGGACGTTAAGCTGCCGCTTAAAGAGCCCGCTATCATCCCGAACCCCGACGGCTACGTCGACTATCCGTACTGGACCATGTTTTCCAGAGCCGTGGAGGAGAGAATGGTTACGCTAACGACGGCCTATCTGGTCACAGGGGAGGGGCGTATGCCGAGCGGGTGAAGATGTATATACGGGGGCTTGCCGACTTTGGCAAATGGTATGAATTCGATCATCGGGGCGCGGAAGGGAATCTAAGCAACGCCCACTTCGTGATCGGAGCGGCCACGGCTTACGACGCCATACGCGATACGCTTGCAGAGCCGGAACGGCAAGCGGCTGCAGAGGCGCTGCTAGTCTTGGGTCTTCAACCGCTGGCTATCGATATCGGCAGTACGGATATGCACAATATCATCGCAGCCAAGCAGGTGGCGATGATGTTCGGAGCGG
This sequence comes from Paenibacillus puerhi, assembly GCF_009846885.1. Lineage (GTDB taxonomy): Bacteria > Bacillota > Bacilli > Paenibacillales > NBRC-103111 > Paenibacillus_G > Paenibacillus_G puerhi. Next base: position 116,799 of record NZ_WUWM01000022.1, read on the forward strand.
CTGCGCTCCGTGAAGATACCCCATATGCCGCCAAGTATATGGATTCGGCTCTCAAGTATTTGCTCTCGTTCCTGGACAGGAAGGTCCTGTCCAGTCAAACGGAAGGGCTGCTGTACGACAATGTAGCTGCACGTCATATCTGGATGGCTGCGGATGTGTACGGTCGTGTAACGGGGAATCCCGTATTGTGCGAGCACCCTTACTTGAAGGATGTGCTGCCGGAACGGTTTTTCCGTATGCTGTCTCCTGGCGGCGCGAATAGCTTTCCTAACCTGTCGGACTCCTTTCTGAAGCTGGATGTTTCCTGTATAATGTCGATGCTTGCTTCCCGTCATCTGCATCCGGTCGCTATGTGGTACCTGCAGCAGTTTGAAGCGGAACGGTCGGCGGTGCTTATGCATGTACGCCGGCTGCCCGAAGCGGTCCATCCCGATGAGTACTTTAAGGATCAGCTCTCGAAGGTGTTCCCTACGATCGGCTGGGCGTCTCTGAGAACGGGTTGGGGGCCGGGCGATCACTTGCTCTGCTTTACCTCAAGCGGGTCGGACAACGGGCATAATCACCGGGATCAGAACAATGTGGTGCTCAATGCGGCCGGCGAGTGGCTGCTCACGAACCCGGGCTACCAGGATTACGTGCCGGGTCCGAGGGCGGATTATACGACAGGCTCAGTCGGGCATAACGTCCTGCTGATCAATGGGCAGGGCCAGCCGAATTACGGCGGAGGGCAGCTTGCCGAAGCTTGGTTGTCGGCCGGCTGCGAGATTGTGCGAGGGGATGCTTCCGAAAGCTACGGGGACTTGTTGCAAAGCTTCCGCCGTTCGGTTATCCATCTGCGTCGCTCGTACTTTCTGATATGGGACGAAGCGGAGGTGCACGAGCCTCTGGATGAGCCCGAGCTGCTGTTCCATACGACGTCGGATATTTATGAGCAGAACCGGGCTTTGAAGCCGGGCGATAGCTTGCAGCGCGATGTGGCGGTCATCCGGGGGAAGCAGGCCTCTGTGCAGCTCCAAGCGATATTTCCGCTCGCATGCAGCATAAAGGTCAAGGAATACCCCGGCGCTGAGTCCTACGGACCTTACCTGACAATCGCCGGTAAGCCGGACGGCAGCACCGGCAAGCAGCTGGTTACGCTTCTCAAGCCTTCTGCCACAGGGGAGACGATAGCGGTTGCCGACCGAACCATCCTTGAAGAGTCGAGGACGCTGGCGATGACCCTGCGGGAGGACGGAGGCTATGAGGATGTGGTGCTGCTGCAACCGTCAAGCCCTGGCGTTAGGCAGGGCGCTCCCTATCGAGGCTGTCTGCTTCAAGGCCGTATGTGCTGGTTGTCCTACCTATCAGATGTAAGCGCTTCTTTACGGCTCGCGCAAGCGGCGGCATGGGCAGCAGTGGAATGGAAGGTTGATTCCGTCTTAGAGTTCCGGTCCGATCAGCCGGCCAATCTTCTCATCGATTGGGAGGCGGAGGAATGGATCATACAGAACGTCCAGAACAGGGAGATTACGATCAGGCTTGAAATGGCAGGTGCAGAGGAGCAAGTAAGGACGCTGCCCCCCGGCGAGCATAGGTTGGCCTGGCCTGTATAAGGAAAGAAGAGAGGGATGAGTCTTTGAATACCGCAATAGGACAGCCTGCAACGAATCAGCAAGACGAACCGGCTCCGAAGATGGCCTTACTTCCGCGCACGACAGAGGGAAGAGGCAGACGCATCAGAGCCAGGCTTTGGAAGGACCGTTATATTTATGTGCTGCTAGCGCCCGGCCTGCTTTATTTTATCCTGTACCGGTACGTTCCGATGCTCGGCATCACGATAGCATTTAAGGAGTACAGTCCATTTCTGGGCATGGCGGACAGTCCGTGGGTGGGGCTGCAAAACTTCGCGCGTATTTTTGAGGACTCTGAGGTTATAAGGGTGCTCTGGAATACGCTGGTCATCTCGGCGCTGCAGATCGTGTTTGCCTTCCCTGCTCCGATTGTACTGGCAGTGATGCTGAATGAAGTAACCCGCTCTTCAATCAAAAGGGTCATGCAGTCCATTATTTATTTGCCGCATTTTTTGTCCTGGGTCGTCGTTGTCGGGATCGTGACTATTTTTTTCCGAAATGAAGGGCTGGTCAATGATGTTCTCATCCATGCGATGGGTGCGGAGCAGACGATTCCCTTCCTGACGAACCCCGACTATTTCCGAGCATTTCTGGTAGCGGAGGTCATCTGGAAGGAAGCGGGCTGGGGCACGATCATTTTCTTGGCGGCCCTTGCGGGGGTAAATCCCGCGCTCTATGAAGCAGCCGTGATGGATGGAGCAAGCCGAATGCGTCAAATCTGGCATATTACGCTCCCTGCGATCCGCAGTACGATTATCATTCTGCTCATTATCCGGCTTGGGGATGTGCTGGAGGTCGGATTTGAACAGGTGTTCCTGCAGCTCAATCCGTTCAATATGGAAATCGGCAATACGCTGGACACCTTTGTCTATTACAAAGGGATTCAGCAATCCGACTACAGTTTGTCGACGGCAGTCGGGGTCTTTAAGGGACTTGTCGGCCTGGTGCTGGTCATCGGGGCCAATAAGCTGGCCAAGCGATTTGGCGAGCAGGGCGTTTATTAAGGCATGCTAGGAAAGCTTGAAGGAGTGAAACCCTTGAACCACAAAACGAGGTTCGACCGGCTGTTCGACGCCGTAAATATAACGATCCTGATTCTGATCTCCTGTGTGATGCTGTTTCCTTTCTTGTACTTGTTCTCCGTATCGTTCTCGTCCTATGAGGACTTTCTGGGCAGCAAGCTGCTGCTTTGGCCGTCTACATGGACGACCGATGCGTACTCTTATATTTTGGAGTCGAAGGCGTTTCGCCGTTCGCTGATGAACACGGTGCTAGTGACCGTCCTCGGCACGACCGTCAACCTGTTTTTTACGGCAACGATGGCCTACGCGCTATCCCGTCCGATTATCGGTCAGAAGACCGTCATGTTCATGGTCGTCTTCACCTTGCTGTTCTCCGCAGGGATGATCCCTACTTACCTGGTTGTCAAAGAAACCGGCTTGCTCGATTCGATATGGTCCCTGATTCTGCCGGTGGCGATTACGCCCTTCAATCTGATCGTCATGAGGCAGTTTTTCATTAATATCCCCGATGACTTGACGGAGGCGGGCATTATCGACGGAGCCAATGAGCTGCAAATCTTCTCTCGCATCATTCTGCCTTTATCCAAGCCTTCGCTGGCCGCTTTCAGCTTATTCTACGCGGTCACGCACTGGAACAATTACTTTGCTCCGATCCTGTACATCAATGATTCGGAGAAATGGACGATCCAGGTTATTTTGCGGCAAATTGTCGTGATGGGCGAGTCGACGGCTACGCTGGCGGACTCCTTCGTGGAGAATCCTCCTCCTCCGGAGACGATCCAGATGGCCGCGATCCTGCTCGCCACGCTGCCGATTCTGCTGGTGTATCCGTTCCTGCAGAAGCATTTTGCCAAGGGTGTGATGCTCGGCGCCGTCAAGGGCTGATCCTGGTAGACCCGGCCGGTGCAGACAGAGGCAGGCAGATTTATCCCAAAAGGTGTTTCTAGTTTCATCCCAATAAACCTAACAAAACGGGGGTAAAATCATGAATAAAAAACGTTCTGTATTAACAACGGTGGCAGCGCTTCTTGCCGTAGGTACAGCCGCTTGTTCACAGAAGGAAGCGACTCCGCCTGCAACCGGGACGCCCGAGGCGGGCGGAGCACCAGCCACCTACACGATCACCGCGCTTGACTACCGGTACGGAGATCCGCCTCCAAGCGATGGCCCAGGGCTGAAGATGATCAACGAGCGCTTTCATATCGACTACAAGATCACATTCGTTCCGAATACGGCTTATGACGAGAAGATCAACGCGACCTTTGCTTCGGGAGATATTCCCGATATGGTCGGCTTTATGTCCACCGATCTGAAAAACCGCTACAGCAAGTTCGCCAAGCAGGGCGCTTTCCTGGCCCTGGACGATTACATCAAGGACTATCCGTCCCTGAAGGTGGTACCGGACTTTGTTTGGGATTCGATGAGAGTCAATGGGAAAATTTACGCCATTCCGCAATACTCGCCCAAATACCAGACCGTAACGGTCATTCGCAAGGATTGGCTGGATGCCCTGGGGCTCAAGGTGCCGACGAATTATGAGGAGCTCAAGCAGGTAGCAATCGCCTTTACGAAACAGGATCCGGATAAGAACGGCAAAGCCGACACCTACGGCATGGCGATGGGTCTGGACATTAATCCGAACTACAACCAGGGACCGTACTGGGACCCGGATGCCTGGTACCATAAAAATGCGGCCGGAGACTTCATCCCTGGCATCATCGGGCCGGGACGAAAGGAAACCGTCCAGATGATGGCCGACCTGTATAAGGAGGGGGCGATCACCAAGGACTATGCCGTTCTGAACTGGGCCGATACGAATAAAGAGTTTTATTCCGGCAAGGCCGGGATCTTCATCGGGACGCCTCGCGGGATGTCCCAGGCTTACATGGACGGCCTGCTGAAAATTCATCCGAATGCCCAGTTCGTGCATCTGGCGCCTTTCACGGATGCGTATGGCAATAGCGGGCTCCAATCGGGCGTCGGCTATAACGGCATGGTCGTGCTGAGCGCCAAGCTGGCCAAAGAACCGGAGAAGCTGAAGCGGATCTTCGAGCTTCACGAATTCGGCCGCAAGTTCTATGCAGATGCGGATAAAAATGAGAAAAATGCCGATTTTGACTGGTGGTCCGGCAAGGTTGGCACAGGCTATACGATGGAAAATGGCGTTCCGGTCAACGCTAAGAATTTTGCCTCCGACGGACTGGCGCCATCGACTTATTTCGTGGACAACGCCAGCTGGGCAGCCAAGGATACCGACGTGAATTATGCGAGCACGTACCAAACGAAGCCCTTGGTCGATCTGGTAAAAGGCATCGAGGAGATGTATAAAACAACCAAGCTGTATGCGAACCCGATCAATGGATTGGATTCTCCGGCCGATGTGGCGAAGGGTGCCGAGCTTAAAAAATATGTGATGAACGAGCAGGTCAAGATGATTGCGGGCAACCGTCCGGTATCGGATTGGGATAAGCTTGTCCAGGAGTATATGGATAAGGGCGGCGCAGATATCGTCAAGGAATACAACGCGAATATCAAAAACAAGGATCCCAAGGCTTTGTTTAAATAGCAGGATAACAGAAACCTCAAAGGGGCGGCAGGCCCCTTTTCTTTTTATCAGATTAACCTATTGACTACAGAGAGCAAGCTTTACGACAGGAGTGAGACCCATGACAAACATCGCGAAAATCGGAATTTGGCTCGACCCGGATCCTTCGGAGAGAAGATGGCGGTATGGTCAAAATGTATTCGAGCTTTACCTGGAAGAGGTGCTGGCCCATGCGGGTCTTCCTTTTCAAAGGCTGGAAAGTCAGGAGTCGCTGCAGGCCTTCAAGCCCGATGTGCTGCTTGTAGCGCTTAGCGACGAGCGAGACAGCTCCATCCAGCAGCTCCAGGACTACGTCCGCAAGGGCGGGACACTGATCTCTTATGCCGGATTGAACCGGATGGCCGGCAGTCTGGGCTGCACGGAGACGGTTAGCAAGGAAGCCGTCTATGCCGAGCTGCCGACAACCGGTACGGCCGCCGACGGCTATCCGCTTCGCGCGCTGGGAGCGAAGTCGTGGCATGCTTCGGCAGGCGCGGACTCCGCTGCTGCCAACGCTAAGGCTGTAGGGAGCCTTCGCTCAGGCTCTGCCGATGGTCCGGTCACCGGAGCCGCTTATCTGGAGTTTGCCTTGGGGGAAGGGAAGCTCATCCGGTGGAATGTGAATATTCCCGAGACGATCGTCATGCTGCAGCAAGGCGGAGGACCGGTCTATGAGGATGGCATCCCCGCGCCGGATGGAAGCGGTAATTTGGACGAGGGCATCTTGAAGGCGGACGACCGCTGCGAGCTGGACTGGACGCTTGACCGGAGAACGACGTCTACCGGCATGGCTTACTACGCCGTTCCGTATGCGGATCTGTGGCGCGAGCTGCTGATTGAACAGATTATTCGAGAGGCTGCGGACCGGGGGCTTGCGGTTCCCTTCATCGATTATTGGCCGGATGGCATCGAGCAGGTAGCGATGATCTCTCACGACAGCGACCTCAACATCGACGAGTCGGCGCTGGTTACGCTCGATGTTCTGAAGGAATCCGGAGTGACATCGACGTGGTGCATGATCGAGCCGGGTTATTCATCCGAGGTGTATGACCGGGTCAAAGCGGAGGGACATGAGCTGGCTTTCCACTACAATGCGCTGGAAAAAGAGAACGGCGTGTGGAGCAAGGAAGAGTTCGACCGGCAACTGGCCTTTATCCAATCGACCACCGGCGAGGAAATCGTATCCAATAAAAATCATTACACCCGCTACGAGGGCTGGGGAGAATTGTTCGAGTGGTGCGAAGCCGCAGGGATCGAGAGCGACCAAACCCGCGGACCTAGCAAGAAAGGGAATATCGGCTTTCCCTTCGGCACCTGCCATCCGTATTACCCGGTAGCCTGGGCGGATGAGCGCAACCGGAGGTATGCGGTTCTGGAGATCGGATTCCTGACGCAGGATCTGGAGCACAGCTCGCTGGCGGATCTGTCGGTCGTGGCTCCGTTTCTGGAGCAGGTCGGCCGGGTTCGGGGCGTCGCCCACTTCCTCTTCCATCAGACGCATATTTTGCAGCAGCCGAAGGTACGAGATGCCATTCGCGAGGTGATCCGGCTGGCGAAGGAGCAGGGCTTTGTTTTCTGGACCGGGAAGCAGATTGCCCGCTGGGAGCAGTCCAGGAGGGCGGCGCGGATCGGCACGGATTCGATGGGTCGTCCGGTGCTGGAGCAACTGCCGGCAGGAGGGGTCTTGCGGATCAGCGTGCCCCGGCAGGATGGGCGGCAGGCGCAAGGCGCGGTGAAGCGCTTCGGTTTCCCGTGCGTCAAGTGGACGCCGGAGAGCGCCCGGACCGATCAGGCTCCAGCCGCAGCATGCGTCAAAACCAAGCGTTGAGAGGAGATCACGGTATGGAAGCATTAGCGATTCGTGGAGGCGTGCCAGTCAAGTCGGGCCCCTTCGGAACCGGTAAGCGGTTTGGCTCGGAAGAGGCGGAGCAGCTGCTGGAGGCACTGGAACAAAATACGTTGTTTTATCACTTTGGCGGCAAGGTAAAGCAATTTCTGAACGACTTTAACGAAATGTACGGCGTAACCTATAGCGTAGCAACCTCGTCTGGCACTGCCGCCCTTCATGTGGCAATGGGGGCGGCGGGCGTGACGGTCGGGGATGAGGTGATCACGAGTCCGATTACGGATCAAGGCACGCTGGTCGGTATTCTGTATCAAAATGCGATTCCCGTCTTTGCCGATCTGGAGCCCGATACGTACAACATGGACCCTCGTTCGATCGAATCGCGGATCACGGAGAGGACGAAAGCGATCGTCGTCGTTCATCTCACCGGCAATCCGTGCGACATGGACCCGATCATGGACCTAGCAAGACGGCATAACCTTAAAGTGATCGAGGATTGCGCTCAAGCTTACCTGACCCGCTATAAGGGAAGGCTCGTCGGAACGATCGGCGATTACGGCTGCTTCAGCACCAATGATTTCAAGCATATATCGACGGGTGATGGCGGCATCGTGACGGTGAACTCGGGGGAGGAAGCCGACTACCATACGGCCCATGCGTTTGCCGATAAAAACTACCGGAGGTTCGGTACTACGGTTCAGCGCGATCTGCATGCCGTCGCTCCGAATTACCGGATGACGGAGCTGCAGGGCGCCGTAGGCATCGCGCAGCTGAAGAAGCTGGAGTGGATCTGCTCCAGCCGGACCCGCACCGGAGACCGGATTACAGAAGGCTTGTCGGGGCATCCGGGCATCCTCCCGCCCCGTGTCGACCCGGGGAACGTATGCACCTACTGGTTCTACATGCTGCGTCTGGACGGTTCGCAGCTGACCTGCACCCGGGACGAATTTTGCGAGGCGCTGCTTGCCGAAGGCATTCCGAACCGGGCCGGATATATCCCGGATGTCTGCTACATGCAGCCGATCTTCCAGGAAAAGCAGGCTTACCCGGGCAGTCATTTTCCCTTCGAGCTGAGCGACGCAACGTATGAGCGGGGACTTTGTCCGACCGCCGAGCGCATCCTGCAGACGGCAGTTCAAATCCCGATCAGCGAATTTTATTCGGATCAGGATGTGGACGATATTGTTAGGGCTGTCCGCAAGGTAGCGGACTTTTATCTGAAGCGTTCTTGACGCGGGGGTTCAGCTCCAGGCTTTTCTTAGAAAGCTGGCTAGATGGTATGATGGATGGGAAAGGAGGTGGCCGCATGGGATCATTCTCATGCTTAGGCACGCCCGTACGGGCGGATGAATCCAGATCGGCGGCGGTATGCCATTCCCCCGAAGGAGAGGAACGCGTCGTCATCGCCGCCAAGGGATACGTGCTGATCGTGGATCCCGGATCGGGAAGATGTGTACAGGTCGCCTTTCCAGAAGGCTTGCGGGAATATCCGTTTGCTTCGATGAGCAGCCGTGCCGGCCTCTTCTACACGGGAGCCGGGCGGATGCTGATGGCGCTCGATCCCTTTGCGGAGCGTTTCGTTGCTTGGTTGAGCCCGTCGCCGGAAGAGGAGATTGTCGGCATGGCTTTGGCCGAGGACGAGGAAGGTCATATATGGGCCACGACCTATCCGGGTTGTCAGCTGCTGCGCTGGGATGTCCGAACAGGCGAATGCGGAGCTGTTGCCCGTCTGGATACGGAGCAGAAGTATGCGATGTCGCTGGCTGCCGGTCCCGATGGCTGGATCTACGCAGGGCTCGGCACGACCGGCGCGAGTATTGCGGCTTACCGGAGCGCGGACGCTACGCTGCTTGCGCTGAGAGCGGAAGGGCAAGCCGTCCGGGGGAGCGGCCAGGTGCATCTGGGCATGGACGGCTATGTCTATGCAGGCTTGCCTGCGCAGGCCGGTGCAGCTGCTGGAGGCTCCCTTCTCCGGTTCCGGCTGGAGGCCGGCAGGATGTACGAGGTGGAGGGAGCGCAGACGGCTGCGGGAGCCTACCGGGGACAAGGCTACAACAAGCTTCATCGCGACTTAGGACTAGGAAGAAAGCTGATACGCTATGAACTGGCCGAAGGCGAGCTGGCGATTGAGGAAGCGGACGGCCGCCAAACCATCGTGTCGTTGACCTATGAGGGGAACGGGACGGAATTGTCCCCGATGACGGGCGGACCGGACGGCAGGCTTTACGGCACTTCCAACCACCCGCTGCATCTGTACCGGTACGACCCAGGCAGCGGGGAGCTGATGAATGCCGGAGGCAAGGCGGTGGAGCGGGGAGGCGGCGGCAATATATGCGCGTATGCCGCTCAAGGCCCGTATCTCGTAGGGGCGGCCTACGCCGCAGGGCGGATTCATCTGCTCGATACGCGCCGGCCTTTGTCGGCGGAAGGAGGCAGGAACCGGAATCCGAGACTGCTTCATGAGGATGAACGTATTCACCGTCCCCGAAGTGCGCTGGCTCACCCGGATGGCGCACATGTGCTAATCGGGGGCTTCCCCGGTTACGGTGCTGTCGGCGGCGGCCTGGCGGTGGTGCATGTCGGCCATGCTGCGGAAGCGGTGGACGGTGCAGGATCGGCTGCTTCCGGGGCTGCTGTCGATGAGTGGTTCGAGGTATACGATCACGACCAAGTCGTCCAGCATCAGAGTACGGTCAGTCTGGCGGCAATGAGCGGGGGCGACGTGATGGGCGGTACGAGCATCGAAACACCCGGCGGGGCAGCTCCGCTGGCCAAGGAAGCCGTTCTTTACCGCTTCGATTGGCGGGAGAGGCGGGTTGTACAGCGGTGGGTGCCGATTCCCGAAGCCCGCGAGATTTCGTTGCTCGTTACGGACCGGAACGATCTCGTTCACGGCGTAACCTCTTCGTCGGAATATTTCTTGTTCGACCCTAGCCGGGGAAAAGTGCTTTACCGGGAGGACCTATCCAAGTGGGGGAGCATCGTAAGGCAAGGACTGCTTATCGCGGACCCGATCGACGAGGCGGGCTTGAATCCCTTGATTGGGAGCGGAGCTGAGCCGGGCTTCCAGCGCGGTACGGACGCAGCGGACGGCGGCCAGGTCGTAGCCGGCCTGCTCAGCCGGGCCTTGTTCCGCATCCGGACGGATGGGGGAAGGCCCGAGCTGGCGGCCTGGCTTCCGAAGGAAGCGACAAGCGGCATCGCCATGCTGAAGGGGAAACTATATTACGGCTGCGGCAGCGAGCTTTGGAGCTATGCTTGGGCGGAAGGAGAGGTTAAGCGAGCGTATGAGCTATAAACTATCGGAAAGACATCTCGGCAGCATTCCGAGCTTGCTGGATCGGGTGGAGACGGTGGAGCAATGGGAAGCCAAGCGCGCCGGAATCAAGGAAGCCTGGCTGCGTCTGCTAGGCACGGCTCCGGAGTTAAGGTCGCCGGAGGAGCTGGGATGCAGCTATGAGGTGATCGGGGAACCGGTAATCGAAGCGGAAGGGGAGGAAGCAGGCTGTCATCGGCGCGAAATCCGCTATGAGACCTGCGATGAAGACACGGTGCAGGCGACCTTGCTGCTCCCGGATCCGCACAGGTTCGGCAGCGCCGGTCTTCCGGCTGTGCTCGCCCTGCACCCTACGGCTGCGGAGGGCAGGCTGGATGTAGCCACCACGGCGGGCCGGGACAACCGAAAGTACGGCTTAGAGCTGGCAAGGAGGGGCTATGTGGTGCTTGCCCCCGATTCCATAACCTGCGGGAGCCGCATCTATCCGGGAGCGGAAGCGTTTCAAACGGCGCCCTTCTACGAGCGTTACCCCGATTGGACGGTATGCGGCAAGATGCTGTCCGATCATAGCCGGGCGTTGGACGTGCTTTGCGCTCTCCCCGAGGTGGACCCCGCAAGAGTCGGCGTGATCGGCCATTCGCTAGGAGGCTATAATGGCTGGTTCCTTGCCGGACTGGACGAGAGGGTGAGCGCTGCCGCTTCAAGCTGCGGCTTCAGCATGTTTACGGAAGATCCCGATCCGAACCGCTGGGGACAGCGGGACTGGTTCTCCCATTTTCCCCGGATTACGGCCGCCCTTGCGGAAGATCGGATTCCCTTCGAATGGCATGAAATCGCCGCTCTGGCAGCGCCGAAGTCTCTATGGATGTGGAGCGGTATGCGCGATCGGATCTTTCCGAACTGGCCCGCGATCGGAGCCGGAATGTCAGATCTGGACAGCTTGTACAAGTTCGTCGGCGAAGAAGGCGCGTTCGAATTCTGGATGGGGAATACCGGCCATGACTTCCCCGAGCAGGCAAGAAGTCTTGCCTATGATTTTCTGGACCGGCATCTTGGGAAGAAGGTTGTGAAAGGGGAATAAATCAAGGAAACTTTATTGGTAACTATAGGAATCCCATGGTATACTGTTGCTTAAATACATGTATAGGAGCGGTATACATTGCTACGCAGAAGGAATAACTTCCAGGAACGATACGACCTGTTTCTCCAAGAATTACGGGATGAAATCGTCAGCGGAAACCTCCAGCCCGGGGAGTATATATTGCCGGAGAATACGTTAAGCGTCAAGTATGAGATCAGCCGTGTGTCGATCCGCAAGGCTTTGACCGAGCTGGTGGAAGAAGGCTTGATCGAGAAAATCGCCGGGAAGGGCAACCGCGTCAAGCCGCCGGACCTGGACCGGGCGCCCGTCACGCTGCGGCTCGCCTGGTTTTCCAGCTCCTACGAGATCGACATTGTCCGCCGCATCCTCTCCGCCTTCGAGCAGAAGCATCCTTTCGTGAAGGTAGAACTGCTGCTCCTTCCCGAGAACGGATATACGGAATCCTTGATCCGCTCGATGGACCAGGGACAAGGTCCCGACGTGTTTATGATGTCCGACCTGCATTTTCGGGAATGGGTGGAGGCCGGCAGGACGGATGAGCTGTCCGGCTATGTGCCGAAAGGGCTGCGTCCCGGCGAAACATGCTACGACCAGGTGTTCGATCTGTTCAGGCAAGAAGACCGGCTGATCGCTGCGCCGTTTATATTTTCCCCGGTCGTTATTTGCTTCAACCGGTCCATATTCAGAGCGAACGGCCTGTCGGAGAAAACACCGCTTCAGGATTGGGCGGATCTACTGCGGGTGGCCAAGGCTTGCACCCACGATCACAATGGGGACGGCCTCATCGAGCAGTACGGCTTCTGCTTCTCCTCCTCGACCAACCGCTGGCCCGTATTCCTGCTTCAGAACGATGGGGAGATCATGGCAGCCGATCGCAGCCGCTGCACGATGGCCAGGCCGGAGAACATCGAGGCGCTTGAATATTGCACCTCTCTGATGTACAAGCATCAGGTGTCGCCGATTTACTCGCATGGCAGCAGCCACTTGGCCGAGAGCCTGTTTATGAAGGAACGGGTAGCGATGATTTTGACGACTTATTATTTTATGAATGAATTCCGCGATCACTCGATTGAATGGGATGTTCTCTCCGTTCCGGGACAGCGTAAGCAAGCGACGCTTCTGCTTGGAGGGGGACTGGCTGTGCATGCGAGAAGCGGGCACAGCCGCGCCGCCCAGCAGCTGGTCGATTTTATGACGGGAGTCGAGGCCCAGACGCTGTTGAAGAAACATGGCTGCACGATCCCGGTGCTCCGGTCTGTGGCCGAGGACGACAGTCTGCTGAACCCCGAGATTCATCCGCGTCACTATAACCGTTTTGTGGACGTTCTGCCTTATGCGCGCCCGCTTCATAGTCTTAATCTGGAGCAGCATGAAATCCATACCTTGTTCGACGAGCTGAACCTCCTGTGGGCGTCTATGGAAAGCCCGGAGGAGACCTGCCGCCGGATCGAGGAGACCTTCAACCGAGGCTTGAAGGAAAAGCAGCAGCCCCTTTCCACCTAGCAGCAGCCGGGAGATCTTGCTGAACACGCAGGGCTTTGAAGTTCATACGCTTCATATTCGAATCCAGGAATCGTACCTTCGCGATTCCTAGCTATGTAGGCTAAGGCCGGGACTTTCGTCCCGGCTTTTTCGGTTTTTATTTCCTTCGTTAAAAGGTTTTTCCTACAGGGTGTCGAAATGGATGGAGGAATAAAGTGGATAAGGAGGCGCGCCGATGAAAAAAGCACTTCCGATCGCTTTTGCCGTCCTGTGGGTCGCAGCGGTGTTTGCCGTTATCTACTGGTACACTCCCCGTTTTCCTGCTGCTGGAGAAGGTCCGGCCGGGGTGAAGGGAGTGTTGGATTTGCGGGGGACGAACGGATCGGACCGGTTGATACGCCTTGACGGAGAGTGGGAGTTTTACAGGGGGAAGCTTCTTTCGCCGCAGGACTTGGCCGTATCAGGCGAAGAAGAGTTGACGGCGGCAGACCGGACCCGTGCCAGCTGCTGCAAGGCAGCTGGGCCGGGGGGAAGTACCCCGGCTGCCGCAAGCGGGTTGGAATACGTCACCGTTCCGGGAAAATGGGAAAATTACGCCGGCGCAGCCGGCGATAAGAATGGCAACCTCGGCTACGGGACCTTTCGGTTGAAAGTTAACATGGATAAACCGGCAGCTTCGGTCTATGGCATCAAGGTCCACAACATACGGGCCTCCCACCGGTTGTTCATTAATGGAGAGCCTGTCGGAGGCAGCGGCGTTCCAGGTACGACGGCAGCCAGCACGACCCATAGCAATGTGCCGTATGTCCGTTATTTCCCGATGGCCGGAAATACGCTGGATATCACGGTGCAAGTGGCCAATTACCGCTTCTATACGGGGGGGATCGCGTTTCCGATTCTGCTGGGTACGCAGGAGCAGATTCAAGGGTTCCGCGACTACTCGATAGGCCGGGATATGATCGTGTCGACCGGATTCTTTCTGCTGGGGCTTTACTTGCTGGTCTTGTTCAGGATGAGAAGGACGGAGCGTTCCTGGCTGTATTTCGGACTTTTCACATTGACGGGCTGTGTATATGCGATGACCCAGGGGGAGAAGCTGCTCTCGGCTTTACTGCCGTCGCTTTCCTACGAATGGTTTACCCGCATTCAGTTCGGCTCGGGCATCAGTACGGAAGTGTTTCTGCTGATGTATGCGCATACGCTACTGCCGAACCGGATCCCCCGCTGGGTTGTCAAGCTCTGCGTGGCAGGCGTGGCGGTTCGGCTGGCGCTCGTGCTGTTGACGCCTGTTCAGGTGTTTTCGTAGATGGAACTGGTGACTTCGATCTTATTTTCTACGACGATTCTTTACATTGTGGTCTTGCTGCTGCGTGCCGTAGCCCAGGGTGTCGAGGGAGCGGTCCCTATGGCGGCAGGAGCGCTCTTCATCTTGCTCTCCGCCTTCTGTCTGCATCTGCAGCTCTTCGGCATTCTCCAGACCGGGTCGCTGCTGCCGCTGGGGATACTATGCGCGGTGTTCTCGCAGGTGCTGCTGCTCTCCAGACGATTTACCCATGCGTTCACGACCAGCGAGCATCTCGCCGCGCGGCTGCTGGCCGCAGACCGGACGAAGGACGAGTTTCTCGCCAACACCTCGCATGAGATGAGGACGCCGCTTCACGTGATGATCAATATCTCGCAGTCGCTGATCGACGGAGCGGGCGGGAGGCTGAACGAATGGCAGGCTGCCAATATGGCTCTGGTCGTTTCGACCGGGCAGCGGGCCGCACTGCTGCTGCAGGACATTCTTGATCTGTCCCGGCTTAAGAACGGGGGGCTGCTGCTGCGCCGCCGGCCGCTTGCCGTCCGGCCCGTCGTCCGGTATGTCCTGGAGCTTCACCGCTATCTGATCAAGGATAAGCCGGTTCAATTGACCGAGCGTCTGTCCGACGAACTTCCGCTGGCGGAAGCCGATGAGGACAGGCTTGTCCAAATCTTGACGAATCTGATCGGCAATGCGCTGAAGTTTACGGCCAAGGGAGAGATAGGCGTGACCGCCCGGGTAGAAAATGGCTGGCTGGCCCTATCGGTACGGGATACCGGCATCGGCATACCTGCCCGGCGCAGGGAGCGCATCTTCGACCCGTTCGAGCAGTTGAACCAGCAGGAGATGTCCGCGCATAGCGGGGCGGGCCTCGGTCTGCCTATTACAAGGCGTCTGGTCGAGCTTCACGGGGGACAAATCCGGGTAGAGTCTGAGGAGGGCGTCGGCTCGACCTTTACGTTTACGCTTCCGGTGGCGGAAGCAGGCGAACAGGCCGGGGGCAGCGCGGCGGCGTCCGCGGCTCAGGCTAACTCAGTCTTCCGCTCCCGGTCGGAAGAGACGGCTGCTGCTGCCGCTGTTCCGATGGTCCCGCTGCTGGCGGGCCAAGGGATGCCGGCTGCGGAGCGGCTCGCTTTGCTGCCGTTATTCCCGGCCGCAGCGGATAAGGAGATGGCTAAAGTGCTGATTGTCGATGACGATGCGGCCAATCGCCAGGTCTTATTCAATCTGCTGTCCGTAGAAGCTTGCCGAGTGACGCTGGCGGAGAGCGGGGAAGCGGCCCTTGACCTTCTGGAGGAAACGTCCGCCGGATTCGATCTGGTCATTCTCGACTGGATGATGCCCGGGATGACGGGACTTGAGCTGTGCCGGCGCATTCGCCGCAGCCGAACGTTATTCGAGCTGCCGATTCTGATGCTGACGGCTCGAAGCCGGCCGGAGGATTTGCTCGCTGCCTATGACGCGGGCGTCAACGATTATTTGGCGAAGCCTGTGGAGGCCGGAGAGCTGAGAGCCCGTATTCGCTCGCTGCTCGCTATGCAGCGTTCGGTTAGCGAATGGGTGCAATCGGAGCTTGGGCTGCTTCAGGCCCAGATCAAGCCGCATTTTTTATTTAACGCGTTGAATACGATCCTGGCGGTAAGCGATGTCGATCTGCCGAAAGCGCAGGATTTATTGGCGAAGCTGTGCTTTTATTTGCGCAGCAGCTTCGATTTTCAGAATCAGAACCATGCGGTCCCCCTTGACAAGGAGCTGGAGCTCGTTCGCTCTTACCTGCATATCGAGCAGGCGAGATTCGGCAAGCGGCTTGCCGTCGATCTGCAGTACGACGAGAGACTGAGGCACAAGCTGATTCCCCCCTTAACCATTCAGCCGATTGTGGAAAATGCGGTCCGGCACGGCCTCATGAAGCGTGAGGAGGGGGGAATGATCCGGCTCCGCGTGCAGGCGGAAGGGGAAGGGTTCATCCGGATCACTGTCGAGGATGACGGCGTGGGGATGACCGAGCAGCAGATCGATCGGATTGGAGGCCGCCGTGACTTCGGCAAGCTGGCGGACTATGAACGAGACGACGCCCCGCAGGAAGAAGCAGGCGATACCCGTACGGGAGTCGGACTGGCCAATGTGCAGCGCAGGCTGCTTCATCTGTATGGCGAAGGGCTGCGCATAACAAGCCTTCCCGGACAAGGAACCTCCGTGAGCTTCCGCATAAGCGTGGCAGAAGATGTCCGTGCTTGAAGATGGCCGCGGTCGGCAACGCTGGGGACATGACGATAAATGGAAAGGAGCTGTGAGCCTATGATCAGGGTCATGCTGGTCGATGATGAGGAGCCCGCCCTTCAGCGGCTCAGCCATCTGATTGCGAAGCATACGGACCTTCAGGTGATCGGACAATTTACCAAGCCCTCGGAAGCGCTGGCCGCTGCCCCGGAGCTCCGGCCGGATGCCGCATTTCTGGATATCGAGATGCCCGGGATTAGCGGACTGGAGCTGGCGGAACGGCTGATGGAGCAGTGTCCGGGTATGGAGGCGGTTATGGTAACGGCATTCAGCGACTATGCGCTGCAGGCATTCCGGGTCCATGCGATCGACTATCTGGTAAAGCCTGTTGCTATTGAAGAGCTGGTGTCTTGCGCCCTTAAGCTGAAGACAAGGATAGGACATCGCCTCGCGGCAAGCGCACAGGCGCCGGCAACGGCGGACGCGGCCGTCCTGTGTCTAGGGGGACTGGAGGTTTTTGCCCCGGAAAGGCAAGGGCCGGTTCGTTTCTGGACGACTAAAGCCGAAGAGTTGTTCGCTTATCTGCTGGTCTATCGAGATACGTCGGTGCCCAAGTGGGATCTTTGCGAGCTGCTATGGCCGGATTATGAGCCGGATAAAGCGGAGCAGAGTCTGCATTCGAGCGTGTACCGGTTGAAGAAAACCTTCGAGAAAACCGGCTTTCCGCTAAAGCTGACCTCACAGCGCGGCAATTATCGCCTTACGCTGCCGGAGGACTGCCGGTGCGACCTGGACCGTTTTGAGCGGGCGGCAGCGGCAGTCGGCGAGATCCATGCAAGCGAAACCGGGACAGGCAGCTCCGCTCACGACGCAGCGGAAACGGCGGTTCAGTCCTACAGGGGGCCGCTGTTCGCAGGCAAGTCGTATACGTGGTGCGAGCCGTACAGGGAGCGGCTGCAGCGGACCTTCGCAACGCTTGCCAAGCAGCTGGCCGAAGAATATGCTCTGGCTGGTAAGCGGCAGGCTGAGCTGGATGTTCTGCACAGGCTCACGGAGGCGGTGCCTTACGATGAGGATGGGCAGGAGCGGCTGCTGAAAGCGTATGTGCGCAACGACGATCGCGCCGCCTTTCTGCTGCATTACCGCAAGGTGGTACATATCCTGCACGAGGCCTTCGGGCTCGAACCGGGAGAAGGGATACGTCGTTTGTACGAGCAAGTTCAAAAAGGCTGAAGCCAAAAAAAAGCGGAAAGGACCGGTAACGGTTCCTTTCCGTCAGGCTGTCGAGAAAGTCTCGACAGCTCTTTTTATTTGCGCGTAGTTTAAGACGACACCGCGTTAATATGGTATAATATAGATAACAATTAATGGACGGTGATCAGTTATGCTACGAAATTCCAACGGTAAACAAACTGCCTACGAATTCGTCTCCATCGAAGATCTAGTGCCGAAAGATCACATGCTGCGCAAGATCGATAAACACATCAGCTTTGAGTTCATACGGGAAAAGGTAAAGCCTCT
>NZ_WUWM01000023.1 GCF_009846885.1 Paenibacillus puerhi
TTTACACTTTCGTCCACATCGTCAGCGTCGACGTATCCTTTTGTAATTAGTTTTTCGAGCAGATTACGCCCCGATACGCCAAATATATCGGTTGCGACTGTACCAAGTTTCACGTTACTCATTTCCAAGTATTTCTGGATGCGGTTTTTTTCTGCAGTAAGGTTTCCTATACGTTTCTTACGAAGACGGCATAGATCGCGAAGTTCTCGCAAGTCTTCGCAAGGTACAAAACTCGGCTCAATTAAACCGACCCGAAGCAACTTCGCAATCCATTCTGCATCACTTACATCCGTTTTCCGACCGGGGACATTTTTGATGCGATGAGCATTGGCAAGCGTCATGTCAAAGTAACCTTCCAAGATGTTGTACACCGGTTTCCAGTAAATTCCGGTGCTTTCCATGGCTACATGGCTTATCGACTTCGCCTCAAGCCACTTTAATAATTCAAACAAGTCTTTGGTCATCGTTCCGAACGTACGCGTCTCACTTTCCACTCGCCCATCTTCGCCAGTGATTAATGCGCAAGCTACTATTGTTTCCTGATGAACGTCCATTCCCACACATTGTGGGTACAATACTTCCATGTAACCGACTCCGATACTAAATGATCTCATGGTGAGGATGGGCTCGAGCTTTACTATTTTTCTGTTCGCAGTCACCTGAATGGGCAGTTCAGGGCTAGCAGGGAGTTGTTCACTGAACCCGTCCTTACAGTTTTCGTAAAGGGGTCAAACCACCATTAATCCTAACGTAGTATTTCACCATGGTGTTACAAGTATGGAGCGGTAAACATTACTGTAAACACATGCTGCTCATTTTCATGCTGGAGTTGTGCCTGAAAGGAAAGAAGACATGACTGTTTTCGTACAAAAACGGCTCATTTTCATCTTAAGCGGGCATATATATACGATTTTTCGTATAAAACGCAAACTTCGAGCAACTATATGCGCCTCTTTATACGATTTTTCGTACAAAAACGGCTCATTTTCATCTTAAGCGGGCATATATGTACGATTATTCGTATAAAACGCAAGCTTCGAGCAACTATATGCGCCTCTTTATACGATTTTTCATACAAAAACGGCTCACTTTCACCTTAGGCGGGAATATATGTGCGATTTTTCGTACAAAAACGGCTCATTTCACCTTAGGCGGGGATATATGTACGATTTTTCGTATAGAGCCGTTAGCGGTTGGGATGGACACGGATACAAATGTAAGGGACCTATTGGACCGGTAGAGCGACAATTTCTTGGTTTTTCCGGCGTTGGAGACCGCTAAGAGTACACAAAGGCCATGTCCGTTAGCTGATTCCGATACCCATTCAGGTAATGGGGAGGACCAGCAACGTTACCTCGGGAACGTTCAACTAGTCACTCGTTCAAGCTGAAAGCCGTCTCTCCACTCACCAAGCCGTACTGCTCTCTCTCTATACAAAAATAAAGCCGGCAAGCACGCTGCTCGCAACACGAGCGGCTTGCTTGCCGGCTTGGACAGACCGGTATTCCTTCCTTGGCTTCATCGAGCCCCAAGCACGCACAGAGGCATTCCTATGCTGACTTGAGTCCACGGCGATCCGCTTCTAGCCTTCCAATGATTGGACGGCCGGTTCCCCCTCGGGAAGCTCCATCGTAACACGGCCGAGCTTGCCTGCCCGCAGCTCGCGCAGTATCGCAAGCGATGCCTTCTCCAGATCGACCCGCCCGCCGCTGATCAGCGCTCCGCGTTTCCGGCCCACTTCCTCCATCAGCTCGACGACCGCATCCGTATCCGACGGATCCTCCGGAAGCTTCTCCACCCCGAAGCGCTCCTTCAAGGCGAC
The DNA here is from genome assembly GCF_009846885.1 of Paenibacillus puerhi. Lineage (GTDB taxonomy): Bacteria > Bacillota > Bacilli > Paenibacillales > NBRC-103111 > Paenibacillus_G > Paenibacillus_G puerhi. The sequence continues at coordinate 1,823 of NZ_WUWM01000023.1, forward strand.
GGGATAATGTGCGACCAGATAGCGCATAGCGAACAAGGCGATTTCTGCGGTATCCAGAATTTCTTCCTTGATCGCGCCCGTGGCCGCCAGGCGGAAGCCGACCGTCTGATCCTCGAACTTCGGCCACAGGATGCCGGGAGTGTCCAGCAGCTCCATCTCCGTGCCTACTTTGATCCACTGCTGGCCCTTCGTTACCCCCGGCTTGTCGCCCGTTGCGGCAATCTTGCGGCCGGCCATTTTATTGATCAAGGTCGACTTGCCGACATTCGGTATACCGACGATCAGTCCGCGCATCGTGCGCGGTTTCATCCCCTTGCGCAGCTGGGCTTCAATCTTGGCGGAGAGCAGCTGCTTGCTCCGCTGGATAATTTCGCGTGACGGATTGCCGCCTACCGCATCGATCGGTACCGCCTCCAGCCCTTTCTCCGCGAAATATTCGATCCAGCGGCGCGTTGCCTCCGGATCTGCCAGATCGCTCTTATTCAGCAGTACCAGCCTGGGCTTTTGCTGCAAAATCTCATCGATCATGGGATTTCGGCTCGACAGCGGAATCCGCGCATCAAGCAGCTCGATCGCCACATCGATCAGCTTCAGCTTGTCTTGAATCTGACGACGGGCCCTTGTCATATGCCCCGGAAACCATTGTATAGACATGTGGAATGCTCACCTCACTTTTATATGAAGTCAGCCTAACCCACAGATTAGTGGATCAGGCTGATTTTGTTGAGCGGCCAGTAGATGACATCCGCTCTTCCTACGATCTTTTCGAACGGAACGAAGCCAACGCGGCTGTCCCGACTATCCAAGCTGTTCGAGCGGTTATCGCCCATGGCGAACAAGCTGCCTTCAGGAACGGTCTGCTCCGCAAAGTTATTGAGACGGTTGTAAGGAGTGCCTCTCTTGGCCGCTTCCTCAAGCACGGATTGCAAATATTCTTCCGAGATTTGCTTATCGTTTACGAATACCTTATCTCCCTCGACGCGCACCTTGTCTCCAGGCAGCGCGATTACGCGCTTGATGTAATCCCGTCCGTCCGGAGCATGGAAGACGATTACCTCTCCGGCCTTCGGCTCTGCAAATCTATATAGAATTTTGTTAACGATCATTTTTTCACCGGTATAAAAGTTAGGCTCCATCGACGGACCATCCACGACGAACGGAGAACAAATCAGCCAGCGGATCAAGATGACGAGCACGGCGGCAATCAGCAGCGCTTTTGCCCATTCCCAAGCTTCATTCTTGATGCTAGTCGCTTTTTTAACGGTTTGTTGCTGCTCTTGCTCCTGCTCCATCAGCTTCCTACCCTTCGCACCATTATGCTAAAGAAAACGAACGGGGGCTTGATAACCAAGCCCCCGGTGTCCATTCTATCGGATTTCTTGAATTCTCGCTGCTTTACCGCGAAGACCGCGCAGATAGTAGAGCTTCGCGCGACGAACTTTACCACGGCGAGCCACTTCAATCTTGTCAATTTTCGGAGTATGCAATGGGAACGTTCTTTCAACGCCGACACCGTAAGAAATTTTTCTTACTGTGAATGTTTCGCTGATGCCGCCGCCGCGACGTTTAATAACAACGCCCTCGAACAGCTGAATACGTTCGCGCGATCCCTCGATAACCTTAACGTACACTTTCAAAGTGTCGCCGGCACGGAAATTCGGAATGTCGCTGCGAAGCAGTTCCTTTGTAATCTCTTGAATCAAACTCATGGATGACTCCCTCCTTCCACACAGGTGTTCTTGCCGCTTCTCCAGATGCCTGTCTTGTCAATAGTCACGCGCAGAGGACCACCGTACTCGTGGCGAATGCCACAACGTTAGATATCATAGCATAAATCAAATTGAAACTCAACTGAAACTATGAAAAAAATAGGAGACCATTCGATTGCCTTATCCGTGTTCGATTGAAGCCCCGCGAATGCTCGTCATTACTCCTCCGAGCCGGGGGCTCCGCCCTACTTGTCCTCCTGCTGGAATTCCGCCAGCCACTTGCGGTCCTGCGCCGTCAGCTCGATACGTTCCAGCAGCTCCGGGCGCTTCCTCCAGGTACGATACAGCGATTGTTTTCGTCTCCACTGGTCAATATGGGCATGATTGCCCGAGATCAGCACATCGGGTACATCCCAGTCCCGGAATTTGGCCGGCCGCGTATAGTGGGGATATTCCAGCAGGCCCGTACTGAATGAATCCGTAACCGCAGACGTCTCGTTGCCGAGCACTCCAGGCAGCAGCCTGACAACGCTATCGATAACGACCATCGCAGGCAGCTCTCCGCCGGTCAGCACATAATCGCCGATCGATATCTCGTCAGTAACCAAATATTCGCGGATACGCTCGTCATAGCCCTCATAATGGCCGCAAACAAAGATCAGATGGCGTTCCTGAGACAGCTCCTCCGCCTTCTTCTGCGAGAACGGTTCCCCTTGCGGGCACATCAGGATAACCCGGGGCTTCGTCTGTTCATCCACAGGCCTTATATCTTCAACGGCCGCAAAGATCGGCTCTGCCTTCAGCACCATGCCTCCGCCCCCGCCGTACGGGTAATCGTCAACCGTATTATGCTTGTTGTTCGAATAATCCCGAAAGTTAACCGTATTCAGCTCAACCAGGCCCTTTTCCTTCGCCTTGCCCAGAATGCTCGAATGAAACACCCCATCGAACATCGCAGGAAACAAAGTCAGCACGTCGATTCTCATAGGTCAAGCAAGCCTTCCATCAGACGAACCGTAACCTTCTTGTCCTTTACGTTTACATCAAGCACTACTTCATCGATGTACGGGATCAGCAGCTCCTTGCCTTGCGGACGTTTGATTACCCATACATCGTTGGCGCCGGGGGACAAAATTTCCTTGATCTCCCCCAGTACCTCCCCTTCCTCAGTAACGACCGAGCAGCCGATAATCTCGTGATAATAATATTCATCCTGATCCAGCTCAGACAAATACTGCTCTTCCACCTTCAGCAGCCAGCCTTTATACTTCTCAACCTCGTTGATATTACCGAATCCTTGGAATCGAATAATAAACATGAGCTTATGCTCCCGCGCCGACTCTACCGTCACCGGCAGCTTAGCTCCCGAATTCGGATCAACGAATACGAGTTTGCTATTCTTCGCAAACCGCTCGGCCGGAAAATCCGTCTCGGAAACCACCTTCAGCTCTCCACGGATTCCGTGCGTATTCACTATTTTACCAACCGTATACAGCTTATCGCTCATAGTACTTTTTATGCCTCCTTGCTGGCCAATGAGAAAAGAGTTAGGAAGCATCTCCTAACCCTCATCTTTTCCATTATGATACGATCTCAACCGAAACGCGTTTCGATTCTTTCACTGCAGCAGATGTGACTACCGTGCGAAGCGCCTTCGCGATTCGCCCCTGCTTGCCGATCACCTTCCCGACATCGGAAGGGTGAACGGACAGCTCGAACGTAATGCTGCGGTCGTCTTCTACGATATTCACACGTACATCCTCCGGATGATCGACGAGCGCCCTGGCAATTACAGATACAAGATCTTTCATCGGGATCGGACCCTCCCAATCTCACAGATTACTTCTGCAGTTTGGATTCGTGGAATTTCGTCATAATGCCAGCTTTGCTGAACAGACTGCGAACCGTATCGGAAGCTTGAGCACCAGTTTGAAGCCATTTCAGTGCTTTCTCTTCATCAATATTTACAATGGCTGGTTGTGCAACCGGATTGTAAGTACCAATTTCCTCAATAAAGCGGCCATCACGCGGGGAACGGGAATCCGAAACCACTACGCGGTAGAAAGGAGCTTTGTGAGCGCCCATACGCTTAAGACGAATGCGAGTTGCCATATTAAAAATTCACCTCCCTAGTAAGATAAACCAGAACGTTTAGAACGGAAATTTCATCCCGCGACCCATTTTCTTCAGCTGCTTCATCTGCTTGGCGCCCTTCGGCCCCATCATGCCGGAGAATTGCTTCATCATCTTGCGCATTTCGTCGAACTGCTTGATGAAGCGGTTCACATCCTGTACCGAGTTGCCGCTGCCCGCTGCAAGACGCTTACGGCGGCTTGGGGACAACAGGTCCGGATTTTGCCTTTCTTCCTTGGTCATCGACTTGACGATGGCCGCTACGCGGGACATCTGCTTGTCGTCGACCTTGACATCCTTCATTCCCTTGATCTTGCCTGCTCCTGGCAGCATATCGAGCAGTTGATCAAGCGGGCCGAGCTTCTTGACTTGCTCCATCTGCTCCAGGAAATCATCGAAGGTGAACTCCGCCTGCCTGAGCTTGCGTTCCATCTCCTTAGCCTTGTCCGCATCGATACCGGCCTGCGCCTTCTCGATCAGAGTCAGCATATCTCCCATACCGAGTATCCGGGAGGCCATCCGCTCCGGGTGGAACGGCTCAAGGGCATCCATCTTCTCGCCCATCGCCGCGAACTTAATCGGACAGCCGGTAACCGCCTTGACGGATAATGCAGCCCCGCCGCGCGTATCGCCGTCGAGCTTCGTGAGCACGACGCCCGTCAGCTGCAGCTGCTTGTGGAAGCTATCGGCCACATTCACGGCGTCCTGCCCTGTCATCGCATCCACGACGAGCAAGATCTCATCCGGCGATACAGCCTCGACGATCTGCTTAAGCTCATCCATCAAGCTCTCGTCGATATGTAATCGGCCTGCCGTATCGATGATCAGATAGTCGTGATGCTGGTCCTTAGCTTGTTGAAGCGCCTGCTTGGCGATCTCGACCGGGCTTACTTTATCGCCGAGCGAGAAAACCGGCACCTTCAGCTGCTCGCCGAGAACCTGCAGCTGCTTGATCGCAGCCGGACGGTAGATATCGGCCGCCGCCAGCAGCGGACGGTGATTCTGCTGCTGCAGCATCTTGGCCAGCTTGCCTGTCGTCGTCGTCTTCCCTGCGCCCTGCAAGCCGGCCATCATGATAACGGTAGGCGGCTTGTTCGCTTTAGCCAGCTTGCTGTTCGTACCGCCCATCAAGGCAGTCAGCTCTTTATTTACGATATCGACGACAATCATGCCGGGAGTAAAGCTATCCAGCACTTCCTGGCCGATTGCCCGTTCCTTCACTTTGGCCACGAATTCCTTGACGACTTTAAAGTTGACGTCCGCTTCGAGCAGGGCCAGACGCACTTCGCGAAGCGCCTCGTTAACGTCGTCCTCGGTCAGCTTCCCTTTGCCTCTCAGCTTGCTGAATACACTCTGAAGCCGGCTGGATAATCCTTCGAATGCCATCCGTGGTCACCACCTTCAAGGGAATAATTCTTTACCTCAGCAGTCAATCCAACGCCTGCAGCCTGTCCGCCAGCTCCTTCAGGGTCTTCCCCTGCTCGCCGGGCATCCCGCCCGCCAGCTCGTGCAGACTATGAAGCAGCTTCTGCCTCTGCTCATGCTTATCGAGCAGCCGCAGCTTGGATTCATACTCCTCGAGCACCGACTCGGCACGCTTGATATGCTCGTAAACGGCCTGCCGGCTAATATTGAATTCCGTTGCGATTTCGCCAAGCGAATAATCGTCGTGGAAATAATGCTTCATAAACGTTTGCTGCTTTTCCGTCAACAGCCGCTCGTAGAAGTCGAACAGCAGGTTGATCCGGTTTGTTTTCTGAAGGGCGCTTACTTCCGTCACTTTGCGTTACCCCCTTCGTTAAGGTAAATCCCTTGACACCTAAGCAACATCACCTATCATACAGAATCAGGCATAGGATGTCAAGTCTTTCTCCTTGTCAGCTATAGCCCTCGGCATTCAGTACTGCTTATCGGCCTCGGCTATCCACTTATTGAAGAGCGCGTGCACGAACTGGTCGGAGTCAAATGGCTGCAGATCGTCCTGCTTTTCCCCAAGACCGACAAACTTGACCGGCAGCTTAAGCTCTTGGCGAATAGCAACGACTATGCCGCCTTTTGCCGTTCCGTCCAGCTTGGTCAGCACGAGACCTGTCAGGCCCGACTTCTCGTCGAACAGCTTCGCCTGCATCAAGGCGTTCTGGCCTGTCGTGGCGTCGAGCACCAGCAGCACCTCGTGAGGAGCATCGGGCACTTCGCGGCGAATGACGCGGAAAATTTTGTTCAGCTCCTCCATCAGGTTCACCTTATTTTGCAGCCGTCCCGCTGTATCGCAGAGCAGCACGTCGGCGCCGCGCGACTTGGCCGCCTGCAGCGCGTCGAACATCACTGCGGCCGGGTCGGAGCCCGCTTGCTGCTTGATGACGTCTACGCCTACCCGGCGTCCCCATTCTTCAAGCTGCTCGATCGCGCCAGCGCGGAAGGTGTCGCCGGCCGCCAGCATAACCTTCTTGCCTTGCGATTTGAGCAAATGAGCCAGCTTGCCGATCGTCGTCGTTTTGCCGACGCCATTGACGCCGACAAACAGAATAACCGTCAAACCGGCATCCGCCATGTTGAGGCCCGCCTGCTCGTCGCCCTTGAGGAGAGCGATGATTTTCTCCGACAGGATGGGCTGCAGCTCACTCGGACTTTCAATTTTACGCTTGCGCACTTCGGCACGCAGCTCTTCAATCAGCTTGAGCACCGTGTTCACGCCTACGTCAGCGCCGATCAGAATTTCCTCTAGCTCTTCGTAGAATTCCTCGTCAATTTTTTTGCGTCTGGAAAACAAGTCATCCACACGCTCGATGAACACATCGCGCGTCTTGGCAAGACCTTCCTTGAACTTATTTGTTACCTCTTCCGTCTTCGAGGAAATGCTTTCTTTCAACCGTTTAAAAAAATTCATCCGCCATCACTGCCTTCATCTTTGAATTTATCTATGAACCCGGGGGGGAATATGCCTGCCCGGGCCCTGAATTTCCTAACTTTAGCCTGCCTCCATCACGGCATCGTCCTCTTCCAGTCGTACGGACACAAGCTTGGATACGCCGCCTTCCTCCATCGTCACGCCATAGAGCACATCGGCCTCTTCCATCGTTCCTTTGCGGTGAGTAACGACGATGAACTGGGTTTGCTCCGAGAACTCGCGCAAATATTCGGCAAAGCGCGTCACATTGGCTTCATCCAGCGCCGCCTCGACTTCATCGAGCACACAGAAGGGAACCGGTTTAACCCGGATAATGGAGAACAACAGCGCGATAGCAGTAAGCGCCCGCTCTCCTCCGGAGAGCAGCTGCAGATTTTGCAGCTTCTTGCCCGGCGGCTGTGCGACGATCTCGATGCCCGTATCGAGCAAATTATCGGGCTCGGAGAGGATGAGATCCGCCCGCCCGCCGCCAAACAGCTTGGCGAACACGATTACGAAATGAGAGCGAATCGCATCGAACGTCGTACGGAATCGCTTGGCCATCTCCTCATCCATCTCGCGAATGACGCCGTACAGCGCTGTCTTGGCTTCCACCAAATCATTCTTCTGCTCCGACAAGAAGGTAAAGCGCTCGTTCACGCGCTGGTACTCTTCGATGGCGCCCAGGTTAACCTCGCCGAGAATAGCGATTTCGCGCTTGAGGTCCCGCACCAGATTTTGAGTGCCGAGCACGTCCTCCGGCACCGGATAACGTTCCTTAGCGCGCTCGTAGCTAAGCTCGTAATCATCCAGCAGCTTCTTCAGCAAATTCTCCAGCTCCACGTCAAGCCGGTTCACCTTCACTTCCGTCTGCCTGAGCTGCTCTTCAATGCTGCGAAGCTGATTGCGCTGCTCGCGGGTTTTGTTCTCCTCCGCCTCTATCCTTGCATTCCAGCTTGCCCGCTCGGCCCGGTTCAGCTCCAGTTCCTCGGCTGCCTGCTGCTTCTTCAGCTTCAGGTCGTTCAGTTGCTCGATCTGGCGTATCGTCTCCTGATCATGATGCTCCATATCGTACTCCAGCTGGCGCAGGGACTCCCTGCATGTCTCCAGCTCTCCCGAAATCACATTCAGCTCGGCGACAACCCGGCGCTCCATCTCCTGCAGCGCTTGCTTGGCCTGCGACTGCGACGCGACCTGTACTTTAAGATCCGTCATCTGCGACTGCAGCTCCTCCTTGGCCGATTCGCTCGCCTTGCGGCGAATTTCGGCCTCGCGGATCGCCTGCTGCAAAGCCGCTTCTTCCTCCCGAAGCCGCTCCATCGCCGCCAGCGCCGCCTCCCGGCGACGCTGCAGGTCGCTGCGCTCCGCGCTCATCGACTCGTCATCGGCGCCATGAAGCGCAAGCTGCTCCGCCACCTGCCTGGACTCGCCCGCAAGCGGCTCCAGAGAGGCTCGGATCTGCTGCTCCTCGATCCGGCGCGCCTCCCCCAGCTCCCGCAGTTCGTCGAGCTGCTTGCCCGCGTCGCCGATCTCGCGCCGCATCGCATCGGCCTTAGCCTTATAGCTAGCCAGCTGTTCTTGAGATACGACGATTTCCTTATCCATCTCCTCGATCTGCCGCTGCCGGCTGAGCAAGCTCGTCGCCTTCCTCTGCTGGCTGCCGCCCGTCATCGAGCCCCCAGGGTTCACGACATCCCCTTCCAGCGTGACGACCCGGTACCGGTATTGAACGCGGGCTGCTATCTTGTTCGCCAGCTCCAGCGATTGGGCGATGATGACGTTGCCGAGGAGACTGCCGATGATCTGCCGGTATCGATCCTCGAACTGGACCAAATCGACCGCAATCCCGACGAACCCCTCCATGCTCTCGATACCCCGCTGTTCGCTTTCGGGGATCGAGCGTGCGCGGATGACGTCCAGCGGAAGAAAGGTCGCCCGGCCTAATTGACGACGCTTCAGGAAGCCGATCGCTTCTCGCCCGTGGGCCTCGCTTTGGACCACCACATGCTGAAGCGCACCGCCAAGCGCCGTTTCCATCGCCGTTTCCACATGGGCAGGCACCTTCACCAGCTCCGCGACCGCCCCGTGAATGCCTCGGAGATCCGCACGGTCCTTCGCCTTCAGTACTTCCTTAACCCCATGCATAAAGCCATCATAATCGCTGGCCATCTCATTCATCGTATCGCGCCGCGAGACCAGCGCCTCTATCTTCTGCTCCCACTTGCGCACAGCCGCCTGGGCCTCTTCCGAGAGCGCCTGCTTCTCCCGTACGCCTTGACTAAGCTCCAGATACCGGTTGCGCGCCTCTTGAATGCCCGCCAATGCCTTGTCCAGTCTCTTCTCCAGCGCGGACTTGCGGGCCGCGATGCTCTCCTGCTGATCGAGCCACTTACGGTTTTCGTCGCCCAGCCGATCCAGTCTCCGGCCAAGCGCCTCAAGCTGCTGCTCGGTATACCGGGCTTCGTTGCGAGCATTAGCCGTCTGGTTCAACACCTCGAGCAGCTCGCCCTTCAGCCGGTCCTCCTCCGCGCTGCTGATGCCGCCGGACACCCCGAGCAGACGGTCTTCCTCCGCCTTCAACTGCTGCTGAACTCCGGCCAGCTGATCGGCAACCACGCGCAGCTTCTCGCGAGCTTCACCGAGCTCAGCCTCCTTCTCCGCCATTCGGCCTTCCAGCTGCCGGGAATTGATCTGCAGTTGAGCGCGATTGGCGGAGTAATTTTTTTTCCGCTCCTTAAGCACCTCTCCCTGCCCTTCGCATTTCTCGAAGTCTTCGCTGATCTGCAGCAGCTTGCCCTGAAGCTCCTCGATCGCTTCCTCCTTACGGCGAAGCTCCCACCGATCCGTCTCCAGCTGCGCATCATGCGCGCTGACGAAGCCCGACAGCTCGAGCTGCGATTCCTTGAGCTTGTCCAGACGTTTGTTCGTCTCCTCCCAGGTCTGGTAGATCTGCTCGATCTGATACACATACATGGCGATCTCGCTGGACTTGAGCTCCTCCTTCAATTCCTTGAAGCGGATCGCTTTCTCGGACTGGGTGCGCAGCGGGTCCAGCTGATCCTCCAGCTCCGACACGAGATCGTGAATCCGCAGCAGATTCTGCTCGGTCTCCTGCAGCTTTTTTTCCGTTTCTTTCTTGCGCGATTTATATTTGACGATCCCCGAAGCTTCCTCGAAAATGCCCCGGCGCTCCTCTGATTTCGTGCTCAAAATCTCTTCGATCCGGCCTTGCCCGATAATCGAGTACGCTTCCTTCCCGATTCCGGTATCCATGAACAGCTCCGTGATATCCTTCAGACGGCAGGACTGCTTATTTATCAGATATTCGCTCTCGCCGCTGCGATGTACTCGCCTGGTGACGGTGACTTCCTGATAATCCAGAGGCAGAGACTGGCTGGCGTTGTCCAAAGTCAAGGATACTTCCCCGTAGTTCACGGCTTTGCGGGCATCGCTTCCTGCAAAAATAACGTCCTGCATATTGCCCCCGCGCAAGCTCCTTGCACTTTGTTCCCCGAGCACCCAGCGGATCCCGTCGGAGATGTTGCTTTTACCGCTGCCGTTCGGACCTACAACTGCCGTGATGCCCTGGACGAATTCCAGCTCCGTGCGGTCCGCAAACGACTTGAAACCCGACAGCTCAATACGCTTCAAAAACAAGTTGACTCACCTCTTAGCGCTATTGTATCATATCCGCCGCCCCGCGTAGAGCGTGCTTTTGTCTTCCGCTCAGCGCAAAAAGAAGCGGCGACCGATGGCCGCCGCCTGCTTCTCTTCCGCTATGATTTGGGCGCCCGAACCTTTAACGTATCCAGGGCGCCGGCGGCGGCATGCTGCTCCGCCTCTTTTTTGGAACGCCCCGTACCTTGCCCGAGTCGCTGATCGAACAAAAATACCTCCGCGATAAATTCGCGCTCGTGCGCGGGTCCACGCTCGTCGACAATCTTGTATTCGAGCGGCCCCATATTGTGCTGCTGGGTAAACTCCTGCAGGAGGGTCTTAAAATCCGCCGTCAGCAAGCGTCCCTGCTCAGGCAGCCGCGGAAACATGTGGGCGCTCAGAAAATCCCGCACGACCTCAAGGCCCTGGTCCAGATACAGAGCGCCAATGAACGACTCGAACACATCGGCCAGCAGCGCTGGCCGCGTTCGACCTCCGGTTAGCTCCTCGCCTTTGCCTAGCAGCACATACAAGCCGAATTCGAGCTGCTCGGCAAAACCGACAAGCGACGGCTCGCAGACGATCGAGGCACGCAGCTTGGTAAGCTCCCCTTCTGAGCGATCCGGGTATTTATTATACAAAAATTCGGATACCGTAAGCTCAAGCACCGCATCCCCTAGAAATTCAAGTCGTTCGTTATCCCTGTGATGCCCCATCCGATGCTCGTTCACATAGGAGGAGTGAGTAAATGCTTGCTTGAGCAGCTCGGGATTGCGGAACGGGATGGACAAGTCGGTCTGCAATTGCTTTAAATTCCGATGCATGGCGATCACCTTCGTGTCAGCTGATGGTTCCAGGGGGCTTCTCCACCCCCCGAAACATTGTGGTTAGTATAAGGCAGCCTTCATTAACTTATGCTTTTTATGCTTCGTATTTCTTCATAATTACGGTGGCATTATGTCCGCCGAACCCAAATGAGTTGGACATGACGATGTTAAGATCCGCCTCGCGCGGCGTATTCGGCACATAATCCAGATCGCATTCCGGATCCTGATTATCGAGGTTGATCGTCGGAGGAATAACGCCATGCTTCAGCGCTAGCGCACAGATCAGCGCTTCAACCCCGCCGGCAGCGCCGAGCAGATGGCCCGTCATGGACTTCGTCGAGCTGACCGCGAGCTTGTAAGCGTGTTCCCCGAAAGCCTGCTTAATAGCCGTCGTCTCCGACTTGTCGCCCACCGGAGTTGACGTGCCGTGGGCATTGATATAATCAATCGCCTCGAACGGTATACCGGCGTCCTTGACCGCCTTCACCATACAGCGGGCTGCGCCGTCCGGATCCGGATCGGTCATATGATGGGCATCCCCGCTCATCCCGTATCCGATGACTTCGCCATAGATGCGCGCACCGCGCTTCTGGGCATGCTCCAGCGACTCCAGAATCAGAATACCGGCGCCCTCTCCCATCACGAAGCCGTCGCGTCCGGTATCGAACGGTCGGCTTGCCTTCTCCGGCTCGTCATTGCGAGTCGACATGGCGCGTAGCGCGCAGAAGCCGGCAACGCCGGTCGGGCTGATCGTTGCTTCCGCACCGCCGCAGATCATAACATCCGCGTCGCCCCTCAGGATCGTTTTGAACGCATCGCCGATGGAATGAGTGCCTGTAGCACAGGCCGTGACAGCCGTGCTGTTCGGACCCTTGGCTCCGGTAATCATCGAGATTTGACCGGCTCCCATGTTGGCGATCATCATCGGGATGAAGAACGGACTTACGCGCTTCGGCCCTTTCTCCAGCAATATTTTATGCTGCTCTTCCCAGGTCGACAAACCGCCGATGCCGGAGCCTACATAGACGCCGACACGCTCGGGGTCCGTCTGCTCGCGGATATCCAAAGCGGCATCCTTCAGAGCGTTCATCGTTGCCGCAACGGCAAACTGAACGAAGCGGTCCATCCGGCGCGCTTCCTTCTTGTCTACATAGTTCTCAACCACAAAATCTTTAATCTCTGCAGCGATCCGCGTCGGATATTCGCTCACATCGAACGATTCAATGTTGCTGACTCCTGACTTGCCTGCAAGCAAGTTCGACCAGAACGTTTCCACATCTTGGCCGATGGCGGACATCACGCCAAGACCGGTAATCACGACTCTCTGCTTCACTCGATACCCACCTCTATGAATACGGCTTAGCGGCGGCCGGTCCTAAGCCCAAAGCAGCCGCTGTCGCCAGAATATACTACTTCATGTCATGCAACGATCCATCTGAAGGCCGCCAAGGCCCTTAAATGGACTGGATATGGAGATAAGTCCCGTCACTGAACAGCATAACGGGACTTATACGTCTTACGTATGAGATTTTATGTACTCAACTACTTGACCTACAGTAGCGATTTTCTCTGCGTCTTCATCAGAGATTTCCATATCAAACTCATCTTCCAATTCCATAACCAATTCCACAACATCGAGAGAATCGGCACCTAAATCATCTTTAAACGATGCTTCCAGGGTCACTTCCGCCTCATCGACGCCAAGACGGTCTACTACGATCCGCTTTACGCGATCTACAACGTCGGACATCCGGTTCACCTCCTCTTTGGTATTATACTGAACTTATGGACAAATTGCCATAGCTAGTGTGCCAGGCGGGCAAAAATGTATCAGCGCGTCCGCAGCGGGCTGCGAACGAGCTTCCACGCGGGGCCTTGCGCCCAAGAGACCCCCGCGTAATTTGCCCGGAAGGACCTGCTACATATACATGCCGCCGTCAATATGAATCGTCTGGCCGGTCATATAGCCGGCATCCTCGGATACGAGGAAGCGGACGGCCTTCGCAATATCTTCGGGCTGTCCAAGGCGGGCAAGCGGGATTTGCTTAAGCAGCCCGTCGCGCAATTCCTCCGACAGCTTGTCGGTCATATCCGTCTCGATGAAGCCCGGGGCTACGCAATTCACGTTGATGCCGCGCGAAGCCAGCTCCTTGGCCGCCGCCTTGGTCATGCCGATCACGCCAGCTTTGGCCGCCACGTAGTTGGCCTGCCCGGGATTCCCCAGCGCGCCTACCACAGACGAGATGTTGACGATGCGGCCCGAGCGCTGCTTCATCATCGGCCGGGTCGCTGCTTTCACGCAGTTGAACACGCCCTTCAGGTTCGTCTCGATCACTTGATCGAACTCCTCTTCCTTCATGCGCATGATCAGATTATCCCGCGTAATCCCGGCGTTGTTGACCAGGATATCGATCCTGCCGAATGCCTCGAGCACCTGCTTGAACATATCCTCGACTTCCTGAACCGAGCCCACGTTGGCCCGAATCTTGAAGGATCGGCGTCCCAGCGCTTCAATCAGTCCCACGGTCTCCGCTGCGGCAGACTCGCTGCCGGCATAGTTGACGACTACGTCGGCTCCCGCCTCCGCAAGCGTAACCGCGATGGCCCGGCCGATGCCGCGCGATGCGCCCGTTACGAGCGCCACTTTCCCTGTAAGCATTTCATTTCCCTCCCGAGGCGGAAAGTCTGACAAGAGGTTCTCCCCTGAAGACTCTCACGTGTGAGTTACTGCGCCGTGGCAAGCTGGAACTGCTCGAGCGCTTCCAGACTATTGATCGAATGCACCTTCACGCTGCGGTCGATCTTTTTGATCAAGCCGGCCAGCACGCTGCCGCTCCCGAACTCAATAAACGTGTCTACACCTTCGGCGATCAGGTAGGCTATGCTATCCTCCCACAGTACCGAGGAATGCACCTGATCGACCAGCAGGCGACGAATCTCGTCAGGCTCCTGCACAGGTTTGGCGTTAGCATTGGCGATAACCGGCACGGACGCGCGATTCATCTCCACTTGCTGCAGAACGGCTGCGAGCCGCTCCGAGGCCGGACGCATCAGCGAGGAGTGGAACGGCCCGCTGACTTCAAGAGGAATGACGCGCTTGGCGCCGGCCGCTTCTTTCCCCTGCTCGACGATAGCTTGTACCCCTTCGACGCTGCCGGAGACGACAATTTGACCCGGACAATTCAGGTTCGCCAGCTCGACCGGGGTTCCGCCTGCGCTGATGCGAGAGCAAAGCGCCTGAAGCGGTTCGCGATCCGCACCGAGGACAGCTGCCATAGCTCCCTGACCGCTCGGTACAGCCGATTCCATAAACTCGCCCCGAGCCCGGACGGTGCGTACGGCGTCGCCGAAGCTGAGTACTCCCGCCGCCACCAAGGCGCTGTATTCGCCCAGGCTGTGTCCGGCGACATAGTCGGGCTGCAGCGCATATTTAGCCTGGAACCGCTCGAGATAAGCAATGCTCGTCGTCAGCAGCGCCGGCTGCGTGTTCGCAGTTGCCTTCAAGTCCGCTTCCGGCCCTTCCAAAATAATGCGGCTGATCGGAAAGCCGAGCGCTTCATCCGCCTCGTCATACCGTCGCTTGGCCGCAGCGTCCGACTCGATTAAATCTTTCCCCATGCCCACGGCCTGAGCGCCTTGACCGGGAAATACGAATGCCACTTTACCCATAACCGTCAACCTCCTGCCAGTTCTCTCTCTCTTACCAAACCAATACGGAGGCTCCCCAGGTCAATCCTCCGCCGAAACCGACGAGCACCACGGAGTCGCCGTCCTTGACCCGGCCTTGCTCCACAGCCTCCGCCAGAGCAACCGGGATCGAGGCCGCCGACATATTGCCGTACTTATCTACATTGATCATGCACTTGTCAGCCGATAGGTCCAGCTTCTGCAGCGACGACTGAATAATGCGGATATTCGCCTGATGCGGAACGAGCAGGTCGATATCGCCCTTCTCCATGCCGGCCTTACGAAGCGCCTCCTCCGCTGCATTTCCCATGATGCGCACCGCGAATTTGAATACCTCGGAGCCCGCCATATAGATGTAATGCCCTTTGCCCGCGAGCGTCTCCGGCGTGGCCGGACAGCGCGAGCCGCCAGCAGCGACCTGCAGCAGCGGGCCGCCCGATCCGTCCGCGCCCAGCTCGAACGACTTGAAGCCGCGTCCTTCTTCTACTTGGCCCAGCACAACCGCTCCCGCGCCGTCTCCGAACAGAATGCATGTATTGCGATCCGTATAGTCCGTAATCTTCGATAAGCATTCCGCGCCGACCACCAGTACATGCTTGTACATGCCGGTGGCGATAAAGTTGGAGCCGGTCGCAAGACCGTATATAAATCCGGAGCAGGCTGCAGACAGATCGTATGCTGCCGCTTTCTTCGCTCCCAGCTTGTCCTGCAGGATACAGGAGACCGATG
Organism: Paenibacillus puerhi; assembly: GCF_009846885.1. Lineage (GTDB taxonomy): Bacteria > Bacillota > Bacilli > Paenibacillales > NBRC-103111 > Paenibacillus_G > Paenibacillus_G puerhi. The sequence continues at coordinate 17,452 of NZ_WUWM01000023.1, forward strand.
GAAACGCCATATCCGGCGTTATCGTCGCGACGATGATCAGGTCCAGCTCCTCCGGACTTACGCCTGCCGCCTGAAGTGCGGCGAGCGAAGCCTCATAAGCGAGATCGGAAGTAGCCTGCTCCGCAGAAGCGAGCCGACGTTCCCGGATCCCCGTCCGAGTGACGATCCATTCGTCATTCGTCTCAACCATTTGTTCCAGTTCCTGATTCGTTAACACACGATCAGGCACATACTTGCCGGTACCGATAATGCCTACAGGCAGTAAACTCATATTAGGACCTCTCGCTTCCATTGCTGATTTCTGCGCGTATGCCGCCGATCAAGTCGCTCTGGACGGCAATACGCGCCTGCCTTACCGCATTCTTTACTGCCAAGGCGCTGGAAGAGCCGTGGCTCTTGAGCACAAGCCCGTCCACCCCAAGAAGCGGTGCTGCGCCATGCTCATTGTAATCCATCTTATTGCGGAACTTGCCAAGTCCCTTCTTCACGGTGGCTGCTGCCAGCTTCGTATACCAGGTGCGCGTAAATTCTGCCTTGAGCGCAGAGAAGATGACCGAAGCCGCTCCCTCGAGAGACTTCAGCATAATATTCCCGGCGAAGCCGTCGCAGACAATGACGTCGCATGGCTTGCTCAGCACATCGCGCGATTCCACGTTACCGATGAAACGTACGGGCGCCTGCTCCAGCAGCGGGTATGCCGCCTTCGTCAGTTCATTTCCCTTCATCGCTTCCGTCCCCACGTTCAGAAGCCCGACCTTGGGCTCCCGGATGCCGTGCACTTTGCTGCGGTAAATGCTGCCCATGATCGCATACTGGACGAGCTGCTCCGGCGTGGCGTCCATGTTTGCGCCCAGATCCAGCGCCAGCACGCCCTCCCCGTCCATCGACGGCAGCATGGGAGCAAGCGCTGGCCGCTCGATTCCCTTCATCCGCCCGACGACGAGCAGACCGGCTGTCATCAGCGCGCCGGTATTGCCTGCCGAGATCATCCCGTCCACCGCACGCTCCTTCAGCATGCGTCCGGCTACGACCATCGAGGCGTCCTTCTTGCGGCGGACCGCCTTCACCGGCTCATCGTCCGCTTCAATCACCTCCGACGCGTGGACTACCTCCACATTCGCCGGCTTCCGGCCCTGAAACAGCGGTTCGATTCGGGCATTGTCGCCCACGAGCACGACGGTCGTATCCGGCCATTCGGCCGCTGCCAGCAGCGCACCCTCCACCGTGGCCTGCGGCGCGTGGTCCCCGCCCATCGCGTCAATCGCTATCCGCATGCAGGTCTCCTCCTTCGGAGCGTTCTTTGCTCGCATGATAAATAATGAAATTCCCTTGAAACACCATCTCTTCGCCTACGTAAGTGAAAACCTCCACCTTCGCCTTGCCTTTGGAAATGGAGCGGACATAAGCTTTGGCTATGCACTTCTCCGCAAGCCGGACAGAGCGTACGAACCGGATGTCCGCCGCTGCCGTCAGCGCAACCGAATCGTTGATCAGCGCGACGGCAAGCGAGTTGGCCTGAGAGAAAATATGATGGCCGCGCGCGATCTTCGTCCGGGAGAAGACATGCTCCTCCTTAATCTCAAACATGGAGATGCCGCTCTTATCGAGCTGCAGGTCGATGACGTCTCCGATGACCTCATGCAGAGGCAGCGAACGGACCTGATCATAGGACTGTTCGGCCATCAGCTTCATCCGCTCGCGAAGCTCGGGGATTCCCAGCTCCAGTCGATCCAGACGAATAGTCTGTATACTGACCTGAAAAAGCTTGGTCAGCTCCTCATCCGTAATGAACGGATTTTCTTCTATCGCTTTGGCCAGCTGCTGCTGGCGCTGCCGTTTGGGAAGGCGTTCGATCGCGAGCACCACCTTTTACCGTTTCAAACTGCTTCTGTCCAGATCCTTATGTAGCCAATCTATGAACTGACACTATATCTTATGACCAAGTCATAACGAAAAGTATACTGGATTCTGAAGCAAAAGGGAAGCGGAAAGCGGGGAAAACCGAGTCGCTCCGCTAGCACTTTCTGCGAAGATAGGTATAGAACCCGGACTAAACCCCGTCATTAATAAAGATGATATGACAAAAAAGACAAAAAAATAGCACTCAAGCCGAAGGGCGAGCACTATCTCTTTGACCTTGTATGAAATTACTGATTGATGATCTCTCTGCTCTTGTACGTGCCGCAAGATTTGCACACGCGGTGAGCCAATTTCATTTCGCCGCAATGGCTGCATTTCACCATACCCGGTACTTCCAATTTAAAGTGAGTCCGACGCTTGTCACGGCGTGTTTTGGACGTTCTCCTTTGAGGTACTGCCATATTTCCCACCTCCTTCAACGAATTCACGCGTACGGCGCCCCGTCCTACTCGTTCTTGAATAAATCTGCAAGACCTGCCAGACGCGGGTCGATCTTGTCCGTTCTGCAGCCGCACTCCCGCTCGTTACGATCGGTACCGCAGGAGGGGCACAAGCCTTTGCAATCTTCTTTGCATAGAGGAATGTACGGAAGCGAGAACATGACGCTCTCAGCCAGAAACGGCTTGAGCTCGATGCGGTCGCCCGACACGTACAGGACATCGTCAGCATCCTCGTCCTCTTCGTCCGGTTCTTCCGCCGCGTTCTCCTCGCCCTTCACAAACGTTTCATGAAAAGGAATCTCCACATGATCGTGAACAGCCGTCAGACAGCGGGAGCAGGAAAGCTCCACGTCCAGCTCCAGGTTGCCTTCCACCACGGCCGCGCCATCGACATCGCGCGCTTCGAGCTGCACGCTTAGCGGTCCGTACCCGGTTAGGCTTCCATCCTTGGGCAGCACGTCCGTCAGGTCTTCTTGACCCTCCAGCTTCAGCAGCCCTTTCGACGACAATTCCTTCCAATGTATAAACATAGTTATCACCCCAAACAAACAAAGATTATTATATCGATTAGTCTTACCTTTTGTCAACATTTTCACTTCATGATATAGTGATGAATCATAGGCCATTGACTGCGAAATGTCAATATGCGGAGGAATTATCCATGCGGACCGTCGGTCTCATCGTTGAATACAACCCGTTACATAACGGACATCTCTACCATTTCCAGCAGTCCAGGCAAGCTGCGGACGCCCAGGCCGTAGTCTGCGTGATGAGCGGCCACTTCCTTCAGCGAGGCGAGCCTGCCCTGGCGGACAAGTGGGCGCGCGCCGAGATGGCGCTGGCGATGGGCGCGGATCTCATACTTGAGCTGCCCGTCGCCTATTCGTCGCAGCCGGCCGAATGGTTCGCTTACGGAGCGGTCGCCACGCTGGAGGCTACCGGCATCGTGGACAGCCTCTGCTTCGGCAGCGAAAGCGGGGATCTTGGCGAGCTTGACGCAGCCGCCGCCTTGCTGCAGGAGGAGCCGCCGGCGTTCCGGGAGGCCCTCGCCGAAGAGCTGGCCGGGGGAGCTCCTTACCCGGCAGCCTACAGTGCAGCCGTGGCCCGGCTGCTGCCCGGCACCGACAAAGCCGAGCTGGCCAAGCCGAACAATACGCTCGGCCTTCATTATCTGATCGCGCTCCGGCGTCTTGGCAGCGCGATCCAGCCGTTGACCATCCGCCGCACCAAGGCGGAGTACAGTCAGGCTGAGGTGACGGACGCTCGGATCGCCAGCGCGACGGCCTTGCGCAAGCTGCTGCTGGAGAAGGGCACGCTGGATGAGATTCGGCCGTACGTGCCGGAGGCGACAGCGCGCATCCTGGAGCGCGAATGGCATGCAGGCCGTGCTCCGGTCCACTGGGAGCTGTTCGCCAAGCCGCTGCTGCAGAGACTGCTCACGCAAACGCCCGAGCAGCTCGCGTCGATCGCGGAAGTGACCGAAGGGCTGGAGCATCGCATACGCGCCGCGCTTGGCAGCTGTGTCCCGCCTCATACTCCTGTCGTCGATACGCTGCTGGGACAGCTGAAGACAAGACGGTACACCCGCACCAAGCTTCAGCGGATGCTGCTTCGCATATTGCTCGGCCATACCAAGGAAGAGCTTAGCGCCGACAAGCTCGCCCGCGGGATTTCGTACATTCGCGTGCTGGGCTTCAGCGAACGCGGACGCGGACTGCTGAAGCAGATGAAATCAAAGGCGAAGGTGCCCGTCGTCACCAAAGTCACGACCTCGCCTTCGCCTTTCCTGGAGATGGATATTCGCGCCACGTCCGTCTATTCGCTGGCCTTCCCCGAATCGTCGGCCCGCGACTGGCTGCGCGATTATTATGAACCGCCCGTCCGAACGGAAGAGGCGCCGGCTTCTGCGACGGACGATCAGGAAGCCTTGGGGGCCAGCTCCGCCAAATAGCGGAGCGCGTCCTCCACGGTGCCTACCGGCACGATCTTCATGCTCGTACCGATCTCCTTGCCGCGCTCCACGGCGGCGGAATAGTTAGGTATCGTAGCGCCGTTAGCCGCTTTGGCATCCTTCGGGGCGAAAAAAATCTCCGCTCCCGCCCGGTCCGCCGCAACGACCTTGTGCAGGATGCCTCCGATGACGCCCACCTTTCCGTCCGGATCGATCTCCCCGGTTCCTGCGATCCGATGTCCCTTGGTCAGGTCCTCCGGACTAAGCCGATTCATGATCTCCAGCGTAAACATCAGCCCGGCGGAGGGTCCGCCTATTTCGCCCGCCTGGATCGTGACCTGATGCTCCGGCTTGTCCGGCTGCACGCTGTGCACCTCAGCCGGCGCAATCCCAAGTCCTACGCGTCTGGCCGACGCCTCCACCTTCTCTTGATCCGGCAGAACAGCCAAAGCGATCTCCCGCGTTCTCGTCACATCCCCTCGTTTAAAGCCTACCCGTGCCGTGTCCCCGGCTTTTTTATTCTGAAGCGCCGCCCGCATCTCGTCATAAGTATGGATAGGCTTGCCTTCCAGCTCTACGATGGTATCTCCCGCTTGAAGCTCGCCCGCTGCCGGAAACCCAGGAAATACCTGCAAAACCACGACGGCATCCTTTCGGATGTGATAGGGAATGTGCAATTGGTTATATGCCGCTTGGATCGCATCCGCCTGCGACGTATGCATCACGATTTCTTGACGCTGGGAGTACTCCGCTTGGGTTTCGTTGTTTTTCAGCAGATCCTTCTTCGCTCTCAGCTCCTGATACGGCGTGAGGAAAGACATCATATACGCTGCCAGGTTAACTTCGCTTAATTGAACGGTCGTCAGCATGAACTGTCCCTTGTCCTCGCCGGCCGGCTCCTTGACCTGCACCATAGGCGCAAGCACCTCCGCCGTCCCCGGCTTGAGAATGTAATACGGCATCGGAACAAAATAAACGACGTATAAGAGTAAAATAGCCGCGAACACCGAAAATACGATGCGCGACGCTTTTTTTATGTGTCCGGTATCTTCCATAGCTCTCCCACCTCTGTCTGCACCGACTTCCGATTTGCCCTCTTGCCCTAGCGTACGCGCCACAGGTCTATTCCATGCAATCGGCGCGTAAACATGTACCAATCTGACAAGCCGGAGGGATTCGGATGCCCCGCTTATCCGCCCTGATCTCCCCCAGGCTGGCCACCTTTCTGCTCGGCGCCGGAGCTCTTGCCCTCGTGGTCAGCATCATTGCGTTCCCCGACCAAGCCTTCCGATCCTCGCTGCAAGGGCTGCATCTTTGGTGGAAGCTCGTCTTTCCCGCTCTGCTGCCGTTCCTGATCCTGACCGAGCTGCTCCGCGGCCTTGGCCTGATGCACGGGTTCGGCGTATTGCTGGAGCCGCTGTTCCGTGCGCTGCTGCGCATCCCCGGCATCGGGGGCTTCGTCATAGCGGTCGGCTTCACCGCAGGGATGCCGGCCGGGGCCGCCGCCGTCAGCGCGCTTCGTTCCAATCGCCAGCTGACGCGCGAGGAAGGCGAGAGGCTCCTGGCCGCCTCTCACCTGCTCAGTCCGGTTATTCTGATCAGCGTCGTCGGCGTGGGCTTTCTTAATAGCGCACCCGCCGGGCTGGCGCTCGCGGTCATCCATTATGGCACCGCCTTGATCCTCGCGGTCGTCCACCGTTTGAGGCTGCCGGCCCCTGCCGATAAGACCTATTCTGCCCGCCCAAATGCCGGTGTGTTCCGGCGTTTCTTCTCGGCATGGGAAGAAGCGCGAGAACAGGATGGCCGAACATTCGGCAAACTGCTCGGTGATGCCGTAGTCTCAAGCGTACAGCAGCTTTTCGTGATCGGCGGCTTCATGATGATGTTTTCGTTGATTCTTCAGGCCATTACGTTGACCGGCTTGGTCGAAGCGGCGGCGTCCTTCCTGCTGGCCTGGAGCGATGGAGCGCTGTCCGATCTACTAAGCCCGATACTTGCCGCCTCCGTCGCCGGGCTATTCGAGCCGCATCTGGGCGCCTACGCCCTTACCCGGCTGCTAGCTCCCGGAACGGAAGGCGGCCTCCCGTGGGGCATCGCTGCGCTCAGCGCTTTTCTAGCCTGGGGCGGCCTCTCTTCCCATGCTCAGGTGCGAAGCCTAACGGCCGCGACAGATCTACGCTTCTCGCGCTTCGTGCTGGCGCGTCTGCAGCACGGAGGCATCGCCTATATCGCGACCCTGCTGGCCTGGCATCCGCTATATGCGTATTTCGGCCGCCCTGCGGCCATCTCCGCCTGGGCCCCCTCGCTAGCTCAAAACCACAGCTGGCTGATGGAGCAACACCGCTGGTGGCCTTTTATCAGCCCGATGATGCTGCAGTTCGGCAGCACTCTGCTCGCCATGCTTCTGCTGTCCATTTTTGCGGCTTTCTTATTTCACCGGGGCCGCAAATCCTCCAAGTAGCCCTTACTCACTGCGCTCTTCGCCGTATTTCTCATGAAGCGCCTGCTCTACGACCGGTGGAACCAAATCGCCAACCGGTCCTTGGAAGCGGGCGATTTCTTTGACAATGCTAGAGCTTAGATAAGAGAACTGCGGGGAGGACGTCATAAAGAACGTCTCGATGTCCTCGCACAGCTTGCGGTTCGTAGACGCCATTTGCAGCTCATATTCGAAGTCGGAAACCGCTCGGAGTCCTCTGACTATCAAATGCGCATCCTTTTGCTTCATATAATTAATGAGCAGATCGCGGAAGCTATCGATCTCGACATTGGGCAGATCCGCCGTCGCGTGCCGCAGCAGCTCCATCCGTTCCTCTACCGAGAACAGCGGGTTCTTGCTGGTGTTATTCAATACAGCCACGATCAGCTTATCGAAAACATGAGCCGCCCGGTGGATAATATCCAAATGCCCGTTCGTTACCGGATCGAAGCTGCCCGGGTACACCGCAATCGTATAACGCCGTTCGGCCGGCTTATTCGTGATTTCCATCGGCAAGGTCATCTCCTTCTCTCTTTATCCGCCCATGCGGAACACGGTTATGGTCGTATCTCCATATTCCGCCCGGCGTATCGGCACCAGCTCACCGATCGGCTCTCCATAGTGATCGTCGGTATCGTGCTCCACAACCACCCTCGCCCCTTCCGTCAACAGCGCCTCGCCTGCAAGCTCCTCCAGAAGCTCTTGAATCACCTTTAACCGGTAGGGCGGGTCCACAAACACCAGATCGAAGGCATGCTCCCGCTTCGCCAGCGCCTTCAAAGCTCTTAGCGCATCGTTGCGGTATACCTCGGCTCGATCCTCGAAGCCTGTCGCCTTCAGGTTCATCCGAATCGTATCGATCGCTTTTTTGTCCATATCCGTCAATACCGCCCGCTGCATCCCGCGGCTAAGCGCCTCAATGCTCAGGCCGCCCGTTCCCGCAAACAGATCAAGCACGAGGCCCCCGTCAAAATACGGGCCGATCATACTGAATATGGCTTCCTTCACTTTATCCGTGGTGGGCCTTGTCCCCATCCCCGGCACCGCTTTGAGCGTCCTGCCTTTGGCGCTGCCCGAAATTACCCTCATGTTCGTGCATCCTTCCTTCTTCTAGCTGAATACCGTTATCGTACCATAAAGAGGAAACGTTGCACAAAGCGATGCGAAAAAAATGTGCGGCGCATGTATAGCTTTCCGTAATTTCGGCTATCCTACCATTATCGACATCCGAAAATGTCGTAGATAACCGCGGAGAAGGCTTACGTTCCCCATAAGCTCTTCGTCCGGTTTCTCCTCTCCCATGAATTTGGACCTCGTCGCGAGACGGGGTCCGATTTTTTATGGGTATTAAGGATGCTTTGGATCCGTGCCTCTTTTAATGCGCCCTTCCCCTCGTAAAAAGCAAACCGCCAGCCACGAATATCGCATATAGAATTAGGTTAAATCCGACTCCCAGCCATAGCGAGTCGTTGAATAGCAGTGCATTGAAAAAAGCAACGACATGAACGCGAAGTGACGGAATCGCCGTTCCGATCGGAATGAACGCAATGAGCAGCGCCCACATCAGCCAGCCCACAGGGTGGTAATAACCGGAGCTCAACATACTCAGAAGCGCCATTGCCATCAAGTAAAAGGCCGTTTGATAAAGGATGGAGCCTGCAAAACCAAAATCGTTCCAATGAAAAGCTTCAATTAGATCAACAGCGCTGGAGTAATTTCCGAACACATGGACTTGAAGCACAACCCATAAAGAGTTGCATAAAGCGACTGCTGCCGCCCAGACGGCAAAAACGGTATGGATCCCCATAAAATACTGCTCCCGGCTTGCACCCAAGCTCACGATACGCTTGTAATAACTGAGCGGCAGCACAATAGCGAGAAGCGGCAATATGAGAATCAGCAGATTGCTTTCCGATAGACGGCTATCTCCGATGTTCTCTATAGTGAGGTTAACGATAAGCTCCGCCAGCCTTCCAAGCAGGATCAGAAAAATAACGCACCAGATATAAATCCTCATTTGCAAGTAAGTTGCCTTTACATGAACGGCCGCTGCACCCAACTTAGGAACCCCCTTCGATTAAATACGAGAAAAACTTTTGAAGCGTCAGATTCTCAATCGAAATGTCCAACTGGCGCGCCTGCTGCCTGTCCCCATCATCCAGCTTCTCGTAAATAGCGGCAAGTGTGCCGCGGCCGTAAGCTTCGCTGTATAATACCCGCTTCTCAGCCGTAAACAAGGCCACTGCCTCGGAATTTCCCCGGATCAGATGAGCAGCCGTACGTATGTATTCCATGTCGTCATGAAGCAAGAAAGAACCGGCTTCCATGATATAGACTCTTTCCACGACAGGGGCAATTTCGTCAATCAAATGCGTGGAAAGTAAAATCGTACGAGGATGATTGGCGTAATCCTCCAACAGCGTCTTGTAAAATCGGTCTCGCATTAATACGTCGAGCCCAAGTACCGGCTCATCGTATAAAGTAAGCGAAGCCCGGCTGGCCAGACCAATGATGTTTCCTACGAGTGACTCCGTGCCCCTTGAAAGCTGTCTGATTTTTTTTTGCGAATCGATCCGAAAGATGCTTAGCAGTTCATGTGCGTACGTCCAATCCCATCGAGGATGGAACTTCGCGGCAAACTGCAAAATTTCGATAACCCTCGCTCCTCCAAAGTGTTTATATTGGTCGCGTACGTAACAGAAATCTGTTGGAAGCTCCCCTCTGCCCAGCTGTTTGCCATGGACCTCAATTGTGCCGGAGTTTGGCAAGATTCCACCCGCGATTGTGTTAAGCAACGTGGTTTTTCCAGCTCCATTCCGTCCGAGCAAGCCATAAATTAAATTTTCCTCCAATTGAAGGTCCAAATTCCGCAAGGCGTGGGTTCGACCGTATTTTTTGTTCAAATTGCCGCATGCCAAGGCTATACTCACGGCTCTCTCAGTCCTTTCTCAGCTGTTTGATCATGTCGATGATCTCTTCAATCGTCAGGCCAAGCTTGTCTGCCTCGCTTAGAAGATCCGACAACAGTTCTTTATGGAAACGATCTCTCCGTTTCAGTTGGATCTTCTGTTTCGCCTCCGGTGTGACAAACATGCCAAGCCCTCTTTTTTTGTACAGAATACCTTCATTTACGAGCAGGCCGATCCCTTTGACTACCGTGGCCGGATTAATTTGAAACAGCTGAGAGAATTGCGCCACGGAAAGAATTTGTTCGTCCACGTGGAAAGTGCCGTTCAGAATATCATCCTCAATGATGTAGGCGACCTGTTGAAAAATCGGTTGCTTATCGTCAAAAGTAACGTTCATTTTGTCACCATTCACCCTATTAGTATGTTACCTGTATAGCACACCATAATAGAAACGGAAACAGTTGTCAACATTCCAAATCTCGCTCATGCTGCATCGTCATCGGGATTAAGCGCGAACAAACGATCGTGTATTGACAACCAAACAGCGAGGTATTATGGTATGTTATATGAGTAGTACACTAATACACAGACATTGAAGATTCCATTCATGGGATTAAAGCAGATGATTAAGGGAGATGGAAGAAGTGAAAAAGCTAATTGAATTCAAACAGGTCACGAAGGAATATCAGGTGGGGGAAGTGCTAATCAAGGCGCTGGACGGCGTTGATTTTTCCATATCGGAGGGAGAGTTTGTCGTCGTGTTGGGAGCGAGCGGTGCGGGAAAAAGCACGATTCTGAATATACTGGGCGGCATGGATACCGCTACCTCGGGCGAAGTGATGGTTGGTGATCAGGACCTTACAAAATTAAGCGAAAACAAACTAACCCAATATCGCGGCGAGAAGGTAGGCTTTGTTTTTCAATTTTACAACCTGCTCCCGAATTTAAGCGCCTTGGAAAATGTTGAATTTGCTACTGAAGTATGCAGGAACCATCTGAATGCCAAAGACGTTTTGCATCAAGTCGGCTTGAGAGATCGGATCCGAAACTTCCCGTCCCAGCTTTCCGGAGGCGAGCAGCAGCGAGTGGCGATAGCAAGAGCCGTCGCCAAAAATCCTTTGCTTTTGCTTTGCGACGAACCAACCGGCGCTTTGGATTATGTGACGGGCAAGTCCGTTTTAAAGCTTCTTGAAGATTTGAACAAGGAAACGAACAAATGTGTCGTCCTGGTCACGCATAATACAGCGATTGCTGCTATGGCCGATAAAGTGATCAAGGTGAAAAGCGGTAAAATCGAAAGCATTACGATGAACGACAGAAGACAAAGCGCTGAAGGGATTGAATGGTGAGTATGACATTATTCCTAAAACTATTGCGGGATATAAAAGGATCCGCCGGGCAGTTCCTGTCCCTTGCACTGGTTGTGGCTGTTGGGGCATTTTTCTATACGGGCCTGGTCACCTTGAGCGATAATTTGAACGCTTATACGAAGGCCTACGTGAGCAAGCATAATTTAAGCGACTTGAATGTGTACTTCAGCCAAATTTCCAAACAAGAGGTGGCGGGTTTAAGCGAAGTGGAAGGCATCAACAAACTAGAAGGGCGCTATACCTTTGATGCTACGGAAGCTTTTGACGGATACAACGCCGCACTGAAAGTTCATTCGATCCCTCCCAACCATGAGATCAATACGCTTGCAATGATGGAAGGCAGCCTCCCGTCGGGCCGAGGGGAAATTGTTATAGATTCCCGGTATGCCATGGAGCATCAGTACCGCGTCGGCGATGAGATCCAGCTGCGGGCGAACGGTAAGGAATGGGGGTTTACGATTAGCGGCTTGGGCGAAAATGTGGAGCATGCGAAAAAGAACGACATTCAAGACCATAAAAACCACGGCATCGCTTATGTTGGGGAAGAAATGATCCCTGAGGTGGCGGGAGGCTTCTTCTATAATGAAATCCTGGTGGATGTAAAAGAAGGTTACAATACCGACAAAATAGGGGAATCCATTGAAGAAAAGTCCAAGCAGCTACCTTACTTAAGCCAGGAAAGCAAGGAACGGTCGTTCAGTTATTCCCGGATACAGGCTACGCTTCACAATAATAGCTTAATGAGCAAGGTGATTCCGTTGGTTCTGTTTTTGATCGAAGCGATTATCTTGTTTCTAGCTATGTCGAGGATGATCGATTCTCAACGAAGTCAAGTCGGGGTCATGAAGGCAGTGGGGGTGAAAAACAGCAGCATCATGCTTCACTATATGGGATACCCTGTGCTAGTCGGGTTGGCAGGCTCGATCTTGGGCTATGTCATGTCCGCTACGGTATTTGTTCCTTTCATAGCGGTATCCAATGCAAGGTCCTACACGCTGCCAGGCATTGAATTCTCGCTCTCCTATTATTCGATCCTTCCTCCCCTCCTTGTCTCCAGCGTGTTCGGGATGCTTGCCTGCTACTTAAGCGGCAGAACTATATTGAAGGAACGCGCGGCTCAGGCCATGCGCCCAAGGCCGCCAAAAGCGATGAAGCGAATACTCCTGGAAAGAATTCCGGGCTTTTGGGGCCGTATGCCTTACAGCTACAAGCTCATCTTGAGAAATATTTTTCTGAATAAGCAAAAAGCTCTGGCAAGCTCGGTTGGCGTGGCGGTCAGCACGGTATTATTGATAACGGCATTCGGCACTCAAGCCTCCCTGCAGAAGGTAGCGAACCAGTTCCAACAGGTGTATACCTATGATCTACGAGTCGATTTCAAGAAGGGAGAATCCGCGAACACAGCCATTTCTCTCCCCGACGGCGTAAAAAACAGTTTTTTGTTGTCCACCTTGCCTATTGAATTGAAACAAGGAAATCAAACCGAGAAGGCTTCTCTCGTCGTAACGGAAAAAGAAAACAGTCTCATTCATTTCTTTGACGAAAAGGATAACGCGATAAGCCTCGAAACTAACGGTGTGCTTGTCCCGAAATCTTATGCCGATCACTATAATATTTCGGAAGGGGATCTTGTCACCATCCTGTTTGCAGCGCCGGAGCTTCGGAATAAAACGGTGGAGATGAAGGTTCTGAACATTTCTACGCAGTATTCAAGCCCGTCGTTTTATATCACGCCCGCATATTTGGAAAGCTTTGGACTGGATTACAATCCGACCTCGCTTCTCGTGGAAGCCGATCAAGCAGCAGCTCTGCCAAGCATTCGCGGTTATTTCGAACAACATCCCCATGTAGATACGATCGCGGACAAGACGGACCTGAGGAAAGAAGCGCGGTACATTTTGCAGCAAAACAGCTTCGTCTTTATCATGTTCATCATTTGTTCCGTCGTCCTCTCCTTCGGCGCTATTTACACGATATCTTCCATCAACATATATGAGAGGAATCGTGAGCTTGCAACCCTTAAAGTATTGGGCTATCAAAAAAATAAAATCAACCGGCTTATCTTTTTTGAAAATATCATCATCACCACGTTTGCAGTACTTGTAGCTCTGCCGGTAAGCGGCTATGTTTATACGCTGGTAGTAAAGGCACTGTCGAGCACGCATCAACAAATCCCGGATCAATTGAATGTACTCATTATCTCGCTGTCGGCTCTCCTTGCATTCGCGCTTACCATTCTCTCAAACCTGCTGCTTCGGAGAAAAGTGACCGGCATTCATATGATTGAAGCATTAAAGAGCGTTGAATAGCGGTTAAGTGATAATTAGCCGGGGTTCGACAGTTTGAAACCCTCTGTAGGCACCTATGGATAAATTATTACCTTTTTGGGCGCGGATTTTTTAACTTGCTTGGTCTTGCTTGGAGCATCGTGCGGCTTTTGGGGAGCGCCTAATGTCGAATAACCTGGATTCCCGTCAACCATAACGAGGTGAGAGGCAGATGGCAACTATCGTTTACCAAAAAGATAAGCGTTCAGGGATAACTTACGCATACGAGTCCGTGTCCTACTGGGACAAAGAGAAGAAACAATCCCGTGCTAAACGTACACTGATTGGCCGGGTAGACCCACTTTCAGGGAAAATCATCCCCACTGATGGCAGGGGGCGAAAACAAGCGCAAAAGGCCCCCGCCACTGCAAAAAGAGGGCCAGTTCCCTCGACCCAAACAGCGAGGAAGTTTTACGGCACTACTTATTTGCTTGATGCCATTGGAGAAAAGCTGGGCATTGCTCAAGACCTGGAGAAATACTTCCCAGGCTTAGTTCAACAACTCTTATCGATCGTCTACTATTGGATCCTTGAGGATAAGAATCCACTGTACCGCTTCGAAAAATGGAGCCATATACATAAGCACCCGTACGGAGACAATAGCTCCTCCCAACGAAGCAGCGAACTATTTGCTTCCATAACCGAAGAAGCCAAAAGCCAGTTCTTCCGCTTGCAAGGAAAGCGGCGAGTAGTCAAAGAATATTGGACTTATGACATCACCTCTATCTCCAGCTATTCAGAGGGGTTGCGCCAAGTCCAATACGGACGGAATAAAAAAGGTGATCCGCTCGCGCAGCTGAATTTGGCGTTGGTGTTTGCAGAAAGCTCCAACCTGCCGTTTTATTACCACAAGCTGGCGGAGAACATTCCTGGCGCGAAGACCATTACGAATTTACTCTCTGATTTCTCTACATTCGAGTTCTCTAAGGTGAAGCTGGTCATGGACCGCGGATTCTACAGCGAAAGCAACATCAACGCGCTTTATAAGGCACACTTAAAGTTCTTGATTTCGGCCAAAATGTCTCTGGCATTCATTCGGAAAGAATTGGGCGGCATTTATGATCATTTCTGCTCCTACGAACAATTTAATGAAAAGTATGAACTCTACTGTCATACCGTGCCGACGCAGTGGAGTTATACCGAGCACCGTCCCTACAAAGGAGACACGCTTACGGAACCGAAGTGCAAGTATATCCACTATTATTACAACATAGACAAGGCTGCTGAGGATGAAAAAGCCTTTGATCGTAAATTGATTTGGCTGCTGCAGGTACTGGAGTCTGGAAACAGAGTCCCAGAGCACGAACCGCAGTACAAGAAGTACTTTAGAAGTCAAAACCACGCCTAAACGGGGTGCGCGTGTTACGATGAAAGAAGACGCTGTGGCCAAGGCCAAAAGGTATTATGGTTACTTCGCCTTAATCACCAATGAAACAATGGATGCCGAGACCGCGCTAGAACTATACCGAAATAAGGACGTTATGGAGAAAGCCTTTGGCAACTTAAAGGAACGGCTCAATATGCGCCGTACATTGGTTTCCTCCGAGCAGAGCCTGGATGGAAAGCTGTTTGTTGAGTTCGTGGCCCTCATTTATCTTTCATACATTAAGAAACAAATGCAATATACCGTACTATTGAAGAAGTACACGATGCAAAGTGCACTAGATAAGCTAGATGTCATTGAATGCTTTGAAGCGCCCGGCCAACAAGTGCGTGTCGGAGAACTGCTGGAGAAACAAAAAGAGATCTACGCTAGCCTTGGAATAGACCCGCCATCCTCGTTATGAGTGCTCGGGAATCTAGGTTGAATACCATTTTCCTAAGGAAAATAAAGTTTCAGATTGGCAAACTTTTTGATTGCGGGTTTCACCTCACAAATCGGCAGCATTCATTAAATAATTTTTGACTGACACTGACCTCCGTTATAAAAGCACTGAGTTTACGACATGACAAAATTGGCCTATAAGAATGCTCAGCGAAAAACCTGCCTAATCAATTTTTTAACCAGCACTTATAGAATTATTCATCGTATAGTGCCCCAGTCCAACATTAGGGCTCTATGTTGCTTTTGTCTTTACTATAGTCATTTTTATTGAATTAAGAGCATTAAAGCCTTCAACATACTCCTCTACTGAAGGAGACGTAAGATTGCAGGCGAAAAGATGGTTACGAAAAGCAAAAAATAGTATAATATCTCCACTTGTCATTTTCCCAATTTCGTAATGATAGATTTGATGAGTAATAAGTTCTCCATAATCATCATATCTAACAGACAATGTAAGGTCTTCCTTTTCCGGATAAACAGTATATCCAAACTCCCAAAAGCTACCTGGGTCTGCAAACCGTGAAAAACGTCTGGCTCTGTCGTGATCAGAAGTATAAGGATCAATATTTCCTTCAGTTAGCAATGCTTCGAGCCCAATCTTTAATAACATTCTAACTATAAATGAATCTTGCTTATGGCTATGCTTAGGAATAAGTAACGATGTACTATCAGTTTTGATTAAGACATTACTGTATTCACCAGTTAATATAATATGATCTAATCCTAACGGATAAATAAATAAATTTGAATCTAATTGAGCCAAAGGACTCTTCTTCTTTTTTGTTTTTATGTTCGCAGCAACTCTCTCAATATTAAATGGAGGATTATTTAATGCCTCTCCTTCTATTTTTGAACCAAAGTACTGGTTGCACGAATCACAAACATATCCTAACGGCAGTACTAAATCATCATTGCCCAATGATTCAGGAATGACATGTTCTATTTTTAAAAAAGATACATCTCTTCTCAAACAAAATAAACATCTACCCCTTGGAATTTCCAATTAATTATCACCTCTTCATCTTAAAATCCCAAATCCATTTGAGGCTCTACTTAGTATCCGTATCCTTCCAAACATTAATTTAACTAAAATCCATTTATTATTGATATTTTCCGATTAAGAGTATTGTCTGAACCGGAAATATGTCCTTCAATTGTAGTAACAGGTAAAGGAACGGTAGTTCCACAACTCAATTTGAGTGCGGCGCTACCGTTCTAGCAATATTCTGTTAATTTGTTTAGTTTGTCATTACCAGTTTTAATTATTTCAAGTACCCGTTAAATACATACTCAATTGAATCTGGTTTATATATTCCGCAAATTTCTTGTGTTTTTTCGAATTTGTATTTTTCAATGTGATACATAAACATTTCAATTCGGTCTTCCGAGATAGTTATAATTGGTTTTCTTGTGCCTAGGTATTCAAAACACCTTTCAAAAAGTTCTGTACCTATTCCTTTATTTTTATAATCTTGATGAACACGAAAAGTACAAATTTTCTTTTCATCCTTTGTTTTTTTAAGAATAGCAATTCCACTAAGAATTGCTTGAGGATTCCCCTCAATCTCGGAGAGAACAACCAATATTTCCCTCTGTCCATTCTTTTTTTCAACTTCAGGAATCACAACATTATAAAACCACTCTTCAAATTGCGGATAGCTCTCTGACAAGTCTTTTAAATAGTTATATAACTTATCCTTAGACTTTTCGCCTATTTCACTAATAATAAATTTTCTTAATTCACTCGGTTCTATTTCAGATATTTTGAGAAATATATTCTTAACAATGGATACTTCCACTATTGGAAACATCTCCTTTTAATTAAAAAGAAACTGAGACAACCAATTTCCACCCACACCAGCAAATGTCCCAAGAAGAACAATTCCTCCTATGTAACAAGAAATAACAAAGGTCGTGCCCTTTTTGTATTGAAATCGGGATAAATCGGAAAAATCTTCAACATATTTTTTTATAGACTCTCCTGTATGAGGATCAATGACTTTCTTAGCCTTGCTCTTCATATGATAAGCGATAATGTTGTAATCAACTCCTTCTATATAATCTTTCCACAGATCGTTCTCTAACATCCTACTATTAATGTCTTTACCATACTGAATAATTACATCATTAGCATTTCTCAGTATAAGATAGTGTACTGCTAAAAAATTAAATTTATATCCTTTTTGAAACTGTTCCCTTAACTCTTCACTACAACTACGAATATCATTTAATCTAAAATCAATAATCTCAGTGTTTGTAAAATGGTCATTTAAAAAGCTCACTCCTTGAATTTCATTGTTAATTAGCTTAATATCATTTTTATTGACTTTTAAACGGAAGCGAAAATAATATCTTTTTATTACATCTAGTTTAATTCCTTTAATGTCTAATTCAATTATCGTACCAGGAGTAACTGATCTACTTTTACACTTTCTAAGTATAAGTTGGTCTTCCTTATCTAAGGAATAGATGATAAAATCCGGTTTATTTTTCACACCGTTTACAATAAGCCGTTTTGGTTGACCTTCAGTAGTAGTAAAATCTTCATTAAAAATTGCGTTGACTAATTGATTGTTTGAAATAACACTACCAAGATCAGTAATTTGAGTGCTATCAATCTTAAATGGTGCATACAAAAAGACTTTATCGATTTTTGTAACATCCTCAATCAAAAGACCAAAGTCAAAACAATACGTCTTATTCTTTACGTTCTGATCCCACAAATTAATATGTACAGTTGCTTCTTTATTTGGGTCAAGATTGGAATCCTGTACTGAATACCATAAAGCAAAACTTCTCAAATCTAACACCTCATTATCTTAAACTCTTCTCAAGCATTACTTCAAGTAGAATCAAGATGCTAAACACCTATATTATACTTACTATACTCCTGTTTATTCAATCTTGATTTACATGCCCTCTCACACAAGTAAAATGATTCCAATCAAAAGGGTTCATGATATAATAAACATGTAGAGTTTTAATTGGAGGGAAATGAATGAAAAATCTCATCTTCATGGGAGGAATACATGGAGTAGGAAAAACAACTTTTTGCAACGAACTCTCTAATAGGTACCCGCTATCATCATTCTCAGCGAGTAGAATTATTTCTGACATAAAAAAACAAAAATTCACTTCAAACAAGCAAATCACAGATATAGATAAAAATCAAGATTTTCTTATACAAGGAATTGAGCAAATAGAATCAGCTTCTATAATCAATATTATTGATGGTCATTTTTGCTTAATTGATAAGAAAAACAACATCTCAAGAATACCTAAAGAAATATTTACTAAACTTGAACCTATTCTACTGATTGTTGTGATAGATTCGGTAAATAAAATCATAGACAGGCTTCAAACCAGAGATAAACTAGTCTACTCCCCATTATTCATCGAATCTTTTCAAAATGAAGAAATCAAGTATGCAAAGATGATAGCAGAAATGCTAGGCAAACCGCTCTTCATTTTCAATAATACGCCCGAATCAAAACTCGAATTACATGAATTTATCACCGAGCTGGGAGTGATATAATGAGAGTTTTACTAGATACAAACATCATTATACATAGAGAAACAAGTTCAATTGTAAAGAATGAAATTGGAATCTTATTCAGATGGCTTGACAAACTAAAATACTCTAAGTGTGTGCACCCACTAACAGCTAGTGAGTTGCAAAAACATAGAGATCAAAAAACTGTTAATTCTATGTTGATAAAACTTGATAGTTACCATCTATTAAAAACTGAAGCACCGTGGAATACATATTTACAAGAATTGTCACATAAATACGACAAAAATACGAATGATGTCAACGACTCGAAAATTTTAAACGAGTTAATTGCAGGAAGAGTCGATATTCTTATCACGGAAGACCGAAAAATGCATTTTAAAGCCGCAAGGCTTAAATTTGCTGATAAAGTGTTTACAATTGATTCTTTCTTAGAGAAGGTTACCAGCGAACATCCTGAATTAATTCAGTACAAAGTCCTCGCTGTCACAAAAGAGTACTTTGGCAATATTGATATTAAGGATGATTTTTTTAATAGTTTAAAAGAAGATTACCCTGGGTTTGAAAATTGGTTTAATAAAAAGTCTGATGAAATGGCCTATATATGTAAAATTGACGAAAAGATCTCCGCCTTCCTATATTTGAAAATTGAAGGAACTGATGAGAACTACAGTAATATTACTCCCCCGTTTGCCAAAAAACGTAGGCTAAAAATAGGCACATTCAAAGTCACTCTAAATGGTTACAAACTCGGAGAACGGTTTATTAAAATTATTATAGATAATGCATTAAAAGCACGGGTAGACGAAATTTATGTTACTATTTTTGATAGAACAATTGACCAAATTAGGTTAATCAACCTTCTTTCCGACTACGGCTTTACCAAACATGGATTAAAGGATGGTTGTGAACTTGTTTATACACGCGATTTTTTGCCCGCCTTTGATGAAAGCAATCCAAAGTTTACTTTCCCATATGTTAGCTCGAACAAAGAAATATTCCTAGCGCCTATTTATCAAGAATATCATACAAATCTCCTGCCCGACTCTATCTTACGAACTGAGTCACCTAAGAATTATGTTGAAAATGAACCATTTAGAAACGCGATTAGCAAAGTATTTATCTCTCGTTCAATGGAAAGAAATTTATGTCCAGGGGATATAATTATCTTCTATAGGACGGGAGGTTACTACACAAGTGTTGTCACTACTCTTGGCATTGTTGAAAGTGTTAATAATAATATAGCTGACCCGGAGCAATTCATCTCTCTCTGTAAAAAAAGAAGTGTTTTTAACGATAACGAACTTCTAGAATTTTGGCATTTCAAAAGGAGCAAACCCTTCATTGTAAATTTCTTGTATTCATATACTTTTCCAAATCGGATCAATATGAAAAGATTAATTGAGTTAGGAGTTATCCAAAATGTTCATTCCGCCCCGAGGGGGTTTATGAGAATAACATACCAAAATTTCAAGGACATCATTCGGGAGGCGCAAGTCGATGAACGTATTATTATCAATTAAGCCTGAGTTTATTGATTTAATTGTCTCGGGTGAAAAACAATATGAATTTAGAAAAACTATATTTAAGCGAAAGGATGTCTCTACAATAATAGTCTATGCGACTACGCCAGTCAGTAGAGTTGTCGGAGAGTTTGAAGTAGATTACATTCTTTGTAAAGATGTTAACTCGTTGTGGGAAGAGACTAAATCTTTTGCAGGAGTAGATGAGGATTTTTTCTTCAATTATTTCAACAACAAAGAAAAGGGGTATGCTATTAAGATTAAAAACTTCAACCAATATCCTGAACATAAAATGTTAACTGAAATATATCAATCGCCCCCTCCTCAATCATTTGCGTATATTTCCTAGTCTAACACAATAATCATGAAAGGCCATCTCCGTTTTGCTTGCGAAGGTGGCCTTCATGCCGATTTATTGCCGATTCCCATGTTTTTCATTCACCTCGTAAAAAACGGAATAGCGGATTCGTAATATCCTCTTCATACGTATCCTTATTGATAAACCGTCCCACCGATGGGTCATTAGTACCTTGCCCTTAGGTAATACAGCCCTGTCTCAGCGTCGTACATTTCCCCAGCATATTTGAACGGATTGCTTACCTGCTCGACAGGGAGGCCGACCAGATTGCCCCATTCGTCATACTGGTAGCTGTTTTTAATCGTTCCCTGCGTATCGACAATCTGCACAACATCGCCATGCCCATTATACAAATAGTAATAGGACTGAAATGTAGCGCGATACCATTTGGCCAGCAAGCAATCCGGTCCCCATTTTTCAGGCGAAGTCCATCGGGCTCGGGTGCATAGTCGAATTCCACGACAGAACCGTTTTTCTAGACATTCGTCAGTTGATCCCACACATTGTATGAATAGTGGCTTAAATTCGGTGCAAACAGGTCAGCGGAGTTCTGAACAGTTGTACGATTACCGCGAGCATCGTATGCATACTTGATCACTTCCACAGCTAACCCACAGTATATTCCTACTCATATCATAAGTATAACGGTATTCGGATAAGACGACTGTGCCTTTTTGGGTTGCTATCTTTGGTCAGCCGGTTGATTTTGTCATACAAAAAGGTAGACTACAGATATGTCCGCTCGGTCACTTGACCTGTTGCATCTGTCACACGGATAAACCGATTAAGCTCGTCATATGCATAGGTGGTACTGCACGAGCGCGGATCAACGTTCGTCTTCTTCAAACCTGCTAGCATATGAAGACTACTAAGAACGACCTCCTCTATTTTCCAATATATAACAAAAGAAAAGACAGAGCGCCTCCCTTCAGCGCTCTGCCTACATTCAATTATTCCAGTTTATCCTCTGAGCAACCCCACATGAATCTTCACTACCGCTTTCTTGATTTTCCCCGGCTTCCCCATGCCTGGCCTGTGAATATCATGAGGGAAAAAGACGGCGAACATGCCAGGCTTAAGGTGGAGCAAATTTTCGTCGGATACGGGCGCATACAGCGCATAATCCTGTTCCGGGTCATAGCTCTTAACAGCTTCGCTATCCGCTCCCCAGGACCAGTAGCCGATCGTCTCTTCCCCTTCCATCAAATACTGGAGATCGATGTACGACTCATGCTTCTCGGCCAGATGATCTTCCGGCGACTTGGCGTCGAATTCCATAATCGATACATACATCTGATCTCCATCGATCTCCGTGCGCCCTAGAGGCGGGTTTCCTTTGAGCAGGCTCTGAAGCTTTTCCATCGCGGCTACGATGACTTTATGTTCATAGTGACGTTGTTCTTCCCAGGATGACATAGAACCTAAAATCATTCTTCCATTCCTCCAAATCACGCATCTCGTTTCAGAAAGCCTTACTTCAGACCAATCGATTAGAGCAGCTTCACCGCAACCGATGCCGCCGTTAGTTCCTTATTTCTTATGGAATCCGTATAAGTTCGTTTAAAATACTCGACATAGAGCACATCCAGCAGGTACAGCTGCGAAATTTTCGCGGATAAGGAACCGCCCTGCAATGGCCCTTCATTCGCGCCGCAAAGCAGCGTAAGATCCGAATAGGAGGTGAGCGGAGACTTCACGAAGCGGGTGATGGAAATAACAGTGGCCCCCGATTCTTTGGCCCTCTTGGCCAATTCAATCGTATCCTTGGTCGAACCCGAATACGAGATGATAACGGCCACATCCCGGTCCGTCATCAACGCCGCGGACATCATCTGCAGATGAGAATCGATCGTGCACTCGGTCTTATTGGTAATGCGCATAAACTTGATTTTGGCTTCCATGGCCGTCATTAAGGAAGATCCCACGCCGAAGAAGATGATGCGTTCAGCTTGAACAAAATAATCAATAGCTTGGTTCAATTTATCGTAATCGACCAAGTTAAACGTCTCGTTCAACGCGCTGATATTGGACGCCAGCACTTTGGAAGCCACTTGATTAAGCGTATCATTCATCAGAATCTTATCGGTGAGCTGCGGAATTTCATTCTCTACGGTGATGCTATGGGCCAGCGCAATCTTGAAATCCTGGTACCCCTTGTAGCTCAGCGATTTGCAAAACCTGAATATACTGGACTCTCCTACTCCGCAAGCATCCGCGAGGTCGGTAATCGACATGTATACCACATCTCTCGCGTTATTCAGAACATAGTCGGCCACTTTGACTTCCGTATTGGTCAGGTTGTTGTACTTGGAATGAATTGTTGTAAAAATATTGACAGCACGCAACCTATCACCTCCATGAGTTCCAGACAATCAGCGTAAAAACAAGGACGCGGCGCCTAATAAACCCGCTTTATTCCCCAAGGCTGCCTTGAGAATCTTCACATCGGCAAAGCTCGCCATAATCAAATCCTTGGTTTGCCTTCCGACTAGTTCAACCAGGTCATCCCGCTCCATAACCCCGCCCCCTACAATAACCGCCTGCGGATTAAAAACATGAATGAGGGATGCGAGTCCTGCCGAAACCTCCGTTACCCAGGCTTGCAGAATGTGATTGAGCTTCTCATTTCCTATCCTTATTTTATCAAAAAAAACTTTCCCGTCCACCACTTCCGGATCCGCCTGCTGAGCCATTCGCACCAAGGCTGTCGTAGAAGCAAACGTTTCAAAGTAAGGTTTCCGCGCTTGGCCATCCCTTTCGGATAACGAACGGGTATACATATGACCGAACTCGGCCGCCGACCCGTTGGCCCCCCGGTAGATTTGATGATTGATCACGATGGCGCCTCCGACCCCGGTACCGAACGTAAGGCAGAGGAAATCGCGATAAGAAGCGGCAGCACCGAAGACGGCTTCGCCGAGCGCAGCCGCATTGACATCATTTTCTACCTTAACGGGCTTCCGAAACCTGGATTCAAGTATGTCCTTTATTTTCATCCCCGTATAATCCGGAATATTTTCGTTAGCATAGGCAATAAGGCCTTCTTCCGCATTCACTTGCCCGGCCGTACTGATCGCGATCGCATCGAAATCCTCATAAGCCCCTATCTGATCCATCAATCTCTTCATCAAATGGGGACCGCCCCGCTGAGCCTCTGTCGCATATTCCTTGAACTGATCGATGTTCCCCAGCTCATTGCAAATCCCCATTTTCGTGTTGGTTCCGCCAATATCCGCAGCTAGAATTTTCATACTCATTGCCTATTCGACAGCTTTAACGAATTTTTTAGTTATATCCATCGGTCGTGTAATGGCCGAGCCCACCACTGCCGAATAAATGCCCAGATCAAATAGCTTCTTCAATTCTTCCGGCGTGGAGATACCGCCCTCTGCGATGATAGGAACGTTCAGAGTACTCACAAGCTTCTCAACCAATCCAAAGTCAGGCAACGTGTTGTCTTTGGTCGCTTCCGTATAACCGCTTAACGTCGTTCCTACCAGATCGAACCCCAGTTCAGCAGCCGTGACCGCTTCTTCATAGGTGGAGCAATCCGCCATAAACAGCTGGTCCTTATACTTCTCTCGGATGAGCGGGAACAGCTCGGCGATAGTTGAACCGTCAGGTCTGATTCGGTCTGTCGCGTCCATCGCGATGATCTCAACGCCCTCCTCGCAAAGCGCATCGACTTCCTTCATCGTAGGCGTAATAAAAACGGGACAATCCCCGTAAACTTCCTTGATAATGCCGATAATCGGCAGATTGACCGTTTGCTTGATTTCTTTGATATCCGCAACACTGTTAGCTCGAATCCCCGATGCTCCGCCTAGGAAGGCCGCATACGCCATTCTTCCCATTATAAACGGACTATGAAGCGGTTCGTCCGGCAGAGCCTGACAGGACACGACCAGCTTTCTTTTGATTTGCTCGAATACGTCGTTTTTTGTTTTCATTGGTTTACACTCCACAACTCTTTATTTATTCCTTGACCGCTCCGGCTGTCATGCCTTGGGTAAAGTACTTTTGGAACAACAAGAAGATCAACAGCATGGGGATGGCGGCAACGGTAGCTCCGGCCATTTTGTAAGCGAAGTTCGGATTCAGATCCTGCATAAGAGTTGCCGTACCGACCATCAACGTTTTCATATTTTTCTCTTGTCCGATGACTAACTGCCACAAGTAATCATTCCATACTTGAACAAAGCTCAAAATGAACAACGCCCCGATACCGGGCTTAACAATAGGCAGCATAATCTGAGTGAAGGTTCTCCATTCCCCGGCCCCGTCGATTCGGGAAGCTTCTCTTAATGCATTAGGAGTGGCATCAAAAAAACCTTTTAATAAGAAAACGCCGAATGCTGTAGCTACGTTCGGCCAGATCATCCCCTGGTAGCTGTTAACCATTCCGAAATCTTGAATGATCCGGAACAAGGGTACGATCATGATTTCCTTGGGAATCATCAAGCTCGAAATAAAAATAATAAAGATGATATTTTTACCCTTGAAATTAATCTTGGAGAACGCATACGCGGCCATTGCCCCTACCATGATAACAAGAGCCGTAGTTACCCCGGACACGACTATACTGTTGATTGCCCATCTAACAGCAGGCTGGCTCTGGAACACATCCACATAGTTAGAGAAAGTAATGGTGGTTGGCCACCAGTCTGGCGGCATCTTGACAACATCCGAGCTGTTCTTCAGCGAGCTTGTAAACAACCAATATAGAGGAAACAAGTTAAGAATCGCTAAGAGGGTAACCAGCACATTTGAAACAACGTCAAACCGCTCCCTCTTCTTCTTCCTATTCGTAGTATGCGACATGCTGTAACCCCTCACTTTACTTATCCTTAATCAAAGCTCTCAGCTGAGGCACCGACAACAGCAACGTTATGAGGAACATGATGACCCCCACCGCCGACGCCGTACCGAGCTGATTATATTTGAAAGCATTATTGTATAAATAGTACATCAGAGTTACAGATGCATTATTCGGGCCGCCGCCCGTCAAAAGCTGAATAACGACAAATATTTTCAAAACGGCAATGATGTTGATGATCGCAATATAAATCGTGGAGGAGCTTACGGAAGGAATCAAAATTTTCGTAATGACATGCCATCTGTTCGCTCCATCGACTTCCGCAGCCTCAAACAAATCTTTAGGCACGCCGATCATCGCTGCGATATACAGGATAATCGCTTGTCCCACATTGGTTGCGAATGTCACGAATATTATTACTGGCATAACCGTCGTTGTTTTCCCAAGTAAATTGACCGAACCAAATCCCAGTTCTTGTGATAAGTAAGAAATTAGCCCATTAGCCGGGTTAAGCAAAAAGCTCCATACCATACTCATAACAACCATAGATACCATAACCGGCACATAGAAGCTACCACGGATAAACGAAACATATTTGGCGTTCTTGTCGAATACAGCGGAAGCCACGAAAAGGGCAAAGCCTACGGTAAGAACAACGATAAACACCACAAAGATTACGGTATTGAATAGCGCCTTAAAGAATACAGGGTCGCTAAATAGCGTCACGTAATTGTCCAGGCCAACAAACTTCTCGCTTGTATAACTGATCTGATACAGGCTGAGTCTTATACCTTCAATGATCGGATAGACCAGAAAAATCAAGAATATCAAAATTTGGGGCGA
Source organism: Paenibacillus puerhi (assembly GCF_009846885.1). Lineage (GTDB taxonomy): Bacteria > Bacillota > Bacilli > Paenibacillales > NBRC-103111 > Paenibacillus_G > Paenibacillus_G puerhi. The sequence continues at coordinate 43,724 of NZ_WUWM01000023.1, forward strand.
AATGAACAAGTAGCCGGTTAAGCTTTCTTTGAAGGATTGATTGCGCAATTTCATATCGCGTTCCTTTCTAATTAGCAGCCTCAAGGTCCTGTCGGCCTCGAGGCTGTTAATCGTGTATGGATTGTTCGTTTACTTTTGGTAAATAACAGAGCTTGCCTTGTTCGTTTGAATGACTTTGTTGCCTTTGCTTTGATAATCTTTCACGGATTGTTCAGGCGTTTTGGAGCCTGTATATAGGGCTTGAAGCTCTGGATAAAGCACTTCTCTAAGCTGGCTGTATCCTGGAACGTTACCGGTGAAGTTGAACAGGTGCTTAGAGTTAGCATCGTAAGCGGCGAACAGCGGTTTCTCCGATTTGAACTGGTCAACAACGGAGCTTCTTACCGGAATACTGTTTTTCGATGCTTTTACGAGTTCCGGGTCCGTCGAGAAGAACTTCACGAATTCTTTGGCCACTTCTACTTTCTTCGCATCTTTGGATTGGAACACGCTTGCTCCGACCACATACGTGAAGGATAGCGGATTTCCGCTTTCGGATGGAATGTTAGCAAGGCGAATATCGAATTTGTTCGCTTTGCCGCTTGCCATATCGGCTCTCATGTTGTTGAACAGGACCGGATTCGTAAAGCTAATCGCGAGCTGTTGATTCTGGAACATGCCGTTGACATCATTCGACGATACCGACTCCGGACCCGGGTTCGTGAAGCCTGCATCCTTGATTTTTTTCAACCATGCTGTGGCCTTAGCGCCGTTCGCATCATCGAGTACGATATTCCCTTGGTCATCAAAGAACTTGTTGCCGAACATTCTCAGGTAGGCGAGGTTCCATGTATCGCCTTGCGTATTCATAGCGAACAGGCCCATCGGATAAGCGTTGGAATATTTGTCCTTAGGCAGATTGGCTTTCAGCCCTTTCAGGATCTCTTCATATTCCGCGAGCGTCCAAGTTTTGATTTCATTTTCGCCGCCAACGAATTTCTCAAGGCCAGCTGCCTTTAGCATATCTGCGTTGTATACTAAGGTTCCCGGATTATGCTGGAACGGATAGAAGTAAATATCTTTACCGAAGGTGACCGCGTCCCAATAGCTTTGGGCAATATCACCTTTGGCGCTTGAATCCACCATGTCGGTCAGCGGTACCAAAGCGCCCCGGTGGACATAGTCGCCCATCGCGAAAATACTTTCAAAGAATACGTCAGGCGGCGTATTGCTGCTCAAGTTAACGTTGAGGAGCTGGTCGCGCTGATCGCCTGCGATCACTTCCACATTGACCTTGACATCATATTTGTCGTATTGCTTGGTGAATTTGTCAGCGGCGTATTTCAAGAAGCTGTCATAGTCGGCGCCTGCTTCCGAGGCATCCATAACGCCTTTCCATTGCGGCGTCAGCCAAGCTTTGATCTCGACCCTTTCTTTTCCGGTCGTTCCTGCGCCCGTATCGGTACCGGGAGTATTATTGCTTGCACATCCGACTGCCATGGAAGTCAGCAAAACCAGCGAGATACCCGTTGTGAGTAAGCGTTTCCTTTTCATCTAAACCTCTACCCCTTTTGTCATTTTCTTGGTGATAGTCAAACCTGCAGCACTTGGAAGCTATACCCAGACAAGCCAGGTCAGTAAAGCCTGCCTTCGAATCACTTGCAGTAACGTGTAACCGCTTGATCGATCATGGTCACGATGCCACCGATGGATGTCTGATCCTCCTCGGTTATGCCTTCAAGAGGACTTCTTACACTACCGATATGGACTCCGCGCCGATTCAGTACTTCTTTGATTACCGCATACATGGAGCCTTGTTGAGAGCAAAGGGCGACGATAATATCGTTAATATCACTCTGAATATGCTTGGCCTCTTCAAAATTCCCTTGTTTGACAAAAGTATTCGCTTGCAGGAATAGCTCGGGCATAGCTCCATAAGTACCGCCAATACCGGCATCGGCGCCCATTAAGCGACCCGCGACATACTGTTCATCCGGTCCGTTAAAAACGATACAATCGTTTCCGCCAACTTTTTTGAAGCGTTCGATATCCATGGTCGGCATGGAAGAGTTTTTCACTCCAATGACTTTTTTATTCATCAGAAGCTTATCGAATAACGATGTCGTTAACGTGTATCCGGTAGTCTGAGGAATGTTATAAATAATGAAGTCCAATGGAGTAGCATCGATGATAGCGCTCCAATATTTATATACGGCGCTGTCCGGCAGCTTGAAATAAATAGGAGGGATCGCAGATAGAGCGTCATAGCCCAAGGCTGCGGCATGCTTCGCCAATTCTATGCTGTCTCTGGTGGAAGGGGCTCCCACATGCGCGATAAGCGTCATTTTGCCTTTCAAACGATCGGCTACATAGCTTAGCACCGCTTTGCGCTCGTCCAGACTTTGATAAATACACTCCCCTGAGCTTCCCCCGACGTAGACGCCTTGAACTTTTTTGTCTTCCAGGTAATCGCATAAGGCATGGGTGCGAGCTTCTGAGATATTCCCTTCATCGTCATAGCAAGCATAGAACGCCGGTATGATGCCATGGAACTTTTCTAAACTCATTGAAATCCCTCCTGATGTTCAAAATCTTAGGCAAGATCAACATATCATAATTTATCGATATTGTAAATTAATTTCACCTTTAATTTAATTACGAAAAATATTTCCACCATTGTTGAGAGGTAATAAGTATTTCCTCACCTGAGAGTTAGGTTCAATTTGAACCTTAGTATTTATCGTTTCGCCAAAGATATACATGGTTATATCGTATATGGTTGGTTTTCTCCATGAAAAAAACTCTGGCTGATCGGCCAGAGCTGATGAACGCTATCAAGCGTCGCTTGCTTATATGGCTGAGCGCTCCGTCCCGGCCCCTCCATCTTCAAAAAGCCGCACCTGATTGCGCCCTTCCCGCTTCGCTTGATACAAAGCGGCATCCGCATCACGCAGCAGCACCTCCAGAGAGTTGCCCGAGCCTGATGAATGAGAGATTCCAAAACTCGCCGTAATAACAAGCCGTCGATCATCGATCTCCAGCGGGTGTTCTTCCAGCGTGTGGCGAATGCGCTCCCCCGTCTCACCGGCTTCGCGGATCGATGGAGACGGAAGGAGGATAACAAATTCCTCTCCTCCGTATCGGCCGAAAAGTTCGCCCCGTGACAACAGGCGCTGAATAACGGCAACGACATGCACGATCGCCCTGTCACCCGCATCATGTCCATAGGTATCATTGATATGCTTGAATCGGTCGATATCGAGCAGGATGCAGGCGATCGGATGGCCCTCCTGCTCCGATTGTCGCAGCAGCTCTTGAGCTCGATGTATAAAGGTAGCCCGATTCAAAATGTCGGTTAGACCGTCATAATAAGCGAGCTTCTTCAGCTGATCCTGAAGCCTTCTTTGCTCCGTCACGTCGATCAGCATCAGCAGGCTGCCCACACGCTCCCCCGCCCGGCCACGCAGACTGGAATACCGGACTTGATAATATGACTCCTGCTCCTGTGCAAACCAGACAAGCTCCTCCTGAACGTCCCCCTCTCCTAACTTGACGGGAAATGGATAGCCAGCTAGCCGGATCCAGGCTTCATCCAGCTTGATACCGATCATGCTCGAACTCAAACCCGGCAGCATACGGGCCGCCGTGCCGTTATAATCGATCAGGCGCAAGGAGGAATCGAGCACAAGGACTCCTTCCCCCATACTTTCAAAAATAATCTCCTTGGCAATAGGTACGACGGTCAGCATCTGGGTGGACACCATGGCCCAAATATACAAGGCTGACGTCACAAACAGTACAATCGGTACAGGGTCGATGCCGTAGGGGGTCATCCCCATCAGATAGACAAAGGCAGCAAGCAGGGGAAGAAATTGGCCGAAAATGAGCGTAACCAGCTGCCGCCGGTAATTCTTCCTCGTTTCCCTCCACACCCTCATCAGCAATATCGCCGCAGTCATCATACAGGCGAGCGTGAACAAGCCATGAACGATGAAATACGGCCCGATGTCCATATTAGCGATGGGCCCCGAGGTTTCAGTACCGAATTCGACAGACGTATACATTAAGAGATGGACATCATTGGTCGTGACCATAATCATCGTGAGGATAGGGATGACAAAGAGCAGAGCAATACCCTTACGTGAAACCGGCTTCCCGATATAGTTCAATACGAGCATCAAGCCGAGTGCCGGAGCTGTCGAGATGCCTATGTATTCGACGACCGTCCACCTTTTGACCTCTTCCACGGAAGCGCTTGCCATTTCGAAGGCACACGCGAAAATATAGACCGACTGGGCAGCCGTATACAGGACAAAGGTCCTATGCCCTGACAATTCCTGTCTTTTCACAATCGCGTACAGGCACAGAAACAAAGTTAATACGCCGGAAGTCGCCACAATCGTAATGTACATCGTGATAGAATGCTCCATTTGTCTCTCCCAGGATTAAAGTTGTATAGGTATGTTGGACTATACCGGATTGCTTATACTCACTATACCAAATATAACGTGCCCGAGCATTATACTTTGAAAAAAATACCCCTGACAGCCAAAGCTGACAGGGGGAGATTTTTGCAGGCCTTGCCCTGCTCATTCACGCGGCAAACCCGAAGCGTCTCTTAGCGCATTTGCCAATTGATTGTAATATTTTTGCTGCTCGGTCAATGCCAGGATCTTGTCAGCCGTTGCGCCTTGCTTGGCGGCCTCAGCCTCCGCCCAGGATTTTTTTATCCACGTGTTGATCACCGTCTGCGCAACTCCAGGATCGAGTACCGGCTTCGGTAGGATAGCCATCCCTTTCTTCCACCCTCCTGCGTCCCCATTGGACTCATTATAATCAATCCCGATACCGTTAACGATTACATCGTTTTTATATTGATAGATGCTAATAGGATCATACTTCAGGCCGCGGCTCCAGGCGTAGGTTTGCATAAGCTTGGAAGCAAGTCCGCGTTCGTGCATAGCCTTGACGACACGGTAAGAGCCATAGACGCCCAGCTCGTAGCCGACGATTGCCGCATCGAATGCCTCCAGATACGCAGCGATCGCAGGAAAGTCGCTTGGCGGAGCGTCATAATCCACGGCCGCATAGATCGCAGAGCCGGGAGGTTGTCCGACTTCTCGCGCATATTGGAGCGCCAGCCTGCCGTCTGCAGTGCCGGCCGCGGCTCCTTCACGTACTCGATTGGCATAGCGTTCAAAGAACGAAACGATATATAAGCCGGCTTCCATGATCAGCTGCGCCTCGGAGGGCGACAACCCTTTCCAGGAGCCTGCTTCGGCCAAATACCGACCCACGAACGTAAAGCCCTGGCTGGCAAACAACTTAGCTGTTGCTGCATTCAGCGGTGCAGCGCAATCAAAGCCTTTGGCCATAGTTCCATTCCCCCTCCACCCGACAGCTTTCGAAGCTTTAGCCCCCAGACGACTGCTTATCCCTTTCTATGGATAAGATATTCCCATTGACGCCTGTCCGTGTGGGCCCTTCAGGTGGATGGGCTGGCAAGCTAGCGCTTTGATGAACAATAAAAACAAAAAAACAGGCCTTCTCCTGAGAGAACCGCCTGCATAGTTTAATCCCGCGGATATTCTACTTTCATAATGTCCATAAAAGGAACCTTCGTGACTTCCTCATGAAACGAGATATGGACCATCTTGGTGCGCGAATCCATCTGAACGATCGTTCCCCGCACCTGTTCCTCCCAGCCCCATACCGTCAGCACAATTTCCGAGTCCTCATTCTTAGCCTCAACCAACTGATTACCCAACTCTTCCAATTCGAATTCATCTCGTGTAGGCCGCTTGGCCACCTTTGCCTTAGCCATTCCTTCACCTCCCGATTAATAACTTATCTAGCTGAAGCTCTGGCCTTGATCACGCCTTGCTTTCTTCCTGATAGGCCAAATAAATCAGCCCGGCCAGCACCGGTATGCCAGTGAAAATAATAATATCGAGCGCTCTGTCTCCAAATCGCACGACCCAAACCATCCCGCCGGCCAGGATCAGCACAGCCAGAAAGTGAAAGATAAACGAAAGCGATCGAACGGCATAGATGGACCGGACTTGCGCATACGGAGGGCCTGTCACGAATGTAAAACCCAGTCGAAGCTTGTACAGCATATAGGATAACGCAATCCCGGTAAGCTGACTAAGCATTTGCGGGATAAAAGCCCCGATACCCTTGATATCGACTCCAATCTCCATACTTAACATGCCGAAGACGCCCAGCCCCTTCAATACGAGAGATTGAACGACCGCAAAGGCCAGGCAGCCGGTTATGGACAAAGTCCAAGCATGATAGAGAGGCACCTTCAGCGAGTAAATCAAGCCAAGGATCACGATCGAGCCTTGGATGATCACGTCCCACTCAGGCGCACCGATTATATTTCTCATCACATAGGACTCGACAGAGCAAAGCACGGCAATAAGCAGAAGTCCCTTCCAATATCGGAAAAACGGCCACCGGAAAATCTGGAGCATGAGTGCCAGCAAGACCATAATATCGATGGAGCCCAAGATGATATAGATCAGATCCACACTTGTACCCCCTCTTTACGACGGATCTGCAGACATTCGTTTCCATGATCCTGCCCTGGCAAGGTCCTGACATTGAATCACTTAAACCCCGAATGGGTAATGTAAGGTATATTCTAAAAAGTATGGGAAAGGAACGATGCCGAATGGCTAACCACAAGAGAGAACCCGATGTATCCGGCACCTTCGCCGGGATTACAACGCCGGAGGATCAGCAGGATATCGCGGCAACCGATAAAATAAGCGATTACGTAGAGGCTATGATGGATCAGCTAGAGGGGGAGGACGAGGAAGCTCCCCGTTCGGATTCTGATCATGGACACGCGACCAATAATGCCTCGGGAAAGCCACGTCTCGGACGCTGACTCCCGATTCTCGTTTCTATCCAAGTATGCTGCCGCAGCCTGACTCACCAGTGGTCCGGAGGCGGCTCTTTCGCCTGCCGCTACAGCCTTATCTCCTTTTCTCCGCGCGATTTAATTTGTTATGAATCCGATCGAGGAGGTGGACGGCCTCTCCTAATCCGATCAGCAGCATGCCTGCCGTGAGGCCCAGTGCCATCCATAAGACCGCAGCCTCAATATGGAAGGGAGAAACGGACATACCCAGCAGCATGCCGTAGATGATGCCCAGCGCGACCAAGAGGATCCCTAAGATCATCAGCGAAAGGCTGACTCCATTACGCTCTGAGCTGGTATCAAGCTCCACATCCGTATGACCCTCCTCCAGAAGCAGACCAAGCCGTTCATCCGCTGAGGAACGAATGTGAAACTTGATTTCTTTCCGGATCTGGTCGTCTTTGTCCAGGTACTTTACGATAAATGCCAGGTTAGACACCCCTCTTCGGCTATTGTGGCGCGAGCAGCTTGCTGACTGCTATAGATCGAACAAAATACCCATCAGGGAGTAGATGATGACCGTCGAAAATAAAACCGTCATATGAAGAAGAGAGTAGAGGAACATGGACTTTGCCCATTTTTCCGAGTTCATTCTTGAATAGCCCAAGACACTTAAGAGAAGCCACGAAATACTTAGAAGAAGAGCAACCAGCATAAGACCGCTGCTCAAGGTGACAAACAGAAAACTGCTGGCAATCAATACAAGTAAATAAATATTCGTTTGGATATAGGTTCTCCTCATCCCTTTGACAACGGGAAGCATGGGAACCTTGGCCGCTTTGTACTCATCGTGCTTGCGGATCGCTATCGCATAAAAGTGAGGCATCTGCCAAATAACGGTAATCGCAAAAAGTCCAAGAACTGCAGGATGTGTGACGTCCGGGTAAATAGCCGCCCACCCGATCAGAGGAGGCATGGCCCCGGATATACTTCCGATCTCCGTATTATAAATCGTTCTTCGCTTACTCCACATGGTATAGGGTACGATATAGAAAAACAAACCTAGAAAACCGAGTAGAGCAGCTAGCGGCGTTGTGAACGCAAGTGCTGTCAAACCCAATATAGTCATGAAGATAGCAAGCCATAGAACGGTACGGGGGCTAATCTCACCGGTAACCGTCGGTCTTTGTTTCGTTCTTTCCATAATCGAGTCAATATCGCGATCATACAGGTTATTAAAAGCCCCTGCCGCCCCCATAACTAAAGCGGAACCGATCAAGGCCAACAAGATTTCGGGAAGCTTGTCCAGCAAACTAATCCGATATGTATATAGAGCCAATGTCAATCCGGCAAACATAGGAATAAGATTTGATTTGATGATCCCGGTTTTAACCGTCTGAGCCAAAATTTTGGACATGGGCTGCTTAGCCGACGTGAGGCCCTCTCCCCTTTGCATAACATATTCCCCTTTTCCTTTACGCGAGATGAACTATCGTATCGTAATCTATCTATCAAGTAAAATATACACTATATGGCATGTTAATTCTATGTCCGAAGATTGTCAATTAAAGAAGCTAGATCGCTCCACGCTAAAAAACAGCCGGATGTTCTGGCTGTCAGCTGACACTGCCTGTATTCATATAGGAGAAACGGGGCTGCGTGTCTACAGCCCCTTCCAGTTATCCTGTTAAATAAAGAATGCACGGGTTATGATAACCAATAAAATGAAGAGCACCAGAATCTCACCCGTGGAAGTAAAACCGCCGAAGCCACCGCAGCTTGCCCCTGCACCGCCAACAAAACCCATTTAGGAAAACCTCCCTTTACTGAAGATAATCCATCATATTACACGGTGTCTTCTACTGACTGTGCATTTGACCAGTTCCGCCTTTATTGTTTGGATGCTTATACCGGTCAAGGCTTACTTCATTAAAATGGAAACCGGGTTACATCCCCGGCGACTTCATCCGGTAAAGAGGCTTGTTCTCCAATACCCGTACCGGCGCGGTCCATTCGTCCGTATCGTTCATCGAGGCCAGCGCATCCTCGGCTGCTTGAAGCTTAGCATCCAGCTGGTCGATGTGATGCAAGGCTACCGCCTCCGGAAGCTGGGGCTGCACAGGGCTTCCCCATTCCCCAAGATTGTGATGGGACAGCACCAGATGCTGAAGAGCGACCAGCTTCTCTGCCTCGGAATCCAGCCCCAGACGAATAGCGGCCTCGGTAATCCAGCCGGATGCGATCGATATGTGGCCGAGCAGCTTTCCTGTTAAACTGTACTCCCGCACAACGCCTAGCTCCGCATTCAATTCCTCGGTTTTGGCTATATCATGCAGGATAATGCCGGCCTTCAGCAAATCAGCGTTCAGAAACGGCCGCTGTCCGGCAATGAACTCGCCAAGCTCCAGCATACGCGCCGTATGGTAAGCGAGGCCCGAATAGTAGGCGTGATGCATACCTTTGGCAGCCGGATAATGCAGGAGCTTATCGCCTGCCTTGGCTATACAGAAGTCGACGACCGCCCGGATATCTGTGTCTCGAATGCTTGCAGCCGCGCTAGCGATCGCGGCAAGCAGATCCTCCGCTTCCACCGGAGCAGTGCGAAGGAAATCCTTTATGGAGCAGTTATCCTCAGGAGTTACCTTGCGGATACGCGCTATTTTTAACTGAAGCCTGTCTCGGTACAGCTGCACCACGCCCTGAACCTTTACCAGCATCATCGAGAAAAACGTTTCCCTGTCCGTGCTTGAAATGTCCCAAAGCTTGGCTGAAATTTCTCCGGTGCTGTCCGCAAGGACCAGATCAAAATAAGCTTTTGGCGGTGTAGCGTTCGTTTGCTTAACCTCTGCCAGTTTTAATAAAAAATAACCGGTGACCTCTTCGCCGTCCGTAAAGCTCTTAATGGATGTCATTAGTCTTATTCCCCTCTCTTGCGCCAGACCTTCCCGCCAACATGCGACAAGGCCGCTTGCCCCAACTTAACCCTTATTTAACTGTAAGGCATGCGGGCGCCCAGATCAAGCTTATCGTCTTTTCGGAACAAATGAGCAGACAAGTCATGTTTCCCCGTGCTTTGCATAGTGTTAATACAAGCACAGAGCATGTACAAGGGGGGATATGCGATCGAACTCGAGCTCATGGCAATCGGCGCATTTATCGGTATATTGATCGGCCTGACCGGCGTGGGAGGCGCTTCGCTGCTCACTCCTCTTCTAGTAGCAGCAGGCGTGCAGCCTCTGGCAGCCGTCGCCACCGACTTGGTTTATAATTCGGCTACGAAGCTGTTCGGCAGCATTCAGCACTTGCGCCAGAGAACGGTTAATCTCGCTTTGGCCCGGCAATTCGCGCTAGGCAGTTTACCCGGCGCAGCAGCATCAATCCTGCTGTTGAAATGGTACCCTCCGCTTCATACGTACCAGGATCTGATTATTCGTCATGCACTGGGATATATGCTGGTCATCGTCGCCCTCTTGAATCTGATCCAGTTCATGATCAAAGAAGGCCGCACTTCCGCTCTCAAGGAGCTCCCGCTCCAGAGGAAGCTTCCGCTTACGATCACCATAGGCTTTGTGCTTGGCTTTCTGGTTGGCTTCACTTCGATAGGCTCGGGCTCCTTGTTTGCCCTGGCCATGATGTGGTTCTACCGGCTCTCTTCGGCAGAGCTGGTCGGGACTGATGTGGCCCATGCTTTTCTGCTCGTAACCGCCGCCGGCTTGCTGCATATAGGCTTCGGCCACGTCCAATATGGACTGGTCTTTCAATTGCTGATCGGCTCGATTCCCGGTGTTCTGCTGGGCAGCAAATGGTCATCCCGAATGCCGGCAAAACCGCTCCGGCTAGCTATTACGGTGCTAATTCTAATCAGCGGTATCAAGCTGATCATCTCTTGAGCGGCTTTGGCTTCCCTCTGTACTCGCTGCTTGCCCCGCTTACTTAAAAAACGAGGGTTCGACAGCCTGTCGTTTTGTGAAAAACCTTACGTAATCCGCTTGACTTGATACATAATGTAACATATATTTACCTATGTAAGAGTTGCTATCAACCATTATTTAATCAAGTTAAACAATAGCTTATCTCGTTTCATCGCAGCTAATTTAAGTTACACTTAGTATCATAAACATGACCCTTGAAGGGGGATATCCATGTCCTATTTGCTGGAGCTGAATATTGCCGAGCACCGTTTGGCCGTTGAGCTTCCTTCCGAAACCATCTATACCTGGGCATTACGTACATTTAGCGCAGTACCGGCCACAAGCTACACCTTTGCCTCACGGCTGGACATGATCATCAGCGTCAATATGGGCTATGGCTCACCCAAGGATTCCCGTCTGCCGCAAATCAGGTTTACGGCTGACCGTATTCGTTACTCCCAAAGTGATCTGTTGATTACGGCCTCTCGCGACTGCTCTGAGGCTGCGATCGAAGCCTACGACGAATCTGCTTTGGAATACGCCCTGATTCTGCTGTACAACGCCTTGATTACTCAGCGCGAATGGGGCTTGATTGTAGGCGCCTCCACGATCGCCGAAGGCAGCAAAGCCTACTTGTTCATGCTTCCTGCCGGGCGTCCGGAGGCAGGGTTCCTGCCGCCGCCACCCAAGTGCGCGCTATTGTCCGATGAAGTGGCAATCCTCAAGGTATCGGGAGGAGAAGTACGCGCCTTTAATTCTCCATTTCGCAAAGGTACCTGCCGCCAGCCGGAGGACATTCATCTTACATGCGAGGTTGGCGCTTATTACTCGCAGCGGCCTTCGCCGCTCATCCGCCATTCGCCAGTGGGACGCACGGATGCCGTCCAGCAGCTCCAAAGCTGCCTGTATCTCAAACCACTGGACCCCAGCGATACAACTAAAACCATCGCCATGTGCCGAAAAGCAATCGAGAAGGTACCCTTCTATGAACTGTACGCCCCAACGCATGATTTATTCTGGCAGGACATGGTTGCTTCCGTCGATGTCCAGGCCAAGCACCTGCAGCACGGCTGACTTCGGCTGCTGCGCCGGCCTTCCTTGCCTATCAGGATGGAACGTCCGGTCGAAAGGGGGTAAACGCCAAAAGAGAGGGGGTTCACTTCCCCCTCCCTTAGCTCCCATCCGCCCTGCTCGATAAGTCTCTTCTGATCAGCTGCTTGGAGAACGGCTAGACCGAGGCCGCCGCCGCTCTGGCTTGCTCCCGACGCTCGGCACGTTCCTCTTCCTTCATCCTAGGACATGTGTAGCAATAGTAGCCGCCTTCCGTACGGTAGAACTGACAGCAGGCATTTTTAATCCTCACCTGCTTATCCGGATGTTTCATATCTTCGATATAGCGTATCTTCACATCCATCGGGTTTTTACTGCGCCCGAACACTTCCGCCGGAAGCTCCTCGCGCAGATACCGATAATCTTCCTTAATCCGCTCACGCAGCTCCTCTTGGAGGGCATCGGCCAACCAGAAGTCCATGTTATAGTTGAACTTGGTTGGAAATTGCCCCCACAGCTGGCCGACCGCTACGCCTCCAGCCTCCGCCGCCGATTCCAGCAGCGGTCTAAGCGTGCCGCCGTATAGAGCTTCGAACGACGTCCGCAGCCAATCTTCCCGCTCGCTCGCTTCAGCGGGAGCGTTGACTATGCCTGCTTGCCCCAGCTTGAAAGAGAACAGCGTGCGGCCCTCTTGTTCGAAGAGCTGAATGTCCAGACTACCCAGCGACAAATCCAAAGACTGATTATACGTCGACACGGCGTACTGCTGTCCCAAAGCCAGGAAACCGATCCAGCTGCCGAAATAAACGGCCGCCGCCGCAGGTTCAAGCGCCTTGATTCTTTGGCCGTACAGCTCAAGAAAACGGCTCATTTTGTCGGGCTTTAGCAGCTTTGCTGCAGGACATGACCAGAGCAGCTGGCCCGGCTCTGCGGTTCGAATATAAAATTTATTCTGCATTAAGGCATGATCCATCACGACTTATCGTCCTCCTTCAAGCGTCAACCATTCTGAGTCGACTCATGAATCGATTATGTATGATAACGATTTTCATTTTCAATTATAATCGAAACGCGGATCATTTTCCATCCCGTTGGAAAAAGAAATATCGTCGGACGGAAGCCCATTGGTCGAAATGGAGAATCGTAAGCCTAACCCGTGAAGCCATGAATAGCTAGAGCCCCTAAAGCAGCCAGCCACCGAAGCCATCCGATCACCGATATCCACAAGGGGATACTCAGCAGCACCCCAAAAACAACACCTACCGTAAGCCGATTCTCCATCCCCTTGCCTCCCGCCTGAGCGCCCTGCCTAACTGCCAAGCCGCATCTTTTTGTTAGGTCAAGCATATCAAAGCTTTGTTGGAAATCTGTTAGGGCAGCGTTAGATTTCGGTAAGCGGACTTCCTCGAGGAGCAACGCGAAGAAGGCCGCATCGGAAAGTCCGATGCAGCCCAGCCTAGCGTCTCATATAATTCGATCAAATTAATGATTCCGGAAGAAGACTTTCGCACCTAATATTCATACAGCTCAAGAGGCAGGCCGTCCGGGTCAGCGAAGAAGGTAAAGCGTTTGCCGGACGTTTCATCCGTCCTGATCTCCTCGACCTCAATGCCTTGGGCCGTAAGAGCGGCCACGGCCGCCTCGATATCGTCCACCTCGAAGGCGAGATGCCGCAAGCCGCGAGCTTCCGGATAGCTGAGCCGTTCAGGGGCGTCAGGAAAGGAGAACAGTTCAATCTGATCTTGCTCCCCTACTCTTAAATCGAGCTTATACGATTTCCGCTCGGCGCGGTAAGTTTCATTCACAATGCCCAGACCGAGCACATCGACGTAGAAGCGCTTCGATCTTTCATAATCCGAACAAATGACAGCAGCGTGATGGATACGCTTGATTGATAGCATGAGCTTGATTCTCCTTCGATTAGTAACTTATGAGCGATGCCATCAGCAGGCCTGAAGCAAGGCTTAGGCAGAACGAGAAAATACCCACCGATACATTCCCCTTGGGAATTTCGGCCGTCACACGAAAGGGCGTCAGCAGCTCGAAGAGATAGAATACGATGATCTGGAACGCAATCCCAAGCAGTCCCCAGATGATCAGATCAAGAATACTAACGGAGTGGTAAACCGCCGAGGCCAGCACAAACACCTGCCCGATCAGCTTGCCGCCCAGATCATAAGCAGCGGCTTTGCCTGCTGCGGCTTTTGCCGGATTGGCCACTTCCCCTGCCTCGCGGATCAGCTTGAATTCATTATAAGGGGTAACCAGATTAAAAAAGAAGATGCCCAGCCCCATCAAGGGAACCGTCACTCCCAGGTAAATCAAAAAGCTTAACACATTGTCCAACTGGCTCACGACTCCGACCTCCCGCTTATGTAACGTTTTCCATTTCCTTCAGGGCGCATGGCAAATAATACGCCATATTGCTCGTTATATTCCCTCCGACCCGCGCAATCACCGCAGAGCCGACTCCGTCGATAAGGAAGCAGCCCCAAAGCAGCCGCCCCTCAAACGGACCGTTCAACGTTTCCACCCGGACGCGCGGAAGCTCGACGAACGGCTGATAGACCATGGGCTGCTCCGCATAGTCCAGCTCACCGCTGGTCTCGAGGATTTCCCCGCCGCCATCGTAGATCGTGACGCCGCTGCCCTCGCGGCCCAATATCGGCTTGCCTACGTAAGAAGCCCCGGCCAGCGGGCCAGGCTCCATATAAGTCGGGAGCATGTACCGTCCGATTACAGCCTGTTCCTCTTCCGTGTAGAACTGTCCCGTCTCGTGCAGGCTCCAGATCAGAGCCTGCATAGCTTTCGTCTGAGCGGCGAAGCCCGAGGGCGGATTCATAATCGCCAGTCGCCCCTCCCCGATCAGCTCCAGTACACGGACTCCTGTCGGATATCCGTCGGTGTCCTGATCCTCGGCGAGCTTCTCCAGCGCGTGAAGTCGGTACCATACATCGACCGGCTCCATAGCAGGCTCGGCGGAGTCCCTAGCTTCCGGCAGCTTATCCAGAGGAGCCAGCAGCCGGTCATCCTGTACGCGCAGCTCCTCCAGAGGTACAAACCCCGCTCCCGGCAGCCCCGAGAGCTTCATCAGATAGCGCGTCGTTCCCGCATCCTCTTCATGCCAGCCAAGCGCGCTGAATACGATCCTTTCCGTCGGATAACCTTCCTCCCGGTAGCGGTTCAGCATATCCTGAAAAGCTTCGGTCAGCTGCTCCTCGCAGCCCTCGTTCGGATCGGCTTCGCCACAGGCCGCGCAAATAACGCCGTTGGCATGAAAGGCCTCTACGATGCCCGTCGGCGTATCGCTATTGAACTCCAGCATCTTCCAGCCTTCCCTCGTCCTCGCAAAATCGAACCTTCCGATCATCGTCGCCACGGACTCATCAAACCGCAGGCGCAATGTATCGAAGGCTGCAGCCGGTAAACCTAATTCCGCCCACAATGGCGGACCGCCCTGCTGTACGATGCTCACCGTCTTGGCGTAGATACGCCCCAATGCCTCCGCGGCCTCCCGCATCTGCGCAAGCTCCCCGGGGCTGATCGGGTATAGATCGGCCAGTGCGTATTCTTCACCGTACATGCGATCCCATGTGAATACGCCGTCGCGGCGCAGCGGCTCATAAAGCGTCTCGCGCCGGGCGGCGTATCCGGAAGGCAGCTCACGGCCGGCTTCCTTGTCGCGTTGCATCCCCTGCACCTCCTTCGTCGTAAGAGCTTACTTTGGCTCCAGCCATCCGCTTCCGCCCTTGTTAGGAGCTGGAGCTTCCGCTGCTGCCGATGCCTCCCTTACTGATGCCGGATGATGTGCCGGTTGAGGCGCCGTTTTTCAGCTGGTTGCCGGAGCTTCCGCCGCTCCCCCCGCCGTAATAGCCGGAACGCCCTCCGCCTCCATCGTCACAATACCCGTCCTTGTTGCGGTCGACGCACTTATTGTCCGAGCAGCCCGCTGTACCGGCTGCCACGAGCGCGGTGGCGACGAATAGAGACAGCATGCGATGCGTCCGGCCGCTGCCCTTCCAAATATCCAAGTTGAACTCCCCTCTCCGCTGTTCATATACGAACCGACTAACACTACCTGTAAGAAGCTTCTTCCCTCGTTGCCATTCCTTACACGGGCTCCGCATAGAAAACATACGTCTCGCGGTCTTCATCGACCTCCGTGCTTGACCTTTCCCATTCGCGATCCTCGGCGTACAAGTAATTAGCCTGCATATGCAGCATCGCATCGAGAGTATCGGCAAACCTGAACGTCTCCACAAGCCGGTAATCGGCCGTGCCCTCCCGGTATTCCCTCAGCTCCATATAGATGCCTCGCGGTCCGTCCTGGTCCGGCCTTCGCCAAGGCATAGTACACTCATCCGAAGCTTCCTTGACATAGATGACATAAAGCTGCTCTTCTACTGCGCAGGACGTTTTCTCAAATACCCGACCGTCCTTGACGAAATAGTCGCATGCGAACCGGAGCGCAGCCTCATCCCTTCCGATCTGGTCGTACTCGTAAAGAACCGGGAACGTTTCGCTTCTCTCCTTATACAGTCGATACTCCAAGCGCGCCAAGCCCTCTCCTCCTCTGCCAAAATCCATATTTATCCGTTCATACCCATGATATACGGACGAAATAAGAACCGGATTCGTTTCTTTGCTCAATCTAAGGTGGTTTCCTTTGGCTTAGACGCAGTTATCCGTTAGAAAGTTGCGACTTGGACTCAGACGGTTACAACAACCGAACAACCGGGCAACTCTTGGCAGCCTGTCCTCTATAAAGACTAGCGGATGCATCATCGCGAACATCGCAAAAAGGAGAGCGTTAAAGACCGCTCCCCCTCTATAAACTATTAGGCAGGAGGGGCCAACCCCCGAACACCTGCTAGATTTTGATACTGACTGCCAGCATAACCCCCGCAATCAGGATGATAAAGGCAGAGACGATCGTGATATAGCGGGAGGCATGAGAGTTTCCTGCTTGGCCGCCTTCCGCCAGCTTCTTCGTCAGCCGACTTCCCATGATGCCCAGCACCACCAGGGCCAACAGGATCAAAGTCCCGCCGCCTTTCTCCATCACTTCCAGCCAAAGAGGCTTGTTCTTCCCGAGATCCATACTGACGATCATAACCACGCCGCTTGCCAGCACGGCTACCGCTCCCGAATGGCCGAGCCCTTGGAAAATCTTTATCAGTCGCATCCCCAGGGTCCGCAGCTCCGAGGAGCCCTGCTGCCGCTTCCCTGCCGACAAAACCACGACTATAGCCAGCAGCGCACCGAGCCAGACGAATAAGCCTGAAAAATGAAGAAATAACATAAAACCGAACATCTTGCAGCCTCCGTTCTCTTGTTGGTGTCCTTCACCCCTCTCATTGTAGAACCGCTTTATAAACGGACGGTAAACAACGCCTTACGATTCGGACTCCCCCCTAAGAGGCAAGCTAACTCGAAAGACAGCCCCCTGCCCAGGTTCGCTTTGCGCGTCTATTGTTCCGCCATGAAGGGCAACGATCTGCCAGGCGATGGACAGCCCCAATCCGCTGCCCGACGACTCGTCACGACTCCGGGTTTTGTCGGATTTATAAAACCGCTCGAAGATATGAGGCAGATCCGTTTCGGGTATGCCCGCACCCGAATCTCGGATAGTTACAACCGCTTCCTCGCAACCGGCTGGCAGGCTGATCCAGATCGAGCCCCCTACCGGAGTAAACTTGATCGCATTTGTAATCAGATTGAGCCAAACCTGGAATAACTGCTGGACATCAGCCGCTATCTTGACTTCCTCCAGTTCGGGCTCCAGAGTCAGCTGTTTTTCCGTCCACTGCCATTCCGTCACGATCAACGCCTGCCGGATCTGCTCATCCAGCCGGAAGACGGATGTCTTTTTGACGCCCTCTTCCTTGTCGAGCGCTGCCAAAGTTAACAGCTGCTTGCCAAGACCGGATAAGCGTCGGCTTTCCTTTTCGATCAAAGCCAGGTACCGTTCTGCATCCTTCCCCGTGGCCTCTCCCGAACGCATCGCCTGTGCAAAGCCCTGAATCGTCGTTAACGGAGACTGGATTTCGTGGGAGACATTAGCTACAAATTCCTGCCTCATATCATCGAGCTGCTTTAGCGACTCAGCCATTTGGGCGAAGTGACGGGACAGATCGCCCAGCTCGTCCTGCCGGTCGATCGTGAAGGAATAGTCACCCCCGGCCAGTACTTTCGTAGCTTGCGTGAGCTGCTTGACAGGCTTGACAAGGTAACGGGTACATACCATCATGAACAAAATACTGAGTATAAACGACAATCCCAGAAGTACCGCCAGCAAGTTCCGGACCTCGCCGATCTGCTGCTGCATATCAGGGCGTACGAACAGCGCATAAGTCTGCCCGTTCGACTCTATACTAAGTCCCACCGTATTCGCCAAGCTATTTTCAAAATAACCTCTGACCATCAGCAGCCGGCTTTCCTCTACTAAACCCTGATAGGTCTCACCGCGAAGTACCCGGCGAATAGACTCCTCGCTCAATTCCGTATTCCGGAAAGGAGTGCCGTAGAATGACCCTTGCAGCTGTTCGTCGACCGCATAGATCTGAAAGCCCATGTTTCCCATCTTGGACAAATAGACAGCGAGGTCAGCCCCGGTCAGTTCCTCATATAAGGAGCGGAGCTCGCTCGCCAAGTGAAGCGCCTTGCGCTCGCTGACGGTCCTTAAAGCATCGAGATAATACCAGTTAGTCAACAAAAGCGCCAGCATACCGCTTACTATGGCAATGACTACATAGGTGAGAAAGATTCGGATATATAATGTCTTCATCCTACGGGCACCTCGAGCTTATATCCCAACCCCCTCATCGTATTGATGGTAAAATCGTCCGTCTGCTTCTGAAAACGGTCTCGTACCCTGTTAATATGAACGTCGACTGTCCGGCTTCCCCCTTCATAATCCCCTCCCCAGATCAATTGAAGCAGCTGCTCACGGGTGAAGATCCGGCCCGCATTCGCAGCCAGCTGAGCCAGCAGTTCGTAGCTCCTTAGGCTCAAACGGCTTCACCAAGTAGTCGTCCGTGCCGGACAGAAATCCTTGCTCCTTGTCGACCAATTCTCCCCGGGCCGTCAGCATAATAATAGGGATGTCGTAGTTTTCGCGAATGTCGCGGCACAGCTCCCAGCCATCTCTTACCGGCATCATCACATCTACGATTGCCAGATGCACCGAATCCGTCTCTAGCAGACCGGCAGCCTCTCCCCCATCCTTCGCCTCATATACGAGATAACCCTCCCTTCTCAGGACGAGCCGTAGCAGCTCACGTATATGAGGATCATCATCTGCAACCAATATTCGGGTTCTCTTCGCTTACACTCCTCCTCATGCACTAGGCATAAGCCCGCCTTTTCTTACGTTAGCCGTGACCTCTATGTATTACAGGACTTTCAGATCGCTCTAATAGTATGCCCTGTTCATGCGTACAACGCAAAAGAAGCCCGGCTGGGCGCCGGACTTCTGAGTCATTCCTTAGTTAGAACCCGCTGCGAATCGTATCCTGTCCTTCGTCTTCGATGGCTTCGCCATTGCCCGTGCCGCCATTGCCGAATACCGCATTGGACCGGCAGCGTGTCGAAGCGATCTTGATACCCGCCTCCTTACAGCGGAACAGCGTGTTGCCGGAGATGACGTTATCCCGGCAGACCGAGCCGGCTTTTTCGCCTAACACTGCCAGACGAATACCTACCTTGGACCGACGTACGTCATTACCGGTCACGGAGTTGGCGTCGCTGTTCATCAGTGCAATGCCCGTAGGGCAGTCGGTTAGCTGATTGCCGGTGACCAGGTTGCCCTGCGGACGCTCTGTAGCCGCAGCGGCATCTCCCTCCAGGAAAATGCCGGCTTCCCCCATTCTAGCGATCATATTGCCTGCAATCACATTATCGGCGCAGTAACCGCGGAGCACGATCCCATGCTTGCCGTTCGTTTCCCCTTTGGGCAGTCCGGCGGAAAGCACCTGATTGGCTTCGATTCGAAGATGCGTGCAAGGCTGAAGTGGAGACGAAACCGTAACGAGCGCCGCCTTACACTCCTCAGCCACATTGCCGGCAATAACCGAGTGAGAGCTGCCTGCCGATACATAAATGCAGGACTTGTCCAACTGTTTGAAGCGGTTGTTTTGCAAGGAGTTTCGTTCTCCCGCTTCCATAAAGATGCCATACTCCTGGGAAGCGCTCTCGGTGGAGTTCAATTTTTCGAACATGCAGTCCTCCACCGTTATCTGGCGGCAGTTTCTTATCCCTACCCCGCTCGCGATCCAATAAAAGGAACAATTCCGAACAGTCACCTGCTCGGAATCCTTCAGGTCGACCCCGCGCTCGATCAGCTCCATCGTCGTGTTCGTAAGCGTACCGAACCCTTCAAGCGAAAGACGCTCGATCATCGCCTTTTTTAGCTGATGTCCAATAATAATCGGAATTCCTACTTGGCCTGAAATAATCGTAGTAGCTCCAATCCCGTCTCCCACCAGCTGAACATTGGATAACAGGACCAGGCTGGATTCAACCCGATATTTGCCTGCTGGCAAGTAGACCGTACCGCCAAACCGCCCCCTACCCGCAGCATGAATAGCGGCTTGAATAGCTGGCGCGTCATTATCATAAGGATGGCCGTTACCTTTCGCTCCGTAATCCTTCACGTTCAGCCATCCGGGGGCGGCCCCGCCGCTAGCTCCAGGTATGGAAGATAGCGGAGCGGCCGCGGCCACCGGCTGCAAACTCCCTCCGCCGAGCACGAGTCCAGCCGCCGTCGTCCCCATAGCGGCAATCAGCTTGCGGCGAGACCATCTTTTCTCCCGCAAAGAATCCGAATCCATCGACATGCGATCCCCCCAATAGTCAAATTCTAGTTATCTATAAAAATTATAGCTTTCCCCTACTCTTTTTACAATTAAGAGTTAAACAAATTTCCCTTCTGGACTAGAAGCTACATCGTAAGCGCCATTGCGGGGCTGGATGATCAGAAGGACGTCCTGGACAGGCTGCTTAAAAATCAACAGGACATCGGTGACGCGATCAAACCGTACTATGGAGACGAAGCTGGAAATAAGCTGGCTGGACTGCTCAAGGAGCACATTCGTATCGCCGGGAAAGTGGTTGACGCTGCTAAAAAGGGCAACCAGGCGGAACTGAAAAAGCAAAACGAAGCTTGGCATCGCAATGCCGACGATATCGCTACATTTGCCGACACGCTGTCGAGAGGGATAATCCAGCAATTTCCGCAAAAATTTTAGTCGAAGAAGCAGGCCAGCGCAATCACAGCACGCAAAAAAGGACCGGATACAAACTCCGGTCCCTTTTGCGTACGGCCTCTTGGAAGATAGCTCCTTCCTGAATGAGAAGCCTAGCGGAACATCGCCCACAGTTTAATCAAATGAAACGTATTGTTCGGATCGATTCGCTGCGAAATGACGAAATTCACCAAATGCTCCGTTTGCTGGTCCGTCACTTTCTCTCCGAGCGCCTTTGTCAGCATGCCAACGAACCGGCGAACCTTGATTCTGTCCTGCAGATCAGCCTTCGTTACGCCATGCAGAATCATTTTCACCCGCTCTTTCGTTTCCGGATGCTTCATCTTCTGCTTGATCCGTTCGATCTGGACAGGATCGAAACCGTATTTGAGATAGCTCACGGTGCGCACCTCCGTTCCATTCCGACTTTGTCACCTAACCCTACAAAGTAAGTCTATGACGGAGGGCTTGACCATGTGTACCGATTTATGGGGATTCGTATCGTTAGGCTGCCGGCGGATCAGTCCAATAGGTCGCTATCGAAGATATGCTCCCGCTGGAGGAAAGCCCGCAGAGGAAGGTAAGGGGCTCCGGTCCAGAACTCAGTCGTTCTGACCAGTTCTGCCGCGTCGTCGCGCGCCTGCTCCATCGTATCGAAGTCGACAACCATATCGGCAAGACGGAAATCAGGCACCCCGCTTTGCTTCGTCCCGAAAAAATCGCCTGGACCCCTCAGCTCCAGATCGCGCCTGGCGATCTCAAAGCCGTCGTTCGTATCGGTCATCGCCTTCATTCGTTCCTTGCCGACCTCATTCTTCGGATCGGCGATCAGCACGCAATACGATTGGTGCTCCCCTCGTCCGACACGCCCCCGCAGCTGATGGAGCTGCGATAGCCCGAATCGGTCTGCATCGTATACGATCATCAGCGTGGAATTCGGCACGTCGACCCCGACCTCGATGACCGTCGTCGAGACGAGCACCTGAACGCGCCCTTCACTGAATTCGCGCATGACCTCGTCCTTCTCGGACGGAGTCATACGCCCATGCAGAAGCCCCACCCGATAAGCGGGAAATGCAAATTGCAGCTGGGCATGAATATCGATCGCATTCTGAACGTCCAGCTTCTCCGACTCCTCAATCAGCGGACAGATCACGTAGGCCTGACGCCCGCTCTCTACCTCTCGATTAATAAAACCGAGTACCCTCTCCAGCATCGAATGAGGCACCGAATAGGTTAAAATCGGCTTTCGTCCCTTGGGCAGCTCACGCAGCGTCGAAACATCGAGATCCCCGAACGCCGTAATCGCCAGCGTGCGCGGGATCGGCGTCGCCGTCATCGATAGAACGTCGGGATTCATTCCTTTGCGCCGCAGCACGCTTCGCTGATTAACCCCGAAGCGATGCTGCTCATCGGTCACAACAAGCCCCAGTGCGCGGAAAAATACGTCCTCCTGGATAAGCGCATGTGTGCCGACGACGATATCGACCAGCCCCATTTGCATGGAGCCCAGCACCTCTCTACGCTGCCGGGCCGTCAAGCTTCCGGTCAGCAGCGCCGTCTGAATCCCGTAAGGCTCGAATAGCCGGTCTAGAGAGCGTTTATGCTGCTCCGCCAAGATTTCAGTCGGTACCATCAGCGCCCCTTGATAGCCAGCCTTAACGACAGCGAACAGCGATATCGCGGCAACGACGGTTTTTCCCGCACCTACATCGCCCTGAAGCAATCGATTCATGCAATACGGTCTTTGCAAATCATCCAGAATTTCAGCGGTTACCTTCTTCTGGGAATCGGTCAACGTAAACGGGAGCGAACGAACAAACGCGCGAACGGCGGGCAGGTCCACAGGATGGGCCACCCCATCGGCCCGTTTGTGATTCAGCGCCCGATAAGCTTGCATTTTGAGCTGAAACAGAAACAGCTCCTCGTATACCATACGCCGCCGTGCTTTTTGCCCCTGCGCAAGCTGGCCGGGCATGTGCAGCAAGCCAATCGCCGTCTTTCGAGGCAGCAGCTCATACTTTCGGATCAGCTCCGGCGGCAGCACCTCGGGGATCAACTCGGCATATTGGGTCAGCGCCTGCTTGGTAATTTGCCGAAACCACTTTTGCGTCAGCGCGGCCGTCAAGGAATATACCGGCTGCAGCGTCCCCGTCTGGGAGCCCCGTTGACCCGGAAACTCAGCTTCCGTCACCGTCAGATGCGAGCGTTTCTGATCCCATTTACCGGTTAAGACGATTTCCGTCCCGTTCGTCAGCTTGTCCTTCATGAAATGCCGATTAAACCAGACGGTGGTTACAAACCAAGTGTCCACCATCACTTTGCAGGTCATGCGGGATTTCGTACGGCCATACATCTGCACTTGAGGCAATCCTATAATCTTGGCCTGAACCGTAATTTTGTCTCCATCCTTCACCTCGGTCAAGTCGCGCAGCGTGTAGTCTTCATAACGGAAGGGATAATAATCAAGAAGCTGCCCCACGCTTGAAATCCCAAGCGCGTGCAGCTCCTCCAGCTTTTTGCCTTTCACGCCGACGACTTGACTGACCGGAACGCTGTATAAATCAATAGACATGGTCAGTCACTCCTAAATAATGGCTCCCCCAAAATCTCTTAACACACGCTTATTCAGCGCGTACTAGCTTCCAGGGAAGGCGAATACGGCGATCGTTCCCGGGCCGGTATGCGTGCCGATCACGGAGCCGATCTGAGTATAAATGATACTCTCGACTTGAAGCAGAGGCTTCAGCTGCGCCTCCAGCTCCTGCACGTTCTCCCGCCCCGTCGTATAAGCGAGAGCCAAACGAACCTTCCGGTCTCCGTAGTCCTTTTGCAGCATTTCCGCTATGCGGGCTATCGCTTTCTTACTACCGCGAACCTTATCGACCGAATGGACCTGGCCATCATCGCTGATCGACAAAATCGGTTTGATGTTCAGAATTGAACCGACCAGGGCAGCCGCTTTGCCGATTCTACCGCCCCTCTGTAAATATTCCAGAGTATCGACAAGAAAATAAATATTCGTGCCCTCTCGCAATCTCTCGATCAATGCCACTATCTCTTCCTTGCTTTTCCCTTGCCTGGCCGCCTCTGCGGCCGCCACGACAAGCAAGCCGAAGCCGTAGGAGGCTGACTTGGAGTCGATTACCGTCACATCCGCCTTGTCCTCAATCATCGACTTGGCAAGCTGCGCCGACTGGTACGTACCGCTCATCGCCGAAGATAAGTGTATGGATATAATAGGCCCCTCGCCCATATCCGCCAGCCTCTGGTATACATCCATAAATTCGGCAGGCGAAGGCTGCGACGTCGTCGGCGAAACCTTGGATCCTGCCAGACGCTCGTAGAAAGCATCCGGGCTAATATCTACCGCATCGCGGAAAGCTTCGGTGCCGAACAACACCTGAAGCGACACCATCTCGATGCCGAGCTCCTTGCGCAGCTCCGCCGGGACGTCCGAGGTACTGTCGGTAACGATACGTACTTGGCTCATAGGCCTCCCCCTGACCGTTCATCTTCCGGCTGTCTATTCCGCCGAGATGATGTAATAATAAAGCGGTTGTCCGCCGTCATGCACTTCTACCTCAGCATCGGGGTATGCCCCTTGCGCATAGTCCACCAGACGCTGAGTCATTTCGTTCTCGGCGTCCAAGCCCTTATACAGGGTTAGAATTTCTGCTCCATCTGCAAGCAGGCTGTCGATTAGTCGGCTGCAGGAATCGAACAGATCAGGATCGGAAGCGACGATCTTGCCGTTATGAATGCCGATGTAATCCCCTTGCTTGATATCGATACCGTCCATCTGCGTGTCCCGGACCGCGTAAGTTACCTGTCCCGCTTGAACTTGCCCGAGAGCCAGCTTCATAGCCGCTTCGTTCTCATCCGGCGCTGCGTCCTCCTGGAAGGCAATGACCGCAGCAATGCCCTGCGGAATAGACTTGCTCGGGATGACGATCAGAGTTTTATCCTCGATAAGCTCCGCCGCCTGCTGCGCGGCCATGATGATATTCGAGTTATTCGGCAAGACGAACACCGTCCTGGCCTTTACCTCCGACACCGCTTTGACAATATCTTCGGTGCTTGGATTCATGGTCTGCCCGCCATGCAGCACTTTGTCGACCGCAAGGCTGACGAAGATGCCGCTTAGCCCTTCGCCGGCCGAGACGGCTACGAACCCGTAGGGCTTATCCACATCTTGGGCGGAGACTTCTGTCTCGGAGGCGGGGGGAGCAGCGGATGAGGCGACTGCCGATTCCGCATGTACGGCGCTCCCTTGTCCTCCCGCATGCATCTCCGATTCCAGAATATGCGTGTGCTGATCCCGCATGTTCTCGATCTTGATCCGGCTAAGCTGCCCGTATCGCTGCGCGTGCGTCATGACCGTGCCCGGGTACTCGGCATGAATGTGTACCTTGACAATATCGTCATCCGCTACCACGAGCAGCGAATCTCCAAACTCCGACAGCTCATCTCGAAATCTGCCTTCATCGAACACCTGTGAATCGGGTCCTGCCGTGTCCAGACGCACCATAAACTCGGTACAATAGCCGTATTCAATATCCTCGGTGGCCATATGCGCCTGTGCGCTCCTAGGCTCCGTGCCGGCATAAGGAGACATAGAGGCCGACGGCTTCACCGACTCCACCAAATCTCCCAGCGGTTGTACGGCTCCGAAGGCCACATATGGCATATCTGCAGGCTCTACAATGTCCTGCTCCGACTCCAGCACCGACAAAAACCCTTCATAGATCAGCATAAGGCCTTGTCCGCCGGAGTCGACTACCCCGACCTGCTTCAACACAGGCAGCAGCTCCGGTGTGCGGTTAAGCGCATCCTGCCCATGGCGGACCAGCTCCGCAAGCACGGCCGCGACATCCGTCTGCCGCTTGGCCGCTGCTACGGCATGCTTCGCCGCTTCCTTGGCGACGGTCAGGATCGTCCCTTCGACCGGCTTGACGACTGCCTTGTAAGCCATATCGACGCCATTCTGGAACGCGGCCGCCACCGTCTGCGCCTGGGCCGTCTCCTGATCGGCTACCGCTTTGGCGAAGCCGCGGAAAAGCTGCGACAAGATGACCCCCGAGTTGCCGCGGGCTCCCATCAGCAAGCCCTTGGCAAGCGCCTCAGCCGCCTTACCCAGATGAACGGATGGCTTGCGGCGCAGCTCCTCGACCCCTGAGGTCAATGTCAAATTCATATTCGTGCCTGTATCTCCATCCGGAACCGGAAAAACGTTAAGCGCATTGACCCGGTCAACATTCATCCGGAGCCGGAGTGCTCCTTCCTCCACCATGCGGATAAAATCCGTTCCGTCTATTTCAATGAAGCGCTTACTCAAAAAGACCATTCCCCTTCCTGCTGTTCCCTGCCGCGCCGTCTGCCGGTCGCCGTGCTGCCGTAGTAGTCTTATTGCGCAATACGTACGCCTTGAACGAAAATATTGACAGCTTCGACCTGAAGCCCAGCCACCTCGCGCAGCATATATTTAACCTTGGTTTGTACGTTATGGGCAACGACGGATATTTTCGTGCCATAGCTGACGACTATATAAAGATCGATGGCTAGTATTCCGCTATCGTCGCGGTGTACCTCGACCCCGCGGCTGAGATTGTCCCGGCGCAGCAGCTCGGCGATCCCGTCCTTGAACTGATTGCGCGAGGCCATTCCGACCAAGCCGTAACAATCAAGCGCGGCCGATCCGGCAAGTATAGAGACAACATCGTCCGTCACGTAAATTTTCCCGTATGGTGAAGCCAGCTCAATAGCCATCTCCAGAACTCTCCTTTTAATTGAAATACGATGGGCTATGTGTATAGATACCAGTCGTCTGAGAAGGCGCCAAGAACAGCTCCGGCAGCCCTCACGGATCAAGAGGCCACCTAACACGAGGCACCGCATCAAAGCTTGCAAACTTCACTGAGGAGAAATGTTGATTTTGTAAACACGCCCTCTAAAAGCTTTTGTTTCATTGTACACTAATTATAAAAAGAAATAAACAAACAACCTGGGACTACGGTAAGATTCGCCTGCGTTACATTGACGGCCTAATCGCTCTATGCTATGATATTCGAGTATGTTTATGAGTGCGCATGTTGTAAGGAGGTGTAATATATGTCCCGCAAATGTTTTATCACTGGCAAAAGTCCTAGCACCGGTAACCATGTGTCCCATGCCAACAACAAAGCAAAACGCACATGGGGAGTCAACGTCCAGAAGGTTCGTATTCTGGTGGACGGCAAGCCTAAGCGTGTTTGGGTAAGCACCAAGGCTTTGAAATCCGGTAAAGTTACCCGTGTGTAACTTTTCGCTTGCAGACAAAAAGCACCTGGCCTCAGGTGCTTTTTTTGTTGGCTTCCCTCCCCGGAGGCCGCTGAAGGGACGGCCGGCTCGAGGATAGTAAACACGCCCGAGCTAGTGGAGTTGGATGGCGTAGTTCTACGAGGTCACGAATAGGCCGCCTTGTCTGCCGCTTCTCTTCCTAAGCCGCGGAATCTCTAGTTCTTGCTGAATGTATTCAGTACCGCCTTCACGAATCCACCCAGGAACTTCGGAAGCTTGATTGTGTAAAATTTCATTTTGCACCCTCCTTCCAAGCTTTGCTTGCAACGCCGCTTCGTCAGCAGGTCTACCGCGGCCTAGCTTCTCCGGGCATCTCTCCCGCTATGCTCTGTCACTGGCAGGCCGGATGCGGAGCCTTTCTTCGCCTCTGCGCAGCCGCCTTCCGCCCGTACGGGCACTGCCCGCGCCACCGCCTCCTCAGAAGTATATTCCGCCGCCCGCCAAAACGTGACTTGAATCCTTAGGTCAGCAGCCGCTTCATAGCTTCTCCATTCCGAAACCGGTTTCCGGGGGTTCAGTCCACAAAAAAAGGCTACAAAAGCCTTTCAACTTTTGTAACCATGTTATGCCGACAATCGGCTGATTATGCTATTTTTTGTCCCAGGCAAACCCTTGGCAGCGAAGCGCTAGACCGGGGGAGACAGCTGGATAAATTGATAGATGGCATAGAAAAAAACATAGATGAAATAAAAGCCTACGGACGCACATACAAAGCCGATTCTCATACCGCGGGAATCGTTGCGGGTAAAAAACTGGTAGCCTATGTAAAGCGCCCCGAGCGAGAAAACATACTTCAAGAGATCATCCCAGATCGAGAAAACAAAGATCAGACCTCCGCATAACATGCCGAACAAGATGACTTTCAACACACGCATGAGGCCGATCAGCTTCCTTCCCCGCGAATGGCCCGGATGGCTGCCGCTCGATCCGGCTGTCCGAATACCGCATTGCCTGCGACCAGAATGTTAGCCCCCGCGTCGATCACCTGACGGGCCGTGCTTGGATTAATCCCGCCGTCTACTTCGATATTGACATGGGACAAGCCCCTGCCGTCAAGCAGCTCCCGCAGCTCTTTGATCTTGCCCAGCATACCGGGAATAAAGCTCTGACCACCGAAACCCGGGTTAACCGTCATGACGAGCACCAGATCGACGAGCTCCAAGGGCGCATATTCGATCGCCGTAAGCGGAGTGGCCGGATTCAATACGACCCCCGCCTTCACGCCCGACTCTCTGATGCTATGCAGCGTACGGTCCAGATGTTGGCAAGCCTCTGCATGGACGGAGATGAGGTCGGCTCCCGCACGGGCAAAATCCGCTATATAACGGTCGGGCTTCTCGATCATCAGATGGACGTCGAGCAGCAAGCTGGTATGGGGGCGAAGCGCTTCGACCACAAGAGGACCGAACGTGATATTGGGTACGAAGTGTCCGTCCATGACATCGACATGCAGCCAGTCGGCACCGCCCCGCTCCACATCGGCGACCTCAGCGCCGAGCTTGGAAAAATCTGCAGATAATATGGATGGTGCAATGCGCAGCAACGCTAATACCTCCTTTTTTGATCTCGAATTTCTTCGAGAAATTGTTGATAGCTGGAATAGCGCGAAGCGGCTATCAAGCCTTGCTCATGCGCTTCCTGCACTTTGCAGTCAGGCTCATGCAGATGCAGACACCCGCGGAAGCGGCATTGCGACGCATACGGGGCGAACTCCCGGAAACAAGCTCCGAGTCCCTCCGCATCTACCTGCAAGAAGTCAAGCTGGCTGAATCCGGGTGTATCTGCGACGATCCCGCCGCCCGGCAGACGCAGCAATTCGACATGACGGGTCGTATGCTTGCCTCGGCCCAGCTTCATGCTGATCTCGTTAGTCTCCAGACCCAGTCCCGGAATCATCGCGTTCAACAACGACGACTTGCCTACGCCCGACTGTCCGGCGAAGACGCTGATTCGCCCGGCTAAACGATCCAGCACCTGATCGACGCCGATGCCTTCTTTGGCGCTCGTCATAATAACCGAGTACCCTATCGATTCGTAAAGGCGTACGACTTGGCCCAGCTCTCCCGTATCGCCCGCTTCCTGCTGCCGGGTGTCTTGAGCTAGTCCGGAATCCGGGGTTGACCAGAGATCCCGTTTGGTTAGGCAGATCAGGGTATCCAGCCCCGCACTTTCGGTATGAACCAGGAACTTGTCCAGCAGCGGTAAGTTCAAGGCCGGCTCATTTACCGAAAACACGAGAACCACTTGATCGACATTGGCGATCGGAGGGCGGATCAGCTCGGACGAACGGGGAAAAATTTCGGTGACGGTCCCCTCTCCGTTATCGGTCAGCTCATAGCCGACGCGGTCCCCGACAAGCGGGGACAATCCCCGCTTCTTGAACACCCCCCGGGCCCTGCACTGAATGGATTCGAGCTCGTTCGCATGCTCCGGAAGCACATAATAATAACCGCTCAAAGCCTTGACGATCAGTCCGTTGGGCATTATGAAGTCCGGCCTCCCGTCGTATTATTCGCTCCTGACCCTCCGGCCGGCGCGTCGGTTCCGCCTGCAGGCGGCTGCGTCCCACCGTTGCCGCCGGTCCCTGATGGCTGTTTCCCCTCCGTTGACGGCTTGGCGGAGTTCCCTGTCGTCGTGCTCGCCCCGCTAATCGGCGCGCCGGTGTCCGGAGCGACAGGCTTCCCGTCTTTTTGCATTTTGTAATCCTGATAGGTCACGGTAATCAGATCATCCGTACTGCCATCCACCTCGACTTGAATAACAGCGTTCTTATCCGGGGAGACGACCAGCTTCACCTGCAGCATCTCCGTATTCGTTACGTTCGATAGCGTCTGATATTCGTATGGCGTATCGTGGACCGCATCCGTCAGCATGATCCTGATCTTGGACGGCTTGCCCTCTGCAGCCGGCTTGATCTGAATATCCACCGACATGGGTCCTGCTTCAGGCGGCAAGCCCGAGCTGACCGTGATGGATACTTCTGTCCCCGGGGGCACGTCAGCGTTCGGATCGTAAGGGAACTGCTTGATGACCTTGCCCTTGGATTGCTTATAGCTCGCTTCCTGAGTAATACCATCCTTGGCCAGCTTCAATTTGCTCACCTGAATCAGATTTTTGGCTTCATTCTCTGTTTTGCCGATTAGGTTGGGCATTTTCACCTTTTCCGGCCCCTGCGACACGGTCAGCTTGACCATGACCGCCGCTGGATCCAGAAATTCGGTCGCCGCTTCAGGCTGCTGGGCCACGACCGTGTCCGCCTCGACATCCAAAAATTTCGGATCGACCACAATGTTCTTTTCCGGAATACCCATATCCATCAGCTGCGCTTTAGCGTCGCTCAGCTGCAGCTTGCTCAGATCGGGAATTTTTAACTTATCCGGCCCTTGACTGACAGAAAGCTTTATTTTAGTTCCTGCATTGACCTTCATATTTTCAGGATTCTGCTTGAACACGGTATCTTTGGGCGAATTATTCCCGTCTTTCCCATATTCGTATTCCGGCTCAAGCCCCGCATTCAACAGCTCCTGCTGAGCCTGCACTAGTGTTTTGCCGACCACATAAGGAACGTCAACCGTCTGAATCGCTACCCGTTTCTTGACCTCACCGACGGCGGCCCACATTCCACCGAGCAAAGCTAACATCACGATAATCAGGATGAAGGGCTTGACCCAGCGTTTTTTCCGGCGGGGCTCCTCCGCCTCTTCCTCCTCATCCTCGGCCTGACCGGCAGGGCCGGCTGACGAGCGGCTGATCTCATAGCTTCCCGGCCGAAGCGCCGGCATCACGCGCGTCCGCTCCTCATCCAGCTCGTCTTCGTCCAAGAAGCTGACCTTCGGCTCATTGCGCCGATGCGGAAGCAGACAAGTTTCCAGATCCGCCAGCATATCGATCGCCGAGCGATAGCGCTCCGACGTACTCTTGCGCATCGCGCGCAGGATGACGTTCTCCACGCTTTGCGGGATCAGCGGGTTAACCTTGCGCGGCTCCTCTACATCCTCTTGCAGATGCTTCAACGCCACGCTGATCGGACTTTCTCCGAGGAAAGGCAAGCGGCCCGTCAGCATCTGGTACATCACGATGCCCAGCGAGTACAGGTCGGACTGCTCCCCGGTCGGCGTACCTTTGGCATGCTCCGGCGAGAAGTAATGAACCGAGCCGACCACAGAACCGGTCTGAGTAATCGTAGAGGAAGTAACGGCCCGCGCGATTCCGAAGTCCGTAACCTTGACGCGTCCGTTCTTGCCGATCAGAATATTGTGAGGCTTAATATCGCGGTGAATGATCTGATTATGATGAGCATGGTCGAGAGCGTCGCAGATCTGGCCGGCAATATGAACGGCCTCCTCCACCTGCAGCGGAGCTCGCGCTTTTATCAGATCGTTGAGCGTCGTCCCCTCGATATACTCCATGACTATGTAATGGATATCTTCTTCCTGACCGACATCATAGATGCTGACTACATTCGGGTGGGATAAGGAAGCGGCTGCCTGAGCTTCCCGGCGGAAGCGCTGGATGAACTCCTCGTCGTGCACATACTGCTGACGAAGTATTTTTACGGCCACATGGCGATGCAGGAGCATGTCCAAGCCTTTATATACGATAGCCATTCCGCCTCCGCCGACCCGCTCGAGAACTTCGTATCTTCCTCCTAGCTGTCTGCCGATCATTCCGTTCCTCACCCCGCTTCCCCGTCAGATTGTACCGCTTCCGGCTCTGCCGCATTCTCGATCAGAATAACGGTAACATTATCGTCCCCGCCTGCAGAGAGCGCTTCCTCCACCAACAGGCGCACCTTGTCCTCAAGCGTGCCTTCCGTTCGGATCGCTTGGAGCATCCGGTGCCGCTCGACCAGACCGCTTAAGCCGTCGCTGCACAGCAGCAGGACATCGCCCGGCTGCCATGAGATCTCCTGGACGTCTACCTCGATGGAGGACTCTGTCCCAAGCGCCCGCGTCAAAACATTGCGACGGGGGTGATGCTCGGCTTCCTCTCGAGTGATCTGGCCGTTCTTGACCAGCTCGTTGACGAGCGAGTGGTCCTCGGTCAGCAGCTCGATCTGTTCATCGCGTACCCGATAGGCCCGGCTGTCCCCGATATGGCCGATCACGGCATGGTCCCGACTGGCCAATACGGCCACTACCGTCGTTCCCATGCCATGATAATGCTCCCGCTCCGATGCGAATTCAAAAATTTTACCGTTGGCAGCTTCGATCGCAGCCCGCATCCGCTCTGCCCGCTGTTCTCCCGTCAAGGCAGATTCCAGAGACTGCAAGCCTCTAGGGATCCACTCGATCGCCATTCGGCTGGCGACATCGCCGGCCTGATGGCCCCCCATGCCGTCTGCAACGATAGCCAGAGACCAGCCGTCTCCCTGCTCCTGAACGAAGGCGCTATCTTCATTAACGGCTCGAACCAGTCCCACGTCGGATAAATAGGCCACTTTCAGCATCGCTCTCGTCACCTCGCACCCGATTCCATATGTTTCGCCCGGAGCTGCCCGCAAGCTGCCGCAATATCGCTCCCCTGCTCGCGGCGGATCGTGGCGTTGACTTTATTTTTCTCGAGTATGCGCTGGAAAGCAAAAATGTCGTTACGCGGCGTACGCACATAATCCCGCTCCGAGACAAAATTGACAGGAATTAGATTGACATGAGCCATAGGGAAAGTTTTCAGCACCTGGGCCAATTCCTCCGCATGCTCGGGACGGTCGTTGACCTGGCCCATCAAGGCATATTCGAACGTAATCCGGCGTCCTGTCTTCGCCACATAATACCGGCAAGCCTCCAGCAGATCTTGGAACGGGAACCTGCGGTTGACCGGCATCAGCTTGGAGCGCAGCTCGTCGTTGGGCGCATGGATCGAGATCGCCAGATTAATCTGGGTATCTTCATCCGCGAACCGGTAAATATTCGGTACGATGCCGCTTGTCGAAACCGTAATATGGCGTTGGCCGATATTCAGCCCCTTAGGGTGAATCATGACGTGAAGGAACTTCATTACCGCATCGTAATTTTCGAACGGCTCGCCGATTCCCATGATCACGATGCTGCTCACCCGCTCCTCTGTCGCATCCAGCAGCTGCTGAGCCTTCACCACCTGGGCGATAATCTCGCCCGGGGTCAGGTTACGCTTCAAGCCGCCGAGCGTGGACGCGCAGAACGTACAGCCGACCCTGCAGCCCACCTGCGTCGTGACGCAGATGCTGTTGCCGTAGCTGTGCTTCATGATGACCGTCTCGATCGCATTCTTATCGGTCAGCTCGAAGAGGAATTTGACCGTACCGTCCTTGGAACGGTAATGAGCGACTTCATTGAGCGTGACAAAATCGAACTGCTCCCGCAGCTTGTCCCTCAGCGACTTCGGCAGATTCGTCATCTCGTCGAAGCTTGATATTCTTTTCACATATAACCAATCGAAGATTTGTCCGGCCCGAAAGCCCGACTCACCCTGCTCCTTGATCCAAGCCTGCCAATCCTCAAGCGTGTAGTCGTATACGTATGGCTTAAGATTGGAAGGCATCTTGCTCGCTGGCAATTCCATCATTTATCACAACCTGTTTTGTCTAAAGTGAAGGCCTCTCGGACCTTGCGCCCGAAAAGGCCACATGTTATTTTACCACAACTTGAGGGATTATGCTCGCTTGCGCAGTCTCGCGATAAAAAAACCATCCGAGCCATACTCGTACGGCATAATCTGCCGCATCGCCTGCTCTTGTCCGGCCGGATCGGATAATTCTGAAGCTGCTCCCGCTGGCGTAACTCCGCTGACGGACGACGGCGGCAAGCTGCCTGCTTCCGGAACAGACAAAGACGGCGCTTCTAGCGCGAAGTCCTCGTGATCGCGAAGAAAACGCCTCACCGCCTCCTCATTCTCGCTCCGCTCCACCGTGCAGGTGCTGTATACCAGCACCCCTCCGGGCTTGAGCAGAGGAGCAACGGCATCCAGCAGCTCCCGCTGAATGCTTCCGATCTCCGCGATCTCGATCTCCGACTTGCTCCACTTGAGATCCGGCTTACGGCGGATGACGCCCAAGCCGGAGCAAGGAGCATCGAGCAGGATGCGGTCAAAGCTGGCAGGCGGATAATGCTCGGACAGCTTCCTGGCGTCGGCCGTCAGCGTCCGGATCGACGTCAAGCCGAGCCGTTCCGCCTGATCCGTGATCAGTTGGCGCTTATGCTCATGCAGATCGCAGGCGACCACTTCCCCCCGGTCGCCCATCTTCTCCGCCAGGTGCGTGGATTTGCCGCCTGGCGCGGCGCAGCAGTCCAAGATGCGCTCGCCCGGCTGCGGATCGACCCATTCGGCCACCAGCATAGAGCTTTCGTCCTGCACCGAGAAGAGGCCGCGGGTAAATTCAGGCGTCAGCGCCATGTTGCCCCCGCCCCGGATGACGATGCCGGACGGGGCAAGCAACGAAGCTTCGGCTTCCAAGCCTTGCCCGCGCAGCCGCTCGATCAGCTGCGACGGCTCGTTCTTCAGACGGTTGGCGCGCACGCTGACGCGAGGCGCCTCGTTGTTGGCGCGGCATATGGCTTGAGCCGCTTCCTCGCCATACTGGGCGATCCAGCGCCGCACCAGCCACTCGGGATGAGACTCCTCAAGCGCGATCCGCGCAGCAGGGGCCAGTCCTTGCGGCAAGACCAGCTCCGCCTTCTTGCGGATCACACTGCGCAGCACGCCGTTAACCATCCCCGCGATGCCCGCATGCCCGCGTCGTTTGGCCAGGTTGACCGCCTCGTTCACTACCGCATGCTCCGGTATACGGTCCAGATAATACATTTGGTAGAAGCTGAGTCTAAGCAGGCTGCGCACCCAAGGCTCCAGCTTCGCCAGTCCTTTGGCCACGAACGGCTCAAGGAAATAATCGATGGTATTCAGACGCTGGACCGTGCCGTAAGCAATCTCCGTGGCGAGTCCCGCGTCCGGCTTGTCGAGCTTATACAGCTGAAGGGTCTGGTTCAACATCAAGTTGCTGTAGGCCTTGTCCGTTTCTACACGGGTCAGCACGTCCAGTGCCGCTTCCCTCGCCGTTCCCCGCACTTGCTTGCGGGCCGGCGCTCCTCCCCCGCGAGACTTGCTGCCCGCTCCGGGCGATGATCCGGACGTCCGCCGAGGTGCGGCTCCGCCTTTGGAAGAGGCTGGTGAGCCTTGGCGTAGCCCACCGCTCGAATCAGGCTTACGATCCTTTCCGGCCGTTCGATTCGAATGCGGCTTCGGGTTCGATGTATGCTCGCTCACTGGTCTCCATCAGCTCCATCCTCGTTCGGCTGTCCCAATACCGTACCTGCGGCCAACTGGCCGCCACGCGCGAAGGTTGCGGCATCCATCGCCTTTTTGCCGGAAGGCTGCAGCTCGGTAATGCGCAGTACGCCGAGTCCCGTAGCCACCTCGATGCCGTCCGGGCCTACGCTAAGCACCGTCCCCGGCTGCTTGGGCGAGGAAAGCGCCGGTTCCGCCGGCTTGCTGCAAGCCCATATTTTCAGTACCTCTCCATTCCATAGCGTGAACGCGCCAGGTCTTGGATGAAGCGCTCTGACCTGCTGCCAGATCCGCAGAGCAGGGTCGTTCCAGTCGATCTGCTCCTGCTTGCGCGTGATATTGGGGGAATAGACCGCAGCTTCGTCATCCTGCGGCACCGCTTGGACCGTCCCGGCCAGCAGCCCGGGAAGCGTCCTCTGCAGCAGCTCCGCTCCCGCCGTGCTGAGCTTGTCGAACATCGTGCCGGTCGTATCGTCATCCCCGATCGGCACTTCGACCCGGCTGATCATATCGCCGGTGTCAAGCCCTTCTTCCATGTACATGATCGTGACTCCTGTCTCCGCGTCGCCGTTCATCACCGCATAATGAATCGGTGCGCCTCCTCGGTAACGAGGCAGCAGCGAAGCATGGACATTGATGCAGCCAAGCCTTGGCAGCTCGAGCACCGCCTTCGGCAATATTTGACCGTAGGCCGCCGTTACGATTAAATCCGGCTTCAGCTCGCGCAGCTCCTCCACCGACTCGCCCCGCCGCAGCCTCTCAGGCTGGAGCACGGGCAGTCCATGAGCCAAGGCTTCCACCTTAACTGGTGTCGGAGTCAGCACACGCTTGCGGCCAACGGGACGATCCGGCTGGGTCACGACGCCGACGACCTGAACGGACTCATCGGCCAGCAGCGCCCGGAGCGAGGGAACCGCAAAGTCAGGAGTTCCCATAAATACGATTCTAGCCTTGTCGCTCATGCTTCACCCTGCTCGGGCTCATCGACCGCGCGATACAGCGACTCCGCCAGATCGGTGTACAGAATGCCGTCCAGATGATCGACCTCATGCTGGATGCATCGTGCAAGAAGCTCCGTCCCCTCAATGATGATTTCCTCGCCGTCACGGTTCAGCCCCTTGACCTTGGCCCGTGCGGCCCGCTTCACATCGCCGCGCAGCCCCGGGATGCTCAGGCATCCCTCTGCGCCGAGCTGCTCGCCTTCCAGCTCGATAATCTCGGGATTGATCAGCTCGATCAAGCCCCCGTGCTCATCGCCGCAATCCATCACGATGACGCGCTTGAGGATGCCGATCTGCGGAGCCGCCAGCCCCACGCCCTCCGCGTCATACATCGTATCGACCATATCGTCAAGCAGCTTCCAGATATTCCTCGTTATTTTCGGCACCGGCTTGCTTTTCTCGCGCAATACGGGATCCGGATCCTTGACAATGATTTTAATAGCCATCTATACCTGCACCTTTCTGTGGTTTCATCTATCCTTGATCTTCCGGCTACATCAAAATCTGCGGGTCCACGTCGATCGACACGATCAGCTTGTGCTGCTTCACCGTCTCATCGAGTACGGAAGCCGCCTGCCTGACCAGTCCGGCGATCGGATTTTCTCCCCGATATTTTATCATGCATTGGAAGCGATATCTATCCTTGATCCGCGAGATAGGCGATGCCACGGGACCAAGAACCTCCATTTCCTCGGTATCCTTCGGCAGCTCCTGAGCCAGCGACTTCAGCCTTGCAGCCAGCGCTTCCCCGGATCGGATCAGCAGCTGCACCTGCTCATGGGACAGCGTAACCAGCACAAGCTGGTGGAAAGGAGGATAGTTATGCAGCTTGCGCATCAGCATTTCCTTACGCATAAAACTCATATAATCATGACGGCTGGCATGAATAATGCTGTAATGCTCAGGCGTGTAGGTCTGAACGAACACCTCCCCGGGCAGGTGATGCCGGCCGGCCCGACCCGCTACCTGCGTCAGAAGCTGGAAGGAGCGCTCCGCCGCACGGAAATCCGGCAGGTTCAGCACCGAATCAGCCGCCAGCGCGCCCACCAGTGTCACATAGGGAAAGTCCAGACCTTTCGCCACCATCTGAGTGCCCAGCAGCACATCGGCCTGCCGGTTGCGGAACAGCGTCAGCCACTTCTCGTGCGAGCCTTTCTCCGAAGTCGTATCCACGTCCATCCGGATGACCCGGATGCCGGGAAACAGCTTGCCCAGCTCCTCCTCGACCCGCTGCGTACCCGTGCCGAAATGTCGAATATGCTCGCTCCCGCACTCCGGACAAAGCGATGCCTCGCGCTCGGCGTAGCCGCAATAATGGCAGCGCAGCGCCCGAGAGCTTTGGTGGTAGGTCAGCGAGATGTCGCAGTGCGGACACTGGGCTACATAGCCGCAGGTGCGGCACATGACGAATGTCGCATACCCGCGCCGGTTCAGCAATAAAACGATCTGCTCCTTCTTGTGTAGCCTTTCTTCGATGGCTTTATACAAATCCCGGCTAAACATCGACCGGTTGCCATTCTTCAGCTCCTCCCTCATATCGACGATCCGTACGGGAGGCAGCGGCCGGCCTTCCACGCGGCTTGGCATCGACAGCAGCTCGAAGGCAGGCCGCTCTTCCGTAGCCAGCCGCGCCGCCTCAACGCTGGTCCGGTACATGCTCTCCAGCGAGGGCGTAGCGGAACCGAGTACGACCGATGCGCCATGCTCGCGGGCCCGGGCGATAGCCACGTCGCGTGCATGGTACTTCGGGCTTTCCTCCTGCTTGTACGTCGACTCGTGCTCCTCGTCGATCATGATCAATCCGATATTGCTAAAAGGAGCAAATATAGCGGAACGGGCTCCGATCACCACACTAACCTCGCGCCGGGTAATCTTTCTCCATTCGTCATAACGTTCTCCGTTCGAAAGCCGGCTGTGCAAAACAGCGACCTGATTGCCGAATCGGCCTTTGAAGCGCTCCACCATCTGCGGCGTGAGCGAAATCTCGGGCACCAGCACGATCGCTTCCCGACCTTCCTCGAGGCAAGTTTGGATCGACTGAAGGTATACCTCCGTTTTCCCGCTTCCGGTTACCCCATGAAGCAAAAATACCTTTCGCTCCCGCGACAGCACCGCTGAGCGGATACGATCGTAAACCCCTTGCTGCTCCGGCGTTAGCGGCAGAGGCGTCGTAGGGCGAAAGGTACGGGCTGCGTACGGATCGCGCTGCACTTCCACGTCCTCCAGACGAATCCAGCCTTTCTCGGCAAGCCCCTTTACGGCAGACGCCGTCATATGCAGCCGCGTCAGCAGCTCGGTTAGCCTGACAGGTCCCGGATGCTCGCGCAGATAGCGCAGCACCTCCTTCTGCTTAGCTGCCCGGTCGGGAAGCTCCGCAATCCAGCCATCGAGCTGCGAAAGATCGTCAGGAGGAAGCACGGTTAATGCTTTTTTAACCTTCATCCGGTCTTTTACCATCTGCTGCTCCTGCAGAACGCCTTCCTCCAGCAGCTGCCTGATGCGCAAGCCTTCCTCCGGAAACCGGTTCAGCAGCGTCTCCAGCTCGACCGCTTCCTGCTTCCTTATATACGCGATGATGGCCTGGTCCTGCGGAAGCAGCAGCTCCATCTCCTGGGCCACGAGGGATTCCGGCTTGCCTGCTGCAGACCCGGCTGCAGTGGCGACGGCAGAGGATCCGGCCGGAGGCAGGCGGTCGGCTACCGACACCTGGCGTTCGTATTTCGCTTTCAACGCTCCCGGAATCATCGCCTGCAGCGCAGTAATATCATGACATACATAGGTGCGCCCGATCCATTGCGCCAGCTTGACCAGCTCGGGCGTAAGCGGAGGCGTCAAGTCCAGTACCTGCTTGATGGCTTTTATTTTGCCCGGCGCGAGCTCGGAGTCCTGCTGCAGCTCGATCACAAAACCCTGCACAACCCGCGAACCGAACGGCACGCCAACCCGGCTGCCGACGGCAATAAGCCCGCGCAAAGGCTCGGGCACCGAGTAATCGAACGCACGGTTCGTAGGCTTGGCAGGTACGTCAACAATCACCTTGGCGATCATGTATCTGCCGTTTCCCCCTTTCCGAGCCTGTCCGCGATAAGATGAAGCAGATGCGTGGCTACTTCGCGCTTGCCCATCATGGGCAAAGCCTCCACGAAGCCGCTGCGGTCGTACACGCTGACGATGTTTGTATCGGTTCCGAAGCCGGCCCCCTCTGCGGAAACATCATTAGCGACCAGCAAATCACAACGCTTCCGGCGCAGCTTATCCATGGCAAACGCCTCGATATTGCGGGTTTCCGCGGCAAAGCCTACGACGAACTGGTGCGTCTTCAGCTCTCCGATTTGCTGCAGAATATCCGGATTTTTTATCAGGGTAAGCGTCAGCTCGTCATCCGACTTTTTCAGCTTATGCTCATGCCGCTCCGCAGGTCGATAATCCGCGACAGCCGCCGCTTTAATAATGACATCCTGATCCGGCAGTCTCGACATGACCGCCTCCAGCATGTCGAGCGCAGAATCCACGCGGACCAGCTTAACCCCGGAGGGTGCGGGTATGGCTGCCTTGCCGCTAATGAGCGTCACCTCGGCTCCCATGCGCACAGCAGCTTCCGCTAGCGCATAGCCCATTTTGCCCGAAGAATCATTGGTCAGATAGCGTACCGGGTCGATGCGCTCCACCGTTCCCCCAGCCGTGATCAGCACCCGCTTGCCCGTCAGACGCCCGCGCTCGGCAAAATGAAGCTCCACCGCCCGTACGATGTCCTCCGGCTCGGCAAGCCTGCCCTTGCCCACATAGCCGCAGGCCAGTTGGCCCGTACCCGGCTCGATGAAGCGAATGCCGCGATCGGCCAGCGTCCGCATATTTTGTTCCACGGCCGGATTGGCATACATATGAACATTCATCGCCGGAGCGACCAGGATCGGGGCCGTAGTCGCCAGCAGGGTCGTACTCAGCATATCGTCACCCAGGCCAAGCGCTATCTTGGCTATCGTATTGGCGGAGGCCGGCGCCACGATAACCAGGTCCGCCCGGTCGGCCAGGTCGATATGCTGGACTACCGAGGCATCCTTCTCATCGAACGTATCTATCGCAACCTCATGCCTGGACAAGGTTTGAAAGGTTAGCGGCGCAACGAATTTAGTGGCCGAAGCGGTCATGATGACATGAACCTTGGCGCCTGCTTGCGTCAGCTTGCTGCATAATGCAGCTGCCTTAAAGGCGGCTATACCGCCGCACACGCCAAGCACGATCGTTTTTCCGTTTAAGGCACTCATAGTTAACTCCCCTTTGAAATTCCAGCTTTTCTCCCCAATTTACCCCTCAAAGCGAATCTCTAGCTTCACAGCCTTGTCAAGTTCTTGCGTGAAGTCGGAGATTCATATCTCCGGTTAATTACAGCCCGAACGCCTCTCAACTCGCCCGGGCTTCTCCAATCTTGATAAAAAAATAACAACCCGAAGGTTGTTTTTACTTTAAGTCTGCTTTTTCTCTATCTTTTTCTTTGCTCGGAAGCTTTTCGTACGAAATAAAATCTTCATAGATTTCTTCCAGCGCATGGCCTACCTGCTTGTGGGAGCGTTTGTTACGAAGCTCGCTTTTGGCGCCGTCGCGCAGCATGCGAGCGCGTTTGGAAGCAGCGACGACCAACGAATACTTGCTGTCCACTTTATCAAGCAGACGGTCGATTGAAGGATACAGCATTTATTTTTTCACCTCAGCCATCCATTGTTGGATTTTACAAACCATGCGGTCCTTGCGGCAGTGCTCCGCTGTCAGGATGCTGCGGATCCGCGAGCAAGCCAGGTCGACCTGATCGTTTACGATCGCATAGTCATACTGTTCCATCATTGCGATTTCATCCACAGCGACGGACATACGGCTCCGGATGGACTCCTCTGACTCAGTACCCCGACCCACGATCCGGCTTTCCAGCTCGGGCAGCGAAGGGGGAAGCAGGAAAATAAACACGCCATTCGGAAACTTCCGCTTCACTTTGAGCGCTCCCTGCACTTCGATCTCAAGGATAATATCTTTACCGCTGTTCAGCGTGTCTTCCACAAATTTGCTCGGCGTGCCGTAGTAATTGCCTACATATTCCGCCCACTCCAGCATCTGGTCCTGATCGATCAACTGCTGGAATTGTTCCCTGCTCTTGAAAAAATAATTCACTCCGTCGATCTCGCCTTCTCTAGGCG
The DNA here is from genome assembly GCF_009846885.1 of Paenibacillus puerhi. Classification (GTDB taxonomy): domain Bacteria; phylum Bacillota; class Bacilli; order Paenibacillales; family NBRC-103111; genus Paenibacillus_G; species Paenibacillus_G puerhi. The sequence goes on from NZ_WUWM01000023.1 coordinate 85,565, forward strand.
TCCGCGTCGTAGCCGATACCGAATACACAATATCGGGAGCACAGGCGCGAAGCGCCTTGCATACGGTGCCCTTGCCCACGCCGGAAGGTCCGGACAGAACGATCAGAATGCCCTTCTCCGAAGGGGAAACCCCTACTTTACTCGTCATGATCATCGTCCTTATTCGAAAGTCGGTGTGCTACCGTCTCCGGCTGGACGGCCGACAGGATCACATGATCGCTATCTGTTATGATCACAGCACGGGTACGGCGACCGTAAGTCGCATCAATCAGCATATGGCGGTCGCGCGCTTCCTGGATAATCCGTTTAATCGGCGCCGATTCCGGGCTGACAATGGAAATGATTCGGTTCGCGGAGACGATGTTCCCGAAGCCGATATTGATAAGTTTGATCGCCATAGTATACGGTTCCCCCTGGTTCATCGCATCCCTCATACGACTGAAAGGACAACGCGAAGAAAAGTAATCCACATTTATTCGATATTTTGAATCTGCTCCCGCATCTTCTCAAGCTCCGCTTTCATGTCGACCACGATCCCCGCAAGAGCTGCGTGGTTCGCCTTGGAGCCGATCGTATTGACCTCCCGATTCATCTCCTGGACAAGAAAATCAAGCTTGCGGCCGACCGGCTCCGAGTCTTCGAGCATTCGGCCCAGCTGCCCAACATGACTGCTCAGCCTTGTCAGCTCCTCATCGATGCTGGCCCGATCGGCCATCAGCGCGACTTCCATCGCCAGACGGCCCTCGTCCGGCTCGGGCTGGCCCAGCATCTCCTGAATCCTTAGCTTCAGCTTAGCCGCATATTCCTGCACGATCTGCGGAGCCAGCCTGTGCGCCTGCAGCCGAAGCTGCTCCAGCAGCTGCAGCCGCTGAGAGAGATCTTCCCGCAGATACGATCCCTCCCGCTGCCTCATCGCAGCCAGCCGGGCAGCCGCCTCTAGGGCGCAGGCCGCGAGCTCGGCCTCCAGCGCCTCGTCCGCCACGTCCGGCTTGTCGCGGAATGTAACAAGTCCCGGCAGCGAAAGCAGATCATGTATCGTCAGCCCGCCGGATAACGCGAGTCTGGCACGCAGCGCATCGGCAGCCTGGGTGTAGCTTTCGGCAAGGGCCCAGTCCACTTCAAGCGCCGGCGCCTCACCGCGATCCCGTTCCACAGTAACGAACACATCGACACGGCCCCGCTTCACATGCTGCTGAACCGCCTGCTTCACCGTGTTCTCGTAACGGACAAACTCCCGCGGCAGCCGTACCGCCACTTCGCAGTAGCGATGATTGACCGATTTCAGGTCAACCTGCAGCCGAAATCCCGCGACAGAACGCTCCGCTTGTCCGTAGCCGGTCATACTCGTTACCATGGCTCTCACATCCGTTATCCTATTTTAATTCATTTTGCAAGAGGGGACAAGTGGTAATCACGGCGTCCGGATTTCTCCCAGACATAGCGGGTCAAGTCCACTGTCATCTCATAAGCCATGAATGGCGTCATCAGGTAGATGCCGTTGAAGTGCTCGATAGCCACATCCAGCAGCTCGCGCGCAATCTGTACGCCCATCGCCCGCCCTTCCTCGCCCTTCAGTCCGCTCATGCGCCGGCGTACCTCATCGGACAATAACACGCCAGGCACCTCGTTGTGGAGGAACTCGGCGTTCCCACCGCTGGCCAGCGGGGCGATACCGATGAAAATCGGCACTTCCAGATGCTTCGTCGACTCACGGACAGCCTCGATCAGCTTCGGGTCGTACACAGGCTGAGTCATGATATAGTCAGCGCCGGCTTCGATCTTGCGCTCGAGCCGCTGAACCGCTTTATCCAGATGCTTGACATTGGGATTGAATGCCGCCCCGACAATAAAGTTGGCCCGCTTCTTCAGCGGCTTGCCCGAGAAGGCAACCCCTTCGTTCAGTTGCTTGATCATCCTGATAATCTCGAACGAGGTCAGATCATACACCGAGCTGGAGCCCGGCAAATCGCCGAATTTCGCCGGGTCGCCCGTAACGGCAAGCACATGGTCGATATCCAAGGCATGAAGCCCCATCATATGCGACTGGGTGCCGATCATGTTCCGGTCACGGCAGGCGATATGGATCAGCGGGCGGATCCCCACCTGCTCCTGGACGAGCGAGCCAAGCGCCATATTGCTCATCCGGGTGACAGCAAGCGAGTTATCCGCCATCGTCAACGCATCAACCCCGACTTCCTTAAGAGCGGCGGCCCCTGCCATGAACTTGGCGATATCGAGATCTCGCGGCGGGTCGAGCTCCACGATGACCGTGACGCGTTCCTTCACCAGATCGACAATATTCGGCTTCGGTTGCTGTCCGCCAGCCTGTCCGCCGCTGACCTGGACAAGCGGCTGCGGCTCTGCGACAGCAACGGCAGCCGTCCTGTTAGCGGCATGCGGCTCCGGGATATAACCGGCCAGCGAGGAGGCGATCGCAGCGATATGCTCGGGCGTAGTCCCGCAGCATCCGCCTACGATACGAGCCCCTTGATCGACAAACCGGCGGGCCGTTTCGCCGAAATATTGCGGCGTTGCAGCGAATGTGTAACGACCGTCTTCATAATCGGCTAGTCCGGCGTTCGGGAATACCGACAGAGGAGGCGCATCCGGCAAGCCGGCCACCTTCTCCAGCGAGCGCATCAGCCCGTTCGGACCGCTCCGGCAGTTGAAGCCCACGACATCGGCTCCGGCCGCCAGCAGCCGGGCGAAGGCTTCCTTCAGAGGCACGCCGTCCATCGTGGCCCCTGCACCCTCCGTCGCAAACTGACAGATGACCGGCAGCGGCGACAGCTTACGGACCAGCTTCAGCACTAGCAGCATTTCCTCCAGATCGTAGAACGTTTCCAGCAGCAGTCCGTCGACCTTCGCATCCAGCAGCACCTCGATCTGCTGGCGCAGATCTTCCTTGATTTTGGCGGTGCGGACGTTTTTCCGTTTGCCCGCTCGCAGCGAACCGACTGCCCCGACGACGTAAGCATCGTCTCCAACGGCTTGTCGCGCCAGCTCCACGCCGGCCCGGTTAATAGCTTCCACTTCGTTTTCCAGACCGAATTTGGACAGTCTTTCGCGATTGGCGGAGAACGTATTCGTCTCGATCAGTCTGGCCCCCGCCTCATAATAGCGACGGTGTACGTCCCGAATAACGTCCGGCTTCAATAAATTCAATTCCTCATACGAGATGCCGACGGGAAAACCCATTTGGTACAAATAAGTGCCCATCGCGCCATCCCCGACCAGTACTCCATTCCGAAGTGCTTCCCTCAAATCCGGCTTCACACGAGGCTCCCCTTCCCATGCTGTATTCTCCATCTATTATATCTGCTTCCCGCAGGCTTCCAGCGTCCATGTGCCCGAAAACACCGTCTCCGCCGGACCTGTCATGTATACGCGGTTATCCGCTTCCTCCCACTCGATCAACAGCTCGCCGCCAGCCAGCGATACGACGCCTTTGCGTTCCATTCTGCCGGTCAGCACCCCTGCCACAAGCGTAGCGCAGGCTCCCGTTCCGCATGCCAAGGTAGGTCCTGCCCCACGCTCCCACACGCGCATGTCCGCATAGTCCCGGCTGCGCAGCGAGGCAAACTCCACATTCGCCCGTCTCGGGAAGTAGGGATGTGTCTCCAGCACCGGACCCCATGTCGACAGCTCCACGGATGGAGCGTCATCCACGAAAATAACGCAGTGCGGATTGCCCATCGATACGGCGGTAAACCGGAACTCCCGATCCCCTGCCGCAATCGGCAGCTCGATAACAAGGTCTTCATCCAAAGTAGTCGGAACGGCCAGTCCGCTCAGGATCGGCTCGCCCATATCGACACGGACGCTGCGGACCTTGCCGTTCTCCACCTGCAGCCGCACCGGCTGCACGCCGGCGCCGATCGTCTCGATGGTCAGCTCTCGCGCGAACGGCTCCACTAGCCCGTTTTCATATAGATAGGCAGCAGCGCAGCGAATCGCATTGCCGCACTGCTCCGCCTCGGATCCGTCGGAATTGATTATTCGCATCATATAGTCAGCCCGGCTGGAGGGCAGCAGATACACCAGTCCGTCCGCGCCGACTCCGAAATGGCGGTCGCACCAGCGGATCGCCTGTTCGGAAGCCTCGGCCGGAAGCAGGTCGAAACCCGCTAACACGATGAAATCATTGCCCAAGCCATGCATTTTCGTAAATTTCATCGATAAAACTCCTAAATTTGCGGTTTATCCCCTACTATAGCGCAAATGCTCGGGTATGCATAGCGATTCCGCAAAATTTTAACTCATTCCCCTCTAAAAAGCAAACGGCCGGATATCTTCGCCTGCAGGCAAAGAGTCCAGCCATTTCGTTAGTTGGTTAATATCCCCTTTTTCCCCTTTTCGTACTAACGGGCGATAGGCTTCAGCGACTTGGGTCCGCCCTTGCGAGGTGTTGGTCTGCGCTTCGAGGTCGAGAGCACGCTGCCGATTCCCATGAGGAAGGTCGGGATTCCTGCGAAGGCAAGGACGAGCAGCCAATCCGCTATCCCGAGAGGGACTGTCTTGAAAATCGGCTGGAGAGCGTCCACGTAGAGCACGGGAAACATCAGCAATAACGAAGAAGCGACGGCGAGCACCAGCCAGACGTTCTGCAGCGGATTCCGGTGGAAAATCGACCGGGAGCTCCGGCAATCGAATACGTGAATAAGCTGAGCCATCACGAGCGTAGCGAACGCCACCGTCTGTGCCTTCATCAGAGCACCTGCGCTGTCCGCTCCCGCTGTCAATGAGATATAGAAGGCCGCGAGCGTACAAAGACCGATCAGAATGCCCCGGCTGACGATTTTCCAGCCCAGCCGCCGTGCGAAAATATTTTCCTTGGCGGAACGGGGCTTCTGCGTCATCAGGTCCTTCTCGGCCTGATCGACTCCAAGCGCCATCGCGGGCAGCCCGTCCGTCACCAGATTCACCCACAGAATCTGAATCGGAACAAGCGGCAGCGGCAGGCCGGCCATCATCGCGAGGAACATGGTCATAATCTCGCCGACATTCGATGCAAGCAAATACCGGATAAATTTGCGGATATTTTCATAGATGCCCCGTCCCTCTTCGATCGCCGCGACAATGGTAGCGAAATTATCGTCGGAGAGTACAAGCGCCGACGCCTCCTTGGACACATCCGTGCCGTTGATGCCCATCGCGATTCCGATATCAGCCGCTTTGATGGCCGGCGCGTCATTGACCCCGTCACCGGTCATCGCCACCGTATGCCCCTTGCGCTGCAGCGACTTGACGATCCGCAGCTTATGCTCGGGCGAGACACGGGCGTAGACGTACACCCCTTCGACGTGGCGGTCCAAGTCGTCGTCGCTCATCGCAGCCAGCTGCTGGCCGTTCAAAGCTTTGCCGTCCTGGGGCAGGATACCGAGCTGCCGGGCGATGGACTCGGCCGTCGTCTGATGATCGCCCGTAATCATCACGGTCTTGATCCCGGCGCGGCGGCATTTTATGATCGCATCCCGGACCTCGCGACGCGGCGGATCAATCATGCCGGTCAAGCCGATGAAGACGAGCTGGCATTCGATCCCCGCTTCGTCCAGCTGCCGATCCGATTCCTTCAGATCGCGATAGGCGAGCCCCAGCACGCGCAGCGCATTTTGGGCCATACCTTCGGCGGCCGCACTCACCTTCTGCTTCAGCGTCGGAGTAAACGGAATGACCTTTTCATCCCACAGCACATAAGCGCACTGCTGGATCAGCAGATCGGGCGCCCCCTTCGTGCAGGCCATCCGCCCGCCCTGATGCTCCACGACAACGGACATCCGCTTCCGCTCCGAATCGAAGGGCAGCTCAAGCGTACGCCGGTAAAGTCCTTCCAGCGAGCTCTGCGTCATACCTGCTTTGGCTCCCAGCACGACGAGCGCTCCCTCCGTCGGGTCGCCCTTGATCGTCCAGACTCCTGAGCCCTCCTCTTCTTTCTTCTTATCGGGCTTTTCTTCATGCAGCGAGGCGTTGTTGCACAGCACGGATACCTGAAGCAGCCGCCTCAGCATCTGGTTATTGCGCAGATCGACCGGCTTGCCCTCCTTGACGATCGCGCCCTGGGGCTCATAGCCGTCTCCGGTGACCTCCAGCGCTTGACCGCCCACCCAGAGATGAGTGACCGCCATTTTATTTTGCGTCAGCGTGCCCGTCTTGTCGGAGCAGATCACCGAAGCGCAGCCAAGCGTTTCGACGGACGGCAGCTTGCGGACAATGGCTTTGCGCTGGATCATCCGCTGAACGCCCAACGCCAGCGCGATCGTGACAATCGCGGGCAAGCCCTCGGGAATAGCCGCTACCGCCAGGCTGACCCCGGCCAGGAACATGCCGTAAGGCTCTTGTCCATGGAGGATACCCGCTACGACAACCAGCACGGTGAGCACGAGCGCCACGATAATCAGGATTTTGCCGAGCTGCTCCAGGCGGCGCTGAAGCGGCGTTTCCATCGCATCCGTATTTTGGATCATGTCGGCTATTTTGCCCATCTCCGTCTGCATGCCCGTGCGCACGACAACGCCCTTGGCGGTGCCGCGCGTAATCATCGTCCCCATAAACCCGAGATTGCGCTGGTCGCCTAGCGGGATCTCGTCCTGCTCAAGGACAGACGTATGCTTGGAAACGGGAACGGATTCGCCCGTTAACGCCGACTCCTCCGCATATACCCCCGACGATTCGATAAATCGGATGTCGGCAGGAATGCGGTCTCCGCTTTCCAGCACGATCAGATCCCCCGGCACCAGCTCCCGGGCCGGTATGGACGAAACCTTGCCGTCCCGCAGCACCTTGGCATTCGGCGCCGACAGCTCCTTCAACGCGCGCAGCGACCGTTCCGCGCGAAATTCCTGCAGAAAGCCGAGAATCCCGTTCATAATGATAATGGCGATAATCGTGACGGCATCCAAATATTCGCCCAGCAAGCCGGATACCAGAGTAGCCCCTACAAGCACCAGCACCATGAAGTCTTTGAATTGATTGAGGAACAGCGTGACCGGCGATACGCTCTGGCCTTCCGCCAGCTCGTTCTTGCCGTGCGAGGCCAGCCGCTTGTCCGCCTCCTCCGAGCTCAAGCCTTGCGAGGGCTCGGTTCCCGACGACTGCAGGATCTCCTCGGACGTCCATTGATACCATGGTTTCTGACTCATCTGCTCATTCCCTCCCAAAAGGTTGTCTAGGGTAATGTATTCAGACAAGCCGCAAAATAGCACGTTTTCCTGGAAGCTCCGAGAAAGACCTTAAGTTTTTCGCAAAATTATGGCATGATAGGAAATGACGTTTACTCAGATTGGAGTTGTTCTCATCTATGTCCTTCGACGGTCTTGTCATTCACGGCCTCGTACAGGAGCTGCAAGCGCTTCTTCCATGCCGTATCAATAAAATCCAGATGCCCTCCGGCAATGATATCGTGTTTCAGCTTCGGGCCGCCGGGCGCAATGTCAAGCTCATCTTATCGGCAAGCCCTACTTATCCGCGCGTACACCTCACCGAGGAGAGCTTCGTTAACCCGCAGGAAGCGCCGATGTTCTGCATGCTGCTCCGCAAGCACTGCGAAGGAGGCATGATCGAGTCGATCGAGCAGCCGCAGATGGAGCGGGTCATCCGCTTCAACATCCGGCAGCGCGACGAGCTCGGCGACCTGAGCCTCAAAACCGTCATCGTCGAAATTATGGGCCGGCACAGCAACCTGATCCTGCTCGATCCCGCTTCCCATACGATCATTGACGGGATCCATCATATTACGCCGTCCATCAGCAGCTATCGGGTCGTCATGCCAGGCGTCCCGTATGTCAACCCGCCGGAGCAGCATAAGGCTAACCCGATGGATTGCGCGGACGAGGACTCGTTCGCTATGCTGCTTGACTCTACGGCGCAAGCCCTTGCCGCGGAAGGGCTTGCGCCCGGTCACAAGCTCTGGGAACAGGCTCTCGTGCAGCGCTTTAGCGGCTTCAGCCCGCTGGTGGCGCGCGAGCTGGTGTACCGGGCGTTCGGCAGCGGCGACAGTCTTGCGGCCCTGGCGTCCTCCGCTGACGCGGCAGCGGCCGAATCGGCAGCCGGCAGCGACGATAACGAGGCCGCCCGCAAGCTGTGGCCCCATTTTCGCGAGCTTACTGACCGGCTCCGCAATCGTCAGCCCGACCCTGTCATTACCACCGTACCCGCTTCGGGCAAAAGCTACTTTTCGATTACCGACCTGACGCATCTGCAGGGGGAAACGCGCCGCTTCGAATCGATCAGCCGTTGTTTGGAGACGTACTACAGCGACAAAGCGGAGCGCGATACGGTCAAGCAGCGGGTGAGCGATCTGTTCAGACTATTGTCGAACGAACGAAGCAAAAATATCAAGAAGCTGGAGAAGCTGGCCGAGACGCTGGAGGACGCGCAGCAGGCCGACCGATTCCGTATCCTGGGGGAGCTGCTGACCGCCTCCATGCATCAGATTCGCAAGGGCGAAAGCAAGATCGAGGTCATCAACTATTACGACGAGGAGCAGCGGCCGGTGGAAATTGAGCTTGATCCCCTGCTCTCGCCCTCGGACAACGCCCAGCGGTACTTCAAGAAGTACACAAAGGCCAAGAATAGTCTGACTGTCGTGAATCAGCAGATGACCCAAGCCCGGGAAGAGATCGTCTATCTGGATAGCCTCCTTCAGCAGCTTTCCGGCGCAGGCATGCAGGATATCGAAGAAATTCGCGAGGAATTGGTGGAGCAAGGGTATCTGCGCAGCCGGGGCCGGAAGCTGAAGCGTAAGAAAGCAAACGCAAAGCCCCTGCTTGCCTGCTATACGTCCAGCGAGGGCATTCCGATCTATGTCGGCAAAAACAACACGCAGAACGAATATGTGACGAACCGGCTTGCGCATTCGGGCGATACCTGGCTTCATACCAAAGATATTCCCGGCTCCCATGTGGTCATCCGCAGTGCGCAGTTCGGTGACGACACCCTGATGGAGGCGGCTCAACTGGCAGCCTACTACAGTCAGGCCAAGGAATCGAGCTCGGTTCCCGTCGACTACACGTTGATCAAGCACGTACGCAAGCCAAGCGGCGCCAAGCCGGGCTTCGTGATCTACGATCATCAGCGGACCTTGTTCGTGACACCGGATGCCGAGAGGCTGAAGCAGCTGCCGTTGACGATCAAGTAACGCTCCATCCCGCTCTATTCCGCACGTTCCAGCTTCTCCAGACAAAAAGGGCTGCCATGCAGGTCGTTTATCCCTGCAGGCAGCCCTTTCTTCCATGTCCGGACACCTATCGGCAGCTTACTATGGCTGCATGCCCAGCCGCTTGCGCAAATAGGCCTCAAGCGGTCCCTTCAGCTCCTCGCGCTCCAGCGCGATCTCGATGGTCGCTTCTATGTAACCCAGCTTATCCCCGACATCGTAACGGCGTCCCGTGATCGGGTGCATCACCATCCTCTGCTTGCCGTTTAATACACGGAGAGCATCGGTCAACTGGATTTCCCCTCCACGGCCCGGAGCGCTTGTTTCCAAAATATCGAAGACATCCGGCGTCAGTACATAACGGCCGATAATCGCCTGATTGGACGGAGCCGACTCGCGATCCGGCTTCTCGATCAAATCTTCGATCCAGGCATAATCCGTGGACCCCTGCGCCGGAGACAGAATGCCGTATTTATTGACATCCTCCCAAGGAACCTCCTGGGACCCGATCACCGACGTTCCCGTTTCCTCGAACAAATCGATCATCTGCTTAAGGCACGGAGGCTCGGACTGAATAATATCATCCCCCAGCAGAACGGCAAATGGTTCATCGCCAATAAATTTACGTGCGCATAGCACGGCGTGACCTAGACCTAGAGGTTGTTTTTGCCGGATATAATGGACATCCGTCAGATTAGAGATGGACTGGACCATCTCAAGGAGCTCCTGATTCCCCTTCTCCTGAAGCACGGCCTCCAGCTCCACCGACCTGTCAAAATGATCCTCGATCGCGCGCTTGTTACGACCGGTTACAATGATAATATCCTCGATACCCGAGGATATCGCTTCCTCCACGATATATTGAATCGCCGGTTTGTCGACGATGGGCAGCATTTCCTTCGGCTGCGCCTTGGTGGCCGGCAGGAACCGTGTTCCAAGTCCTGCCGCCGGTATGATCGCTTTGCGTACTTTCATGACCGTTCTCCTCTTTGTTCATATAATTGATCGATAATAGCTGATTCGACACGGCGCGTCCCAATCGGCGCATGGAAGACGACGCCCCCCCGCTCCCCGTGATAGTCGGAGCCTGCCGTAATCAAAAATCCGTGCTCCGCTGCCATGGCAGCGTATGCCGCTTCCTGCTCAGGCGTATGATCCGAATGATAAGCCTCCAGCCCTGCAAGCCCTTGAGCTGCAAGCAATGGGATCAGCTCGTCGCAGCCGTACAGCCCCGGGTGCGCCAGCACCGGAGAACCGCCGGCTTCACGGATCCAGCGGATCGCTTCGAAGGGGGAGATGCGCGGAGGATTCGCATAAGCGGCTGCCCCCCGGCCCAAAAAACGGTCGAATGCCTCGGCCATCGACCCGACATAGCCTTTGCGTACAAGCGCATCGGCGATATGCGGCCGGCCGATGGTATCACCATCGCGCTTCAGCAAGCTTGCCGAGGCCACGACGTCTGCCATGGTAATGTCCATGCCCAGGCTGCGCAGACGGTCGACGATCATCTCATTACGGCGATCTCTGACGCTCCGAAGCTGCTCCAGCCTCTCCAGGAAAAGGGAATCCTGCCAGTCTACCCAGTACCCTAGCACATGGATATCGAGGCCTTCATGAATCGTGCTGATTTCAATGCCGGGGACTACGGTAATCCCGTACCTCTCTCCCGCCTCAAGGGCTTCCTTCAATCCACCGACCGTATCGTGGTCCGTGATGGCTATCGCCTCGAGTCCGGCGGCGGCGGCCAATCTTACATTATCCGACGGCGTTCCCGTTCCGTCAGACGCTATGGTATGCGTATGCAGGTCGGCATAAGGCATGGCGCAATCCTCCTTATTGAAATTTTGCTTTCGTTACAGCTATACGCAGCCATCAAGCAGCCTCTTCCTACAGCCACTGGCTCAGATCCCGTTCCCGCAGAAAAGTCAGGAAGGTAACGGCCGAGATCGGCAGCAGCGTCGAGCTTAGATAGATCGCATGGAAGCTGCGCGCGAAGCTGACGCCCTCCACTTCCTTGACCTGAAGCACGCCAAGCGCAGCCTCGTGTTTAAGTGAAGATTGCGACAACACCGAGATGCCGAGGCCCGCCTCGACCGCGGACTTGACGGCTCCGGTGCTGCCAAGCTCCATCACGATCTTGAGCGAAGAGACGTCACAGCCTGCCCGCGCGAGCTCTTCCTCCATCACCTTTCGTGTTCCCGAGCCCTGCTCCCGCAGCACGAACGGATAGTCGCGCAGACTTTCGACCGGTATTCGATCATATTGGCCGAGCGGATGATCCTTCGGCAAGATCAGCTTAAGCTCGTCGCTAAGCACCGCTTCCGTGTGCAGATCGGGGTGATTGACCTCGGCCTCGACAAGTCCGAAGGTCAGCTGATGGCTCAAAATCTCCTCCAAAATCTGCTTGGTGTTAATAACCTTCATGCTTACCGAGATGCTCGGGTATTCCTGTCCGAAGGGGCCGAGCAGCCGCGGCAGGATGTATTCGCCGACGGTCAGGCTCGCGCCGAGGTGGAGTCTCCCTTCCAGCATATGGGTAAATTTGGACATCCCCACGTCCGTTTCCTTGATCAATTCGATGCTCCGCCGTGCGAAAGGCATCAGCGCGCGTCCGGCCTCCGTAAGCTCTACTCGCTTCGTAGAACGCACGAACAGCTTCGTGCCGAAGTAATCCTCAAGCGACTGGATCTGCATCGTCACGGCCGGCTGGGTCATATGCAAAGCGGCCGCCGCATGCGAGAAGCTGCCTTTCTCGGCAACCGTATAGAAGATATGAAGCTGATGAAAGTTAAGCGCCATGACTACCTCCGCAAAAAGCGTATTCCTCCAGATTATATATAAAAAAACGGCAAGAGGCTATCTGCGCAGGCAAAGATTAGACAAAAAGGAATAGGCATGCCGCATCGGCGGCATACCGGATGGATGTTTCGTCATAAGAACGCTACCGTTATCTTCGCTTACGGCCGTTCTTTATAAGCGTCATCCGGCGTGAATGACGCAGCCACGAATAGTAGGAGCGAAGATCGCGCAGCTCCATCGTCTCGGACATGCGGCCGAGAAAAGTAATGACGATCATTTTGCAGACGGGCATTCTCTGGGATTGCAGGCGAGGCTTATCGATTTCCGCGAACTCGGCAACCATCACCAGATCGTCATCGATCAGAAAGACGTCCTGCTCGTTCTTATAATACGTTCGAACGGAACAGGAGAGAAGCTTGTCCCGCAGAAACTCGGCAATATCGGAAAAACCTGTTTTCTCTGACTCGACGCGATCTGCCCAGCGGGTGCGTGCATGGTGAGTGATGACAATGTCCGAGATCACTCTCCCTCCAAGCACCATGAAGTCAGTTTCTTGATGATGTTTAGCAGATTCGCCGGAATGCAAGTTAGCCATAGCCCAACCCTCTTCCTGCAAAAATGGTCCTAAAAACCTATGTACTTCATACCTCCTTTTATTTTATCGCAATGTCGTATAGAATCAACTTAAAAAATCTTTAGGTTCTTTATGGGATACAGAAAAAGGCACAGATAGCTCATCATCATGAGGGTCTGTACCTTTCCGTAAAAGAGCTTCTGCCGTGGCCTCTATAATCCATGCATAGACTTCCGAAAGAGACTGATGGTTTCTCGGAGCCTTACAGGGTGTAGAATCTTGTTTTGTCAGGCATATTACTATTGTACTCCGTCGGAATCTCTTGCCGGTGGGAGCGCTCCACTTTCTTGACGAAAGGCAGCCGCTGCAGCTGCTTGATCGTTTCCTCCAGCCGGCTGGCATAAATATACATAGCGGCATAATGAAGCTTCTTGGAGATGAAATGGACGTTCCCGTATTTCTCCAAATGCTTGGCAGCCGCTTTTACATCGGACACCCATACAATGATGCCGGCTCGTTCGGTAAACATGGCATGACCTCTTTCTGCTGTTTATTTTTAGGAAAGGACTGATCCTTCAATATGTCATATTGTGCTTCTGAAGCTCTCGTAGCCGTAACGCGCGGACCGATTACGGAAAGCATCCATCGCGGCCACCTGGCCGCAGTCGAATCATCAGGACGGTTGATTGCCAGCCTGGGGGACGCTCAGTTCTATACTTACGCTCGCTCGACCGCCAAGCTGCTGCAGGCGATCCCTTTGCTCGAAATGGGAGGAGCCGAGCGGTATGACCTGTCCGATAGCGAAATTACGCTGCTGTGCGCCTCCCACAACGGAGAGCCCGCTCATACGATAGCGGCCGCTTCTATTCTAGCCAAGGCCGGTCTGGATGTAAGCGCTCTAGACTGCGGACTTCAGGAGCCGATGCTGAAGCGAGAGGCGGACCGGCTTAAGTATGAGCATAAGGCTGTCCAAGCCGTGCATAATAACTGCTCCGGGAAGCATGCGGGGATGCTAGCCTTGGCCCGACTTCTGGAAGTACCTATTCACCAGTATACTCGTCCCGAACATCCTGTCCAGAAAAAAATGCTGCAAGCCGTCAGCGAGATGTGCAGCGTGCCTGCCGATGAAATCCAGCTCGGCATCGACGGCTGCGGGGTCCCCGTCTATGCGCTCCCTTTGTCTGCCCTGGCCCTCGGCTACGCCCGTCTCGGACGCCCGGAAGCTCTTGCTCCCGCGCGCGCTGACGCCTGCCGCCGGATCTTGCGGTCTATCGGACAAGAACCGTTCTATGTCGCGGGCACCGATCGGTTCGATACGCGTCTTGCAGAGGTAACCGGAGGCCGGATCATCGGCAAGATGGGCGCCGAGGGAGTGTTTGCGGCGACGGTTCCCGAGAAAGGAATCGGCTTGGCGATCAAGCTGGAAGACGGCTCCGAGCGCGCGTTGTACCCGGCCGCCGCCGAAGCGTTGCTGCAGCTCGGATTCCTTGCCGAGCATGAAGCGGCAGAGCTTGCCTCCTATCATCGTCCGGTAGTGGTGAACCGCCGGGGCGAATCGGTCGGCGTTCTTGCCCCCGTATTTCGGCTCGCCCGATCAGACTGACCAAGGGCGCACATTTTTTCGAGCGATATAGGCTACAGTATCGAATACCCCTCATGCTTGGCGATGTAACAGCTTCCAGCAATAAAAAAGAGGCCCACGGGCCTCTTTCACTAGCCGCACTTGCCGCTGCAGCTGCCTCCGGAAGAGCATCCCCCGGTACTTGCAAGCGGATCGTTCGAGGGCACCTTAATCGAATCGGACACCGCCCGAGCGATCGTCTCCGATACGGAGTAAAGCAATTCATCGAGCTTGCGCTCCGCTTCCTTGAATCGGCGAACCGGCTCCAGCTCATCCAGTTGAGCCTCAACCGCCCTTACCTTGTCCAGCGCCTCGTGATAATTCGGATGGTAATGTCCGAAGCGCTCGCACTCCTCGAACCGTTCCTTGCTCTTCCGAAACTCTATGACCAGCCGCTTCACCTTCTCATCGGCATCCTTCAGCTGCTTCCAATATAGATAATCCGCCGTTTCCGCGGAGTTTTTGATCAAATCGGCCAAATCGTACGCTTCCATCAGCATGACCGACATATCGAGCGTGCGAGATTCCATAACTGCCATCAACAGCACCTGCCTTTCGGTACGGAAAATTAGGCTTGCTCTTCTATTATACCATACCCGCCTGCTAGGATGCGTCTATTATTTATCGTTAACCCCCGGTAATATCAACTTCATCTCCTGCCATTCCCCGCTCAACAGCCGTATTTCCGCAGATCGCCCACGGTCTTCCGCCCTGCGGAGAGCAAGCTCGACCCGCTCCGGGTACCTCTCCGCCTCCATCCCCGTCAGGCACCACGTTCCCCTCGTCTCCTGAAGCTTACGCGGTACGATCCGATGATCGGCGCCATCCTTGCGAATCTGCAGAATCGAGCCCAGTTCTATCGCCTTCTCCACCATCTCCTTGCGGATTGAGGGATGATAGCTGCGGTACTCCTTCAGCCAGGCAGCGGGAATGTCTCGCAAATCCGGATACAAATCGGATGTTTCAGGCAGATGGGAGTCCAGCTGAAAGTAGCCTGCCGAATGCCGTGCGTATACAAGCCCTTGTCCCTTCCTCTGGAGCTCAGGCCAGATAGCCGTCGGTGAGCAGAAGGTTTCGTGGGTAAAGGCCGGGTATTCCTTCGAGCCGCCTAACTCGGTGGAACTGGGCAGCCCCGCCATGAATCCGGCTTTCTCCAGCGCTGCGGCCAGCGCCTTCACATCGCCTGTATGGATAAGATAATCCTTATCGCCCAGCGGCTCCCCGAGCAGCCCGGATACTGCCGGCAATCTGCCAAGCGTCCTCGCAGTGTCGGCATCGGCGCACCGGAGCAGGGTCACATGGGCAATATTCGTCAATCCAAACGGCTTAGCCCATTGCTGAATAGTAAGCCTCACGTTCTCAGGCAGCCCGTAAGCGCCTTGACGTTCCAGGAAAGCAATCACATCTTCTGCCGTTCGTCCGTTCTGAAGCGCAAACTTGATACTGGACTTGGTCAGCTTGCTAACGCTGAGCACGTCTCGGGCAGGCTCTTGCGCCAAGCTGCACAGCTCCCATTGGACAAGCAGAGGCACATCGGGAGGCACGAGAATGTCGAAGTCCGGCTGCACAACCAGCCGCCCAGCCTCACCGTCTGCTCTGTCATCCGGCTGCCCCGGATGCCTCACCCAGCGGTAATGTCCGGTGCCGGGAGATCGGATATCGGAATCCGGTCGGCCCGCTGGGTCCGTTATCCGCTCCATCCATCCAAACACGCATAAGGGCTCCAGCCAATGGAGCTGAAGCAGGCGTATCCGTTCCTCCAGCTCCTGGGGCTCCTCGGGAGCCGCCAACAGTCCTGCGCCAGCCAATAGCTCTACGATACGCCAAGACTCGAAGGGTTGCGCGACAGGCCAGGCTTCAATAAGCAGTACGGCATGCTGCAGCCAAACGGCGCTCGGGAAAGAGATATCTTTCCACCACTCGTACAGCCTGTTATTTTGTGCGGAACGAGGCATGGCCAGAAACTCATACAGCGCATCGGTTTGCCACTCAAGCTCTTCATCCCGGCGGATCAGCAGGTTAAGCTTTAGTCCCATATCCAGCGCAAGGGCAACCTTCAGAGGGTAAACGTCGGCAAAGACGTATTTCAGGGCAAGCCCCTGCAAGCCTGGCTCCTGCCAGGAAACAAGCTCGGCGATCCGCTGTATGGCGCGCTTGGTCAGCGTTCCGCTTCTCGTCAGCTTCAATCCATGCTTGGCTGCGTAGACGAGAAGATCGAAAAGAGGCAGCACCGGATCCAATCCGTCCTGCAGCTCTTCGGGCGGCTCGGTTGCTTGCGGAATCCGGTACATATTGCCGTACAGGATCCGCTGCCAGCGGGCGAAGCCGTCCTCCGGGAGCAGATAAAGAAGCTCTCCCCAAGATTTACGGAAAGCGAATATCAATCCTTTGCGGCGCAGACCGGCGCAGCCGGCGCGTATCTCAGCCTTGGACAAGCGGGCCTCTGCGGAACGCACCAATAGCGCATCGTCAAAAGGAGTGCAGCCCATCCGCCGGACGATAAGCTCCAGCAGTTCTCGTTCCGCCGCCGATAGGCGATTATAGACCGTTTCCAATACGACGTCATCCTGCCATAGCCGCTCCAGCGAACCGCCCGTCTTCAGCCATGGCGTATAAACCGTCTCGCTCTCTATTCTCTCCCGCAGTTCCTGGGGCAGCATGCCGGCTAACTCGATGTAGTTCATGGCCGCACCGCCTCTCTGAGCGTCTTGGCCTTCTCTTGCACACCCATGTACTCAGAATCCGCTTGTACGTCTATAGTCCGGTACGAATAGCCTTGCTCGATCAGAAACAACTGGCGGTTCATCGCAAACTCCTGCTCCTTCGTATCCAAGCTGACCAAGGAATAGAAGAAGGCCTTATTGTCCCCCTGCTTGGGCCTTAGAATTCGTCCCAGCCGCTGCGCCTCCTCCTGCCGGGAGCCGAAGCTTCCGGATAGCTGTATGGCAACCGCGGCATCCGGAAGATCCACCGCAAAGTTGGCGACCTTCGATACGATTAATACGGAAAGTTCTCCGCTCCGGAATGCTTGGTAGAGCGCTTCCCGGCTTTCATGGGCCATTTCCCCGCTGATCATCGGCGCACCCGTACGCATTGCCAGCTCTTTCAGCTGATCCAGGTAATGTCCGATCAATAAGATTTGCTCTCCTTGATGCCTGCGGAGCAAAGCCTCGGCGGCCGTTAGCTTAGCCGGGTTGCCGCTGGCGATACGCATCCTCTCCCGCTCTCCGGCCATCCGGTATGCTTCCATCCGGTCAGGCGGCAGCGGGATCTGAAGCTCCACGCACTCAACGGAAGCAATCCAGCCTTGATTTTCCAGGGTCTTCCAGGGCATCTCATAGCGTTTCGGTCCGACGAGCGAAAACACATCCTCCTCCCGTCCGTCCTCCCGGATTAACGTAGCCGTCAGTCCCAATCTGCGGGTAGCCTGAATATCAGCGGTAATCCGGAAAACAGGAGCAGGCAGCAGATGCACCTCGTCATAAACGATAAGTCCCCAATCTCTTTTTTTAAACAAATCGATATGGAGAAACGGACCGTTTTTCGACTTGCGGTAGGTTAATATTTGATATGTAGCTATCGTCACGGGACGCACTTCCTTGACCTCGCCCGTATATTCGCCTACCATGTCTTCCGACAGATCGGTCTTGCTTAAAATTTCCCGCTTCCACTGCTTTACTGAGGTGCTGTTTGTCGTTAAGATCAGCGTAGCGCATGAGAGCTTTCCCATCGCGGCTATGCCGATAACCGTTTTGCCGGCTCCGCACGGCAGTACCAGCACCCCGCTGCCGCCTTGCAGCGAGCCCTCTCGGTAAAAGGAATCGACGGCGCAACGCTGATAGTCCCGGAGCTCGAAGCTGGAATCCCTCTCCGCACCCGCGCGCAGCCGGATCGGCAAAGCTTCGCCGGTACTGTACCCGGCCAGATCCTCTACCGGAAAGCCCAGCTTGATCAGCTCCTGCTTGAGCAGCCCCCGATACTGCGACGAGAAGCGGAGGGTCCGGGCATCGGTTTGCACCAAGCCGTAAGAGCGGAGCGATTTGAAGGACACCATTTCCTTGATGACGTCGAGATCATCCGATATGAGCAGCAAATCTTCGCCCATTCGCTCCAGCCTGACCAGCCCGTACCGCTCGATAAAGCGGACAATGTCCTGCCTGACGACAGCCGGAACGCCGAACTTAGAGTGATGATCCAGGAATTCGACCACTTCCTCCGAGGTCATGCCGGATGCCGCCGCATTCCACAGCGATAAGGAGGACATGCGGTACGTATGGATGTTGTCGGGGGACTTCACCAGCTCTGAGAACCTGGCAAGGCTCGCGCGCAGCTTCTCCATTTCCGGATGGCGCGCCTCAGCCAATATGCAAAAATCATGCTGCACGATCAACGGTCTGTCTTTCCGGTAAACAGCCAAGGTCGATCCCTCCAAACTTTAACAGATAGTTTTAGTATGAGAGAACGAACCAAGATTTAAACCTGCATGCTGCGAGCAGACCTTCCATATAAGAAATTCGCTTGATTATACCCGTCTTTTATGGAAAAATGTGAGTCGGTGGTTTCCTGCCGTAACGAATCGTTGTATAAGGAAGGGATTGGATTATCAGTGAAATCCTATGTGCTGAGCCTGCTGCTAGCCGGGCTGATGATAGCGGCCGCCGGTTGCGGCGTGATGAATACCGGCGCTTCTACACAGGAAAGTGTTTTTTTGCAGGACATTTACAAGAATTATCCAGAACTGCGCGAAAAAGTGCATGAAATCATCCAGGTTAAGCGGGTAGTGGACGGCGACACCTTCGAGACCTCCAGCTTGGACAAAGTTAGACTAATCGGCGTGAACACACCGGAGAGCATCGGTAAGGTGGAGCCGTACGGCAAGGAAGCGAGCGAGTATTCCAAGAAGCAATTGACTGGCCAGACCGTGTATCTGTTTCCCGACACAGGGGACACAGACAAGTACGGCCGGCTTCTGCGTTATGTATTCAAGGAAGGCGAACCCGACATGTATAATGAGAAGCTGGTTCGCGAAGGGTATGCCAATCCCATGACCGTCCCGCCGAATGTCATGTACGCCGAGCGATTCACCAAGGCCGAGAGAGAAGCAAGAAAAACCGGCAAGGGCTTGTGGTCCTTGTCTTCCCCATCGCCCGCGAGCGACGCGGCCTGTTCCCATCCGCAGATTAAGGGAAACATCAATAGCAAGAAAGAGTTCATCTACCATATGCCCGGAGGCAAGGCGTACGAGCAGACCCAGGCGGAACGCATGTTTTGTACCGAAGAAGAAGCGAAAGCGGCTGGCTTCCGCAAAGCGGGGAAATAAAATAACCATTCTCCCCTGACGCGGTTTGGGAGAATGGTTTTCTTTAAGTTTATTTAAGTAATTACATGACCGGCTGTTTGTTGCTCTCCGAGATTTTGCTAAGCGCTTCCCCGGCCTCATCCTCGAACTTATCCCTTACCGCCAGGTCGCCGATCGATACGATACCGACAAACTCGCCATTCTCGACGATCGGCAGACGGCGGATTTGTTCCTTGGCCATAATCCTGGCAGCCTCGTCGACCGTCGTTTCCGGAGGAACGGAGACCACGCGGTCACTCATGACTTCCTTGATCGCCGTCGAGCCTTCCTTCTTCTCGGCAAACCCCCGGATGACCAGGTCGCGGTCCGTCAATACGCCGATCAGCCGGTTTCCGTCCACCACCGGGATGAAGCCCGTGTCTTCCTGTTTCATTTTGACCGCGGCTTCATATACATTATCCTTCAACGTCACCGTTATACAATCCTTCGTCATGATTTCGCGAAGCGTTCTGGATGCCATAGCGCTAATTCCTCCTGAGATGAAAGTTCGGGGCGTCAACTCCGTGCCTCAGTTTCCGCTTAAAACCCCGTCTCTCTTAGATTCTCCCTCAGGCTAAGCGTTCATCCTCCCGCAGCGCTGTTACATATCGGAAAAGGTTCCCTCGGCAGTCTTCATATAATCCAGTGTCATATCCACAAACAACTGGGCTGCATAAAGCATGGATCTTTCATCGATATCAAACTTCGGATGATGATGAGGATGAACGATTCCTTTAGCTGGATTGCCGGCTCCTACGAACATGAAGCAGCCCGGAACCTTTTCCAGATAATAAGCATAATCTTCTCCCGCCATAATTAACGGGGAACGCTTCGTTCTCTCCATGCCGAATGTACGCGGCGCAGCCCGGGCAAAGCGCTCAGCTTCCTCGGCCGCATTGATCACCGGGGGATAGCCCATCTTGTAATCGAGCTCATAGCTTGCCCCGTTCATGAGACAGGTTTGCTCGACGATGGTTTCAAGCCGCTGTCTTACCTTATTGCGTAGCTCCTTATCGAAAGTGCGAACGGTCCCCTTCAGCACGGCGGTCTCTGCGATCACATTGAAGGTCGTGCCGCTGTGTATGGAGCCTACGGATACTACGCATGGCTCTGTCGGGTCGGCCGAGCGGCTGACGATCGACTGGAGGTTGACCACCAGCTGGGATGCCACGAAGACGCTGTCGACCGCTTCATGCGGCAAGCCTCCGTGCCCTCCTTTGCCTCTTATCTCGATCACGAACTCATCCGCTGCCGCCATCGCAGGCCCCGGCTTACAAGCAGCCGTCCCTACTTCGAAGGGGGTCCATAGATGGATGCCGTACATCACGTCAACCTGGTCGAGCAAGCCCTCCTCGATCAAGCCGAGCGCGCCTCCGGGAGTCGTCTCCTCGGCAGGCTGGAAAACAAACATAACCTGCCCCCGCAGCAGGTCGGCATGCTCGCTCATCGTCCGGGCCACAGCCAGCAGCGTGGACGTATGCGCATCATGTCCGCAGGCGTGCATGACGCCCGGCACAACGGATGCATAGTCGCAGCCTTTCTCATCCTGGATCGGCAGCGCATCCATATCCGCCCTCAGGGCCACGGTCGGCCCCTTCCTCGCCCCCCGTAGCACGGCCACCAAGCCGTGACCGCCTCCCGCCTGCTCGCGGACTTCAAGTCCCCAGCTGCGCAGCTTGCCGGCTACGAATGCCGCTGTCGCCGTTTCGCCGTAGGACAGCTCCGGATGGCGGTGCAAATACCTCCGCCATTCCACCATTTCCGGATAAGCAGCTTCCAAAGCTTCATATATAGTCATAAGAATGCCTCCGATTAGGGTTCTGTGAAGTGAGCTATTATATAGTTTAACAAAAGCCCGAAATGGTTTCATCCCTCGAGACATAATTTTTTGTGTCACAATTTTTCAAACTTTCCCTTTGGAGCGACCTCTGCCCCCATGCATTAGGCTTGCACAAGTAAGGGAAACATACTATCATGGGTAAAGTGATAAAGTGATGTACATAGATTAGGAGGGCTTGCTGTGATTATTGAAAACAGTGGTTTGAAGGGCTTGAAAAGCGATCTGGCCCACTTGGACGAAAGCATGGAGCAGCTTGGCTTCGTACGCTGGCAATGGGAGTACTACCGTGCTACCTATGACCTGAAGCTGGAAGATAAAGCAACGGGCAACGATTACTTTCTTCGCGTCAACACGCGTGTGGAAAGCGGCAAGCTTGAATCCCCTTACGCCATTCTTTACGTAGAAGAAACTTATATCGGGAGAGCTACCTTCCCGCACGGACTCGATTACAACTCGCCTGTTCCGGACTCCATCATGAAGACGGTTGCCGGTAAGCTGGCTGAGCTGAAATCGAAGCTGACCCATTAGGCGGAAGCTGTCGATGAGCGCCCCGCGACGAGGAACGCCTGACTTTCTGTTGCTTTTTCTGACGTTTTTACTCGTTTGCTTCGGTCTGGCGTTTGTTTTCAGCGCAAGTGTGGCCGAGAAAGATCCCTGGTCATTGGTCATGAGCCAGGGCAGCAAGGTTTTGCTCGGAACTCTCATCATGTTTTTTTGCATGAATGTGGACTTTCGCAAGTTTCAGAAGTGGGTCGCCCCTTTTCTGACCTTCAGTATCATATTGCTGCTGCTCGTGCCCATCATAGGGAC
This sequence comes from Paenibacillus puerhi, assembly GCF_009846885.1. Taxonomy (GTDB): domain Bacteria; phylum Bacillota; class Bacilli; order Paenibacillales; family NBRC-103111; genus Paenibacillus_G; species Paenibacillus_G puerhi. The sequence goes on from NZ_WUWM01000023.1 coordinate 107,701, forward strand.
AGAGATCAACACTGCCAAAAGCTGGCTTTACATTGGTAGTTTCGGCGTGCAGCCGACGGAGTTTGCCAAGCTTGCGGTGATTCTGTATTTGGCTGCCCTGATCAGCAAGAAGGGCGACAAGATCCAGGATTTCAAACGCGGGCTTGCTCCGCCTCTGCTGGTCGTCGGCTTCATCTGTTTGCTGATTATGCAGCAGCCCGATCTGGGCTCTACGATGATTCTGGTTATGGCTGCGGCGCTGGTCATTGTTGTCGGCGGTGCCAGCCTGAGACACATCTTTACGCTTGGCATGGGCGCTTTTATGGCCGTCTGCGTCATCGGTGTCGTTTACTTTCTGAAGACCAAAGGGGAAAGCTACCGGATCGGTCGGTTCACGACCTACCTTGATCCGTTCTCGGATAAGCAGGACACAGGTTATCAGATCGTGCAATCGCTCTTCGCTTTCGGACATGGCGGGCTGACAGGCGCAGGGTTCGGACAAAGCATCCAGAAGCTGCATTACCTGCCCCTGGCTTATAATGACTTTATCTTTGCAGTCATCGGCGAGGAGCTAGGCTTTATCGGAACGGCGTTGTTCCTGCTCGTCTACCTCCTGTTCCTGCTTCGCGGACTTGTCGTAGCGCTTCGGTGCAAAGAGCTGTTCGGGATGCTGACGGGAGTCGGCATCGTCGGAATGATCGGTATCCAGGCCTTTATCAATATCGGCGGCGTTACCAATACGATTCCGATGACAGGCGTTACGCTTCCTCTTATCAGCTATGGGGGTACCTCCATGATCGTGACGCTGATGAGCTTGGGGATTCTGCTCAGTATTTCGCGAGAACAAAACGTACCGGCCAAAGAATCGCAGCAGCGGGTACATGGCCGCAAGAGAGCCCTTTGAGGCTCTTTTTTGCGTTCGCATCCAAGAGTGCGTAATGTCACAAATAAAGCAGGGAGCCGCCCATAAGCTTCTCCCTGCTCTTGTTCCGGTTTATTTCACTCGATGCTGCAAGTCTTCTGTCGTATGTATCGTTTCCTTCTCCTCTTCGCGGAAAGCCACGCCTTCCACTTTCACATTGACTTCGACCACGGATAGGCCTGTCATATTCTCTACGGCTTCCCGAATATTCTCTTGAAGATCGCGGCAAACCTCCTGGATCTTGCTTCCATAGTTCACGATCACTCGCAGATCGATAGCTGCCTCGACCTGGCCTACTTCGACGGAAACGCCGCGTTGAACGTTTTTACCGCTCAGCCGCTTCGCTAGCCCTTCCGAAATTCCTCCTGACATGGCGGCGATCCCCGGCGTCTCCAAGGCAGCGAGACCTGCTATAGTAGCAACAACGTCATCTGAAATGCGAATTAGTCCTGTCTGAATTTCTTCGCTCATGAGGATCACTCCTTTAAGGATATGACTCTATTGTAATAAGTTCCGGGTTGGAAAGCAAATACAGCTATCCAGAGACTTGACAATGTAAACCTACCAAGTTATATACTCGTACAGCCCGGCTTCAAATCTGGTATCCTTCCGCTTGCGTCCGCTTCGGCCAACAAAAAACGCCTCCCTAAGAAAGAAGGCGTCTTTCGTCAAAGCTTGGACTACAAGCTCTCAATCGGTTCTGCGGCTGCCTCCACCTTCGTGACCCGGACACGGCGGATTCGATGACTGTCTCTCTCCAGTACCTCGAAGGACAGGTCGCCATCCGTATGAAAGGAACCGGGAACAAGCTCCGGATTCTGCATGAACAGCCAGCCCCCGATCGTATCGACATCGTCGTTGTTCAAGTCAACGCCCAGCAGGTCGTTCACCTCGTCCAAGAGCACCTTGCCCTCAAAGACGTACTGATGCTCATTGAGCTTCTCAATCGCTTTAACCTCGTCAGAGTCGAATTCATCCCGGATTTCTCCGACGATTTCCTCCAAAATATCCTCGATGGTGATGAGACCGGCTGTTCCTCCATACTCATCAATCAGAATCGCGATATGAACTTGCTGCTGCTGCATTTTCTTCAATAACGATTTGATCGGAATCGAGTCCGGTACCGTCAGCACCGGTTGGATAAGCGATTGGAACGTGAAGTCGTCTCCACGGCCATCATACCTCAGGAAAAATTGTTTCGTATTGATGATTCCCACGATCTTATCCTTGCTTTCTGAAGCAACCGGAAACCGTGTATATTGCTCCCGGCGAATAATCGCCACATTCTCTTCCAGCGTCAAATTCGTATATAAACACGACATATCCGTTCTAGGCACCATGATCTCCCTGGCCAGCAGATCGTCAAAGGTAAAGATTCGGCTCACATAGCCGTATTCTGTTTTATTGATTTTCCCGCTTTGGTAGCTTTCGGACAAAATAATTTGAATCTCTTCCTCCGAATGCGCATCTTCGTGCTCCTTGGCAGGCTTCATGCCGAATAATCGGATCAACGAGTTGGCCGACCCGTTTAAAAGCCAGATGAACGGGTACATAATTTTATAGAAGTACATGATCGGTTTTGCTACGAGCAGGCTGATTTGCTCCGCTTTTTGGATAGCTAGCGATTTGGGCGCGAGCTCGCCCAGCACCACATGAAGATAAGTAATGGAGATAAACGCGATAAGGAAGGAAATAACTTGAGCGGCCTCGGCACTGAGCCCCATCGAATCAAACAGCGGATGAAGCATCTTTTCTACAGTAGGCTCACCAAGCCAGCCAAGGCCGAGTGCCGTAATCGTAATGCCCAATTGGCAGGCGGATAAGTAGCCATCCAGATTGCGTGTGACCTGCTGAACCGCGAGCGCGTTACGGCGACCCTCCATCACGAGCTGATCGATACGGCTCGGGCGCAGTTTGATAATGGCAAACTCGGTAGCGACAAAAAAAGCGGTCAAGAGAATCAAGAGTGCGACTAAGATCAGGTTTAATATCATGGGTACCTTCCTTTTCTGATAGAACCGTTCAAATAACTAGTTCTTATGAACTCATTATATGATCTTATTCGTGCAAGCACAAACGATCTTTTAGCCGATTCTGAACGATTTTCGTTCAAATTAAGCTTCTTACAGCCATCTCTAGGGGTGGGACGCTGATTATTTCTTTTGACATCCTATTTGCTAAATCTTAAGATGAGTTCATATGAACTTCAGTACACAGAAACCGAGGTATACGCTATGGAAACCTTCACTCTTACCCGGAAGGAAATGTCCTCTCTGCTGGTCTCGCTGCAGGGGCGCTCCGGTAAAAAACCGATTGCTATCCTCCAGGAAGCCTGGTCCAAGCACCATCAGCCCGAGCTTCGCCAAGGCGGAAGCCTCACCGCCTTCTTGTCTACTCGGCTGCCAGGCGTTTTCGAAAAGCTGCTCAAAACCGGTCGGGTGGACGGCTTCTCGCTGCAAGAAATCGTTGCTTTGGGCAACCAGATCGAATATACGAATTTTTCGGTGACCTCGGTACAAAATTGGGTCAAACGCGATTTCAAGGAATTTCTGGGCGCCCCTCAGGCGGGTAAAAAATACTCGCTTCAGCAGGCCGCTCTGCTGTTCATCGTTGAGGACTTGAAGAATAACCTGGACTTCGTCTCCATCCGCAGCCTGTTTCAAATCTTGTTTCGCAAGCCCGAGGTGGAGCATGACGACTTGATCCGGCCGCTGGATTTATATGAGGCTTATACTCATCTTTTCGAAGAGCTTGACCAGAACAACGATCAGATGCTTGACGTTCAGGGACATGGGGACGGGGTGCGCAATCACGATGTGCTTATGGAGAATATGCTTCGCATTCGCTCCGATCAATATGTAAGGCATCTGTCAGGATTAACCTCCGAGCAGCGGGAGGCTGTGCGCAATGTCTTGTTCATCGCGATGGTATCGATCCAAACGGCGTATTTTCATTCGCTAGCAAGGCAATACCTAAACGCCACCTTATTTTTACATGATTTGCAGGAAAGGTAGCTTCATCATCTCTCCCCGGGGATGACAGGATTCGAATAGATTTTATCTATTTGAGGGATACTTTCCCATAGATCGAGGTGATTGGTTTGAAACGCCAATGGTTTACCATCGGGCTTGTCGGCAGCTTTGCGCTGAGCGGCATCGCCCACTATACAGGAGCTGCCGTGTTCAGCTCGACTGTTCAATTTTTTATTTCGGCGGTATCGATCATCTTTGTAGCTGGCTTTCTGGGGAAGGCGACAGAGAGCGTGGCTCATTATGCCGGGGAACGTATCGGGGGATTTCTCAATGCCACGTTCGGAAATGCCGCGGAGCTGATCATTTCGATTTTTCTGATCAAAGACGGGCTGTTCGATGTCGTTAAAGCGAGCATTACCGGTGCGATTATCGGGAACATGCTGCTGGTGCTCGGCCTCAGCGTGCTGATTGGCGGATTGAAGTATCGGGAGCAAACCTTCAATCTCAAGCTCGCCGGTCATAACGGGTCGCTCATGCTGCTTGCCGTCATCGCCCTTTTCATCCCGGCTGCCTTCTCAAGAAGCCTGACTAGCACGGAAACGGTTAATCTGAGCCTCATCGTCTCGGTCATCCTGATCATTGCTTACCTGCTTTGGCTGCTCTTCTCTATGGTTACCCACAAGGAGGATTTGACCGATCCGGTTGTGGAACACGGCGAGGCCGCCTGGTCGAAGGGGCGATCCGTGCTGTACCTGATCCTGGCTACCGTCATGGTCGGCTTTGGCAGCGAATGGCTGGTCGGCACCTTGGATGAATTCAGCCGCCAGTTCGGCTTATCCGAGCTGTTCGTAGGGGCCTTTCTGATCGCAATTGTCGGGAATGCCGCCGAGCACAGTGCAGCCATCATCATGGCCCGCAAAAATAAAATCGGAGCGGCTATTGAAATAGCTATCGGCAGCTCGCTCCAGGTTGCCTTGTTCGTTGCTCCGCTGCTGGTACTGCTGTCCATGCTTTTCGGCAGGTCGATGGACTTGGTGTTCACCACCTACGAGCTGATTGCCATCGGCGTTGCCGCTTTTATCTCCAAATCCATCTCCCAGGATGGGGCCACCACCTGGTATGAGGGCGTGCTGCTGCTGGTCGTTTATATCGTGCTGGGGATCGCCTTCTATCTAGTATGAAGCTTAAGCAAAACAAAGGGTAACCTTCGTCATGAAGGTTACCCTTTGTTTTGCAGCTCCATCGCCTCATAGAGAGAAGCCAGGTTGCGTTCAAGCTTCACAAGAATCTGCTTGCCGGTCGACTCTGTGATCAAGTCCGCCCGAATGGCAAAGTCGATTTCCCGCGATAGTCCGTAAATTTGCGTATCTAAGACCTCTTCATACAGAGGACATTTGCGTGTGGTCAAGTTTTCCATCTGTACCTCAATCAGCTTCTCGATCTTATCCGCATCCTCTTGCAGCAGATGCAGCGCTTTCTGCGATAAGCTGAGCAGCACATCCGACGACATGGCGCTCCCCCCTGTAATCCCCGTAAGCATGATCCCCGAGCCATCAGGTGATCGCCCGAGTTGTTCCGAAACCATGCGAAGCTAGAATATGGCTTGTTAGTTTTATATTAGTCTAAAATGGGTTATTACACAAGTCCAACTAAAACAAAAAGGCATCTCCGCTTGCGCGAAAACGCCTGTACCGCCTTTGCCTTCTTTAATCCTGAATGCTGTTAATAATCAGACCATGCTTGGCGAACACTTCCGCCATCGCTTTTTTGGCTTCCTCGGCATCCGGTCCATGCACATGCAGATCATACTGGCTCGAAGTGAGCAGTGTTGTGAATAAGCCTAGAATGCTCTTCACATCAATGAACTTATTATCATACTGAAGAACAATGGAAGATCTGAATTTGTTAGCGGTTTGTGAGATTTCCACAATAGCAGCATTATTAGCGTTCGGCATCTAAAAATCCCTCCAAGCTTTAATCAAGCAAATGAACATAAATAAATCGCTTTCTTTCTATGATAATACATGGGAAAACAGGAACTTGCAACTGAATTTTTAGACGTTCAGCCCGAAGCTCTGGAAATCATTTTATTTCAGGCGCTCCGGATTCAGCCCTTCCAGCTCGGGAATGACGAAGCGGCCGTCCTTCCTGATCAGGCGGTCGTCGAAGTAAATGCTACCCCCTCCGAACTCTGGCCGTTGAATTAATACCAGATCCCAGTGTACCGAGGAGCGATTGCCGTTATCCGCCTGCTCATAGGCTTGCCCGGGCGTGAAATGAAGGCTGCCGTCAATTTTCTCGTCAAACAGCGTGTCCTTCATCGGAGTCGAAATATACGGATTAAAGCCCAGACTGAATTCGCCGATATAACGCGCACCCTCATCCGTATCGAGAATATCGTTCAATCGCTCGGTATCGCTCGATGAGGCTTCTACGATTTTACCGTTCTCGAATCGAAAGGTGATGTTCTCAAAGGTCGCATCCGAATGAATGGAAGGGGTGTTGTAAGCAATCACTCCGTTCACTGAATCGCGGACCGGGGCCGTGTACAGCTCGCCGTCCGGAATATTGCGGCGACCGCAGCATTTCACCGACCCGATGCCCTTGATCGAGAAGGAAAGGTCCGTAGCTCCGGGTCCGACGATCCTGACCTTGTCCGTCCGGTTCATCAGCTCCTGCAGCGGGTCCATGGCACTCGACATAGCCGCATAATCGAGATTGCATACATCGAAATAAAAATCCTCGAACCGTCTCGTGCTCATGCCGGCCAGTTGAGCCATGGACGCGTTAGGATAGCGCAGCACCACCCACCGGGTCCGCTTTACCCGCTCCTCCAGATGCACGGGCTTCGCATACACTTGCTTGTACAGCTTCATTTGGGCCGCGGGGACATCTGCCAGCTCGCTGACATTGTCCGAAGCCCGGATCGCGACATAGCAATCCATCTCCTTCATCCGGTCCAGGTCCCGGCGTGCCCAGTCTTCAAGCTGCTCCCGGGTAACTTCGGCAAGCAGCGCAGCCTGCACACGCGGATCGATGAGTTCCGCATACGGATGGCCGCCGCACGCATATACCTCTTCGATCAGGCAGGCTACCAGTTCTCTGTCGCCGCCCGTCATTTCGATCAAGACCTTCTCCCCACGCTGAACATCCAGCGAATACCGGACGATATTGCGAGCGAGGGTATGCAACCGTGGATCTCGCATCTGTTAGTCTCTCCTTCATCTACCGTTTGGTAGGTTTCGTTTTTCCGCTATCGCGGGCGCTCCCCGAAGAGCTTGTCCGGGTCCACTTCCTCCGGAAGTACGTTCCCAGAGCGAACATCACCAAAAGTACAGCTCCAAGTACAAGCAGACGCTCTTTATGCTGTCCAAAATGAATCAGATCATGTCCTACCATCGATTCCAGCCATATCATAGGTGCGTTGCCGATCAGGGTACCGAGAATAAAATGTCTGGTGCGTACCTTCATGAAGGCTGCGCCGATGCTGACTACCGAAGACGGAAGCACGGGTACGACGCGGCTAGCTGCAATGCACCACAGCCCGTAGCGTTCCAGCAGGCCGTTTACTTTGCCGAGAAAGCTGTAGCCCGCCAGCTTGCCCTGTACCCAGGAGCGACCCAAATTCCGGGCAAGGAAATACGCGAAGACAGCGCCTACGCAAGCACATATATAATTGACCGCAAATCCGCCCCAAAAGCCGAATAGCAGCACATTAACGCCGGCCGCCACGACAAAAGGGATGAACGGCAGCACCGCATGCAGCAAAACGAGCATCGCCCCTCCTGCATACCCCAACCACCCAAGGGAGCCGAGTACTTCCGATACATGCTCCACATTCCATTGGCTCACAGGCTGGTCCTCCCTTCACTTTCGGTTCTTATTGTACCAAATATGAAAGCATATCACGAGTTGCTGTTTTATCCGACATTTCCCGTTTCTTGACTTGACATGACCTACCTGCTTCTTATAGAATTAGAAGTCGAGATAAGCGAATTGAATTCGAAAGAATCATGTCGCTTATGGTGGAAGATTGTGTCACCCTCTATAGATTTTGTTGCCGACAGGACCGCGGCTGGGTTCTTCCTGTCGTTTGCCATCGCTATCGATGCATGAACGAAATCGGGCCCTTCTTCACCCGTTGCTTTACACCTACTATACCAACATTAAAGGAGCCACCATACATGTCACGTTATACCGGTCCTAAGTTCAAATTAAGCCGCCGCCTCGGCATTTCCCTCAGCGGAACAGGCAAAGAATTGAAGCGTCCTTTCCCTCCAGGCCAACACGGCCCAGGACAACGTAAAAAAATCTCCGGCTACGGCGTTCAATTGCAAGAAAAACAAAAGCTGCGCCACATGTACGGCTTGAACGAAAAGCAATTCCGCAACCTGTTTGACAGAGCATCCAAGCTGCAAGGTATCGCGGGTGAAAACTTCATGTTCCTGCTGGAAAGCCGTCTGGACAACCTGGTGTACCGTCTGGGTCTCTCCAACTCCCGTGCCGGCGCTCGTCAATTGGTCGCTCATGGTCACGTTACCGTTAACGGCAAGAAAGTGGATATCCCTTCCTACATCCTGTCGACGGGCGATGTAATCGGTCTTCGCGAGAAGAGCCGCGGTCTGTCCGCTGTAAAAGAAGCTCTGGCTAACCGCAACTATCTGCCTGCTTACCTGGAATTCAATGAAGCGGCTATCGAAGGTAAATACATCCGTCTTCCTGAGCGCTCCGAGCTTGCTCAAGAGATCGATGAGAAGCAAATCGTCGAGTTCTACAGCCGTTAATAGTCCTTGCTACACAAGTACTAAAGCCGTTCCTTCGGGAGCGGCTTTTTTGATGGAACTTGTCGTGCCTCCGTCCAAAAAAAGCATCCGCTGCAGCAGGCTTTCTCTCTCCTGTGCAGCAGATGCTTTTTCTATGCGATGGCGAATGCTGAAGCTAGCCGAGCTTGATACGGGCGAACTTGCGTTTGCCCACCTGGACGATGTCTCCGTCTGCCGGCGTCAATTCCGCATTAGGATCTTCCACCTTAGTTTCATTAATTTTGACTCCGCCCTGCTGCAGGCTGCGGCGCGCTTCACTGCCGGATGCCTGCAGGCCCAGGGTCACGAGCAGCTTGGCTGCACGAATCGTCCCGTTGTCCAGCGCTTCCGCAGGCAGCGTCACTTCTTCGATATCCTCAGGCAGCGCACGCTGTTGAAATACGGTAACGAAGTGCTGCTGCGCCTCGTCAGCGGCTTGCTTGCCGTGGTACATACGAACGAAAGTATGAGCCAGCCTCATCTTCGCATCCCTAGGATGGACACTTCCGCTCTCCAGCCCGCTGCGGAGTTCGCTCAATTCTTCATTGGACAGATCTGTAGCAAGCTCGTAGTACTTGGCCATCAGCTCATCAGGCACGGACATGGCTTTTCCGTAAATTTCGTTGGGGGCCTCGTCGATACCAATATAGTTGCCCAGGCTTTTGCTCATCTTATTGACACCGTCAAGGCCTTCAAGCAGCGGATTCATAATCGCTATCTGGGTCTCTACGCCATACTCCTTCTGAAGCGTCCGACCCATGAGCAGGTTAAACTTCTGGTCTGTGCCCCCAAGCTCAATATCGCTCTTCAGCGCGACCGAATCGTAGCCTTGCATCAAGGGATAGAAAAACTCATGAATATGAATGGGCTGACCGGTACCATACCGTTTGGAAAAGTCATCCCGCTCCAGCATCCGGGCTACCGTTAGCTTCGCCGACAGCTCGACGACATCCGCAAAGTTTAGTGCGCCCAGCCATTCCGAATTATAGTACAGATTCGTCTTGCTCTCGTCCAAAATCTTGTAAATCTGCTTCTGGTACGTCTCCGCATTGCGCTTGACGTCCTCTTCCGTCAACTGCTTCCGCGTCTCCGACTTGCCGGTCGGATCGCCTATACGTCCGGTAAAGTCTCCGATTATTAGCTGCACCTGATGACCGAACTCCTGGAACTGGCGGAGCTTGTGAAGAACAACCGTATGCCCGACATGGATATCGGGGGCTGACGGATCGAGCCCCAGCTTGACGTTAAGCGGCTTGCCCGTCGCCACCGAGTTAATAAGCTTGCGTTTCAGTTCGTCCTCCGGCACAATTTCCACAACTCCGCGGCGGATTGTTTCCAGCTGACGGTTTACCTCCTGCTGCTGTTCTTGCGACAACTCTTCCCATTTGGCCATAAGTTAAAGTCCTCCCTTGTGTTCTCGAACCTGATCGCGGTCGTTTGTACCAACCCGAACCGATCTTCTTCCGCTCGCTTGCGCCTTGCCTGAGCTTCATGGCGATGAAAAACAAAAAAAGCCTCTTATCCACAAGGGACGAGAAGGCTATGCTCGCGGTACCACCCTACTTAAAGCCGCTGCTGCATGACTGCCCAGCATAACGACTTTCACTTTACGCACTGTAACGGGAACACCCGATCGAAAGCTACTATCCACCTGTGGCAGACTTCCCTTTCGCTGCTCCGGACTGTAATTCAGCCAAAGTTGCTTACCGGCTCGCACCTGCCGCCGGCTCTCTGATAAGCGCCTATCTTTGTCCTACTGGATGTCCATCCAAGCATTTTACCGTATGCAATTTTCTCTTATTTAACCACACCTCTCCTTTGCTTGTCAAACAAGCCCTATCTTTTATAGGCCATCTGTCATGGAACAATCACGAAAGCATGTGTCTGGGTCGATGTTCGCCTTGACGGGGTATGCTATAATAGGATGGAATGTTTTCCATTTCAGGAGGTACCGGTTTAGATGGACACAGAGAAAACGGATAAGAAAGCAGGGTCATTCAAGAAAGGGCTGCGCCTGACAGCCAAATATACGCTCAAGACCTTCAAGTGGCTCTTCATTATCGGCATCCTCGCCGGCTTCATGGCGGGAGGAGCAGCCTTCGGCTATGTATCGGCGCTGGTTAAGGATGATCCTATCCGCGACAAGGACATGATGCTGCAGCAGATGAACGACGATGCTTTGACCGGGTTCGTATATTTCCGAGACGATACGATAGTCGGGCAGCTTCGCACGGAAGAGGACCGCCGATTGGCCGGCCTGAACGATATTCCGCAGATCGTGCTGGATGCCGTATTTGCCATCGAGGACAATAATTTCTATAACCATATCGGCATCGATATCAAAGGCACAGCACGGGCCGTTGTCCAGAAGCTGCTTAACCAGGATGTGCAAACCGGGGGCAGCACCATTACTCAACAGCTGGCCAGACGCGTATTTTTATCCTTGGATAAAGCCGACAGCCGGAAGGCCAAGGAGATTTTCCTGTCTATGCGTCTAGAGCGGATGATGTCCAAGGAACAGATTCTGCTTGCCTACCTCAATAAAATTCCTTATGGCAACGGCTCGTCCGGCTACAACGTCTACGGCATCAAAGCCGCCGCCAAGGGGATCTTCAATATCGAGGATCTGTCCAAGCTCAATCTGGCCCAAGCGGCTTATCTGGCCGGCGTACCGCAGCTGCCAAGCAATTACTCTGCTTTCAGCAGCAGCGGAGTGTTCGACGGAGCTGCTTTCAAGCGGGCTGTCCAGCGGCAGCAGCTCGTGCTGCGCCGCATGCTGGAGGAGAATAAGATCACCCGGCAGCAGTATGACGAAGCGCTTGCCTTCGATCTGCAAGGCTCGCTGGCCGAGCGCGTAAAGAAGGCTTACTCGACCTATCCATACCTGATGATCGAGGTGGAGAAGGAAGCTGCCAAAGCGCTCTTGAAGGCAGAACAGCCAAACCTGAGCGCCGAAAAAAATCCGGATGCTTACAATGAAGCGCTCAAAGGCATCCAGGCAAAGCTTAGCCGCGGAGGCTATCATGTATACACCACGATCGACAAAGACATCTACGAGTCGATGCGCGAAATCGCTCAGAATGAGAAGAACTTTACGCCGGATGACAAGGTCAAAGGCATCGAGCAGGTCGGCGCCGTGATGATTGAGAATAAGAGCGGAGCCATCCTGGGGATGCTGGAGGGTCGTGATTTCTTCAAGGAGCAGCTGAACCATGCCACCCAAGCATTCCGCCAGCCTGGTTCAACCATGAAGCCGATTGCCGCCTTCCTTCCTGCTCTCGAGAAAGGAGCGATTCAACCGGCGACGGTTATCGACGACATCCCGATCGTGCTGAAGGACGGCACGAAGGCCGGTTACCATATCCCGGAAAATTGGGATGACGGCTACCACGGTCTTGTTACCGCCAGGCATGCGCTCAATCAGTCCTATAATATTCCGGCGATCCGGCTATTTATAGAAACGGTCGGTATCAAGGAAGCATGGGAATTCGCGAGAAAGATGGGGATTCAATCCGTCACGGAAGCGGACTATGTCGCCCAGACTGGCGTCATCGGCGGACTTAAATATGGAGTTACCGTCAAAGAGTTGACCAGCGCCTATTCCACCATCGGCAACCAAGGCGTTTACAACGAAGTGTTTATGATCCGCAAAATTACGGATTCGAACGGTCAAGTCGTCTTCGAGCACCAAAGCAAGCCGACTACCGCTTTTTCTCAGGAAACGGCTTATCTGATGACGGATATGATGCGTACGGTTATTACATCGGGAACCGCTACGGACTTGAAGACCAAGTACAAGCACTATAATAAAATCCCTATCGTCGGCAAGACAGGCTCGACGCAGGATGATGCCGACGCCTGGTTTATGGGCTATACGCCTGATGTAACGCTGGGCGTCTGGGTAGGCTATGAGCTGCCTATCCATAAGCTGACCAAGAAAAGCGGCGGGACCAATCGGGCAAAGGATGTCTGGGCCATGGCGATGAATGAAGCAATCGCCAAGCATCCCGAATTGTTCACGACCAAGGAGTTCAAACGTCCGCCTAATATCGTCGACATGACCGTGTCCAGCCTGTCTGGCAAGCTGCCAAGCGATGCTATCAGCGCAGCCGGCAAGCTGAACAAAGATATTTTCAATAAAAAATTCATACCCACCGAGGAAGATCAAGTGCTGACGAAGCTTCCCATTATTTCGTTTAATGGTCTGAATTATATCGCTCAATCCGGAACTCCTTCGGAATTTGTCACGGAGAAAACCGTCATTAAACGCGAAAAATCGTTAAACGAAATATTTAAGCAAATCGAGTCCATCATGAGTCGTCTTCCGGCAGACCGCAAGCGAAGCATAGACTTCTACAAGCCTAGGGATTTCAGTGATGACGCTCCTTCCGAGACGGACCCGCGTACCGATGACGGCAAGCCTCCGGTGCCTCCGACAACCGTCGTTGCTACACATGCTGGCAATACGAGTGTCGTTACCTTCCAGGCAAGCTCCAGCGAGGATACGGTTGGCTACCGGCTTTACCGCTCTTCGAACAATGGAAGCTACCAGAGGGTTTCCGGTAAAATATTGCTGGCTGATCAGGAAACGAAGTTTACGGACCAGGTAGGAGCCGGCCTCTACGGGTATTACGTCACGGCCGTCGATGTGGCGGGCCAAGAATCCGTCCCTAGCAAAGCCGCTTATACGGATGGAACCTCTATGGATTTATTATTCCTGTCGCCGGAAAGCGACGGTACGATCGATCCCGCTGGCGTTGCTCCCCACCCGGCAGTAGGCGATTCAACGGACAATAGCAAGCTCGGAGTCAACTCTACCGACAAGTCTGACCAAGGAAAAGAAGAATGGAAAACCGTTCCCTCGGTCCCTTCAACACCTTCGGTCAAATCGACAGGCGGAGGCATTGAGTTAAACTGGAAAGCCAATGCCGACAAAGAGAAAGTAAAGTCGTACACGGTATACTTCAGTGAGAAGGAAACAGGCGAATTCACCAAGCTGGGCACCGTGAAGCAGGCTACGCAGTTCCGGTATTACGCCGTTTCGACCGAAGGGTTCTACCGGATTACGGCGACTAATGAGCATGGAGATTCCAAGCCTTCCGCTGCCACACCCTTTAAAAAGTCCAATTAGGGAAGCAAAAACGCAAACAGCCCCCAATCCACGGGTTAACGTGGTTGGGGGCTGTTTTGTATGAGCATTCGTCATTTAATCGGGTACTTCAGTCTTATGAGCTCAGGTCTCCTGTAGCTTAGTCCTCGATGGTCGACAGATCTCCTGTAGGCAAGTTAAGCTCCCAGGCTTTCAGGACACGGCGCATAATCTTCCCGCTTCGCGTCTTTGGAAGCTTATCTTTGAACTCGATCTCACGAGGTGCCGCGTGAGCGGACAGACCTACTTTAACGAATTTGGAAATATCGGCTTTCAATTCATCCGATGGGGTGTAGCCTTCCCGCAGCGCGATGAACGCTTTGATGATCTCCCCGCGCATCGCGTCGGGTTTGCCGATTACGCCTGCCTCCGCAACCGCCGGATGCTCCACAAGCTTGCTTTCCACTTCGAATGGGCCTACGCGTTCGCCGGCCGTGTTAATCACATCATCGATCCGTCCTTGGAACCAGAAGTAACCGTCCGCATCCATATAAGCCGAATCACCGGAAATATACCAGCCGGGAATCCGGAAATACTCCTCAAACTTGGCGGTGTTATTCCAAATCTTGCGCATCATCGACGGCCAAGGAGTTTTGATCGCCAGATTGCCCATACGAAGCGGCGGCAGCACATTGCCTGCATCATCGATAATGGCTGCCTCAACGCCCGGCACCGGTTTGCCCATAGAACCCGGACGAATCGCCATGCAGGGATAGTTGCAAATCAACTGCCCGCCGGTCTCCGTCATCCACCATGTATCGTGTATGCGCTGGTTGTACACCTTCAAGCCCCAGCGAACGACCTCAGGATTAAGCGGCTCGCCTACGCTGAGCACATGACGCAGCGACGACAGGTCGAACTGCTTTACCGTCTCATCCCCAGCTCCCATCAGCATCCGGAAAGCTGTAGGCGCGCTGTACCATACCGAAACTTTGTATCGTTGAATCGTATTGTACCAATCCTGGGGACTGAAGCGTCCGCCGCGGACCACATTGGTCGCTCCATTCAGCCAAGGCGCGAAGATCCCGTAAGACGTACCTGTCACCCAGCCCGGGTCAGCCGTACACCAGTATACGTCCTGCTCCTGAAGATCCAGAACGACGCGGCCGGTGTAGTAGTGCTGGATCATCGCATTGTGGGCATGGACGACTCCCTTCGGCTTACCGGTGGAGCCCGAAGTATAATGAATCAACAGGCCGTCCTCGCGGTCCACCCATTCAAGCTCGAGCTCTTCGGAAGCCTCCGCCATCTCTTTATGGAAATCAAGCTGTCCTTCCGCCAGCTCCAAATCATGTCCGACCAATATCACATGCTTCAGCTTCGGTAGCTGCTCCACAGGAACCCGGGACAATTGAGAAGGCGTGGTGATGATGGCGACCGCCTCGCTATCCTCCAGACGGTCCCTGACCGCCGTTTCCATGAAGGCTTCAAATAGCGGACCGACGATCGCTCCGACTTTTAATGAGCCTAGAAGCGAGAAATACAGCTCTGGCGTTCTTGGCATGAAAATAAAGATACGTTCGCCCTTGCCTACGCCCAGCTTGCGCAGGACGTTTCCAAATCGATTGGACTGCCGCTTCATATCGAGGTAAGTGTATTGTTCGTCCCTGTTGTCATCGCTATAGTACAACGCTACTTTATCTTTTCTTTCGGAATTCGCATGACGGTCAATCGCTTCATGGGCCATGTTAACTTTACCCGTGTCGGACCAGGAGAACGTTTTTTCGATCGCTTCCCAGCTAAAACCGGCACGTTCTTCTTCGTAGCTTTTCATGTTCGAAGTTTTTGATACAGGTGCAATACTTTCTACACTTGCTTGATCCATGCCACTTACCTCCCGATTTTCCATCTAATTTACAATTACTTAAAACGCTTTCATGAGACACACATGTGATATTATAACACAACCCTTTCTATTCGACTATTAATTTGTTATGCTTAACAGCGAAAGTTCTGTTGGGAGAGGATGCGCTATCATGGAACATTTTAAACAATACCATTCCTTCACCATCCCTTATCAGGACAGTGAGCTTGTTGTGGAAGGCCCCGTTCCGTCAGATCGACTGCGTACCTACGACATGCATCCGGACCTGGACGCATTTCGTCGGCCCAAAGAGCAATTTGTAGCGCTCGTCGAAATATCCGAGCTCCCCGAGGGCCGCATTATTCTCGCGCGTCACGGCAGTCAGATTGTCGGTTATGTAACCTTCCATTATCCTGATGAGCTGGAGAGATGGTCGGAGGGCCAGATGGAGGATCTGATCGAGCTGGGTGCGATCGAGGTCGCGGATGACTACCGCGGTGTCGGACTTGGCAAACATATGATCCGGACGGCTTTCCTCGGCGATCAGCTTGAGAATGTCATCACCTTCACAACCGAGTATTACTGGCATTGGGATTTAGAAAAAAGCGGGCTTAATGTATGGCAATACCGCGAAATGATGGAAAAGCTGATGAAATGCGTAGATATGGTTTGGTTTGCTACCGACGATCCGGAGATTTGCTCACATCCCGCTAACTGTCTAATGGTCCGGATCGGCAAAAACGTACCGCTGTCCTCCGTCGAGCAGTTCGATCGAGTCCGTTTCCGGCAGCGGTTTATGTACTGATGGAGGCGCAAGACATGAGAACCAACGCCCTGTTTATTTATGACGAACGGGAAACCGCCTATCGATTTAACGACAATCATCCGTTTAACCAGAAGCGTCTGCAAGTAACTGTAGATTTGCTGAAGAAGGCCGGCGCTTTGCCGGATTCCTGTATGCGGACGCCTCCTTCCGCAACTGAAGAGCAGCTGCTGCGTGTGCATAGCCAGGAATATTTGGATTGCGTCAAAGGACTTAGCCCCAATCCCCCTGAAGACTGCTGGATCGAAAAAGCAGGCCGTTACGGACTCGATACGGAAGATACGCCTTACTTTCCTGATATGCATACGGTTACCCTTCAGCTCGTCGGCGGTTCCGTCTATGCCATAGACACCGTGATGAGTGGCGAAGCGCTTCATGCGATGCATTTGGGCGGTGGACTGCATCACGCTCTTCCCAGCAAGGGCGCAGGCTTCTGCGTCTACAATGATGCAGCGGTCGCTATTGCTCATGCCAAGGCCGTCTATGGTGCCAGAGTGCTCTATATCGATACCGACGTGCACCATGGGGATGGCGTGCAATGGAGCTTTTATACGGACCCCGATGTTTGTACGTTCTCCATCCATGAGACTGGCAAATATTTATTTCCGGGGACAGGAGCGGTTAATGAACGCGGGGAAGGCTCAGGCTTCGGAATGAATGTGAATGTTCCTATGGAACCGTTTACGGAGGATGAGTCGTGGCTCGAATGCTTTACTGAAGTGCTTAACCGCACTGTCGAGCATTTCAAGCCCGATCTAATCGTTTCGCAGCATGGCTGTGACGCGCATGCCTTCGATCCCTTGGCCCATATTCATTGCAGTATGGATATATACCGGGAGATGCCGCGGGTTATCCACGAGCTAGCCCATCGTTACTGCGGCGGACGCTGGGTGGCGCTTGGTGGCGGAGGCTATGACATCTGGCGCGTAGTTCCTCGTGCTTGGAGTCTGGCCTGGCTGGAGATGAGCGGACATCCGCTGCTGGATGCCGTAAACACGCAAGCCCCTTGTTTCTTACCTTCAGATTGGCTGAAGTCCTGGCAGCCGCACTGTGAAGAACATATTCCGGACACTTGGCTTGATCCCGTCCATTCCTGGGAGCCGATGCCGCGACGCGACGAAATCGTAGCGAAAAATCGACAAACTAAGGAACTATCCATGCTTTATTTAGGTTAATGAGCCGCGATAAGCAACCGCCATCCACGCCTGTCTCCTCCATGAGACGGGCTTTTTACCTATATTTCTACGCCTAGGGACCGCAGTCTTGCCCTCACTCTTCTCCCGTACGCCTGTTTATAATGAAGCTGAAACAGTTGCTCCACGTAGCCGATCTCCGTCTCCGTCAGCCTCATGATGGAAATATATCGCTGGGTCTCTTCATCCCGATAAAATTGATCCCAGGTCAGTACTTGGTTTTGATGCACCGCCTGGCTCAAGGACAAGCTGATTTTTTTCTTGATGCCGCCCGTGCTGATTTTCACAGCATCAGGTTTGTAATTGCTCTCCAATTGAATGATATCCTTGCGCAATAATAGCAACTGGTGAGCATGCAAAGCATCATCCAAAGCCGAATGCTGCTTCCCTGAAAACTCCATATGATGCTCCGTCAGTGCTTGCTGAAGTCCTCCATTATAGAACTTGGACATATCGATCATATGTGTTAGCCAGCTTGTCGGAATGCCATTTGATTTGCAGTCCACGAGCAGATGGAAGAAATCGGTACCTCCCCAAGCTATCAGCTTGCAGGGTTCGCCGCAAAATGCTCGGAAATGTCCGATCACTTCCGTGAACGACTTACTTTGGGAAAGCGTGTCCCGCTCGATCCCGCAAAAGTCTAGCGCAAACTCATGTATCGGAAAACGCGGGCATACATAGCTCTGAAAGGTATCGAGAATATGTCCCTCCGCGTCGATCTTCACAGCCCCAATTTCTATAATTTCCATCGGATAGATATCATAATGTCTTCGTCCATTGAATTCGAGATCGATAACCAAAACATTCATGCTGCTTTTCCTCCTTGCTGCTCCTCCTCATAAGTATGCACAAAAAATCTTGTTTAGCCAAGCTATTGTCCCGCTTAAACAATAAAAGGAACGAACCTTATTAGGGTCCGTTCCTTTTATTGTTTAAGCGCTCTGAATGTCTATTGTTAACTTCTATAAAGTGTGTCGTTCCATCTGGGATGGATCTTTGGCGCTTTCTCATTAGGAGAAGCTTGCTTGATAGGTTCGGCTGCAGCCAGTCTTGTCTTCAGTTCTTCAAACCATTCCTTATCATGCGTAAGAAGGGCCAGATCGATAAGACTGCGAAGTTCTTCCCGCGTTGAAGCCGAACGTTCAGGTAATTTCTTTGTTTTAGTACGGCCTGCCTGCAAGGTTGTATCGACAAGCGCTTCGTGATCGCTTTGCGTTACCCTTATAAGCAAGAGACCACTCTCGTCAACGGCCTCCACATAGCCGATATATTTTTCATCCGAAGGAGAGGAACCGCACACCCAATCTCCCTCAACTATGATATCGAATGGATTCGCTTGCGACATCACCATTCACCTCTTTCTAATAATTTGGTATATATAGAAATGATCGTCAACCAAAATCGCTTCTTTTCTGTTATTATATTTGTTACAGTTATAAAAGTCAATTACTTTTATATAATTAGTAAGTAACAAATCATTAAGAACCGTAAGGCTATCTGCTTAAACCGGTCGCTTTCCTTCCGCATCTTAGCAGAAAACAAAAAAAGCCCGCTAATTAGGGGCTTTTATTGGCTTGGCGACGTTCTACTCTCCCAGGACCCTTCGGTCCAAGTACCATCGACGCTGGAAGGCTTAACGTTCGTGTTCGGGATGGGTACGCGTGGTTCCCTTCCGCCATCATCACCAAACCTACAAGTTTCACGAAGTGAAACTACTTCGGAAGCTTGGATTTTTCGAGGAGAACTCCTCTGAAATCTCTGCGAGAAAATATCCCCGCGCTTCAAGGCTTGCACCTTGAAAACTGGATGCGAAACTAAGCATGCTGAATGCTGTTAGCTTACTTGGATAAGCCCTCGACCGATTAGTATTCGTCAGCTACACGCGTTGCCGCGCTTCCACCCCGAACCTATCAACCTCGTCGTCTACAAGGGGTCTTACGAATTGGGAAATCTCATCTTGAGGGGGGCTTCACGCTTAGATGCTTTCAGCGCTTATCCCTGCCGTACTTGGCTATCCAGCCGTGCCTCTGGCGAGACAACTGGTACACCAGCGGTACGTCCATCCCGGTC
>NZ_WUWM01000024.1 GCF_009846885.1 Paenibacillus puerhi
TAGATCCTTTTCGGTGGATTATGGACAGTACTACCTGCCATTCCATTGTAAGGGATCTTTTTTCTGTTCAGATAGTTAAATGATAGAAAATTGTGAAGATTCAGAGAAGATTAATGCAACGCTAGTGATCTCCATTAGTAGTTGTAGTGCTACCGTAATGAATTTAGCGAAGAAATTTGATTAAAATTTGAGAAAAAATAATTAAATTGACAAAATTATACTACCCTGATACTCTGAGTTAAACAGCATGATGTCTATTTTGAGGTGAGCAACTTGGATATTCAAGTAGAACTATTTTTAATTCAGCAAATTTATGGAACTCTCTTTGCGGTTTCCAACAAAATCCAGACTATAGGCGATACTTATTTTGAGGACATTACATCAAGACAGTTCATGATTATGATGGCTATCATTCACTTGCCGGAAGAAGAGGCCACGATCATCAACATCGCCAAGAAATTAGGTACGACCAAGCAGAGTGCAAGACATCTGATTTCTTCAATCGAAAGTAAAGGGTATGTAGTTGCTATACCAAGTCTCCTGGATCGACGTGCTTTGAATATCAAAATCACGGAGTCCGGGAAAAAGGTTCTTCTGCAATGCGGGGAAAGGTCGATTCACTTCTTAGCCGATCTTTCCAGAAATTTCTCCAAGGAAGAGCTGGAGCAATTATGGACTCTGTTGAAAAAGCTATATCAGTTTGATGGCGAGAAGCAGGAGGGATTCGAGGAAAACATTACGATTCAAATGGGAGATGAACAGGATGAGATGACGAAGAAGGCAATGGAAGAATTCACTACACGACGAAATGCACAAGTGCCGGACTCGAATTCTTAAGTAACGGGATATGGACATTAGGAGCTTAGTAGTCTTAGGTAATACTTTGGAGAGAAATTTGGGAGGGAATGTAATGGAACATGCAGTGGTTGTGAGTAATCTACACAAGAGCTACCGTGACAAAAAAGCGGTGAATGGTCTTAATTTTGTTGTAAACAAAGGGGAAATATTGGGGTTTCTGGGTCCTAACGGAGCTGGAAAAAGTACAATGATGAATATTTTATCGACCATTTTATCAGCGGGTGAGGGCGAAGTTACAATACTGGGAACGCCTCTGAAGAAAAATGCGAAGTCCATCAAGCATCACATTGGGGTTGTGCCTCAGGATCTCGCCATTTATGAAGAGATTTCAGCTGAGAAGAATGTGAGATTCTTTGCAAGTCTTTATAATCTGAAGGGCCAAGAATTGGAGGATAAAGTGAAGGCCGCACTGGAACTGGTAGGTCTCTATGATAAGAAGAACCATAAGCCCAAAACGTTCTCAGGCGGTATGAAAAGAAGATTGAACATTGCTTGCGGAGTCGCTCATCAGCCTGAGCTGATTATCATGGATGAGCCGACAGTGGGCATCGACCCTCAATCCAGAAGTCATATCTTGGAATCCATCAAGGTTCTAAAGCAGAAAGGTGCAACGGTGATTTATTCGACTCACTACATGGAAGAGGTAGAGGCCATATCCGACCGGATCCTGATTATTAACGAAGGACAAATTATTGCGGAGGGTACAAAAGAAGAGTTGAACCAGAGGGTAAGCGATGAGATAACCTATACCTTCACTGTAGAGCATACCCAGGATCTAATCGAATCGGCATTCCATCAAATAGACGGTGTCACGAAAGTACGTCTGTCGGAGCATATGATTGAGGTTACCTCTAGAAAGTCCAAAGAAAATCTCAATCGTATCATAGGCGTCATCACCTCAAGTGATTGCAAAATTCATAATATGAGCCGTATAGAGGCTTCATTGGAAACAACATTCCTTGAGCTGACTGGGAAAAACTTAAGAGATTAGGGGTACCTTCACATGAATTTTATGAGAATCGTTTGGTTTGACTTTTTGAATATATGCAGAAACCCGATGCTCGTTATGATCAATACGGTAGGGCAAATGATGATATGGGGCGGTTTCGGTCTGGTTACAAGCGGCCAGTTTGGAGGAACGATCAATTCCTTTGACTACTATGGGGTCGCTACCATGACTTTATCTTCTATCCTGATCTCTATGACCGTAACGAATACCTTTATGGAAGAAAAGGTGAAGAGGGGGAACCTGCGTATTGCCTACGCTCCGGTTAGCAAAGCTGAGATTTATTTATCAAAGCTGCTGTCCACTTTCATCTTCGGTGTTATCGCCTTCACCTTGTTATGCTTGATTGAACAGTATGTGTTTCAGAGCAATTTTGGCGGGAATAATATCTTTTATGTTATTGCACTGATCGACATTCTCGCGTTATTCGGCTGCTCTTTAGGCGCGCTGGTTGTCGTTATTTTTAAAAGCGAGGAACGGGCGAATGCCGTCATGCCGATCATCTCTATCCTCTTTATCTTTTTTGGTGGTGTATTCAGCCCTATTGGTCATTTTGGAACAGTCATGCAGACAATAGCTCAACTATCACCCGCTAAGTGGGTCCTACAATCGGCATTTCAGATCATTTATGACAACAATTTCAGCTTGTTCCTGCCAGTTATCGCTTGTCTGCTGATCTTCTCCATTTTCTTTACCCTTATCGGCCAATTTATTTTTAAACCGGAGGAATATCTGTAATGAATTTTATACCGTTATTCAAGAATAAATTGGATAGGATTAAATTCAAGAAAGAAATTTTTGTTGTCGCACTCATCATTATTCCTATTACCATTCTGGCAACGGTGTTACTATCCAACCGGCTGGAGATGAAATCAAAAATCGCGTTTGTCACAGAAGACGCGCGGAGCGCACATGATTTTCCGGAAAATGATAAATTTTCGATTATTGCGTTAAAAGACAAACCGGTATTTTCGGATTTAATTCTGGGTCATTATGATGCAATCGTGGAGAAAAAGCAGGATGGCACCTATGACGTCGCTACTGTAATCAAAAGTAAAGAGAGCACAGAAATTATATCCAACTACTTTAACAAAAAGGAAAGCCCCGACGAATACGGCAAGGAAGATAAACAGCGCGGCCTTGGGGCGAAAGTCTTGGGTTTTATTGTCATGATTGTTTTGATGCAGGGCGTTGCCTTAACTTTGCTTTATACCGAAGATAGAAGCCTCAAAACCTTCGGAAGAATTTTGATGGCGCCGGTAAATGAGACGATGTACATCTTTACACAGGGGATTTTCACATTTGTTTGTTTGTATATCCCCACATTTTTGGCGCTGGCTATTACGAAGGAAGTTTTCGGGGTCGACATCGGATTTAGCCTAGGGTTGCTGGCGATAATGATCGCTATTGTGACTGCTCTTGGAACTGCGTTTGGCATCTTCATGTCTTCGATTCTGAAGCAGAACGTTTCCTTAACCGCAAGTTTGATTGCCATCATCACTTCTCTGCTGGGTACCTGCTTAGTTTCCTTTAAGGTCAACAACAGCTTGATCGACGGATTGATCAGCATCATCCCGCAAAAGGCCTTCATGGATATTCTGGACGGGACAGAAAAAGGGAAGGAGTTCATGCAATTCAAAGGCCAGTTGATTGACTTGGCGATTTGGATTGTTGTACTTGGGTTAATCGGAAGCTTAGTCATTAGACGTAAAGTGAAAACAGGAAACTATTGATTCATTACGATTCGTTCAAAATTTGAAAGTAGACAGAATCTTGTCCATTCAAAATATGGAATTAACGGAGCAGCTACCAATTGCCGGACCCTTCCGTACCCTTTTTCATTCAACATCTATATTAGGGCTTGCTGAACAAGATCCGAACTGCGCCTAGCCGAAACGAAGCCCGTCAAGGCCAAAAAATCCTGAAAAAAAGCAAAAAGAGAGTCCGTAACCGCCTCTCCAAGTTCATGACGAGGAACTGATTGGCAATGACGGTCAGACTACTCTCCGCTTTGGAGCACGAATGCGGTTCAGTCCCAGTTTGCGTTTATATTCTCCGAATTTTCCTTATATGGAGTAATATGGAGTAGCAAGTATAGGTATAGGAGGATTATCATGGAAAGTTTTTTCGATTTTTTGACAAGGAAAATAAAGGGTGATGTAAGTAATCCGACAAAATGGATAGTGTTTATAATCGTTATTGGTATATTATTTTATCCAATACTGAAATCTAATATTGAAATGACAAACAAATCAGCATTACTGGCTATTTATTGTATTCTGTTCCCAGTTACATATATCTTAATTAATTGGTTTAAATATCGAAGAAAACAGAAATAAAGAGGGTTCTGAGTTAATTGGTAAAAAATGTTAATAAAGTAAAACTCTTATTGACACCTATACTTTCGTGACACAAATAAATTGTATTACCGTTTATCTATGGGTTTTCATGGAAAAAAAGCATCTGAAGCTGTAAATCCAGGAACTTTTATAGAAGCATTTCTGATCATCATCGTATTCTGCTGGCTATAGGATTCCAACTGTCTTCTAGGAAAACTCATAGTGGAGGTCAACTCCTGTTAGAGCTGTCGGCAGTAGCATCCATTATCATAATGCCAACGATTGTCGAGCTTGCAGGAGAATTTATCTTTGTTCGCTTTGTTCCCAAAGTAGTTTTACGTGACGAAGGTCATTAGGTGAGTTCCGAATAAGTTAAGAGCCCCCACAGGAGTGGAGGTTCTTTTGCTATGCCATGTTATCCTGTCCGTTACTTCTATGAAACAAAGGGATACCTGGTCTCATAGGAAATTTGCTGAATGAAGAGTCCTGCTGATGATCCAGGCAACCTAGCGGCTCTATCGAGAGGTTTCGGAACGCTAAAGCGGGACCTGCCGATTGTACGCTACATCTACAATTGTTCAGATTCGAAATAATTGTTTACCTCGTGAACAACTTGAAGATATTCAGGTCATGTAAACGCTTGCTAGGATGAGGAAGTGGATGAAAGCGCTGGTCAACTAGGCCAAGACTGATGAAAAGGGTGATAGTATGTGGCAAAGGCTGTTCCGGTTGCATCTGGTACTTATGCTGACGCTCGCTCTCGCGATTCCTGGAGGGCTGTCCGCCGTATCCAAGGTGTATGCAGCCTCAGGTATTACGATCGACGCTCCTGCTGATGGAGCGACGGTTGGAGCGGGAATTGTTCGGATCTCGGGAACGTACACGCAGGTGTACGAGCTCAAACTGTTTATAGGGGGAAGCCGACAGGTAGATGTGCAGACCTATGATCCGGACGGGGACAATACCGGAACCTGGCATTATGATTTCAATACGACCGGATACAGCGGTCCCGTTCAGCTCAATGCGCGGGGGCTTGATGTAGAAACCCGGTATGGCGTCTGGAGCCCTGTCCTTACGTTGAATGTGAACAATACCGCAGCTTCGGCGCCCAAGGTAACGATCGTAAGCCCCGGCGAAGGGATATCGCTTAGCGGGATAGTGCCGATTCGAGTGAAAGCGCTATCGGACTCGCCGATCCAAAAGGTCGAGGTGCGAATCAACGGGGGAGCCTGGCAGGAAGCGGCTTTGGACGGGTCCGAGTACAAGCTTGACTGGAATACGCAGGGTATCGGCGACAAGACTAGCAGTATTGAAGCTAGAGCGTTCAGTCAGTCGGGCAAGAAGGGCTCCTCGCTTACTACGTATGCGAAGGTCGGAGCAGGCACGAATGAGACGCTCAAGATAGAAAATCAGGATCGCTCCATGTGGCTGTGGGAAGCGGCTACCTACAATATTTTGATGAATCCGGGCTCGCGGAACGTGCTGGATGCGCTGCTAAAGGATACGGAGACGTTCGACTCCGAACCGGTAAAGGTGCTGTACTTTGCCGTAGGTCCGTATGCCGGCATGGACATTCTTGAGGATGGCCGCGACCGGCTGAGGGATTTCATCGCGTGGGCCCATGACCGCGGATATCAGGTACAGGCATGTATTGCGGGCGGAACCTCGCCGCCGTTCCTCGGAGCGTATAGCGAATATCACGATGTGGCGATCGCCCATTTCGAGCAGGTGTTGAACTACAATATCAGCTCAGAGCCGAATGAAAGATTTGATGGCGTCAATGTGGACATCGAGCCGTATATTTCGCCGGACTTCAAGCTGCAGTACCCATCGCTGCAGATCCAGTACCTGGATCTGATGGCACGCATGATGGAGCGCCGCAATGCCACGGGCATGAATGCCCCGGTCGGACCGGCGATACCCAAGTGGTATGATACCTCCGATCAATCGAAGGAAATTACGTGGAACGGCGAAACGAAATGGTTGTCGGAGCATGTCCAGGATATTACGGACTACATCTCCATCATGGACTATCGGGATACGGCCGACGGTTCGGCGGGCATCATTGCCGGAGCGGCTGGAGAGATCGCTTATGCCAACAAGATCGGCAAGCCGAATTCCGTCGTAATCGGCGTGGAAACGCTCGATATCGCCAACAGCGGCGACCCGGAGACGATTACTTTCCGAGAAGAAGGGCGAATCGTGATGGAGCAGGAGCTGGATAAAGTGTACGCTGCTTTTGCGGGCGACCCTTCATTCGGCGGCATTGCGATGCATCACTACGATTCGATTCGCTGGCTGCCTTCTCATTGGGGCCCGGACGGCGTATTCTGGGAACCGCCTGCGGATAACGAGCCGCCTAGCGCGGTGTCGGTGAATCCGACAGCTGCCGCGCAGGATTATCAGACGATTACCTTGTCCTATGGAAGAGCCTATGATAACGGCGAGATCGAAAGGTACATCGTCTACCGCAGCACGACCCCCGAGTTTATACCGAGTCCGGAGCTGATAGCCGGCACGTCCAGAAGCCTGTCGTTCAAGGATATCGGCCTGCTGCCGAACACAACCTACTATTACAAAGTGGCGGCTATCGACTTGAAGGGCAATATCGGTCCGGCTTCGGCTCAGACGAAGGCGACAACAGGCCATACGGATTTGAAGCCGATGATCGTATCGTCGATCCAGATCATCAGAGGCGCCACCAATGCAGCCGCCCATCTGACGGTGGTGGATAAGGACACGCTGCAGCCTTTGGTTGCTGAGGTGAATGGACGGTTCACGTTCGCAGGCGGCAAGTACGTGGGCGCGTTTAGTTCCGCAGACGGCAAAGTATCGTTAACCTCGGAGCAAATTCCGAAAGGCTACCAGATCGGCTTCGAGCCGCGCCGGGTTGCCGCATCGGGCTATTACTGGGCGCAAGCTTACGACAGACCTCATACGGCCGTCGCAACGCCGCGTGTTCGGTTGAGCCAGCTAGCTTTGAGCGCCGGCGCATTGACAGAAGCTTTCTCTGCCGACAAGGCCCACTACACGGCTACCATTCCGGCGAATGAAACGGCATTGCGCTTGACGCCGACCGCAGAGAAAAGCGGTACCACGATTGCTGTCAACGGTCATATGGTTGCGAGCGGAACGGCATCCCCGACGATTCCTCTGCATGAGGGAGAGAACCGGATTGTCATCCAGACCTTCGGCCCTGACTCCATTACAGACAGCTATACCGTGACGATTAACCGATCGGGACCGGTCGATAATGTCTTTAAGGCGGTTGAGGATGCGTATGTCTTCCAGAATGCGGTATCGGCGAACTACGGGACGGAGCCGACGCTGGATATCGTCGATATTCCCAACGCTGCAGGCGGCGGGGACCGGATGTCCTTTGTCAAATTCGATCTTCGGAAATATACCGATCCCATCCAGCAAGTGACGTTGAATGTCTACGCACCTGCTGCGATAGCGGCCAATGTCGATGTCACCGTAGCGGGATATGATGCAGACAACTGGAGCGAAGGAACGATTAATTGGACGAATAAGCCTTCCACCCCTTCTGTTGCTAAGGTGGGAACGCTAAAAATCCGCCAGGCGGGCTGGTACAGCCTGGATGTGACTTCATTTGTGAAGACGCAAACGGATGGTGTCGTCACCTTGCGTCTGGCTGACGATACGACCAAAAGTACATTGGTTCAGTTTTACTCCAAAGAAACGGCCGGCTACGAGCCTTATCTGGTTGTGAATCCATCGTCGGATGCGGCGCTTGCCGATCTGAAGGTAGCCGGAGGGACGTTGTCACCTGCCTTCGATCCTGCGGTGGACAGCTATACCGTACGCGTACCGAACGCTACGTCGAGCGTCAAGGTTCTGCCGACCGCAGCCGCCAAGCATTCGGCTATCGCCGTGAATGCAGCCGCAGTCGTCAGCGGCACCTTGTCGGCGGACATTCCGCTCTCGGTCGGCGAGAATGTGATCACGGTGTCGCTGAAGGCCCAGGACGGGACTCCGCGCTCGTACACGATTACGGTGATCCGGGATTTGCCGAACCTTACAAAGCTTGCATCGCTTCAGCTGATGGAAACGGCCATTGCGCCTGCGTTCTCACCAGACATTGACAGCTACTCGGCAACCGTCTCTGCCAGCGTGTACAGCGTGAGCGTAAGCGCCTTGGCTGAAGACCCGCTAGCCAAAGTGACGGTGAATGGCTCTCCTCTGGCGCGCGGCAGCGTATCGGAGAACATCGATCTGAACTGGGGCGATCAGGATATCGTGATCGGTGTCGAGGCTCAGAACGGGGATACCGCCAGTTACCAGTTACGCGTCACCCGGAAACGGTCGGACCGGTCCGACCTGGCGTCCCTGAAGCTCGCAGGTATTGAAGTGACACCATCCTTCTCTCCGGATGTGTCTATCTATCGTGCGACGGTCAGCAGCAGCGTCTATGAGACGGCTGTAAGCGCAACGGCTGGCGACCCGATGGCCCGGGTAACGGTCAACGGCATCCAGACGGAGGGCGGCATGGAGGTGCCTGTAGCTCTGCAGACGGGAAGCAACACGATACGGGTACATGTAACCCCGCATGACGGAAGCGAAGGACGCACTTATACGGTTCTGGTAGACCGTGCGGACTCCGACGATGCCTCGCTCCGCAAGCTGACGCTGTGGGCAGGCGGTACCGAACTGGCGCTTACCCCGGCATTCGATCCGCAGACAGGCAGCTATTCGGTCTCTGTGCCGTATAGCGTGACCGAGATTGTTGCCGAAGCCGAAACTCAGCAGCAGCGAGCCGAGCTGACGATCAACGGGATAGTCGCGAATAGCGGCGAAAAGACAGGCCCATTCGCCCTGAGTGTAGGGGAGAATGTATGGAAAGCTTCTGTGACAGCACCAGACGGGCATACCGAAAAAACGTACGAGGTACGTATCCGTCGGGAAGCTCAAAGTAAGCAGGATGAAGAGTCGTCCGGATCGACCGGATCTTCCGGGTCGCCGTCAGGCGGCGGCGCGTCCCCTTCCCCAGCCACGGCTGTGGAGAACAACGGCGTTACGGTGAGCACGGAGCCCGTCCGCAGCACATTGGCAGACGGCAGGAAGCTGGATTCGGTTGTACTGGGCTTTGATCAGCTAAGCAAGGCTGTGGATCAGGCGCGCAGCGGCAAGCTGGGACGCATCCTGCTGAAGGTAGCCTCGTCCGGCAGCGATCAGGCCGATGCCTACGAGCTGAAGCTTGATGCAAGGACGGTCAGAGAGATGGCGTCAGCCGGTACCACCCTCGAATTGAATTTCCCTGGTGCCGCGCTTGAGCTGCCAGCCTCTTCCCTCGAAGGGCTGAAGGGCCGCTCGGAGGGGATCAGCATACGTGTAGAACCGCTTGCGGATGAACAGGATAGAGCTCAGACGCTGGCGCGACTAATCGCGGACCAAGGGGTTCAACGTCTGACTTCCGGAGCTCGTCCGGCCTGGATCGGTACGCCGATTCGGATCGAGACGAACTTCACAGGCGAACAAAGCTGGCTGCAATTCCCTCTTGCGGGGGACGCCGCCGGTCACAGTAGCAAGGGCGAGGAAGCGCAATATGCCGTTTATGTGGAGCATAGCGACGGGGAAAAGGTCGTGAAGCCAGGCAAGGTAGCGGCAGGGAATGCCGGACAACCGGCAGCCGTGCAGATTCAGGTCAGCAAGTTCAGCACGTTTACCGTCCTGCGTCTGCCTTCTGCTAAAGCAGCGGAGCCAGCTTATATATCGGGCTACGAGGATGGAACCTTCCGTCCGGGTCAATCGGTCACCAGAGCTGAGCTGGCCGCGATGCTGGTACGTTTGAGCGAGTCCAAGCTATCCGGTCTGACGGCCGGGAACCCCTTGTCCGACTTAGCAGGTCATTGGAGCGAGAAGGAGGTGAGCAAGCTCATCGCTGCAGGTATTCTGGAAGGCTATGAGGACGGGACGTTCCACCCTGACCGCTTCGTGAGCAGAGGGGAACTGGCCGCGCTGCTGGACAGATGGTCGGCTTGGATGGATCGGACGGCAGAAGATGGCGAAGCGGCTAGTGGCGGGACGACTGGGGAGTCTGACTTCCGCGACATCGCAGGTCATTGGGCTGAGGCATCAATCCTGGCCGGCAGCCGCTCCGGCTGGCTGAAAGGATATCCGGACGGTACATTCCGTGCGGGCGAGCCGTTGACCCGCGCCGAAGCCGTGACTGCCCTGAACCGGCTTCTCGGCCGGACGGCCCAGCCGCTGCAAGGCAAGCCGGATTGGCCGGATGTTCCTGCCGATCACTGGGCAGCAGAAGCTATTAGGGCTGCAAGCCGCAGCTATCAAGCCAACCAATAATCGCAGAGTTTCGCTGCAGCAAAGAACCTGGCGAGTGCGGGGGACGGGAGCATCCCAGCCCCCCGCCGCTTAGGTGCAGAATAGGGGTGGGCAGACAGCCAGACATCGTACTATTACATCTCAAACTAGTAGGAGGTTTATTCATGAAAAAAACGAGGTTACGCTTTTTCCGTTCCATAGGCATGTGTATCGCCGCAGCGCTGCTGCTCGCCGTCTCCGTCTTGTCGACAGGAGGACAACCGGCCCAGGCTGCCGAGTCCAGCTGGTGGCCGGATGGAAGCGATGTCGCATCGGATGCGCGCGCCGTGTGGGTGTATTATTCCAAAGAATACGATGTGAACTACAACACGGATCAAAAAGCGCTGGATGCGGTAACCGATATGCGCAATAAAAATATTGATGTCATCATTGCTTCTGTGACGGCTGCGGACATGGAAGGGCTATCCAACCCCGCGGCACCGAGAACGGCGCGTCTTCAACTGATGATTAACCAGGCGAAGTCCTATGGAATGGTCGTCTATATCGGCTATTGGGAGGACGCGTGGGTTGCTGACAATCACCAGAACAACCGGTATACCATGGTGGATCATGTAATTAATTTCAATAATCAGAACGGCTCCAATACGGATGTCGTGGGAGTTGTGACGGATTATGAAATGAACTGCAAAACGGTTGAAGTCGAAGGCGTTAAGCAGACCGACTGCTCTGCCCGAGCGAAGGACAAGTATGAGTCATGGCGGTTGTTTCACCATAATCTGAAGAACCGTATCGGAGCCAATCCGCTAAAGCTGCTGGTGACCATCCCTGATCCGGACTCTTTCATCAGGAGCTGCGTGGACTGTGACGCCGCCTGGCTGGCGAATCAGGGGATCACAACAAACAACAACGGCAGCACGTATAAAGGGGATGTCGCGTATTTCTCTTCATATAACGGCGTAACCTTTGCGGATGCGCTCGTCGGAATGTACTATCGCGCCAATGCTAACCAAATCAGGGATGCCGCTCATGACGATGTGGTGGAATCGAACGGAATGGCCAAGCCTGTGCCGATAGTCGTTGGCTTCAGCGCGGGTCATAATACGACGACCGACCCTACGCTAACTACCGTTCAAGCTGTGTTGGATACTGTTCAAGCCATCGAAGACGAGCGTGCGGCATATCCGAAGGTCGTACTGGGCACGATGGCTTGGAGATGGGATAAGACGGAAACGCCTGAAGGGGAATACCGCGAGCTGATGCCATCGACCCCTCCCGGCACGAACATCCCGATCCATTACTACGCCTCCGAGGATGCCTTTGTTCGAAGCGGCACGTTTGCGAGCACGAATTACGGCTCGGAGCCCCTGCTCGAAATCAAGGATGGACCGAATACTACGGGCGGGGCGGACGTTGATCGAATCGCCTATGTCAAAGTCAACGCAGGGGCCTATCCCGGTACGTCGGTAACGTCTGCGAAGCTGCATTTCTTCGTAGGAACCGCCGTTTCGGATTCGTCCGTCCCCTTTGTACCTATAACGGTCCAAGGATTGACCGACGACAGCTGGAGCGAGCAGACGGTCACCTGGTCGACGCGTCCGAGCAGCTCCGGCGCGACTACGCTGGGCACCGTTCAAGTCTCGGGAGCAGGCTGGTATTCGCTGGACGTGACGGCCTATGTAAATTCACAGATGGCCGACAAGACGCTGACGTTCCGGCTGTCTGACGAAGCGACGAAAGATCGGCTTGTACGCTTGTGGAGCCGGGAGTACGGCATCAACGAGCCTTACGTGTCTTTTAACTAATGGCTCTGTTAAATTTAAATGTTGATTTCTATATAATAATTAGGGGAACCTCATCTGTTGAGGTTCCCCGTTCTTCTTCAACTAACGCACCTGATTCGTTAAAGTGTTAAACTTCACAAACTGTTAGCCGCTCAGGGATATCCAATTTTAGTTAGAATATAGCTTTAATAGTTCTTCTATTGGAAAACTGTTTGTATTGTTCATCTTAACAAAATATGCTAACTGCCATTTTTGTGTTTCGATAGCTTGTTTGCTAGTGGGATTATCCCAACTAGGGTAAACTCTAATTGCCATTTTTCCTTTTGCAGTGGCTGTTTTTAGGATATTTTGTTTTACAAGAACTTCTTTTGGAAATACGAATTGTCCAAAATTATTATTACTAGTAAAAGTATTGATAACTAATAAATCAGTAGCCTTTTCATATGAAAAGGCTTGGTTTTTATTATCTCCATCTTTTTCCCAAAAAGCAACAAACTGACCTATCTTGTTAGGTGTTATTTTTGCTACTCTAAATCTAACCGATTTTGAATTTAGTTGAAACACACCAGCCCCATAATCTGAGTTTTGAGCTTCTTCTCGAATAGCATTTATAGTTAAGTGATTTGGTTCATAAAAAAATTTGTTTACATATGTTAACGCCTTATAAAATTCATTCACTGCTTTGTACTCCTTATTGTTTATACTACGTAATTCAATGCCTTCTTGAATAGAATAGGCTAATCATAAAATACCGTCAAAATTTTCTTATTTTATCACGTTTCTTATCTAGCTATCCTGTTCCGTTAATTGGAACCTAAATTGCTAATTTTGATAAGCGTAAACTGTGGTATGTTTCTTTCACTTCAAAAACAAATGATGTCAAAAGAAACTCTTTGATGTTATGTTTTGTATTTTGCTGATAATATCTTGTGTCTCCAATAAAAAAGCGTAACCCAAGTAACCCTACGATTTCCGCTGATTTTCGTAGGGAATATTCTTTAAACATACATTCAACAAAGGTAATCCATTCGTTTCCTTTTCGAGTTCGGAACAGAATCGAAGGTCCAACATAGCGTTTTACCCATTGAAACACTCGCTCTTTATCTGTATGTGATAATTTATCGATATGTTTTAATAAATTGCTAAACGCTTTGCTCATTTCGAACTCTCCTATACGAATGTTTGTCCCCATTATAACATAAATTGGAAATGAACCAAATATAGACATTTAAAAGGGCCTAACTAATAACTGAGCATGTTTGCTACGCTCTGCTTGGAGGAAGGACACTCGAGTCTGCTGCCATGGCCATACCGGACCGTTGCCATGCGACGACGCGAAAGGTACTTGGAGTGCGCGGGCGTTGGCTAACCATTGCTGACTAAGGAGACCGATTCAGCTGCGGGGGCGTGCGTCGGAGTGACGCCTGCCTGAACCGACAGCCGGATCATCCGGCGGTATGAGGCAAGACTAGGCGCTTGCAAGGCACGAGCAGAGCTGTTAAGGGACGAAATTGAGCTAATCGACAATAGCGGAATTGCGGGGCGTTATCTTCTGGTTTTTCTCGTGAAGGGGGAAAACAAGGATAAACGAGCCGTAGCTCCGCTATTTTTCTGTTTCAAATGCAGGCCCTCTGCAGGCATCATGCGTATCCCGGTACAATGTTCCCGAAGTAACGTTACTTGTCCCAATACCCGCATCGGTAATCGAGATCCGAGATCGGCTAACGGACATGGCGGAGGTTGTCGATTCATTGTGGACGGCAGCGCAGTTAAGTAAAGGCTGATCGTAACGGACACCACAGTCGCTATTTCACAAAAATGGGGCCTGTTCAAATTGTAACGGACATAGACGACCTTACTTACGTCAAAACCGCATAGAATGGGCGGAAATGCACCAAATAGCGTCATCTGAGTCCGTTAGATTTTCAATATCGCGAAAATGCTTCAAATAGAGACGCTGAGGTCCGTTAGCGAAAGCAGAACGTTTCAACTCAGTTACTCACAATGAATCGACAACCTCCGATATGTCCGTTAGCCGTAACCACGCCCCCGCTCCTATGTTCCTCCATTATTACCTTACTTTCAGATTGCTCTACTTGAAGGCGAGTGGCAAAGTCGGCTAAGTAGTCACTTAGTACCTAGTAGCTCACTATTTCATTGTCCAGAATCAAAAAGTCTGAGAATGTGCATGTATTTCAACCCTCATTTTCTTGGAGAGAGCAAAGCCTACATTCATACAGGCTTTAAAGCGTCTTTTCCGGTAAACGGCAAATATCGATCCGAATTCATGTAGATTTGTCGGCATTTGAATCAATCCTATTGAATCTGGTGAAAAAGCTGCACACTCGCAGGTTCTACTCCTTCTCTTCCGGTCGCGTAGCCTTCCCAGCTCCCCTGCGCTTGCGCTGAAGATGAATTTACGGTGCGGGGATGCAGTGCGGGGTTCGACCGATGCCATGCAGCACCGCGAATCGTGCTTGAGAATCGAGCGTGTCCGAACGTTCAACTTGTCCCGCTTTGGCAAGTCCGGGCGGCCCTTCCTAGCCCCTTTACGGCAACGATACAGAGGCTTTCCCCTTCACAATTAGCGGCAGAGAGCCGATAATAACAGCGAGAAGATGGAAAGCGAGGGTTGCTTCGTGACAAAGAAGGATTCGGACGAGCAGCTGCAGCTCTTTTTCAAACAGGACCCGCAATATCTAAAAAAATATGTCAGGGAGCATCCTGAAAATAAAATGGCCTGGTATTTACTGGGCAGGGAATATGAGGCACAGGGCAAGCAGGGGAAAGCCCTCTATTGCTATGGGCAAGCCGGGGAAGTGTATGAGGCATACGAGGAGCAGAAAATCTCGCTGCCGGTCATGCCGGAGAACGGAGAGCAGGCCCTTCATCCGCAGGAAGAGAAGCATCCAGGACGAAAACGGTGGAGGCGGTGGATACTGGCCCTCAGCCGCACGGCTGTGCTGCTGCTGCTTGGAGTGGGGCTGCTGCTGGCGCCGGGTCTATCCATTTCGGACCGCCACGAGCCTGGGCCGTTCGAAGAGCCTGCTGCGATCCCGGCCGACATGACGACTGCCCAGCTGCAGGCCGGGCATGTCTATTACTGGCTGGGAAGCAAAGCGAAGGAGGGCATAGGCGGAGCTCTGCAGCATATGCTGCTGCAGGAGCGGCTATCCAGCTTCGGCATTCTCGTCCGGGGCGTGCCGCTGGCGGACTCGGCTTGGATCGAATGGCTGAGGAAACCGGAGCCCCTGCTGTCTGTAGAAGCTGCAGATGATGCATCGCGCCAGCAGATCAGCTATCATGACGCGGAGAGCTGCAGCTGCGAGCCTACCGATGCACAGCGGGCGGAAGGGATCGTTGCCGGCTGGATAGCCCAGCGCGAGCAGCAGGCTGTGCTGCGTTCCGCCTTTGCCTCCTACTTGAAGAGGAACGGTCGGCCGCCAGCGGAGGCGGCGCAGCTCACTGCGGATTATCCGAATAATATACTCCCGGGCCTCACACCTTATATGCAGGAGCTTTTTGAGCGAGATAAAGCTTCTATGGCTTTGGAGATGGAGGCGTGGAATAAGGCTGCCGCCGCTGGGGCAGAGCCTGCGGAAGCGGCACAAGAAGCCCGAAGGGCGTCTAAGGCAAAGGCGGAGCTGCCGGAAGGACTGGTCGAGCCGCTGGAGCAGCCTCTGGAGATTCTGATCGACAAGGCAGCCCATCGGTTAGCGCTTGTGAGCGGGGGCATCGTGCTTCGCAGCTATCCGGTAGGTCTGGGAGGGTCCAAGACGCCGGAGGGCAGCTTCGAAATCTCCGAGAAAGTACGCAACCCTAACGGGAAATCCGATGGGGATTTCGGCAACCGCGGGATGACCTTATCTGATACGCTCTATGCGATCCACGGAACCAACAGGCCTAGCAGTATCGGCAAGGACCAGTCCCTCGGCTGCGTACGGATGCGTCAGGCTGATGTGGAGGAGCTGTTCGACATGGCGCCGATCGGCACGAAGGTTACGATAGGCAAAGGGCTTCTCCCATCGGCAACGTCCGTCAGTCCGTCGCCGATGAAGCTTCCCGTACAGGGGAAGGATACGAATCCTAACAAAGTATATCGATGGCTGGACTAGCCGTCAGCTGTTTACGATGAGCAGGACGGACATGCCGACGACAATAACGCCGAGTATGGAGCTAACCCAGATAATCAGCTTCTTGTTCGGCGTATCCTGCTTGACCTTGCGGGAAGCATAAGGAGTTATTTTTTTCTTCGACATTGACATCAGCCCTGCCTTTTGGATGAGATTAAGCATATTCTAACATATTGTAACCGTTTTAGCGGCAACAACTTCATCGTTTGTCCCTTTATTTTTCCTTCGTAAAACGATAAACTGTCAACGAGAGAGTTATCGTCAGCAAGGACGGGGAGAGGGAGACAAACATGTTGTACAAACGCTTAGCAAAGCCGGTGCTATTCCGCATGGATCCGGAGAAAGCCCACCACCTTACCATCGACGGCCTCCACATGGCCGGGAATATCCCGGGGGGGCGGACGCTGCTGCGCGCCATCTGGGGAGTAGGGGCGCATCCCGAGCTGGAATCAGAGCTGTGGGGAATCCGCTTCGCCAATCCGGTCGGGCTCGCTGCAGGTCTGGATAAGAACGGGAAATCCGTGCCGGGCTTCTCCAACATCGGCTTCGGATTTATGGAGGTCGGTACGGTAACGCCGCTGCCGCAGGAGGGGAACCCGCAGCCGCGCTTATTCCGCCTGCCCGAGGACGGAGCGCTTATCAACCGGATGGGCTTCAACAATGTGGGCGTGGAGGGCATGAAGCGGAATTTGCGCAACCAGGGCAAGCGTACGATTCCGCTCGCGATTAATATAGGTAAAAATAAAGTGACGCCCAACGAGCAGGCGGAGGACGATTACCGGGCATGCATCCGCACCCTGTACGGTTATGGCGATTTCTTTGTCGTCAATATCAGCTCGCCGAATACGCCGGACCTGCGCAACCTCCAGCATGGGGACGACTTGTCCAGACTGCTGACCGCGGTCAAGGACGAGATCCGCATCCAGCATGCCAAGTTCGGGGGACGGGAGAAGCCGGTGCTGGTGAAGATCGCTCCGGATCTGACGGAGGAAGAAACGGAATACTCCGTAGCGACGATTCTGAATAGCCAGGTGTCGGGCATTATTGTCTCCAACACGACGATTTCCCGGGACGGGCTTGTGCACGCGAACCGTGGCGAGACGGGAGGCTTGAGCGGACGGCCGCTGACGGCCAAATCGACGGAGCTGATCCGAACGGTGTACCGTCTGACGGAAGGAAGGCTGCCGATCGTAGGATCGGGGGGGATTTTTACCGCAGAGGATGCCTATGACAAAATACGGGCCGGCGCCAGTCTCGTAGAGCTGTATACGGCGCTGATCTATGAAGGTCCGGGCTTGGTTGGACAAATTAATGAGGGACTCAGGCGTCTGCTGAAGAAGGATGGCTTCCGCCATGTGTCGGAAGCTGTCGGCTCGGCGCATCGATGATAGTCTAGGAGGATCATGTATGGATGGTCGCGATTGGAAGAAATTCCTGCTCCCCTATGAGCAGACGGTCGAGGAACTGAAGGTAAAGTTCAAGACCCTGCGCGGGGAGCTGAAGAGCCGTGAAGAATATTCGCCTATCGAGTTCGTGACCGGTCGGGTGAAACGGATATCCAGCATATTTGAAAAAGCAAAGCGGCTTAACGTGCCGATGGAAAAAATCGAAACGGGTATCGAGGATATTGCAGGCATCCGGATTATGTGCCAGTTCGTGGAGGATATCGGGCGTCTGGCCGAGCTGATCCGGGCACGGGAAGATATGACGCTTGTCTACGAAAAGGATTATATAACGAATAAAAAACCGAGCGGCTACCGCAGTTATCATATGATCGTGGAATATCCGGTCCAGACGGCACTCGGCATGAAGCGTGTGCTGGCCGAAATTCAGCTCCGCACGCTGGCGATGAATTTCTGGGCGACGATCGAGCACTCGCTTAACTATAAGTACAGGGAGGAGCTTCCGGCCCCGGTGGTGAACCGGCTCAGCAAGGCGGCGGAGGCGGCTTATTTACTGGATCAGGAGATGAGCAGCATTCGGGTGGAGATCATGGAGGCGCAGCAGCTTTTCGAGGACAACTCCAATATTGTCAACCGGGTGCTGAACGGCATCCAGGAGCTGTATTTTTTCCACCGGGTAAGGGAGGCCGCCCAGTTCCAGATGCGCTTTAACGAGCTGTGGGATACGAACGATACGTGGCTGCTTAGGGAGCTTTCGGACCAAATCTCGGATGCGATCAGCCGTGCCAAAAAAAACTCGCTGTGAATGTACCGGCTCGAGAATCGGGGAGGTAACGGCTTGATGAACGGTTATGACCGGCTGTATGTCTTGTTTGTGTACTATTTCAACATAGAGCGGGATTACTTCGAATGCCATGAGGTCATGGAGGAGCTTTGGCTGGAGGAAGGGCGCAACACGTTGTATCAAGGCCTGCTGCAGGTAGCGGTAGGCCTTTACCATTACCGCAACGGGAATACAGGAGGGGCGGTGAAGCTGCTGACGGCCGCTCTGGAGAAGCTGGAACCACAGCCGCCTGTCGTACTGGGCATCGACCTCGAAGCATTGAGAGAGGAAAGCCGCATTTATCTAAACAAGCTGGGGCGGCTTCCGGAAGAGCCTTTCGCTTTCTACGATCTTACGATTCAGGTCGTCGATCCGCTGCTGGTTGAACGGGTGGAAGAGCTTAGGCTCCATCCGCCTGCGGCACATGAGGAATAGGGGGGGAACCGGAGTGATTATCGTCGAGCAGCTGTCCAAGCATTATGAGGTCCATGAGCGGGAGCCCGGATTCCTGGCTTCGCTGCGCAGTCTGATCAGCCGGAAGCATCGGCTTGTGAAGGCTGTGGACGATATCAGCTTTCATATTCCAGCGGGGCAGATCGTAGGCTTCCTCGGCCCGAACGGGGCAGGAAAAACGACGACGATGAAGGTGCTGACCGGCCTGCTCCATCCGACAAGCGGGCGCGTAGAGGTGGCGGGCTTTCGCCCGCAGGATCACAAAAATGCCTTCAAGCGCCGGATCAGTCTGGTGATGGGACAAAAAAGCCAGCTGATCTGGGACGTTCCGGCCGCGGATAGCTTCCTGGTCAACAAGGCGATCTACGAAATTGAGGACGGGGCTTACCGGAAGACGCTCGGGGAGCTCGTGGAGCTGCTGGAGCTGGAGCATGTCCTCCATAAGCCGGTACGCCAGCTGTCGCTCGGAGAGCGGATGAAATGCGAGCTGGCCGCTTCGCTGCTGCATCGCCCCGATATCTTGTTCCTGGACGAGCCGACCATCGGTCTAGACGTCCAGATGCAGGAGGTTGTCCGGCGGTTCATTCTGGAATATAACCGGGCGGTAGGCGCAACTATTCTGTTAACCAGCCATTATATGGGGGATGTCACGGCGCTCTGCAACCGTGTGATGGTGATCGGCGGCGGACGGCTGCTGTACGATGGGGAGCTGAGCGAGCTGACGGAGCGGCACTCGCCGCGCAAGCGGATCCGGCTGCAGCTGGCCGAAAGCGAAAGCGGTTCCCTCGCTGAAGTGCGGGCGCAGCTCTCGGCTATTCCAGGAGTGACCGGCGTGCAGTTGGAGGGGTACCCCGCTATCGGGCTGGAGGTTCCTCGGGAGCAAGTATCCGCTGTATCCGCAGCTCTGCTGACCAGTCTGCCGGTGCTGGATCTGACGATCGAGGATCCCCCGATGGAGTCGGTCATCAGCCACGTGT
Source organism: Paenibacillus puerhi (assembly GCF_009846885.1). Classification (GTDB taxonomy): domain Bacteria; phylum Bacillota; class Bacilli; order Paenibacillales; family NBRC-103111; genus Paenibacillus_G; species Paenibacillus_G puerhi. The sequence continues at coordinate 20,077 of NZ_WUWM01000024.1, forward strand.
TCGCCGAGCGATCCTCCAGAGCGGATGGAGGCAAGCTCTCGAAGCCGGAGGCGGAGGTGGCGCGCCCTTGAACTGGTGGTACAAGTATACGATGCTGCTCCGGGTCGAATGGGCCGTCATGATGGCTTACCGCAGTGAAAGCCTGATCTGGATGATCGGCTCCTTTATACAGCCCATCGTGAGCTTATCCGTGTGGTTGTCTATAACAGGCAATGGCGTAATCGGCGGGTATTCGGCCATTGATTACGTCGTTTATTTCATCGGAGTGCTGGTCGTGGAGCGATTGACCCGTTCCTGGGATGTCTGGGAGCTGGATAGCGAGATCCGTCAGGGGACGCTGTCTGCCAAGCTGCTGCGGCCGTTCCATCCGATGCATTGGAGCATCGCTCAAAATATAGTCTACAAGCTGTTCTTCGCCGTATTGCTGATTCCCGCCTGGCTGGTGCTCGCCTGGATCTGGCCGGCACTGAGGCCGGCGGCAGCCGCGGATGCAGGGCTTATGGGGCTGGCCCTTCTGGCGCTTCTCGGCTCGAATATCCTGCGCTATCTAACCGGCTACGAATTCGGAATGCTTGCCTTCTGGACCAACCGGGCGACTGCGATCTTCGCGCTGTACGAGGCGCTGCATCTGTTTCTTGCCGGACGCATTGCCCCGCTTTCGATGTTTCCCGAGCCGGTCGCCTTGATAGCCTCCTGGTTTCCGTTCTATTCGACGGTCGGATTTCCGGTCGATCTGCTGACGGGGAAGCTGGCCGGACGACCGGATCTGATCGTTCAAGGCTTTGCGCAGCAAGCGGTATGGATCATGATCCTGATCGTGATTTTCCGCTTCCAATGGAAGCGGGGACTCGCGAAATACAGCGCGGCGGGAGGGTAAGGCGGGATGGGCAAATATATCCGCTCGCTGCAGTCGTTTTTTCGGGCCTGTCTGGTTGAGGAATTCGAATACAGAGCGAACTTTGCAGCCAGTGTGTTGAATACAGCGTTTGCGCTAGCGATGGCCGTGCTGACGGTTAAGCTCTACTTCTACAAGACGGAGCAAATCGGGGGCTGGTCGTATGACGAGGTACTGGCGCTGCTAGGCGTGTTCACAGCCGTGCAGGGCTTTATCGGCTTTTTTCTGCAGCCTAACATGAGCCGTCTGGTCGAGCATATCCGCAAGGGAACGCTAGACTATGTGCTGACCAAGCCGATCGACAGCCAGTTCTATGTCAGCTTTCGCCATCTGGTCTTTTGGCGGCTTGCAGACGTCGCGCTCGGCTTCGGGATGATTGCGTTCGCTCTGGTCAGACTCCGGATCGTGCCGAATTGGCAGGAGGTCATTATGTTTCTGCTGGTGCTTGCGGCTGCGCTCGCCGTCGTCTATTCGTTATGGATGGGGATGATGACGGTCTCGTTCTGGGCTGTCAAGGTCGATAACTTGTCTTTCCTGTTCAATTCCTTTTTCGAAACGGCGCGCTTTCCCGTATCCGTATACCCGGCCGTTATGAGGTACCTGCTCACGTATATGTTCCCCGTCGCGTTTATCACGACCTTCCCTTCATCGGCCCTTGTCGGCCGGATCGGTTGGGGGGAGACGCTGCTCAGTCTGGGGGTGGCTGCTGTTTGTCTGATTCTGTCTCGCTGGCTGTGGCGGTTTGCGGTCAGACACTATACTAGCGCGAGCAGTTAGGCAAAGTTAGGGAGTCAGGTTGAAACACAGGAGTATAAGAGCTGGAAGAGCGCTTGGAGGGGACTTCCTTTTCAGGCGTTTTTGTAATGAGCAAAAACCCTGCCGGCAAGGGCAGGGCGGGTGGTAGAGCATATAGGTCGTGAGACTGGATTGATCAGGCCTTGTGTTTGGTCAGAAACGCTTTGATCGCGGCTTCATCCTGTCCGCCGATGAGACGCTCGACCTCTACTCCATCCTTGTAATAGATCAAAGTAGGCGTGGCATCGATTTTATAGCGGTCCCAGCCGTTTTTAAATTCCTCGAGGTTGAATTGCTTGATGTCAACCGCAAGGCTTTGGGCGACGGGCATCAGCACGGGAGTTGTGGCTTTACAATGACTGCAGGTCGACGCAAAGTAGTAAAGAAAGAACGATTCCTTTTTTTCGAGCTTCTGATCAAGCGCATCAGGGAGAATGATGTTCTGGTAATTCGGATCGTCCAGCTGCTTCAAAGTTTCGGGATGAAGCTTTTGCGGCGCAATGCCGTATACATTATTTTCGTACTTGCTGTACTTGGCTTTGTTGGATTGTTGATTGATTACAAACAGCGCACCGAACAAAACCACGATTACCGATAAATAAATAGCCAGTTTTTTCATAGTTTCTCGCGTTCTTCCTTCCTTCATGAGAATGCACACTCTAGAAATATTCGTTACTTCCTGAAAGTTTCCTGCTTGTGTCGGTAGGAAAGATGAACGAATTTTGAACTCTTCAGGGTTGCCTAGGTCCGAGACTTCGAAGTACAATGGATTCGCGCCGCTTCTAATGGGCAGCCGGACGCTAAGCGCCGGAAGAGGAAAGATTATTCTTACAGAAATGGGTTGAAGCCATTATATGACAGGACGTGCGCTTCCTGAAGTGTTTAAGCAAAGCATGGAACAGCTGCTGGGTGAGGAATACCCGGCTTTTCTTGCATCCTATGAGCAACAAAGACTGTACGGTCTGCGGGTGAACACCTTAAAGGTGACGGTAGAAGCATACCGGGAGCTGGCCGATTGGCCCGTGACGCCGGTGCCTTGGTCGCCCACCGGGTTCTATGTCCCCGAATCTGCGCGGCCCGGCAAGCATCCTTATTATCACGCGGGTCTGTACTATATCCAGGAGCCGAGTGCGATGGCGCCGGTGGAGCTGCTTCAGCCCGAGCCCGGCGACCGTGTGCTGGACCTGTGCGCGGCGCCAGGCGGCAAGACGACGCAGATCGCCGCCAAGCTGCAGGGACAAGGGCTTGTCGTTGCCAATGATGTTCATCCGGACCGGGTGAAGGCGCTGGTGAAAAACATTGAGCTGAACGGCGTTCGCAACGCCGTCGTGCTGAATGAGGATCCGGCGAAGCTTCTGCAGGTCTTTGACGGTTATTTCGATAAAATTCTGGTGGATGCTCCATGTTCAGGGGAAGGCATGTTCCGTAAGGAAGAAGAGATGGCGAAGGCGTGGGAGCCGTCGTGGACGGCCAAATATGCCGCGATGCAGCGCGCGCTGCTGGCCCAGGCAGGAAGTATGCTGCGGCCTGGCGGACGGCTCGTTTATTCGACCTGCACGTTCTCGCCTGAGGAGAACGAGAAGATTGTCGCTGCGTTTCTTGCGGAGCACAGCGATTATGAGGTGGAGCGGGTGCCGCAGACGGACGGACGCGGCGAGTGGGAGCAGGGCCGTCCCGATTGGGCCGGCCCCGAGCTTCCTGCCCGCGCGGACGAGGTCGCGGGGACCGTGAGGCTCTGGCCGCATCGGGTGTGCGGCGAGGGGCACTACGCCGCGGTGCTCCGGCGGCGTGAAGAGAGCTCGCCGCCGCTGCAAGCGGCTGCGGCCCCGTCTGCGGCTCCGGCGCAGGAGCCCTCGCTGCGTCCCGGGCGGGCGCCCCGGCGTACAGCTTCCGGGGCGCAGCAGGGAAGGCAGCAGGCGCAGGCTGCGAAGAAGGCGGTGTCCGGCGACCCGCGAGAGGCGCTCGCCCGCTTCGGGGCGGAGCACTTGACGGCTCCGCCCTGGGCGGGCGCCGAGCTGATATGGCGCAGCGAGCATGCGTATGCTGCGCCGATGGAGCTGCCGCCGCTTGACGGCATCCGGGTCATCCGGCCCGGCTGGTATCTCGGCGGCGCGTACAAGCATCGCTTCGAGCCGTCGCAGGCGCTTGCTCTTGCGCTGCGAACGGGCGACGCTCAGCGTAGCGTTAGCTTTCGCGCGGGAGACCCCCGCGCGGTGAGCTATCTGAAAGGCGAGACCGTCGAGCTGGCCGAGGAAGATCTGTGCACGGCGGGTGCCGATGCAGCCCGCAAGGGCTACTGCCTGGTCGCGGTCGACGGTTATTCGGTCGGCTGGGCCAAATGGCAGGACGGCATCCTGAAGAACGAATATCCCGCAGGGTGGAGGTGGACCTAGCATGAAAACAACCTTGAGGCTGGACAAGCTGCTTGCCCACTCCGGCTTCGGTACGCGCAGCATCATCAAGCTGCTGGTGAAGCGCGGGGCGGTTGAAGTGAATGGCAAGAAGATCAAAGATAGCGGGCTGCGAGTCAATCCCGAGCTTGACGATATCCGGGTGGACGGCGAAACCGTGCGTTACCGTGAGTTTGTCTACCTCATGCTCAACAAGCCGCAAGGGGTCGTATCCGCAACGGAGGATCGCCGCGACCGAACCGTGCTGGATCTGCTCGCAGAGGAGTACGCACATTTCGAGCTATTTCCGGTCGGACGGCTGGATAAAGATACGGAGGGGCTTCTGCTCTTGACCAATGACGGCAAGCTTGCCCACAATCTGCTGTCTCCGCGCAAGCATGTGCCCAAGACCTATTACGCTCATGTCGAAGGCGCTGTAGAGGAAGCGGATATCCACGCTTTTCGTCGAGGCGTCGCCTTGGACGACGGGTATGAGACGATGCCCGCTGAGCTTCGTATCCTGCAGACGGGCGACCCGGCGCTGGATCGGCTGTCCGAGATCGAGCTGACCATCATGGAAGGCAAGTTCCATCAGGTCAAGCGGATGTTTCAGGCGGTCGGCAAGCGGGTTGTTTTTCTAAAAAGGCTTTCCATGGGGCCGCTGACGCTGGACAGCGAGCTTCGGACAGGCACTTATCGCGAGCTGACGGTGGAGGAAACCGCCGCGCTGCATGCGCACGCGGATTCGGCGTCCTGAAGCCGGCGTTCCTGCCATACTAAGAGAGAAACGGGAGTGGAGAATGGATGGACTACCGCTTGATTGCCCTTGATGTAGACGGTACGCTGCTTGATGATGATCATAGGCTTAGTGACGAAACGATACGAACGCTTCGCGACGTGCAGCGAGCGGGACTGCGTATTGTCCTCTGTACGGGACGCGGTCCGGGCAGCGCGATCCCTGTGCTGGAGCAGCTCGGGATCGAGGGAGTGCTGATTACCCATAACGGAGCCGCGACCGTACAGACCCCGGGACCCGAGGTCCTGAACTTCGTCGGTTTCCCGATGAGGGAGCTGGAGCAGCTGGTCCGTTACTGCCGGGCCAACGCCGTTCATTTTGACGTGAATACCCCGCTTGACCTCTTTGTCGAAAATGCGGAGGATGAGGTGATGGCCATGTATGAGCGGTTTCTCATCGAGCCGAAACGGTCGGAGGATGTGCTTGCTATGGAGGGGATCGTCAAGTTTACGATGTTCAGCACTGGAGAACAGCTGGACCTCGTACAGCAGGCCTTCGGCACGGAGTTCATGCTGCCGGAAACGTTTCATAACATCCGCAGCGGGGTCGAGTTTATTGATGTCATGATGACGGCTTCCTCCAAGGGCAGTGCGCTGAAGCAATTGGCTGCCTCCTGGGGAATCGAGCCGCAGGAAATTATCGCGATCGGCAACTACTATAACGATATCGATATGATCCGCTTCGCGGGTCTGGGGATCGCGATGGACAATTCGCCGGATGAGGTGAAAAAAGCCGCTGACGAGACTACCCTCTCCAACAATGAGAATGGGGTGCATGCCGCGCTGGTCAAGCATGTGCTTGCCCCGCTGTCTGCGGGACGAAGCAGGTCCTAGCAGCATTGCTGGGGCAAAAGAGAAAAGAGACAAGGCTGGCTTAGCGCACGGGAGAAAGGCTCGGGGAAACCCGGGCCTTTTCGGCATGATACGCGCGCCAAGCATGGGCCTCATCTCTAGGGTGTAAGTCCAGCACGCACCTAGCTGCCCCTCTTACTCGATCCGCTTCGGGTTCCGGCAAGTCTGACGGGGCTGACGCATACTACGTGGGAGGAAGGACATGCTAAGCAGGCATAGCCAACTACTAAGAGCGCGAGAGTATTCTCCAATCAAACCTTCAGGGAGGGAACCCGAATGAGCAGCGTGATGATAAGGCCGGACTTGAAAACGGCAGGCGGAGAAGTTTGTGACGTAATGTTTAAAAATCGGTTCGCAGGCACGTTGACGATCGTCTACCGGGAGTCCGTACGCTTGGCAGGTTCTCTACAGCTTGAACAGGAAGTGCTGACGGAGCTGGACAAGGAAGAAGTTTTCCGTGCGGTCCATGACTACGTACAGGCATTCAGTGACGCCATTGACGCAAGCGAATGCGAAATAGTGGCCACCTACAGCAGCTATGATCATGTGATCACGGTCCAGCCTTCGTCTGAGCTGGAGGAGTCGGCTTGGTCGGCCGCCGATGAAGATTTTGATTACGACACCGACGGGATAGACCGTGACTCCAATCTGGAGGATGAAGGGGCTATTTATCGCGAGGATTATTCAATGGTCGGTCTGGAGCTTGTTCTTGTGGGTGAGGACGAGGACCTGTTCGAATATCATGTTTACGATAGAGATGAGAACTGGATAGCGGAAGCGTTTCTTCATCTGGAAAATGCGGAGGTGTCGGGTTCCGTGTACTGGCTGATCGAGCCGGATGACGAAGCATTGGATGCCGTAGCCGACTTGCTAGTACTCGATTTCGATGAGGATGAGGTCGATACATTCGTTATTCATATGATATATGGCAAGGAAGTCATCGAGACGATCGAGCTGGCGCACGAGCAGCTTCTTGTGGACGACTTGGAAGCGGAAGAGGTCTGGGAGGAGCTTGAGCCCGAATCGGCGGACGACTACTCGGTCATACTGGCACGGGATGACGGGGATGTGCTTACCTACGAGATCTATCAGCTGTCCCGCGGCGGTCTGCCGATCGGATCGGCAACGGTCGATATCAGCCAGCGTCAGCTGACCGGCTTCATCGACTTCCGCGAACCGGGCAGCGAAGGGGACCGCGAACTGATCGCCACCCTGCTCATGGAGGAGCTGGACAAGGAGAAGGAATATGAGGCGATCAACCTGTCCATGATGCATCGCAACCGGGTAATTGAAGAGGTGCTGTTCGAGACGGAGCAGCTGCACTAGCAAGCAGGCGTACGGCCGAGCATTTCTGGCATATAGGACAAGAGGACTGCCCGGCGGGCAGTCCTCTTGCGGCATCTCAGCCTATTCGTAGTAACTCAAGGCCACCTGAGCCCCTTCGGATAATGATTCTTAAATGTCCCGCCACTTACCTTGCCCCAGCCCAAAGGCAGCCCTGCCAAGGTAGCGAGCGTCCAGCCGTTAGGCGCCCCGTCCGCTTCAAGCGTCTCGCCCCGCAGGTAACGCTCGGCCAGCCCGGCCGTCAGCGCGAGACGGGGAGGCAGCTCCGCAAGCGCTCCGCGTAAAGCCAGGGCTAGCGCGTGAGAAGGCTCCGCGCGGTCCTTCTTGATCCCGGCCAGATGAAGCCCGGGGCGCAGTACCTTCAGACCGCGAAGCAGCTCAGGGTGCAGGCTGCCGGCTGGCCCCGACGGAAGCCAGTACAGCTGGTCGCCGAACAGAAGAGGCTCGCCGTCGCCCAGCGCATGCTGCAGCCCTGCCATGAAGCCCGCTCCGCCGATGGTGTCGGCGAGCCGGGCGAACAGGCGCATAGCCTCCTGTTCCGGCTTCGCGTTTCGCTTGCTTTTGGCCGGAGCGCCTTTGTCGCGGATAGCTTTCTCGCTGCAACCGTCTTGACCTGTTGAGGGCTCCCCATCCGGCTCCATCGCAAGCACAGCGACAAAATGCCCTTCGCCCTGCTTGCGATGGGGCCAGATTCGCTCCGTGCGCAGCAGCCGAAGGTTCGGAAAGCCGGTGAGCAGGGCGGCGACGGTTTGTTCATTTTCCAGTTCGTTAAAGGTACAGGTGGAATAGGCAAGTCGCCCTCCAGGTTTGAGCATGGTTACGGCTGCGCGCAAAATATCAAGCTGGCGGGCGGCGCACATCTCCACATGAGAGGGCGACCATTCGTGGATGGCGTTCGGGTCCTTGCGGAACATGCCCTCGCCGGAGCAGGGGGCGTCGATCATCATCTTGTCGAAGAACCTTGGAAATCGGTCGGCAAGCTGCTGCGGCGCGGCACAGACCACAATGGCGTTCGCGATGCCCATGCGTTCGATATTTTCAGAGAGTATTTTGGCTCTTGCCGGATGAATCTCGTTGGCGATCAGCAGGCCTTGGCCCTGCAGCTTGTCAGCGATATGAGTGGATTTCCCTCCGGGCGCTGCAGCTAGGTCAAGTATGACGTCTCCAGGCTCGGGACCCAGCAGCTCCACAGCCGACATGGCCGAAGGCTCCTGGATGTAATAGGCGCCTGCGGCATGAAGCGGATGCTTGCCTGGTCTCGATTGTTCCGGGTAATAGTAACCCGTGCTGCACCAGGGGACCGGCGTAAGATCGAATAGCTCTACTAGCTGCTTCTGCAGAGAGGGGGAGGTAGAGGAGAGCTTATGCATATGAAAGCGAAGACCATGCGTTCGCGGCTGCTGATAGGAACGGAAAAAGGCATCGGCCTCCTCCTGCAGTTGTCTTCGCATTTGTTCAATAAAAGGATCGGGTAAAATCAAGGACATATACGCGAATGCTCCCTTCGGTTGTAGCCTGAATGTTTTTCGGTTTTTATTATACAAGCTTGAACCGCATTGTGAGAAGTCTAACCTCATGATATAATGATCTGACGTTTTTTGGGGTTTGCTTAGTTACGGAATGGGTGGGGACCATGACAATACGCGTTATTCTGGCCATCGCGCTGTGTTTCCATACGATGGTCAATCTGACCCGGCCGTTAATCACGCTGTATGCCTCTGATCTTGGGGCTGACGCGCTGGAGGTTGGTCTGCTGACGGCCTCTTATGCAATTATACCGCTGGTTTTCGCCATTCGCGCCGGTAAGCTGGCCGATCTGGTAGGCGACAGGCTGCCGATCATCCTTGGCTCGCTGGGGGCAACGGTGGGGCTGGCGCTGCCGTATCTGTTTCCTTCGATGGCTGCGCTGTACGTCTCGCAAGGAATGGTCGGTATCTCGCATGTGCTGATCACCATTTCGCTGCAGAATGTACTCGGCCATGCGGCGACCAAGCAGACCCGTGATCACGTATTCGGAATTTTCAGTATGTTCGTCGCGATCGGGGCTTTTATAGGTCCGGTCATCGGCGGATATGTAGCCGAGCATTTTTCCTATTCATTGGCGTTTCTTACCGCGGTGTTCGTGGGGATTCTGCCCTTCGGTCTGGCATTTCTGGTGCCCGCGCTTCGCTCGGGGGAGAAGCCGTCGGACTCCCCTCCGCCGCTGCCAGCCAGCAGCCCGCTTCAACTGCTGCGGCTTCCCCTGCTGCGCAAAGCTCTCGCTTCCAGCGCTCTGGTGCTGTACTCCCGGGATATTTTTGTCGCGTACTTTCCTTTGTATGCGTCCGGTTTGGGCATTTCGGCCTCGGCGATAGGCTGGATTATTGCTGTACAGGGGCTGGCCATGGTGTTCGTTCGGCTGCTGCTGGGACGAATGACCGCCCGGTTCGGCCGGGGACGTGTGCTGCTGGCCTCGATCGTGCTGGCAGGCATTTCTTTTCTGGCCGTCCCCTTGGCGGGGAATGCTTATTTATTCGGTCTGCTCAGCGCGCTGATGGGACTCGGTCTGGGCTGCGGGCAGCCGCTCTCCATGAGCACGACTTATAATGCTTCGCCCAAGTCGCGCACAGGCGAAGTACTGGGGCTCCGATTGGCTTCCAATCGGCTCTCCCAGCTGATTGCGCCCTTGTTTTTCGGCATGGTCGGCAGCGGCGGGGGATTAATCTCGGTGTTTTATGTGAGCGGCGCATTTCTGCTCGGCGGCGCTCTGCTCACCCGTTCGAGGGCCGAGGAAGCAACGGAGACGGGGTTAAAAATGGGTACAAACAAAGGCCGCAGCTTGTGAGCGCGGCCTTTGTCTATGGGTTGAGGGAAAGTGGAGTCGAGCCTGGAGGGCCGACGACTCCGGAAGCCCCCCAATCGAGCAGTGGGAAAAGTAACCTGGCGACGCCTCACGCCTCAAGGTTCGTCCGCATCACTCGGTGAAGCGTCATGGGCTGACAAGTGAGGCTCTGCCTGTTTCGACATTGAGTCTGCGCCGGCACGCTTACGCCTGCCCTTCGCAGACCCAGCTTCAGCGGGCAGCGCTCCCTGCGAGCCGTCCGTTGATGCCAGGTCTCCCTGGGCTTCGGAGAGCGCATAGCTTTCGGTCCGGCTTTTCTTGCGAGCCACCTTGCCCGTCTTCGAATAGGAAGCTTGACGGGGCTCCGCCGGGCTTCCGTCTTGCGGGTCGTCCCCGGGACGATCTATTCTTACGTCTGCTCCCTGCTCGTCCCCGCCCGCGAAGGCGATGGCTTCGGCGGAGGAAGGAAGGCGCTGCTTGTCCCTCCAGAACATCGCAGAGAGCACGCGTTCGATCCATTCCTTATCCTGCTCCGTTAACTCGATGCCGTCGAAGCTTAGCTCGTTTTCCTGCAGGAAGCGGCGCAGGTTAATACGCGGCTTCGGGATCGCGGCTTCCTCGCCGGAACCGGCAGGGTTCTCCAGATAGCCGGCGATTTTCATTAATTCCGTGTAGGGGATATTGAGGCCCTCCGAAAGCTTCATCAGCACATCGGGAGATGGAACGCCACGGTTGCCGTTCTCCAGCTGCGAGATATAGGCGGCCGACACGCCGGAGCGGTCGGCCAGCTCCCGGATGGTGAAGCCTTTGGTTCGGCGCAAGCCTTTCAATTGCTCATAAAAATGCATCGTTGACACCTTCATTGTCCGTTGGAATGATGAACCCGCTAAGACGCGGAGGTAAATGTTGGTTAATATTTTCATATTAACAGTAAACATTGGGAAGCACAATGAACAATAGGCGCAACGGATCGGACAAAAGGGGGGCGGGGAAGAAGGCAGAGCCCCCGGCAAATAAAAAAAGACCGGCGCCTGGGCGGGCGTGCCGGTCTTTGATATGCGGTGAGGGACTTAGAGGCTCAGCTATTTTTTCCTGAGGAAAAAGGTCATGATATGATCTGGCGAATCCTCTCGTCCAAGCTGCAGCCCCCGCGACTTTGCGATCTGCGTAGCTTGTGCCAGGGTTAGTAAGTAGAAGGCAAGCTCGCGCGGATCTCCTTCCATTAAGAGGCCGTCAGCCTGCGCTTCGCTGAACAAGGCGGCAACCCTGTTCAGACTTTCGGTCGACTTGGCGATGACGGACTGCTGAAGCTCCTCCGAGACAGAGTCGGATACAAGGAGCTGCTCCATGAACAGGTGATGAAACTTGGCTTCCTCCCACGGCCACACATAAAGTCGTTCCAGCACGCGGAGCAGCTTGTCGTAAGCGGGCAGAGGCTCCGCGAGCGCTTCGTCAAGCAGCCATTGGAAGCTGTTCAGATTCGTTTCGAGCAGCGAGAGGTAGATTTCGTCCTTGGAACGAAAGTAGTTATAGACAAGTCCATGGCTGATCCCCGCTTTGGCGGCGATATCGGAGATCTTGGTGGCGGATACGCCTTTTTTGACGAATAGCTCGACGGCGGCGGCCAAAATCTGCTGGCAACGTTCTTTGCGGAGCTCCTGATCCTTTTCAGCGTTACGGGCCAAATCTTCGTCTCTCCTTCTCCGTGCTATGATCTAAGTACACATGATAGAATCGCCCATCGGAACTGTCAAGGCCGTGGCAGAAATACGCTACGTTATACAGATTGACTTTCAGTCAATCTGTGAATTATACTCTGTAGGTGGAGAGGAAGTTATTCTGGATAAGGAAAGTAGAGGGAAACTAGTCATGTCTGCACCAACTATACAACGGGGACCGTTGATCGTGCTGATGATCAATATGTTCATCGCCATGCTCGGCATCGGTTTAATTATTCCCGTGCTTCCGGAATTCCTGAAGCATTTTAACGCCGGGGGGGCGACCGCAGGTTATTTGGTCTCCGCGTTCGGCTTAACCCAGTTTATTTGTTCCCCGATCGCTGGGGAATGGTCCGACAAGTTCGGACGCAAGAAGCTCATTGTCGCTGGACTGGTGTTGTTTGCCGTGTCCAACCTGCTGTTCGCCATAGCCGACGATATCTGGATGCTTTACTTGTCGCGGTTCGTGGGTGGGATCGGCGCTGCTGCGATGATCCCTTCCATGATGGCGTATGTGGCGGACGTCACCAACGAAGAGAACCGGGGCAAGGGCATGGGCCTGCTTGGGGCGGCGATGTCGCTCGGCTTTGTCATCGGTCCCGGTATCGGCGGATTTTTGGCTGAGCTTGGCATCCGGGCTCCGTTCTATGTTTCTGCGGGAGTCGGCGTATTGGCTATGCTGATCTCGCTGTTCATGCTGCCGGAGACGCTGTCTGAGGCCCATCGCAAGCAAGCCCGCAGCAGCCAGGTTAAGCGGGAGAACATCTTTCTCCAGTTCGCGAAGTCATTCCGTGCCCCTTACCTGGTTTTGCTCGTCCTGATCTTTACGCTGACCTTCGGTCTGGCTAATTTCGAAGCGATCTTTCCTCTGTTCGTCGATCAGAAGTACGGCTTTGATGCCCTGGATATCTCCATTTTGATTACGGTCGGAGCCTTGATCGGCGCAGTCATTCAAGCGGTATTGATCGGCAAGCTGCTGAACCGCTTCGGAGAAAAGCTGCTGATCAATCTGACCTTCCTGCTGTCGGCGGCTTGTCTGGTGCTGATGCTGCTGTCCGGCAACTTCTTGTATGTGCTGGCCGTTACGATGCTGTTCTTTACGTTTACCTCAATCCTGCGGCCCGCGATCAATACCTTGCTGTCCAAGATGGCAGGGGAGGAGCAGGGATTCGTAGCGGGGATGAACAACGCCTACATGAGCCTTGGCAATATTTTCGGTCCGGCGGTTGCGGGAATTTTATTTGATGTGCACATCCATATTCCGTACTTGCTCGGTGCTGCGGTCCTCGTAGCCAGCTTTGCGATCTCGTTCAAATGGGGACGCAAGGACCTGCGCAGCAGGGCCGGCAGTCAGCCGATACTAAGCAAGAACTCCTGACAGGAGAAAAAAGCCGCGAACGGAAGGCCTCCCGTATACATGGGAAGCCCGACGCTTGCGGCTTTTTTGTTGTTCGATCAGGCGAAACGGATCGCTTTATAGCCGAATGGGGCGATGTTCAGCAGGCCTGCCTGCACCTCTGATCCTTCCAGCTCGTCATACCCCTGACGCGGCAAAGTTACCCGTCCTCCCTTGCCGTCCATATTTACGATAATCCACACATCGAAGCCATCGCCCTTTCGCGGGGCCACGATCGTCCCCGGCGTAACGTCCGTACGCAGGGTGACGCCGGCTTCGTCGGCATAATGATCGATCAGCTTACGCAGCAGCGCATCCCCCTCTTCCCCGGCTGGCATGGAGCCAAGCATGACGAGCTTGCCCTCTCCGCAGCGGCGCTCGGTCAGGAAAGCCGCCCCCGGCGTCAATCCTCCGGAGATCGTTCCGACGGCCTCCGCTTGCTTCGGCTCGAACACAGCCGACCAAAGCGAGAGGGGGGCCGATAGTCCGACGGCCTCGCCTATGGCGCCGGTCCCGTCCATCGGATAAGTGAATATAGTCTCGACGCCTGCCAGATCTTCCAGCTGGCCCAGAGCGACATCCGTATGAACCGTATGATGCTCCGTTCTTCCGCCCGTCAACGGTCCGACAACCCAGATCCCTCCGCGTCGCACGAAAGCCTCGGCCTTCGCCCGATACTCGTCGCTCAGATGATGGAGGAACGGGGTAAACAACAGCTTGCAGCCCGTCAGATCCGCACTCTCCGGCAGCAGATCCCGGTGAAGCCCCATATCCAGCAGGCGGCTGTAGAACGACTGGATCAGACTGCGATGAGACAGCTTGCGGTGCGGTTCCGTTTGCAGGAAAGCCTTCGCTTTATCCGAGTACGTCATTCCCACCTCCGCCGGGTACGGCTCCGTTGAGCTAAGAATAGGCTCCAGCTCCTGTCGGGCTGCCTCCGCCTCCTGCACATTCTCGTAGCCGACCGTCGGCTTGCCCCAAGCACTGATGACCGAGCCGTGAGGCTGCTCGCAGCCTGCGCGCTGCTGCCGCCATAGCCAATAGCAGAAGGCTTGCGCTCCAAGCGCATAAGCGGCGGCGGCTTCCGCCTTCACGTAGCCCTTCGGGTGAGGGATCGCGTAGCTCTCCAGCGAGCCGCTGAAGGAAGGACTCGTTTCCATGATCCAGAAGGGCGTCCCCTGCTTGAAGTTCCGCCACAGATCGCAGTTCAGCAGATAAGCGGGCGCGTTTTCAATGGAAGCGTACGTATCGAAGGAAGCAAAGTCCAGATTGGCGAACAAGCGGTCATTGTCGACGTGAAAGGCGATGCTGCTGTTATGGGTAATCGGCGCCTGCGAATGCTTGCGGATGATCGCAGCCTGTTCGTCGGCAAACTCGGCGATGCTCTCCATCGAGAATAACCGGTACATCGTCTGCAGGGAGGAGTTGTGCAGGAACGGCGCAGGCCCCGGCTGAGGCACCTGGTCGAAGCTCAGGTAGGCCTCGCTCCAGATGTCGGTACCCCAGGCTTCATTCAGCCGCTCGACCGTTCCGTAGCGGGCTTCCAGCCAGCCCTGCCAGAGGCTGCGGCAGGTGGAGCAGAAGCAGGCGGCTACATGCGCCTTGAATTCATTGTCCAGCTGCCAGCCGATCAGCCCCGGAAGTGTGCCGACGGCTTCGGCGATGCGCTCCGTAATCCGAGCAGCCGCTGCCCGGAAATCGGGATGGTTCGTGCAGATATGCTGCCGCGATCCATGACCCATGACAGCGCCGCGCTCGTCCACGAATAGGCGCTCGGGGTGGCCGTGCGTCAGCCAGATGGGCGGGGTAGGCGTCGGCGTGCACATGACGGTGCTGATGCCGTGGGTATGCAGCTCCCGGATCGTATCCGCGAAGAACGCCATATCGATTTTTCCTTCCTCCGGTTCCATCGCCGACCAGGCGAACTCGCCTATGCGCACGACGTTGATGCCAAGCTCTTTCATCATCCGAATATCCTGCTGACACGCTTCGCGGTTCCATAGTTCGGGGTACCAGGCGGCACCGTGGTATAAGGTTGTTTGCATGTTCGAGCATCCTTTCCGCAAGTAGGTTTGTGTACCCATCATAAGCAGAGCCGCGGCAGAGTACAATCGAACTTTCTTGACCGCTGTATTTTTGGGGGCAGGCAAAAAACTGCAAGTCCAACAAAAAAGTGCTATATGGGGTAGCGGACAGGGCAATAATGTCAGCTTGCCGGAAAAGCGCCCTGGGGGTATAGTTGCCAGTAATCACGATTTGGAGGAGGCTATACGACAGTGCGAGCAACAAAGACGGTAAAACTGAAGTGGCTGCAGGAACAGCCGAACGGATCGCTGGGGGCGGGAGTGACTTGGGGAGTACCCTGGGCGGAAGGAACGCTGAAGCGGGAAGAAGCGCTAACCTTGCGGGATTCAGCGGGTGACCCAATCCCTGTACAGAGCTGGCCGACAGCCTTCTGGCCGGACGGCAGCGTCAAGTGGACGGCGCATGCCGCTTCCTTGGCGGCCGGGGACCGCAGCCTCGGTATGGAGCTCGCCGGTGGCGAGCCTGTGAGGTCCGCAAGCCCGGTTACGCTGCAGGAAACGGATAGCTGGATTGAGGTGGACACCGGGGCCATCGCCTGCCGCTTCTCCAAAGCCGGGACGGAACCGATCAGCCGGATCGTCAGATCGGCGACCGGAGCCTTGGTATGCTCGGGGGCCCGGTTGACCGCGATAAGGGAGACTAGAAGCGTAGAGTCGGGCAGTGCCGTATACCGTCTTGAACAGCAGGAGAGTGTCGTCCTTCAGACGACAGTAGAGCAGCAGGGCGAGGTGCGGACGGTCGTCAAGGTCGACGGCAAGCACCGGCCGGTTGGCGGCGGCGCATCCTGGCTGCCTTTCACGTTAAGATTTTATCTCTACAGCGGCCAAGCGTCGATCAAAGCGGTGTATACGTTTCATTACGATGGGGATCCGGAGCGGGACTTCATCAAGGGACTCGGCCTGCGGTTCGACGTTCCGCTGGAGGGCGAGCTGTATAACCGGCATGTCCGTCTGGCCGGAGACACGGGCTTTTTTGCAGAGTCGCCCAAGGGTCTGGAGACCTTCCGGACGAGGGGGGCTTACGCCGAGCTGTACAAGGAGCAGACAGCGGGCCGGACGATACGCTTCGATCCGCAGGAGGATGTCCATTTCGTGGGGCTGCTGGAGGATTCGGCGGTATGGGACAGCTTCAAGCTGACTCAGCCCGCGCCTGACTCGTATACCATCGTCAAGCGGACGAAGGAAGGCTGCAGCTGGGTACGCGCCGCTTACGGCTCCAGGGCAGGCGGTCTTCTGTATGCAGGGGGCGCGAGCGGCGGGCTGGCTGTCGGCATGCGCAGCTTCTGGCAGCAGTGCCCGGCAGCTCTCGAAGTGGCAGGCATGTCCGCCGATACGGCGTCGATGACGGCCTGGTTCTGGTCGCCGGATGCGGAGGCGATGGACCTTCGCCATTATGATACCGAGACGCATGTCTTGTCGGCCTACGAGGGCTTCGATGAGCTGCGCAGCACTCCCTTCGGCGTCGGTCATACGAGCGAGCTGACGGTATGGTGCCTGGATGCGGCCCCGACGCATGCGGCTCTCGCTGCGATGACGGAGGCCAAGGAGCAGCCTCCGCTGCTCGTCTGCGAGCCGCAGTGTTACTACGAGTCCGGCGCGGCCGGAGTATGGAGCCTGCCAGACCGGTCGACGGAGACGAAGGCCTGGCTGGAGGATGGGCTGGACCAGGTATTCGACTTCTACCGGGACGAGGTGGAGCAGCGGCGGTGGTACGGCTTCTGGGATTACGGCGATGTGATGCATAGCTACGATCCGGTGCGTCATACGTGGCGTTATGATATTGGAGGCTGCGCCTGGCAGAATACGGAGCTGGCGCCGAATCTGTGGCTCTGGTACACCTTCCTGCGTACCGGCCGGGCGGATGCGTTCCGCATGGCCGAGGCGATGGCGAGGCATACGAGCGAGGTGGATGTGTACCGTTTCGGAGAATATGCGGGACTCGGCTCACGCCATAACGTCGTGCATTGGGGCTGCGGCTGCAAGGAAGCCCGGATCGGCATGGCGGGGCTGCATACGCTATTCTATTATCTGACCGCCGATGAGCGCATCGGGGAGATGATGGATGAGTTCAAGGATTCGGATTATGCGACGGAGCGGCTGGACCCGATGCGGTCGTATTATCCGAAGGATGAGTTTCCGACGCATGCCCGCAGCGGACCGGATTGGACGGCATTCGCTTCCAATTGGCTGACCCGCTGGGAGCGGCACGAGGATACGTTCTACCGCGACAAGCTGATGGTCGGGATCGATAGCCTGAAGCGCCAGAAGCACGGGCTGCTGACGGGGCCGGTATTCGGCTATGACCCGCGCAGCGGCGAACTGCAATGGATGGGCCATGAGAACTGGGGGCATCACCTGATGATCTGCATGGGTGGGACGCAGGTATGGCTGGAGCTGGCCCGCGTCCTTAAGGATCCGAAGTGGGAGGATATGGTGGCGGAATACGGGGAGTTCTATACCCTGCCCAATGAAGAGAAGGCGCGCCGTACGAACGGAGATATCCCCGGCAAGGATTGGAACATTCCGATGCTGGCCACTCCGTTGATGGCTTATTCCTCGGTGAAGCGCAGCAACCCGGCGCTGGCGGAGGAGGCGTGGAAGCTGCTGCTGCAGGACCGGACGCATTGGCAGATCGGCATCCCGCTAGAGGCGGAGACGGTGGAGGAGCTTGCCTACATCCGCCCGATCACCGAGCTTCCCTGGATCAGCACCAATACAGCTTCCCAATGGTGCCTGAATGTGATGATGTGTCTGGAACTGATCCCGGATGCGTTGCCGGAGTTGAAGGAGCTGGAGGAGCACTAAGCGGGAAGGGATACGGGCAGCCTCCTCAGACCTGGAGCGTGGGCAGCAAGCTCGCTTCCCGAGCTTGGCAAGAATCAGCAGAGGAAAGACTAAATACTACTTATCCACTCGGAATTATTGTATAATGACCTCTATCCATGTTGTTGGAGGAGGTCCATACTCTCATGCTGATCAAAAACTTCTCAGGCTATGGGCGGGACGGGGGCCAGGTATGGGTTCAGCGTTCTTCCCACGGGCAGCATAATTTGTTCGAGGAGCATGTGCATGATTTTATAGAATTGGTCTATGTCGTTCACGGTCAGGGCAGGCATCGGATCAACCGGGAATGCTTCGACGTCAAAGCCGGAGACGTCTTCATGATTATGCCGGGGGAGATGCACGCGTTCCCCGATGCGAAGGAGTATAGTCTGGAGCTGGTAAACTGCTTGTTCCAGCGGGAGACGATCGCGGCTTTCCTGCCTGCGGAGCCGGGTTCGCTGCTGGAGCTGCCGTATCTGAAGCCCTTGTACCGACCGGGAGAAAGGATGCCGCGCAGGCTGTCTTTGAATTCTTGGGAATCAGGCGAGGTCCTTGCTCAGCTGGAGGATATGATTCAAGAATGCAAGCAGAGCGCAGAGGGGGCTGCCGTGATCGTCAGACAGCAGCTGATCAACATGCTGATTCGTCTCTCCCGCTGGTATAGGAGGCAGGAGGCTGAAGCTTCCTTTCAACCGGTCAAGCCGCTGTCCGTCGGACATGAGATTCTGGTCCGGCAGATTTGCTCTCATCTGGAGCAAAATTACTACCAGAAGATCACAGCCGCTGATCTGGCGAAGCAGTTCACGATCAGCTCCCGCCACTTGAACCGGGTCTTTCGTCAGGAGACGGGGAAAAGCATCACCTTGGCTTTGCAGCAAATCCGCATCGAGCGGGCCAGGCAGATGCTGGCCGAGACGAACCGCAGCGTCGATGCGATTGCTTCAGCGGTGGGCTTCAATGATACCTCCTTTTTTTCCAGGCTGTTTGCCAGACTCGTGGGCTGCTCGCCTGGAGGCTATCGCAAGCAGGTGAAGAAGCGACGGTTAGTTTGACGAAGGGAGGACAAGTCTCTCCTTTTGTATCTGCTTCCATCATTTTGGCATCATTTCGCCTCTCCTCGCCGATAATGCGTCTCGATCCGCCAGATTTGTGGCCCAATCGGACAAAACGGCCAAGCTTTTATCCGCTATGATACATATATAAAACATATAAAACCAAGTTGTATACTTGGTTAAGCGGATAGGAGAGAAATGCCATGACAAGGGATATGAAATCAGCCTTCTCGGGGGATTCCAGACGAGGAAAGTCAACAAAGAAGCTTGCGCAGAGCGCAGCGCTTCTGACATTGAGCGCCATGCTGGTGACCGTTGCCGGTTGCGGAACGGCGCCTGCCGCAGAGAGTTCTTCCCCGGGAGAGGGCGCAGCCGGAGCCAAGCAGGAGGGGCCGCTCGAGGTCAGCATCATGACCATTACGCCCAGCACCCCGCCTGCCGCCGACGATAATATCCTGAAGCGGGAGATCGAAAAGAAGACAAATACAAAGCTGACGATCAACTGGATCTCGAATAATGTCTATAACGATAAGCTGAATATCACGCTGGCTTCGGGACAAATTCCGGATCTGACCTTTGCCAGCGATCCGTTCGGCACCTCCTTCCGGACCTTGGTCAGCCAAGGGGCCTTCTGGGATCTGACGCCTTATATCAAGAACTATCCGAACCTGTATAAGGGAGTGCCGGAGGTAGCCTGGGAGCTGACCAAGCTGGAGGACGGCAAAAACTACGGCATTCCGCGCGGACGGGATGCGAACGATGTATCCTTCCTGATCCTGCGCAAGGATTGGCTGGACAAGCTTGGCTTGAAGCCGCCGACCACGACGGATGAGCTGTACGAGGTGCTGAAGGCGTTCAAGGAAAAGGACCCGGACGGCAACGGCAAGGCGGATACGTTCGGACTCTCGACGGGCTTCGATACGCTGACCGGGACGTTCCAGGAAATTTTCACGAAGACGACAGGCTCGTGGAAGCCGGTGGACGGCAAGCTGACCTATGCGCCTTTCCTGCCCGAAACGCGGGAGTCGCTGGAGTATCTCGCCAAGCTGTATCAGGAAAAGCTGCTGCCGGAGGACCAGCTGTCGCTGAAGACGACGCAGGTCCGCGATTATTACAAGGGCAATAAGGCTGGGGCCATTATCGACAAGACGGGAACCGGGCCCAAGGTCTTTTCGCCCGATTTAAAAAAACTGGTGCCGACTTATAAAGAATCGGATTTCTATCCATTGACCTCGATCAATGGCTTTGTCTCCCAAGGTACCGGCTTCAACGGCATATTGGCCATCCCGAAGACCGTGCCCGAAGCGAAGCTGAAGGGGATTCTGAAGCTGGTCGATACGTGGCTGACGCCGGAAGTATCCGCTATTCAGCGGTTCGGCCTTGAAGGCGTGCACTACACGGTGGAGAACGGCGTGAAGGTCGTCAAGCCCGACAAGCTGCTGGCCGACAATGCGTCTGACTTCAATCAGATCATTAACTCGATCGATCCGGCTCTGAATGCACCACCGGCCAACGATGAATTGAAAGAGCTGGAGGAAATCCGATCCAAGGTCGATGCGGACCGTGCCAAGCTGAATGTGCCGGATGTCGGGGTAGGCTTGTATTCGCCCGCCGCCCAGAAGCTGCTGCCGGATCTGGAGAAGCGTATCGCCGACCTGAAGGCCAAGATCATTCTCGGACGCGAGCCGTTATCCACCTGGGATGACTTTGTGAGCAAGACGAAGAGCGACCCGCAGTTTATCAAGGCGACGGAAGAACTATCAAGCGCGTACCAGAAACGAAGCGGGAACTAGCAGGGAGGTGTGACTGATGGAGCGTTCGGACTCTACCCTCTATGCCAAGCCTGCCAGCCTCGATCCGTCCGGGACGCCTCCTCGTTCCTATCTGCGCCGGCTTCTGCGCGACTTGCGCCGGGACCCGTATTTGTACCTGCTGGCGCTGCCGGGCATTCTGTTTTTTCTCGTGTTCAAATATATCCCGATGTGGGGCGTAGTCATCGCTTTTCAGAACTACTCCCCGCTCGCGGGGATTACCGGCAGCCCCTGGGTCGGCCTGGAGCA
This sequence comes from Paenibacillus puerhi, assembly GCF_009846885.1. Classification (GTDB taxonomy): domain Bacteria; phylum Bacillota; class Bacilli; order Paenibacillales; family NBRC-103111; genus Paenibacillus_G; species Paenibacillus_G puerhi. Next base: position 41,102 of record NZ_WUWM01000024.1, read on the forward strand.
TTTCCGGACCTTTTTCGAGACGCCGGATTTCTGGCTGCTGTTCCGCAATACGATGGCGATCAATCTGCTGAATCTCGTCTTTTTCTTCCCTCTGCCGATCGTGATTGCCCTGATGCTTAACGAGCTGCGTAGCGCCTTGTATAAGCGGATCATTCAATCGGTGCTCTATTTGCCGCACTTTCTGTCCTGGGTCATTATCGTAGGGCTGACGTTTACGCTGCTGGCCAAGGGCGAGGGTCTGGTCAACCATCTATTGGAGGCGGCCGGACGCGAGCGGATCGACTTTCTGACCAATCCGGACACGTTCTGGCTGCTGGTAACCGCGCAGTCCATGTGGAAGGAAGCCGGCTGGGGCACGATTGTGTTTCTGGCGGCTATCGCGGGCATCGATCCTCAGGTGTATGAGGCGGCGAGGATGGACGGGGCAAGCCGGCTGCGTCAAATGTGGCATGTAACGCTGCCTGCGCTTCGAGGCGTGATCGTGATCCTGCTCATTCTCAGGCTCGGAGACATTATGGATGTAGGCTTCGAGCAAATTTTCCTGATGTACAACGGAGCGGTATCCGAAGTAGCCGAGGTGTTCGATACGTATGTATACCGGATCGGGATACAGCGAGGACAATTCAGCTACAGCACGGCTATCGGCTTATTCAAGTCGCTGATCGGGCTTGTTCTGGTGCTGGCCGCCAACCGGCTGGCCAAGAAGCTGGGACAGGACGGCATTTTCTAGTCCGCCCGCAGTGATTTGCGTCGATTGACACTGGAAAAGAGAAGAAAGGAGCGGCATGATGAAAGTATACAGACATACGGCCCTCAGTGACCGGTTATTTCAAGGATTCAATGTCGCGATGCTCGGGCTGCTGGCCCTCGTCACCTGCTTTCCGTTTTATTATGTGCTGATCGTATCGCTGACGGACCCCGCCGAATTTTTGCAGAAAAAATGGGTGTTGTTCCCGGATCAGTGGAGCGTGGAGTCCTACCGGTATCTGTTGTCGGCCAAGGCGTTCGTACGCTCGGTAGGCAACAGCGCATTTCTGGCGTCGGTCGGCACGGCCTGCTCGCTGGTTGTCACCTCGGCGCTTGCCTACGCACTGTCGCGGAGGAGGATGAGGGGCCGTCGCGTGATTCTGCTGCTCGTGCTGCTGACGATCTTGTTCAGCCCGGGCATTATCCCGGCCTATATGCTGGTCAGACAGCTCGGGCTGATCAACAGCATCTGGTCGCTGATCATTCCGGCGCTGGCGAACGGCTGGAGCGTGCTGCTGATGAAGGCCTTCTTCGACAGTATCCCGGCAGAGCTCGATGAATCGGCCTCGATGGACGGAAGCAACGAGCTGCGCACCTGGATCTCCATTATTTTGCCGCTGTCGCTGCCTGCGCTGGCCGCCTTCGGACTCTTTTATGCGGTGGGGTACTGGAATCAGTTTTTCTCGGCGCTCATTTATTTGAACGACTCCGTCAAATGGCCGATCCAGGTGCTGCTGCAAAACATGCTGATCAGCGCGTCCAATACGGATCTGGAAGCCTTCGACGTGTCGACGCAGCCGCCGCCGTCCGAAATGCTTAAGATGGCGGCCGTCATGGTCGCTACGGTGCCGATTGTGATTGTTTACCCGTTCCTGCAAAAGCATTTTGCCAAAGGCGCGATGGTCGGCTCTGTCAAGGGCTGATCCGAAATCGACAACATGGAGGGACGAATGGTTATGGTACCGACCAAGCCTAATCTCATATTTCTGATGACCGACCAGCAGCGCTGGGATTGTATCGGAAGGTTCAATGAGCATATCAAGACGCCGACGCTGGACCGGCTGGCGGAGGAAGGCATCGTATTCAGCCAGGCGGTATGCCAGGCTCCGATGTGCGTCCCGAGCCGCAGCTCGATGATGTTTGGGTTATATCCTTCCCAGCTCGGCGTGCGGACGAATCACGGCGGCTTGTACGATGAGGACAAGCTGCCGGTCGAGCCGCTCCCCGAGCTGCTCCGCCGGGAGGGCTACCAGACGGCCGGCTTCGGCAAGACGCATTGGAACCACGGCGTGCGCAATGCCAATCCCCCGACCCGAGGGTTCGAGGTGCGTGCGGTCGGACTTGCCCGAGACAGCGGGCATTACGAGGAGAACGCCGTTATGATGGGGGATGACGATCCGGAAGGACTTGCCGCCTATCAGGAAGAAACCAAAGACTACGGCAGCGGGGAAGAGAATGCTAACGGCTATATCGGCTGTACCAGTGAAGTGCCGATGCACCGTCACCGGGATGGCTGGGTAGCGGAGCAATGCAAGCGGTTTATCGAAACGGGCCTGGATGCTTCGCGTCCGCTGTTCCTGTACTTGTCGTTTCTCAAGCCTCACGCCGGCTTCAACGTTCCCCGGGAGTTCGAGGAGCTGTATCGTCTGGAGGATATACCGGATATCGAGCAGCCGCCTTGGGAGCGTGAGGAGGCTACCCATCTGGCCTGGACCGACGACATGCAGGATGCCTCCAGCGGGTATTGGGACAAGCGACGGGTGTGGGAGGCGATGAGCCCGGAGGAGCGGCGAAGGACAACGCTGCGGTACTGGGCGAATTGCTCCTGGCTGGACCATTACTTCGGCCAGGTGCTGGAGGGTCTGCAGGAGAAGGGCGTGCTGGACAACGCGTTGATCGTCTTTGTCTCGGACCACGGCGAGATGCTGGGCGAGCGGCAGTACCGCTTCAGCAAATACTGCCTGTTCGAGAGCAGCGTCCGGGTGCCGCTTATTCTGTCCGGCTCGCGGATCCCGCAGGAGCTCCGGGGAACTGTGGATGAGCGGCCGGCCGAGCTGATCGATCTGGTGCCCACGCTGGTGAAGGCTGCCGGGGCCGAGGTCAATCCTCTGCTGCCAGGGCTAGATCTGCTCGGGGAGCGGAAGCGGATCGGCAGCTTCTGTGAATATCACAGCAAGACGTCCGGAGGCTTGTTCGCCGCTCCCGCGCTGATGTGGCGCAAGCGCGACTGGAAGCTGATCCTGTACTTGCCCGGCACGCTGCAGGACGCAGTTACCCGGATCAACGAGCTGCAAGGAGAGCTCTACCATCTGGCCGACGACCCGGGAGAATGGGTCAATCTATATGGGGAGGCCAAGTGGGCGGCTATCCGGGGGCAAATGACGGCCGAGCTGCTCATGCACCTCGCCTGCTCCTGGACGCGAGGGCCATTCTTCTACGATAATCAAGGTTACAGGGCACTAGGAACGAGCACCTGACTACAACTTAAATGAAGGGGAGGAACTACCGAATGAACGATGCAACTTCTCTTAAGAGTGATGGACTGAAGCTGCTGTACCATAATCCGCTTGCCTCAGCGAAGGATGTGGCAGGCTTTCAGCTGGAGGGCGAGGCGGCGGTAACATTTCCGCTGGGGAGGATGAGACTGGAGAACAAGCTGGACCCGGAGGAGGGACAGCGCTCGAACTTTGTCTACTGGTGCCCCGAAACGTTTCCGGCCGATGTGCTGATCGAATGGGAATTTTGGCCGATCCGCGAGCCGGGGCTGGCGATTTTATTTTTTGCCGCTCAGGGCCAAGGCGGACAGCATGTGCTTGACGCCGGGCTTGCGGCCAGAACCGGCGAATACGAGATGTACCATCATGGGGATATCAATGCGTTCCACGTGTCGTATTTCCGCCGGATGTGGGCCAGCGAGCGGTGCTTTCATACATGCAACCTGCGTAAAAGCTATGGCTTCCACCTGGTCACGCAGGGCGCGGACCCGATACCGGGAACGGACGATGCGGCCGGGCCTTACCGGATGAAGCTGCTGAAGCGCGGAGCTGCCGTCCGTTTTGCCATCAATGAGCTGCCGATCTTCGACTGGACCGATGACGGCACGTCCTTCGGGCCGCTGCTCGGAGGGGGCAGCATCGGCTTCCGCCAGATGGCTCCGCTCGTCGCCGAATACGCGAACCTGAAGGTATATGCCCTTACATGAAGAATCTAGTACATGGCAACACCATCCTAATCTGAAATGGGGCAAGCAAGCGAGATGCGTAGAGTTGTGTTATGTTATCCGGAGGGGAAGCACAAGGCGTTAACGCTCAGCTATGATGACGGACGGACGGCGGACCGGAGGCTCGTCGGCATTATGAACCGGCACGGCATCAAGGGTACGTTTCATATCAATTCGGGGCTGCTGGGGACAAACGACAGGCTGACGAAAGAAGAGTCGCTTGAGCTGTACGCGGGCCATGAGGTGTCCGCACATACGGTGACGCATCCTACGATAGCCCGCTGCTCCAAGGAGCAGCTGGTCTACGAAATTACCGAGGACCGCAAGCAGCTGGAGCAGATCTTCGGCTATACCGTGCGGGGGATGTCCTATCCGAACGGTTCCTTCAACCGGCAGATCAAGGAGATGCTGCCCTTCCTCGGGATCGAATATGCCCGTGTCGTCGAAAGCACCAAGACGTTCGCCATCCCCGACGATTGGCTGGAATGGAAGCCGAGCTGCCACCATAAGCATGACCTGATGGGAATGGCGGAGACGTTCGTCGGGCTGCATAAGCAGCAATATTTGTATCTGATGTATGTGTGGGGCCACAGCTATGAGTTCGATACGGACAATAACTGGGAGGTCATAGAGCAATTCTGCGAGTACGCAGGCGGGCGGGACGATATCTGGTATGCGACGAACATGGAAATTTACGATTATTTCCAGGCGTTCCGTCAACTGAAGTTTTCCGCGTCTCAGGATTTCGTCTGGAATCCCGGAGCAGGCTCCGTCTGGCTGAGCGTGGACGGGCGGATCGTTGAGGCGAAGGGCGGCGTGCAGACCAGCCTGGCGTAAATGAACGCGATAGCCGCAACATAAATCGGACCACTATAGCTTTACCGGGAAGGCGATGGGGATAGACCTGTCGCCTTTTCGTCGCGCTGGCTGCCCGGCCAATAAAGTGGCAGCTGACCAAGAAAGTGCAAGCCGGCAGCCGCCCACCGGCAAGAAAGTATGATTGCCGTCTCCGCGCGGAATGATTTATGATCCGGTTAGGCTGGAAGGAAGAAGGAGGTTCATTAGACATGACAATCCCAACGAACGCCGAACTGCTCGGCAAAGTGGATATTCGAGGGGCGGGTCCCCGCTGCAAGCTGCTGATCGGCGATATAAATGGTGACGGCCGGATGGAGCTGGTACTCGTTCAGCCGGACGACCGTCAGGATGTCCGATATATTCCCCATCATGTGCAATGCGTCACGGCCTATGATCTGGATGGCCGTCTTCTATGGCAGACAGGCAAGCCAAGCGAACAGGCGGGAGGGCCGGGATCGGATTATCCGGCTCAGCTCTATGATCTGGATGGAGACGGCAAGCTGGAGGTTCTATGCGTGATGGATGGGCGTTTTCTTCTGCTGGACGGGGCAACCGGAGGGGTCAAGGCGGAGTACGAGCTGCCCGATCCGCAGGCGCATGACTGCATCATTATCGCGAATCTTTCGGGTGGAGAAAAAGCCAGCGATGTGATCCTGAAGGATCGTTACCGCCGGATGTGGGCGCTGAACCGCAATCTGGAGCTATTGTGGACGCATGAGGGCAATCCGGGGCACTTTCCTTGGGTCTATGATCTGAACGGCGACGGCCGTGATGAGGTGATGGCCGGTTACGACCTGCTGGATCACCAGGGCAAGAAGCTCTGGAGCTGCCTCGAGCTGGAGGATCATGCAGATTGCATCTGGGTCGGCGATGTGAATGGAGACGGAGAGCCGGAGCTGGTCATCGGCGGCAGTGTGACCGTGATGTATGACAAGCAGGGCCGGGAACTATGGCGTTACGACGGATCGATCGAGTCCCAGCATGTGGCGCTCGGCAAGTTCCGCAGCGATCTTCCGGGTCTGCAGATCGCCGGTCTCGACCGGATCGTGAGGGGAGATACGGGCGACAAGCTCAGTACGAGCGGCAAGGATGCCCTGTTTCTGCTGGATGCGGAAGGGCAGGAGGTTTGGAAGGAAGAGCGTACGACCGGGGGCTGGCTTACGATCATCGAGACGCTCAGCGGCTGGGATGACGGCCAGCTAGACTATATCCTCGCTTACCGCCGGGGCGGCGGGGTGTTCCCGACGTTGTATGACGGCCATCTGAATGCCGTGACGGTATTTCCGGTAGACGGCTATGCTGCGCATGCCGACCTGTTCGGAGAAGGGCGGGAGCAGGTGATCATCTACGACCAGGAGACGGCTTATGTATTTGCCAGCCGTCCGCGCGATCTCTCCGCTGCGGTGCCTGGCTCCCCGCTGCGTCAACCGAAGCGGCTGTACAGCTCCACGCTGTATCCGGGAGGAGAAGTTTAAGGAAGCGGATAGACAGGCAGCGCTCATATAAGCACACCATGCCAAATGGAAGGAGAAGAGGGTTCATGCAGCAGCCATACTTTGACGAACAAGACTCCATAGCGCGTAAAAGCGCAGGCCAGACGGAAGCCGTTCTCACCGCCATTGCGAACCGTTATATCGGCTCCCACCCGAAGCAGCCTCCGGTGTACCGGACGCACCGCACGGACGGCTTTCGCCGGGGAGCCGACTACCGCTACGAGATGAACATGGAGGAACGCTTCACGGAGCTGGAGGACGGGCAGTACGTGTACGCCTGGAGCCGACTATGGGTCGACCAGGCCTCGGAGCTGCCGTTCAGCGTAAGCTGCTACGGTCCTCTGCGTGTCCTGTTCAATGGGGAGACCGTATTTCGCTCGAACCTGAATGAGGATGTATTTCCGGACCGCATAGCGTGGTTTCGCGCTCCGCTGCAGCAGGGCTGGAATCATGTGGTTCTGGAATTCGTCAAGACAGGAACCGGCTGCGGCGGCCGCTTCGGCACAGGCTCGGTGAAGGGCGCGCCTCTCCATTACTTGGCTCCGACCCCGGAGAGGGAGGGCCAGGAGGGCTGGGTATACAGCGAGCCGCAGGCAGCGGCCTGGACGGAGTTTCCAAAGCCGGGGGCCGAGGAGACGGCGCACTCGCATAAGTGGCTTCCTGAGAGCGGATGGCCGCAGGTGGAGGCAGGGAAGGGCTGCTTCGCCAGAGTGTTCGGCTGCTCGCCGGAGCAGCAGGGCTTCGCTTGGAGCAGACTGTCAAGCACGAGCATTCGAACTCAGCGTGCGGTGCTCAGCGGGACTCACAGCGGTCCGTTTTCATTATTTTTGAATGGTCAGCTTGTATGGGAGTCGGCTGAAAGCGAAGGGAAATTTCACGTGGAGCTTGATGTTCCTTACGGACAGCATGACCTGACGGTGCTTTCCACGTGTCCAGGGAACGACAGCTGGGGGATCGCATTCGATCAGCTGTCGCAGGATTCGGGGCTTCGCTTGGAGCAGCCTGTCCCGGTGGAGGGGCTCAAGGAGCCATGGCTGTACCTCGGTCCCTTCGAGGCGGGGAGTGCACCTGTTCCCGGGGAGGTAACGAGGGTGGACCGGGTATTTCCAAGTGGCGCGAGCCAGGCTGAGGAGGGAAGCTCCCGGTATTCCGAGGCCGGCAACAGTCATATCGCAGGCGCAGCGTCTGGCCCGGAGATCCCGGTCGAAGACGTCGGAACCCGCGTCTACTGGCGGGCGGATCTGCCGTCCACCTGGATCAGACCTTATCTGGAGAATGGCATGTTCGGCAAATGGAACTATCCCCTGGGCGTTACTTTATATGGCTTGCTGCAGACCGGGCAGGAGCTGGGCATCCGCCACTATGTAGACTATGCCGCCGACCATATCGAGCAGTGCACCCGGCTGGATGCTTATGCGAGATGGGATCAGGCTGCGTACGGCTCCCCCGGAATCAATCATCAGCTTACGCTGATCGACAGCCTTGATGATTGCGGCTCCTTCGGAGCCGTCATGCTGAAGGCTCACAAGGAGCGCAAGCTTTGTGGAGCTGAGGAAGCGGCGGCCAGGATCGCCCGGTATATAAGCCGGGAGCAGGATCGTCTGCCTGACGGGGCTTTATATCGTGTCAGGGGGACGACGGATTTCATGCAGGGAACTATGTGGTGCGACGATTTGTATATGAGCGTCCCCTTCCTCTGCGGCTACTATGAGCTGGTGGGAGACCAGGCATACCTGGACGATGCCGCCCGCCAGTTCCTGCTGTACCGCAGCCGGTTATGGATGCCGGAATCGAGCATCATGCATCATGTGTACGATCTCAAGTTCAACAAGCCGAACGGCATTGCCTGGGGGCGGGGCAACGGCTGGGTGCTCTTCTCGCTGAGCGAGCTGCTGGCGGTCATGCCGGAGGACCATGAGCTGCGCGGAGAGCTGCTTGCCTTCTATCTGGAGTTATGTCAGGGCTATCTTCGCCTGCAAGGGAAAAACGGTCTTTGGCATCAAGTGCTCACCGATCCGGACTCGTACGAGGAAGCTTCCTGCACCTCCATGTTTCTGTATGCCTTCGCGAGAGGCATACGTTTCGGCTGGATCGAGGAGCCGGAGCCATTCGTACATGCGGTGGAGCGAGGCTGGCGGGGACTGGAGGCCCGATGCATCGATAAGCATGGCAATGTGTATGGCGTATGCCGGGGTTCGGGGTATTCCTACTCGAAATACTATTACAAAGACGAGCTGACCTGGCAGCTGAACGATACTCATGGCATTGGCATTGTACTGCTGGCCGGGATCGAGTCAATTAAACTTCGCACTTATCTGCTAAACCGGGAGTGACGCGCTAACCCGGTTAAGGCTGATTCAGACAGGCTGACAACGATGCAAGCGGAAGGGCTCTTTCCTGAGTTGAGGGAAGGGCTCTTTTGCATACGGAGGGCAGTCGACCGGGCGGGGGCTGCAAGCGTACCGTTAGAAGGCTTGACTGGCTCTTGCCTGGTCTAGTAGAACGTATACGAAGTAACGTTCCTTGTCCTTCAATACCTGCATGGGTGTCGGGATCGGCTAACGGACATGGCGTCCTCTTAGAAGCAGATTTGGGCTTGATGAAACATGTAACGGACAAGGCGTACTCTTAGCGGTCTCAATCGCCTGGAAAACCAAGAAATTGTCGCTCTAACGGTCCAATATGAGGCTGTCGATTCATTGTGAGTAACTGAGTTGAAACGTTCTGCTTTCGCTAACGGACCTCAGAGTCTCTATTTGCAGCATTTTCGCGATATTGAAAATCTAACGGACTCAGATGACGCTATTTGGTGCATTTCCGCCCATTCTATGCGGTTTTGACGTAAGTAAGGTCGTCTATGTCCGTTACAATTTGAACAGGCCCCATTTTTGTGAAATAGCGACTGTGGTGTCCGTTACGATCAGCCTTTACTTAACTGCGCTGCCGTCCACAATGAATCGACAGCCTCCAGTATGTCCCTTACATCCGTATCCGTGTCCATCCCAACCGCTAACGGTTTTATACGAAAAATCGAACGTATATTCCTGCCTAAGGTGAAAATGCGCCGTTTTTGTACGAAAAATCGTATAAAGAGGCGCATATAGTTGCTCGAAGCTTGCATTTTATACGAAAAATCGTACATATATCCCCGCCCAAGGTGAAAATGCGCCGTTTTTGTACGAAAAATCGTATAAAGAGGCGCATATAGTTGCTCGAAGCTTGTGTTTTATACGAAAAATCGTACATACTCCCGCCTAAGGTGAAAGTGAGCCATTTTTGTGCAAAAAATCGTATTTAGAAATTGTCCGTTAACCGTAACCTCCAATATTACCTTCAGATCGCTCTACTAGGAAAGGGGAAGAACGGCATGGAATCGATGGGGCCAAGAGTCCTGTCTTCGTTGTCTCTCCACTGTGTATCAAGTCCTGCTGTTATTCGCTACGACGGGTATTTTTCTTATCTTGCGTAATTTGCACTTTCTTAAAATAACCCGCCAGGACAGCGGTTTTCGGCGCTTTGTACCGCTACCAAAAATGTCTGATTGCCGGAAAATCGGAATACAGGCATACTCAAGCTACACCGCTGACGAGGATGCGGAAGCGGAATGGAAAGCGGAATTGAACGGCGGAACGGGAAAGCGAACGGGCCGTCTCCTTAATGAGAAACGAACTCATAACCCGCGAACTAACCATGGAGGTGAGGGAAGGTATGAAAGAAATGACAGCCGGTCAACGAGACGTAAAGCCGAGAGCAAGCCTCCAACGGTCGAACGTGCTGGGGCGACTTAAAAGAGACAGATGGATCTATGTCCTGCTGCTGCCGGGACTGCTTTACTTTTTAGTATTTAAGTATGTCCCGATGTGGGGGGTACTGCTGGCGTTCAAGAACTATCAGCCTTTTACAGGATTTTGGAAAAGCGAATGGGTAGGGCTGGAGCATTTTCGTCTGTTTTTTGGGAACCCCGACTTTTTCATGCTGCTGCGAAACACGTTAATACTGTCCTTCTATAATCTGATTTTCTTCTTTCCTGCACCGATCGTGCTGGCGCTGCTGCTGAACGAGATTCGGCTGGCGGTCTTCAAGCGTACGGTTCAGACGTTGATTTATGTACCGCATTTTATCTCGATGGTCATCGTGGCCAGTATGACGTATGTGTTTCTGACGACCGAGGGCGGTGTCGTTAACGAGTATATTTACCAATATACCGGAACGAAGATCAATTTCCTCGCAAGTCCCGACTGGTTCCGGCCCCTGATCCTCATCCAGACGATCTGGAAGGAATGCGGCTGGGGGACGATCATCTTCCTGGCGGCGCTCGCCGGCGTCGATGTGGAGCAGTATGAGGCCGCTACCGTGGACGGTGCAAGCCGCTGGAGGAAGATGTGGCATATTACGCTGCCTTCTATCCGCAGCACGATCGTGATCCTGCTTATCCTCCGGATGGGGCATGTGCTGGATAACGGCTTCGAGCAAATTTACCTGATGCTCAATCCGTTGAACCGCGAAGTAGCCGAGGTCTTTGACACGTATGTGTATATGATGGGGATTACTCAAGGGGCATTCAGCTACAGTACGGCAGTTGGGCTGTTCAAGGCAGTCATCGGGGTAACCATGGTGCTGGGTACCAACTATTTAGCCAAAAAATTCGGACAATCCGGACTATACTGACGAAGGAGGAGACCAAACGTGGCAAAACAATACCGAACTTTGGGCGGAACGATCTTTGACACCGCGAACTATATTGTGCTGGGCCTGTTCGCGCTGGCCGCTATCCTCCCGTTTATCTTTGTTATCGGCGGGTCGTTCGCCTCCGACGCCGAGTTAACCAAGAGGGCCGTGATTTTGATCCCGGAAACCTTTTCACTGGATGCTTACAAATTCGTGTTCTCGACCGATACCATTACGCGAAGCATTTTTGTCTCGATCTTTGTAACGGTAGTCGGAACGCTGGTTAACCTGTGCTTTACCGTGACGATGGCTTACGCACTCGCCAAACGTTCCTTGATGGGACGCAACCTGGTGTTGAATCTGGTTATTTTCTCGATGCTGTTCGGCGGCGGGATGGTTCCGACTTATCTCGTAATCCGGGAGCTGGGGCTGCTCGATACGTATGGAGCGCTCTTTCTGCCTGGGGCTATCAACGCCTTCAACCTGATTATCGTCAAAAACTTTTTCCAGGAGCTTCCGCCGGAGCTGGAAGAAGCGGCCCGAATCGACGGCTGCTCGGAGCTTGGGTTGCTGTGGAAAATCGTGCTTCCCTTATCCAAGCCGGTGCTGGCGACCTTCACCCTGTTTTACGCCGTCGGCCATTGGAACGACTTTTTCGGAGCCTTGCTCTATATTAACGATCCGACCAAATGGCCGCTTCAAGTTATGCTGAGACAAATTGTTCTGCTGTCCCACGCCGCTGCCGGGGATATGTCTGCGATGGATCCGAATTTCGTTCAGCCGCCGGAGCAATCCGTCAAGATGGCTGTCATCGTGGTAGGGACGCTGCCTATTCTGATGGTGTATCCGTTCCTGCAGAAGCATTTTGCCAAAGGCGTGCTGATCGGTTCGGTCAAGGGCTGATGCTTGATTACCAAGCATAGGCAGTACTGTCGTCCTGCCGCACATGAGTACAGGGCAACCGGTACCCGTGGGGCGGCGGACGGTCTGGCCTCGTAGAAATGGCTTCGAACAGAAGCTTTTCTTAAGAGCCAAGAAGGTTCAGTCCTAAGCGCGAGAAGCGCAAAGGAACCTTCTGCTCGCAAGAAAAGCAACCGTCAAAGACGGTCTGGCCTCGTAGAAATGGCTTCGAACAGAAGCTTTTCTTAAATAGACATAATCCAATAAGGGAGGTTCTATTCAATGAAAGATCAACGTAAACGCAACAAAGGTAAACGCTGGGTATCCATCGTATCCGTAGGTACACTGGCCGCCGTATCGCTGGCTGGCTGTTCGCAAGGCGGGGGGAGTGCGCCCGCAGGAACGTCCGCACCGGCTCCAGCCCCCGCGGGCACCGAGGCAAAGCAGCAGGCTCCGCTCGATCTGACCGTGATGCTGCCGATCTTTAAGACGAATTACCCGAAGGACGGAAGTCCGGTTGCAGCTGAGATTGAAAAGTACACGAATTCCAAGATCCACTTCGAATGGGTGCCTAACGCCTCTTACGTTGACAAATTTAATATCACACTTGCTTCCGGCAAGCTGCCCCACATCATGTATGTGCCCGATGTCAAGTCGCCAAGCTTCATTAATGCGGCGAAATCCGGAGCTTTCTGGGAAATTGGTCCGCACCTCAAGGATTACAAGACCTTAAGCGAAGCTAATCCGGTTATTCTGAATAACTCATCCGTAGACGGGAAAAATTATGGCATATACCGTGGGCGCGATCTCGGACGCAATGGGATCGTGTTCCGCAAGGATTGGCTGGAAGCTGTAGGTATGCAGACTCCAAAAACGATTGATGATTTTTATAATATGTTAAAAGCGTTTAAAGAGAAGGATCCCGACAAGAACGGAAAGGCCGATACCTACGGCATGGTATTGGTAAAATGGACGGGTCAATGGGCCAGCGGCTTCGATACGATCAAGCTGTGGTTCGGCTCGCCTAATAAATGGGGAGTAGTCGACAACAAGCTGGTGCCTGAGCATCAGACTGCCGAGTATGTGGAAGCGTTGAAGTTTATGAAGAAGCTGTATGATGAGAAGCTGATCAACCAGGACTTCGCAGTCATGGATTCCGCCAAATGGTCCGACCCTGTCGTGAACAACCAGGCTGGCGTGATCGTGGATGTTATCGATACGGCTGCACGGGTAGACGACAAGATTCATGCGGCGCTTGCCAAGGAAGGCAAGGATCAGCCGGATGTACACTTCATGGATGTGCTCGGGGGAGTCACGGGACCGAACGGCCTGCGCACCTTGCCGACCTCCGGCTATGCCGGATTGCTCGCCATCCCGAAATCATCGGTGAAGACGGAAGAAGAACTGAAGCGGGTCTTGACCTTCCTGGACAAAATGAACGAGCCTGAGATGCATACGATGGCAGGCTACGGGCTTGAGGGTAAGCATTATACGAAGGTCGGAGAGCACATCGAACGCTCGAAGGATACAGCCTTGCTTGAGTCCGAAGTGGAAGGCTTGAATCAAATGATTCCATTTATTCCAAAGGATCGCGGCTTGACTGTGAAGCAAACCCCGCTGCGTATCAAGCAAACGGAAACCATCAAGGAAAATGAGAAGTCGATCGTAGCCAACCCGGCCGAGCCGTTCATCTCGACAGTTTACTCGCAAAAAGGCGCTCAGCTTGATAATATTATCAATGATGCCCGCATCAAGTTTATTGTCGGTCAAATCGACGAAGCGGCGCTGAAGGCGGCCTTCGAGCTCTGGAAGAAGAGCGGCGGCGACGAATTAGTCAAAGAAATGAACGATCTGTACGCAGCCAGCAAAAAATAACTAGTAAAAAAGGGCCATATCTCCGCGATATGGCCCTTTTTCTGCTTCAAACCAAGATTATTCAAACTGAAACAAAAAAATACAAACAAAAAATCCAGTTATTAACTTGAATCTAGTTAGTCTCGTGGTTTATGGTGTAAGTACCCTTTATGTCGTTAGCAAAAGGCCGACAGGATGAAGGCGTTTACAAGACAAGGTTGGTGGAATCATGATCCAGAGGATGACAAGCAGGTTTAGGCAAGTCATAGACCGCTTTCCCGGCAGCACAAGAAGATTTTATCGCAAAAGTCTCGTCTTGCTCCTGATCGTTTCAGCGATTCCAGGTCTGATCACCGGAGCCGTCGTGTACGGGATAGCCGGGGGGCGCCTGGAGAGCGAATTGCTTCACCTTCATAATGCCCAGATCGAGCAGCGGGCCGGAAATATTGACGAACAGTTAAACAATCTGGAGCTTATGCTTTCCCACTGGGCGTTCGACTCCAAATTCGATTATATGCTGAACGAGCCGGATTTCGTCTACAACTACGAGAAAGCATGGGACATCACCAAAACCTTGCTGGTTATGCAGGGATCCAACACGATGACGAGAAGAGTCGAGCTTTACTTGCAGCGCAGCCCGTCGCTCCTGTTCAATCCCCAGTACAATGTCATGCTGCAGGACGATGTAGAGCAGGTATACGAGGGACTGCTTCGCTCCCCGAAAAGCACCTATTGGACCCAGTCGGCCTTTGAACCGGGCCGTCCTGATGAGAAGGACTTGACGCTCGTGCACCATATACCGGGAGGCGCTCTGAAGCCGTTCGGCGCATTGCTGATTCGTATGGATCAGGAGAAGGTAGCTTCCATGCTAAGCACGATGACCCCGTACAATGAAGGGGAGGCCTTCCTGATGCAGAACAACGGGGAAGTATATGCTTCCTCGGGCAGCCAAGGCGGAGCCTCACCGCTTATTAACAGCCTGAAGGAACAGATTGCATCAAGGAAGGACAAGCAAGGCTCCTTCTTCTTTACCTGGAATCGATCGACCTATGCGGTTACTTACGGGGGCTTTTCGCGGATTGCCGACAACTGGATGTATGTGTCCGCTTCGCCGATTACAAGCATCACGTCTCCCGTCGTGCTGATCTCGAAGGTCATCATCGCGGCGAGCCTCGGAGCCCTGCTGCTGGCGGGACTGCTGGCCTGGCTTGCTTCGCGCAGTATCTATACGCCGATCGACCGGCTGATGCAGATGCTGCTGAGCGGCAAGACGGCCTCTGACGGGCATGACGATGAGCTCACGCTGATCGAGCGGCAGTGGCAGCATCTTCACCGCGAAAGCGGCGAGCTGCAAAGCCGGTTATCGGAGCAGCTGCCCCATGTTAAGGAAAGCTTCCTTCATCAATTGCTGCAGGGCTACCTGTTCGCTTATTCGGAAGAGGACCTGCTGCGGAGAATGGAGAGGTACCGCTGGGAGGTAACGAATCATCGCTTTATTGTTCTTCACATTAGACTCACGGGAATTACCAGTTTAGGGGGGAAATTCAAGGATGGGGATGAAGGTCTGGTGACCTTCGCAGCGGTCAATATGATCGGAGAGATCGCACAGGAGCGGTTCGGGCAGAGCGATACGATCAATTTTCACGACCTGACGGCCGCCGTTCTGCTGACCGTTCCCAAGGAAGGCTTACCTCTGCCGGACATCCGGTCGTTCGGGGAAGAGCTGACTAACACGGTTAACCGTATTCTGAAGATGCGGGTCACCTTGGTGGTCAGCCGCCCGATAGACCGGATCGCGGATGTGCCGCTTGCCTTCGAGGAGACGAAGCGGGCGCTGGGCCAGCGTGACTTTGAGAGTGAGAATCAGTTTATCGATATGGAGGAGTGGCTGCAGCGGGAGAGCGACGAGCTCTCCGAGCCGCAGTATCCGTTTACCCTGGAGCGGGAATTTATTCATGCCCTTAGAACGGGGCGGGAGGCGGATGGCGGCCAACTGCTGGAGGCGATCCTGGAGGTGCTTACCGCCAAGGGAGCCAAGGAGATTGACGTACAGCAGGGGATGCTCCATCTTCTCGGCAGCGTGCAGCATGCGGTGATGAGCTCGGGGATTCAGCCGAACCGATTATACGATTGCGTCAATCTGTACGAGCAGCTCTCGCAGATCCGGGAGCCTGAGCGAATGCTCGCCTGGTTCAGGGAACGGGTAGTTGCCCCGTATCTGGCGGAGCTGACCGGCCGTTCCGATTCCCAGGTCAAGAGGCTTATCGAGCAGGCCATGAGGTATTTGCAGGACCGCTACATGCAGGATATTTCACTTGAGAGCTGCTCGGACCATATCGGTA
Source organism: Paenibacillus puerhi (assembly GCF_009846885.1). Classification (GTDB taxonomy): domain Bacteria; phylum Bacillota; class Bacilli; order Paenibacillales; family NBRC-103111; genus Paenibacillus_G; species Paenibacillus_G puerhi. The sequence continues at coordinate 57,184 of NZ_WUWM01000024.1, forward strand.
CCAACCCGTTCAACCTGAGCAAGTCATTCAAACAGGTAACAGGCAAAAACTTCATCGACTATCTCACCGAGCTTAGGATGGACAAGGCGAAGGAGCTTCTGCGCGAGACGGAGTTGAAAATCAACGATGTGGCCGAGCATGTCGGTTACCAGCATAGCTACTTCAACCGGATCTTCAAAAAACAGGAGGGCATCACCCCGAGCAAATACCGGGAGATGAGCCGCAACGGGTAAGCAGCCTGGCGTGATACGGTCTTCTGCGGCATGCCAAAGCAAAAGCAAAAGCAAAAGCAAAAGCCAAAAAGCACCGTCCGGCGTCTCTAGCGCCTGACGGTGCTTTGCAGGTTCGCTACAGCTTGAACCGGCGGGCGAGCTGCTGCATGTCCTGAGACATCGATTGGAGGGATTCGGCGGAAGCGCTGATTTCCTCCATCGCGGCGATCTGCTCCTCGGTAGAAGCGGAGATGGTCTGGGCCATGCCGCTGGATCGGGTCGCCATGCGCTCGAGCTCCTGGAGGGAAGCGGCGATCTGCTGCGAGCTGGCCGACATTTGCTCCGCAGCGCCGGAAGATTCCTGGGCCTGCTCGACAATGCTGCGGGCAGCGGCCAGAATATGGGCGAACGTATCGCCTGTAAGGCGGATCGACTGTACGCCTTCCTCGACCTCATGCTCGCTCTTGGCCATGGCCGCCGCCGCCGTTTCGATATCGTGACGGATCGAATCGATCAGCTCCGTTATTTGGGAGGCGGACAGGTTGGAGCGCTCAGCAAGCTTCTTCACCTCGCTGGCGACTACGGCGAATCCGCGGCCGTGCTCACCCGCGCGGGCAGCTTCGATCGAGGCATTGAGCGCCAGCAGATTGGTTTGCGAGGAAATCTCGCTCATGACCTGAACGATCTCTCCGATCTGGTTGGACCGGTTCTCCAGCTTATGCATCATGCCGACCAGTTCGACCACCGTGGCGCTTATCGCATTCATCTGCTCGGTGGAGTAATGGATGAGCCGATGACCTTTCTCCGCTTGCTGACGCGCTGCGATCGAGGTCTCATAGACCGATAAGGAAGTAGCGGCTATGCGCTGGATGCCCAGTGCCATTTCTTCCATAGCTCGGGAGCTTTCGCGGATGCTTTGGGCCTGAGCTTCATTGGTTCCCGCAACGGTCTGCACCGCTTCCGCGATTTGGGTGCTGGCGGAGGTTGTTTCGGTGGTAGCCGCAGATAATTGATACGAAGCGGCGGACAACGAATCCGAGCTCGTCAGCAGTCCCTGGGCCAGCGTCTTCAAGTTGGCATGCATGGTCTGGAAGGAAACGAATAATTCTCCGATTTCGTCCTTGTTGCGGATTTTCAGCTCGTAACTGCTCAGATCACCGGCGGCAAACTGCTTCGCCTGCCGGGCAAGTCCCATGATCGGCCGGGAAATATGCAGAGAAAATAAGGTTAGGATGACGGCTCCTGCTACATAACAGACAGCCAGCGTAAGCAGGATCGTTTTGAGGATGCGAACTTGGCCGCTATTGTAATCCTCGTAATAGGAGCCGGCGCCTATGATCCAGCCCCAGGAAGGACTAAGACCGGCGTATGTAATTTTCGGAGCTTCCTTTGTCGAATCGGGCAGAGGCCAGGAATAGGTGGTGAAGCCGCCTCCTGCTTTTGCTTTGGTAATCATATCCTGAATATAGTAAAAACCGTCGCTTGTCTGTTTGTCTGCGATGTTTTGACCTTCCAGCAAGGGATGAGCGAGCAGATCCCCTTGTTCATTAAGGATAAAGAAGTAGCCGTGCTCGCCGAGGTCAATCGAGGAATTGACCGGACGGAGCCCTTCCTTCTGCGGTCCGAGCAGCAGCTCTTTCACCTGTTCTTGCGCCTGCTGCTCGGTTAATCCGCCTGATTTGGCGGCCTGCTCATAGAAGGAGGTCAATTCGACAGCCATATGGACCGCATTTTTCAGATTTTTTTCGATCAGGAGGTTGTTCTCTTCCGCTGACGTTTGATAGATGATCGAACCGAGTATGGCGATGGGCGCCAGTAAGAGGACGAGGCACGTCAGCACTAGTTTGTTTCGAATCGTCAAGTTCTTCCTGGCATTTGTTTGTTTGCTGCTCAATACAGTCACTCCATTCTGCTGGTCTTGGGTATTTAGGGCCATCCATGTAGGTATTTTTGATTATTATACGTTCGATACATGCTAATGGCGCTGAAAAATAAGAATATTCTGTGAATTTATGTCGAAATTTGAATGATACAAAGTAGTATTCAAATAAAAAACCACAAGGTATAATAAAATCATTAACTTATCTGATAACCTGACAACATCAATTACACGAGAGGTGCATGATGAAAGTCTCCTTATTTATTACTTGCTTGAGCGATGCGATTTTTCCCCGCGTGGGCGAAGCGATGGTTCGCCTCTTGGCACGCTACGGGGTCGAGCTGGAATTTCCTCCGATTCAAACCTGCTGCGGCCAGCCCGCCTACAACAGCGGATACTGGGATGAGGCCAGAACCAGCGCCAGAACGATTGTGGCCGCATTTGAGGACAGCGACTTCGTTATTGCTCCATCCGGGTCCTGTACGTATATGATTCATCACTACTCCGAGCTCTTCAAGGATGATCCGGTTATGCTGGCCAAGGCGGAGCGGCTGCGGGACAAGACGTACGAGTTTACCCAATTTCTCGTCCAAGTACTGGGCGTCACGGATCTTGGGGCCGAGTTCAGGCACAAGGTAACTTATCACCCGTCCTGTCACGGCAGCCGTCTGCTCGGCGTCAAGGACGAGCCGATGGAGCTGCTGAGCAAGGTGCAAGGTCTGGAATTCGTTCCGTTGCCGTTCGCGGAGGATTGCTGCGGCTTCGGCGGAACGTTCGCCGTCAAGATGGCGGATATTTCCGGTGCGATGGTGACCGAGAAGGTTGACCATATCAAGGAGACGGAGGCCGAGGTGCTTGTCGGACTGGATATGGCGTGTCTGATGAACATCGCCGGGAACCTGCGATACCGCAACGAACCGGTCAGGGTGATGCACTTGGCCGAGCTATTATATGAAGGAGTGAAGCAGGCATGAGCGCAGCCCATCAGGCAGGAGCAACCGTCAAGGAACGGGCGGAGCTGGCACTGAATGACGAGTTTTTACGCAAGGCGGTCAAGTTTACGACGGAGCGGCTGCGCAGCGGCAAGCTTAAAGCATCGGCGGAGCATGGCAACTGGGAGGAGTGGCGCGAGCGCGGACGGCAGATTCGTCTGCATACGATCGCCCATCTCGATTATTACCTGAACTTATTTGTGGATAACGCCAGAGCCAACGGGGTTCACGTTCACTTTGCCGATACGGCGGCCGATGCAGTCCGGATCTCCCTGGCTATCGCGGAGCGCAAGTCGGCCAAGTCTGTCGTTAAGTCGAAGTCCATGGTATCCGAGGAACTGCATCTGAACCACGCGCTTGAGGGCATCGGCGTGGAAGCGGTCGAAACGGACCTTGGCGAATATATCATTCAGCTGGCGGGCGAGACCCCGTCGCATATTATCATCCCCGCTATTCATAAAAATCGTTACCAGATTGCCGATCTGCTCTCCAAGGAGGCGGGCGAGACGCTGCAGCCCGAGACGACGGTTCTGGCCGGGTTCGTCCGCAAGAAGCTTCGGGAGAAGTTTCTGGAGGCGGATATCGGGATGACGGGCTGCAACTTTGCGATTGCAGAGACGGGCTCGATGGTGCTGTTCGAGAACGAGGGCAACGCCAGGATGGTCACAACCGTCCCGAAAACGCAGATCACGCTGATGGGGATGGAACGGATCATTCCATCCTGGTCCGATCTGGAGGTTATGGCGACGCTTCTTCCGCGCTCTGCTACCGGACAGAAGCTGACCGTCTACATGTCTGGAATTACCGGTCCGCAGCGGGAGCTTGACGCGGACGGACCGGAGGAAATGCATATTATCATCGTGGATAACGGCCGTTCCCTTCAGCTTGGCGACCCTGAGTTCCAGGAGCTGCTCAACTGTATCCGGTGTGGGGCTTGTCTGAATGCCTGTCCGGTCTACCGTCATATCGGGGGGCATTCCTACGGCGGCACGTACAGCGGTCCGATCGGCGCCGTCCTGACCCCTGCTCTTCAGAAGAACGTTGCGGAGTGGGATGATATCGCCAATGCTTCCAGCTTGTGCGGAGCCTGTTACGAGGCTTGCCCGGTCAAGATCCCGCTTCACGATATGCTGGTATCTTTGCGCAGACGTAAGGTGGAAGCAGGCTATGACAATAAAATGGAGACCATCGGCATGAAGGGCTTTGCCGTGATTACCGGGCAGTCCGGCCGGATGGGCGCGATGCTGAAGCTGGGCAAGCTCGGTCAAAAGCTGGTAGCCCGCGACGGCGGCATCCGTATTAAGCTCGGACCGCTCAAGGGCTGGAACAGCTACCGCGTGACGCCTATGCTGCCCAAGCAGACGTTCCGCGAGAAGTGGGGGACGCTGGAGCAGGAAATCCGCCACGATCTGGGACAGATGGACCCGGCGATCAAAAGCCGCATGGAAGCGATCGTGAAGAATCGCAGCAACGGGAAGGGAGGACATGGCCATGGCTGAGACATCGAGGGGGGCACAAGCAGGTGCCGGAACACAGGACGACCATCAGGAGTGGCTTGCTCAGATGGAGCGGGAGTCCCGCGCCAAGCAGAAAACGTTCATGGACGGCATCGCGTCCAAGCTGAACCGGCCGCGCGTGACGCAGAAGCCGGCACGTCCCGTGAAGGGAGCGCCTGACTTCTGGCAGGCGTTCGAATGGCCGCTGGAGGAGCGCATCGAGCGCTTTACGGAGAACTTCCGCAGCGTGGGAGGCCACGTGGAGCGGCTCGCCGATATGAGCGGGGTACGCGAATTCATCGCGAACAAAGCCCGGGAGATGAGCGCGCGGTATGTGATCCGTCAGAACGAGCCTGAGCTGGAAGCGCTCGGACTGGAGGCGGCGCTGGAGCAGGCGGTCGTGCGCGTGTGGAATACGGATGAGCAAGAGCAGTGGAAGGCACGCGCGGCGGAGTCTGATTTCGGCGTGGTCCTTGCGGATTATGCCGCTGCATATACAGGCTCGATTACGGTGCTATCGTCCAAGGATAAGGGCAGATCGGTCAGCCTGCTGCCGACGGTGCTGTTTGCCATTATTCCGGCGGATCGCTTGAAAACGAGTCTGGGCGAGATTTTGGTCAACTTCGATGAGGCCGGACAGGGCGGGCTTCCCGCAGGCATCCATTTTATATCCGGACCGAGCCGTTCGGCGGATATTGAGAACGATCTGACGATCGGCGTACACGGCCCTGGCGTCGTATATGCGCTGATCGTCGGCTGACAGCCGATTCTGAGGCTATCGATTCATTGTGGACGGCAGCGCAGTTAAGTAAAGGCTGATCGTAACGGACACCACAGTCGCTATTTCACAAAAATGGGGCCTGTTCAAATTGTAACGGACGCAGACGACCTTACTTACGTCAAAACCGCATAGAATGGGCGGAAATGCACCAAATAGCGTCATCGGAGTCCGTTAGATTTTCAATATCGCGAAAATGCTGCAAATAGAGACTCTGAGGTCCGTTAGCGAAAGCAGAACGTTTCAACTTAGTTACTCACAATGAATCGACAACCTCGATTCTTTCCGCTAGAGAGGGGATGCGTTAATTCATGAAGGCGCCATTATTTCGCGATCCGATCTTCGACGGTGCCGCCGATCCGGTGGTGATCTGGAACCGTCAGGCACAGGAGTGGTGGATGATCTATACGAATCGCAGGGCAACGGCCGAAGGGCCGAAGTTCGCGTGGGTTCATGGTACGGACCTCGGGGTGGCTTCTTCGCGAGACGGGGGCGCAAGCTGGGTATACCGCGGGACGCTGACGGGTCTTGAGACGGAGTGGGGACGCAATACGTTCTGGGCGCCCGAGGTGATCTGGCATGAAGGGCTTTATCATATGTATGTCTCCTATATCCAGGGAGTACCGGATGACTGGTATGGACATAAGCGGGAGCTGTATCATTATACGAGCTCTGATCTGCTAAACTGGACCTTTGTCTCGAATATAAAGCTCAGCTCGGAGCGGGTGATCGATGCCTGCATCCATCCGCTGCCGGGCGGCGAGTTCCGCATGTGGTATAAGGATGAGCAGAACCATTCCCATACGTATGCGGCCGATAGCGCTGACCTATATACGTGGACGGTAGTGGGACCGGTTATTACCGACCGGGCCCATGAAGGTCCCAACGTCTTCCGGCTGGCGGATAGCTATTGGATGATCGTCGACGAATGGAGAGGTCAGGGTGTGTATAGATCGGATGATCTGCACAGCTGGGAACGCAATGGCTTGATTCTTGACCAGCCCGGCCGGCGGCCGGATGACGGGACGATCGGCCTGCATGCGGACGTTGTCGTGCAGGGAGACCGTGCGTATATTTTCTACTTCACGCATCCGGACCGCGAGCATCACGGTGCAGCCTCGTCTACGTATGCGGCTCGTCGATCTTCGATTCAGGTGGCGGAGCTGGAGGTTGAACAGGGCAGGCTGGTGTGCGACCGGGACAAGGAGTTTGTGCTGGCGCTTACCGGAGAAGATGGAATCGGTTAGGAGCGCAATGGCTTTTCCTTTGCCTTCAGGGGCAGAGGAAAGGCTTTTTTGCATGCTGTCCACGCTTCATTGTGAAGAAAAGGATCTCTGGGGTATAATGTAGATAGGAGAAAGGCTTGATATCCGATTCCCAGGAGGTGCGAGATGATTCACATTATTCCATCTGATGACAGGCCTGTCGTCGATCTGGGATGGCTGCACAGCAGGCCCAGCTTCTCGTTCGGGGAGTATTACGATCCGGAAAATACGGAATTTAGCGTTATGCGGGTATGTAATGACGATGTGCTGGCCGCCGGAAGGGGGTTCGGCCCCCACCCGCACAGCGATATGGAAATCGTAACGATCGTATTGGACGGCGCGGTCAGGCACGAGGATAATCTGGGCAATAAAGAGGTCGTCGCAGCCGGTCAGGTGCAGCGCATGTCGGCGGGCAGCGGGCTTATTCATGCCGAGTATAATGCTTCGGAGGAGGAGGAGCTCCGGCTGCTGCAGCTCTGGTTCATGCCGGCCGAGCGCGGGCTGACGCCTTCCTTCGAAACTTGCAGCTACCCGCAGTCCGGGCTGACGAACGCGCTGCTGCCTGTAGTCTCCCAAGAAGCGGGGGAAGGCATCGCTGGCATTCATCAGGATTTGACGATCTATTTAAGCCGTGTCGAAGCGGGCCAGACGGTCTCCTTCCGTCAGCAGGAAGGCCGTCGTATCTACGTATACGCCATGGAAGGAAAAGCAGACTTGTCCGGCAAAGCGCTGTCGGCCGGCGATACCGCGCGAATCAGCGGTCAGCACGAGCTTTCGATCGCAGCGAAGGAAGCCAGCTTCCTTATGCTCATCGATCTGCCCTAAGGAGGTTGTGAGGATGAAGGAGACGTTGCTGGTTAAGCATGCCGTGGGAGGAAGGACGTTTATCGATACGGGCAAGCAACCGCTTGATTATGAAGTGATCCCGGAAGGCGAGGGCTGGAGATTCGTGATCCGGACGCCTTGGAACGATAAGGTCGAAGAAATCGTAAAGTGGAGAAACGAGCTGAACGTGTTTTTATTCGAGGAGTACTCTGACCGCCCGACGGTAAAAAACTGGTATTACATCAAGGATGGCCCGGTGGAGTATGATCAAGAGAACGAACGGTTAACGATCCACGCCCAATCCCGGATCGGATATGTGCCGGATGAATTCACCGTGCTATAGGAAAAGGGATGCCAAACAGGCGCCGCTGAAGCGGCGCCTGTTTTTTGCCTGCTGCAGCCAAGCAGCGGGCTAGTAAAATAAAACAAATTATACACAAATATTCATTATTTTGCTAAAATATGACTAAATACACCTTACCAGGTGCTTTGGGGCTCCTTCTTAGTCCCGGATTTTTCGGAACGGTGAAAAACGGTTCTAAGAGCAGTCAACTCCCCTTCCGATAATGAAGCGGAAAACGAACTTGCCGAGAAAGCATTCGCGGGATAGCTTGGTTCCTTCAATTGCTGAACGGCACGGTGGAGCTGAGGGGACAATTGAATAATGGACATATGGATTCACCGCTTTCTCATAAATGGGTTGCATAGAAAATTATATCAAAAACTGGAGCGAAGAGGTAGAGCCGATATGAAAAAAGACTGGTGCCTAGGACTTGGAATCTTAGTTCTTTTCGCTTGTATATTGTGGTGCTTGACGGTTGCTTTTCGATTTCCATATCTCGGCTTGTACGTGGATCTCAATGGACAGCGCGAGTGGGAGATTACGGATATCGATAGGCAGGGCAGCGCTTCGAAGTTAAATATCCAGGTCGGGGATAAGATCGAGCTGATCGACGGCCGGCCGCCTGGAGATTCGCTTGTTGTTCAGAAGTGGAGAACGGTCGAACAGGCCCGCGAACTCGTCATTACCCGAGATGGACAGAGACTGTCATTTGCTATCGTAAAGGACGGGATTCTAGCGTATGATGTCGTTCCGCTCATCGGCAGCCTAACCAGCTTATTCATGTCCGCATTGCTTATAACGAGGGTGAGACAGTCCCCCTCGGCCCGCCTGCTTTCGCTGGTTTTTCTGGCCTGCGGCCTTATATGGGCGAGCCAAGGCGCCTCCGTAAGAGGAGACGCGCTGGGCAAGTTTTTGATTGCGAATTTTATGATGGCTCTGCAAATCCTTTTTTTGCATTTCCTGCTCGTGTTTTTCAAGGAAAAAGGAAGCTTCTCTTTGCCGCTGGGATTCATGAAATATTTGTACGCCGTCCTGTTTGCCGGTTTCCTTATCCGGATTTTATACTTTATTCCCCCCTGGGCTTATTTCGCTTATTTAACGCATAACCCGCTTACGCTAACTTTTTTTGTATTCGGATTTGTGTTGAATATTTCTTTACTTGGATATCTGTACGTCCGGCACCGGCAAGAAAAAACATACTTCGCCTCTATCCTAAGAAGCGTATGGGTCTGCTTGTTCATATCCTTTGCGCCTTTCATTTGTTTCACGGTGCTTCCCAAACTAATTGGCAACGTTCAAGTGGCACAGTCCGAGTACACGAGCATTTTCATCTTGTTTTTCCCTCTTTGCTTCGCTTACTTAATCATGTCCGATCAGCTTTACGACATAGGTAATGTATTGCGGCGCTTGCTGTTCGCCATAGCGATGGCCGTTATTCCGTGCGGCGTGCTTACCGGCTTGTATGCGACGATATTTCCGGATGACCTCCATCTGCAGCATTTGGTCTTTCTGTTTGCCGCTTCCGTCGGGCTTGTGGCCTTGGTGCTGTATTCGGCCGAGTATTTCACCCCGAGACTAGAGCGGCTTGTGTTTCCAAGAAGGCATGCCCTTCAAGCTTCGCTGAAAAAAATGTCCCGGCGGCTGGAGCAGATCTCAAGCTTTGGCGAGCTCAAGGATGTCCTGCTGACGGATATCGTCTCCACCTTGGAGATTGCCGGGGCAGCCATCGTATTTCAATACCCCGATGCCGTCGAGACGGTAGCGGAGGGAGCGATCGATCCGGGGGAAATCGAGCAATTGCTCGCATCGTCCGCGCTGATGAATCATCCCGGGTACACTTGTCTGGAAATTAATCGTCACGAGGAATATGCCAGCTACATGATCCTGACAAGAAAGAAAACGAATATGAGACTCGTCGAGGAGGAGCTGCAATGGCTCCGTCTCATCACGACCTATCTGGCTGTCAGCATGGAGAATCTGCACTTGACCCGGAAGCTTACGCTCCGGCTGCAGCAGCTTGCTTCGCGGCTTCCGGCCGAGCAGGAGGCGCCGGATATTCAATGGTTCCGCAAGCTGATGTTCGAGCTCCAGGAGACGGAGAGGATTCGGATCGCCAGCGATCTGCATGATACCACTATGCAGGACTTGTTTTTTCTCAAACGAAGGTTCGCCGCACTGCTTGAGAAGGTGGCTTTGAATCCGGACGAACAGGCTCATGTTAACAACATCATCAATTTTGTGGAGCTGATCCATGTCAATCTAAGGCAAAGCTGCTTTGAACTGAACCCTTCTATGCTGAACGATATCGGGCTTGTCGCCACCGTCCGGATGTGGCTGGATCAGGAGGCTTATCATAGTCCTTTTCAAATTGAGTTCATCACTGAAAATACCGCTGTCATCGAGCAGGTGGATATCTTGAAGAAAAAGCATATTTTCAGAATTATTCAGGAATGGCTGAATAACGCGAAGAAGCATTCGCAAGCCTCCCGAGTGACCTTCAAAATGGAGGCGGCGGATCACGTATTTTGTTTGCTCTATGAGGACGACGGCGTGGGCTTCGATGACCAGGTAGTAGAGCCAAGGGAGCATAACCGCTCGGGGATCGGGATGGAGCAGTTGAAGGGCCGGGTACATTTCCTGCACGGAAAAATGGAACTGAAGGCCTCCCCGGGGGAAGGGGTTAAATACCGGGTAACTCTCCCTGTGTAAGACTTAAGGCGAAAGCAAAGGATGCAGCAGCGCGCATGCGGAAATGAAGGCAGACACCTTGTCCGAAGCCGGCAATAGGATAATAGGAGGAAGGACCGCTCGCAAGGAGCGGTTTTTTGCTGGAGAGCCAGGTGTCAGAGACGTTTCTGCTCGGATGTTTGTTAACAAAAGTAAAAATAATTGGTTGCATTTGTAAAGAATGGTGACTATTATACATAATAACACCAAGAAAAGGGAGAGTTTGGGGGAGATGGCGTGCGAATTATTGCCAAGCCGAAAGCGGTGACGAAGGCGCGGATCGTGAAGGGCATGACGCAGCGGGAATTGGCCGACAGTACCGGGATCAGTTATGCATACATCAGCTTGCTGGAGAGATCGCTGAAAACGATCGGACCGGGAACCGCCAAGAGGCTGGCCGAGGTATTGGAGAGGCCGTTCGATGAACTGTTCGAGCTGCAGTAGGTTCATCTAATATTTACCTTCTGTACGTCCAGCCTCAGGTGTATGATAATAGGGAGGATGTGGATTTAGAGACAGAAGGAGAAACCGACTCGAGACATGAACAACTTACAGACAGAAACCTCTCCGGCTTGGAAGAAGCTGAGCCTGCTGGCCGTTACATGGCCTATCTTTGTTGATTCTCTGCTGCGCATGATGCTTGGTACGGCTGATGTATTCATGCTCAGCCGCATATCCGACCAGGTGGCCGGCTCCATCGGGCTTGCCAATGAAATGATCGTTTTCTGCATTTTGATGTTCGGCTTTGTCGGCATCGGAACGAGTGTCGCGGTCACTCAATATTTGGGTGCGGGCAGACCCGAGACGGCTACCCGGATTGCGGCCGTAGCCATTACGATGAATCTGCTGTTCGGCATCCTGTTAAGCCTTGCGCTCGTGCTCTTCAGCCGTCCGCTGCTGGAGCTGATGCATCTGGACCCGTCGATGCTCCAATTGGCCGACCGTTATCTCAAGCTGATCGGAGGCTTTATCTGGGTCGAGGCCTTGTCCTATGCGATATCCTCCGTCATTCGGGCGAACGGCCAATCCCGCGACGTCATGTTTGTCACGCTTGGGGTAAACGTCCTGCATATTATCGGCAACTATTTGCTTATTTTCGGTCATATGGGCTTTCCGGAATGGGGCGTTACCGGAGCCGCCGTATCTACGGTAGGGAGCCGTTTGCTCGGCCTGATCGTCCTTATCGTCCTGCTTTACCGGCGAATGCCGGTGCCTATCCGACTCCGCGATTATGTCACCTTCGATAAGTTGCATGTCCGGCAGATTCTCGGTATCGGGCTGCCGTCAGCCGGCGAACATCTATCGTGGCAATCGCAATATATGATGATCATGGTGTTTATTACGAGGATCGGGCAGGAAGCGCTCAGCGCGCATGTGTATGTCTATAATATCAGCATGTATTTCATGGCGCTCGCCGCCGCTATCGGTATGGGTACGGAGATCGTAATCGGCCATATGATCGGAGCGGGAGAATTGAAGCCCGCGTACCGCAGGCTGATGAAAAGCTTGCGTATCAGTCTCGTGCTGACCTTCGTCATTGTATGTATCGCGGCGTTGTTTCGCGAACGACTGATGGGCCTGTTCACCGATAATCCCGAGATTATTGCCATGGGGGCCGGCATTTTGCTGCTTTCCGTTATTTTGGAGCCGGGCCGGACGTTCAACCTGGTCGTGATCAACTCGCTCCGGGCGGCGGGGGATGCCCGTTTTCCTGTACTCATGGGTGTATTATCCATGTGGGGCATTTGCGTGCCGCTGTCCTACTTCCTCGGCATTCATCAGGAGATGGGTCTGATCGGGGTCTGGATAGCCTTCACCGTCGACGAATGGCTTCGCGGATTAATCATGCTGCTCCGCTGGCGCAGCCGCGCCTGGGAGCGCAAGGTATTGGTGAAGCCTGCCGCGTCCTCAGGCGTTATCGGACAGGACGCTCCTATGGCGGGATGATGCCCATGTCTCCCGTTCGGATACAGATAGCCCCAACATGTTAGCCTGGAATACGTACGTGCGTACCCTACGCAGCCGGCAGCGGAACTTCATGGCGTGCCTCGCGGACTCCAAGCCTATACGGCCAAAGTCGCGGGATATCGCAGCGAGGTTCCGCTGTTTGCGTTGCACGCCGATCCCTTTGTAGAAATCGCATCTGAAGAAAAGTCCATCCGGCGAAACAGGAAAGTCCATTCAAGTAACTGAAAAATAAGGTAGGATAGACTTCGGTGATAATGATTATCAGTTTCGATGAGGAAGAGCGTTCTGCTCTCCGATACCTCGGGCTAAAGGATGCGTTACAGACCGTTATGAAAAAAAGATATCTCGCAGCGCTGCTCTTCCTCTTATCCGCCTGTTCCGTTTTTATCGGCGTGAAGGATTTGTCCCCGCTGGACCTGCTGAATATGCAGCCGGACCACATCCAGATCTTGCTGACTAGCCGGCTCCCTCGACTAATCAGCCTCATTATCGCCGGAGTCAGCATGAGCATCATCGGACTCATCATGCAGCAGCTTAGCCGCAATAAATTCGTATCGCCGACGACGGCGGGAACCGAGGACTCGGCACGGCTCGGTATTCTAGTCTCGATGCTGCTGTTCAGCTCGGCCGCACCGATGCAGAAGATGCTCATCGCCTTCGTGTTTGCCCTGCTGGGCACCTTCATCTTCATGAAAATCCTGGAGAAGGTGAAGTACAAGGATGCGGTGTTCATCCCGCTGGTAGGCCTTATGTTCGGCGGTATCGTCAGCTCGATTACGACGTTCTTCGCGTATAAGTACGACAAAATCCAAAGCATCTCCGCCTGGCTGCACGGCGATTTCTCGATGATCATGAAAGGCCGGTACGAGATGCTGTACCTCAGCGTGCCGCTGGTTATCATCGCCTATCTGTATGCCAATCGGTTCACGGTAGCCGGCATGGGCGAGGAATTTGCCGTCAATCTGGGGCTCAAGTACAAGCAGGTCGTCAACATCGGACTTGTTCTGATCGCCCTGGTCACGTCCGTCGTTATTCTGACGGTGGGCATGATTCCGTTTCTCGGCTTGATCATCCCGAATATCGTCACTCTCTTCCAGGGGGATCATCTGAAAAAAAGCTTGCCCGCCACCGCGCTGCTGGGCGCCGTTTTCGTACTCGGCTGCGATATTGTGGGAAGGCTCATCATCTATCCGTATGAAATTTCGATCGGCTTGACGGTCGGCGTCATCGGAAGCGGCATTTTTCTTTATTTGCTCATGAGGGGTAAGGCATATGAACAATAAAGCGAAGCTCAGCATATTGGCTGCGGCGGCGCTTGGATTGATTGCCGTATTCATGGTTATTCAGGCCGGCGGCAACTGGGATTATGTATTGCCGCGCCGAGCTACCAAAGTACTGGCGATACTTCTGACCGCGATCGCAATCGCATTCTCGACTATGGTGTTCCAGACCTTGACGAACAACCGGATCCTGACGCCCAGCATTCTGGGATTGGACTCCTTATATATGCTGCTTCAGACGGTTGTTGTATTCGCTCTAGGCTCGCAGGCGCTCACCTCCATGAGCAAGCATCTGCACTTCGGCTTGTCGGTAGCGGGGATGGTGCTATTCTCTCTGGTGCTGTATCGGATCGTCTTCAAGAGGGAAGGGCGGAATTTGTACTTCCTGCTGCTGGTCGGGATCATCTTCGGCACGTTGTTTCAGAGCATCAGCTCGTTCATGCAAGTGCTGATCGACCCCAATGAATACCTGATTGTCCAGGACAAAATGTTTGCGAGCTTCAACAACGTAAACAAGGACCTGTTGGCCATCTCCATTGTCCTGATGATCCTAATCGGTCTGTACTGCGCCAAATACATGAAATACCTTGATGTGCTGTCGCTGGGCCGCGAGCATGCCGTCAACCTCGGGATCGATTATGACGCTGTTGTCAAACGACTGCTGATCGTGGTCGCCATCCTCGTGTCGATCGCCACCGCGCTTGTCGGACCGATTACCTTCCTAGGCCTGCTGGTCGCCAACGTAGCGCATGAGCTGCTGAGGACCTACCGGCACCGGGTGCTGATCACCGGCTCTATACTGATCAGCGTCATTGCCCTGATCGGCGGGCTGCTGCTCGTCGAGCGGGTGTTCACCTTCACGACAACCATCAGTGTAATCATCAATCTGATCGGCGGCGTGTACTTCATCTATCTGTTACTAAAGGAGAATAAGTCGTGGTAGAGATCAAGCATGTGTCGAAGCGGTATGGCAGCAAAAACGTCATCGACGATGTCTCCGTGACCATCGAGAAGGGCAAGATTACGTCGTTTATCGGGCCGAACGGCGCCGGCAAAAGCACGCTGCTGTCCATGGCCAGCCGGCTCATTACGAAGGATAGCGGTGAGATTTATATCGATGGCAAGGAGCTGGGCTCCTGCAAGAGCAATGACCTGGCCAAAAAAATATCGATTCTCAAGCAGTCCAATCATATCAACATTCGCCTGACGGTAAGGGAGCTCGTCAACTTCGGCCGCTTCCCTTACTCCCAGGGCAAGCTGACTCCCGAAGACGTCGCCTTCGTGGATGAAGCGATCCGCTACATGGACCTGGAGGACATGCAGCACAAATACCTGGATCAGCTGAGCGGCGGACAGAGACAGAGAGCCTACATAGCGATGGTCATCGCTCAAGACACGGAATACGTGCTGCTGGACGAACCGCTGAACAACCTGGATATGAAGCACTCCGTGCAAATTATGAAGGTGCTGCAGCGGATGGTGAGCGAGCTTGGCAAGACGATTGTACTTGTCATCCATGATATCAACTTCGCTTCCTGCTACTCCGATACGATCGTTGCCTTGAAGGACGGCCGGGTAGTCAAGGAAGGTCCTACAGAAGAAATCATCCGCCCGGATGTGCTCCGCGAGGTGTACGACATGGATATTCATATCCAGGACATTCAAGGGAACAAAATTTGCGTGTATTTTACGTAGCGCAGGATAAGCAAGCGGCTAAACCATGGCGAAAAGGCTCCGTAAGGGGCATTTCCATATATAACAAACCATACTAAGGTAAAGGGTGAGTAGAGTGAAAAAGTTTTCCACAGTCCTGATGACGACGGTACTGGCATTGGCGCTCGCAGCATGCGGCAGCGCTCCGGCAACGAACAGCTCGAACGGGGGCTCGGCAGGAGGGACGGAAGCCCAGGCGCCCGCCAAGACAGATGAGGTATTGACGATCAAGCATCAGCTTGGCGAAGCCAAGGTTAAGAAAAATCCGCAGAAGGTCGTCGTATTCGACTTCGGCGCGCTGGATACGCTGGAAAAGCTGGGTATTCCGGTCATCGGAGTTCCGCAAGCGAATATCCCTCCCTATCTGGAGAAGTACAAGGATACGAAGTATAAAAACGTCGGTTCTCTGGTAGAGCCTGATTTTGAGAAAATCAACGCGGCGGCGCCGGACCTGATCCTGATCTCAGGCCGTCAGCAAACGGCTTACGAGGAGCTTAGCAAAATTGCTCCTACGGTATTCGTAGGCGTAGACAATACCAAGTATATGGAGTCTTTCGAGTCGAACATGAAGACGATCGGCCAAATCTTCGGCAAGGAAACGGAGATTGAGAAAGAAGTGGCGACTGTCGGCGAGTCCGTTAAGAAGCTGAACGCCAAGGCGTCGTCCGGGGACAAAAAAGCGCTGATCGTGCTTGTAAATGGCGGCAAAATCAGCGCTTACGGCCCGGGATCGCGTTTCGGCATCCTGCATGAGACGTTTGGCTTCGCTCCCGTGGACAGCAGCATTCAAGTTACTACGCACGGCCAAAGCATCTCGCCGGAATTTATCGCACAGAAAAATCCGGATCTGCTGTTCGTCATCGACCGCGATGCCGCAGTGGCAGGCGGCGGCGATTCGCCGGCCAAGAAAGTGATTGAGAATGAACTGGTCAAGAACACGAACGCCTTCAAAAACGGCGGCATCGTTTACCTCGATCCGAACTACTGGTACTTGAGCGGCGGCGGCTTGATCTCGGTTTCCAAGATGGTGGAGGAAGTCGATAAAGGCGTGAAGTAAGTATCGCCTGCTCCTCTTCTTCATCAAAAACGCCTTCTCCTTCCGGTTGCGAAACCGGAGGGAGAAGGCGTTTTGTTATAAGGCGACAGGGCAGTCGAGTAAGAAGCGGATAAGTGCCGGGGGATCAGCTCCAGCCGACGACCTTGTTTTTGCCCGTCGTCTTGGCCTTGTACATCGCTTCGTCCGCTTGCTTGACCAGCTCGTCCGGCCCAACCCCTTTCTTCAGCTTGCTATGCCCCATGCTTACCGTGACGATCGTCTCGGACTCGACGCGGGCCCGGATGCGCTCCGCCAGCTCATCGGGCGAAGTGGAGCCATCGGTTACCATGACGACCATCTCTTCCCCGCCGTATCGGCCGCATATTCCGGCCTCCTCGGCTTCTTCCTTCATGATCTGGGCAACCTGCTTGAGGACTTGATCGCCCATGTGGTGGCCTTTCGTATCGTTCAGCTTCTTGAAGTTGTCGATATCGCTGAAGATAACGGATACAGGCAGCCGCTGCTGGATAGCCTGCGAGAGCCGATTGCTGAAATATTTGCGGTTATACAGCCGGGTCAGTCCGTCCGTGATGGAGGAGGTATAGATCGCCTGCATAATCTCGATGATGCGCTCGAAGATAAACAGGAACAGGATGATGTGGAAGCCGAAAGGCAGCAGCTGCTCCAGCAGCTTCATCAGAGGCTGTTTGTCTTCGAAAATATACAGATTGGCCATATGAAGCGTATGGGAACCAAAATAAAACGTGAGCATAGCCTGAAACTTGCCGTTCTGCCCGATACGGGGATTGACCAGCAGAAAGCTGAGAAACAGCAGGATAAACAAATATAGCTCCAGCCCAAGGGGACGAAGCAGCCTCGTATGCTCCTCGCTGCCCTGCAGCCAGGAGGGAGCCAGCCAATAGGTGGAGCAAGCGGCGGCAGTCAGAAGGAAAAATAGAATAATAACGGCGCTATCCCGCTTGCGCGTCGGATTGTAGAGCTGGAAGATGCCGATATTGATCATCACGAAGGCAAGCACCTTCAGGGTCAGCTCGAAGAAGGTCTGCATATCGCCGGCCTCGGGATTCCAGGCGCGGGCGATCAGCTGCCCGTACTGGAGGAGCGTAATGCCTAGAGCGACGAGCATGGAGAAATAGCCGATCTTGCGGCGCGACAGGAGAAGCCGGATCGATAAAAGCATCGTCATAAGGATAATGACCGTCAGCATGGAGTGAATCCACAGCGAGCCTGCCGGTCCGAATAAGCTTGGGGTAAACGAAAAACGGTCCATAAATCGGTGTCTGGCCTCCGTCCTGAGCCTTGAACTGGTTCTCATTATACCAAACATATATTCGAGTAGGAAGTCTTGTTCTGAGTTTTCATACCTGTTAGGATGATAGGTAGACAGAAAGTCATCATGAACTGTACGCCATGGCGTTCAGGCGTCATTCAACTTTGGAAGGACCGGGGGTTTATTTTCACATGCGAGTGCTTCAAGCTTTGTTTTTTCCGCCGGAGCAGCCGGGCGGAGTTTCTTCCATGGTTCCGTTTATGCTGGACCGCTTCAACAAAAGAGGGTGGGAGATGGAGCTGTTCTCGCTGCCCAAGCGCATTCGGAATAAGGGAAGCGAAGAGGTGCGTTTCGAAACCTTCGACTGGACCGTGTATGCAGGCCATCCGGTCGTCGATAAGTATATCCAGACCTACAAGGACTACACCTGGTGGACGAAGCTGCGGATTCAGAAGTCCTTCGATCTGATCCATGCCCATCATCCGATCGCTGCGCTTGTCATGAAGACGCTATTCCCGGATACACCCCTCATCATGACGGTCCATTCCAGTTACGAGAAAGAATTGATTTTAAACGGCAAGATCGCGGAGAACGGTCCCGAGCATCAATTCCTGACCTCGGTGTACCGGGAGCTGGAGGAGCGGGCGGATCAGCTGATTACCGTATCCAATTCATTCAAGCGGTACTTGGCCGATTATGTGCAGGAGCCCGAGCGAATCGGGGTGATCCCGAACGGTTTCGATGAGAAGCGGTTTCGACCGGTTCACCGCGACAATAAGGTGCCCCAGCTGATCTCCGTCTGCCGGCTCGTACCGGCCAAAGGCTTGGATACGCTCCTGCAGGCTTGCGCCGAGCTGAAGCGCCGGGGCCATAAGTTCGTTCTCCACTTGATCGGCGACGGTCCGATCCGTACCGAGCTTGAGGAGCTCGCGGTCAAGCTGGATATATACGAGGAAACGATATTTTACGGATATATTTTGCATCCCGAACATTTTATGCCGTTCTTCGATGTCTTTGTTCTTCCTTCGCGCGCCGAGTCCTTCGGTTCGGTCTACGCCGAGGCTGCTCTATGCGGGCTGGCTGTCGTGGGCACGCAGGTCGGAGGCATCGCAGAGCAGATCGAACACGGGATCAATGGACTGCTCGTCCCCGTCGACGACGTCCCGGCGCTGGCCGGAGCGCTTGAGAAGGTGATCGGCGATCCGATGTACCGCTACCAGCTCTCCCGGGTAGCTCTGGAGAAGGCGCTGAAATCTTATTCCATGACGCGTGTCGTGCAGCAGCTGCGCGCGGTATACCGCTCTTACCGCAAGGAGAACGGGGCCCGGACTTGAGCCGGCAACCATCCCGGATAGACAAACGATGCAAACCTGGCCGGCTGGTCAGGTTTTTTGTCCGGGAAGGGCCGGGTCAGGCCGAGCCGAGTCGTTCAAGACTGAAGAAGGAGGGAAGCGGATGAGGGCGTTTCGATTTATACATGCGGCCGACCTGCATTTGGATAGTCCGTTCAAAGGATTGGCCGGACTTCCGGATGCCGTCAGAGCCGAGCTCAGGGATTCGACATTCGCCGCTCTGGACAGACTGGTCGAGCTGGCGCTGGAGCAGCGGGTGGACTTTGTGCTGTTTGCAGGAGATATCTACGACGCTAAGGAGCGCTCGCTGCGCGCTCAGCTGCGGTTTCAGCAGGCGCTGAAGACCTTGGCCGAACACGGCATTGCTTCGTATATCATTCATGGCAACCACGATCCGATGCAGGAGGGATACTCGGCGAAGCTGAGTTATCCTCCCGGTGTTCATGTATTTGGCTGCGGGAGAGTCGAGAGCGTCCTGGCGGTCGATCGGAGCGGCGCTGCGCTGGCCCGTATCTCCGGCATTTCCTTCGACCGGGCGGCGGTGACGGAAAACTTGACCCCCGGCTTCCGCAGGGAAGCTGACGGGTTGTTCCATATCGGACTGCTGCATACGAATGTGGATGGGGACGGAGAGCATGGCAACTATGCGCCGTGCCGTCTCGGGGATCTGCTGGGCCGGGGGATCGACTATTGGGCGCTCGGGCATATTCATACGCGGCGGGTGCTGCATGAGCGTCCCTGGGTTGTGTACCCGGGCAATATCCAGGGAAGGCATATCCGCGAGCAAGGGGCCAGAGGCTGCTACCTCGTAACCGTATCGGAGCAGGGGGACGCGGAGCTCGACTTCCATTCCTTGGACGGCTGGCGGTGGGGGGCGGCCGACGTCTCGATAGAGAGACTGGAGACGGAGCAGCAATTGAAGCAAGCGCTGGAGGAAGCGATGGAAGCGGCAATGGCGGAAGCGGAAGGCCGCCCGGTACTGCTCCGGTTGTCCCTGACGGGCAGAGGCACGCTCCATGGCATGCTGCGCCGTGCGGGAGCCGTCCAGGAGCTTGCGTCAGCGCTCGGAGAGGAATACGCCGGGATCTGGCTAGAGGGCTTGGCCGATCGGACGGGAGCCCCTGTCGATACTGGGGAGCTGGCTGCCCAATCCGGATTTCTTGGAGAGCTGCTGCGGCTCTCCAGGGATGCGGCAGGCTCGCCCGGGCTGCTTGCGGAGCTCGGCGCCGATGCGTTTGCCCCGCTGGAGATGAATCCGCTCCTTGCTACTCTGCTGAAAGGGGTTTCGGAGGAAGAGAAGCGGGCATGGCTCATTGAAGCGGAGGAGCTGGCGGTTGATCTGCTGCTGCCGGGTATGGAAGCGGGGCGGAACGGATGAGAATTGAACGTATCGAGATCGGCGCGTTTGGCCCGCTCCGCGGCATGTCGGTCAACACGGAGGGGCCGATTACCCTGATTTATGGGCCGAATGAAGCGGGGAAGAGCTCTGTCCTGGAATTTATCCGCGCGCTGCTGTTCGGCTTTCACAGCAAAGGCGGCGCCGGCCGCTATGTCCCGGATCCGTCCGTTATTCAGGGAGGCAGGCTGATTCTGAACACAGGCGGAGGGGACCGGATTACGGTGGAACGCTGGGACCGCTCGCCTGAAGGCAAGGGAAGGACGCCGGCGGCAGGACTAGTTAAGGTCATTTTTCCCGATGGAGCGGTGGGAGGCGAGCGTGAGCTGAGCGAGCTGGTCGGGGGGATGACGCCCGATGTGTTTCAGCATGTCTTCGCGTTCGGCTTGACCGAGCTTCAGGAGCTGGGTACGCTGCAGCAGGACGAGGTCAGCGGGTTTCTATACAGCGCGGGGCTAGGCATCAGCGGGGCCGTTATTCGGACGGCCCAGCGCAAGCTGACCCAGGAGATGGAGCAGCTCTATCGGCCGCGCGGACGGACGCCGCTGGTCAATCAGGCGCTGCAGCGACTCGCCGAGGCGGAGGAGCAGCTTGGTGCCAGCAGACGTCAGTCCGAGAAGTATGAGACGCTGCTGCATGAGGAGGGGGCTTTATCGGAGCGCTGCAAGCGAATGGAGGAAGAGCTTGCCGAGCTGCAGCGGAAAACCGGCGAGCTTGAGCGGCTTCGTCAGGCAAAGCCGCATGCTCTTCGCTATGAGCTGGTATACAGCGAGCTGCGGGAGCTGCCCGCGGCCCTTGATCACGTGCCGGAGGATGCGCTGGCCCGCGAGGAGGCGCTGGAAGCCGAGCGGGAGCGGATTGCGCTCGAGCAAGACAGGGTGTCGCTGCAACTGGAGGAAACGGACGCGGAACTGGCCGTTCTTCAAGCAGAAGCGGACAGGCGGAGGCAGCTGCTGGTGCGGCGCCAAGAGACCGAAGCCTTGGTGGACCGGCTTGCCGCGTATGAAGAAACGCTTAGGCAGCAGGGGGAAGCCGCGGGCGAGGCGGAGCGGCAGCAGGCCGAGCTGGAGCGCTTGCTCCGGCGAATCGGCCCGGACTGGTCCCTGTCGACGCTGGAACAGCTGCGTCCGGCGGTGCTGCTGAGAGAGGAAGCTGCTTTTTTCCGTGAGGAATGGAGGGGCTGGAAGCAGGAGCTGGCGGTGCTGGACGGAGAGCGCAAGCGAATCGAACAGGAGCTGGCTGAGGGAGCGGCGGAAGAGACGGAAGCGGGCGGGGGACGGCAGACTGCGGCAGCGCTGGAGCGGGTCGGAGCGGCACGCCGACTGCTGGCCGACTGGCGAGAGGCGCAGCGCGAGCTCAGGCATGCCGGGCAGCGACTCCGCGATCTGGAGCGGATCGGCGCAGGTACGCCCGAAGCCGGTACAAGCGGGAGTGAGGGCGGCGGCCGGGCTTTCCTCCCCGGCCTGATCGCCGCAGCGCTTATACTTCCTGCGCTTCTGCTGGCGCTGGGAGAACCGGTTGCCGCTGCCGTAGCCTTTGTGCTGATGGCCGCGGGGATCGGAGGAGCGGTCCGTTCGCGGCTCCGCCGCCAGGCCGGCAAAGGTCAGCCGGGCCGCGGAGGACGCGCGCAGCGTGCGGGCGGCGCAGCCGGGGCAGCCGAGCGAGGCGCTGGACTGGGCCCGCTGGAGGCGCATGCCGCCGAGCTGGCCGTCCGGCTGAGCGCGGAGCTTGGCGCGCTGGGCTGGCCGGGCCTTGCGGCCGGGGCGGCTGAGACGGCGGCAGCCCGCGGGCCGGCCGCGGGCGAAGCACCTGCCGACGGCCTGCGCCCGCGCGGCGCCGGGGCGGCTGGCCGCAGGAGCGCGGCTGCGGCTGCAGCTGACGGCGCACCCGCGCCAGGCGCCAGCGCGGGGCCAGCCGCCGATGCCGGCGCGCTGCCGCTGCCGCCGGAGGACATCGAGCCTTGGCTCGATGCCCTCGAGCGGCAGCTCCGCGCGAGCGCAGCCCGGCAGGCCGCCCGCGCGGGCGCCGAGCAGCGGCTGGCCGCGCTCGAGGCGCAAGCCGCTGCCCATGCGCGAGCAGGCGAGCCGCTGGCGGCGCGCTGGCGCGAGTGGCTGCGGGCCAGCGCGCTGCCGGAGGCGGCCAGCCCCGATGCGGCGCTGGAGCTGCTGGCGCTGGCGGAGGCCGCGCTCGGCGAGCTGCAGCGGCTGCGCCGGCTGGAGGCGCGCCGGGCGGCATGGGCCGGCGAGGCGGCAGCCTTCGCGGCAGCAGCGGCGGAGCTGCTCGGCCCGGAGGCGGCGTCCGGGCCGGCTGCAGCGCTGCGCGCCCGGCAGGCCGAGCTGAGCCGGGCGGTCGACCGCGAGCGGGAGGCGGCCCAGCGGCGCGAACGGCAGGCGGAGCTGCGCCGTCAGTCCGCGCTGCTCGGGCAGCAGCGCGAGCGCGTGGATGCGCGCTCGGCCGAGCTGTACCGTGCCGCCGGAGCGGCGGACGGCGAATCGCTGCGGCGGCTGTACCGTCAGGCTCAGCGACGGCGTGAGCTGTCGGCGGCCGGCCGTCAGGAGACGGCGGCGCTGCGCGCGCTGCTCGGTGAAAGCTGGGAGCAGTCGCTGCTGCAGCTGCGCGAAGACGGGGGCCGAGAGCTCGAGCACATGCAGGCCGAGATCGATGCCCGGCTGGAGGAAATAAGCCGTGGCCTGGAGGAGGCCCGGGAAGCCAGGAGCCGTCTGCGGATGGAGCTGGAGCGATTGGCCGACGGCAGCCGGCATGCGAATGCGATGCAGCTTGTCGAGGAATGCCGGACGGAAACGCTTCGTCTAGCGGGGCGATGGGCGGTACAGGCGCTATGCCAGCAATTAATCGTCCGTACGAAGACGATCTTCGAGCAGGACAAGCAGCCCTTGGTTATGAGAAGGGCATCCGAAGATTTTTCCCGGATTACCGGAGGAAGGTATACGCGGATCCTGACGCCGATCGGAGAGCAGCGAGTGCTGGCCGAGCTGTCGGAAGGGGGCCTCGTCGAGACGGGGAGACTGAGCCGGGGGACGGCCGAGCAGATGTATGTCTGCATCCGGCTGGCTCTTGCCGATGAATATGGAGCGACCGGTATCCGGCTGCCACTGATCATGGACGATCTGTTCGTCAATTTTGACGATGAACGGCTGAGGCGGGGGCTGGAGCTGCTGGAGACGGTAGCCGGACGGGGCCAGCTTCTGCTGTTTACCTGCCACCGGCATGTACAGCAGGCGTATGCCGCGAGGTTTCCCGCCAGCACCATCGTCCGTCTGCCCGCCTTGGAAAGGCGGATGGAAGGCTGACGCAGAGGGCAGTCCTCTACATGCGTAGTCATTTCCAAAGAGCCGGCCCCAGCAGGAAGCCGCTGAACAAGCTTTGCTCAACTCAAAAAGGTACAGCGCCTCGGGTTAACGAGGGGACTGTACCTTTTTCCTGTATGCTGGACGCGAGTCAGACCTATGCTTGTACGATGACTACTTGCCCTTTCTCTTAGGAAAGCAGCTTCAGCAGAACGATGCCGGCAAATCCGATGGCCATGCCCACCGCTTCAAGCCGTTTGAAGCTTTCACGAAGCACAAACCGCGCATACAGCATGACCAAGACGACGTTGGCGGCCATTACGGCGGATACAAGACCGGTGACTCCAAGCTTGAAGGCCGGCATAGCGAACATCATCCCGCAAGCATTGGTTATCCCCACGGTCATTCCCCACAGCAGGGTACGCTTTATGGTCCAAGGCTTGCGGGGCGGCGTAATCTCACTGCTTGCGCTCGCCTTGGCTTCGCCTTCCGTGCCAGCTGCCGATTCCTTCAGGGCTGCAGCCATGACGGCTTCGCCCGGAGTCGCTTCGGCGTGATCCGCAATGCTTGCGCTTGGCCCCGCTTCTGAAGCGGCGGCGCTCTCCTGCCTGGCCAGAAGCAGGCTGCTCTGGGCAGCTTTCGTCTTGCGCAAGTCAAGCAGCCAGGTTGCGCCGAACAGAAGGCCGCCTGTTGCATACATCATGGTCAGCGTAGGGAAGGTGGCCGCATGGAGCAGGGTAGCTTGCTTCGTGAAAAAGTCGGTAAGGCCGAAAAAGAGCATGGTTAAAACACCCCACTGGGCTCCCTGCAAATTGCGCAGCGACAAGTCTCCGGAGTAGCGGACCATCATCAGGCCCGTCATGATGACGACGAAGGCAAGAAGCTGCCCCGAGCTGAGACGCTCGCCCCAGACCGTGAAGGCAAGCAAGGCGACGACGACCGGCGGAAGACCCGTGAACATCGCGATGAGCGAAGCCTTGCCGACCGAATAGCCTTTATACATAGCTGCGTTGGAAATAAATGAAAACAATCCCATCAAGGCGCCGACCCAGACCGCCGGGGACCAGGTTTCTCCCAGCAGCAGGGAGCCGGTAACTGTGATGATCGTCCCCGAGATATAGACGCCAAGAAGCATCAGATTCCGGTTAAGCGATTGTTTGGAGGACCATTGATATAAAATCCCCCGCAAGCCGAAGCTGATCGCGGAGGCACAGGCAAGTACAAACCACATGTTGTGTCAAACTCCTTAAGTGAGCATGCTCATGATATTATTCATAGATCATTTTGACGGTCATTCCGCCGTCGATCACCAGATTTTGTCCGGTGATGAAACCTGCTTCCGTGCCGCATAGATACAAGCAGGCTGCCGCAATATCCTGCGGCGTGCCGACGCGGCCGGCGGGATGCTGGCGCCGGTCCTGCTCGGAATGAACAGGCTGGCTGCGTGCGGACGACTTCTGCCAGTCCGCTGTTTCGATCCAGCCGGGGCTGATCGCATTCACGCGAATACCGGCCGGGCCCAAGCTGACGGCCATCGCATGGGTCAAGGCCAGCAGTCCGCCCTTGGAGGCGGCGTAGCTCTCGGTATTCGCCTCGGACATCAATGCGCGTGTCGAAGCTATATTGACGATGGCTCCCGCGCCTCTTGACTTCATCAGGCGAGCGGCTTGCTGCGAGCAGACGAAGGCCCCTCGCAGATTAACTCCGATCACTTGGTCGAAGGAGGCGAGCGGAAGCTCCAGCATCGGAGCGTTGCGTGATATTCCCGCATTATTGATAAGCGCGTCCAGCCGGCCGAAGTCGGTCTCGATCAGCTTGAACCAGCGCCCGACCTGCTGCTCGTCCGAGACGTCGACCGGCATGAAGAACCCTTTGGCCCCGCGCCTGCGAAGCTCCTGCATCACCTCGTGCCCCGCTTCGCGGTCGATATCGGCTATGCATAGCTCATACCCGGCATCGGCGAAGGCCAGCGATACGGCTTTGCCGATGCCCTGCGCTCCCCCGGTTACCGCGGCAATTTTGGTCATGATTGCACCTCCCATTCTTCCTGGCTCAACCGTTGCTTTTTCAGAAGTATATCACTACTATAAAGAATAGCACAAAAATGAGCCGGAGGTGCCTAAAGTTGAAGCCCGAACAACGAAAGAACCGTGAACTTACCTATCAGGTGGGCTGGAAGCGGGGGACGATCAAGACTTCTCCGGAGCGTAACGCCTCCTCCGACGCGGAGCAGTCGCCTTGGTTTACAAGGCTGGCAGGAGCGCTGCACCGATGGAACGGTGAGGTGCTATGGCGCAAGGCTCCGTTAGGGAAGGGCAGCAGCGCCGGGGTGCTGATGGCCTGCTTGTATGTGCTGCCTGCTGTATTGTTTACCATGTTTGTGTGGGTTGTGTACGAGCTGTCCCGGCTATCGTAGTTTTGAAGATAAGGAGTGAGCGAATATGTTGACGCTGTTAGCGGTGGTTGGCGCTCTGGTAGGGCTGCTGGTTACCGGATCGGCGATTTTTATGGCGGTGAAGGTGCGGATGAGCCCGGCCGAAGGCATGCCTTCGGAAGAGGAGCAGAAGAGTGACGCTAAGCCAAGTGCCGCAGACCGTTTGCGGAGTGCGGCCCCGCAGCTGCTGCAGTGGACTTTTTTCGATTATGCGCTGCTCGTGCTGTTTCTTATAGGGAGCTTGTTTCTGTTCACGGATCTGCTGGCCGCCTTGCGCGACGCCGAGTCGTTCCCGCCGTACCATGTGCCTTACTTGCTGTGCGGGTTTATATTTACTTGTGCGGCCGCTCTGATGATGCTCGTGCGGCTGGCTGCCGTGCTAACGGTCGCGGGGGGCGAGAGGGTCCGTCGGACGGAATACCAAGAGCACGAGCCAGGCCATGCTCAGCACGCCGAATAACGGGTAAAGCGAGCTGACCAGCACCTTGAAGCCGATCTGGCTGCCGGCATAGCTGGTCAGCAGCACAAGGGGCATAACGAGGCTGTAACGGATGCCCAGACGCTGCTCAAGCTGCAGACACAGCCCGTATACATTGGCGAGCAGCGTCGTAAAAATCTCCCCATAGATGACCAGTAGAAACAGCAACTGGAACCATCCCCCGACCCGGCCGATCAGTTGGCTCATCGGAATATCGAATTGCTGGATGCCCGGCATCTGCGAGGACAACGCCATGTGGGCGGCCAGCAGCATGCTTCCTATCGCTATGCCTCCGAGCAAGCCGCCCCCCAGCAGCACTTGCCGATCCTTGATCTTGGCTCCGAGCGGTACAAGCACGGCCTGGGCCATAGCCAGATTGAATGCCGTGTAGAGGAAAGGGGACAGCCAGATACGCAGAGGTGAGAAGTCAGACGTCAGCTTCAGCCAATTCCCAGCGTTCGGAGTGTCAGATGCTTGCCACACCGTAAGCAAAGTGAACAAGATCATCATCGGTACGACAATCGTGTTGACAGTCATGATGGCATTGATGCCCCTGATCAGCAGGATGTAGGCGGCTGTTAGCGTCAGGAGCAGGCCGAACTGATAAGGCAGTCTCATCTGCTCTGTGAAAACGGATCCGCCTCCCGCCAGCATGACCATGCTGACGCCGAGCAGCGAAAGCAGCGTCACGAGACTGACGTAGCTTCCGATTTTGGGACCGAACAACAGATTGTTCACATCCTCATAGGATTTGGAATTCATCTGACCGGCGAGCAGCATCAGCTTGATGCCCAGCCAGGTGAATAAAATGGTCGCGATCCCGATCGTCATGGTAGCCATCCAGCCATAACGCGTAAAAAACTGCAAAATTTCCTGTCCCGTGGCAAACCCTGCCCCGACTACCGTTCCTATATAGGTGAAGCTGACCTGTATGACGCTCCCCCATTTTTTCATACGGGACGCGATCCCTCCCTTGCATAGCCTGTTTATCTTAGCTTATGAAAACGGGCCAAGCCTGATGACTATTAGTACATATTGGGAATCCGCAAGATTTCTGATACAATAGGATCAGGCATGTCCCGTCACCCGGAAGAGATGCCTGGGAAATTCAGGCGGTTGGAGCGTGTCATCTTGGAACACTTGCTGGATTTAATCGATCAATATGGATATATCGCACTATATGGTTTATTAGCGCTCGGGATTGTCGGAATCCCGGTGCCGGACGAAATATTGATGACGACGGTGGGGACGCTTACGATCGGGGACGACCCGCTGCTTCATTATTGGGCTTCATTCGCAGTTAGCTTTAGCGGAGCGATGACGGGGATGATCATAAGCTATTGCCTTGGAAGGGCGGTCGGCAAGCCTTTTCTTTACAAATACGGCCGTTGGATCAAGCTGACGCCTGAACGGCTTGCGGTCGCGGAGCGATGGTTCTGCAAGTACGGTTTATGGGCCGTTGCTTTTGGCTACTACGTACCGGGTCTTCGACACTTCACTTGTTACTTATCGGGTGTAAGTAACGTCAATTTTTTTCGTTACCTCGCGTTTGCCGGCTCGGGAGCCCTGATCTGGTGCGCTACATTCCTGACGCTCGGTCATTTGATAGGGCGCAATGCCCCAGTACTTTTGCATGCTATCGAGCCTTACTTAGGCATGTGTGCGGTACTAGCCGTTATACTCGCAGCCGGCGGGTACATGCTGTACCGCCATCGCAGAAAGAAGCGTGCCTCGTCGGTCGACCCCGAGTGATACCCGGTAAAGATGGGTGATCCTCGTTCAGCCCAAAAAGCCTTGATCCCGCGAATGACTTGCGGGTCAAGGCTTTTTGGGCTGAAAATCGACAGGGGCCGCGTTTAATCGGCAAACAGCTTAATCGAGTTTATCTTCTGGGTCTTGGGATCGATATCAAGCTTCAGCATGGCGCCCGTCGCTTTGTAGGTAATCACGTAGTTGGAATTAGCGGTCGGCTTGCCCAGCGCTTTGTTGACGGCCGTCACCGGATCGCCGAGCTTCAAGCCGTTAAGCCCGGGATCTACGTCTGCGCTGCGAACATCGATGAAGTGAACCTCTTTCTTGCTGTTGAAGCCGATGAGAAAATCGCCATAATCGTAGACGATCATCGGGTCGGCATCCTCATCCATGACGAATTCGTCCTTCGGCTTGCCGAATTTGTTCAGGATCTCGGAGGTATTCGTCTTGAGCGTCAGCCCGAGAAGCGTAGGCTTGGCTTGCGTGTAAGGATTTTCGATTTCGATTTTGGGCTTGGAGCTTGGTGTTTTTCCTTTGGGACTGTCCGGTTCGGTTGCGTTCTTGGTTTCCGTGTCGGCGCTGGCCAGCGAGACCTTCTCGCTGCTCGGCAGCGGAGTGGCCGGTGCGGGCACCGAGCTGTCGACCGATTCCGTGTCAGACTCAGGAGGATTGACCGGCGTGGCTACGACGGGAGGCTGATCCTGAGGAATGATCGGCTCAGCAACGGGGGCGACGGCAGGCTGCTTGGATTGACAGCCGACCGCGAAAACCGTCACGCATATGACAACGGACAAGAAACCGATGAAGGATCTCTTTCGTTTCATCATGTACTTCCTTTCCGCAAATAACGTATAGAGTGAGGAACCTAACTAATCATACTCTGAAGAGGCCGGGTTCACAAAGATGAAATACAACCAAAAACGGCCAAATAGCTTAAAAACAGGCGATTTTCATTTTCAAAGCTGCTACAGCGTGCCGAAGGACATCTTTTTACGTGTTCTTACCCATTTAGACGAATAATAAATCATAAAGTTGCAAGTTTTTATGAAGTTTTGGAAATTGTCTTACTTTTTTTACAGGCTGCTACTTGAAACGTGGTTTGCCATTGTGATAAGTTTACGAAAAAAGATTGTTCTCCCTCGAAAGGCGTGGATCGTATGGAATTATTGAAGCAAAGAATACGTGAAGTCGGAATCGTATTGTCGGACGAGGTGCTGAAGCTGGACGCCATTCTTAACCATGCTGTCGATCCCGTGCTGACGACGGCTATGGGCCGGGAATTCGCCCGCCTGTTCCGCGAGGAACAGGTCACCAAAATTTTGACCATCGAATCGTCGGGGATTCCGATTGCATTCGCGGCTGCGCAGGAGCTGGGGGTGCCGCTGGTTTTTGCCAGACGCAAGAAGCCGCTCAACACCGATACGGAGACTTACTCGGAGCGTGTCCCTTCTTTTACCAAGGGCTTTGTGACGGATATTATGGTGTCGAAGGAGTTTTTGGACGAAGCCGACCGCGTGCTGCTGATCGACGATCTGATTGCCAACGGAGCTGCGGCCCGCGGACTGATCCGCATCATCCGGCGCTCCGGCGCTTCGCTTGTAGGCGTGGGGATTGCGGTGGAAAAAATGTTCCAGCCCGGAGGAAGGACAATCCGCGACACGGGCGTGCGCGTGGAGTCTCTTGTGCGGATAGCATCCCTGGCTAATGGAGAGGTTCAGTTCGAATAACAACATTTACACATGGGGCATTTCAGCGGAAAGCTTTCCAATCCTGGCGATTTCCTTTATAATAGTGGCAGTGACTTATACAGCTTTATAAGAAGAGCAGTTAGTTTCGACTGACTACTTGAGGAGGTGCACCTGCATGGGGAAAGAAATTCCAGCCGATTTTTTCGTGACCAAATTAAATGAGGCGAAGGTTCATTTTGAACGTGCCCTTGATTGTAAACATACGGATTTTGACGATCTGTATCCCTATATGATTGAGCATCCTCAATTTTTTTGGTACAAACGGTATGTAGCCTGGTCTGAACTGTTGACTGTCGTAAAGCTCTGCAAGGAACTGGATATAGCTTGGGAAGCCCAATTTACCGAGCAGCAGGTCGATTATATCAATAAACGTGTTATGTCGAGCAAAGTCCTCGATTATTGGTTTGAAACGAACGATTCCCGAGAGCATGTTGGCTAGTGCAATTTATTGTCCGACCCATACAACCTGAATGCCGCCGGCATTCAGGTTTTTTCTATATAGGCTGAACATAAGATGGAAGCATTCGGCTGGATCTTCATCGGCCAAACCCATCATGCGCTTAAAAGCCTGCGGTTGTACATCTGTTTTATCTTATAGTTGACTGCCAAGTAAAACTCCTGCTAAGGTGCATCTATTTTCTGCTTAACCCGTTGTTCTGGGAAATATCGTATGAAAATTCCTGCGTGCTCGCAGACTTTTCTTCTCTGGCAGGGCTATCTATGGTAAAAAACTGCACTTTGGCATTTCTTCAACCTTGGAATGGGGACTTGGTTAGATGGTAAGCGTAGAAATGCAAACACCTTCTTTCGCTTACCGATGGAAGCTCCTTTATTGTATCCCCCGATTGTTGTATATTTATTAAGAAAAGTGCCTCAAGCAACCATAATTCAGGAAGGGGAGAAGATGATGATTACGGAGGACCAATTGGACCGTTACCGGGTAGAGGGTACGATGCTCCGTGTCGTGCGCGACGCAGACCGCGCCAACGATATACGGGGGATCGTCGTCGCTTGGGATGACGATACGGTCATGATCCGCCGGCCCAATCGGAGGGTGGTCAAGCTTGACCGCTCCTACTCCTATCGACCCTTCAGCGAGCCAAGAGCCGAGCTGTTCGGAGACGAACAAGGCCAAGAATCATGACGACGGGAAGGTTGAGTTCCACATTCGAGGAGGTTGCCGGGGTTCACTCGGGCTTAAGCTGCAGGATGGAGGAACGCGGCGAGGAAAGCTACTTTCTCTTCGAAAGCGTCAAACCGTTAAGAACCTTGAACTCCTCGTTGTGGGGGGAGGGCTTCTCGCTCGCGCATCGGCTGATGAATCGCCAGGTGTCCAAGCGGTATATGTGCGACGACCCATTGCAAGAAATGAATGGCTTCCTGCAGGGAGAAGGAATCCATGAGGACGGAACGGCCGCCTTGTTAACGGCTGCAGACTTGCGCGACCGGAGCTATCGAGGATTGCGCTTGTCGGGAGAATTGGCTGTCCATACTTGGGTAACCGCCGGCCTATCCAATAAATGCCGTGCCGGCGTTCCTTGCGAGATCGACAGCTTGTTCCCGGGAACGATCAATATCGTGATCGCCATAGAAGGCAAACTGACGGATTCCGCCTTCGTCAATGCTGTGATAACGGCCACTGAAGCGAAGGCTGCCGCCTTGCAAGACATGCAGGTCACGCTGGATGGAGGTCTTACGGCGACGGGGACGACGACCGATGCCGTACTGATCGCGGCTACGCAGGAAGGCGAAGCAAGCCGCTACGCGGGGGCTTCCACCCGGCTTGGCTATGCCGTCGGGCTAACCGTGTATGAAGCAGCCAGAGAATCCATAGCTTCGTACGGCAAGCGGATGAGGCTTTACCCTGTCGTATGAGCGGCGTTTAGCAGGGAATGCTAAGTTCATGGCGGACCGAAGGGGCTTGATTGTAAGATGTCAGATACACATTCGCTGATGGCGCTGCAGGGTGGCTGCTTGCTTCGCATATACCGGCAGGAAGGGGGAGTCACGGGCGAAGTACTCCTGCCTGATGCCGGGGAGCAGAGGCGTGGAACGAGGCTGTTTCATGCTCCGCTGCATCCCGGCGTCGACGAACTGGCCGAATGGGCTAACAAGGCCGTACGGGCTTATATGGAAGGTTAAAGCGGTTACTTGCAGCCCGAGCATAAGCTTTTTAAGCATTTCCTCTCCTCCTCAGCAAAGGGTTTCTTACAACCTGATGACGGTTCGCACAGATATGCATCTATCGGCTCCAACGCGCATATGGTAGTACCTACGAAATTATTCGTCAGGGAAGGTGGGCTTGGGATGAAGCAGGGCTCTGCGATTCGCGGCACAATCTACGGGATATTGTTTACCATCCCGATTTGGGCGCTCATTATCTGGGGGATTCGAAGCTGGCTTGGCAGTTAAAAAAACTTTAAAAAAAGATTTGACATCCTTTTTAAAGGATGATAAGATACTACTTGTCCCCAAGAGAGGGAAGCAAGAAATAACCGATATGCGTTCGTGGCGGAATTGGCAGACGCGCTAGATTCAGGTTCTAGTGGGGTAACAGCCGTGGAGGTTCGAGTCCTCTCGAGCGCATCAGAGTGAATAAGGGTTTCAGCCTTCAGGCTGAAGCCCTTATTTTTTGTTAGTTGAACATATGCGTAAAAGAATAGGCTCATTTCAAAATCCGGATGATTGTCTTTCCACCCCCAAATTCCCGTTGTCCAAAATGCTCATATGGTGTAATTTAGGAGATAGTGAGTGATTAACGTGAGAATTGGGCGAACTGATGCAGGTGGCGATAGAGGCGAAACGATGGCCCAAGGCTAGCATAGCGGCGGGTCGTCGTCATACCGTTGGGCTTAAGTCTGACGGTACGGTGACGGCGGTGGGGGATAATAAATTTGGCCAATGCGACGTAAGCGGTTGGCGCGATATTGTGGCGGTCGCGGCCGGTAATGTTCATATGGCGAAGAACACGGGTAATGCTCATACCATCGGTCTTAGATCGGACGGCACGGTGGCGGCTGCGGGCTGGAATAAGTATGGCCAATGCGATGTTAGCGGCTGGTGTGATCTTGTATCGGTTGCGGCGGGTTGGCGTTATACCATCGGGCTCAAATCGGATGGAACGGCCGTAGCAGCGGGCCGAAATAATGAAGGTCAATGCGATGTAAACGGCTGGCGGGATATAGTGGCGGTTGCTGCGGGTGACTGGCATACCGTCGGTCTTAAGTTGGACGGCACGGTGACAGCTGCAGGTAATAATCGGTATGGCCAATGTCAAGTAAGCGGCTGGCGCGATAGGGTAGAGGTTGCGGCGGGCTATCTTCATACGATCGGTCTTAAATCGGACGGTACGGCAACCGCTGTGGGCTTGAATAAACACGACCAGTGCCAAGTAAGCGGTTGGAACGGTATTGTAGCTATAGCGGCGGGTAGTAATCATAGCATCGGCCTTAAATCGGACGGTACGGTGGTAGCTGTGGGCTGGAATGAGTACGGCCAATGTAAGGTAAGTGATTGGTGCGATATTGTGGCGATTGCGGCAGGTTGCGCCCATACCGTAGGGCTTAAATCGGACGGCACGGTGGTTGCTGTGGGTGCTAATGACTATGGACAATGCGATGTAAGCGATTGGAGCGACATCCGTTCCGAGCGCTCGCTCTACCACCACGAATGAATGGATTAACTTTCATTGTCTGCGCTGCATGAAGCAAAGGGATGCATGAATGGCTTACGGGTACAATAGTATACATACAAATCCCCCTTCGAGGTCGGAAACATGCCAAAGCGCAGGTTTTTTACATAAATGGCTTGCCGAAGAGGAAACGTCTGCAATTACGCAAGAATTTCATGCGATATTTCCACCGGTTAAGCGGAAAAATAGATGCGCATTTGCGGGAGTTTTACTTGGCGGTCACTTATATGACAAAAAAAGATGTACAACTGCAGGTCTTTAAGCACAAGATGTTTTTTTTCGATGAGGGTCTAGCCGAATGTTACCGTTTTAAGTTCAACCTCTAGAAAAAGCAAAAACAATTAAGAAGCCCGGAGCTTGCTCCGGGCTTCTTGAATAATAGCTTTAGTTTGCGATAAATTGCTGAACCCATACGCCGTTGTAATAAGCAACGCCGATTTTTGTGAAATTCGGGCTCAAGATATTTTGTCTGTGGCCGGCGCTATTCATCCAGGCATTCATAACCTCCTGGGGATTGCGTTGACCTTTGGCGATATTTTCACCGGCATAGGAATATTGGATTCCGTAAGATTTCATCATATCGAATGGGGACCCAAATGTCGGCGATGTATGATCGAAATAGTTCAGGTTATACATATCCTTCGCTTTGTCCATTGCCACTTTAGCCAGGGACGAGTCGCTGGCAAGCGGAGACAATCCAGCCTTGGCGCGCTCTGCATTAACCAGGTCTACGACTTGGTTCGCATAAGCGGAAGCTTGGCTGGTCGTGGCATCTGCGCCTTGACCGTCCGAAGCGGGAACATCTGGAGTTGGAGCAGGTACGCTTGGTGCTGGTGCAGTTGGAGCAGGTACGGCTGGCGCAGGTACGCTTGGCGCTGGCGCAGTTGGAGCAGGTACGGCTGGCGCAGGTACGCTTGGCGCTGGTGCAGTTGGAGCAGGTACGGCTGGAGCCGCATCCGGTGCTTCAGCTTCGGAGTCCGGGGCCGTATTCGTATCCGGAGTCTCGGCATCAGGGTTTGATGGTGCTGTCGGAGTCTGGGTTTGACCGCCGCTATGAGAGCCTTGGCCAGGATAAACATTGCTCAGATCCGGGCATACCAGGCGAAAATTGTTACCCTGAAAATGCTGCAGCAGTTCGCTTAGCGATAGTCCGCCGTAATTTTGCTTGAGGCTGCCCTTCATCAGGTCGTTCAAGTTGGAATCAGCCGTTGGTGCGGCCGCGAAAGCCGAGCCTGTTCCGGCAATCAAGCTTAGTGCCAACGCTCCGGTCATTACCGTCTTTTTGAAATGCATGTAAATCATCCTCTCCTTATTTGGCCTGCGAGGTTAGCTGACGGGTTCGGGTCAAAGAGCAAGCACCCGGCCGCTACTTAGCGGCTTCACCCCGAAAGATTGGGTTCCCCGCGCTTCGATAAAGAAGCTTAGGCTGTTTTTGTTTGTTCACAGATTTGAGCGGCTCTCGTTAATCAAGCTGCCGTCTGTCTTGCGTGTTTCATCGTAACACGGGAAACAAGGGCAAATCATTACACAATGATTTCCATAGAAAGGGTAGCGAATCGCTATAGAAAGGAATTGCCGCCTTTTCCACGCCCGTGCTATAGTCAGAATCAGGAAAGAACGACCGAAGGCAAATAGGAAGTTTAAGAGCTTGGAGAGAGGGGAGCGGTAGCCATGAGTTCGGTGATTGAGGTAAGCAAGGTGTCCTG
This sequence comes from Paenibacillus puerhi, assembly GCF_009846885.1. Classification (GTDB taxonomy): domain Bacteria; phylum Bacillota; class Bacilli; order Paenibacillales; family NBRC-103111; genus Paenibacillus_G; species Paenibacillus_G puerhi. The sequence goes on from NZ_WUWM01000024.1 coordinate 92,854, forward strand.
GAGGCGGGAGGACAAGACTATACTTGATCATGTGGATTGGCAGGTCAAGGAGGGCGAACACTGGGCGGTGCTCGGCTTGAACGGCTCAGGGAAAACGACGCTGCTTAACATGATAAACGGTTATATTTGGCCGACGGAAGGGCATGTTTCGGTGCTGGGACATCGTTTCGGGGAAGTAGATCTACGCGATCTGCGCAAATCGATAGGATGGGTCAGCTCCTCCTTGCAGGAAAAAATATATCCGAATGAGCGCACCCAGCATGTGGTGATCAGCGGGAAGCACGCCTCCATCGGGTTGTACGATAAGCCGACGGATGAAGACTACGAGCGGGCGGCGATGTGGATGCGGCAGCTGGGCTGCGGCCATCTGATCGATCGCGCCTACCAGGGCTGCTCGCAGGGAGAGAAGCAGAAGCTATTGATAGCGAGGGCTCTCATGGCTTCGCCGAAGCTGCTTATTCTGGATGAGGCTTGCAATGGGCTCGATTTTTTCTCCAGAGAAGCGCTGCTGAGCAGCATACGTCAGTTGGCTGGGGCGCCTGGAGCGCCGCATATGCTGTTTGTGACCCATCATACGGAGGAAATTATTCCGATATTTACTCATACGATTCTGATTCGCCGCGGCTCGGTTTTTGCCAAAGGCCCTACAAGGGATGTGCTGTGCAGCGACGTATTAACCGATTTTTTCGAATCGCCTGTAGAGGTGAGCTGGAACCAGAATCGGGCATGGTTGTCCGTGCCGGGTAGTGACGACTAGACTGCTGACTGATTGCATAGGAAGAGGCATCAATTGAAGCGGTAGCCGGCGAACATCGGCAACAAGCGCGTTTGTACCGGCTGGAGGCAGATAGCTTGGTGCCCCTCGCAGCCCAGGCAAGCGATAAATAGGACTGCTTGGATCGATAGGAAGCAGATTTGGGGGTGCGGGTATGAACAAGCGTGAACAAGACGAGCACGGGTTTCATCCGATATTGTGGTCATGGTTCACCTCGCGGTTCGGTGAGCCGACGGATGTACAGCGACAAGCGTGGAGGCGCATTGGCTCCGGGGAGCATACGCTCATCTCTTCGCCGACGGGCTCGGGCAAGACGCTCGCCGCGCTGCTCCCATGTCTGGATCGTATTCTCCGGCGCAAGCAAACGGAGGCAGCGGCCTATGTGCCGGGGGTGCGTACGCTGGTCGTGACGCCGCTGAAGGCGCTTAACAACGATATTCATCATCATCTGCTTCAGTTTCTGGAGGAGATTCAGGCCGTGGCTGTTGAGAGCGGCGAGCCTGAGGGCTGGAGCGGGATTTCGGCGGCGGTCCGCACAGGGGATACGAAGCAGAGTACGCGGGCGTCGATGCTGCGAACGCCGCCGGATGTGCTGGTCACGACTCCGGAGTCGCTGTATCTGCTGCTAACCTCTCCCCGTTCCAGGGAAATCCTGAAGACGGTGGAGCATGTGATTGTGGACGAGATTCACGATCTCGCGGCGGACAGGCGCGGCATGCACCTGTCCTTGACGCTGGAGCGGCTGCATGTCTGGTGCTCAGGTCTTGTACAGCGTATCGGCGTGTCTGCGACGCAGAAGCCGATCGAGCGAGTCGCCCGCTATCTGGGCGGGTGGGAGGGCGAGGAGCCAAGGCCGGTAGCGATCGTAGAAAGCCGAGCCGATAAGCAGTATTCGCTGCTCGTGACGATCCCGGAGAGGCCGCGCCCGGGAGCGGACCGGGAGGAGATCTGGACGCCGCTGGTCGAACGGCTGCTGAAGCTCATGGAGGGCAGCAGGACGGCCCTTATCTTTGCCAACAGCCGGAGGCTGTGCGAGCGGCTAACGCTGAGGCTGAATGAGCATGCCGGCTATGAGATGGCCCGCAGCCATCATGGCAGCGTGGCTCGCGAGATGCGGCTTGAGGTGGAGCAGATGCTGAAGGCGGGCGAGCTGCGCTGTCTGGTCGCCACCTCGTCGCTGGAGCTCGGCATCGATGTAGGTCACGTCGAGCTGGTGATCCAGATCGACTCGCCGTTCAGCGCGGCCGCGGGCATCCAGCGCGTAGGCCGTGCCGGGCACAGCGTCGGCGGCGTCAGCCGGGGTGTGCTTGTGGCGCGCAGCCGCAGCTTCCTGCCGGAGCTGGCTGTGCTTGCCCGGCGTATAGCCGCGCGCGACATCGAGGCCATCCGCATCCCGAGGGGAGGCCTTGATGTGCTGGCGCAGCAGGTGGTCGCCATCGTCAGCCTCGGCGACGAATGGGATGTGGCGCGGCTGGAGCGCCTGCTCGAGGGGAGCGACAGCTTCCGCGGGCTGACGCGGGACAGGCTGCTGGCCATGCTGGAGGTGCTGGCCGGGTTCTACCCCTTCGTGCGTCCGCTCATCGAGTGGGATCGCGATACAGGCCGCGTCGGCCGCCTCGCGGCTACCCCGATGGCCGCTCTGGTGGGGGCGGGCACGATACCCCAGAGTACGGCCTACCCCGTCCATCATCAGGAAACGGGACTTCATCTGGGGGAGCTGGATGAGGAATATATTCAGGAGTCGTCCGTCGGCGACGTTTTCCAGCTGGGTACCGCCTCCTGGCGGATCATCCGCATCCGTCCGGAACGGATCTATGTCCGGGAGGCGGAGAACCGCTATAGTGAAATTCCGTTCTGGCGCGGCGAAACAGGCGGCAAGTCCTATGAGCTTGGGGTGCAGACCGGAGCCTTGTGGCGGGAGCTTCGCGGCCGCTTGCATCCGGGGCGTCCCGGCGATCTTCAGCCGGCAGAATCGGATGAAGAACGGTCTGGACAAGCGACCGCCCCGGCTGATGAGGAAGCCGGGCGCAAAGTCCTGGATAGACAAACCCAGGACTGGCTCATGGCCGAGTATTACATGGACGCCGAGTCTGCAGCCAGCCTGATCGGATTGGTCCGCAACCAGTTGGCCGTCGCTCCAGTGCCCACGGATCGGACGGTGGTGATCGAATCCTTCATGGACGAGCAAGGCCATGTCCACTACATCGCCCACAGTCTGCTTGGGCGCAAGCTCAACCGAACCTGGCTGCTGGCCGTGAACCGCAGGCTGGCCGAGGCTGGACACCAGGCGCTGTATACCCATGCGCGCGATAACGGCTTTGAGCTGATCTTTCCGGGCTATGAAGCCTCTATCGTGCGGACGATCAGAACCCTCACTTGGGGCGAAGCGGAGCCGCTTGTCATCGAGGCTGTCTCCCAGTCGCCGATGTTCAGTGTGGCGTTCCAGCGTCTGGCCGAAACTTCCTTGCTGCTGTCTAGGAGCTTCACCCGAATGCCGGCATGGAAAAAGCGGCTTCGCAGCCAGGAGCTGCTGAAGGAGGCGCTGCCCTTCCGGGAAAGGTTTCCTCTGTTTCAGGAGGTGATGAGGACCTGTCTGGAAGAGCAGGTGGATACGGAAAACCTGAGACGGGTACTGGATGCGGTACAGCAGGGCGAGATTCGCTTTGCCGAGCACCGGGGGCAGGCTCCATCGCCGCTGGCCGCCCAATTCCAGGCGGATTACGTGCAGACGCGGCTGTACGAATCCGATGCTCTGCCTCGGGATCTGCAGGCGGAGCTGGTGGGCTTCAGCCGACAGCTCGCTGCCGAGGTGTTCGGAGCCGAGGCTATCCGTCAGGCGGTCCATCCGCAGGCGTTGGCCGAGGAAGAGCAGAGGCTCGAGCAAAGGGAAGGAAGCTGGTCCCGGGCGGAGGATGTGCTGCGCCATCTGAAGGAGCATGGCGAGGCCGCGGAGGGAGAGCTGCGGAAGCTAGCAGCGGAGGAAGCTGGCCTGCTGGACGGCTGGCTTGCGCAGCTGCAGTCCCGGGGAGCCGTCAGCACGATTGAGCTGAACGATCAGCAATTTTACATATGCAGCGACGAACGCAGTCTTTATGAAAGCTTGAACGGCTCGCCGGAGGCAAGAGCTTTTATTTTGCAGCGATACAGCGACCATGCGATTTCCATCACGCTGGAGGAATTGACCGGGCGATACGGACTGGAGCGTCCGGCTGCTGAGGAGTGGCTGCAGAGCGCCCTGGCGGGGCAAAGGATGGAAGCTGCGCCATTCTCGGACCCCGGGCATGAAGGATTATGGACAAGCCGAAAGGTGGCGTCCCGGCTGATCCGAACGTCGCTGCAGCTGTTCAGGCGGAGCAGCGAGGCCGTGCCGGGGCTGACGTATTTGCGGCATATGCCGCTTTTCGTTCGTCTGGGCGAAGCTTCTCCGCTTACGGGGACGGAACGGCTGCGGGAGCTGATCGCTGACCTGCAGGGCTTCTTCCTGCCTGTCTCACTTTGGGAGTCGCTGTTCTTTCCCGTCAGGCAGCCCGGGTACAGGAAGCAGGATCTCGACCTGCTCTGTTCATCGGGGGACGTGATCTGGATAGGACGGAGATTGCCTGATGAGAAGGAGGGGAGAATCGCCTTTTTTGCTGCCGAGAGCCATGAGCTGTACCAGCCTTATCTGGAGGAAGCAGCCGAGGCGAATAGGCCGGCCGCCGAGCCTGAGGTGCTGCGCCTGCTTCGGGAGAAGGGGGCGGTGTTCCTCACGAAGCTTTCCATCGAAACCGGGAGGCCTCCTTCCGTTCTTCTGACCGAATTGCTGGAGCTCGTCTGGGACGGTCAGGCGGCCAACGACCAATTTGCCCCGATACGTCTTCATGCGCAGGGGAGGAGCAAGAAGCCCGACAAATTCCAATCGGGTCTAGGTCGATGGTATCCGCTCGAATCGCTGTACAATCCGGGGTATGACAAGGAAGCGTCCCTACTAGCCTGGATCCAGCATTTGCTCGGTCATTACGGGCTGATTACCAAGGAACTGATCGCCTTCGCATCCCCTTACGATTGGGACACCTTGCTGCCGCTGCTGAAGAAGCTTGAGGAGTGGGGGGTAGTCGTTCGGGGGCTGTTCATTCAGGATCTTCCGTATCTGCAATTCGCGTCCAAGGAGTTCGTGACCCGGCTGTATCAAGCGGCTTCGGTAACGGACGCCCCGGCCTTTGATGCCGCGGAGGAGCGGCTTACTTTGCTGAATGCGGTCGATCCGGCCAACCCATTCGGTCTGCTGCTTCCCTGGCCGTCGGTGGAAGGACTTTCCTTCTCGCGGAAGCCGGGTAATTCATTGGTGTTTCAAGGAAGCCGCTGGCTGTACTGGATTGAGAATAACGGCAAGCGCATTTACCGGGTCGAGAGCGGGCAGGACGGGACGGAAGCGGAGATCAGCCGGCAGCTGAAGGACGTATTCCGGCTGTTTCTAAAGCATCAGCAGCTTCGCAAGATTGTCGTCGAAAGCTGGAACGGGGTAAGCATCTTCGAAGCTCCCGAACAGCTGTACCTTCAGCTGCTTGGGGCGGAGAAGGACCGCAAACACTATGTGCTTTGGCCTAGCCAGCTCGGGTAGAGGGACCCGGCAAGGGCTGGTGGCGCCTAGCTTTCCGCCCGCAAGAAGAACTTCGGCTACAACCCCATTACCGTATCTCGGATAAAGCGTGGGTTAGAAGTATCAACCTTGCCGTTTATAAGAGTCTAATCCCAAATGGCTGTACAAAGAAGAACCTAGCGGTAATCCTCCGCTAGGTTCTTCTTTGATATATAACCTGCAACAATTTCTTCCAACGCCGTCATTCCATCATCCGAGTCGTTCAGAAAGGAGGTAGAGACAAACTCGATGCCGAGCTGCTCCGCTTTTGCCTGTCCATCGTAACGGCAATCCTGCAGTGTTTCGATATTTTGGGTAATCGACAACAAGTCGCATACGACCACTGCTGACCAGCCTTCCCGGACCGACTGTTCCATCATATCGAGCAAGTCAGGGCCAAGCCAGGTTTGTGGAGCGGATCCGCCGCTGCGGTAACCGAGCTTCCAGTGCGGACAATTGGCCAACTTGGCAACGGCATGTGCCAGCTCGGAGAAGGCGCGAATATAGTCGCGATTAGGGCCGGGGAGCCCCGGCATACTGTGTGTTGTAAAGATTACGACTGTGCGCGCCCGGTTGACATGTGAGATCCATTGCATCGCCTCCTGTACGCGTAGTGCCAGAGCGGTCGTGAATCCCGGATGAAGATGCCAGCGATCGATATCCGTAATTTGGAATGAGGCGCTACAGGCTTCCCTTGCCTTCCTCACTTCTTGCTGATAGCTCTTGACGCCAGTTCGCGAGTAGAGGGGAGAGAGCGGGAGGGTGTAGATATGTTCCACACCGCGCCCAGTTATCTCGCGAACCGCATCCTCGATATAAGGAGGGGTATGCTTAAAGGCTGTGTATACGGGAATATCCTCGCGGAACCGCAGCTTCAATCTCCGCTCCAGCGCTTTGGCCTGTCTGAGAGTCACGACTCCGAGCGGATCGGGCTCTCCCAGCTCTCGGTAACGCCTCGAAGCCTCCTGCAAGCTTTCTGTTGAAGGGGGGCGGCCGTGGTAGAGGTGGCTGTAGAAGGCAGGAATATCGTCGATAGACCGAAGCAAGCAATAGGACATACATAATACGGCTTTCATTGTCATTCGTACGCTCCTTTCAGTTGGCGATCATACAGGCTTAGGGGAAGTCAAGCTGCGGGTGAAACCACTGCGCAAGCTCCTCCACGGCGTCGGCATTGTAGCGGTTCGGGTATAACATCTGCTTCACGGTCATGATCTTCACTTTATGATCCTTCACGGCTCTTAGCGAGGACCAGCCGGGAGAACTGGTGATTTCGTCCAAGTCGGCGTTGTCCCCTTGCTTCCACTGCAAAAGCACAAGGAAGTCCGGGTCGGCCTTCAGCACCTGCTCCATTGATGCTTTAACGGATCGGGTCACTCCCCAGGCTTCCGCTACGTTGACGGCCCCCGCTTGCCGGACGATATCAAAGGAAATATTGGAGGCGCCGATCCAGTAGGGCCCAGTACCCGGACCTACCGGCGAGAGGACGAGTACGGTAGGCTGAGTCCTGCCTAGTGTCGCTTGCCGCGTGTTGTCGAGCTTGGCCCGCATCTCTCGAACGATGTCCTCGGCTTGCGGACTGGCTCCGAGCGCTTGCCCGAGAAGCAGGTAATTGGCTTCGATCTTGTCAAAGGTATTCCATACGTCCAGGCTCAGCATGGGAATGCCTGCTTGTCGCAGGAGAAGAGCGGCTTCCTATTCCTTGTCATGTCCCTTGGTCATGACAAGTAAATCCGTGTTGAAGGACATCACTTTCTCGGGATCGAGCGAGGTGGCGCCGTTGATCTTCGCTTGGACAAGTTCGGCAAGATCGGCATGGAAGGCAAGTGCCGGATCGGCTGCACTGCGGGTAACGACGGCCACTCTCTCGGGCGCGACAAGCTCCAGCACCGCTTCGGCCGCATCTAGCGACAGGGCGGCGATTCGTTCGGGCTTCGACGGGATCAGGACCGGCATCCCGTCGTCAAGCACGACCGTCGCGGGAAAATCAGAGTTTGCGTCTTTCTGCAAGTTCACTTTTTCCTTGAGAAGGTCGGGGGACACGGGTCGTTCTTCTATACGTTCCGGCGTATGAGCTTTTCCGCAGGCGGCCAACAGGATGGCGAGGGCAAGCGGCAGCAGAATCATTTGCTTACGGTACGGGACAACGGCTGATTTCTTCATCTGAGAACGCCTCCTTCATAAATAAGATAGTTCCGTTTCGCCGATGGCGGTCACGCTTAAACAGCCAAGCTGGGGATCGGGCCGAACGACGCTTTGCACCCCGTAGGCCGCAAGGACCGAAGCCGGGGTAAGCACCTGCTCGGGCGTCCCTTGGCCGATGATCGTCCCCTTATGCAGCAGAGCAAGGCGGTCGCAAAAACGAGCAGCTAAATTCAGATCATGGAGGGCGGCTACTGCCGTCACCCCGCTGGCAGTCAGCTTGCGGATAAGCGCGAGCAAACGCAGCTGATGGCGGATGTCCAAAGCAGATATAGGTTCGTCGAGCAGAAGAAGCTGCGGCTCTTGGGCAAGGGCTTTGGCAATCATCACCATCTGTCGCTGGCCTCCGGACAGATCAGTCACCAGACGGTCGGCCAAGGGCCTGACTCCGCAGAGGTCCATGGCTTGCTCTGAAGCCAGTCTGTCTCGTTGCCCGATTCCGCGAAAACGGGATACATGCGGATGTCTCCCCATAAGCACAACCTCTCTGACCCGAAAGGCGAAATCAAGTCTTGTATCCTGCGGAACATAACTGATCAGGCGGGCCAGTGGTTTGCGACTGTATGTATCCAGAGGTCTGCCCGCGACAAGGATGCGGCCGGAGCTGGTATGGCGAAGTCCTGCCATGGTTCTGAGCAAGGTAGATTTGCCGCTTCCGTTAGGTCCAAGCAGCCCGATGAATTGCCCCTTGTCCGCACAGAGGGAAATTCCCCGCAGGATGTGCTTTCCATCGATAACGATGCCCGCTTCGTCAAGCTCCAGCATCATCATGTCCCCATTCCCTCCTGACTGGATCGCAATATCATGACGATAAAAAGTGGAGCGCCTGCCAAGGCACAAACGACGCCAACCTGCACGGTAACGGGCTGGAGAATCATACGGGAGGCTAGATCGGCCCAGACGAGAAAAATCGCCCCGCCCAGAGCGCTTGCGGGCAGCAGAGAACGGTGATCGGGACCGATCGCCAAACGGACGGCATGAGGAACTACGAGCCCGACAAAGCCAATCATACCGCTAATCGCAACGGCGGATCCGGTCATGGCGGAGGCTAACAGAAGCAGAAAATAACGGGTTTTGGCTAGATTGACGCCTGAGCTAGCGGCTTGCTCGTCTCCGAGCAACATAGCATTAAGATCTCTTCCGCAAGACAGCATGAGCAAGCTGCCGAGTATGACCGGCAGAGCGACAAGCCGCACATGCTCCCAGGTCCGCGCCTCTAGACCGCCTTGCAGCCAGAATACGATGCTGCGAAGCTCCTGCTCGCTGCTTGAGCTTGCTACCATAATGTTAATCAAGGAGGAAAGCAGCGCATTAATCCCGATGCCCAGCAGCAGCAGCGAGGCGATGGATGTTCCGCCCCGGATTCTCCAAACGGCCAGAATCAGCAGCACGGCCGCAGCCGCTCCGGCGAACGCCGACAGGGGGAGAGTCCATGCTCCCCAAGCCTTCCAGCCGAAGAATAAAGCGCATACTGCTCCCGCCGCAGCTCCGCTGGAGACTCCTACATAGCCCGGCTCAACCAAAGGATTACGAAAGAGTCCTTGCATCGCTGCTCCCGAAATACCGAGGGCGGCTCCGACCAGAGCGCCGGCCGCGACGCGGGGCAACCGCATTGTCGAGACAATAAGGACCTCCTGCTCCGAGTAAGGAACGCGCGAGGGCAAGCCGAGCTGCGACCCCAGGATGGCCAGTGACTTGGAGAACGAGATGCTGACGGGTCCTAAGGAGCAGGCGATAACGATTGTAGCGAGCAGAGCTGCCGCCATGGCAACAAACGCTAAAACTTGCGCCCCCACCCTTTGCGTTCCCGAAGCTGGCAGAGATCCAGTGCGGCTTGAGGTATTGATGTCCATATCAGCGCTCCTGTTCCAGATTTTGTTGGTTTCGAAAGTTATTATAGATCAAGGAAAAACTTTTGTATAGCACAAAAAAAGTTTTCCTAGGTAAAAATATATTCAAAAATATGGAATAACCCGTATAACCGGAAAGCAGCTCCGCATGTTTGCATAGAACTGCGTTCATTTTTTTGCTAGGATAAGATTCATGTTCAGAGATTTTATAAGTTATCTTCATCTGGGGAAAGAAAGAGGTCATAGCCGTGGACATTCGATTAGCAGCATTAGACGATGTACCGTCCATTCTGGAGATTTATAATGAAGCCATCGTCAATACGGTGGCTACGTTCGATACCGTGCCCCGCACGCTGGAGCAGCAGCAGGAGTGGTTTGCCCAGCATGGGGACGCCTACCCTGTCCTGGTCGCAGAGATCGGGGGGATCATCGCAGGGTGGAGCGCCTTGAACCGCTACTCCGACCGTCTGGCCTACGCGCGGACAAGCGAGCTGTCGCTTTACATCCGCGACGAATATCGCGGTCAGGGGATAGGCAGGGAGCTGCTTGAGAGGATGCTCCGGGAAGGCAAGCAAGCGGGCTTGCATACGATATTGTCCCGCATCGAGGAGAGCAATGAGGCCAGCCTGCACCTGCACCGGGCATACGGCTTTGAACAAGTCGGCACGCTGAGGGAGGTCGGGGTCAAGTTCGGCAGACTTCTGAATGTCGTGCTTATGCAGAAGATGCTGTGAGAGATGCGGCAGCTGTGACATTTGTTACAGTAGATTCGCCCAGGTGCCCGCATAATGTGTAGTAGATCACACAGACAACTTCATTAAAAAAGGCGGGCATCCAGATGAAGGCAGGGATTGTAACAAAAGTGATTTCGATGGTGTTGATTGCTGTTCTGGTCAGCGTCGGTTCCATGATGGCGATCGGTTTTTTTGTGAACTACAGTCAAGTTGACGCGGCGGCCGGCGAGGAGCTGAACGGCTGCGCGAACATTACGTCGGGGCTTCTGACCAAGGAAGATATCCGGCAGCTTGGACAAGCGACGTCCGCCGAGCTCCAGGCCAAGGTGGATTGGATCGTCGATCATAAGCCTATCTTCATGAATGCCGGAATTATCCGGACGGATGGCACGATACTGGTAGCGGATCAGCGTCTGCAAGCGCAAGGGTTGAAAGCCGGCGACAAGGTTGCTGTGGACGAAAACGCCATAGCGATGGTCCAGTCGATGAGGCATCCGGCGGCTTCGGACATTTATAGCTTCAACGGGGTGGAAAGAAAGACAGGCTATGCTCCGATTTTCGCGGACCATGATCCGTCAGGAGAGATTGTCGCTTTAATGACGGTGGATTTCAATGCGGATATCGTCTCCGCGCGTACCTGGGAGATGCTGCGCTATACGTTGATGACCGGGGGGATTTTTCCTATTCTATCGGCGGTCGCCGCGTTCTTCGTCATCCGCCGGATGATCCGGCCGATCGAGACCATCAGCTTGCGGGTAAAGGAAATTGCCGACGGGGACCTGCAGGGCATGCCGATCCGGGAGGAAAGCCGGGATGAGCTGGGCGCTCTCGCTCAGGCCGTTAACCGCATGACCGTGAATCTGCGCGCTATCGTCACGAGTATTCAGGAGACGAGCCGGACGGTGACGGGTACGACGGAGTCGCTGGCTTGCGATGCAGACCGTTCGCTCGATGCGGTTCATGAGATGAAGTCGGCTGTCCAGCAGATTGCTTCCGGGGCTCAGCTGCAGGAGAAAAGCACCCGGGACAGCGCGCTGGCTATGGAAGAGATCGCGTTAGGCGTAAACCGGATCGCAGCCTCGTCGGTCAGCGTAACGGAGTTAATGCAGGATACGCTCGGACAGGCCCATAGGGGCGGCGAAGCCTTGTCTCGCGTCCGGCAGCGGATGGATGGCATCGGTGCAAGCGTAGAGAGCAGCTCCGCGATAGCGGAAGAGCTGAAGGAGCGGTCCGGACAGATCGAGCATATCGTTCAGATCATGAAGGATGTGGCCCATCAGACGAATCTGCTGGCGCTCAATGCTTCCATCGAGGCGTCCCGGGCGGGCGAGCAGGGGCGTGGCTTCGCGGTCGTGGCGGCAGAGATCCGCAAGCTGGCCGAGCAGTCGCGCGGCTCGTCCGAGCAGGTGACGGAGCTGATCGAGTCGATTCGGGATCAGATCGGCCAGTTGGATGAGGCGATGGTTCGGGAAACAAGCGAGGTTGCGTCGGGCCGGGTGGTCGTGGAGGAGCTGGCGGAGGCCTTCCTCCGCATCGTTCGGCAAGCCGAGCATACGCATGATCAGATTACCGACATCTCGGCCGTATCCGAGGAAATCTCCGCCGGCACGCAGCAGGTAGCCTCTTCCGTGCAGGAGATGGCGGCGATCGCTGCCCGTTCAGCAGCGGAATCCGACAGTGTCGCACAGCTGGCCATCGGGCAGCTGGAGGTGCTGGAGCAGATGACGGAGGGCGCCCACCGGATCGAGCGGATGAATCTGGAGCTGACGGAAGCAGCGAGCCGGTTCAGGCTGTCCTGACGGATAGCCTAACGGCTTGACTCGATTTTATCGCCTCGATATAATGGGAGATATGTGAAATTTCGACCGGGTCACTATGCCCCATACGGTGGCAGTGGAGGCACCCCAACAGGGGTGCCTTGTCGTATTCGGGGCTTGGCGGAGCTGTATAGACGGAAAGGGGTTCAACAGGATGAATTATAAGCAATGGCTGGCGGAACAGACCGTATCCCGGCTTGAGGGACTGAAGGCGGAGGAACTGGCGGATTGGATCGAATATCCGCCGAATCCGGAGATGGGCGATTTGTCGCTCCCCTGCTTTAAGCTGAGCAAGCAGCTGCGCAAGTCTCCCCAGCAGATCGCGGAGGGGCTGGCTCAGGGCTGGGAGGAGCATGCGCTGGTAGAGCGTGTGGAGGCCGTCTCCGGGTACTTGAATGTGTTCCTGAACAAATCCGCGTATGCTGCGGAGGTAGTAGGGGAAGTGCTTGCGGAAGGCGAACGGTTCGGCTCCCGGAATATCGGACAGGGACGGAGCATTGTCATCGACTATTCGTCGCCGAACATTGCCAAGACGTTCCATATCGGACACTTGAGGTCCACGGTGATCGGCGGCGCGTTGTATCGGATATTTAATTTCCTCGGCTACCGGAGCGTCGGCATCAACCATCTGGGCGATTGGGGCACCCAGTTCGGCAAGCTGATCGTCGCTTATAAGCTGTGGGGGGATGACGCGGCTGTGGAGGCCGACGGGATCGACGAACTGCAGCGGATCTATGTGAAGTTCCACGACGAGGCCGATGTACGTCCCGAGCTGGAGGACGAGGCGCGCGCCTGGTTTGTGAAGCTGGAGCAGGGCGACGCGGAAGCGACCAAGCTGTGGCATTGGTTCGTGGAAATCAGCGTGAAGGAATTTCACAAGATGTACGATCTGCTGGGGGTCAAGTTCGATTCCTATGCGGGGGAGAGCTTCTACAATGACAAGATGGCTCCCGTGCTGGACATGCTGAAGCAGAAGGCGCTGCTGGAAGAGGACGAAGGGGCGCTGCTCGTCAAGCTGGAGGACTATAACATGCCTCCCGCGCTTATGGTCAAGAAGGACGGCGGCACGCTGTATCATACGCGCGACGTGACGGCGGCTATCTACCGCAAGAACACGTATGACTTCGAGAAGGCGGTATACGTCACCGATGCCGGCCAAAGCCTGCACTTCCAGCAGTGGTTCAAGGTCATCGAGCTGATGGGCTACGACTGGGCGAAGCAGCTTGTCCATGTGCCGTTCGGCAAGGTCAGCCTGGAAGGCGCCAAGCTGTCGACGCGAAAGGGCAATGTCATTAACCTTGAGGAGCTGTTGACCAAGGCTATTGAGAAGACGCGGGAAATTATCGAAGAGAAGAATCCCGAGCTGGAAGACAAGGACGAGGTGGCCCGCCAGGTAGGGGTAGGAGCGATCGTGTTCAACGATCTGAGCAACAATCGGGTCAAGGATATCGTCTTCTCGTGGGATGATGCCTTGAACTTCGAAGGCGAAACCGGACCTTACGTCCAGTACGCCCACGCGCGCGCCTGCAGCATCCTCCGCCGGGCAGCGGCGGGCCATGACGCGGCAGACGGCGCTGCCGCGCCTGAGCTCGGTCTGTTGACCGACACGGCGGAGCAGGGCTTGGTGCGTGAACTGTACATGTTCCGGGAACGGGTCGTGCAGGCGATGGAGAAGCTGGAGCCGTCCATCGTCAGCCGGTATCTGATCGACCTGGCACAGGCGTTCAACCGCTTCTACCGCGAATGTCCAATATTGAGATCGGATGTACAGGCGGACGTTAAAGCAGCGCGCTTGGCGCTGGTGAAGGCGACGACGATCGTACTGACGAACGGTCTCGCTCTGATCGGCCTGGAAGCGCCGGAGAAGATGTAGCCGGCAATTAACAGAGGAGCCTTCATTCGGCAAACGCGAAAGCGGCGGTCGAATGAAGGCTCTTTGTCGCGGCAGCATCGCGGGAGGGGCTCGCCACGTTAGGGTCTCGGAATCCCGGAAGCCTGCCAACCGGGAGGTATCTCCGCAGCGAGCTTGCGCTTTGCCTCGTTCCCGTGCCTCGATCCCATGTTTGTCCTGCTGCCGACCTGTCGATACTTATACTTATCGATACTATTACGGTAAAGGAGGGGCTGGCCGTATGGGAAAAGGCGACGAACTCGTCAAGTATGTGACCGAGCGAGTGGTCCGATATATGGATACGCCGAAGGAAGTCCGGAGGCAGGTCAGGGCAGGGCGCAAGGAATCAAGGGAGCACTGGGAGGTGCGCTGGTTCGGCATGCTGCCGCTAGCTATCAGGATGTGGAGCAATCGCTTGGTGAGAAGGAAGGACCGTGCAGGAGACCGTTAATTCAGCCCCGCGTCTTCGTCCAGATGTGGGCTTGCCCCAAGCTTCGATAAATAAAAAAAAGGAAAAGCTTCTCGTACCCGAGTCTCGCCATGCCGTACTGTAAAGGACGGGGCAAGCCTCCAAGGAACGCGGGAAGCTTTTCTATATAGGGAAGTGAGGAGAAAAACCGTCGGTTAAGGGTAAAAATGGCCTAGACGCGTGAGGGCGTCCAGTGGAAGAAAGCGGTCGTCGTCCTGGGCGAACTGGACAAACCGGTCGCCGCCGGACCACTCCTGATAGCCGGCTACGGCAAGCGGGACGGTAACTTCGCCGTTGTACAGCTCGGCGGCAAAGACAGGTGGCGTTCCCGCCTTGATCCGGGACTGCAGCGCTTCGAAAGCGCCGTCTCCGGCTATCGGGCTCCCCTTTACCCAGGAAAGTCTGGCATAAGGGTCGGCCGGATACGTATGGCTTGCTTGACTTATTTTATGCTGAGAGGTGGTTTTAGTGAACGTTTTCAAGGAAGTTTCCGGCTCGGGGAACCGGTCCTCCGACATGAACGGAAGCTCTTCGCCGGTCTTGGCATCGAGATACCAGACCCGGTCGGCCTGCTCGACCGTAACCTTCCATACGGCCTGCAGCGGATTATAATAATAGGGCTCAGCCCGATAAGGGTACTCGATGAGTTCGAGCCGTACCAGACTTCGGTACAGCGTTTGCTGGCTGAACAGCGGGAAGCTGCCCTTGCCGTATTCCGTCAGCCGATAACCGTCCCTCTCGCTCGCATGAACGATCAGGTAGCCGATCTCTTGGGTCCCGGAGCGGAGCAAAATGACCCACCCGTGTGACCCGGGTCCGAGCGGCTGGCTTGTCCACTCGGCTTGTGTCCACCCTTCGAAGCCCGGCTGTTTGGACAATTCGGCGATAAAGCCGGTAACCGCCTTCTGGAGCTCGGTGTCCCGAGAAGCCGTAGCGGCGGCAGCAGGCAGGTAGCCGGGATCGGACGCGGGCGCAGACTTGCCGGCTGCAGCTATAGGCAGCTGGACCTCGGCGGTTTCCGTTGCGGTGTGGACCGCGGACGTATCGGGCGCCGGTCCGAGGACAAGCAAGCTTGCTCCGAGAGCGGCGGATACCAGGAATAACGCTAGCTTTTTCATCTACATTCACCTGCTTCACCTTGGAGTCGGTGCATATCGCCTCGACCTGCGCCGCAAGAGCGAATATGCCTTCATTGTACAAGCTATGCCGGGAAAAGTTTGTTAGAACCTGTAGACGGCCGGAAAATACTTTCCCCGTAAAACTGCTAGAGTTCGCGCGGGTTCGTCAGGAGAGCTGCCGGTTCGATGCCGTGACGTGGAACAATCCGCAGTTGATGGCGGATATTTGGATGCGCGGCCGGTGCTGCCAGTCCACTTCCTGTGTCCGGCGCTCGAACTGGGCTTCGATCCCGGCTCTCGCTTCGGGCTCGGAGGCTTTGAGCAGCGCTTCATAATAGTCGCGCACCCGGTTGTGCTCCTCGCGCAGCCGGACATTGGCATGATCCGCCCAGCTGTGATCGTACCGGGACAGCTTTTGCTCCATGTGCTGTTCGAGAAAAAGAACGGCCCGCGGCAAAGTCAGCTTGTCCGGCATGATATAGACGCGGGCGGGAAGCCGCGGCGTAAGTCTTCGCGAAGATACCCATTCCTGGAACTGCTCGCGGATCTCGCCGGTTTGCAGCTGGATGCCGATCGAGTGATATTCGCTTCGCTTCATATCGCAGGTCAGCTCGACCTTGTAATTCACGGCCAGCCACGTTTCGTAGGGCACGGTGGATTGGAGCTGGCCCGCTTGCGCCTGCGTCTGCGGAGCGGAGTAGGCTTCGAAGAGCCGGACGAATCGCCCCTTCGCCCGGACGGCAGCGAAAATTTGCTCCAGTCGGCGGCTGCCATACGTCAACTCGTCACGCGGGATTCGGGCGGTGTAGGTCGTAGGCACGAAGCCGAAATAGCGGCCAAGGATGCTGTCGCCCTGCGGCGGCTGTCCTGCGGCCGTCGCGACCTGAGGCGCCGATACGCGCGGATCGGCTTGCGGCCCGGGCTGCTGGGGCTGAGGATGCAGCTCCCGGTAGGTATCCGGGTCGAAGATGAACGTGCAGATCATCGTCTCCGGCGTTACGCCGGTCCGTTCGACGAAGCTCCAATAATACGGCCGGTGCGTCAGATCGCGGTCGGCTGACGGAGACAGCTTCACGGTGACATAGGCCGGGTGCTTCTCGATAATATCGCATTGCTCGGCCTCCAGATAGCGGAGGACGAACGACTGGATCTGCGCGCTGCTCATGCTCATGGCCGCACCTCCCCGGCGCCGGGAAGCGGCTGAGGGACGGTTTGGCCGACCGCGCTGAGCAGGCTGGAGAAGGGCGACGCCTCCTCCGGACTGCCGTTATCCGGAGAGACGTACGCGGTGTCGCTGCGCAGCTGGGTGAACGATTCTCCCAGATTGTCGATCTGGCGGCGGATCTCGCTGGAGTCGCGGGCGGTCAGGATCACTTTAGCCAGATGGGATTCCAGCGACGTTTGCTGCTCGAGCCTCTCCAATATCGTATCCAGCTCGCCGATGACAAGCTCGAACATATTAATTTTCTCATGGAGCAGGGACAGGATATGCTCCTCGATCGTCCCTGTCGTAGACAGGTTGTAAATTTTCACATCCTGCTGCTGGCCGAGCCGGTGAACCCGTCCGATCCGCTGCTCGACCCGCATCGGGTTCCACGGCAGGTCGAAGTTGATCATATGGTGGCAGAACTGAAGATTGATGCCTTCGCCTCCGGCCTCGGTGGCGATCAGCACCTGCGCGCGATTGCGGAACAGGTCCATCATCCAGTCCTTCTTGCCCCGGTTCATGCCTCCCCGATAAGGGACGGCCGTAATTTTGCGGTCGCGCAGATACTGCAGCAAGTATTCCTGGGATGCCCGGTATTCCGTGAAAATGATGACCTTATCCTGAATCGATTGGATCAGCTCCAGAACCTTTTCCGCTTTGGTATTCGCTTTAATGCCGCGGATAAATTCGACGAGCTCCCAGATCCGGGGGCGGACCGGGGAGTCCTCTTCTGTCTTCTTAAACATATTCACAAGCGTAATAAACACGGCGTCCCGGCTGGAGCAAACCTCGCGCTGCAAGGTAACGAGCGACAGCGCGCTGCTCAGATCGCCCCCCGATTCCTCATACCGCGTGCGGACGAAGCTGGTCACGCCATCGTAGAGCGCCTGCTCCTCGGGGGACAGCTGCAGCGGAATGTTGCGGACGATTCGTTTCGTGAAGGATACATTGCCGTCGCTGCGCCGATTTCGGATCATGACCTTGCCGAGCTCCTGCTGAAGCAGCTCTTCGTTTTTCGGCACGCGTTTGTCGACTACATAATTGGCCTGGAAGCTCGTCTGCCCGCCGAGCTGTCCCGGCTTTAGCAGCGTGATCAGGTTGTACAGCTCCTTGAGATCGTTCTGTACGGGGGTTGCGGTCAGCAGCAGGCAATATTTTTTGCGCAGGTCGAGTACGAACTGATAATTGGTCGTTTTCTTGTTCTTCAGCTTATGGGCCTCATCGATAATCAGCATATCGTATTCCTGGTCCATGACGATGCTGCGGTGAGGGTCGCGCTTGGCCGTATCCATAGAGGCGACGATGATATCTTGCTGGGCCCACATATATTCTTTTTTCTGCGCGACGGCCGGGATACCGAACTTCTGATTCAGCTCCCGCACCCATTGCAGCACCAGCGAAGCGGGAACCAGGATCAGTACCTTGCGGACCAGTCCGCGGATCATATATTCCTTCAGGATGAGCCCGGCCTCGATCGTCTTGCCGAGTCCGACCTCGTCGGCCAGGATAGCCCTTCCCCGCATCTCGGTCAACACTTTGCGGGCGGTGCCGATCTGATGCTCCATAGGAACGAGATTCGGGAGATGGGAGAGACACAGCAGCTCGTCGAACGAGCCGATCATGCCGGAGACTTCGGCCTCGCAGGCGAGACGAAACATCGTCCAGTCGTCCCAGGGTCCGTTTTTTTGGGCACGGGTATGCAGCTCTTCGAACCATTCCCGTTCAAAATGCAGCTCGACATGCTCGTTCAGCGGGCGTACGTGCTCTTTGCGTTCGGTCTTGTGCATGGTAGACACTCGCTCCTTTTCATCGGCGCATGCGGTTAGTAGATTTACTTATGCCGGGGCTAGCGGCCCGGGATTATGAGGCATGGAGGCGGCCCGATGCCCAGAGTTAGTAATTAGTATGCACGGATCGGCGCTCTTTCAAACGGAAGCCGGATGCTTTATGATGAAGGATAGCGTCTATCGGACGCATACCCTAAAAGATGAGCTGGAGATGGATATGGATATGGAACAGAAGGAATGGAGATGGATCCGGTCGGGCGCAGGCGACCCGGCCTATAATATGGCAGTGGACGAGGCCATTCTTACGGCGCACAGCGAGGGCTTGTCTCCGCCGACCGTCAGGTTCTACGGCTGGTCGCCGGCGACGCTGTCGATCGGTTACTTCCAGAAGGCCAAGGATGAGATCGACTTCAAAGCCGTGGAACGCGAAGGCTACGGCTTCGTCCGCCGGGCGACGGGCGGGCGGGCGGTGCTGCATGACCGCGAGCTGACGTACAGCATGATCGTAGCCGAGAGCTATCCGGGGATACCGAGCAGCGTGACGGAGGCTTACCGGGTGCTTAGCCAAGGCTTGCTGCTGGGCTTCCGGCGATTGGGTCTGGCAGCGGATATGGTGCAGCTGGCCAGTCCCGAGGAGCAGGAGAAATATGCTTCGATGGGCTCGGCTGCCTGCTTCGACTCGCCTTCGTGGTACGAGCTGGTCGTAGAGGGCCGGAAGATCGCTGGCAGCGCGCAGACCCGGGCGAAAGGGGTCGTGCTTCAGCACGGCTCGATATTGCTCGATCTGGATGCGGATGCCTTGTTCGATCTGCTGCTGCTCGGTAGCGACCGGATCAAGGAGCGGATGAAGCAGCAGTTTCTGCGCAAGGCGATCGCGATCAATGACCTGCTGCGGGCGGCCGGGCGCGAGCCGGTAGGCTTGGCGGAGGTAGAGAAAGCGTTCGAGACAGGCATCGCCGAAGGGTTGAATGTACGTCTCGTGCCGGGCGAGCTGACCGACTATGAGCGCGAGCTGACCGAGAAGCTGATAGCGGAGAAGTATGGCAATGCCGAATGGAACTTGCGGAGGTAAGTAAGTGAGGCCGGGATGTCGAAGGGCTAGTCGAAGGGCTTGGGGAAAGGCAGAGGACCGTCCGTTTTCCTAGCGGACGGTCCTCTGCGTACTCAGAGTTAGGGTTCAGGCCAAGGCTGAGATAGCAGCCTCGAAGGCCGTTTGCAGCTGCTGGACGATCGGTCCCGGCGAGCCGTTGCCGACAGGACGGCCGTCGATGCGGATGATGGGCGTTACCTCCACGGTCGTACCTGTAAGGAATGCTTCGTCGGCCTGGCCGAGCGCTTCGAGCGTGAACGGCTCCTCCAGCAAGGGGAGCCCGAGCTCGCGGGCGAGGCGAAGGACCACAAGGCGGGTCACGCCATGCAGGATCAGATGATTGGCCGGATGCGTGCGCAGCACCCCGTTCTTCACGATCATGATATTCGAGGCGCTGCACTCCGTAACGGTCCCCGAACGGTGGAGGATCACCTCGTCGGCTCCGCGGTCCAGCGCTTCCTGCTTGGCGAGTATATTAGGCAGCAGGTTCAACGTCTTCAGATCGCAGCGCAGCCAGCGGATATCGTCAGCCGTCACGGCTGTAATGCCTCGGCGCATCATATCCAGAGGGCGCTCGGAGACGGAGGTATGGGCCATCAGGACCGGCTCTACATAGGGAGGGAAAGGATGAGAACGGGCGGCCTCTCCCCGGGTGATCTGCATGTAGACGGTTCCATTAGTCACCTCATTTTTCCCGATCAGCTCCTGCAATCTTGCTTCCATCTGGGAGCGAGAGAAGGGAAGTGCTATCTGGAGCGCCTTAGCCGTTCTCTCCAGACGGTCGAAATGAGCGGACGGTTCGAAGAGGAGGCCGTTGTAGACACGGAATACTTCGTACAGGCCATCTCCGAAATAATAACCCCGATCGTCGGGGGAGATGCTTACGGCTTGGCGGGGAAGAAATTCATTTTGATACCAGATCCAGCCTGATTGGGACATGAGGATGCTCCTCCTTTGGGAATAAGGGAAAATGAAATACGAACATTTGTTTGTAATTTTCATTTACAATATGATAAGATAATTCTAGACTATCAAGGGGAGCGGCAGAAGTCAAAACCTAGGCAAGGCTCCTGTCCGGCTGGCGGCTCAGCTTCAACAGGAGAGGGAAGTGAGAGGAAGGGGGGGGGGCGTAAAATAAAGAGAAAGCCGAAGAAAATGAAAGAGAACCCGGACATGCCTGGGGGAAAACCCCGCATATGAAGGTTTACCCATTAGAACTACTACATATGGTGTTATATAATAATCCTTACATCCAGATATTGAGATAGTTGCGCTACCATTTTCCGGGAGGTTATTGACTTGAAGATCGAACAGCAGACCAAATTAGAAGGATTGAGCGAGAAGATATTTCTTGACCGATATGCGATGAAAGACGCTGATACGAGCCATACGAAGGTGGGCGACACCGTACTGGTGCTGACCAAGGATGATCCCAAATTTCCCTCCAAGGAGGTCGGCGAAGTTATCGCACGGGAAGGAAGGATCGTTAAGGTCAAGGTTCGAAGCGGCGAAGTTGTAGAGTCTTCGGTTGAGAAGCTGACGCTTACCCTTGAGAAAACGCCTCAGCAGATGTGGGACCGTCTCGCAACCGCCATGGCCTCGGTCGAAGCGACCCCGGAGAAACGCAAGGAATGGACAGATAAGTTTCGCTATATTCTGGACGACTGGAAGCTGGTTCCTGGCGGACGGATAGCAGCAGGGGCCGACGCGAGCGACGAGCTGACCTTGTTCAACTGCTATGTCATCCCGTCACCGAAGGACAGCCGAGGCGGGATCATGGCAACGCTTTCCGAAATGACGGAGATTATGGCGCGCGGCGGCGGCGTAGGCATCAATCTGTCTTCGCTGCGTCCTCGACGTGCGGTTGTGAAGGGCGTGAACGGATCTTCGAGCGGCGCCGTTTCGTGGGGAGGCTTGTTCAGCTACACGACGGGGCTAATCGAGCAAGGAGGCAGCCGTCGCGGGGCGCTGATGCTGATGATGAACGACTGGCATCCCGATGTGGTCGATTTCATCACGGTCAAGCAGTCGATGGGCCAGATCACGAATGCCAATCTGTCCGTTTGCGTCAGCAATGCTTTTATGAAGGCCGTGAAGGAAGACTTGGATTGGGAGCTGGTCTATCCCGATACAACCGATCCGGAGTACGACGAGCTGTGGGACGGCGATCTGGACAAATGGCGGCGTATGGGCAAGGCCGTCAACCCGTACCGGACGGTCAAGGCGCGCGAGGTATGGCACACGATCATCGAATCGGCCTGGAAGTCTGCTGAGCCGGGCGTTGTGTTCATGGAATATTACAATCAGATGTCCAACAGCTGGTACTTTAACCCGATTATTTGTACAAATCCGTGCGGCGAGCAAGGCCTCCCGGCTTGGGGCGTATGCAACTTGTCCGCGATCAATCTGTCCAAGTTCTACGACGAGGAGAACCATGACGTCGATTGGAAGGAACTGGCGAAGGTCGTACAGTTCTCGACACGCTTCCTGGACAACGTCATCGATAAAACTCCGTATCATTTCGAAGAGAACCGCTTGAATCAGCAAAGCGAACGACGCGTAGGTCTTGGCTCGATGGGACTTGCCGAACTGATGATCAAGCTGGGTATCCGTTACGGCAGCCCGGAATCGCTGGAGTTTTTGGATCGGATCTATGGATTTATGGCACGTGAAGCTTATTTGGCGTCGGCGGATATTGCCGCGGAGAAGGGCTCCTTCACCCAATTCGATGCTGATCAATTTCTGCAGAGCGGGTTCATGAAGTCCATGACGAGCGTATACCCCGAGGTCGGCGCAGCCATCAAGAGCAAAGGCATGCGCAACGTAACGGTCATTACGCAAGCGCCTACGGGCAGTACAGGGACGATGGTCGGCACTTCGACCGGTATTGAGCCTTATTTTGCATTCGAATATTACCGCCAAAGCCGGCTCGGCTTTGACAAGCAATACGTGCCGATTGCTCAGCAATGGAAGGACGAGCATCCCGATCAGGAGCTCCCCGACTACTTCGTCACAGCAATGGATCTGTCGGCTGAGGATCATATCCGTGCGCAGGCAGCGATCCAGAAGTGGGTGGACAGCTCGATCTCCAAGACGGCGAACTGTCCGTCCGACTTCACTGTTGAGGAAACGAAACGGCTGTATGAGCTGGCCTTCGACCTCGGCTGCAAGGGAGTTACGATCTACCGCGACGGAAGCCGCGACGTTCAGGTGCTGAGCACGGAGAAGAAAGAGGATAAGAAGGCGGATGCGCCAGTCGCTTCTTCTGTGCCTGTGGAAGCCGAGGCAGCCAAGACGACAGCAAGCGAACCTGCCTCGCTCACGCGCCTGACGGAGTCCTTATCCGTCAATATCGATGCCAAGACGGAGCAGGTGTTCGACAAGCAGTACAAGCGGCGTCCGCAAGCGCTGCGGGGAGCCACTTACAAATTCAACACCCCGTTCGGCATGGCGTATATCACGATCAACGATATGAACGGCTCGCCGAGCGAAATATTCCTGAACGTGGGCAAGGCCGGCTCTGACGTATTCGCCATGTCCGAAGCGCTGGGCCGCGTCTGCTCATTGTTCCTGCGCTACGGGGACCATGGCAATAAGGTCGAGCTGCTTGTGAAGCATCTGAAGGGCATCGGAGGCTCAGGCGCGATCGGCTTCGGAGCTAACCGCGTGGAGTCTATCGCAGACGCTGTTGCCAAGGCGCTGGAGATGCACGGAGAGCAGCAGGAGGTCGATGAGTACGTCACCGCGACTCAGGAAGTCCTGATGGAGACGACCGCCCAATACGCGGTTACCCGCAACGCGGCTACGTCGCTGGACTTATGCCCGTCTTGCGGCTCCGCTTCGCTGATTAACAGCGAGGGCTGCAAAAATTGCTCCCAATGTGGATATAGTAGGTGCTCGTAATAGAGAAAAGAGGCCGCGAGGCCTCTTCAGGCTGTCGAGAAAGTCTCGACAGCTCTTTTTATTTGCGCGTAGTTTAAGACGACACCGCGTTAATATGGTATAATATAGATAACAATTAATGGACGGTGATCAGTTATGCTACGAAATTCCAAC
>NZ_WUWM01000025.1 GCF_009846885.1 Paenibacillus puerhi
CTCATGACGACCGCCAAACGCGCCAAGGGCTGTCCGCATATTGGCGGACAGCCCTTGATCTTCCTCGCTATTTACTTAGCATCGCTTACCCGTTTGTAAGCCTCTTTGTACGTATCGACCAGCTTTTGCACGCCCAGGTTGTTCATTTCCTGCACGTACTTATCCCAGTCGCTAAGCGGACGGGAGCCAGTGACGAATTTGGCGAAGCTCTCTTCGCGGAATTTCTTAACAGCCTGGCCCGTAACGGACAATACTTCCATTTCCTTCTCGGTGAAGGCAGGTCTTGGCTGCATCGCTACCGGGTCATACTTGCGCGCTTCGGTATAAGCCTTCTGCAGATCCGGCGTGAAGAGGGACAAGTGAGCATCGTAGTCGAACCAGGTGTACGTACCGCTGGTCGCCAGACCCGTCTTCTTCCGCATTTCGGTCAGATCCGTGAATTCCGGCTTGAACTTCTTCTTGTCGCCTTCCTTCGTGTACGTCTCGCCTTCCTTGCCCCAGCTTGCCAACGTACGGCCTTCCTCGCTATAGAAGAAGTCCATATAGCTCATAATGTCCTTCACATTTTTAGAAGTGGATGCTACCGTAAGTCCGCCTTCCAGGAAATGCATATAAGGATTCAGCTGCTTGCCGCCTGGAAGTCCCGCCGGAGGCGCCATAAACTGCATGTTGTATTCCGGCTGCTCCTTGCGCATCGCGTTGTTGAAGAAGTCAACACGGCTGATATAGTCGATCGTAACGAAGGATTTGCCCGTCGATATGGCATCCTGCCATTGCTTGGTCTGAACGGTCAGGAAGTCCGGCTGCATCAAGCCCTCCTTGACGAACTTGTTCATCATCGTGACCATCTGCTTGTAGTTGTCTTCCGTTGCGCCGTATCTCCATTCCTTCTTGTCAAAGTCATAGTAGACGTCTTCGCCGGTTTGGAAGTTTGTCGTCAGATGCGCCATCATCTCATCCGGTATTTGACCGAAGCGGAAAGCAAACGGATAGCTGTCCGGGTACTGCTCCTTCAGCTTTTTCAGCACCGTGTAGAGCTCGTCATAGGTTGTCGGCGCTGTAAGATTATGCTTTTTGAAAATATCTTCACGATGCAGCCAGATCATCCGGTTCGTTTCTCCGAAGCCTTGGTTCGGGAACATATACATCTTGCCATCCGATGCCGTAGCCGCTTTGGCTTCATCCGGGTATTTTTCGATCCATTTCTTCAGATTCGGCATATCCTTCACATGGTCGAGAATGTTGACCAAGGCGCCCTGCTGACCGTACTTGTTGGAATCGTTCTTCCGGTTGGCCATGTAGATCAGGTCCGGCATATTGCCGGAAGCTACGACCAGACTGAGCGTATCCGCCAGTTTGCCGGAAGGCAGCTGAACATTCAGCCGGACGCCTGTTTTCTCCTCGATCATATTCCATACCGGCCAGTCCTTGCTGTACGGGAACGTGGCGTTATTGTCCAGCAGCGCTGTGAACGTTTTCTTTTCTTTCGGCTGTTCCGCCTTCTGAGGAGCGTCCCCCCCTCCGGGTGCTGCCGGAGCCGGAGCAGGCTCCGGCGTGCTGCAGGCTGCGGCCATGCTGGCCAGTAACGTAACGGTGAGCAAAGTTGCCGTTTGTTTTTTCATATTCGTGCGTCTCCCCTTTGTCTTATCGTATCAAACATGTCGAGCGTGTGGCAAAGACCATCCATGAATTACGGGCTTACGCTTAACTCCTTACGCAGTTATCCTTTGACCGCGCCGATCATCACTCCCTTGACGAAGTACTTTTGAATGAACGGATAAATGACGAGTATCGGCAGCGTCGACACCATGATCGTCGCAAACTTCAGCGAATCCTCGACGATCAGATTGTCTCCGCCTATATTGGTAACCTCGCCGGAGCTTACCGTCCCGGCCAAGATGAGGTTGCGCAGGAGCACCTGCAGCGGGAACAGCTCCGGTTGACGCAGATACATCAACGGGAAGGTAAAGTTGTTCCACAGCGCCACAGCATAGAAAAGGCCGATCGTAGCGAATACCGCCATGGAGAGCGGCAGGACGATACGGGCGAAGATGCCGATATCGTTGAGGCCGTCCATCTTCCCCGATTCTTCAAGCTCCTTGGGGATGCCCAGGAAAAACGTCCGCATAATGATCAGATTCCATGTGCTGACGGCTCCCGGAAGTACCATGCTCCAGATCGTGTCCACCAGCCCGAGCGAACGAACGACGAGGAACGTCGGAATCATGCCTCCGCTGAAAAACATAGTGAAGACGATCATCATCATGAAGCCCTTTTGAAACTTCATATCCTTACGCGATAAGGCATAGGCGCCCATCGAGGTGACAATCAGCGCGATAGCGGTTCCGAGCGTCGTATACAGGATCGTGTTACGGTAAGCCTGCCAGATGCTCGGGTCCCCGAGCACCACCTTATACATTTCAAAATTCAAGCCCTTGGGCCAAAGAAACACTTCATTCTTGATCACATAAATATCCTTGCTTAAGGATACGGCCGCCATGTACAGAAACGGATACAGGGTGGTGACGCATACAAGCGACAGGATGATGACATTGACAACGGTAAACCAGCTGATTCGGCTTCGCTTTGTCACTAGACGTCCTCCTCTTACCATAAGCTGTTCTCGCTAACCTTGCGGCTGATCCAGTTGGCCGAAACGATGAAGATCAGGCTGATGATGCCCATGAACAGGTCGATCGCCGCCGCATAGCTGAAGTTCCCTTGTACCAGACCGACCCGGTATACATAAGTACCGATCACATCAGCCGTCTCATAGACAGCGGCATTGTACATCAGGAACACTTTCTCAAAGCCGATTTCGAGCACCTTGCCGACATTCAGAATAAATACGATGACGATCGCAGGCGCAATGCCCGGCAAAGTCACGCTCTTCATTTTCTGCCAGCGGTTCGCTCCGTCCATATCAGCCGCTTCGTAAAGCTGAGGATCGACAGCTGTCAGAGCTGCGAGGTAGATGATCGTCTCCCAGCCCAGATGCTGCCAAATTTCGGAAAGGACGTAGATGGGCCGGAATAAACCGGGATCCATCATGAAGTTGACCGGATTGAAGCCGAGCATCTTGATGATCTGATTGACCAGTCCGCTTGTCGGGGACAGAAACATAATGACCATACTGGCCACGATCACGTTCGAGATGAAATGCGGTAAATAACTGACCGTCTGTACGAATCGTTTGAAGACGGCGCTTTTCAATTCATTTAATAGCAGCGCCAGCAAAATCGGGGCCGGGAAGCCGAAGACCAGCTTGTAGATGCCCAGCAAGAACGTGTTGCGCATTAACAGGAAAAAATCGGGATTTTGCAGAAACATTGTATAATACTTGAACCCAACCCATTCACTCGCTATAATGCCCTTGAACAAATTATAGTTCTTGAAGGTGATGACCAGTCCGAACATTGGGGCGTACCTGAATATTAAAAAGTAAATCAGGCAAGGCAGGAACAGCAACCATAAATATTTGGTTTTATGCCATTCTCTGACGATATGCTGCCGCCTGCGCTGCCACCCGCTGACGACGGGGAGTTGTTCGCTGCTAGTGCTCGCCAGTTCCATATATGCTTCTCCTCCGGTGCTTAAAATTTCGCTTTCGCTTGCTTTGAGGCCTTGAGTGCCGTAACCTAACGATAACAAGCTCAGGGCCCTGCTGAAAATCTCCCAGATGTCCGGCGCCTCCTCTCTTTTTCAGGAATGTGAACGAATGCATACGAATGAGACAAAAGGAATATTGGGGCGTATTCGGAGAGCTTATATAATGAAAACAACCATAAAGCCGACAGACAAAGGGGGATGGCTTATGCGTTTCAGTTGGCCAGAGAAGTGGAAATTCCGTACCTTGTATGCCCGGCTGCTCGGCAGCTTCCTTGCGATTATCTTACTGCTGGCCTCGTTTAACTTCGGCTCCTTCCTGTATCTGAAGAGCAAGATTCACGACGAGATCGTCAAGTACAACGGGCTGAACATGAAGCATACGATGGAAAGCTACGAGAATCATTTCAAGCTCACCATCGATATGATGCTCAGTCTGAATCAGAATAGCGACTTGATCGCCAACCTCAACGTCCTGAGACAGCTGCCGGAGCAAGCCGGTTACGACAGGTCGGTCAAAGTGCATACCGAGATCAATACGCTGCTGGCTAACCCGCTGTTGCATTACGAAAATATTTTGTTTTATTTCAAAAACGGGGATTATGTGCTGGAGAAGGAAGGGACGAGCCGAGCTGCAGATACGTTCAGCAAGTTCTACGCTAGTCCCGATTACAGTCCGGATTATTGGCGGAAGCAGTTCGATGAAAGCTTTGTTTACCGCGTGTTTCCCGCTTCGCCATTTTCTCAAAGCTATATGAATTCGACCAAGCCGCTCGGGCGCCTGATCCCCGTAGCCGTGAAAAACAACCTGTACCGCGATCTGCAATTCATCGTTATGCTGGATAGCGACCGAATGGCCCGTACGCTGCACTATTCGCTTGAGAACCCGCTGCTGATCGTCGACAGCCAAGGCCAGCTTGTGTTCTCGTCGGATAGCCGTGCGGAGGCCAGCAAGCTGCCTTCGTTCACGGACGATACGCCCAGCCTCAAACAGAACGGATACTATTTCTTCCAGGAAAAGGGGAAATTCACCGGCTTTCGCTACATCACGATGGTGCCGATCCAGAGCATTTCTTCGGAGCTGCTGCGTCTAAACCTGATTCTGATCACGCTGCTGGCCGTCACGATCGCCATCAGTCTGATGACCTCGGTATGGTTCAGCTTAAAGCTGAACACGCCCGTCCAGCGCTTGATTCGCGCAGTCGGCCAATACCAGAGCACCGAAGCGTCGCCCGGCACGACCGGTATTCTTGAATTTCATCAGATCGGCGAACAAATCCGGCGTATGCATCAGGACTTGACGGACAAGAGCTCTCTGCTGCGTTCCTATGCCTTCACCGACAGGCTGAAGCAAATTCATACGAAGCATGACGAGCTGAAGGATATTGCATTTAAGCGTCCCTTTGTCTTGATTTTATTCAGACTCCAATTCTTGCCGAATTTTTTGGATACGACCAAGCTCAACAGCGAGAGGGTCACCTATTTCATCCGCGAATATATCCAATTTCATATGACTCAGATCCGCGAGGATACCTTAACGTTCCAGATCGATAAGGATCAGATTCTGAGCTTGATCTTCCACGATGAAGCGCCCGATGACTGGCTGCTCCCGCTCAAGGCAGTCTTCGACAATGACAAGGATTGGTGTTTGTTCACGATGGCAGTCAGCTCGCTGTACCACGAAGCTTCGGATTTCTCATTGGCCTATGAGGAGACGCTGAAGCTGGCTGAAGAGCGGATGCCCTATGAGGAGACGCAAATTATCCGGCGCTCGGCGAACCGCTCTCCCTACCGGTTATCATCGCTGCAGCAGGAAGAACTGCAAACCAAGGTCCGGGCCGGCAATGCCGACTCGCTTCGCGACTGGATCCGGGAACAATTGGAAGCGCTGCAAAGGAACGAGCAGACGACTGCCGAGCTTCAGCGCTTTGTCCGGCATGCCGCCGAACTGGCCTTGAAGGCCGCGGAAGCCTCCGGCGTGAAGTCGGATGAACTGCCGACAGTGGTCGAGCGCCAAAAAGAGATGGAGCAATGCCGGACCTACGAGCAGGCTCGTACCCTGCTGGAGGATGTCCTGCTTCAGGCCGCTCAAGCTATCGGCGATAAAAATGAGAACAAAGACCCCGTAATCGAATTCGTCAAGGATTACCTGGATCATCACTTGAGCGAAGACGTATCCCTCGATCTGATGGCGGATAAGCTGCATCTATCGCGGGGGTATCTCTCGACTTACTTCAAAGACAAGACCGGCATGAACTTCAGCGACTATCTGCACAGCGTGCGCATACGCAAGGCTCAGTCGCTGCTGCTCGACCTGGAGCTGAAGATTCACGAAATTGCGATGGAGCTCGGCTACCAGAATGTGAACTCGTTCATTCGCATGTTCAAACGCTATGCCGGCGTAACGCCGGGCGAGTATAGGAAGCAGCAGGCAGGCAACGGGTAGGCTCATCCGGTTATGGGAATTTGGTAAGACAGCGACCGTTTCGCGAAGGGTAAATAATCGTTCCGGGCTAAGCGTGAGTTATGCGTGAACAGGAAAAGGCCTGACGGACTAGATGCCGTCAGGCCTTTGGGAATGCAAGCACGAGGAGTAACAAGGGAATTAACGAAAGTCAGGCGGAATTCTTCTCGCAACTCCGGTCAGGATAGCCGCTTCGATAATGGCATGGCGTACCTTGGTCACTACCTTTTCATTGAAAATACTCGGAATGATGTACTGTTCGTTAAGCTCGCTTTCCGTTACGACCGATGCGATCGCCCGGGAAGCGGCCAGCTTCATAGGTTCGTTAATGCGCCGCGCGCGGCAATCCAGCGCCCCGCGGAAAATTCCGGGAAACACCAGGACATTATTGATCTGGTTAGGGTAATCGCTGCGCCCGGTAGCAAACACGCGTACATGAGGCAACGCCTCTTCCGGGGCAATCTCAGGCTCCGGGTTGGCCATCGCGAAGACGATGCCATCCGGCTTCATCTTCTTGACGTCATCGCCGTTCAACACGCCCCCACGCGATACGCCGATGAATACATCGGCCCCGACGATCGCTTCCTTCAGCGTGCCGGGTTCCGTTTGCACCTGGGGCTGCTCGGACAGCCATTGCCACATCGGGAACGGATAGCTGCCTCCCCGAACAATGACGCCTTCGCGGTCCACCGGCACCAGTTGGGTTACACCGGCAGCCAGCAGCATTTTGCAGATCGATACACCCGCCGCTCCAATGCCGTTTACCACGACGCGGACTTGCTCGATCTTCTTGCCTACAACCTTCAGCGCATTCAACAAGCCGGCGATCACGACAACCGCTGTTCCATGCTGGTCGTCATGAAAGACCGGAATATCCAGCTCCTCGGCAAGCCTCGTCTCGATCTCGAAGCAGCGCGGCGAGCTGATATCCTCCAAGTTGATCCCCCCGAAGATCGGGCTGATCGCTTTAATCGTGCGGATGATCTCCTCGGTATCCTTCGTATCCAGGCATACCGGAAACGCATCGACGCCCGCGAGCTGCTTGAACAGCATCGCCTTGCCTTCCATGACGGGAGCTGCGGCATGCGGACCGATATCGCCCAGACCGAGCACCGCCGTTCCGTCTGTCACGACGGCAACCGTGTTTCGTTTTATGGTCAGGGAGTAAGCTTTACGCGGATTTTCATGGATAGCCGTACATACGCGGGCTACGCCCGGCGTGTACACGCGAGAGAGGTCATCGCGGTTCTTGATCGGCAGATTGGGCTGCATGTTAATCTTCCCGCCCAGGTGAACCAGAAAGGTACGATCGGAAACGTTGATCAGCTTTATGCCCTCACGGGCCTTCAAAGCCTCTACAACCTGCGCTTCCCCTGATTCGGCCACATCCACCGTAATATCGCGGACCGATGATTCCTTACCCGGACGAATGACGTCGATGGAAGTGATATCCCCGCCCGCTTGGCTGATGGTTGCGGCTACGTCACCAAATGTCACAAGCTCATGATTAAGCTCAACACGCAATATAATACTGGTCTGCGCCACACTTATTCCCCTCTTTCGGCATAAAGTGATGTCACGTTAATCTGATTATGTCCTGTGATTAAAACCATGTTATCATGTATTTGTTTTTATTGGCAAATGGAATCCGCTTGCACCCTGATTAATAAATTTGTTCACTTTTTATTCCGAATGAGAGCAAGAGCGTCCTCCAGCATCTCGAGGTTCATCGGACCGGGGTGTTTTTTGCGTATAATTCCTTGCTCATCGATCACGAAGGTCGCTGGATAAGCCCGGACGCGATACAGCTTTCCTACATCGCCATTAAGGTCCAGCGGGATAGGAAAGGTAAGTCCCCATTTCTTCACCCACGCCTTCACTACCGGAACGCTTGCCTCGGTCTGAGTTTCATTCACAGCAAGCAGGACAACCCGTTCCTCTTCATTATTTGTATAAAACTGCTGCATATACGGCATTTCGACCTGACAAGGAGGACACCAAGTAGCCCAAAAGTTAACAAATACGACATTTCCCCTATAATCCGATAACTTTACCTCTTCACCACTGAGCAGGGTCAACGAAAAATCGGGAGCCTGCTGGCCGATCTTCAAGCCAACGATCCCCTCACCCTCGGTCCCTCCCGCCGTCCAATTCTTACCGGCCAGTTGATCGGATAGAGTGAAGATGAACGCACCGGCGATGCCGAATAGCAAGAGTCTCTGTACGGCCGCTTTTGCCGACACTTCTCTGCCTTTGGCAAGCCAGGTCACAAGAATAATGGCCCCCAGCAGGGCTGCGGATAGACGGGCAACCGATATTCCCCCTGCCAGGAAGCCTGTAAGCGCTAAGTAAACAATATACCCCCCGAAAAGTGAAAGCAATAACGAATCGATGTAGATGGGTCTGCCGACTTTACGTCTTTCCAGGGCGATCCCTACATAGAAAAACGCAGCGGCAGATGCCAGCCAGGCTGCGTACCTCCCGCCACTGAAGTAGAGCAGCGTCTGCGGATGGTTCCAAACTCCCGTCACATCCGTTAGTACCCAGCCCCACTTCCAGAGGAGCAGCCACAGTAAAGCGCCATTCAGCGCAACCGCCGTGATGGTGCGGCGCTCCGGATTACTCCTGAGTCTAAGATGCAGTACCCCGTAGCCAATCGCCGCAGCCGTCAGAAGAATCACCATGTGTTGTTGCAGGACAAGCGGTCCCCATGTCCAAGAATCCATGTCACGTCCGTCTCCCTTTGTATGTTTCCTTACCTACATTGTGAATTGTCGTACGCAACCTTGTCAAATCCTGGCCGGGCCATAGCGTTATCTGCTTCAAGCTTTATGCGCGGCCTCGTTCAGGAAGAGCTTGTCAACCAGAACAGCAGGAGGACTTACATCTATGAAAAAACAGCTCATGATTACTGTCGTTACCACCGCTATTGCCCTAGGTTCGCTTGGTTCCTTCGCCGGACAAGCCGATGCCGCAACCGGCACCATCGTAGGCAGCGTCAATTTCCGAAGCCAGCCGAGCACAGGCTCCTCCACGTATGGCTATCTTAAAAGCGGCGAACGTGTCGATATTATCTCCAAAGTCAACAATTGGTGGTACAAGGTCAAGGACGATCAAGGAAGAGTCGGATACGTCTCGACAAACAGCAAGTATATCAAGGTTAACGGATCAACCTCGGGATCGGGATCAAGCTCCTCCGGCTCTTCCGGCTCCTCGGCCAGCGATTCCAGCTCCGTACGCAACAAAGTAATAGCAGCCGGCAAAACTTACTTGGGCACGCCTTACGAGTATGCCTCTAACCGAAACAGCACTCGAACCTTCGATTGCTCCGCTTTTGTCAGACAGGCTTTTAAGGTCGGTGCAGGCATCACACTTCCCAGCGATTCGCGCAGTCAAGGCGATTATGTGAAAGCGATCGGCAAGACCAGCACCAATTGGAAAAACTTGAAGGCCGGCGACTTGATGTTCTTCATGGAGTATCGCGGAACTAAAGCTTCGGCTTATCCATCCAACAACTCCAATCAACGAATTACGCATGTCGGTATTTATCTGGGCGACGGCAAAATCCTTCATACATATTCTAAGGAGTCGGGCGGCGTTCGTATCGATACGATCAGCGGCAAGCATTGGGAACACCGCTTCATCTTTGGTGGAAGTGCCCTCAAATAAATATTTAGACAAGAAAAACCGTCATTGCTGACGGTTTTTTCTTTTTCTTATTTCTATTTGTCGGGCCTTGACCTTAACGCGGCGTCAACCTGTATGCTGAGGATAGAAATCCCAGAAGGAGATGTTCACATGCCCAACCATACTCATATTTATCAGCACCAAGCTTCGCTCTATGATCTTATGATATCCAAGCAGCCGGCTCTGTCCGATGCGATAACACGCATCGCTCCCTGCGCCGGTCGCCGCCTGCTTGACCTCGGGGCCGGTTCCGGCCGGCTGACCCTCGAGCTGGCCCAGGAAGCTGCTTCCATCACGGCTACGGATCTGTCGCCAGCCATGCTCGAAGTATTGAACGCAAGGCTTGCTTCGCTGCAGCCTGGGGCAAAGGTGCAAACCTTCGCCGCCGATCATCGTCAGCTGCCGCTCCCCGATCAGGTCTTCGATGTGGTCTTCTCCGGCTGGAGCCTTAGCTATATAACCAACGCGGATGTCCCCGAATGGCGCAGCAACCTGTCGGCGGTTATGAGTGAGATATACCGCGTACTCAAGCCTGGAGGGACGGTCATCCTGCTGGAAACGATGGGAACCGGGTATACGGAGCCCCATCCGCCCGAATTTCTGAAGCCATATTACCAAGCCCTGGAGGAAGAATACGGGTTCGAGCATGAATGGTTACGCGTTGACTATACGTTCGATAGCGTAGAGCAAGCCGCCGAGCTGACGCGCTTCTTCTTCGGAGAACAGCTTGCCGACACCGTGCAGAAAAACGATTGGAGCGTAGTGCCCGAATGCGCCGGGATATGGTGGAAAAGAAAATAGGACCCTCCCCTCGGGGAAGGCCCTACTCTGTTCCAACATTAGCTTACAGCCCAAAGATGGCGTCGATCATCGGTTTAGTTTCACCACCCGGGTACAGCACATACAGCAGAATGTAAACGGCAACGCCGGTCGGGGCCGTGAGCAACCACATGACTGCCGTTATTCGTCCGATCCGCTTATGCTTGAACCAGCTTTCCTTGAACGCATGCAGCAGAGTAACGATCCCGAACACGCCAGCTAATGTGGCCAATGTGATATGAAAGAACAAGAAGAGATGGTAAGCCAGCTTCAACTCCTCCGGGCCGCCGAAGCTGGTGTTACCAACGAAAATCGTACGGCTTGAATAAATGAGGAAGAACGCCAGTGCGAAGCCGGCTCCCCACAGCATCAGCTTCCGATGCGTCTGCCGATTTCCTTTCACAATATGGTACCAGCCGAATGCGACGAAAATCGCACTAATGACTATAAAGCTTGTGCTTATCGTAGGCAGTAAGACAGAAAGCTTCATCCTATTATCCCCCACTATCTGCTTCTATATCAGGCCGTTAGGCACCATTGGCATGTCCGTTGGTTTGAAGAAATCCCTCACTCCCCAGATCCTCTTCTTCATCCCGCTTGCGTTCTCGGCGATACCAGCGGAAGAATGTATAACCGAGGGCAAACCCGTATACGATCTCCTGCACAATCTTCATGATGACGCCCCCGAGCGATTGATCATCAAGCATCGGCAAGATCAGCATGCTTTCCGGAACGGCGGCATACATCGCATACATAGGCGCCTTGGCGAAAATAATGAGCGCGCAGGCCGGCGTCAGCAGGACACCGTTGAGAAAGATATAGGCCATACGCTTTAACTCGGACATCTGGCTATATTCCGGCAGCGGACAAAACACCGGAAACCAAAGCTGAAAGGCAGCGATCAGGAAAACGGCCCTATACGCTGCAAGTAAAACGGTATTGGCCATGAGCGTATCCATGATGAATGGAATGTGGTAGACCGAGAATATGAAGTTAAACATAAATAACGCCAGTATCGGGTTAGTCATAAAGCGCATGAAGCGCTTGGCCCATATCCCTTGCAACGCGGGACGAAGGAGCCACCCCGGTAAGCCGATCAGCAACAGCGGCGGCATAACTAAATACAAAATCGATTGCTGCAGCATATGGAGACTGAAGTAATAGTGATGCCCGTAGTAGGCTAGAGGGGAGCCTTCCGCAATATACCACGAAAGGATTCCTAACCAAAAGTAGAGCTGGTGCTTCGTTTCGACGGGCTCGCTATCCGCAAAGCGATGACGCCATCCATTGACGGCTAACGAATAAAGCGTGCCTGCAACAAGAAGCAAAACCAACAGCCCGGGGCTCCACATCTGAGCGAACGATCCTTCAGCGGCATGTCCTGCATGTGTGGCGACAGCACTTGTGTCCATATTGTTGAATCCTTCCTTCCCGTACACGCTTCGGGATTTATGACCTCAGCCATTCGGGATGCGGTTCATAAATGCGGGTACTGCTGAAATCCAAAAAAAGAGGGGCTGTTCAACAAGTGACAAGCCGCCTCTTTTCGTATAAGTTACCACCAAACCCAAAACACAGCGGCTGCAAGAGTCGCCAGCGCAATGATGAAACCAAAGCATAGTCCTACGATCGGGATCAGATGGCCGCGATCCTTCATATGCATCCAATAGCCCAACTGAAGCACGATCTGAACGAGTGCCAGACCAACCAGGAACCAGATGATAAACGTGCGGTCGAGTCCTCCGTACAAGACTACGGCGAACGATAGCATGGTCAACACGATCGAAACGATGTACGTAACGTAGTGATTACGCGGTCCTTCCAAACGGTGACGGTTATCGCCTGCGGACGAAGAAGAATGCTGGTTAGCCATCTTATGGACCCACCTTTCCGAGCAGGTACACTACCGTAAAGATAAATACCCATACGACGTCGATAAAGTGCCAGTATAAGCCGGCTACGTAATACTTCGGAGCCGTAACGGTCGTCAGGCCTTTCTTGAAGCCCGAGATGATCAGCAGTGAAATCCAGAGTATACCGAACGCCACGTGCGCACCATGGAAGCCTACCAACGTATAGAACGAGGTGGCGAAGGCGCTCTTGGAGAAGGAATGTCCTTCGTTCACATAATGAACGAACTCATAAATCTCCAACCCCAGGAAAGCAAGGCCGAGCAATACCGTAACGAACATCCAGCCCTGAAGCTTCTGGAACTGACCGCGATGCAAAGCCATGGTGGCGAAAACGCTCGTAAGCGAGCTCGTCAACAGGATGAAGGTGGAGATTGCGACCAGGTCCAGCTGGAACAGGTGCTCAGCCGTCGGTCCATCCGGTACTTGGTTACGCAGTGCGACAAAGGATGCAAAGAGCGTACCAAACAATACGCACTCCCCGCCCAGGAACAACCAGAAGCCCAGAACCTTATTTTTGCCCTCCAGGGTTGCTGTCTCGGCGTGAGGTGGCAGGGCACCGCCTACTTCGTGATGTGCTGCACTCATGCCTTTACCCCCTTATCGTTAAGCTCTTCGGGCTCGATATGGAACCCATGATCGTCGTATATAGAACGGAACATCATACATACAAAGGTGAATGCAATACCCAGGATACTTACCATATATACGTGGTACATAAATCCATAGCCTGCGACGAACAAGCCAAGAGACATCAGGAACGGAATGATGGAAGGAGACGGCATATGGATCGAGCCCAGCGGCTCGGCCGGCGTCATCTCTTTGTTGCCCGCCATCTTCTCTTTCCAGAACGCGTCGTAACCGCGTACGAGAGGCGTCTGCTTAAAGTTGTACTCTGGTGCCGGCGATGGAATCGTCCACTCCAGCGTACGTCCATCCCACGGGTCAGCCGGAGCTGTAGCCGGTTTGCGGCTAGCGGCGATGATGTTGATCAAGAACACGATGGTACCGATACCCATCAGGAACGCACCGATGGTACTGATAAAGTTACCTTGCTCAAGTCCGACCCCGGGCTGGAAGGTAAATACCCGACGCGGCATCCCCATCAGGCCGAGGAAATGCTGCGGGAAGAACGTCATGTGGAACCCGATAAAGAATGTCCAGAAATGAATTTTACCCAGGGTTTCGTTCAGTAGACGGCCAAACATCTTCGGCCACCAGTAGTAAGAAGCTGCGAACAGACCCAGTACCAAGCCGCCGACAATAACATAGTGGAAGTGAGCGACTACGAAATACGTATCGTGATATTGGAAGTCAGCTGGCGGCACGGCCAGCATGATGCCCGTAACTCCGCCCATCGTAAACGTCGGGATGAAGGAGGTTGCGAACATATTAGCTGTCGTAAACCGGATTTGACCGCCCCACAGCGTAAACAGCCAGTTAAAAATTTTAACGCCGGTCGGTACGGCAATCGCCATCGTCGCTACCCCGAATATCGCATCCCCTACAGGGCCGATACCCGTTGTAAACATGTGATGCGCCCATACCATGAAGCCCAAAAATCCGATCAGCGCTGTAGCAAATACCATCGAGCTGTAACCGAAAAGACGCTTGCGTGAGAAGGTCGCTACGATTTCAGAAATAATACCGAATGCAGGCAGGATCAGTATGTACACCTCAGGGTGACCGAAGATCCAGAAAATATGCTCCCAAAGCACCGGGTTACCGCCCTTCGATACATCGAAGAACGCTCCGCCGAAAATCCGGTCGAACATCAGCTCGACAAGACCTACGGTAATAGCTGGGAAAGCGAACAAAATCAGAAGCGATGTAATGAAGGATGCCCAGGTGAACATCGGCATTCTCATATACGTCATGCCCGGAGCGCGCATATTGATGATCGTAACGAGGAAGTTAATCCCCCCGATCAGCGTACCGAGACCGGCTATCTGAAGACCTAGCACATAGAAATCTACACCCTTAAAGGTACCGGTACTGTCTATTATGCCCGATAAAGGCGGATAAGCCGTCCATCCTGCGGCAGGAGCCCCGCCCAAGAACCAGGATGTGTTCAGCAGAACGCCCCCGAAGAAGAACAACCAGAAGCCGAGTGCGTTGACGAATGGAAAGGCAACGTCACGTGCGCCGATTTGAAGCGGCACGATGGCGTTCATGAAACAGAAGATAATCGGCATAGCCGCCAAGAAAATCATCGTTGTTCCATGCATAGTCGTCAATTGGTTAAAGGTGTCGCCGATGAAAATTTTCTGGTCCGGGTAAAGCAGCTGAATACGGATCAGAATCGCTTCAATGCCGCCCACAAGGAAGAAGATTCCGCCTGCGAGCAAATACAAAATACCGATTTTTTTATGGTCAACCGTTGTCAGCCAGTCCATCAGACCGGTGTGACGTTTTACCGTATGCGCATGTGCCACGTATTTAACCTCCTTTTCCTTGATGCTCGTTACTGAGGAAGCTTCAACGAGTTCAAATATTTAACAAGATCATTAAGCTCCTGATCCTTCAGTGCAAATGCCGGCATTTTGGCGCCAGGCTTGATCGACTGCGGATCTTTGATCCATTCCTTCAGCAGCTCGTCATCGTGAGGCAGAATACCTGCTACTTTTTCACGGGAAGCGAAGCCGTTCAGGTTCGGCCCTGCCCCGAGTCCCTGCGCATTAACAGCGTGACAGGAAAGGCAATTGTCTTTAAACAGCTGTTCGCCGGCTTTAGCCTCCGCCGGAATCGCAGCCGGTGTTTTCATCTTGGAGACCCATTGGTCGAAATCGGCCGGCTCCATCGACTTCACTT
Source organism: Paenibacillus puerhi (assembly GCF_009846885.1). Lineage (GTDB taxonomy): Bacteria > Bacillota > Bacilli > Paenibacillales > NBRC-103111 > Paenibacillus_G > Paenibacillus_G puerhi. Next base: position 15,298 of record NZ_WUWM01000025.1, read on the forward strand.
TAAAATCCATCAAGGAGTGAGACGCTCCACAGAGCTCCGCGCACTTGCCGAGGAACGTATCCGCGTCATCCGCTTCCAAATAATAAACGTTGGTCTGCCCTACGTTCGTATCCATCTTGCCGCCGAGCGAAGGTACCCAGAAGGAGTGCTTCACATCAGATGCGGTAAGCTCGAATGCAATTTTTTTGCCAGTTGGAATAACCAGATCCTGCGCCGTCGCGATTCCAAGCGAAGGATAGTCAAACTGCCACCAGAAGGCATGCGCCGTGACTTTGACATGAAGGGCATCCTTATTGTCCCTATGATCTTCCAACAGCTTGAACGTGTATTGTACGGTCGGTACAGCCAATATCAGCAGCAGAATAATCGGGATCGTTGTCCAGATAATCTCCAGCGTGTGACTGCCTTCAACTTGTTTCGGAATAATGTCTTTCTCGCCTTTTTTCTTTCTAAAGCGCAGCAAGACATAAATATAAAGTACGAATACAACTACGACGACCAAGAGCATGATGAAGAAGCTTAGTTTCATCAAGAACATCTGATCTCTGGCTACCGGCCCCCTTGGCTTCAAGGCGGAAATCGTATCGTCTCCACACCCCGTTAACAGCAGCATCATCAACCCAAAAAGAGGGATAGATCGCCACAGATTTTGCCATCGAATCATCTTCTCAATCCCACCTTATAAAGCAAGTATTTTTCGTACAAAAACAGGCCATTATTTTGTCAATGAACCTAATCACCATATTAACTATAAATTCGTCCCTGTTTTTTGTCAATGAATCTAGAGAAGTTCACAAAACGGTCATAACTCCTCATTTTTTCTTGATTTATGCGGGTTTTTCAGGTTCTGTCTCACCCTTCTCCCCCCCTTGAAAGCGTTGCTAACGGAATTGTATATCCCCACTTATAGACTCTATTTGGTTATTTCCATAAAGCGGTTTTTTTATGCATGTTTTTGGCTAACCGTCATTCGAATCAAATTGAAGCCGCAAGTTCATCCTAAGCTCATGGCTCTTATCGTCTGCATACCGCCGAATCCTATTCAATCCTAAAGGGAGGTCACGGGTCACGATGCCTACCATACGCTCGTTATCGGCCGCTTCAGCCATTATAGCTTGTACGCTGCTGACCGGATGCTTCAGTTGGTATGATTACAACAGCGCCAGCAATTACGGCAGTAAACGGGATTTGCCCAGGCAGGATACTGCCCGCGCATACCAGACCGCTCAACAATACGCCCCCGTCAATCATCAAATTACCAAGCTTGAAATGAATCAATTTCTATCCGATCAGGTGGCCGCGATGAACGGTGTCAGCAGCGCGATCGTCATGATGGGAGACAATATCGCTTATACGGCCATCACGATCGATAGTACGGCTACTGGTACCCGCGGCGGCGAGCTTCGAGGTACGGAGACGAATAACTATGGACTGGTTAAAGGCTTGTACAGTCCTTACTCCCCACAGAGCGACTACGCGGACCCCGATAAGCTGATTACGAGCAACGGCGCCGAAACGGAAATGCATCATGAGCACTTGTCCCATCTGTTCAAGCAGAAGATCGCCGAGAAGATTCGCTCCCTGCAGCCAACCGTAGCGGATGTTTACATCTCCGCTAATCGCACGGTCGTCAACGAGTTTAACCGCATAGCTCAGGAAAGCTGGCACGGCCGCTCGCTCGAGCCGTACAGACCGCAATTCATCGATATGATGGAGCGTACGTTCGGTACAGCACCGACTGTTCCTAACCAAGCCGAAGCGAACGGGCGGGAGCAATAAAGAAAGCAGGAGCTGCACTTGGCCCTTGGGCTATATGTGCAGTTTCTTTTTATGCTTTATTCCTGTAGAATGCATTATTATTAAGAAAGAACTTCCATTGATGTACATCGCCAGAGCATTCCCCTACAAGCCACGAAAGCAGGTCCATTCCTTTGCCAAACTGAATTTTTTCGGCTCGCTAAGGGCATCCCTGCCTAACTACGGCTTCGATAGGGTAATGTATGAAAAACGAGTGCAAACCAAATCTGCGATTTTAGGAGATATTATAATGAAGAAAAACGAATTTTCCGCGCTTGGCATTCAGGAGCAAACGGCAGAAGCTCTGCTGAAATTCGGCTATAATGAGCCGACTCCGATTCAGAAGGAAGCGATTCCCGCCATCCTTTCCGGCGCCGACCTTATAGGTCAGGCCCAAACCGGTACCGGCAAGACGCTTGCCTTCGTACTCCCCATTCTGGAGACGGCTGACGCCTCCAAATCCCATGTCCAGGCCCTGATCGTGACTCCGACCCGCGAGCTGGCTATCCAAATTACCGAGGAAGTACAGCGCTGGGCTCCGCTGCGCGGCCTGAATGTGCTGTCGGCTTACGGAGGACAAGATGTAGAGAGGCAGATCCGCAAGCTGGAAGGCAGCATACATATAATTGTGGCTACTCCCGGCCGACTGCTCGATCATATCCGCCGCGAGACTGTCGCCCTGCACAAGCTTTCGATTCTCGTGCTCGATGAAGCCGACCAGATGCTTCACATGGGCTTCCTGCCCGAGGTAGAGGAGATCATCTCCGTCACGCCTTCAAGAAGGCAAACGCTGCTGTTCTCGGCCACTATGCCGCAGCGTATTCGCGAGCTCGCCAAAGCTTATATGCGCAATCCGCAGGAGATTGAAGTCAAGGCCAAGCGTGTAACGCTCGAAGGCATCGAGCAGCTGCTGATCCAGACTACCGACCGCGGTAAGCTGGACACGCTTTGTAAACTAATCGATGAGGAAAACCCCTACCTGGCGATGATCTTCTGCCGAACGAAACTGAGAGCGGGCAAGCTGAGAGCGGAGCTGGCGGAACGCGGCTACTCCTGTGACGAGTTGCATGGCGATCTTACGCAGGCCAAACGTGAGCAGGTTATGAAACGGTTCCGCGAGGCCAAGATCCAGCTGCTGATCGCAACGGACCTTGCGGCTCGCGGACTCGATGTCGAAGGGATCACCCATGTCGTTAACTATGATATTCCGCATGACGCGGAAAACTATATTCATCGGATCGGCCGCACCGGCCGCGCCGGTCAAGCAGGCAAAGCGATCACCCTGGCTGCCCCGCGCGATGCCGAGTATGTCGAGCTGATCGAGCGTGGGATCAAGGCGACGCTGCCGAAGCAGCGAGCCGGCCGTTCCGCGCAGCAGGCTGAAGTCGCGGAGCGATCGTCCGGCCGGGGCGATGATAACGCGCGCGGCGCAAGAACGGCGGCCCGCGGCGCCCCCTCTGCGAGGGGCGGTAAGCCGGCTGCCGGTCGTGGCGCAGCGGCAGGCCGACGCGGCGCTGGCGAAGCGGTCTCTCGTTTCGGCGCAGAGCGCGAAACGATCAGCTTCACCCAGCTGCGCGCACGCGGCAGCGCAGGCCCCGGCCGCGCAATCGCGCCTGACGCGCAGGGCGCCAGCGGCGCGCAAGGCGGCCCGCGCAATCGCAGTGAGCGCGGCGAGGCCGGCTTCGCCCGGCAAGGCGGCCGCGATGCCTCCGGCGCGACGCGCGGGGCGGGCGGCGGTGGCGCGGCCCGCGGACGCGGCGCGCAAGGCGGCAGCCCGCGCGATCGCAGCGAGCGCGGCGAGGCTGGCTTCGCCCGGCGGGGCGGGCGCGCTGCCTCCGGCGCGACGCGCGGCGGCAGCGGCGGCGCTCGCGGGCGCGGCGCACAGGGCGGCCCGAGCGGCCGGCAGCAGCCAGGCTCGCAGCGCAGCGCGGGCAGCAAGCCGCAGCAGGGCCGGACGCCTAAGGGGCGCCGAGGCCGTTAAGATTTACCACGAGCAGGCATAGACTCCCGGCCAAGTGAGAGAGGGGCCTTGCCCCTCTTTTTTCCTTAAATGCGGCTTGGTTTTTAGGTAAGCCAGGATGAAATTCCGTGTCGGCATGGTCTCGAAACCTAGCTGCGGCCATTCCGTTCTTTACCGGAATTGAGAAGTCATGTAATATAAATGTTGAAGCAATCGGATAAAACCAAATGGATCGAAGGAGGGTTTCTATGCATGAACTGAAAGACAAAGAACTCATATTTGTTTTCACAGGCCCCAATGGCGCCGGACGCAGAACCGTAGCTCAAATGTCAGGCACTACCCTAGGGATCAGGCAGGTTATCTCCTATACGACCCGTCCTCCACGCTCATCCGAGGTCGATGGGCAGGACTATCACTTTGTGTCGGCAGAACGATTCGCCGAAGCTGAAGCGAAGAACGAATTTATCGAGGTTATCGAAATTGACGGCAACCGCTACGGGATCAAAGATGCGGACGTAACCGATCAATTGCAAAAACACGGTGCCGTTTACCTGGTACTCAACCGGTATGGCGCTGACATGCTTAAAAAAGTGTATGGCGATCGTGCCGTACGGATTTTCATCTACGCGGACCGCGAAACGGTGCAGCGCCGGGAGGAAGAACGCGGCGATTCGCCCGAGATGATCCAGCGCTATATGTCCCACTACGAAGAAGAAATGGCTTACAAGGATGCCTGTGAGCACGCCTTCGAAAACCTGGACCTGGCTCATACGGTGTTCGACTTGACGAAGGCGCTCGACGATCATTACTTGAACCGCAATTTGCTCGACCTGGACTAAGACTATTAAGCGCCCAGCGCTCGCAAGCAAGACCGTCAGCCCGTTTATCCCGGCGCAGACGGTTTTTTTACACTGTCGACCGTTCCAGGTATTTCTTCCTGAAAAACGTGAACGCTATACGAATAGGAAAGGAGGCGCATCGCCGCTATGGCTATCCGATTTATAGAACCAACCCCAAGCCCTAATACGATGAAGATCACCCTTGACGCGAAGCTCTCCGACTCCGTCCGGCTGACCTATACCAAGGAGCAGGCGGACGGACTGCCTGAGCCCTATAACCGTTTGCTCGCCATTGACGGAGTCAAGGGTTTGTATCATGCCAGCGATTTTATCGCGCTGGACCGCACACCCAAGGGAGACTGGCAGCATATTCTGGCCAGTGCCAGACGAGTTCTAGGGGAGGCCGCCCCCTCCTCGGGCAAGTCCGAAAACCCCGATGCCGCAAGCTCCGACTTGCCCGGGGACAGCAGTCAGGGGTCTGAGCCGCCGCCGGCCGCATTCGGGGAGGTGCTCGTCAAGCTCCAGCATTTCCGCGGCATTCCGCTTCAGGTCCGGGTATCCGCCGGCGACGAGGAGCAGCGAGCCGCATTGCCCGAACGTTTCTCGCAAGCGGCGATCCGAGCCGCCTCGGCTTCGCCGAACCTGATCAAAGAACGTTCCTTGGAAGAATGGGATACGCGTTATGGCGAGCTTCAGGATGTACTGGATACCGTCGTGCAGGAGCTCGATGCTTCTTATGATGATGACCGCTTGGAGCAGTTGGTGATCCAAGCCTCCTCCGGACGCCTCGCCGCTGGCGCTGAGGAAGTCGCCGCCGCGGCGCGGCGCTCGCTTTCCTACGAGGAAACCGCGCAGCAGCTCCGATCCGAAGACTGGAAACAGCGATACGCCGCGCTTGAGCAGATTAAGCCCTCGGCAGAGACGCTGCCCCTGCTGACGGAGGCGCTCGGCGATCCGCAGACTGCGATCCGGCGGCTCGCTACGGTTTATCTGGGTGATCTGAAGGATCCCGTCGTTCTCCCCTTCCTGTATCGGGCTCTGCAGGACAGCTCAGCTTCCGTCCGGCGCACTGCAGGCGATACATTGTCCGATATCGGCGACCCCGCTGCACAAGACGCCATGATCGGAGCGCTCGATGATCCCAACAAGCTGGTACGCTGGAGGGCGGCACGGTTTCTGTACGAAGCCGGCGACGAGCGGGCAATTCCGGCCTTGGAGCAAGCGGCCGAGGATTCCGAGTTCGAGGTCCGAATGCAGGCCCGCATCGCCCGGGAAAGAATCGAAGGCGGGCATGCCGCAGAAGGCTCCGTCTGGCAGCAAATGACACGCCGTAACGAGACGTAATGTAGTCCATCCCGCTATGTCCTCACCGGATTTAGCGGGATTTTTGTCTGCCTTGGAATGGTGAATCTCTCATATTCGAATAGGCGTTTTGCTGTTATAATAGAGTCATACATGCCTAAAGACGCATGACCCTGGTATGTATTTCTACATATTTCGACATAATGACGTTCCACGAATGGATTTTTACATAAGGAGAGAGATGTTCTTGCGCAAAACGATTGCCTTGCTGTCGCTGACAGCCGCCGCCCTCGCCTGCCCGTTTACCCCTTCCGCTATTTCTCTGCCCCTTGGCCCTTCTGCATCCGCTGCTGCAGCAGCCGCTGCACCGCAGCTGGTCATTAACGGTAGCGTTCTGCAAGGGGAACTACCTCCTTACCGCGGGGGCGCTAACGGAGACACCCTGTTCGCGCCGGCCAGACTCGTATTGGAGGCCTTGGGCTATACGGTTTCCTGGAAGCAGGAGGAACAGGCGATCTCCGCCGTGCTCCACGAGGAGGCCGTTCTTCATAAGCCCGGCAGCAAGGTGTGGACGGTAGACGGCCATTCCTTTCTTCTTTCGGATGCTTCGATGATGCAGCAGGATACGCTTTGGATGCCGGTGCAGCCCGTAGCGGAAGCGCTGGGTCTTGAGCTGAAATGGAGCTCCCTGACCCAGACGTTATATATCAAAGCTTCCTTCGCCGCCTCGATTCGGGAAACGCTCGGCTACGGCTATACCCGGCTCAGCTACGAAGGCGATACCGTGGATGGCCTAAGACATGGCGAAGGCAGGCTCTATCTGGATGGCAAGCTCTGGTATGAGGGCAGCTTCCGTCAAAATAAGCTGAATGGCGGGGGCAAACTGTATATGAACGGCCAGCTCCGTTATGAAGGAGGCTTCGTCGCCGACCAGCCGCATGGCCAAGCTGTTCTTCTTCTCGCTAACGGCTCCCGATATGAGGGCGACTTCACGCGGGGGAATCAGACGGGCCAAGGCGCTCTATACGATGCCGGCGGCCGGCTCCGGTACAACGGCGAATGGGTGAACGGCCTCATGGAAGGCGTGGGGGACGTATATGATGAGCAAGGAACCATCGTCTACTCCGGAGAGATGAAACAGAACCGCCAGCACGGCTATGGAGTCGCATTTACCGCTGCGGGCAGCGGGACGAACGCAGAAGCGGCATCGCCCGGAACCGCCGATGCCAAGGCTCAAAAAAAGAATAAGATCTATGAGGGCCAGTGGGCGGATAATGTCCGATCCGGTCAAGGCCGGTCTTTCGACGCCTCGGGCAAGCTGGAATACATCGGCTCATGGAGCAACGACAAGAAGGACGGCGATGGCTTCGCCTATAAGCTGAGTATGATGGATTGGTCGTCAAAGAATGATCAAGGAGAGCTAATCACCGAAACGCTGGAAACCATCCAGCTCGAGCAGGTCACCTACCGCAAGGGCATGAAGATTGCCGAAGGCGACAAGTATCTGTATACCGGGTTGAAGCTTGCCGACGGAACCCCTCATGGCAGCGGAACGATGTATTATGACTCGGGCAAGCTCCGAGCGACCTCGAAGGGCGCGCTGCACGGCTCGCTCGTCTACTATGAAGGGGAATTCGTTCAAGGCCGGATGAGCGGAATGGGCAAGCTTTACGACAAGCAGGAGCGTCTCGTCTATGAAGGCGAGGTTGTGGACGGCAAGCGCAGCGGGCATGGGACGAGCTACGAGAACGGCGTTCTTGCCTATGAAGGAAAATGGTCGGATGATCAAAGATCCGGTCTGGGACGCCGCTATACCTTTGACAAGTCATATACGGGTCCTGATTTCACTGGCAGCTCCTCGCTGCTGATGCACGAGGGACGATTCGCCGCCGACAAGGAGACCGAAGCGATAGCGGTGTACCGGCATTACGGACAATTCCTGAACGGGTTGCCCGACGGCTACGGCGCCGTTATGCTGCTGCATGATTACAAGAACGAAAGCGGACCGAAATCGCTGGACAAAGAACAAGGAACCGCTTGGCTGATCTATGAAGGCGAATTCCGCAAAGGCTTGCGTGAAGGCGACGGCCGGTTGTACGAAAACAATACGCTTGTCTACGAAGGTCAATTCAGCAAGGGCTTGCGCGAAGGCATAGGCATGGCTTATGAAGATCGCATGATTTATAAAGGACCGTTCAAGGACGATCTGAAGGAGGGCGAAGGCGAGATCTTCGACGCATTCGATACGCTTCGCTTTAAGGGGACCTTCAAGAACGGGAAGAAAAACGGCTTCGGACGTCTGTATTCCGAGAATGGGTTGCTTTCGTATGAAGGCCAATTCAAGAACGACTGGAAGCATGGCTACGGGAAGCTGTTCGGAAGCGACGGCAAAACGCCGTATTACCAGGGGGAATTTCGTGAGGATAAGACCCTTAGCCAGTATTTGAACGATATGAAGGAAAAGCCATGAGGAGGATGCCGGTATGAGCTCTATACGAATTCCGTTATTGGCGGTTCTACTGATTGCCGCAGGTTTTCTCGGCTGGAGCCGCCCGGCGGAAGCAGCCCCTTCCGCCGGGGCCGCCGATTCCCGCGTCTGGGACGCTGAATCTGTTACGGTCAGCGCCGTCACGTACGGCACACGGCTGGCCTCCCTCTCCACTTGGCCCGGACTTAATCTGGCATTCAGCCCGTCCCAAACCAGTTACACGGCGGAGGTTCCGTTTGAGACGAAGGAACTCCATCTGTGGGCGACGGCTGAGAACGAGAGGGCTACTGTCAGCATAAACGGCAAACAGCTGAATGGGGACGGCTACGTAGCTTCTCTGGAGGTAGGTGTGAATACGGTCGCTATAGCGGTCACCGCTCCGGGCGCAGAGCAAACGATCTATCAGATCAAGATCAAGCGCCTCGCCGGCTCTACCGACGATGCTCTTGGCAGCCTGTCGGCCAGCCCGGGCCGCCTGTATCCGTCCTTCAGCCCAAATACGACCGAGTATACGCTGTATCTCGATTATCCTATCGCCCATACGTACATCACTGCCTTCGTGCGAGCCACCGGGAAAGCGACTCTTCAATTCAACGGGCAAGAGTTTCCGGATGGATCGACCGTAAGCAACAAGGAGCCTCTGAAGACCGGAGAAACCTCGCTGGTCATCACCGTCAAAGCCCAGAATGGAAACACGACGGCTTATACCGTCAGGATCAAACGCGGAGCCGACATCACCCAAACGGTACCGAGCGGCAGCAGCGGCGTATTCCAGATTCAGCCGATCGCCAGAACGAGCACCGACCAACTTGTCGAGCCGTTCGGGATTAAAAAGGTGCTCGTCCAAATCGCGCTTGCCCCTTATCTATCGGCGCTATCGGCGAAAAATACCGATGCCGTAACGGTAGACGGTACCGCCAGCGAACTGCGGCCTTATCTGGAGATTAAGCTTCTGCCGGAGCTGTGGAAGGCAGCAGCCGACCATGGGAAAACGCTATTGGTACGCACCAATGAACTGGATATCTCGCTTAAGCCGAATGCGCTGCCCCAGACCGCGATAGACGCCTCCGTACTTCTGACGGTCAAGCCGGTCGAGCTGACCGGCCGGACAGAATGGAATGCCAGGCCTTCCTCCGTCGATCGGACGGTCGGCGCGTTCGAATTGGGGCTGGAATCTTCCGGCACCGATACAGCCCGCTGGACTCGCCCGATGACGACTGCGGTGAAGCTGGACCCGCATCGGATCAAGCAGCCCTCCAAGCTGGGCGCTTATCGGTATGACGAGTCCACCCGAACCTGGTCCTTCCTCGGCGGCGAGCTCAAGACAGGCAATCGCTTCGAATTCCACACCGATACGCTCGGACTGATCGCCGTCTTCGAAGAGAATCGATCCTATGGCGACATCCGAGGCCATTGGGCGGAATCGATCATTTCGATCATGACAGCGAAGCAAATTGCCGGAGGTGTCGGTGAAGGCCGGTTCGCTCCCGATGAGCAGGTCACTCGGGCAGAGTTCGCCTCCATGCTGGCCCGCGCCTTGAATCTTCAGCAGACGGCGGCCGTTCCGTTCCCGGACGTACCCGGAGATGCCTGGTACCGGTACGATGTGGCCAAAGCCTTGTCCGCCGGGCTTATAGAGGGGATGGACAACGGCTCGTTCCTCCCCCAGGCCACGATTACCCGCGAGCAGATGGCTGCGATGATGATGCGGGCATACAGTCTGAACACCTCGATCCGGCAGCAGGATATCTTGCTCCCGCCCGATTCCAGATTCAAGGACGAGAAAGAGGCTTCGGCCTGGGCGTTGCGCAGCGTACGTCTGGCCGATGCCGTCGGTCTGATGAACGGCTCCCCGGACGGGTACTTCCACCCCAAGCAGACGGCTACCCGGGCAGAGGCACTCGTCGTGCTTTATCGTTTAATCAATAAGGTCATGCCTTCTTAAACCAGCCGAGCCTGATTCCTTTGCTGTCCTTCTCTTGACGAAGGGCAGCTTTTGGGGTCTAAATAGAAGTATACTAAGATGAAGCGGGCTTCGCCCTCATATTCAGTCAGATCTGCTTATTCTTACACAAAGGGGCGATGCACCAATGAGATGGCGACTGCGCACATGGCGGATCGGGCAGATCCGTCTCGTATATCTCATCATCGGGCTGGTCATTGCTTCGATGCTAGGCACGACTTGTATCCAGACCGTCGTAGGCTTCCGGTCCGATCTGCAATCTTTATCCAGGACGACCCTCGACCTTAATATGGAAGCCGCATCCAAAATGAGCGCTACGATGGATTCTTTGATCAACTCCATGAACGTCAGTCTGAAGACGACGGCCGCCTATCTAGCCGCCAATAAGACGAACGGGCCGGCACTTCAGCAACAGCTTGATTTCATGCGGGAGGGCGGAGGATATTTCAACTCGCTCTTCTTGCTTAATACCGATGAAGTCATCACGCAGGTATCGCCTTCTTCAGTGGGCATTTTGGGTCAGCATCTGAGTGCAGAAGCCGTCGCGAACCTGTCAGCTCTGCGACTCCCGTACATCTCAAAGCCGTATCGGGGGATCACAGACCGGATGATTATGGTGATGACCTATCCGATGCTCGACAGCGGCAGCGGGCAATATATGGGGCTTGTCGGCGGAAGCATCTATTTGCAGGAATCGAATGTGTTGAACAGCATACTAGGTACCCGTACAACGAACCGTTCAGGCACGTACGTGTATGTCGTCGATCAATCCGGCAATCTCATCTATCATCCTGATACAGCTCGGCTGGGGGTTGATGTGAGTGAAAACAAAGTGGTACAGAAACTGAAGCAAGGCATGCACGGAAGCGAGGACGTGATTAACACACAAGGGGTTCGCTTCCTTGCCGGCTATGCGACTATGAAAGGAACCGGCTGGGGCATAGTCGTTCAATCTCCTTACGAAGGCGTGTATCAGGCCTCGCTGCGTACCGTCAAGAGCCAGCTTCTGTATTCGCTTCCGTTCTGGCTTGCTTTCCTGCTGCTGGCGATTCTCATTGCCAGACTGCTGACGATTCCTTTCAAGGTGTTGTCCGAGGCGGCTGAGCATATTTCCAAAGGAAAGCGAGTCAGCGAGCCCCCGTTTCGCAGCCACTGGAATTATGAAGCCAATCAACTGAACAATACGATCATGCTCGCTATGCAGGGACTGCAGGATCAGGCCGAACATTACGCCGTCCAGGCCCAGACCGATCCGCTGACCGGTCTGATGAACCGGCGGACTATGGACTTGTTTACCGGGCTATGGGTCAAGGAACGCAGACCTTTCGCCATGCTGGCGCTGGATATTGACCGATTTAAGTCAGTCAACGATACCTACGGACACCAGATCGGAGACGAGGTATTAAAGATGCTGGCTATCAAAATCATCGAGGCAACAAGGGCGACCGATGTTCGCTGCCGTTATGGCGGCGAGGAATTCATCGTTCTGCTGCCGGATACCAGTCCGGAGGAGGCCTACCGGATCGCCGAACAGATTCGCATCTCCGTGGCTGCTGCAGTCAGTCCGACCGGAAAGGCTGTTACCGTCTCTATCGGCATGGCCGGCTTCCCCTCGGATAGCACGAACATTCAGGAGCTCTTTCAATTTGCCGACAGGGCCTTGTATCAAGCGAAGCAAACCGGACGAAATCGGGTCGTCGTCCATAGCCGATGAACGCGTGATGCGTGATTCACCTTGTCAGAAGCCTGTGGGCTAGCCAAATAAAAAACCGGACAGCCTCGAACTGCACCTCCAACTGTTAGATAATGTCTAGCAATTGGAATGCAGTTCACCATACGCTGTCCGGTTTTTGGCGATCCCGGGATACCTGAATCACTCTGCCTGCCTATGAGGCCCCGGTGATCACAGAAGCCTCCGTCTCTTTCCCGATACCTGCCTGGAGCTGGTACATGCGGTAATAACGACCTTGAAGCTTCATCAGCTCCTCATGCGTGCCGCGCTCCGCGATCTCCCCCCGGTGGAGCACCAGAATCTGGTCAGCCTCGCGAATCGTGGAGAGCCGATGGGCGATGATGAAGGTCGTCCTTCCCTCGCTGACTACGCGCAGCGCCTCCTGGATCAGCCCTTCCGTCTCGCTGTCTATGCTTGCCGTCGCCTCGTCCAGGATCAGTATGGCCGGGTCGAAGGCGAGCGCGCGGGCAAATGAGATAAGCTGCCGCTGGCCGGCGGAAAGCGTGCTGCCGCGCTCTACGACCGGCTCGTCATAGCCGCCCGGAAGCTGCTCGATAAATCCCGCCGCCCCGACATCCGCTAGCGCCTGCCGTACCTGCTCCGGCGTAATGTTCTTATTGTACAGGCTGACATTGAACTTGATATCCCCCGCGAACAGGAACGGATCCTGCAGGACGATACCCATATGCTGCCGCAGCGCCTGCTTCGGTATATCGCGGATATCGCGGTCATCGATACGGATCTGCCCGTCGGACGGCTCATAGAAGCCCAGCAGCAAGTTCATAATCGAGCTTTTGCCCGATCCGGTATGTCCGACCAAAGCGACCGTCTCTCCCTTATTGGCCTCGAAGGAAATATGACGCAGCACCGGCTCGCCCTCTTTGTAGGCAAAAGTTACTTGATCGAATACGACGCGCCCATCCGGCCGGCGCGCTCCCTGCGGGTTCACCGGCTTCGCCGTCTCGGCGGCCTCCTCATCCAGCAGTTGGAAGACCTTCTCCGAGGATACGACCGCACGCTGGGCGTTCATGAGCTGGTCGAAGATCCCGATGATCGGCTGGAAGAAGCGTCCCATGTACTCGATAAATGCGTAAAACACACCGAATGAGATGGAGGTTTGCAAGGATTGGCCTCCGAAATACCAGACGGTACAGGCGGTGAACAAGGCGCCGACCAGACCGGTGAAGTTTCGGGAGGACAGCGAGAACACCCGCATGTTCTTGATGTTGTTGATATATCGGTCCTCGTTCAGCGTTTCGAACTCCTTCATCCGGCTTTTCTCCTGACGAAAAGCCTGCAGGATCGGCATGACCGCGATCGATTCGCTGATCATCGCGTTCATATCGCTCAATCGGGCGCGCATGACGGAGACGAACCTCTTCGTATATTTCAGATGCACGGTCATCACTACAGCAAACAACGGAATAAAAGCGAGCGCAACAAGCGCAAGCCGCACATCGAGAATGAACAAAGCGATGTAGATGCCGATGATCGTGATCGAGCTGACCACGAAGGTTGCCATGAAGCTGATAAACAAATCCCTCACTGCCTCGGTATCGTTCGCGATCCGCGATACGACCTGCCCGATCGGGGTATTGTCGAAATAACGCACCGGCATCTTCTGAATGTGCCGCATCAGATCCATCCGCATCTGCTGAATCATGCGCAGCGCCGTCGACTGCAGCGTATAGCTTTGGATGAAATGCAGCAGGCTGCCGGCAAACAGCAGCGCAACATAAAGAGCGAGCAGCCGGAATGCCGGCATCATGTCATGTCCGTAGAACCGTGCCGTTTCGGCGGCTGTCAGCTTGCGGGCGGCCACTTCTTGAGCGCCGTTGTTTTTGTCCGTGCCGCGCAGGACGGCCACTCCGCCGGTGTCCGCCTCCCGCACGACCGACCAGTTCAGCTCCTCGGCGGCTGGCGCATGCAGCACATACATCCCGCGGCCGATCTGCAGAATTCTCGCATCCTCTCCGCCCGCGAAGGGACTCCGTTCGAACGTTTTCCCTTCGGTATAAGCAGCGATCCAATCCGATCGTACATAGAGCTGTCCTTCCAACTCGATCCGCTTTACATCTGCGGGCAGTTCTGCCCCGGCTGCCGCATCGAACTGCTTCCAAGGCAGCGCAATGCTCCCGATATGCCGATCGATCATCGTCTTCGCTAGGTATGGACCGGCCAGCTCCGCGCCCACAGCCAGACAAAGCACAAGCAAAGCCGCGGCAATCCGGTACTTGTAAAGCAGCGTATAACGAAGCAGTCTTCGTATAACCGGCGTCTTGACCTTCGGGTTGTCCCTCACAGATCGCACGCCTCCTTCCTTCTCTATCATCGATATGCGCCTACCCTGCCGAATCGAGCAGATGCGCTTCCAGCTGCTGACGCTCGAACTGCCCTCGGTACCAGCCGCCCAGCAGCATCAGCTGCTCATGCGTGCCTTCTTCCACGATCCGGCCATCCTCCAGCACAATGATCCAGTCGGCATGCATCACCGCGGACAGCCGGTGCGAGGCAATCAGGGTGGTCTTGCCTGCCCGCTCCAAGCGGATACTGCGAAGAATCGCGCTCTCGGTCCGAGCGTCTACGGCTGACAAGGAATCATCCAGCAGCAAAATGTCCGGATCGGTCAGAAGAGCTCTGGCGATGCTTACCCGCTGCTTCTGACCGCCTGAGAGCATGACCCCATTCTCCCCAACGATGGTTGCGAGTCCTTCCGGAAGATGCCTGACGTCCTCGGCGAACGACGCCATCTCGATGACGCGGGCCAGCTCTTCGTCCGTAGCCTCCGGCTTGCCTAGCGCAATATTGGCCTTGATCGTTTTGGATAGCAGCAGATGCTCCTGGGAAACATAACCGACCCAGCTGCGTATCCGTTCGATAGAAAGCTGCTCGACCGGAACGCCCGAGATGAAGGCTGTTTCCTTCTCTATCGGATAGTAGCGTAGAAGCTGCTTGAGCAGCGTGCTCTTGCCGCTTCCCGTCCGTCCGACGATGCCCAGCGTCTGTCCGCGCTCGAGACGCAGAGACACATCCTTCAGACTGTCCTGCTGGGCTCCGGGATAGCGGAAGGTCAGCGACCGCAGCTCGATGGATTCGGGAAGCGCGACCTGAACCGGCTCCGCAGGCTCCCGGACATCGGCTTCCTGGGCGAAGCTTTTCCCGAGACGATCGACCGAGGCCGTCCCCCGCTGCAGCACGTTGACGAACTCGCCGAAAGCGATCATCGGCCAGATCAGCATGCCCAGATAAATATTGAACGAGACGAGCTGTCCGAGCGTAAGCTCGTTATAGAAGACCAGGTAAGCCCCATATCCGTTGCCGATCGCGAAGCTCAAGCCGACGATCGACGAAATGACCGGATGGAACAGCGCGTTGATGAGGGCCACGCGGCGGTTTTTCTCCATCACATCGCCCGTTACCTGGCGGAACGCCTCCAGATCATGCTCTTCCTGCACATAGGAGCGGATCACCCGCAGGCCCGAGATCGATTCCAGCGCCTGATCGTTCATCTTGCCGAATGCCGCCTGTGCAGCAATGAAGCGCTTCCGCATCTGCTTGCCAAGCACGCCGATCAGCAGCGAGACGAACGGCAGCGGGATGAGCGAGACCAGCATCAGCTTCCAGTTGATCAAGGTCACCATGGTCACGGTCACCACGAGCGTGCCCACTATCGTATTTACCAGCGTCATGACCCCGTAGCCCGCCGTTTGTCCGATCGCCACAATGTCGTTGGTCGCCAGCGCCATCAGCTCTCCCGTACTGTTGCGCTGGAAGAACGACGGCGTCATGCGCATCAAGTGCGATAAAAGTCTGCTGCGCAGCAGCCGCTCAAGCAGCGAGGAGTTGCCGAACAGCGTCGTGATCCATATATAAGTCATCACATAGAGCAGCACGGCCAGACCGATCAGGAGCAGCACGCTTCTCTGCAGCTCGGCGGCGGTCAGCGTCCCCGTACGGATGTGGTCGATGACGGACCCGATCATCCTGGGCGGAATAATATTCAATATGCTGACCGTGGACATGAGTACGATCGCCAGCAGATACCATCCCCAGCGCGCGCGAAAAAACCAGGTCAACTGCCTAAGAAACGCCATGCGGCGCACACCCCTTCCTTAACTCTGTCCGTCTGCCTCTCGAAATGAAACACGCAGCGCAAACAGGCACATCTGTTCCCGTGATATGTACTATACCATAATATGGGTGATATGCCACGGAATTTTTTGATTACAATTAAAGTTCCCCAAAAGGGCCTCGCGTTTAAGGCAGCAGACCGCCGAATTCGGTCCACAGTACCGTCAGGCCAGCGGCGACGGCAAGCGAGGGCAGCAGATTGGCCACCTGAAGTCGGCGCAGCTCCAGCAGGTTGATGCCCACCCCTATGATTAATATGCCTCCTACTGCGGTTAATTGAACGATCATCGCATCCAGCAGCGTCTGATCCATCGCCGATGCGATCCACGACGCCCCCAGTGCTATCCCACCCTGATAGAGAAGAATCGGCAGCGAGGAGAACAGCACCCTGACCCCCATCGTCGAAGCAAATACGACGGAGAGCAGTCCATCCATCAGCCCTTTCGTGTATAAAATGACATGATCGCCCCTGAGCCCGCTGTCCAATGAGCCAAGAATGGCCATAGCCCCGATGCAGTAGACGAGCGTTGCATTGACAAATCCGGCCGCAAGCCTTCCCTGTACCGGCCCCGGCCCCTCTCCGCCGCTTGATTTCACCCGCACCGTAAAGCGACTAACCGCCGCATACACAAGCCGCTCCAGTCCTTGACCGAGCTGCTCCAGTCTGCGCTCCAGCCGCACCGCCTCGCCGATCAGCCCGCCTATGGCCAGACTTAAGACAAGCAGCAGAAATTGCTCCGACTTCAGCGCCATAGATATCCCCAGCACGATAAGCGCCAGGCCGATGCCATGCATCAGCGTCTGCTTCATGCTCTCGCTGATCCGTCCGATCAGAAGTCCGATCAAGCTCCCTGCAATAATGGCTGCCGCGTTGACTATCGTTCCCCACAAAATCACGATTCCGCACATTCCTTCCCTGATTTCCACCCATCCGCCGGGCATTAAGATCATAATCATACCCCGGAGTGCTCCGCCCTGACAATAGCCAAGGATTGCCCAGATGAATAGCGGCTGATGATGAAAAAAAGACTACCTGATCGAATCGACGACAGGCAGTCCTAGAGGAGTAGCGAGAGCCCAAGGGTGGGCGCTAAAGCTTGATCCGGTTAAATGCTTTGCTCCAGGCCAGAGCGTTCAAGAGCAGTAGAAGGGCGATGTACAGATACACTCCGTAGGCGAGCCAGGTTACCGCAAAGTGGATCCCGAAAAAGACCCCAAGCAGCAGGATCATCGGCAGCACCTTCAGCCCGTCGCTCTGCCCCGATCCGAACGGCTCCGTAAACGGTATGCTCTTGCCCAGCATCAGCCAGCACAGCACGACATACAGCAGCGAGCAAAGCAGCACCGCCGCCAGATCCGGGATGATCCGCACGCCGAACAAGAGAATGAAGACTATCCCTACGATCACGAACACAGGAAGGTAGAGCCTAACGATGAAAGCCTTGAGCGTACCTTTGAATACCGGAGCCGCGTCCTGCAAGGGCACTGCCTTGAACAGCCAAGCCCCCTTGTAGTTCCCCGAGTACCGGAGCATCATCACAACCGTCGGAATGACGATCATCGTCAAGTACACCATCAGATACATCCGCCCGGCGGAAATCTCCGACCAATCGCCTGTACGCAAAGCGCTTATCAGGAACAGAAAAGGAAATACGATGGAAAAACCCAAGGAAGGATAAACCTTCAGCTTGAATTCCCTCTCCTTCTTCAACATCGCGGATGCGAAATGAAAGAAGCTGCGCTCCTCCTTGCTTCGGCATATCGCCCCGGCCACGCGCCGCATCAGGCCGGCCTTGGCTTCTCCGCGGCTGCCCCCCTGATGGGACAGCTTCTGCAGCCCCCGCTCAAACATGGGCATAAGCCGGATGTACACCAGCAGCGCCGCCAGCGGCACGACCAGCGTCAGGATAGAGAACGCTATCGTGTAAGGATCGGTTGCTCCATGCAGCAGCAGCTCGAACGGCGCTCCGAACCAGACCGGCGGAACCAGAAACTGCCACCGGGCCGGCGTGAATTCAATCTGCAGCAAAGCCGAGAACTCGAAGGAGCGAATCGCAAACTGATACCCGACCGACATCGTTATCGTCAGCATAATTTGCACATAATTGATCATATCCTTGAGCCTCTCGCCATCGAAAAAACGCAGGATAAGCAAATAAACCAGGGCGGTTAGGACAAGGACCAGCACATCCATCAGCACAATGATTAGCAGGAAGATCGCCGTGAAGCCGAGGCCATGCCTGACGGCTCCCGCTATCAGAGGTCCGATCGTCAGGGCTGCGGTCAGAAAGCCTAAATAAATGCCGACATGAACAGCCTTGGCCATGCTTACCGTACGCGCGGCCACCGGCCTGGTCAGCAGGATAGGCTTGTCACGAATATCGAGCAGCACGGAGGAGAAGTCGCTGATCATAGCGGTCATGATCATAAACATCAGCACGCTAAACACAAGAGTCATCTGGAACATGAAGTGCTCGCCAAAAACGACGAAGGGTACGGTCAGCAGCCCCATTAACGCGTAAATCCATAAGGATTTCAGGAAGAAATTTTCATCGCCGTCCTTTTTGTCCGCCTTCCTCTTCGACGAGTTGAACAAGGTCGGCACCCGGCGACGGTCCATGGTCAGCTTAACCTGCAAAATCCTTCTCATCACGTCGTAGTCAACGCCCATGTTCTCGAAAATCCGACGGAACCTGTCCAGGATACGCAGCGTCCGGTAATCCTTCATCGGCTAATCCTCTTGAACGATGGAGACGAACTGCTCGGCAATATGCTTATGCTCATGGAAGCCGGTCAGCTGATTGAAAATTTCCTCCAACGTCCCTTCCTTGGATTGGGCCTTAAGCTCCTCGAAGCTGCCGTCCGCCGCCACCTGACCGTCATGCAGCAGTACGATGCGGTTGCTGATCTTCTCTACGACTTCCATGATGTGCGAGGAATAGAAGATCGTCTTGCCCTGCGCGGAGAGCAGCGTCAGGATTTCCTTGACGACCATCACACTGTTGGCGTCCAGTCCGCTCAAGGGCTCGTCGAAAAACAACAGATCCGGGTTATGCAGAAGACTTGAAATCAGCAGCACCTTCTGGCGCATCCCTTTGGAGAAGGACGCGATCCGGTCATGATAGCTGGATTCCAGGCCGAACATCGCCATCAGACGCCTTGCCTTATAGTCGGCACTTTCTCCGTCTACGCCATACAGCTCCCCAACGAAGGTCAAATATTCGCTCGCCGTCAAGTTGTCATAGACCTCGACCACCTCGGGAACATAGCCTATTCTCCGCTTGTAATCGACATTCCCGTCGGCAATGTCGCGCCCGAATATGTGCACCTCACCTGTATAGCCCTGAACGAGACCGAGCATAATCTTGACCGTCGTGCTCTTCCCCGCTCCGTTAGGCCCGATATACCCGATGATCTGCCCGGCGTACACATCCAGATCAATGCCCCTCAGCACATAGCGGTCCTCATATTTCATCCGCAAGTCCTTTAGGGACAGCACAGGCTCCCTTGTAAGCTCCAATCTACTCACCTTCTTCGACAAAGATACCCATATTGTACCATGCGTTCTCCGGAAATTGGAATCTGTTTCCTGCCGGGAGGGGCTTTGGCGGATAAATGGAAAGCCATCCCGGGTATACTAACGGGCGAATCGCCAGATACAAGGAGGATACAATTACCATGGCCAACAATAAAGACATGCAGCCCGTGTCGGGCGAGGAAGTCGAGACCGACGGCATTTACGAGAATGAATGGGGCCGTGAGGAGACCCTGAAGCGCGGGGACGAATTCCCCTACGATCCCGTGCTGGGCCAGACGGAATGGGAGCTGACCAGCCTGGCGCTGGAAAGCCAGGAGAACGAGATGTACAAGGACACGAAGGCCAATACGAAAAAGCGGATGCATCTGGACATCGGCACGCAAGAGCAGAAGGATTGATCCCGCACGCCGTATCCGATTCCTTCGGACAAAACCGTACAAGCGCCGCTTCCCTGACGGGAGGCGGCGCTTGCTGTTAACCTTGGTCCTTATTTGGCATGCATAATCTTAATAAGGTTGGTCGAGCCGGACTTGCCGATCGGTACGCCCGCCGAGACGATGACGAGATCGCCGGATTCCACGATCCCGGTCGCCTTGCCGCTGGCGATAGCCGACTCGAACATCTCGTCGGTCGTCCGCACGGAGCCGCCGAGAATCGGCGTTACGCCCCATACCAGGCTCAGACGGCGCAGCATATGCTCATTCGGAGCCACCGCGATGATGGGTGCATTCGGGCGGTATTTGGCGACCATCCGCGCCGTAAAGCCGCTCTCCGTCGGCGTCACGATCGCCTTGGCCTGCAGCTCCAGCGCCGAGCTGACAACCGCCTGGCTGATCGCTTCCGTAATATTCGTCTGCTGCAGCGCAGCCGTCCTCACGAACAGCTCCCGGTAGTCCAGCGATTCCTCCATCCGGCTGGCGATCGAGGCCATCGTGCGCACCGACTCCAGCGGATATTTTCCTGCTGCGGTCTCCCCGGACAGCATGATCGCATCCGAGCCGTCAAGTACCGCGTTGGCCACATCGCTGGCCTCCGCCCGAGTCGGACGGGGATTCGACTGCATCGAATCCAGCATATGCGTAGCGGTAATGACCGGCTTGCCCGCCAGATTGCATTTTTGAATCATCTGCTTCTGGATATGAGGCACTTCCTCGACCGGCACCTCGACGCCCAGATCTCCCCGCGCGACCATGAGCCCGTCCGAGGCCTCAAGGATAGCATCCAGCTCATCGACGCCCTCCTGATTCTCGATCTTGGAGATGATCTGTACATGGCCCGCGCCCAGCTCTTCCAGCAGGCGGCGGATTTCGAGCACATCCTCGGCCTTGCGGACGAAGGAAGCGGCCACGATATCGACGCCCTCCTCAACCCCGAAGCGGATGTGCTCCACATCCCGCGCCGTCACGCCGGGGAGCGACGTACGCGTGCCTGGCAGATTAACGCCCTTGCGCGGCTTAATCACGCCGCCATTCAGAATGCGGGTATGGATTTCGGTGCCCTCGATCGCTTCCACCCTCAGCTCGATCAGACCGTCATCCAGCAAAATGCGCGATCCTGGCGATACATCGCGGGTCAGCTCCGCGTAGTTGACCGCGATACGCTCTCCGTCGCCTTCGATCAGCTCAGTCGTCAGCGTCAGACGCTTGCCGGTTTCCAGCAGATACGAGCTCTCCTTCAGCTTGCCGATCCGAACTTCCGGACCCTTGATATCCAGCAGGACGGCTACAGGCTTGCCCGTCTCGCGCTCCGCCTCGCGCACCTTCACGATCCGCTGCCGCTGCTCATCCAAATCTCCGTGCGCCATATTCAACCGGGCGACATTCATCCCCGACAGAATCATTTCCTTGAGCATCGGCACATTGTCACAAGCAGGTCCCATCGTACATACAATTCTTGTTTTTGGTAATTTGGACATCGTCATTTCCCTCCGTTGTCGAGCTTCACGTTCTCATTGTCGATGTCATTGTACTCCGGCTACTCCAAATTGACTATGAATTATAGTACGGAACAGGTATTATAGTATCATCTCAATCAAAGGGGAATCCTTATGCTCTTGGTCAAGTCTGTCACCCATCACGCAGGCTCCATGCCCTGGTTCGAGGAAAGCGGCACGGAGAGCTCGGCTTGGACCCTGATTCTCGTCGGTTACGGCAAGTGCGTCTATTGGCTGGAGGAGGAGAAGGTGCTGCTGGAGAAGGGCGATGCCCTGCTGATCCCCGCCGGACTCCGCTTCTACGGCAAGAGCATCCCTTCCCTGTCTCATGAGAAATATGTCGTGACTTTCCTGCCTGGAGCTTCGGCGCCCCACGCAGCTGGAGACGGCCGTCCTCCGCTGCCCCTTCTGCAGCTGGCCGAGTACGTCCAGCTGCGGTGCGGCCCGTCGGACCTGCTGCTCGCCCGCCTGCAGCTCATGCATGAGAACTGGACAGAGCGTCTGTCCTATCACGAGATCATGGCCCAGGCTCTGCTGCTGGAAACCTTGACCCTGCTAAGCCGGGAATGGGACCGCGGACCTCATTCCTCCGCCAAGCACGGGCTGGCCGAGCACATGAAAACATACATCAAGCAGCATTACCGCCGCCGGGTGACGAAGGAGGAGCTCGCCGCCGTAACCGGCAAAAGCCCAAACTACTGCGCCACCTTATTCCGCCAGATGACCGGCCAGACGATCAGCGATTACGTCCATGCCGCACGCGTCAAAACAGCCGTCTCCATGCTGCGTCACTCCCGGCTGACGGTGGCCGATATCGGAGAATATGTAGGCTACGCGGACGCCTCCTACTTCCATCGCATCTTCCGCAGAATGACGGGATACCCGCCAAGCTTCTACATGCGGGAGCGGGACGAGCCTCAGGCTTAAGCCGCTTACTGCAGACGGCTTTTTTCCCTATATTGACCGGGCGTCATCCCTTCGATCCTGCGGAAGGACCGAATGAAGTTCTGCGGATTATTGAACTGAAGCTTAGCGGCGATCTCCCGAATCGGCATATCCGTCTCCAGCAAATAAGCGACAGCCTTCCCATGCCGGTAACTGGCTAAATATTCGCTGAAGAGAACTCCCGTTTCCTTGCGGAACACGCTGCTGATATAGCTCGGGTTATAATGCAGGCGCGAGGCGAGAGAGTCCAGCGAGATGTCCTGCTCGTATTCCCTGTGGATGATATCGATAATATGCTCGGATATATTCCGGTACTGCGCGTGCAGGCGTTCTTCCACAGTTACCATGATCGGTTCTATGATCACCTGGCGCAGCCAGTCCTGCATTTCCTTAAGCGTGCGAAGCTTGAACATCTGCTCGAAGACCGAATGGTTATCCGTAAACGACATATAAGGAATCCCCAGGGAATGCGTTAGTTGAATCAGATCGATCACTAATCGCGCTGCCCAGACTTCGTATTCCACCGGCCCCGCCTTCTTGACGAGCAGATCTTGGAAAAACGCGGCAAGCAGCCGGTCCACCTGCTCCCGGTCCGCAAGCTTTATCGCATCGGATAAATCGTTGTGGAAGTGGGGAGAGAAGAAGGTATAGAGCGGGTACCCGCCTTGCGGCAGCTCCTCATAGAAAATAATGGAGTTCCCCCCCAGCCGCAGCCGGTTTTTGAGCGCTTCCCGGCTCTCCTGGTACGCCTCGCAGGTTTCATGCAATGCCAGATACGGCAGGCTGATGCCGACACTGACGGGAAGATGCAGATACGTATCGATCATCCGTTGAATATGCTGCGTCAGCTGGTACAGCTCCTGCTTCAGCTCATCGGGGCCGCTATGCCGGCTGAACACGACCGTAACCAGCGACTGGTCTTGGACTACGGGGGCTAAACGCTGCTCAGCGGCGATCAATTCCTCGACGATGTTATGAATCGCATACAGCAATAAATCCTCATCGTTCGGATGATATTTCGTCCCTTCCAAGGTATCGATCTGAACGGTAACGACCGACAGCCTCGTCCATCCCTCCTGATAGCCCAGGCTAGGGAGCTTCTCGCTAATCTCCCTGGCGCCGATCTGCCCTCCCAGCAGCTTGACAACAAACAAGATGCGAAGCTGCTCGACCTGGGTATGCAGCCGGTCCTGAAGCTCCGTGTTTTTATCCACCACATCGTGAATCTGCTCGGCCAAATATTCAAACCCGTCCTTGCGCTGCTCGCCGGCCGCAGGCTTGAACACCTTGGAGGACACATGGAACAGTTTTTTGACCGGACTGTAGATCATGCGCGAAACAACCCAGGCAACTCCCAGTGAAAGCACGAGCAGAGAGAGACAGAGCATCGAGGTAAACCAGCCGATGGCCCGCGATTCCTTGGTCAATTCCCTGATGGAAATCATGGAAATATAGGTCCAGTTATTAAAGTCGGACTTCCGGTAGGTAACCGTAAATTCAGAGTACTTCTCGTTCACCTGAAACTGTCCGTTGCGTTCGTCTTGCCGGGATATGAGATCCAGCACCGAGGCTTGGACATCCATGCCGCCAAGCAGTCCTGCATTGGTGTGGTAGAATACCCTCCCCTCCCGGTCCATCATCATGACCGACTCATTGTTCTTATCGAAGGAAAACAGACTGCCCAGGTGGCAGACGGGAATTTCGGCTACAGCCAGTCCTTTTTTATGAGCCGCATGAATCGGCAGTTTCTTAATCAGCCGGATGTTCTCGGTACAGACAGGACGGTCCTGCCGAGACGGATCGGGGACAGCCGCACCGACATCCCACATGGAATCGAGCGGCGCCTGGAAGTACGGCAGCAGCCATTCCCCCTTCTTATACTTATCCAGCCGGTGCAAGCCGATGTTATCGATATACCATTCCTGTTCCCGGCTAAGCAGAATAATGTCGGAAATCCCGGTATCAAACGTTTGCAGATGGTTCAGCTCCTGCTTGATTTGGCGAAGCAGCTGAAACTGATCCACATTCAAGGACTCGGATAAGGTCTGGATCAGAAAGGAAGAGTTCACGAAGT
Source organism: Paenibacillus puerhi (assembly GCF_009846885.1). GTDB lineage: Bacteria > Bacillota > Bacilli > Paenibacillales > NBRC-103111 > Paenibacillus_G > Paenibacillus_G puerhi. The sequence goes on from NZ_WUWM01000025.1 coordinate 40,000, forward strand.
AATTCAGCGAATGATCGGTCGTCCGCAGCACCTGCTCCACGCCGTTCTGGATTTGATGAAGATGCTCCTGGACAGCATGGTCGGACTTTCTCTGGATCGTGTCGGAGGACTTGGAATAGGTGAAGATGCCTGCGAGGGAGACGGGAAACGCACTGATGATGATGCCGAACAGCAGTATTTTGTAGAAGTACTTATTCGGATAGATGTTCATCAGGTTCTCCTCCAATTTATGCGCGCGGATGCTGAGAGATAGCGTGATTGTATGTTCAGTATAGTCCCTGGATTTTGAAACACAATAATCATTTCTTTATACATGATCGAATTCCCCTGTCATTCCCTCCCTGTGCAGTCCGCTGGGCCGCTTCATCTCGAACTGTGATTATAGACAATCCAATCCGAGGCACGTTATCTTGGGGATATTCAGCACAGCGAACAGAAAGGGGACAACGCTATTGGTCATGCGTCAGCTTGTGAAGTTCAAATATTTATATGTGATGATTCTCCCGGGTTTTCTGTATTTCGTCATTTTCAAATACTTCCCCATGTGGGGCATCATCATTTCCTTCCAGGATTACCAGCCCTTCCTTGGAATAAGCGGCAGCCCCTGGGTAGGCTTCAAGCATTTCATACGCTTGTTTCAGGAACCGACCTTCTTCCTGCTATTTAAGAATACCGTAATCTTGTTTCTGCTTAATATGACGATCTATTTTCCGATACCGATTATCTTATCGCTGATGCTCAATGAGATCCGCCGGGAAATGTTCAAGAAGTCGATTCAGACTATCATTTATATTCCTTACTTCATGTCCTGGGTGATCATCGTTTCCTTGTCCTATATTCTATTGACAACGCAGGATGGCATCATCAACGAATTGCTGGTCAAGTTCGGGATGGAGAAGATCAGCTTCCTCACCGATCCCGCCTGGTTCAGGCCCGTCTATATCCTACAGGTGATCTGGAGAGAAGCCGGTTGGGGGACGATTGTATATCTAGCAGCCATCTCCGGCATAGATCCGCAATTGTACGAAGCCGCCAAGATGGACGGGGCAAGCCGCTGGAGGCAAATGTGGCATATCACCCTGCCTGCCATACGCAGTGTCATTGTGATCCTCATGCTGCTTAAGCTGGGAGATATTCTGGAGCTGGGCTTCGATCACGTCTTCCTGCTGCTCAACGGGATTAATCGGGAGGTTGCCGAAATCTTCGATACGTACGTCTACACCGCAGGGGTCCGGCAAGCCCAATTCAGCTACAGCACAGCCATCGGCTTTTTCCGGGCGGCAGTGGGGCTTCTCATGGTGATGATCGCCAACTGGCTCGTCCGCAAAGCTGGCGAGGAAGGCATCTATTAAGGAGTGTGAAACCGATCATGAAACAAGGACTTGGCAGTCGAATCTTCGACACCATCAACCATAGCTTGCTCCTTTTGTTCGCCATCTGCACCCTGCTTCCGTTCATTCATGTGTTTGCCGGTTCCTTCACTTCGGTGGAGGAGTACGTGCAGAAGCCATTCATTCTCATTCCGACCGATTGGTCATTGGATGCTTATCGCGTCATCTTCTCGACTCCCGTGTTGTTCCGGAGCTTGTTGAATTCCGTATTTGTTACGGTCGCCGGGACTTTACTCAGCATGCTGTTGTCCATTCTCATGGCCTACGGCTTATCCAAGAAGGAGCTGCCGGGGCGCAGAACCATCATGTTCATGGTCGTATTCACGCTGATGTTCAGCGGAGGCCTGATTCCTACCTTCCTGGTCGTACGCTCGCTGGGCATGCTGGATTCGTATTGGGCCATGCTGATTCCTTCCGCGATTAATGCCTTTAACCTCATTATTCTGAAAAACTTTTTCCAGCATATCCCCGACGGGATTGAGGAATCCGCCAAGATGGACGGGGCTTCCGACTTCGGCATCCTCTTCCGGATCGTCATTCCTTTGTCCATGCCGTCGATTGCTACCATCGCCTTGTTTTACGGAGTTTCCTACTGGAACATGTTCTACCAGGCTCTGATCTATATCAATGACTCGAATAAATGGCCCATTCAAGTCCTGCTCCGTCAGATCATCCTGATCTCCAGCGGCTTGCAGGGAGGCAACGACATTGATGCAGATCTTGTCAGACCGCCCGAACAAACGATCAAGATGGCCGTGATCGTCGTGGCCACCATCCCTATCCTGTTCATTTATCCTTTTATACAGAAGTATTTTGCCAAGGGCGTGCTGTTAGGCTCGGTTAAAGGATAGCTGCGAATGGCGGAACCACTTGTTCATTGGCAGCTGTTTTTAACATAAGGACCTATGCCCTTGAGGCGTAGTTCCAAATAAAAATGACGGAGGGTCCCGATCATGATGAATCTGTTAAAACGCAAGATGCTTGTCCCGGCTACCGTACTCACCCTGACTACGGCTGCTATGGCCGGATGCGCGGACACCGGCACGACAATAAAGCCCAAGCCGGATGCACAAGCGAGCGCTCCTTCTGCCGGGGATCAAAAGCCGCTTGAACTGACCTGGACGGCGATTCTGTATGCGCCATCTCCGCCCTCCCCAACCGTTCTCAGTAAAATCGAAGAAGCTACGAACACGAAGCTGAACATCACCTGGGTTCCGGACGCGGTCAAAGAAGACAAAATCAATATGGCGCTGGCCTCCAACACCTTGACCAAGATCGTCACCATTCAGGACATCAAAAATTCCGCCTATTTGAATGCCGCAAGAGCCGGGATGTTCTGGGAACTGGGCCCCTACTTCAAAGAGTTTCCGAATCTGAGCAAGATGAATGAAACGATCCTGAAGAACACCGCGGTTGACGGCAAAATCTATGGCGTATACCGTCAAAATCCGCTGTCCCGACAAGGGATTATCCTTCGCAAGGATTGGCTGGATAACCTGGGGCTCAAGACACCGACAACCATCGATGAGCTTTATGCCATACTTAAAGCCTTCAAGACAGACGACCCGGACAAGAACAATAAGGCCGACACCTTCGGCATAGCCGATCGCAACGACCTCAAGTACGGCTTGTTCAAAACCATCGCTTCCTATCATGGCACGCCCAATGATTGGGGGATGAAGGACGGCAAGCTCGTCCCGGAGTTCATGTTCGACGAATATGTGGAATCCATGAAGTTCGCCAGAAAGCTGTATACGGAAAAGCTGGTGAATGAAGATTTCGCAGTAACCAGCAAGCAGCAGCAATGGGATTACTTTACGACCGGGAAGGCCGGCGTATATATCGGCAACATGGATGATTCCGCCAATCTGAACAACGCCCTGCTAAAGATTAACCCCGGTGCGAAGCTCGACCTGGTCAACCGGATAGCCGGACCGGACGGCAAGCCCCATGTATGGTCGCAAGCCGGTCACAACGGGGTGTATGTCATCCCCAAATCCGAGGTCAAAACCGAGGAAGAGTTAAAGCGCATACTGGCATTCTTCGATAAGCTGGCGGAACCCGACATTTTCAGATATACTCAACTCGGAATCGAAGGCACGCACTACAAATCGATTGACGGGAAATTTTATGAATTGATTGCCGCCGCCGATACGGTCCGCGATGTGGATGTGCGGCCGCTGGCCTCCCTGCAAGCCATCCTGCCGAGCAATGTGCTGAAGCCGGCCAACGATCCTTTGCGGGAAAAGAATATCAAGCTGAACGAGGATAACGAAAGCTTCATCGTGCCGAGCCCGATCGAGGCGCTCGAGTCGGCGACATTCAGCGAAAAAGGCAATGAGCTCCGAAAAATCATCGACGATGCAACGCTTAAATTCATTCTTGGACAGATCGATGAGGATGGCTTCCAGAAGCATGTGGAGAATTGGAGGAAGCAAGGCGGGGACAAAGTGATGGAAGAATACAATGCCGCTTACGCCAAAGGAAAATCTTAACCTTGCGAAGCGCCCGGGAGGAGATTACCTATGTGGAATCCTGATGAATTTGTCGAGCATTTATATACCACCGAAACCCAGGAGCTTGCCTTCCAGCGGGCCGGAGCCGATAACTGGGCAGCCTGGAGAAATCAGCTAACGGAAAAATTCACGGCATCGCTCGGAGGCTTGAACGACAGGTCCTCCGGCTTGCAGCCGCGCCTCCTGGAGCGAACCGAGCATGGGGATTATATCTGCGAGCGGATCGAGCTCACGACGGCCCCCTCGCTGCGGATGCCCTTGCATCTGCTGATTCCCAAGGGCAGGGCGGAGCATGAGAAGCTTCCCGTTGTCGTGGGCTGCCACGGCCACGGCTACGGCAGCAAAGCGGCGCTTGGCCTCGGAGCGGACGGCAAGGAGCTTGGCGATGTATTCAGCGATCACAAAAAATTCGCGATCTCCCTCGTCAAGCGCGGCTTCGCCGTCATTGTCCCGGAGCTGCTCGGATTCGGCGAGCGGAAGCTCAAGGACGAAATCATCGTCAACAGCCATACCAACTCTTGTTTTTCGATCGGCGTGTTTTTATTGACGCTCGGCAAAACGATGGCAGGTATGCGCATCCAGGAGACGATGGCCGCTATCGATTATGTGAGCACGCGTCCCGAGGTCGATGCCGAGCGTATCGGAATTATGGGGTTATCGGGGGGCGGTCTGGTCGCCTCGTTCACCTCCGCCTTGGATCAGCGCATAAAGGCCACGGTCGTATGCTGCTATACCAATACGTTCCGCGACAGCATCCTGCACAGCAGACATTGTATCGACAACTATATTCCGGGGATACTGCGCTATGCCGAGATGCCCGATCTAATCGGACTGATCGCGCCCAGACCGCTCTTCGTAGAGGCCGGGCACGACGATCCCCTGTTCCCGGTCCACGGCACGGAGAAGGCCATTGCCACGCTTTCCTGCATCTATCGTGCTGCCGATGCCGGCAAAAACCTGGATTTCCATATCTTCCCCGGGGTTCATGAGGTTTGGGGGGAACGCGCTTACCCTTGGCTGGAGCGGCAATTGAAGGCTTAAAGGCCGCCTCCTCTTCCGGGTTCTTCCCGGCATAGCAGGTTTAGAACGGCCTATATGATTCAAGTCCGCAAAGACGGGGTAATCATAAGCAAGTGGGAAGTGGTGATTAAACAAATCAAACAGCGGAAAGGATCCTGCGAAGGGTCTGGAAATCCGAAAGGTTGATGGTAATCATGAAATCCACGATAAGGAAGAAACGCTTGAGATGGTTTCGATTCCTGTCCGGTAAAGTTCCCTAGCAATTGGAAAATCGCTTAGGTATAACAGTTCCTATAATCACACACTCCCCACGCCGAAAGCCCTGCAGCAGCTGCAGGGCTTTCTTTTGCGAATCACCGGATCAGCTAACCGCCGTAGCCTTCTTCAACCGATTCGCCTTAATCACGGGGTACCTAACTCTCCCCTAAAGGCTTTGCTTAGAAGGGATTGCTCGATACGCTCTATATCGATTGCAGTCAATGCGGCATGCTCCTCATCCACTTTTTTAAGCAGCACATCCAGAATAGCCACAATCTCCTGCTGCTCCTCCGGAGGCGGAACATGAACGATCGTTTCCCGAATCGTTTCCATAGACAAGCTTTGCTGCGCTGTCGCCTTCATTTTTTCTTTCAGATAACGCTGTCCGACGGGAGATTGCAGAAAATAACACAAGTAAGCTGGCGACATGCCGTGCACGGTGATTTTCGCCACATTAGGCGCCAGGTGCCATCTCCTGCCAGAAGGCGCCAAACAAACATCCCCTGTGCCCGCTCCGATAAAGGTCATGAGCAATTCATGGCCATGAAGCTGAGATCTTTCCAGTAAATCCGAGGTTTGCTTGGAGATGTACTTGATATTCTTCTCGACAAACCGCCCCATGCGAATATTTTGCGCCCTTACAACGGGCACCTCGCCTGTATCCTCCAGCTGAATATATTTCGTATACTCAAAACCGGCCAGCTTGGTAACATGAGCTAAAAAATCTACATTCGAGATCGCCCACTCTTTAGGCAGCGTATCTAAAATAGACGAGTATTCCTCAAGCTCGGGCAGCTCACGCTTATATAGCTCCTTAGGCTTCCTCTCCCGCTTCTCTTTGGCTTCCTGGCATTGCCTCTCGTACATTTCGCTGCGCGTGTTTTTTAGCTGCTGCAGCCATTCTGTGCCAGTCCCCGCCTGGAGATGGTCTTCCCTCCACTTCTTCGTCAGCTCTCCGCGAAAAGCCTTGTCCAAAATCGCCGCTCGCCGAAGTCCATGGGCAGCTTGGGCTTCTTCCACCAATTGCTTAGCCTGATCGATTTTACCTAATAGCCCTTCGACTTTGGCCGCAATACGTCTTTGCTCGTCTAACGGAGGAAGCGGAAACTCCATCATCTCAAAGCTGCTCTTCCGAATGGATGGAACTGTCGTAGCCTGGGCCAGAGGATAGAAATCGGTTTTTACCGACCACAGGTACAGAAAGTCATTATCAAGCAGCGTCTCGATGCTGTGGAACCCCATCAGGTTATTATCGATACAACTATCTTTAGGAATATAAGCCCGTCGATTCAGCTTGATCGCTTCGCCAATTTTTGCGAACACGATCGTCCCCTTGGGAACGATTCCCGCTTTTATTTTTTGCCTCACGGCTTCATCGATCGTATCGGGCGGCTCCAGCAGATATCTATAGTCATCTACATGCTTTAAACTCCCCACCTTGAAGAAAGGAATCGGATGGCCTTGCTGCTCCTGATATTCTTTCGGAAAGCCGGACCCGCTGTAAAAGCGAACCACACCTTTTAACCTTACCCAAACCCAGTTCTCCGGCAGCGGATAGGGCTGCTCCTCTTCCGGTATCAAAGCGTCCTGCAGCCGTTCATTAACCGACTTCCCGCTCCTCTTACTCATCGCGCCACACCTCGGACCCCTCTGCCGCCTTCAGCTCCGCGACAACCTCGCCCAGCAGGACTAAAGCCTCCTCCAGCTTAGCCATCGCCTCCTCGGCCAAGTCGACCGGATCAGGAAGATGGCCGTAGGCGGACAGCGACTCATCCTCGATCAGGCCGATATCCAGACTGTCATCCTTTCTGCGGATATCCTCTCGGCTGAACACCTGGAACCGTTCATCCTGGACCTTCGACCGGTCCTCGGCCGCATAAGCGGCGGCGAAGGCGGCGAAGTGAGCCTCTGTCAGCGGGGTTCTCTTCCCGAAGCTGGGCATATTGGTCCGAAGGTCATAGACCCACACGTCCTTCGTGCTGTCCTTGTCCGTCTTCTCGCGGGTGAAGAACAGCACATTCGTCTTCACGCCCTGCGCGTAGAAGATCCCTGTCGGCAGCCGCAGGATCGTATGCAGGCTGCACTTATCCATCAAGTCGGCGCGTATCCGGGCGCCCACGCCGCTCTCGAACAGCACATTGTCCGGGAGCACAACCGCTGCGCGCGCCTGCCCATTCGGCTTCAACGCACGGTAAATATGCTGAAGGAAATTCAGCTGCTTGTTCGTCGTCAGGAAGGTCAAGTCATCCCGCGTCGGACGTTCTCCGCCCTGCTTCGTACCGAACGGGGGATTCGTCAGGATCACATCGAAGTTCTTCAGGCTTTCCCCGTCGCTGGAGAGCGTGTCCCCCAGCAGGATCTGTCCATGAATATCATGCAGCATAGCATTCATCATCGCCAGACGATGCGTATCCTTGACCAGCTCCACGCCTGTGAATGCCTCGTTCTTCTGGAATTCCGCTTCCCACTCCCCAAGGTCAAAATAATCATCCGTCTTGCTGCGCACGTGGCGGTCGGCCGCGATCATGAACCCGAACGTCCCGGCTGCGGGGTCATGGCAGCGCTCGCCCGGCTGCGGGTCAACCAGCTTCACGATAACATCGATCAGCGGGCGCGGGGTAAAATATTGCCCGGCTCCCGACTTCGTCTCGCTGGCGTTCTTCTCCAGCAAGCCCTCGTACAGGTCGCCAAGTCCTTCCTCCTTGGCGCTGTACCAGTCGAGCTGGTCGATGGAGAGCATGATCTTCTCCAGATTTTTCGGCTCGCTGATATTGGAGGTCGCATTCATATAGATTTGCTTGATCGTCTCATTGCCGGCACTGCCCAGATCGAGCAACAGCTGCCGGTAATGCTTCTGAAGCTCCGTACCGTGCCGCGAAGACAAGGAGTCCCACCGGTACGCTTCCGGCAGCAGCTTCTCGTTATCGGTTTCCTTCATCATTTTGAGAAACAGCAGATACGTCAGTTCCGTCACATATTGATGATACGTAATGCCGTCATCCCGGAGGACATGACACAAATTCCATAGCTTCTGTACGATCTCCTGATTACCCATTTAGGCATGTTCCCTCTTTCTTGGTGTATATAAGGCCGTATTGATGGTCGTGACGATCGCGTCCATCTCGCCGTCGAAAATCTTGTTGAGCTGCCTGTAGCCGCCCTTGCTCTTGAACGGCTCCACATCGAAAGCCTTCTCCGGGTTCGGGTCCAGCACCGACTCCTGCAGCAGCTGCTTCTCGATCCGCCTCAGCCAATCCTTCTGCACCTTCGACCAGACCTTGCTGTCGTAGATCTTTTTCATCGCCGCTAGGATACGCTCTTCATGGCTGATTAACGGATCGCCAAGCGCTTGCTGCCGGATAAAGCTGATTATATCCGCCGCGACATCCTCATTCTTCGCATCCCGCCATGCCGCTTGCAAGGCCTTCTCCGAATAACCGTGCTGGTCAAGCGCTATACGCAGATTGCGAAGCTCCGCACGGGTCAGGTCGCCGGGACGCGTGCAAATAATCGTCAGCGCCGGGATCAGGTTCAGATTCTGGGCGATGAAGGCATGAAAGCCCTCCAAGTAATCCTCCGGCTTCCGGGCGTCGCCGTAGCCCCGTGTCGTCGAGAGCAGCTTGTCCTCGTGCTCGGAGATATAGATCCGATGCGATCTGCCGCGGTTCTCATCGATGAACCCGATCAGCGATTTCCTGGCCTGCAGGTCGGCTCCGGCTTGTAAGGCGCTCGCCTGGTTCACTTCGGCAATAAACCCTTCTATGCTCACTCCGCCGGACAGCGCTTTAAAGTCCTCGTGATCCTTGGCTGTCCAGGTGCGTTTCTTGCGCTGCAGCTTGGCTAAGATTTCATCCTTATGCGGCCTCGCCTGCTCCTCACTCTGAATCTGGGCGAGCTCGTCCACGAGCACAGACAGCGATACGCCAGGCCTCGTCACGACCGGCTTCATGTCGGTGAACGGCTTCAAGCTCTCGTAGATGCCAACCGCATCATAGATCATGAAGTGATCCTTCCCAATCTCATCGCAGCGTCTGGTCGCTCTCCCCAGCATTTGTTCATACAAGATCCGCGAGCGCACGCGCCGCAGAAACACAAGATTCGTAATACTTGGAATATCTACACCGGTGGTTAGCAGGTCCACCGTCACTACGATATTCGGGAGCCGCTCATTTTTGAACAGCTTGATAGCGTGGAGCGGATCCTTGATCGAGCCGGTAATTTTCATAACCGCATTATCGTCCACGGCGCCGTATACCTTCTCCAGCTCTTCCTTGAATAGACGGACGACCAGATCGGCATGATCATCGGTGGCCGCGAAGATGAGCGTCTTCCCTTCCGACTCCGGGTCGATATGCTTCGTGAGCTCTGCCAATATGACCCGGTTGAAGTTCTCCGTGATGACTGATTTATTGAACTGGGTCACTTCGAGATTGATCTCGTCTTCCAGCACCTCTCTGTCGATCTGTCCGGAAGAGGCATCGTACACGGCGATCTCTTCTCCGATCTGCCAGGTTATGCCGTGCTTCTTCAGCTCCGTTTCGAACTGCATGGGCGGCTCATGGTCGATCAAGTATCCATCGATGACCGCTTCCCGGTACGAATAGTGGAAGACGGGACGTCCGAAGATCTCGACCGTGTGAAGCGCGGGCGTGGCCGTCAACCCGATGCGGACAGCGTCGAAATAATCCAGCACCTTGCGATACTTGCTCACATAATCTTCATGATCGCGGAAGGCGAGCTCCAGCTCCGACATTTCCTTATCCAGGGTATAGCCTCGATGAGCTTCGTCGACGAGAATGCAGTCATATTGATCGACCGACGGGATATCCCCGTCCGCTTCCTGGTAGAACAAGCGCTTCACCATGCCCTGTACGGTAGCGATCTGAACCTTCGTCTCGGGGCTTGGATTCTTGTCATCCAGCGTCTGCAGCTCGAATATCTCCGTGAAAGAATGATAGCTTTCCAGCTTCGAATCCTTGAAGGCCGCCTCCGCCTGACGCCCCAGCGCCGACCGGTCGACGAGGAACAGGATGCGCTTGAACCGGTTATGCTTGATCAGACGGTAGATGAGGCCGATCGCCATCCTGGTCTTCCCCGTTCCCGTCGCCATTGCGAGCAGGATGTTTCTCTCTCCGCTGCCGATCGCTCGCTCGGCGGACTGGATCGCAGCCTCTTGGTAAGGACGAAGCTTGAGATAGTCCAGCGTCTCGTCCTGCAATGCCTGGGAGGCCCGCTCTTGATCCTGCTGCAGCAGATGTTTCAGCCCCTGAGGCGAATACCAGGCTTGAAGGGGACGCAAATGATGGGTCGGCTTGCGCGCATCCAGAAACCATATGCCCGACATCTGCTTTAGCTGCTCCAGATAGGGACGTCCGTTGGTGGAGAACAGAAACGGCACCTGATAATTCCCCCAAGGTCCATGGATAATCTCATCGCCGTGACGAATCACCTGCATCGCGTACTTCTTCGCCTGCGCAATATCCGCCTCGACCTGCCGGCCGATCCGCTTCGCCTCCACGATGCCGACAAGCTCGAGCCCGCAGAAAAGCGCGTAATCCGCGTAGCCGTTCTGAAGTCCCCACTCGGCAATCGCCAGCTGGCGGCCCTTCTCGGGTCGGACGCCGAGTCCAAAGCGAAGCGTCTGGGAATCGGCCTCCCAGCCTGCTTGACGAAGCTTTTCGTCGATGATGAGCCGGGTTTCGGCTTCGCTCAGAGCAAAGGCGCTGCCTGACTGCCTTGATCGTAGGTGACGTTTCTTCTTGGTCTCCGGGCTAATCGTCGTTTGTTGCTCACGCAGCAAAGCAAGCTCCTGCTGGAGCTGCTCCATCTGACGTTCGTACGAACGGGCCAGATGGTCCAACTGCTCCAGCTGCTCCAGTCCCGCGGCGGCTTCCTGCCGAATCTCCACATAGCTTGCCGCTTGGAAATCCCATTCGCCGTACACCTGCATAAACCATACGCCGAGCCGGAAGGCCAGCCGGGTCAGCGCCTGAGCCTCCCCCGTGGAGCCGTACCCCGCTTCGTGCGCAGCCTTATTTCCTGTTTTGCGCAGCGTATGCAGCATATCGACGATCTCTTCAGTGATCAGATCCTCCCGCCGCAGCAGGGACAACCGCTCGACCTGTGTCCATTCCCTGCCCTCATCCAATTCCTCCAACGCGCATATGTATTTAGTTAACGTTTCGCCGAACATGCGAAGCTTGATTAATGAGGTATTCGGGTCCGTATAAAGATTGCGTTCCGCCATTTCTCCTAAGCCCGACAATAGAGTCCAGCGGCTCTCCAGAAATTCGAAATTCCCAGCCATCCCGCGTCTGCACCTCCTGTTTCCTCAGTTAGTCATAAAGTAGGGGATGATGCTATATAATTCGACATGCACGGTCTAAAACCTGCATGCTCGGAGATGAGGAAAGCTCCTAAACCCCGCCATTGCAAGTAAAGCGGCTTGGAGGCACGGGACTTCAAGCGCTTGTGCCTTGACGGGTACGCTCTAATCCCTCTCCCATGACTCTTCACCTATGCATGATAAGAAATCGACAAATAGCGACATAGCGAATAGAATGAGAGAGAAGACAGTCCTAATGAGGAAGGGGAGCGGGATGCTTGAACCTATCTGACGTGTTAAACCCTTTGGGCGCTTATCTGCTTCCCATGCTTTTCTTTTTCTATATGGGTCTTGATGTATGGCTGCGCAATCCGAAAAAATCCGAGCATCGCCTGATCAGCTTGATCTCCGGCGGTTATTTCCTGCTCTTCCTGGAAGAATACATTCGTTATCAGCTGCCTATTTCCTATAGCCCGGGGCTTGCTGCCTTATGGTTTTCGAATGTGGGCGTCGCACTCCCCGGACTTGGCCTTCACTTTGCCGCCAAGTTCGCGGGAATCGACAAGCGCATGCCGAAATGGCTGTATCCGTACTTGTTTTATGTGCCTCTTCTGATCGTGCCGGTCAGCTTCATGAGCGGCCAGCGATTTATTTCCGCTCAGGAGTTTATCGCGATCGGCCTATGGAAATGGCCAGTGTACAACGGGCCCTACTATGCGGCGCTGACTGTCAGCCTTCTGATCAGCTCGCTAACCCTGGCCATCCTGCACCAAGGCCGCGCCCGCGCGCACTCCCGGGAGCACAGAGCCATCTTTTATCTGCTTATGGTCTCCATCATGGTGACCATATGCTGGACTATTGTGTTCGGCTACTTCTCCTTCGAAGGACGATTGCCTCCTTACCCCTATTTATACGGCGGGATCATATGGTGCTTCATGCTCCGCCTGGCGATGAAAAAATATGATTTTCTCAACTTTAATACTCAGAGGTACGAGAAGCTGTTTCATATGAATCCTGCGGCTATCCTGCTGGTAGGAGCCTCGGGCCTGATCAGGGAAGCCAACCCCAGCGCCAGACAGCTGTTTGATCATATCGATCTGGACCGTGCCGGGCTTCGTATTTGGGCCAGCCAGGAGCTGATGGACCGGCTGCAAAATAGACAAGAGCTGAGCGAGCTGGAAACTACGATTCGGAACGGAGATAGGGAAGTGGACGTTCTGATAGACGGGGATTACGTAACCGTAGACAATGAGCCGCAAGTGATTCTGATCATCCGGAATATCACGCTTCAGAAGGAGCACCAGAGACAAATCGCTTTCCTCGCGTACCATGATCCGTTGACCAATCTTCCAAACCGCCGGTATTTCTATGAAAAACTGAACGAAGCCATTCGGGAGGCGGAAGTGATGCAGCATAAGCTTGCCGTCATTCTCATCGATCTGGATGACTTCAAGGAGATGAACGACCGCTACGGACATGAGGCGGGGGACGAGCTATTGCGGCAAACGGCAAGGATTATCCAAGAAACCGTCGGGCCGATGGGGATGGCAGCAAGACTGGGCGGCGACGAGTTCGTCTTGTTTATCCATCCGGTTTCCTCGGCTTCCTCCGTCCGGGAAATTACCAGGCAGCTTGAAGCAAAGCTTTTGCATACCGATTTTCCCTACGCCAACGAATCGCTTTCTCTCGGAATGAGCATAGGAGCGAGTTTGTACCCGGATGACGGGCAGGTCGGAGATGAGCTGCTGAGCCGTGCGGATAAGTCCATGTACCAGATCAAGCGTGCACGGAAGGAGCTGCAGTAGGCAGGGACTGCCTCCTCTTCCTGAAAATACCGGGGCCGCAGCCTATGCGCTGCGGCCCGATTGGGAGTCCGTCCCTCTATACTCAGGCTACGACCCTACTTCCGGCCGTAATCCGCCTTGATCTCGCCCCATGCCTTCGTATCCCACTTGAGTATTTTGTTCGGATACGTGTTCTGGCGCAGCCAGGCCTCCGCCCGGTCCACCAGCTCCCATATTTCCCGCGTCGAGGCATCGCGCGGCAGCGTGGAGGCTGCCGCCTTCTTACGCACCCAGCTGATGGCCGTCATGGAATCGCTGTAGACGGTCATGCTGCTGCCGATCTTCTTGAGATGAGCCAGGCCGTGCACGATGGCGAGGAACTCGCCCATATTGTTGGTCCCCCGCGAAATGGGCGGATGCTGAAATACGATCTCGCCCGTTCGCGTGTACACGCCCTTATACTCGACAATGCCCGGGTTGCCGCTGCAGCCCACGTCGACCGACAGGCTGTCCAGATCGGCTTCGCCGGAGCTGGATGCGCTCTTCGCCGCTGCGCCGCTCCCGCGCGATCCCGTGCCGGTTGCCTTGGCAGCAGCGCCGAACGCCTTCTTCCACCCGGCGACGAACATGCGCCGGGCTTCCTCTTCGGTCTCATACGACTTGAACTTCGCCTGCGGGTATCCGTTTGTCTGCAGCTGACATTCCGCCCATGTCTTGTACACGCCCGGGGAATGTCCTTCCCACACGACATACCATTTCGATTTCGCCACGAATACCCACCTTTCCTTCTATCGGATTGAATAACGGAAAGCAGGCCTTTAGCCGCCAGCTCCTGTTCGTTCCTTGAAAAACTCGATAAAATACGTCCCATACTTGAAAAACTTGGCCTCGCCCACACCCTTGATCTTCAGCATCGCCGCCGGGTTCGTCGGCATCACCCCGCACATCTCGCGCAAGGTGCTGTCGGGAAACACAATGTAAGGAGGGATGCCTTCGCGCTTCGCAATGTCCGAGCGCAGCTTGCGCAGCTCATCGAACAGCTCCGCCTCCACGTCCTTCACAACAGGCGCGGCCGGCTTGTTGCGGATGCGCTGCACGACCCGCTCGCCTCCCGGAACGAGCACTTCCGTTGCACGGGACGTTAGACTGACCGTCGGATACTTGCCCTCGGCCAATTGAAGATAACCCTCGGCGACCAGCAGCTGGATCAAGTCTACGATCTCCTTCTCCGTCCGATGCTTCATCAGACCGTACGTGCTCAGCTCGTCGAAGCCGAAGTCGAGCACCTTCTTGTTCCGCGAGCCCTTCAGCACGGATGCCACCAAGGTCACGCCGAATCGCTCGCGCATGCGGCGCACGCAGGAGAAAATCTGCTGGGCCTCCAGCGTAATGTCGGTCAGCTCCATATCGGGGCTGGCGCAGTTGCTGCACTGCCCGCAGTCCTGCTCCAGCTCGCCGCCGAAGTAACGCACGATATACCGCTGCAGGCATTGCGTCGTATGGCAGTAATCGGCCATCTGCTGCACGCGCCGGTATTCCTGCTGCTGCCGCTCGGGAGCGGCAACGGATTGCTCAATGAGAAACTTCTGGATCAGGATATCCTGCGGGCTGAACAGCAGCAGGCAGTCGCTCGGCTCGCCGTCTCGCCCCGCGCGTCCGGCTTCCTGATAATAGGCCTCCATATTTTTCGGCATGTTATAGTGGATTACGTACCGAACGTTGGATTTATCGATCCCCATCCCGAATGCGTTGCTCGCCACCATGACGCGCACCTCGTCGTACAGGAACTGCTCCTGCGCCTCCGCGCGTTCCTTGTCGGTCATGCCGGCATGATAACGCCCTGCGGACACGCCCTGACGCTTCAGGAATTCACAGACCTGATCGACTTCCTTGCGGGTAGCCGCATACACGATACCGGCCTCTCCCTTATGCTCGCGGATATAGCCTGTCAGGACGTCGCGCTTGTTCTCTCCCTTCACTACCGTGAAGGACAGATTCTCCCGGGCGAAGCCGGTGACGAATACGCCCGGCTCCTCAAGCTGGAGATGGCGTACGATGTCGGCCTGCACCTGATCGGTCGCCGTCGCCGTAAACGCCGCGATCCGGGGACGCTCCCGAAGCTGGGCGATCAGCTCGCTGATCCGCATGTAGCTCGGGCGGAAGTCATGTCCCCACTGGGATACGCAGTGGGCTTCATCGACGGCTACCATCGGTACCGTCAGCTCCGCTAGCAGACCGAGGAAACGCTCCGACTCCAGACGTTCGGGGGCCACGTACAGCAGCTTGTAATCGCCGCGGGCTGCCTTGCGGATGCGCGTCTCCACCTGCGAGTAGGAGAGCGAGCTATTGATATAGGTGGCAGGCACGCCGATGCTGTCCAGTCCGTCCACCTGATCCTTCATCAACGAAATCAGAGGGGAGATGACGATCGTCGTCCCCCTCATCATCAGTGCAGGGATCTGGTAGCAGACGGACTTGCCCCCGCCCGTCGGCATGATCCCCAGCGTATCCCTTCCTTCTAGGACGCTTGCGATAACCGGCTTCTGTCCTTCGCGAAAATCCGTATACCCGTAATATTTCCTCAGCAGCTCACGCGCGTCCTCCATAAGCAAGGGACCCTGCTGGATATCCGCCGGATCTTCCGGCGGAGCTTCAAAAATGCCATTCCAGTCCATGAACGTTACCGCTCCTCCTTTCGCTGTCCCGCAAGCCTCGAAACGAAAGGCTCCCCATCCCAGTGTACATCCGTCGCTGCACGGCGCGCCTTCACTTCCGGCTCTTCAAGCAGCAGAAAAAAATTGGCCGTCGGCAGCTCGCCAAGCCCGTGCTTAGCCGACAGCTTATCCAGAAAAGGCCGCATCGATTCCGCCTGGCCCGACAAATTACCGCCGCCGGAAGCGAAGGCGTACAAGGCGCTCGCCACCGGCACCCGCTTCACCCGGAAGCGCTCCGATGCCCGCAGGAAAAAGTCCCAATCCCAGTAATGATATACGCCGGTATCAAACGGTCCGAGCGTCTCATGCAGCTCCCTGCGGTACAAACACCCGGAAGCAACGAAGGTGGAGAAGCGCCGCATCGCCGCCAGATCATGCTCGTAAGCAAAGACGAATCGGCCGGTCGGACGCCGCACCCCGTTTTCTTCGACAAAATCAAATATTTCCACATCGGAATACACAAGATCGCTGTCGCCCAGCTCGTTCACCATCCGCTCCACATGCAGCGGCAGCAATAAATCATCATCATCGCAAAGCATGATATACTCGCCGCTGACCGCCGACAACCCGAAATTCCGCGCTTCTACATGCTTTCCGTTGCTCTCCATATTCAAGACCTGCGTATCAAGCTCGGGATATAAGGCTGCGACATGCTCCACCGGTACTCCCGCATCATTCACAATAATAACCTGCAGACGCGCATACGTCTGCCTGCTGAGCGATTCCAATAATTCCCCCAGCGCTTCCGGCCGATTATACGTCGGCACGATGACCGATACGAGCGGCTGCTGCTCCATCCGATTCCCCTCGCCTTTCTGACAACCTCTATCTCAACTATACCTAAAAACAAACAAAAGGAAAACCTTCGCCACCGGCACAAGGTCATTGAAACTTGTCATTAAGTTAAGGTTACTTTACTATAAGTGGTAGATTCCGGACACATCATGGATAGCCTAAGGAGTAGGCTTATGCTGCGTACAAGGGTCAAGGAGCTGCGCGCACGTTATGACTCTGGTCTGCCGTCTGCCGATTCGCCTTCAGTGGAAACTTAAGCCGCTAGAGCCTTCGCTCCCTGGCCATCAACTGCGCTATACCCGCCAAGGTATGAGAAAGGAGGCATGACGATGCTATTCGCACAGCCGGAATGGGGAACATTCTGGCAATATATCTTGCTTTTTTTGCTGGCAGCCGCACCTTGGCTCGAAGTCTTTCTGGTCGTGCCCCTTGGTATCGCTTGGGGACTTCAGCCCGTGGCCGTAGCCATCACCGGCTTTGCCGGCAATTGGCTTCCCGTTCTGCTGATCGCTCTATTCTTTCGTCAATTTAACGCCTGGAGAGCCAGACGTAAAGCTCGCAAGGAAGGTCGGAATCCGGACGATCCCGCTTGGGAGGCATCCGCAGAGGGAGTAGCTGGCGAGTCGAAGAAGCAGCGCCGGGCACGCGGAATCTGGGAGCGCTATGGCATCCCGGGACTCGCGCTTGTGGCGCCGGCGATCGTAGGCACCGATATTGCCACGCTGCTCGCTCTTTCTTTCGGCTCCCCGCCTCGTTGGGTCGTGCTTTGGATGACGCTCAGTCTCGTCGTCTGGACCATCGCCCTTACGGTCGGAACAGTGTACGGTCTGGACTTTGTCGGCTGGTTTCAACTCAAGGACAGCCGAGCCTAATCCAGCCAGCACGGGCGCAGGTGCCCCGAAGGGCCCCTATGCAGGGACACGGCCAGTCAAGCCGCGGTCCCTTTTTTATTTCGTGATTACAGGAGCTGCGTTCCTTCGACAGCATTTCTTTTATCCGACATATGGAGCACCAGCCTTATCAGTGCTATGATAGAAAGGAATGCAAAGTAAGTGAACTTATGTCATCTATCCTAAAGCCAGGGCTTACACCCGAAACCGTTCTATTCCCTGAATAGGAAGACGGCAAGGCGTTTTTTGAATACATGGATCTTTCCCTGATCTCATACGAATCCAAGGAGGTTTCCAGCATGGCTCCCAGAAAAAAGACCCCATCCGCCAACCCGGATATATCCGTCGACACGATAGCGGATGCCGTTCCGCCATCCCTTCCAGATGTAGAGGAAAACACCGAACGCAAGGCCCCTTCTCGCCGTCGTTCCACATCGAAGCTGAGCTCCAGCGAAAGTGAAGCGAAGGCTGCGAAGCCCGCACGAACCAGCCCAGCGCCGAGAAAGCGTACCGGCGGACGCCGATCTGCCGCACCGGTTGCAGACTCAGCCGCTACGGAGACTGCCGGCGTTGTTCCGGCACCGGCGGATACGGCACTGCCGGCTCCGGAACATGGAGCGGAGCCTGATGCCGGTCCGGCTGCGGACCGTTCGCCGGATGCAGCCGCCCATAATGAGACGGCTGCCGAGGCCGTAATCGTGCCGGAGGCAGGGGACATCCCCGCTGTGAAGGCCGAAGATGCCAATGCCCCAGCCGAGGCAAGCACCGAAGAAGTAGCCGTGCAGGGCACGGACACCGCAGCCGGGAACGAAGCCGAGCCGTGGCCGATAGCAGCGGCTACGGTGCCGGAAAGCTTGGAGGCTGAGGCTCAGGAAGCGGATCAACCGGACGCCGGCCCCGACGCCTCTGTCCCAGCCGAGGAATCCAGCGCTGCCAGGAAGCCGGCCGGCCAGCGCAGTCGATCGACGCGGCGCCAATCGGCCGGAGCGGCCGACTCGCCGGCACAGGCCAAGCCTGAAGCCCCGCGCAAACGTTCAGCCGGCCGCAAGGCCGTAGGCCGGACTGCCAAGGAAAGCGCGGCTGCCCTGGAGACGCCGGAGGCGCCCGCTTCCGCAGCCGCCCTTCCGGCTGAAGGGACCGCAGCCGGGGAGCATCGGGCGGCGAAGCCCTCCGTTCGCCGCAAACGCAAAACCGCAAGCCCGCTGCCACCCGCTGCCACCGGGGAATTGGCGGCTGGACCCGAAGCCATCGAAGCTCACGAGGCTGTCGAGATCGCCGCAGCAGCGGCGGAGTCGGCAAGCTCTGCCTACATCGCCGAGTCGGTGTCTGCCGCGGAGGCTGCAGGCGGACTGCAGGGGGTACTGGACCGCCAGCTTAAGAAAAAGGATCGCAAGCAGACGCATGAGAAAGACGGCGTCTACATCCGCAAAGACCTGAAAGAACGCTTGGATCAAGCGGCCGAGCATCGAAGCAAAGGCTTCAAGACGCTCCTCCTCAATTACGGCCTGGAGAAGGCGCTCGACGAGCTGGAGCAAGCAGAAGCCTTGAACCGCATAAAAGAATAGCAGCCGCCCGCCCTCGGGCACTCGAAGAACCGTCCGGAGAAAAACTGAACTGCACCTCCGACTGTTAGATAATGTCTAACCATTGGGGTGCAGTTCAAATTTCCGGACGGTTCTTTTATAGCCTGCAGTCTAGATCGGCAGCAGCGCTACCGATTCGCGTGTTTTCAATCCTTCGATCATACGGAACCACGACTCGGGCTTTTCACTCAGCACGGCATAGTACGTCTCCAGAAAGCGGGCCACTAGCCCGGCGTCTACCGTCTTGGCCCCAGCGTCGTCCAATGGCATATAGCAAAAATCCAGACCATGCACGGCCTCTCCGTCGATTTGCCAGGAAGGGTGTACGTAATCCAGGTCCAGCTTCAGATAACCCAGATGTGCCAGCACTTCCCGGCGAACTACAGCGTTCATCGCTTTGACGCCGCCGAAGGCTAAGCCTTCCGACAGCTCGGGATTATAGATCTCGGCAAACATCCCGTTCAGCTTCCCGCCTGCTTCCGACGCCACCTGACGGAGGTCGGCCATACGGTTGCCCGCGAGAAAGGGCCCGATACCCTTGCCGTCCTGGCCAATGATCGTGAAATCGGTCATCGCAATCTCCAGATCGGGATAATACCGGTATTCCGTCGCGCCCACGACCTTGCCCTGTTCTACGGCTACGAAGACACGGATGCCCGGATCTTGGAGCGGCTCAGCCCATAACTCGTAGGCCAGTACCTCTTCAACTGGAAATACGTTCTGCATCAGCGCATGCATTTGCGCAAAGTATGGATCTGTAATAGCTGTGATCCGATGATAATCCATGGACTTCCCGCCTCCTTTTTTCCCTACAGCTTACCGTTTCTACGAAAAGGAGTCAACGGTGCCGAATCCCCCCGCCTGGGCTTGTAATATATCAACATGATTTGTTACACAATTGACATCTAATTTTCATCTCTCTTTAAGATTGCTCGCCTATAATAGAACTCGACCCCCTTTTAATAAATATATATCTTAAGGCCCGCTGCCGGTGTGCAGCGGGCCTCTTTCTTTGAACGAATCCAAGCTGCTAAGCTTCCGAAGCCTCAGCCATTCCCTTGGTCAACAAACGCCTCCCCCAGCCGGTGCGGTAGAATACCCGCTCCGCCAGATTAAACAGCGTGCCGCTGATCCAATACAAGCCGAGGGCGACCGGGGCGCGCCAGGTAACAAAGACGGGAATCAGCATGATTAGGATGCCCATAAGCACTTTCATCCCTGCGGGCATAGGCGGTGCGCCTGGAACCTCTGTCAGCGGAATAAGGCTGACAACAAAGCTCAGCAGACCCGTAATCACCGGCACAAGATGCAACGGGTCAATGGCGGCCAAATGCGGGACCCACGGGACCAGCATAGACGACATCGTGCTTCCATGCGTCATGAACAGACCATACATGGCGCTGAGCACGGGCAGCTGCAGCAGCATGCCGACGAAGGGAGCCATCGGGCGATACCCGTGCTGCCGGTACAGCTCGGACGTCTCCTTCAGCAGCACAGCCGGATCTTGTCCGTATGCCTCTCGCAGCTCTTTCATACGGGGATTCATGGCGGCCGAGCGTACTTGCTGCCGGGCTGCGGTCAGATTAAACCGATACAGAACCAGCTTGACTAGCAGCGTAAGCGCGACAATCGCAAAACCCCAATCATGCAAGGCAGCCTTCAGCATGGACAGCACTTGCGCAAGCAGGGAAATGATAGGCTGGAACCAGGTATACATATCAACCTCTCTCCTTTTCGTACGTCACCCGTCTTGGATGACGGTTCGCGGCTCAGTGACGGCGAGTGAAGAAAGGTAGAGCAGGTTCATCCGTATTTTCGGAGGTTCGAGGCGGGCGCTTGCGCCGGATCGAGCGATGCGCCTGCATTCTATGCATGAATGCATGAGCTTTCAGTACTATCCTGCAGCTTGCGACTCGGCCCCGAACCGCGTACACCCTGCCAAGACCTGCAGATTCCAGCCAAGGAACCGCAGCCCATACGGTAAACCCGAGCATCAGCAGAAGCAGCGGCACATCAATGGACCATTCCACCGGCATCGGCATCCCCCTCTCTCAAAAGGTGCATACTATCCATACGGATGATCCAGCCCTAGGTTTCTATGCTGAGGCAGAACCGATATGGTAGGATCCGCTTGACCTGAAGACAGAACAGCCTTAATCTGTACCTAATTCATAATCGGGAGGGACAAGGCCGATGAGCGAGGAGTCCTTTGAGGTACGTCCGGCTCCGCTTCCCCGTGAGGTATTCGAGGATCGGGACGCGTTGGATTCCCATGAACGCGAGAAGCAAAGCTGGGTGGAAGATGCTTACCAGGAGTTTGTGAAGAAAGGAGGCCTGCAGCAGCTCCCCGGCCTCGGCAAACCGCTTCAAGTGCCTACAGGGGATATTCTGGACACCGTGCTGCGCAATGCCAACGTGAAGCCGCCCTGGATCATGCTTCGTACGGAGATTGGTTCCTTGATGGCAAGCGCGCTGGAGCTGATGGACAAGTCAAGCGAGCATCCCGAGCTGGATGCCACGTTCGCCGATATCAACAAGCATATTATAGAACTTAATGCTCTGGCCCCCAGCCGCTCCCTTCACCGCCATCTGGTCAGCCGGGACAATATCCGGGAGCAATATGAGCGTTGGTATGCCAAATAACGCATGCAGCATCCTTTACAACAAAGCCCTTCGAGCTGCCCTCTTCACGTTGTCGTGACAGATGGGCAGCCCGAAGGGCATTCTTCCTATACTCACATATATTGATTAGAAGCGCTCATGGATGGTTTGGTGCTCCAGCGGCAAACGATCCGTCGCTCTTGCCGGCTTGGCGGCCTTGCCGACCGGGATCATCACGACAGGCACATAACGTTCAGGGATCGCGAACTCCTTAATCAAAGCCTGGGAGTTGTAGCCGCCCATCGGCACCGTATCATAGCCCTTGGCCTTGGCTGCCAGCATCAGCTGCTGCGCGGCGAAGGAGGCGTTGCGAATCGCCTCGTCGCGAGCCAGGCTCGGATTGCCCGCGTAGGCGCTATCCACCTGCTTCTTCATCATCTCGCGGATTTCGGGGGCAGCCTTCTCGTAGACCTGCTCCGTAACCTTGTTCGCTTCCAAGTCCCCTAGCACCACGATTACAGCAGCCGCGTCAACGACCT
Source organism: Paenibacillus puerhi (assembly GCF_009846885.1). Lineage (GTDB taxonomy): Bacteria > Bacillota > Bacilli > Paenibacillales > NBRC-103111 > Paenibacillus_G > Paenibacillus_G puerhi. The sequence goes on from NZ_WUWM01000025.1 coordinate 62,416, forward strand.
GCTGCTGGCCGTAGGCGATAGGCAGGAGCCGCTCTTTATTGGCTTGCTCCCGGATGACTAAATAACGCCAATGCTGTAAATTCCAGGATGATGGCGCGCAAGAGGCAAGCTCGAGCAGCTCATTCAGCTCCTGATCGGACAGGACAGTACCCGCGACATATTGTCTGACGGAATGACGGGATTGCAAAAATTGCTCTGCCGTAAATACGGCTTCCACTTGTTGGCTCAACAGGATCCACTCCTTGTGTATCTATTTGGGATTTAGCCATATCATACCAGAATGTACTTACTTTTGTAAAGTTAATAATTATTAAATAGGGTTGTTCGTATTACACATGAGGCAAATATAAAGTGAAAGAGCTTCCTTGCCCTTCCCGGCTATCCAGCGACAGATGGCCGCCCAGCAGCTTGGCCAGCTCCACGCTGATCGATAGCCCTAGCCCCATCCCGCCGTATTTGCGGTTAATCGAGCTATCCGCCTGCCGGAAAGCCTCGAAGATCAGCCGCTGCTTCTCTTCCGCGATGCCGATACCGGTATCTCGGACCGAGAAAGCGATCCATCGTCCGTCAGTCGCCGGACGATCTTCATCCGCCAAGCGGATGTCGATGACAACCGAGCCTTCATTCGTAAATTTAACGGCGTTGGATACGAGATTTCGCATAATCTGATGCACCCGCACTCCGTCGGTCCGAAGCAAATCAGGCAGGTTAGAGGCCATCCTCGTTTCCAGAACAACTCCCTTCCGCGCCGCTTCCTCCTGATACTGATACAGTAAAATATGCGGAATCTCCGCGATACTGGTTTCCTCCAGCTCAATATCTAGGTTCCCCGCCTCCACCTTCGACAAATCAAGAATATCATTGATCTGCCTGAGCAGGTCTTCGCCCGAAGACCGGATAATGGCCAGGTATTCCAGCTCCTCGTCGGTCCATCTTCCCTCGTGCTGATCGGCCAACAGCTGAGATAGCAGGATGACGCTATTCAGCGGGGTCTTCAGCTCATGAGACATATTGGCCATAAAGTCGGATTTGTAGCGGGAAGCCAAGATCAGCTGCCTGGCCTTCTCCTCCAGGTCCGCCTTGGCAGCCTGCAGCTCGTTTTTCTGCGCGAGAAGCTGGCTGTGGGACAGCGTGAGCTGCTCCGTCCTTACTTTCTCCATGTAAAAATCATGCAGCATGAAAGCAAAGAAATAGCTGAGCACAACCCCCAAGGGAAACGTAAAGGGGAAGATCGACACGATATAAGTATGTGCAGGAAGTACGCCGAACATCGCAAGATTCATGGAACTAAGCAGGTTCACCACCAGAATGCTGAACCCCAGCTTCCATCGGAACGACCGTCTGCATTCTTGAAACCGGATGTTTAACTCCATGCACACCAAACCGAGCACCGTCACGTTGAAGCAGCCCACTAGAGCGGCATCGCTGTATCCAAACGTAAACCGGCTTAGGGCGATCCCAATTCCGACCACCGTCAGCCAGCCCGGATGGCGGAATACGAAAATTCCCATGATGAGCGGAAGCAATCTCATATCGAAGATGATATTCTCGCTCAATCGCAGCCCGAACAGCATCGTCAGCCAGCCTGCGAAAATAAATAGCAGAGCCAAGGCAGCCGACCGCCCCCGCTCTGGTATAACCCGAAATACGCCAAACCGTAAAAATACATATTTGGTGACCAGATTTAACAAAAATGCAAGGCTGATCAGCAGGCTGATATTGAGAAAAAAGGTTTGGTAAAATTGCATCTGTATCCCCCGGTCCGGTATTTGGCGCGCCTCTTTGTATGGAAGTCAGGCAACTGCAGAAACGACAGCTTAGTGCCTCTGCAAATCATAAGCCCAGCTTTTGAAAAAGCGCTTACAATCGCCGACCTTTTGCTGTAGAATAAACATATCCTATTGGATAAGGAGTGATAGCATGTTCATGCGCACGTCCGAATTTTATGAGAATTTGCCTGCCAAATGCTGTACCAGCTGCAAGGAGCCCTTAGAGGAGCTCGCCGATTGCTACAGCCCCACCTGTCCCAAATGCCGCGGCGTCACCTTCTATCCGCTCAGTCCAGTCAACGTCACAAGTTCCGACACTCCCGAACCTTAACCGACAGGCAGTCCGAAACACAAGCGAACGCCCCGGAAAGGGGCGTTTGCTTGTGTTTCGGACTACATCTACCATGCTTCCCGGACGGAATCCCTCAACGCGACAGCCGGTCTGACAGCCAGACCCACTTCCTGACCGGCGGGCAGCTCCAGCATGGCAGCCCACGCCAGATGAACCGGCCGCTGCCGCCTGAAGCTGTCCGCTCTAAGACGCATAGCAGCCAGCCTGTCCTTGGCGGCTGCCAGCTCCATCAGTTGATCCAGCAGCTCCCGCTTCTTCGAGGCGCGTACGGCGACCCCCGCTTCCTCGAGCATGCCCGCGTTCTCTTCTTCCTGCCCCGGTATCGGCTTATACAGAAGCATGGGGAGCCTGGCAGCGATAGCCTCGGAAGTTGTCAGGCCTCCGGGCTTCGTCAGCAGGAGGTCGGCTGCTCCCATCCATCGGTGAATATCATCCACAAACCCAAGTATTCGCACATGCGGAGTCGGCCTACTCGCCAGTTCCTTCTCCAGCAGTCGTTTGGCCTTCCCGTTGCTTCCGCACAGGAATACGAGCTGCATCCGCTCCCGAACAAGGGGGGATCGGATCAAGGATCGCGTCTCTTCCGTCATCAGTCCCCATCCTCCACCCATGACGAGGACCACCTGTCGGTCCGGGGCCAGACCCAGCTCTGCCCGTAATAATGTCCGATCTACCGGAGCGAAGAAGCTTGTCCGCACCGGGATGCCGGTTACGCAGACACGGGCCCTTGCGATGCCCCGGCGCTCCAGGGCCCGGGCAATCTCTTCCGATCCGACCAAGAACAAGTCGGTATGCGGTTGGACCCACAGCGCATGATCCGCATAATCGGTAATGACCGTGACAAGCGGAACGGAGCAGCGCCCCTCCTCCTTAAGCAAGGAAATCGCCGCGGCGGCGAGCGGAAAGGTACAAATGATCAGATCGGGCTGCTTGATCCTAAGCAGCTCCAGAAGCTTGGCGCGGCCGAGTCTCAGAAAGGATCGAGCCGCTCCCGACAGCCCGGCGCTATCCCGCGACCTGCGGTACAAATACCCGTAGAGTGACGGAAGCCTCTCGACCCCTTTCAGAAAGCCATATTTAATAACAGGATGCAGAAGGGCGTAAACCTCCTGCATGTAATCGACGACCTCGGCCTGTACCGGCGGTTCCCCGGGAGCGCCGCAAACCTCCGCCAGTGCCCGCGCCGCCTGACGGTGGCCGTCTCCCAGATCGCCGGTCAGAATCAAAGCGCGAACCTGGGGCGGCCGTTCTATGGGAATAGACATCGTTACGCCTCCTGCATCGTCCGTTTCTCGATCTTGCTTTATCCTCATTCATTACCCAATCTTTGAACTTCGAAACAGGCCGTTCGGTATGCTTCTTGTTTGCCTGTCCTACATCAGCTGTCTGTTAACAATACCATATTTAACCATTTGGGACCATCATTTATTCCTACACGCTCAGAGGTCGGTTCCCCCTTCCGCTTCAGCGTATCATAGTATTTCTTTCCCATAGTATGATAGACTGAGGGGTAAGCTTCGCCTGAATTCACCTTGAAAGGAAGAACGAACCTGATGAGAGAGTTATCCTGGGGCAAATCATTCGCCGGCCTCGTTATTTTGACACTGGTTAGCGTGATCGCCTACAGCGTGCTTGCCCACCAGAATAGTAAGACGTACTATGATTTTTTGCTATGGAATTTATTCCTGGCCTGGATTCCTTATATCCTGTCATCAGCGGCCCTGCTGCTCTACAATCGGCTTTATCGGTTTCCTGTCATCCTGCTTACGCTGCTCGCTGCGGTGTGGATTCTTTTTTTGCCGAACGCACCCTATATCATAACCGATCTTATCCATCTGACCATTCTCAAAGATAATTATTCGGCTGAGGGATGGTACACCTTCTTTTATTGGTTCGATTTCCTCATCATCCTTCTGATCGCCTGGAACGGACTGCTGCTGGGGTTCGTCTCTATGTACCACTGGCATTTCATTCTGCGCGAGCGCCTGGGCTCCCTGCTGTCCTGGTTCTTTGTCGCTGCGGTATCACTGTTATCCGCCTACGGCATCTTGCTCGGCAGAGAATACCGGCTGAACAGCTGGGATGTGCTGGCAGACCCCGAGAAGCTTCGTCTTTCTCTACTGGATAGTCTGGAGGCGCAGGCACTGGCTTTCTGCGGACTGTTCGGTCTGCTGATCTTTGCCGTATATGCCATGATGTACCTGTTTCTTCATAGCACCGAACGCCCCCGCTCCATCTGGTAGCCTGACCGCTGCGGACGCGTTCCCCTTCAAGCCTTCTTAGCACCTGCAAGCGCTCAGGCTCGCCAAAAAGCTCTTGAGCCAATACGCGCGCGGACTCGGTAAGGGCCGGACGGCGTTCCCCAGGCTGCTGGGCCTGCAGCCGTCTGAACCAGGTTGTACCCTGCAGGCCCGCCCGCAAGTGCCTGTAAGTAGCCAAAGTCGGGAAACGTTGCTTCGTCCAGCAAAAACGCTCCCTGCGTAGCGAACGGCAGCCGGTGCTCATTCAGCTTGGATACAATATATTCCGCCGAGGTAACTCCTATCCCATGGCCAAAGTAGCCGCCCCCCGGCATGACGATGACATTCTCTCCCTGGTACTGCATCTCCCTGGGGTCGACCTGCGGATTTTTGAAATATTGCACATCGCCGGGGAATGCCTCTCCCTTGCCGGAAACCGTAATGAGCCTCAAGTCGGTATCATGATTCCATGAATACAGATACAGCCGCCCGAACGATCGGTCGAACGCTTCGCGGCCGATCATATCCTTAACGGCTTTATACAAAATAATAATGATGGCCGTCGCACACTCGAAGGCGTAATAGCGGCCGTTCACAAAGATATCCTCCACCGCCGCAGTCGGACTGACCCCCGGCCTCAGCTCGAAGCCGCCATTGGCTGTCCGCGACCAATATCGCTCATTGCATCGCGACAATTCGAAGACCTCGAATGCGGCGCCGCTGTATCCAAGCGCTCGCGCACTCTCGACGATGGCTGCGCGTGTCTGCAGCTCAAAGCGCAGCGCTTCGACCGTGGCATAATAAAAATGCGTCGGGCTATTCCTCTTCCTGACGTAGATGTCCCTCTCCACACCGGTGATGCCCGCCAGGATTGGCGGCGCCTCTGCGCCCTGTATATAGATCACTATGCAGCCCTCCTCCGCTAGAGGGGTGGGCTCGAACCCCCTCCCTACCATCCTATGCGGAGGAACCGGCAATCAGGCCAATTTCCTTCATCGAATTCTTACAGTCAGCCTCAAAACCAACCTGGTCTTCAGTCCATTTCGTAGATCGATCCGGACTTACTGGCGAATAGCTCCGTATATACCTTCTCGGCATAGGCATCCGTCATTCCCGAGATATAATCGGCGACCAGCCTAGGCCAAGACCAGCTGGCGAGATGATGTTCATAGTTTTCGACCCAGTCGGGTGGAAGAATTAGCCTGCCCTGCTCCGGTACGATAAAGCTTTCCCATAACCTGCGGATCATAATCTCGCTGCGCTTCTGCAGCCTTTGGACTCGAAAATCCTTAATCAGCGTGACCCAGGCAAGCTTCTTCAAAATTTCCATCGTCCGGTGCAGCTCCAGATCCTGCTGACCGTCGCGTACAAACGTAATTTTCTTCCAGCCCCGTACGGTGTCCTCGATCATACCCACCCTGCCTGCAAATGTGCTGACCCAGCGCGCCTTCATCTCCCTGCGGGTGCGGGACGCCTCCCCGTCGCAGGCAGCATAAATCTCCTCCCACTGCTCCAGATAGGCCGTCAGCACCTCCTTCACCATCGCGGGTATATCGACCTGATCCCACCCGACATCCGAGTTGCCGTGATCGTTCACAATCTCCTGCACCAGGTGCCCAACCAGCCGGCTGTCCTCAAAGAAAGTACGATTCATCTGAATCTTGCCAGCCCGGATACCGTCCTCGATATCATGGGTCGAATAAGCAATATCATCGCACAGATCCATCAATTGCGCTTCCATCGTGGAGCAGCCGGCGGGCATCTTCCAGCGGTCGCGGATCAAGCCTATGCCATCGGCCCACTCCATTCCATATACGCCCTTGAGGCGGCCCGGGTCGTCCAGGCAATACGGATATTTATTAATCGCTAGCAAGACGGCAGCCGTCAGGTCCAACCCGCTCCCGCTGCCAGCCCGCTTCTCCAGAAACATCAGAATACGGAAGTTTTGCGCGTTCCCTTCGTAGGCAAGTCCGTACTGCTCGGCGAGCAAATCATTCAACACCTCTTCGCCCTTGTGTCCGAAGGGAGGATGACCGAGATCATGGGCCAGCGCCGCGCACTCCACAACCGACTGATCCAGGACGAGCCCCGGATGCTCCTTGCGCTCCAGCAGCGGATACTGCTTGTTCATGCGCCGCGCCGTCTCCCTCGCAATCTGGGATACCTCGATGGAGTGGGTTAATCGGGTGCGGTAATAGTCGCCCGTCCCCGCTCCGAACACCTGGGACTTACCTTGCAGCCGCCTGAAGGCAGGCGATTGGATCAGTCTTGCGTAGTCCCGCTCATATTCATCCCGTTCCTCGCTGAAAGTGCCGTGAGCCGGTTCGTCCAGCCGGAATTTGCGCAAGTCCATTGTCTTTCCTCCTCGGAATGCCCCTCGGCCCGATCCGATGAGCCTTTTGGTTCAAAAGTAATCCGCCCATGCATGTTTGACCGAATCGATTTTGTTGCAAATTGTACCATACTTGCGGCTAAGAGAGAAAGTCACTTCCCTTCTACGGAAAAAAGAAGAAGGGAGACTTCGTCGTACTTCCCGACAAAAAGCCTGACGGCGATACTGGGATCGCCGTCAGGCTCTGCTTCAACGAAAAAGCTGTTCGTATAAACACGCCGCTTACTGGACCGGCTCCTCCAGCCCATGCCCCGCTTCCGCGGCTATCGCCGATTGTTGATCGGCGAGCAGCAGATTGTTGAAATATTGGGCGACATACTGCTGCCCGAACATCTCATCATACTGCAGCTCCCGGTATACCTCCACATCGTCCTGTACGTACGGAGGCATCTCGCTGTGCAGCTGCCCATCCGAGGTTACGACCAGATTGCGCAGGAGGCCCGGCGTTTTCCCCGCCAGCTCCAGCTGGTAAGCCCATGCTGGCGGCAGTTCCATCCCGAGGCGGTTCAGGATATACGGCCCCAGGAACGAATTGCTGATCGTCGGCACCGTCTCCTTCGGCAGATGGAAATTCGACCAGGTGACGAATGGAACGCTCTGCATGCCCTTCAGCTCTTCCAGCGACCATTGCTCCGACCGGCCGGATGAAATAAATCCTGCTTGCGCGTACACATCGTAATCATACCCCAGCATAGGCAGATGATCTCCGTAAAATACAATCATCGTAGGCTCATCCGAGCGCTGGAAATGGTCGATTAGCATCTGCAAGCTCTTATCCGCATCCCTTATCCCTTGAGCATACGTTGCCAGTGTGTCGCGAGCCGCATCCGTCTGCATCCCCTTCACTTTGATATCCTGCTCGCCGTAGCGGCGGTCATCGTAAGGTCCGTGATTTTGCATCGTGACGGCATAGATAAAGGTCGGGTTCTCATTGTTCTCGACCTCGTTGATAATCCGGCGCGACACTTCATCATCGGAGATGAAGGCGCCCCGGTATTCCGGGTTCTCGAAGTCATCTTTGCTGATGAACTGGTCAAAGCCCATATGACGGTAGACCGACTCCCGGTTCCAGAACCAGCCCTCGTAGGAGTGAATCGCCGTACTGGTATAGCCCTGCTCCTTGAAGTAAGAGGCCAGGCTCGGCAAGGATTTCGAAATATATTGCTGATAAGGAACCGATCCCGCCGGCAGAAAGCTCATCGACTGTCCGGAGAGCACCTCGAATTCAACGTTGCTCGTTCCGCCGCCGAATTGCGGGGACAGCAGATAGCCGCTGGTGTTTTCCTTCTGCAAGCGTCGCACCGTCGGGAGCGGGTCCTGGTTGAACGTGACGCCCGGCAGCAGCGTCGGATCCCAGAACGCCTCATTCATAATAAAAATAACATTCGGCTGCTTCGCGCCGATGCCCGATCCGCTGCCCGTGCTGGCCGTTACCGCCTTGGTCTGGCTATGGGCGAACGTTTCATGGAGGCTTTCGGCCAGCCCCTTCATAGACGTCTCGGTATAGCCGGGAGGACGCTTTACGATCGTGTTTTTCACGTTCATCGTAAAGGCCACGGCCAGGCCGTTCTCGGCATAGTTCTCCGACTGATTCCACACGATCTCGCTGGCGCCTGCCTTATACACGAGCGTATCGGTCCATGCCGCGCGGATACCGAAGCCATACAAGGCGGCCATACAAAGCACGCTCACGACAAGCCGGGTCGAAATCCGCAATCTTGACCGCGGAAGCTTCCTGCCCAGCACAAACAGCAGGGCAGCGAACAACGCCGCCAGGCCAAGCCGAAGCAGCGCCTCACGGCTCGTCACAAGCGGCAGGATATTCATACTTTCCTTATTCAGAAAAATATCCCATGGAAAAAATGGCTCGCCGATCAGTTTTCTCTTGAAATAGCTGATCAAAGCGACCAGCGACAGCAGCGCCGCACTCAGTGCCGCGGCTCCCGAAAAAGCGCCGCAAACCGCATACAGCAATAAAAAAACGAGCATGGCAAGCAGCCCGTTCAACGCGAATAACTGAGGATGTAACGAAATCCACGTCCACGTTTCAGACAGGGATCCCCGATGAAGCATCTCCGCACCAGCCGCCAGAAGCAGCGGAAGAACTAGGATCGCCATGCATAGGGCGATGGTGTGAACCGCCCGGGTATGAGCAGGTCGGACTTGAACGGCCCGATCTTTGCTTGCAGTCGTACGCACCCTGGTCACTCTCCTATCGGCCCGCTATGGGAGGCGGACTAATGATTGATTCTTTATTAACCTTGTTAAGACATTGTAAACGTCAAATATTAAGAAAACATGAAAATAACCTGAAAGCTAAAAATTGGTTCCTTCGACCCACTTATAGTCGACTTAAATCGACAAAGTCCGTCGAGTTTCCAGCCATACATTGACGTCCTCCGTCATTATTCACCGGATTCCGTGCCAGTTATACCCCACTAAAAAACCGTCCGACAAGGAACCTCCCCTCCCCCTGTTAGATAATGTCTAACAAGGAGAGTGCAGTTCACAATCATCGGACGGTTTCCTGCCCGCCTAGGCGCCCCGTGATCCGTAGAAGCTGCCGATAATCCGGCGAAAGGCCGGATAGGCTTGCTTGCCAGCTTCCCTTATGCTACGTTCGAATGAAAGAAATCCGCTTTAGCTTCGAGTCCCAAGGAGGAGATTTTTGACATGTCTACGGAGTCTTATTCCAGTCTGATCGGCGTCGTGGTCGAAAAGCTTATGAAGACGCACAAAGAGCTGCAGTTCAACTATGAAGGCCTGAATGCCTTACTCAGCGGGCACACCGAGGAGGAGCGCGGCAGCGTGCCCGAGCTGATCACGATCGCCGAGCTCCGAGACGGTTATCTGGAGCTGCTTCAATCGCTGGAAAGACGATTCCCCGGAGTCAAATAAACGACGCTTCCCGAGAAGCGTTCGATCAGCCAGCGGTCATGCGTCACGATCAGGACCGGCCCCGGAAACGCATGAACCGCCTGCTCCACCCTCTCGGCCAGTTCCAGGCTCAAGTGATTCGTCGGCTCATCCAGCAGCAGCATATCGGGACGCTCGGCTATTAGCCGGGCCAGCAGCAGCTTGCGGAGCTGCCCCGGGCTCAGCTCCTCAGCCCGGCGGTCGAGCTCTGCCGGGCGGAACAGCCCTGTATCCAGCAGCTCACGGGCATGCTCCTCCCGGTAGCCGATGCGCCTGTCCCGGTACAGCTCCAGCACCGTTTTATCCGAATCCCCCGATGCGAGCGCCGGCTCCTGCTCCCAATACCCGATACGGACTCCGGCGGATATTTCTATGTTCCCCTGTGACGGCTTCAGCTCGCCGGTCAACAATCGCAGCAGCGTCGTTTTGCCCGCGCCGTTCGGCCCCGCGATCAGCATCCGCTGCGCTCCTTCAAGACTAAAGGTCAGCCTCTCCAGCAGAGGACTGCCGTCCTCCTTCGCATACGACAGTCCCGTTACCCGGATCGAAGGGACGTGCTCATCGCCCTCCCGCTCCAGCCTGATCCGGAAGCATAGGGGGTCGGGAGGCTTCGGTACGGCATGGCGGCCGATCCGTTCCAGCCGCTGCTCCGCATTGCGGATATTTTGCGAGATGCGCCGCTGCACCCGTTCTCCGAAAAATGTCCGTGCGAATTTGTCGCGATCCGTCGGCGGCCGATTATGCGATACCCGATAAGCCGTTTCCTTGACCTTGTGGCGCAGCTCCCGAATTTCTTGCTGTTCCCGCTCGTAGTCCTCCTGCCACCGAAGCCTTTCCTGCTGCTTCTGCTGGCGGTACGCATCATAGTTGCCCGCGTAGTGGCCGCAGCTTCCCGCAGCTTCGTCCAGCTCGAGAATGCCGGTTGCCGTCCGGTTGATGAATAGCCGGTCGTGAGAAGCAAACAGTACCGCTCCCCGGTAACCGGATAAATACCGCTCCAGCCATCGAACCGCTTGCTCATCGAGATGATTGGTCGGCTCATCCAGCAGCAAGGCATCCGGAGCCGCGGCCAGCAAAGCGGCGATAGCCAGACGGCGCTTCTCTCCTCCGGACAACGTATCGAGCCGGCGTTCCCGAGAGAGCTGGCCCAGACCCAAACCCTCCATAACGACGGATGTCCGGTATTCGGCCTCATACCCGCCCAAGGACTCGAAGCGCTCGGCCGCCAGACCGTAGGCGCGCAGCGCGTCCTCCGCCTGCTCCGCTTCCCCGCGTCTGTCTTTCATGGCTTCGGCCAGCCGCTCCATCTCCGCCTGAAGCTGGCGGATCTCGCCAAGCGCCGCTTCCAGATATCCGCCTACCGTTTGGCCCCCGCGGGCCTCCATCGTCTGCGGCAAATAGCCGATACGCATAGGCTGGAAGGACCGCACCTCGCCCTCATCAGGCTCCTCCAGCCCGGCTCCCAGCTTGAGCAGGGTCGATTTGCCCGCTCCATTTTCCCCGACGAGCGCCGTACGCTCGCCCTTGCTCAAGCGAAAAGAAACCTTATCCAGTACCGTGCGGTCTCCGTATATTTTCATAACGTCATCAAATACTAAAATCTGCATAAATCCGCCTCCTTGTTTTCCGGGATCTGCTGGACAAATACGCCAAAAAACCGTGAATGCAGCGCACCCACGGCTAAACAAACCCATACGGAAAACAAGCAAGCAGTTCCGATGAGGCGGTTCACTCCGTTGCGACGCGGGTACTTTCCGGTATCGGACGATCGTCAGCCATACAGCTTGCTGCATCGTTCGAATACGGCGTCAACGACAGACAGATGCCTATCGTCACGCCCGCTTGTCACGGGTTCATCCCGGGCAAGCGCGTGTCTGCATATCCAACTCCGGTTTTCGGAAGTTATCTAGGCAAACGAAAGTGTCCACATCGGCAAGAAATACCACCTTTCCAAGCTGGAGGCCTTTCGGTCTCCGGATGTATAGAGTATACGCAGCGGGAGAGAGGAGCAGCAAGCGAAAAACCGATTATAATGAAACTTTCCGATTACGGCGCCCCTGTCCGGCCCCGTCCCCCAGGCAGCAGCAGTCCGAGCAGCGACGCCGCTCCCCGGAGCCTCGGCTTGCGTCGATGGGCCTGAACATAGGCATAATCAACAAGCCTCACCCCGGCGTCGCTCAGCGCATAGGCGAAGTCGTCGTCAAGCATCAGACGATACTCCCATACGCGTTTCTCCCAGGAAGGAATCAGCCTGCGCATCTCGGCATCATCCGCGGCCGGATGAATATACGTCTCCACCACGCCTTCGGGAAGCTCGTAGAGCTTGCGGATGAGCATCTGCTTGAAGCCGTCATAGGTTTCGCCCGGCTCCACCTGGTACGGATGCGTCAGGAGGTAGTCAGGCAGCGGAACGCCCAGCGCGTCGGCAAGCGCGACAACCTTGCGAAGCGCTTCCCGCGCCCCGGGGATGGAAGCCAGAAACCGGTCCCGGGGATCGATGCAGCGGAAGAGCCGGAAGGGCAAGCCCCAGCGAGAGCAGCGCCAGAGGATATCCGGGAGATAGCTTCTCCCGGTGGCCAGGCCATACAGGCTTCCCATGTGATTATCGACATGCGAGATATGAAGACCGGCCCGACGTACGGCTTCATACTGGAGCTGCAGCTCCTGCCGGACGTCCCGGGGAGCCGCATGCCGTTCGAAGGCCTCGACGGTTTTATGCAAGTACCCGCTGCCGTCCTGCAGAGACGCAGCGCCGCTCAGGCTTCCCCATCGGAAGCCCTCGAATTCGCTGGTCAGCGTCATATGCAGGCCGACCCGGCGCTCTCCGGTTCTGCGGCACCAGGCGGCCGCTTCCCCGAACGCCGGAGCAGGCGGCATGATTGTAGCGGAGGATACCCGGTTCTCTTCCAGCAGATGGATGATAGCAACGTTTGCCGCCTGGCTTTGACCGAAGTCGTCGCAGTTCAGAATTAGGTGTTTGGCCGGAGTCTTGGTCCTGATGGTAGTCATGGCAAGGGTCCCCCTCCTTGTGCGTGATTGGGCTGCGCAGGACCGCTCATGCCGCCGCCTTTTTTCATGATGGTGAGCGAGAGCAGGAAGGACAGGGTCAGCAGGCATAAGGGCACTACGCTGATCAGGTAGCGGAAGGTGCTGGCCGGATCGGGACCTGGGTTATCTCCGCTGACGTACCCGAATATCATCCCAACGATCCAGAAGGCAAGCGCTGAGATCAGGCCGCTCGAGCGTGTGATAAACCCGCCGACCGCCGTGTACACGCCTTCTCTCCTTTGCCCCGTACGCTCATAATCGCGATCGATAATCCGGCTGCTGAGTACCGGAGGCGTTACGAGAAAGCCGGCCAGCCCGAACCCGACCAGAATGCCCGCCGCGATGCCTCCGGCCAAGCTGCTGCCATACCAAAGCGGAATGACCGAGAGCCCATACGCCGCCAGCGACAACCGCCAGCCGCGTACGTCCCCCAGCTTCTTCACAATCCAGTACCACACCGTGACAAGCGGGATGACTGACACGAATACGGAGGCGAGGAGGATCGACACCTGCGATTCCGGAATTTGCAGCACATACCTCGCATAGAACGGGATCATCGAGCTGATCAGCCCATTCACGGTTTGCGCGAACGAGTTCGCGATATGGAAGATCCAGAACTCCCGGTTCTGCAGAGTGGCGCGAAACGCCTCCCGCAGGCGCAGCGGCGGATCCTGTCCGATCTCCTCGTTCTCTCGCACCGATCCCATGCACAGCAGCATAAAAACAGCGAAAATAACCGCATAAACCAGCGACATGTAACCGAACCCCATCCAGGCAAATAATAGAGGGGTGACCGCCGATCCGATCAGAATGGCGGCAATCTGGAACCCCTGCTGGATGGCCGAAGCCCTCGCCCGCACCCTTTCCCCGCGGAACAGCTCCGGAAACAACGCCCCGTAGTTGACCCAGATGACCGTGGCAACCCCCTCGAAGAGTAGGAGCGCTACAAGAAACCAGAGAAACAGCTGGTTCTCCGATAGCCCCTGCGGCACCGCGAAGATCAGGCAGAAGGTGAGCATGAAGCATGGAATAGCCGACCAAATCCAGGGCTTCCGCCTTCCGAAACGCGTTCTTGTCCGGTCTGACCAATAGCCGACGAGAGGCTGATTGGCCGCGTCCCAGATCAGATACACCGTTCGCGCCAGCGTAGCCAGTCCGACGCCGAGACCGAGCTTCTCCACATAATAGTAGCTGTAAAAGGCACTGAAGGCTTGGCTGGGGATCATCATGGCAAACATGCCGAACGCAAAGAAGATCGGGGAGTTCACATACTTTTGGCGCATCAGGGTTCCTCCGCCCGCTAGGGAATATGATTACGCTTTAGCCATGGGGTTTATTGTTGTCCAACTCAAATTCGCACAAAGCCGTCTGCCTCATCTGATGTTGTATATGTATTCAGCGCTTATGCCAACATTCCTGCTGAAGAAGCTCTTCCTGATCAGGCAGATTTTGCGTCCCGTTTGGACTTACCGCGACTCGCAGACTGCGACATACCGGCTGAAGGAGCCCTTCCTGATCACACACCCATCCGCTATCCGCAGACCGGCTCTGTCCGCTTGCCCGCCGATCGGCTCCATCGCGATCACGACGATCCGCGGGGCCAGGCGTCGGGCGCTTTGCAGCAGTGCCAGCTGCTCGTCGTCGGACAGCCCGGAGCACAGGTTATAGGGCAGATCCAGGATCGCCACGTCATAGCTGCCTTCTTGGGCATGGATATCTCGAATACGGACAAGATCCGGATAGCCAAAGTGGCGGAGATTTTCCCTTGCTCCCATAACGGCCAGTGGATTCTTATCAAAACCGGCGATATCGATGCCCATCGACAGCGCTTCGATAAGTACGGTGCCGATGCCGCAGCACGGATCGACGGCCCTTACTCCCTCCGGCCTAGGGACGGCAATATTGACGATGGCCCGGGCAACCCGGGTGCTGAGGGCCGTCGAATACGGCCGTGGCTTGTCCTTGTGCCTAAGCCATACGGCTTCCTGTTCCTCGATCTCTCCGAACACCCAGCGGTCCGGCAGCTTCGCCAAGCCGAAACGAAGAGCAGGCGTCCGCATCTCGGCGCGTCCGCGCACACGGGCTCCCACCAGCCGCTCCAGTTCGCGCCGGCGATCGTAGTCTTCCGTTCCGTCTGCGGGTATGAATATAACCTTGAAGGTAGCTCCCGATAATTCCATCTCTTCGGCCTGGCTGGCGATGTCTTCTGCAGTCTGCCCTTCATACCGTATATGAAGGCGCTGCTTCATAAACGGACTGCGGCTTGGGTCCAGTCTCAATCCGCTCTCGATCCAAGCCGCCGTCTTCATGCTTCCGCCTCCGAACCAAGCGCGCTGCTCCAGCCCGCACAAGTCCGCTTCGTCCTCATGAAAGGCGTAAGTGTATACATAGTTCGCTTCGTCTGCCATGCGGTTTCCCACGCTTTCCGGCAGCCTCTGGGGCTGCCTTTCTATTAAATTCACAAGCTTTTCCAGGAGCCGTCCGCCGGGTGACAGAATCTCGCCCCATCGCTTATAATGGACTTTATTCTCTACCCATCCTGATCGGGCAAGGAGCTGGATCCGCTATGACAACCCAACGCTTCCCGTTCGCCGCAGCCGCGGCCGGTCTGCTGCTCTGGGCGGGCCTCGTGCTCGGGCTCGGCAGCCACGACCTGTCCATCTCCAGAGCGGCAGCCAACCCGGCTTCACCCTGGGCCAGGTGGTTCGAAGTCTACGGCGAGCATCCTGCCATCCTCCTGGTCTGGATCAGCGGACAGTTATTATTCAGCTCGGCCCGCCTGCTTAGCTGCCGCCTGCGCCTGCTGCAGCAAGTACCGGCCGCCCTGGTCCAGCTCGCTGCCGGTCTTGCGCTGGTCCATATGACAACGGCACGCGCGCTTCATCAAGAGCTGACTGCCTCCGGGTGGGCTCTTGCGGCGCTGCTTCTGCTAGCAGCGGCGATCATCGTCCAGCTGCTGCTGCGAAGGGTATCCGCCAACCGCCTTGCAAGGTTCAACCAAGCCGCATGGCTTACCCTGCTCCTCGTCGGAGGAGAGCTTGCGCTCGTCCACTCGCTCAAGTGGATATGGGGCCGGGTCCGCTTCCGGGACTTGCTTCCCGGCTACACCGACTATACCCCCTGGCACATGCCGATGGGGCCGACGGGTAATCGTTCCTTTCCTTCCTCGCACGCGGCCAACAGCTGGACCCTGGTGCTGCTACCGGTCTATGCCTCGGCAGCCTTGGCGAGGCCTGCGGTGATCCGTACAGCCTGGGCAGCGGCTCTGCTTTGGGCTTCGGCAACCTCTTACAGCCGTTTGGTAGCAGGCGCGCACTATGCCTCCGACCTGCTGTTCGGCACCGGCATCACCCTCGCTCTGTTCCTTGCGCTGCGCCATCTTTTGTCCGAGCGCCCGGGAGTAGTCCCCCCACGGCTTGCGATACGACAAGAAAAGGACCTTCGCTCCTGAGTTCAGAGCGGAAGGTCCCCGTGCTTTGTGCTTATCATCGTGAGGCCATCCCGTCCCGTCCGCTCCGTCCTGAAGACGCCCGGCCTGCCTCTCAGGCGTTTGCCCCCGGCTTCTACAGCATGGCCGACTCCTCGGCCGATAGCTCGTTCATCGGAAGCCTCACCGTCATTTTCGTTCCTACTCCAAGGCGGCTGATGACCTCGATCTGACCCTGGTGGTGCTCCACCAGCTGCTTCACCATGAACAGACCGATCCCTTGGCCGCCCTTCTGGTCATTGGTCTTTTCGTATTTCTGGAAGAGCCTCTGGAGCTGGCTTTCGTTCATGCCGACACCGAAGTCCTCGGTCTCCAGCACGAGCTGACCTTCCTCGCAGTACGCCTTGAAATAAACAGGCCGCCCTTCCTCGCTATATTTGATCGCATTGCTGATGATGTTAGAGACGATTAACTTGAACCCGGTCGCGTTGCTTAGCAGCCGTTCGTCGCCCCCCAGCTGGATGCTCGGATGGAACTGGATATTCTGGGTTCGGGCCTTCACGTCCATAATCTCCATCACTTCCAGAAGCAAGGCCTTAGGGACCGTCAGCTTGCGCCGCCACAGCGCATCGGTCGACAGCATCTGCTCGGTACTAATGATATGGGAGATTTCATTATCGATCAGCACGACATAGTCACAGATAGCCTTCAGCTTGTCCTTGTCCTCCGGGTCCTTAACCTTATTCATCAGAAGCGTCGAGTACGCCTTGATAACCGTAAGCGGATTGCGAACCTCATGAGACACCACATGGGCGAAATCAAGCTTCTGCTTGTACAGGTCCATCTGCGATTCCAGATCCTGCTGTGCGGAAAGCACCGGAGAATCAGCTTCCTCGCGGGCCTTATGCGGGTACAGACTGGATAGGACAAGCACATCGTCGGTCATCAAATAAGGGTGTGTTTGCAGCGCTTTCAGCTGTAAGGCGGCAGTCACGGCATGGGCATCGTAAGCGCACACGGATAAAAATCTCCGTTCATCAAGTACGGCGCCGCATTCCGCCCTGCATGAGCATGACCCGTCCGGCCTCTCGTCATGCGGATTCCGGCTTAACCGGCCCCATACGCGAATACCGGTATCATGCTCCTCGGCCGGCTCCATGAGTCCAAGAATAGGGGACAGCAGAGCCTGGAGATTAACCTCCTCGTCGTTCTCCTGGAAGTCCGCCCGGTTCATATAGTGCACGCGATCACGCCACGGTCCCTCATCCATCTCCATGAGAAGCTTCCGCTCTACAGCCCCGTTGATCTCTGGTGTATCGATGATGATGACGGGCTGACCCAGCTCCATTCCCGACCTAATGAAAGAAACAGCATTGTCGATATACTTATCATAATCGCTAAAAAAATACAAAATATGAGAACCGCTTGGGACTTGAATCTTGTTGGTTAAAGGGATGCTGGTTTGCGGGGCCATTCTTGTTCCTCCGATATGTTCGTTTCCTTCGGCTGTTCCGAGACGAACGAGAAGCTTGCAGCGGATCTCATGATTCGACATCAGCGCGACTAGGATGATCATCAACACCGTAAGGCTTTACTTTTATTATATCTCTCCAGATTGAAAAGACAACGGAATATCCCGATATTCCTTGCTGAAAATCAGCGAAAACATACGAAAAGCCACGAATGGCGCAAAACATCCGATCATTCTCTATCTTGACTTTTACCATTTAGCACCGTATAGTACTAATCATGAAAACAAAACGCTCAAATCGAGACCGGATTCTGGATATTGCCTCCGAGATGTTTTTGACCAATGGATTTTTTATCACCTCTATGGATGACCTGGTGACGGCCAGCGGGGTAGCCAAGACGAATATCTATTATCACTTCAAAAGCAAGGAGGAATTGCTGGGTGCTATCGTCGATCGCATGATCGCCCACTATCAGTCACTGGCTTCGCACATTGCAATACTGGAGGACCTGTCAGTCCCGGCTAAGCTGGAGAGGCTGCTGCACGCCCTTTTTGAACAAAATGCAGTCAAGAGCAGTCTTGGCGGCTGTCCGTTCCTTACCCTATATATGCAAACAGCCGGGGACTGGCCAGAAGGCAGAGCCCGTATCGGGCAGTTCTTCCAAGACCAGAGGGCACTTGTGGAACGGCTGCTTAAGGAAGGGACAGCAAGGGGAGACATCCATCCCGCCCTCCCGCCGGAACAACTGGCCTCTGTTATCGTTGCTTCGGTAGAGGGAGCTTTGTTCCTGTCACATGCGACGGAAGACGACCGGATTAAGTCACATCTGCTCGACTCCCTCCGTTTGCTTGTGCAACCCTCCGTAACGAAGTCCCCCGCCTCGACTTCTTCTACTCCTCAACCGGGCAGCGTTCCGGCAGGAGGGGAGTGAAGGAATGCGCAAGCTCTAAACTTTAGCGATAAGCTGAAGTTTTCTTTTTGACCCTATTAGCACCAAACAGTACTAATACAGAACAGGAGAGTGCAGCTATGTCTGACATGTCCCCAATAACTTCTATATTTCTGACCGGAGGTACCGGATTTATCGGCAGGCGCATCGTTGACGCGCTTGCAGGCCCGGGACGGCAGCTAAGAGTGCTGGTACGGACGCAGGCGGGCTACGAAGCCATGATCCGCCGCATCAGCGCCGCACAAGCTTATGGCATCGAGCCCGTGATCGGCGATTTAAGCGCGCCGAGGCTCGGCATGAGCGATCGCGATTACAAACGGATAAGCGATACGACGGATATCATCGTGCATGCCGGAGGCCCCATGAACATTATGCTGGGTGAGAGGGAAGCAGCCCGCGTCTTTCTGCAAGCGGCCGAGGAGCTCTTGAAGCTCGCTCAGGCGACTCATCAATCGCATGGCTTGCGCCATCTGATTCATCTGGTTGGCTTCAAAAGCCCGATCAACCAGCTTCATGCTCTCGAGCCTCAGCCGCCCCACCAGCCACCGGGCCAACCGCCTTATGAGCGCACCAAATTTCTGGCCGACTGGCATCTCCGCCGAGGCGCTGAGCTGATCGGATTCCCGTTATCCGTCGTCCATCCGGGTGTCGTCATCGGCGATTCCGACACCGGCAGCACCGAGCAGACCGCCGGGCTTGGGCTGCTCGTGGATGCCGTGCGCAAGGGGCGCATGCCGCTCGTCCCCGGCGGAACTAAACACTGGCTCCCGCTCGTTCATGCCGACCAGGTAGCCGCGGCCATTCATGCGCTGGTTCAGCAGGAACAGCCGCGCAGCGATACCTATTACCTGCTGGACAGCTTAAGCCGACGCTCTATGCGCAGTCTGGTCACGGATATTGCTCATACGCTGCGCGTGCCTGACGCCTTCGGAAGCGTGCCCCTCGGACTGGTCCGCCTCTTGATGCATAGTCCGGCGGGAGGCATGCTCGGGATCCCCAAGGAATCTCTCGTTTTCATCGTGAAGGATGATTATAAGGCGGATTCGCTGTACCGGCTGCAGCAGGAGCATAATCTTGAACCTCTCTCTATCAGGCACTTCCCCCATGTGGTTGCAGACCTCGAATTCAGACTGAATCATGGCGCCCGCTCGGATATCGACAGCGGCTTCACCCGCCGTAAGCGGGGGCCGCTTGCTACGCTGGAGCGCGACGGCGAAGGCGCTCCCGTCGTCTTCCTCCACGGCCTGCTGGGCAGCGCCGATACGTGGCTTCCTGTAGCGGAGCTTCTGCCCGAAGCGGTCCGCGGGCGTCCGCTGTGGCTCGCCGATCTGCCCGGCTTCGGCCGATCGCCCTTCCATTCCGGGCAGCCGGCGGCTCCCGCCCGCTTCCTCGAAGGCTACGTGGATGCCGTCGTTGCCGCGATACGGACAGCCCGCGTACCCGTCGCGCTGGTCGGACATTCGTTCGGCGCCCTTATCGCGCTGCGCGTGCGCGACACGGCGCCTGAGCTTGTGTCGTCGGCCTTGCTGCTGCAGCCGGCGCTTTCTCCAGCCCCGGCAAGCTACCGCCTTCCGCGCCGATTCATGCGGCTCGCGCTGCGCACGATGACGGCCAGCCGTCTGAGACGCCTGCTGCAGGCCGACGGAAGCTTTCCTCCCGGGGAACCCGCGCCGGAAAGCTTTATGGCCCATGCGCTGGCTGAGCTCGCTTCGGCCCGGGTCCGCATCACCATGACCGATGCGATGAGCTATCTCAGCTCCAGGAAGACAACGACCGATATAGAGCCAGTCGGCCCTCCCGTATCGATATTATGGGGAAGCAAGGATCGCGCCTACCGGCTGCCCGATTATATTACCACCTCCAGGGACGCCGCATCCTGCTCCGGTTCTGCCGCGGTCCAGTACGTGGACTGTGGTCATTATTTCCCTGTATCCCATCCGGGGACGGCTGCCCAGTGGATCGGAGAGCGGCTGCGATAGACGCCTATCTAAGCCCGTTGCCCGCCGCGCCCTAGAGATAACCGCCTGAGGGAGGTTAGAACTTCTCTTCATAAGAAAAAGCGGCCTGCTCCCGCAGCCGCCCCTTCTTCCACCAGCTGGCCTTCCGCCGGCGGTTCCATCTTTATGCTTCCCTTGGTCAGGACAAACGCGCATCCTTGGTACATCCGAAGCTACACCGCTCCTACCTTCTGCCGGTATCCGATCTTCTCCTTGACTGCCGGCTCCTGCACCGGCACAGCCTGCTCCACAGCGGCAGGGGCGACATCTCTGGCTTCGGCATCGCCAGCAAGGCCATACGGGAAGCATAGCGGGGCGCCTGTGCGCGGGTCGGGAACAATGTCCGCCCGGATAGCGAATACTTCATGCAGCATGTCGCAGGTGATGACCTCGGCCGGACTGCCCTCCACGATCAGATCGCCGTGCTTAATCGCCACAATATGGTGGGCATAGAGCGAAGCATGGTTCAGGTCGTGGACAACCATGACGATCGTCCTGCCTTCCTCACGGTTCAACCGCTCCAGCAGCTTCAGCACCTCGAGCTGATGCGCCATATCCAGGAAGGTCGTCGGTTCGTCCAGAAACAAAATATCCGTGCCTTGGGCAAGCGCCATGGCGATCCAGGCGCGCTGACGCTGTCCGCCGGACATCTGGTCGATCGGACGGTCGGCGAATTCATTCATCCCCGTCACCTCCAGCGACCAGGCGATCATCTCCTTGTCTTCCTTGGTCATCGAGCCGAAGCCCTTCTGATGAGGGAACCGTCCGAACGAGACGAGCTCACTGACCGTCAGCCCTTCCGGTGAAACCGGATTTTGCGGCAGCATCGCCAGCTGCTTGGCGACTTCCTTCGTCTGCATCTGATGAATCGACTTGCCGTCGAGGAACACGCCTCCCTTATGAGGCCTCATGATCCTAGCCATTGTCTTCAAAATCGTCGATTTGCCGGAGCCGTTGGCGCCCACAAGCGCTGTTATCTTCCCGCTCGGAATACCGACATTTAGCGAATTAACGATCATTCTTTCTCCATAGCCGATCTGAAGCCGCTCTGCGAATAATCGGGACATGATATTCTCTCCTTGCGTATGTAAGGTATCTATTTCAAATGTGATAATGATTCTCATTATTGGATACTATCAATGATAATGCTTATCAATATCACTGTCAACGTCTAATTCGCCGATTCTTTTAGGCCACCGGAAATCATTTTCGATGCCATCCCGACAAAAACGCCCTCTGCAGGCCTTATCGGCTCACAAAGGGCGTAAGATTCGTTTATTTTTGCGTAAATGTCAACGAAAGAAGAGCATCGTTCAGACGCTTCCACTGCTCATCGGTCTTTACCGCATCGTTGATGCGCAGACGTATGAAGTAGACGATGCCGTCCTTCTCAAACACATACTCCTGCTGGGTATAAGGAATATTGCGCGCCTTGTATTGCGTGGCGAATTTCTTCACGCTAAGGCCGAACAAGTCCTCATCCGTGGTTGTATACGTATAAGCGGAGTCGACTTCGGCATTCTTCTTATGCTCCTTCTCCAGAGCGTTCAGCCTGCTCTGCAGATCTCCCGAGTCCTCAGCCGCGATCGTCAGTCCGCCCCCCTCGAAGAGGAATGATTTGACAGGCGAATCCTTATCGCCGCCGTATCCGCCGTACCAGACCTCCGGCGTTTTCACGGTATACCGATACTTCTTGTTCGTATACGTAGTCGTCCGGCTTTTGTCCAGAAGATCCGCCTCGTCCTGAATAAATCCAAGCGAACGGTTGGCCGTTTCCTTCGGGAAGTGGATAGACGCCTTGAGGGCTTCCGAAATGTCATCCATTTCCTCCAGATCCGCATGATCGGGATAGAACATGGCGAGCTCGTACTTGTACTTGTCTTTGATCAGATAGATTACGCGGATATGCCGCCACTTGTCGCCCATCGTGTACGAATACAGGCCCTCCATAGCCGGAACGCCATCGATCGTAATTTCCCGGCTCCCTTCCACCTTGCGGTAGTCGGCTACGTAGCCTTCGGCGAATCTTTGCTCGTCCCGCTCGGTCCATGCCTTCAGCGTATCGCCCGAGGCAGCCGACGTCACGGTAATCATCAGCGACTTTTCTTCGTCCTCGCTGTGGTAGTTCAAGCTGCTGCCCCATCCGCCGCCGTCCCAGTCCGCCGGCACATCGAAGGCGATGCCGTATTCCGTAACGACCGTCTCGGTGGCCTGATGCACGGAAATATCCTTCAGGCCCGCATTTTTCTCGTCGTAAGAAAGCACGAATGATTCAAGCAGATCATTGAAGCTATTGCGTTTGAAGCTGTTGTTATACAGCTCCTCGCTATAGACGGTTAGCATAATATGAAACACTTTATCTCCCCGCAGGAAGACCCGGCTCTGATAAATCTCCCCGCCATACCCGCCTTTACCGACCAGAATGGCGTATGGGTTCGTCTTCTCATTCACATAGCGCTTCTCCAGAATCGTATCGCCATAGTGATACTCGTCCAGCTTACGAAGCAGTCCCAGCGGAGAAAGATCGGCGCTTTGATCGTTCTCAATGGAGATATCGATCGAAAACTCGCCCTTGGCGTCCGAGAACGACACGCTCTGCCCGTCTGCGTCCTGGTCCCGCTTGATCAGGCCTGCCGGGTATTTCATCGACCAGCCGTAATAGCTGTCGCCGATATGCGTCTTACCCTGATCGGCGTCGATATAAGAGCCGCTCGCATCCTGCACGAGCGAGGTTGTGCTGGACTCGTCTTCGCCCAGAGTAACCTCAGTCACCCGCTGAACGCCCCCCGAACTCAGCGTCAGCTTCACTTTCTGCTCGGGCAAATAATTCTTGAGCGCTTCATTATATTGTACCAGCGTGCCGGTAGGCGCCGAGTCGATGGAGAGAAGCACATCGCCTTGCTTGATTCCTGCCTTCGCGGCCGGCGAGTCCGGCTCGACATAAGTTACCTCAAGCCCGTTGCTGGAAGGAATGCCGACGACGGCTTCCCAGCTTTCTCCGAGCTCGACGCCCAGATAAGACCGCTTGACCTTGCCGTATTTGAAAAAATGATCGAGCACATGCTGTACCGTATGGACCGGAATCGCAAAGCCGAGGCTGTCCACGCCGTACTCGACATACTTCAGCGTGTTGATGCCGATAACTTCGCCCTTCATGTTGAGCAGCGCTCCGCCGCTGTTGCCCGGATTGATGGCCGCGTCGGTCTGGATGAGCTGATACTTCGATTGGACGGACCGCTCCATCCCGCTGACGATACCGTACGTTACGGAATTACGCAGCGCAAAAGACAGCGGCGTCCCGATCGCCATGACCGGCTCGCCCACCCGGATATCCGAAGGACTCGCGAACGTTGCAGTCGCAAGGCCCGTCGCTTCGATCTTGACCAGCGCGAGATCGCTCTCCTCATCGTAATGCGTTGTCTTGCCCGTATACGACTTGCCGTCAGACAGCACGATTGTCATATTATGCATATCCTTGACAACATGCGCATTCGTCAATATGTATCCGTTGCTTCGGACGATGACCCCCGTACCGTGCGCCAGATTGTAGCGGCTTGCCTCCCACACCTTCTTGCTGTCGACCGGCTTGCCGATAATAGCAACGACCGAGGAGGTCGTCTGCTCGATGACCGCCGGGATCGCGTGCCGGTCCTCCGCCGCTCCCGCATAGGCCACGACCGGCGATGCAAGCGCAGTCAGCAGCAGCGCCGCAGCGGTAGCATGCGCTACTTTGCGGCTAAACTTTGTAAGCTTCTTCATTCAGGCGTCTCCCTCTGGCTCTATAATGAAACCTACTAATAAGTTATTATAATCTACCTTATTTTACAATGATTACTTCGGTAATATGGTAGGGTTGTTGATTAACCAATTAATGGAATAATAGGCCGCCTCTAGGTAATCGTTAGTACACCCAATACAAACGATCCGAGGAGGCGACCTCATGGTTAAGTCTACCATGTTCCCAGAAGAGCAGGTTCGTGAAGTAGCGAAAAGTGCAGGTTATGTCGATACAGCGCGAACGTTTACCATTCATAAGCTTTTGTTGTTCTTTGGCCAATCGTCCCTTCAACAGTGGAAAGGGTTTCGTGACGGCGAGCATCGGGCGTCGGGATGCGGGCTTGAAGCAGCGGGCCATTCCACCATCTCCAAGAAAGCCAAGGCTGTCCAGTATAAGCTCTTTAAGATGCTCTTTGAACAGATGCTGGGTACCTGTTCTCGTCCGTCAAGCGAAAACTCAACATTCCCAAGTCCTTGCTGATTCTGGATTCCACCAAAATTACGACCGGATCCGGCCGGTTGCCTTGGGCGCCGATGAGGGGCAAGTGCGCCGGTATCAAGCAGCATACGGCCTACTTGCCGGACCATGGACGATCGCATAAGGTGGTGGAATCGACCGGAAACGAGTCGGATTTCATTTTGAGCGAACAATTGCTGGATCATCGCTATATTATCGTCGGCGACCGGGCATACGGCGCCCACAAACGATTCGATCGCTACCTGACGGAACGTCAACATTTGTTGTTCGGCTGAGAGACCGTACGGTGTTTAAAGAGGTGCGACATCGTACACGCAAACGGCCGCCGGAATCCCCTATCGAGCAAGATTTTACGTGCATCCTGGGTACGGGCGAGAGCAAATCGGAGCACCGGCATAGGGTTGTGATTCTTAAGGATGACGAAGGCAATCCTGTGATCCTGGCCACCAGTTTGGTGTGATTGCCTGCCAAAACCATTGCCGAGATCTACAGAGAACGGTGGCAGATTGAGGTGTTCTTTCGTTGGATCAAGCAGCGCCTCAATCTCTCCACGCTGTTTGGCACTACGCTCAATGCGGTATACGGTCAGCTATTTACGGCCTTACTTATTTACGTTCTGCTCAAACACTTGTTTGACGAGGTAAGCCCCCTTGTACCGTCACTTGAGCAAACGTGGTTCGCTACATTCGTCAGACTGTTAGGCATTCATGACCTTTCAGCCGCTTGGACACTACAGTTGTGGCTATACACACGCGACAAGCTTGTTACAAAATATGGTTAATCAACAGCCCTGCAAAAACTGCGAAACCGTCGGACGTAACTAGTTAGTGGGGTGAGTGGATTCGGAGAAACCGCGAAAACCGCGGGGCGCAACTGGCCCGCGCGGCACACGGTAGCGGACGATTCGATGGTTCCAACCGGGCCGTGGTGGGGGCACACAGACACGACCATGAGCACGTACACAGCCACGGCGACACCCATGACCACGAGCATGCACACGGTCACGGCCACGCGCACGACCACGAGCATGTGCACGATCACAGCCACACGCATTGCCACGAGCACACGCATGACCGCAGCCATTCAGACGACAATTGAGCTTGGCTCCCGAGGCGGGCAGTGCCAGCGGTGGCCGCCAGCCGCCCCACGCCACACGCCCGTGCTCGACGTCAGCTGGCGCCGCCATATATCACCGCCATCCAGCGGCGCCGGGTGCCAGGTCGAAACGGGCCAGCCGTTCCATGCACACCAGTCCCGGCCCCCGTTTAGCCGATGGTGAGGACGATTTTCCCGCGGCCGTGTCTCGTTTCGATGGCCCGGTGAGCATCGCCGACCCGATCCAGCGGGAAAGTCTCCCGGATCTGGATGTGCAGTTTGCCCCTGGAATGCAGTTCGACCAGTTCTGCAAGGCGGGCTGCCGAGCGTTCGCCGCGGATGACGCGAAGGCCGAGCTCCTCGATGAGGTCATAGGCGAAGAACGTGCATACCCGTTGCCTGTCCTTCACCAAGTCCACCGCAGCCCGAATCCCCTCGCCTCCGGCCGTATCGAATGCAGCGTCGACGCCGTCCGGCGCAATCGCCCGTACCCGCTCGGCCAGACCTGCTTCATACGTTACCGGAACGGCGCCCAACGAACGAAGGTAATCGTGGTTCGGCTCGCTGGCGGTACCGATGACGGTCTTAGCCCCCCACTCCTTCGCCAGTTGTACGGCAAAAGCCCCCAGCGATCCGGCCGCGCCATTGATGAATACGGTGTCGCCCGGCCCGACGCCGATGGCCTTCAAGGCGATATACGCCCCCTGGCCGTTGCCGGTCAACCCTCCCGCCTCTTCCCAGCTCATACTCCGGGGCTTGCTTACGATCTGGTCTACGCCCACGACCACGTATTCCGCGTAACAATTCAGCAGGGCGAAGCCGAGCACCTCGCTGCCTGCGTGAAAGCCGGTTACGCCTTCGCCCACTTGATCGATGATGCCCGCGAATTCGTTACCCGGAATTTGCGGCAGTTGAACCGAGACACCCGGCGGCGCCCAGCCGCTCCGTACGCTGCAATCGTAATGCTGTACGCCGGCCGTTTTCAACCGAACCCTGACTTGTCCCGGACCTGCCTTCGGATCGGGAACCGACATGACCTCCATTACCTCGGGTCCCCCGTACGAACGAAATGCTGCTGCTCTCATGCTATCATCCTCCTTTGTTTTTCCCTATTTGCTACGTCGTTAGCGTAACGTTTTTAATGCGCCGCTCCATGCGATTAGCTGATCCAACATGGCGTTTATTTTATCCGCGTGCAGTTCGGCGGGTTTAAATGTGTTGAAATTCTCAAAATCCGTAAATATCGACAGCGTCGGATGGGCGCGAACGTCCGCGACGAGCAATTCTCCCAAGATTCCGCGTAAATGCTCGGCCGCGCGGGCTCCGCCCGTTGAACCGTAACTAACGATGCCGGCTGCCTTGTTGTTCCACTCATCCCGCGCTGAGTCCAGCGCATTTTTCAATACACCCGTAATGCTGTGATTGTATTCCTGGACAATAAAGACGAACCCGTCCAGACCGGAAAGCTTTGCCGACCAGGCGGCCAAGCCAGGCTCCTCCCCCGTGCCTTCACCGAAAAACGGCAATCTATAGTCAGCAATATCTACGATTTCATAATGGACGTCTCCTCTTCGATCCGCAATTTCTTTCACCCAATTGCCAACTTGCGGGCTTACGCGTCCCTGGCGTGTGCTTCCCAGAATAATGCCGATGCTTAGCGGCTTCATTTCGATTCCTCCCCAATTGCTCTTTATAAAAAATCATCTTTCCCAACGGCAGGCTTCGCTCTGCCAAACTGCAGGTAATAGATCAACAAAATGCCCGCATGCAAAGCCGCAAGAACCAGATAAATATTGCTGTACACGGACGCTGCCGGATGCGAGTTCGCCGAATTCCAGTGGATGCCCGCGCCTTGGTCGACCATTTTGGCGTAAACACTCGCCGCGATGGCGCCGGAAACAAAGTTCAGCATCGCAAGCAGCCCCATGCCTGCGCCTGTTTGCTCTTTCGGCAGCGAGCGGGAAATCGCACTATTCCGGTCGCCAGGAATGCAATCGTCAGCCCAAACGAATAGCTTTTGTCCCGGAACAGGCCCGGCTTGATGAACGGGTCCGGCACAGAGCGGATTCTTGCGATGAACAGGACGAACAAAGCCAGGCATCCGGCGGCGGATATCCACGCCTGATTCGTAATCGCCAGCAGCAGCAAGGCTACAGTCCCGGCAAGCAATCCGCCTCCCAGCCAATCAATCCGGCCTGAATGCTCAGGCATATCATTCAATTGTTTGCGGTAGAAAGGCAGCGTCAGCAAGGTGAACAGCGGCATGCAGAACAGCCATCGCCAGTGAACGACGCTCACGAGCAAAGCGGCGACGACAGGCCCGATCGCACTGCCGAGCGCAAGGCCGGTCATGGCAATGCCGAGTGCCCGCCCGCGGCTTTCCGGCGGGAAATACCGGACCGGGATAATGCCCGCTGTGGCGGGAATGACCGCTGCACCTGCAGCTTGCAGCACCCTGCCGAGAAGAACGGTCTCATAGTGCCGGGCGGACAGCCCGACCAGCGAGCCTAGCGCAAAGAAGAGAAGCCCGAAGGTAAGCAAATGTTTGAGTTTATACGTATCGGCCAACCTTCCGTAGGTCATCGTTCCGATCGCATAAATCAATAAAAAGGCGGAGGACACCCAACTGACCTGCGATAAGGATAGATCGAATTCTGCGGCAATTTCCGGCAGCACAATATTGAACATCGTTGCGCTCATGACGGAAATGACCAACGTGAAGGCTAGAATCCGAATCAACTTGTCGCCGGATTGCTGCTGGACTGCGGCTTTCATGGTGGTGAGCTCTCCCTCCTTTCCTCTCCACTCTCTCTGCGTCCTTTCATACGCAAAGCGTATTGCTTTCCTCTCCTGGTTTATTTTACAATCGCAATAGAATAAACAAAAATATATCTTTTAATATATAGGCTATATACTTCAGTATATGGGAGGGTGACGCGTATGGAGCTGCTGCAGCTGCGGTATTTTCAAACGGTGGCACGGATGGAGCACATGACGAAGGCGGCTCAGGAGCTGTGCATTGCGCAGCCGGCGCTGAGCAAAACGATATCAAGGCTGGAGGACCACGTTGGCATTCCTTTATTCGACCGGCACGGAGGGCGGATTCGCCTGAATGCGTTCGGCAAGGCGTTTCTGGATAAAGTGGAGAAGGCGCTGGCCTTATTGGATGAAGGAAAAAAAGAAGTGTCCGAGCTGGCGGGACTCGAACAAGGCAGCATTCACCTCGCGACATCGACACTGGACCGGCTATCGGATGCGCTTGGCGATTTTCTCGCGCTTCATCCGGATGTCAACTTTCGGATTACACAGGCTTCGATGGAGGAAATGACGCAATTGGTGGAGGCAGGCGAGGTGGACATGATCTTTACAATACTGCCGATCGATCGGCCCGACATTCGCACGGTATCCGTCCTGCAAGAAGAGGTATATTTGGCAGTTCCCCAAGGACACCGCTTTGCCGGAAGAAAGGGCATCCGCTTGAACGAGCTGGCGGAGGAGCCGTTTATCGGGTACAAGGAAGGTTTTCCCATTCAGAAAATGAACGATTTGTTTTTTCGGGAAGCCGGGATTGCGCCCAACTTCGTCTGCCGGGTCGACGAGCCTGCCGGGATCGCAAGTCTTGTCCGGGCCGGGCTGGGCGTTGCGCTTGTCGGAAATTGCGGCGGCCCGAACTCCCCGATGAGCCTGCTGCCTATCGAGTTTCCCGTTTGCCGGCGCAATTTCCAAATCGCATGGCACGAGAAGCGGTACCTCTCCCTCGCTGCGCGCAAGTTTCGCGACTTTCTCATCGGATACTTTACCGAATCAGCGAAAACGGGTTGAGCTGCGCTGCCTTGCCGGCCTTAATGAAAAAGACGGTTTCAGCCGATCAAATAATTAGTATTAGGAAAAGAAGATAGTTAAGTATCTTTCGTTGGATAAAAGGAGCCCACTGCCCGTGCCGGAGACATCAGAGCTTTTTAAGAGCAAACAACTGGAACAGAAGTACATGGACGCTTACGCAAAAACGCTGTCCCTGTGGCCGGTCCCTTACGAATCGGTATACGTTGAAACCAGCTATGGAACGACTCACGTATTGGTTTCCGGTCCAACAGACGGAAGTCCGGTCATGCTGCTAAATGGCTTCGGATTCAGCGCGACAATGTGGTATCCGAACGTACAGGCGCTTGCCACCAATCATCGTGTCTATGCTGTCGATGTGATCGGAGAGTTTAATCGAAGCGCTGCCAAAAAACATTTTACCGCGAAAGCGGATTACGTGAATTGGCTTGTGGAATTGCTGGACCGGCTTGGAATTGAACAAGCTGATTTTATCGGTCACTCTAACGGCGGCTGGCACGTGCTGAACTTCAGCATGCAGGCACCGCACAGAGTGAGAAAGATCGTCCTTCTCGCTCCTGCCGCGTCATTCGCACCCTTCACGAAGCAATTCGGCATTCGGCTGCTGGCGGCGAACGTTCTCAAATTTCGTCCCGTCATCATTGATTTCTGTGCCAAATGGTTCATCGGAAAAGAGAACCGGGGCAACGTCAGCGATCACTTAATTGAGCAATTCTATCATGGCATCAAAGGCTTTGGTTGGAAGCACAAAGTGCTGATCCCCTCTGTATATCGCAATGAAGAATTGCAGTCGATTGCCAAGCCGGCTCTCCTCATCATTGGAGAGAAGGAAGTCATCTACGATTACAAACGTGCGCTTGCCAGAGCCAAGCAACTGATCCCGCATATTCAAACCCGTTCGATTTCCGGCGTAGGGCATGGAACGAATATTGAAAAGCCGGAATACGTGAATCAGGAAATGGTTGATTTTTTGAAATCGAAATAAAAGAAGTCCTGATGATCAAGAATCCCTTGATTCATCAGGACTTTTTGGATTTACAAGAGGCTAAGCTCACGGTCTACCTTTAAAACGAAAAACGATCCAGCCGGCGGCGATCAGCAGCACGGCGATTCCGGCAGCGCCGAGCCGGCCGGACCGCCGAAGCGGCGGGCGCAAGCCCCTCGCCGAGCTCGGCCAACTGCTACGCCTGGGACAGCGGCTTGGTTCCCTCGCAGATGCCGGTTTCCAGACGGTCCGGATCCCTACTGGCGAAGATAAGGTACGATTCGCCCACTGCAAAGCGCTCGTAACCGCAGCTGGCCGAGCTCCAGGCCGTATAGACGGCCGTCTTACGCTCCAGCTGCTCCTGCGTGCCCGGAAGCGCCGCACAGGAGCAGGCCTTCGCCCGCCCGGGCGCGAGCATCGCCGCCAGCCCCGCCAACACCAGACAACCCGCCAGAAACAGAAAGTCTCTCTTTCGCATGCTCTCACCTCACCTTTACGACCGCGCCAACGCGCCGGGTTGTTGCTCGGGAGCTTCAGCTTTCTTTCGACGCCCTGTCTCGAAACGCCATTCGGACCTCGTCATAGACGTCCTTGAGCGGAACGCCGTGCCGCGCGGCGGCGGCTTAGCATTCGCGGAATTCAGGCGCATATTGAACGAGCTCGCCCTGATAGTAGCCGACCTTGACCGACACCGGCCCTGAACAGCCAGTCGGTAATCGCGGACGTGAGCTCGGGACTCATATCGTCGAGGTTCGCCTGCAGCAGCATTCCCTCGTCCACATGCTCCTCCCAGTGGTCGTGCATGCCGGTTCACCTCTCTTTTCCGCCATCATAGCAAGCGCGCCGCGCCTTTGTCCATGCGACTGAGGATGGGGCATTCCGTAACTGCGGGAAAGTGCGGCCTTCCGGTCGCTGTTGAGATCGGATTTCTATTATTAGACTGACTAAAGCGGAAGAAATCTAGGGCTTTTCCGCCCGTCCGATCTAGGGAAGACGCTCGCTTCAGAAATATTAGGTTGACCTTATGGAGACATGGCGATATGATAAGACTGAATTTATTGATAATGATTATCATAATCATTAGAATGCTAGTACTCCAAACCATTTTAAAGTAAAGGCGGCTACTATTGTGCACATCACCCAATTCCCCCGATCTATTCTCGCAGTCATTCTCCTTCTGGCGGTTGCTGTCGGATGCTCCTCACGTCCGGCTGCCGATTCTCCCAATCCTTCCGCTGCAGGCTCCGGCTCCGCGACGGCGGCAGCTTCTGCCGAGCCGAGGGTTGTTCGTCATCTCAAAGGCGAAACCACTATCGAAGGCGAACCTTCCAAGATTGCCGTGCTCGACTATCGTCTTGCCGATTCCATGCTGGCGCTTGGTGCGAAGCCTTACGCCATGACGACCTATCTCGGCTCTACCGATACCGAATATCTAGAGGGCAAGCCCCTTGAGGGCGTGAAGAACCTGGGGGACAAGACCAATCTGGAGGCCGTGCTGGATGCAGCCCCCGACCTGATCATCGCCCGCAAAGGCGATGAAGCCATCTATGACCAGTTGAACAAAATCGCGCCGACAATCCTGCTTGAGGAAACCGGCGATTGGCGGAAGGACTTGCGGTCCTTCGCCGACATTCTCGGCAAAAGCGAACAGGCCAGCCAGTGGCTTCAGCAATACGAAGGCAAGGCGACCGAGGCGAAGAACAAGCTTGCAGCTGCTTCCGCTGCCGGGAAGACCGTCGCTATTCTTCGCGTCCTTGAGAAGGAATACCGTGTCTACGGAACCAGTCCGCAGCTCGGCGGCATTGTGTATGGCGACCTGGGGCTGCAGGCGCCGGATAGCGTCAAAGCCATCAAGAAGTTTCAGGCGATATCTATGGAGTCGCTGCCGGAGTTCGATGCGGACTTCCTGTTCGTCCAAGTCGGATTCCCTGCTGTCGGAGGCGACAAGGAAGCGGAGAAGAAATTCGACGAGCTCAAGCAAAGCTCCCTTTGGAGAAATCTCAAAGCCGTTAAGAACGACCAAGCCTTCGTACTCCCCTATTGGACATTGCGCGACTTCCCGCTCATTAATGAAAAGGCGCTGGAGTTGGTCACGCGCAAGATGACGGGCAAATAAACAAACCCCGCCTTCAACGATGCTGAAGGTGGGGTCCTACTTCTTTTGCCATGACTGGAGGGGAGATGGCTTCGCTAGCGCAGCACCTTGTCAATCAGTCCGTAAGCCTGCGCTTCATCCGCTGACAGGAAATGATCGCGGTCCGTATCGCGCTGAATCTTCTCCAGCGGCTGGCCGGTCCGTTCGGCGAGAATGCCGTCCAGCGTACGGCGGGTCTTCAGAATATGCTCGGCCTGAATGGCGATATCCGAGGCTTGCCCCCGAACCCCGCCGCCGCCGACCCATGGCTGATGGATCATCACCTCGGCATTGGGCAGCGCGATCCGTTTGCCTGGCGCCCCTGCTGCTAGCAATACCGCACCGAAGGAAGCCGCAAGTCCCACGCAGATCGTCGAAATATCCGGCTTGACGAACTGCATCGTATCGTAGATGGCCAGCCCCGAGGAGGTAGAGCCCCCCGGGCAATTGATATAAAGATGAATATCCTTCTCCGAGTCTGCCGCCGTCAAGAACAACAGCTGGGCGATCACCGCGTTGGCTGTCTGATCATCGATGGCACTGCCGAGGAAGATGATCCGGTCCTTCAGAAGCCGCGAATAAATATCGTAGGAGCGTTCTCCTCGCCCGCTTTGCTCGACTACCATAGGAATATAGCTCATCGTTTTCCCTCCTTCAAGGTTCAAATGAATGCCTGCGTCCCACTGCTCTATACTGCACTGCGCAGCTCTACGCCGCGCTGCACAGCCTGCCGGACATGGAACTCCGCATCTGCTGTCCGAAGCCGGACGACGTTACCCGGATTACCGGACCCGCTTCTCCCTCGGCACCTTGACCAGTATACAGCTCATGCACCGTCGCCTCTCCGGAGCTGTTGCCCTGCCCCCGTCGCGATTCCCATATAATCGTCGGCGCCGCTCCTTGCCTCTCGGCCCTAGTCGAAGCTTCCGACAGCTGTCTGGCTGACCGCATTCCCTCATCCCCTTTCATCGTTTCGGCACGCTTTGGGTTGATCCAGCTTCTATCCATCAGTTCCGCCCCTCCTTCTCCTCTGGCTCCGGGTAGACGGCCGTCATCACGCGGAAGCCGGCTCCCCGCCCGCTCGTTCTGTACTTCTCGGCCAATGTGCGGACCGCCTCCGCATAATCGCGGATAAAGGCCTGTCTGGCTGCTTCATCGGGCAAATAAACCTCCGTTTCCAGCACGGCGCTCGGTACTTCCTCCTCATCGGCCACTTCCATCAATCTCATCGCATCGCCACGCATACGCTCGGAGGCTGTGATCAGATGGCGCAGCGATCCTTGATCCTTCATCCGCTGCACCACGTCATCCGGCCACCCGAACGAGTCGGGTATCAGATACGTCCTTGCGATCGATTGATAGAGCACCTCAACCAGATTTTTGACCTGCCTTGTTCCGCTCCGCCGGATCAAGCCTACCTTCTCCAGCGCCTTCAGATGGTAGTTCACCTTCTGCGGCGTCTCGCTCAGCTGCCTTCCCACCTCGGAGGCCGATGCCGGCTCACAGAGCAAGCGCAGCACTTCGGCTCGCAGCGGATTCAGCAGCGCGATCGCTTGCTCGGCCGATTCCAGCCGATACACATCCTGTACGCGTCCATCGGGGTTAGTCATGAGCACCACCATACAAATTTATTTTTACGTAAACTTATATTATTACGAATCCGCTTGTCTTGTCAAATTTCTCAACAAAAAAATGCGGTCTCCCGGGACATCGACCCCCGGCAAGACCGCATCTTAGCTTATCGACCGTACAAAAACTGTCCAAGAGCCTCTGGATAACCGGCCCCTGCGATTACCTGCAGTCCGGGTCCGATAACCCATGTACCTACACCCGCTCCACCGACACGCCTCGCTCGCTGGCCCGCCGGGCCAGCTCCTCCGCCGCTCCGGCGAATTCCCGCTCGTCGCGGATATCGAAGATATGGTAGCCCCATCTTCCACGCATATGAAGGTGCAGCTGCCGGCGCTTGGCGAGTATCCCGAGCTTTGTCATATCGGCCCATGCGTATTCCCGCTTGCCGTAGCGGATGCCCCGGCTGTCCGCCGATAAGTGACGGGACCGCATCGCCAGCCCAAACATCACGCCGCCGATGATCAGCCAGAGCAGGATAACAGCTATCGGCCATGCCCCCCAGTCCCTATCAGCGCGGTTCAGCATGATAACTCCGACCGTCATCGGCGCCGTCATCAACGGCACCATGGCCGCTACCAGCGTAGTTTGCGCTACCTTCACCGTGTACCCCTGTTCCCGATTCTGCATCGCGTATTCCTCCTTCTTTTCTCCCTCGTTCCAGGCGAACACCGGCGATTGTTTACCGTCCGAACCATCCAAACCGATTCCGCCCGGTATCTCCGTCTTCCACGTATGACCTGAGGCTCCTACTTGCCCAGCACCCACTTATCCTTGCTGAACATCGCATAGGCCGCCGCGAATCCTGCGCCGATGAGCACCAGCGAGCTGCCTAAGACCAACAGCAGACTAGACAGGGAGAAGATGCCGTAGATCAGTTCCTTCAGCAGAGCGAAGATGTTCATGAAAGGAATCAGGAAGTGAATCGGCGTCAGCTCGTTCGGTGCCAGACCGATCAGCAGGAAGTATGGAATCATCCCGACGAACATGATCGGAGACATGTAGCTCTGTGCTTCCTTATAGCTTTTCGCTATGATGCTGATGATCATCTGCAGCGTAGCGAACAAGGCCGAGAAGAGCACGATCCCGAGAATCGCGGACAGCATCAGCGCCGCCGTTCCCTCGCCGTAATCCAGCACCGTAGCCATCCTCTCCGTCAGCAGCTTGGTCACGACCACGAACGCCAGGATCGAGAAGATGCCGCTGACCGTCCCCAGCGTGGAGATCGTCAGCCACTTGGCGACGATGAGGCGGAGGCGGCTGACCGGGGTGATCAGCAGCGCTTCCATCGTCTTGCGTTCCTTCTCCCCGGCGAACAGATCAGTAGCCGAAGGCATCCCCCCCAGCATCACCGACAAGGTAATGATCAGCGAGAACAGCATGGAGATCATCATGGTCGCCATCTCGCCGCCCCCCTCCAGCTGCCGGACATCGAGCACGAACGGCTTCACCTGCTGAGGATCGACACCCGCCTTAGTCAGACGCGTCTCCACCAGTGCCCTTTCTTTCTCCGTAAACCGTTCCTTCAGCAGATCGACCGCCCTGGAAACATTCATGCTTGACGAGTCGGCATACAGCTTCACTTCGGCTGGGGTACCCTTCTCCAGTTTGGCTGCGAAGTCCGGCGCCAGCTCGAGCGCAATCTGCACATCGCCCTTCACGGCCGCCTCCTGCGGATCAGCCAGCTTCGTCCACTCGACACCCGGCATCGAGGACAGCCATTGCCAGGTGGCTTCGTCGGTCGTTTGCGCTATGCCGACCTTAGCCGTCACCTCTTGTTCCTCCCGGAAGAACAAGTTCTCGTACAGCAGCGACATGCCCGAGATCAATAAAACAGGCAGGAAAATGCTCAACATCAACGTCCGCCGGTCGCGGATACTATCCTTCAATTCCTTTTTAAAAATCCCCCAGATCATCCTGCATTCCCCCTGACCAGCCGCGACATCATAATATAATTCAGGTCCTTGCTCTGCTCGGCTTCGTACAGCTCGTCCAGCGATCCGTTATAGACCAGCTCGCCTTTATGGATCATGATGACCGAGCGGCAGAGCAGTTGGACCTCCTCCATGATATGGCTGGAGAAAATAATGGTCTTGCCCTCCCCGCGCAGCTGATGGATCAGTTGGCGGAACATATTGGCCGAAGTGATGTCCAGCCCCGTCGTCGGCTCATCGAACAGAATGACCTCGGGGTCATGAAGCAAAGTGCGCGCGATGGCCACCTTCTGCCTCATTCCCTTGGAGAAGCCTCCGACCTTACGGTTGATATACTCCTTCATGCCGAACTTCACGGTCAGCGACTCGATACGCGTCTTTGTCTCACGGGCGCTCAAGCCGTATAGCATCGCGAAATACTCCAGATTTTCTCTCGCCGACAGCCTCTCGTATAAGCCGGTCTCCCCGCCGAACAGCACGCCGATCCGCTTCTTCACTTCCATCGGCTGCCGGATCGTATCGAAGCCCGCTACCGAAATATGGCCGGACGTGGGCTCCAACAGCGTCGCAATCATGCGCAGCAGCGTGGTCTTCCCTGCCCCATTCTCACCGAGCAGGCCGACAATATCCCCCTGCTGCACCTCCAGCGAAATCGAGCGCGCCGCATGTACCGTCTCTTTTTTGACTGAAAATGCTTTACTCACCTCATCCACCTTGATCATGTCCTAATCCTCCTCTTCTTCTCCCGCCGTCTCCTGCTTCTTCTCCCTCTCGGTCGGTCTTCATATGCTTATCATAGCCGATCCTATGCCGGTGTCTACGAACATGTCGCCAATCGTCCTTTTGCTGTCGCGAATAGGGAGCATCATGTATAATGGGATTGAATGCCAGCTGCAGCATACCTTGACACAGGAGCGGATACACCATGATTCGAGTCGGCTTGGTCGATGACCAACCGTACGATCTGGAGAAGCTGACGGCCATAGTCGGACAGCTCGACGAGGCCGAGATCGTTTTCGCCACGCAGGACCCCGAGGAAGCCTACCGGGAAGTCAAGAAGGACAAGATCGACCTCCTGATTGCCGATATCGAAATGCCCGGGCTCTCCGGCTACGAGCTGGCCCACTTCGTACACTCCTACGCGCTGAAGACCACCGTTATCTTCGTTACCGGGCACAGCGGCTATGCCGTTCATGCCTTCGAAATTCAAGTGCATGATTATATCATGAAGCCCTACACACGCGAGCGGCTCCTCCAGTCCGTACAGCGCTTTGCCGAGAAGCGGCGGAAGCAGGATTCGGCTCACGGCAACCTGATCATCAAGCAGAAGGCCGAGATCCATGTGATCCGCAAGCCGGACATCATCTTCATCGAGCGCACGGGACGCACGACGACCATCGTCACGACAGGCGACACGTATGAGACGTACCAGCCGCTCGCAGAGCTTGAGGAAAAACTGGTGGAACGCGACTTCTTTCGCTCTCACCGTTCGTTTATTATCAACATCCATCATGTCAAAAACTTCAGTCTGTACTCCAAGCATTCCTACTCGATCGCCTTCTATCCGACCAAGCAAACGGCCATGATGACGAAAGATAAAATGGAGGAATTCCAGTCGAAGTACTTTTAATAGAGAGAAAGGAGGTGCCTCGATGGCTGTTGTCTGGACCGGGCTGGCCGCGGAACGAATCAGCCTTGCTGCGGGGGGAGCCAAAGGTGAAGCCGTCGCCTCTTCAGCTGTAGGAGCCGCAGGAGTCGTAGCAGCCGTCAGTGCGGCGGGGGCCGTCCTGACGGTTCTTCTGGTCTGGGCGTTTCTTGCGGCAAGGCGCTGGAAATCCCGGGCGCTGTCTCTGGACCACGCCAACAGCCTGCTGATCGCCCAGCAGGCCATGATGGAGAAGACGCTGGTCCAGGTCCGCTCAGAGCGGCATGAATTCCTGAAGCATCTGCGTGCTATCGAGCATTTGTCGCAGGAGGAAGGCGGCGCGGATGTGGAGCGCTACGTGCGCGAGCTGACCGGCGATACGAGGCGCATCCATGCACCGCTTCAGGGGGAGAAGGGCCATATGGCCTCGCTGCTGGCCTATGTCGCTGAGGAAGGTGAGGCGCACGGCATCGATGTCCGCCTCGAGCTGGACGTGCCGCTGTCCGCGCTGCCCATCGGCCTGATCGAGCAGACCAAGCTCGCCGGCAATCTGCTCGATAACGCATTGGAGGCGGCCAAGCGCTGCCTGCTTGCGGGGAATGCCGTTCCCCGCCATGCCCATAGCGAGGCCGTCATCGGAATCTCGACCTCCAGGCGCAGCGGTCTGTACGTGCTAGAGGTGAGGAACTCCACTCTGCCACTGCCGGGCGACATGCTGGATAGTCTGTTCCAGCGTCCCGTAGCCTCGACCAAGCAAGCCGGCAACGCATCGAGGCGGGGCATCGGGACCTATGTGGTCGCCGATACCGTCCGGCGGCATCGGGGCCATCTCGATTTCGTCTACGAGTCGGGGATGATGACGATTAAAGTGAAGCTGCCGGTTCTCGCGGAGGAAGCCGAGCTGCCGGGAAAATAATCATGACAGAAGGAGGCTCTACGAATGGAGCCAGCCAAACGTTTGTACTCATTGTGGGATCATGGAGAAGAACTGGACCTGGGGAATTCCAGAGCTCGTCAGGCTGAGTGGAAGGGCCGCCAGGCTTTATTTCTGAATGGAACCAACTCTCCCGTGTTTATCAAGGAGGAGATTCCCTTCAAGTCCTATCGCCTTCAAGCCGAGGTGGCTATTCCTGAGGAGGTTGGCTTCATCGGATTGATCTTTGGGGCCCGCGATACCTCCAACTATGAGCTGGTGTATATGCCCCCCGTAGAAATACAATACGATCCGATCATGAACGGGTCCATGACCTGGCAGATCTATAATGGACCTGCCTACCAGAAGCCGCTGCCGGATACCACAGGCGAATGGCATACCTTCACGGTCGAGGTTCATCCGCACGGAGCCGCCGTTTATTTGGACGACAGCCCTGAGCCGCAGCTCGTCATCTCCAACCTGCAGCACGGAGCTTCGGCGGGAAGGATCGGCTTTTGGAACTTTTTGCCCAGCTACATCCGCAATCTCTCTGTAGAGGAAATTGAACCCGCTGCCGTTGAACAAAGAAGCGCGCTATCGGGGTATCTGCCGTCCGAAACCCTGGTCACCGAATGGCAGGTATCCCAGCCTTATCTACACGGTTGCCCGCCTACTGCCGGACAACCGTGGACGAAGGCCGTCGTCGAGGAGAACGGAACCCTCAACATCAATCGGCTGTATAAGGCTGAACCCGGGGCGACGCTCGAAGCCAGAGCTGAAATTACACTGGCAGAGGAGAAGGAGACGCTGTTATCCTTCGGCTTCAGCGACCATCTCCGTTTGTGGATAAATGAGCAGGAAGTCTACCAAGGGAAATCGCTTTGACAGCCTCCCGCGAGTGACGGACGCATACGCATCGACTTCCATAAGGTTCCTGTAACGTGGAAGGCCGGGGTCAACACCATTCGTGCCGAAGTCACGCAAATGGAAGGTTTTGGCTGGGGATTGACGGTGCGGACCGGCTTACCCGGTGTGAAATAGCCGTCCCGCTCGCCCGAATAACGAACCCTGGTTCCTCTGTCAAGCAAGTGTGGAGACTCCAGGAGAAGCCTCCACACTTGCTTGGCTCATCGCTACCTGCTTATTTCACCTCCGCCAACCTGGCTCGGCTCTTGCCGCCATGCGCATCATCCCGCCTCTAGCGGAGCAGCTTCTCCAGACGCTTCGCCGTCGGGGTCAGGCTAGCCGGGAAGTATGCCTCCCGCAGCCGGCGGGACGAGCCGTTCGCCTGCAGATACGCCGAGCCTCTGTGATGCAGCATATCGGCCTGAACGGCTCTGATCGTCATCTCGGTAACGCCGAGCCGGACCTCCAGCAGCTCGCCCGGCAGGGGGGCTGCAATCACGGAGGCCCCTCCGGAGCGGAGAGGGGGTACGCAAGAACGCGGTCGGACCGTAAAGCCGTTAAACGCGCTCTGAGTCCCGATGTTGCGATGTAACGGACTCGGATGCCCCTATTTGTACAAAACGGAGCTGATGGGTGCGGTTATTCAGCGTTTAGAGGCTCCTCAGTCCGTTCAACACGCAAAACGGGTTGAGGAAAACCAATAGCGGCTCTGGAGTCCTTTAGTCCAAATATAGATTTCTCCCGTACTTCCCCCTACGCTCCACCTGTACTTCTCCTGGGCTCCTCCTGTATTCCTCCCGTATTCCTCCCGTACTTCCTCCCGTACTTCCTCCTGCCCTCCATCTGTACTCCTCCAAACACCAAGCTGTCCTCTCCCCATCCTGCCCCTTCTCCAGCGGCATGTTGAGGGCGCTCCCTGTGCGGCTCCCGTCTTGGGCAGGTCCTCCAACCAAGGGATCGCCTTCCTCCGATTCCCATCCGCGCTAAACTTGGGCTAGATTTCCGAACGGAAAAAGCCGTTCTCCTGTCCGAGGAAAGAGAACGGCTTATGCTTGCCTTACCTGATATTCATAGGGTATCCGTCCGTCCATGCTCAACCGGGTAATCCGGTTAGGCTGAATAGAATGTCCCTCTAGCTTGCCCGCAGTCTGCCCTTCTACGACAGCGCGACCTCGCAGCCCGTCCTGGACGCTTCGTAGATCGCATTCACCAGTTGGACGGCTCTGTATCCATCCCGCCCGCCGACCAACGGCTGACGGCCCTGCTCGATAGCTTCAAGCACGTCAGCCAGCTGCTTGCGATGGTTTTCATCCTGAAGCACGCGAGGGTCGTTCGCTCCATCCGCGGACGGCTCGGACGGCGCTTCCGGCTTTTCTTCGCCCGGCACCGACCATAAAGTGACCGCGTTGCCCTCGATCCAGATCGCTCCCAGCTCCCCGTACAGCTTGATGGCGGGAGGCTGAGCCGGCTGCAGGCTAGTCGAAGCCACGATGTTCGCAAGCGCGCCGTTCTTGAACTTCACGATGCCGAGCGCCAGATCCTCGGCCTCCATCCGGTGAGTTTGCGTCGCGGTCTTCCCTGTCGCGCTCAGCGCCTCCCCTCCGAACCACAGCATCAGATCGACCTGATGAATCGCCTGATTCATCAGCGCTCCCCCGTCTTCCGCGATCGTGCCGCGCCAATCGGCCGAGTCATAGTAGGCCTGATCCCGGTAAAATGGCGTCAACGCCTCGATGAAAATCAGGCGCCCGAGCTTCCCTTCGTCGACGATCCGTTTGGCCAGCTGGTACGGAGCTTCAAAGCGCCGCTGCGAGATGACGCTCAGCGTCAGGCCCCGCTCCTCGGCTAGACGCAGCAGACGCTCCGCCTCGGAGACCGTCATCGCCATCGGCTTCTCGACGATCAGATGCTTGCCTGCCCGCAGCACCTGTTCGCCGATAGCGGCATGGCTGCCGCTGCTGGTCGTGACGCAGACGATGTCAATATCGGGACGCGCCAGCAGCTCGCTGGCATCGCCCGCCGCTTCACAGCCTGCCCGCTCGGCGAAGGCCCGCGTTTTCTCTATATGTCGACCGGCTGCCGCGACAAGACGACCGCCCGGCAGATTGCCGATCGCGATGGCATGGAGCTCTGCGATCGCCCCTACTCCGATCAGCCCGAATCCCAATTCCCGGCTCCCGCTTCCCGTTCTATCTACTTGCTGTTCCCCATTTACTTGGCTCATTTCCACTTATTCCTCCTCTGTCCGCATAGTCCGAGGCACCGATCCGCTGCCCGTTCAGCTGCCGCCTCCGCCTGCAAGGCTTCTCTTCAAGCAAACAGCCCCCGGACTCCCGGGGGCTGCTTGGGGTATTAGGCTTGGCCCTCTGCAGGAGGCACGAAGGTGCGCTGCGCCAGTTCGGCATCCAGCATATAGAAAGCGTTGCTATCCTTATCGATACGGCGAAGCTTCTGGATGATGCTGTCGAACGTAGCTTCCTCCTCGACCTGCTCATCGATGAACCATTTCAGAAAATTAATCGTCGCATGCTCACGTTCATTCCACGCAATATCCGACAGCTCGTAAATACGCTTGGTTACGGTTTGCTCATGCGCATAG
This sequence comes from Paenibacillus puerhi, assembly GCF_009846885.1. GTDB lineage: Bacteria > Bacillota > Bacilli > Paenibacillales > NBRC-103111 > Paenibacillus_G > Paenibacillus_G puerhi. Next base: position 104,913 of record NZ_WUWM01000025.1, read on the forward strand.
GCATGCTCGAAAGCGTCCAGCAGCGATGTATAAGCATTTTGAGGCTCTTCCATCCCGCTAACATGGGTACGTTTGCCGAGCGTATTGATGAAATGAAAAATTTTCATCGCATGGAACTTTTCTTCTTCCGCCTGCACGATAAAAAAGTTCGCAAACCCGTCGAAGCTCTCCGACGAGCAGTAGCCGGCCATCGCCAGATACACTTGGGAGGAAAAAAATTCGTAATTCATTTGCTCATTGAGCTTGGCGAGCAGATTATCACTCAGCATCAGGTCACGTCCCTTATCCTATAGTTATTCGATGCACACTAAGCTCTCATCCGGCTAAGCGCCTTGTAGTTTGCATCTTTCCGCCGTTTTCTATCCCGCCTGCCTCTATCCGGCTGCTCAGCGCGGCGAGCGGTCTGATCGCACTTATTTTACCATGTTCCCTGATCTTCCTCAATAAGCCGCCTACCGCTCTCCCGCGGCGGAACTGAGCAGCTACTCCTCGAGGAGGCGGGCCCAAGGGCGGGCCGACTCGTACGGTGCCGGAGTAGACCAGGCGTCGGACCACTTGCATAAACGACCCGGAACAGGGTATTATTTCCATATATTAGTGTGGTCTTTATACTGCTGCGAGGTGTTCCCATGAACAAGAAGAGCTTTATCGTAACGATGTCCACATTCTTGCTGACAACAGGTCTTCTCTATGGCGCAGGTCACGCTTTTACGATCCCCTGGCTCATGTTTCATCATGAATATATCCAGCTGGATACCGGCTTCCGCGTCACCACCGGCTCCTTGGTTCCCGGGTTGATCGGATTGGCGGCGAGCGGCTGTGCCGAACTGATGTACAACATGGCTTATCGGAGAAAAAAGGCTTGACCGTGCGTCCAACGCAAGCGGCCGCCCTCGCGCATCCTTATGCGCAGGGGCGGCCGTTTCCATAGCGTTAACCGGTGACCGTCACGACAACGGTCGTTCTCTTCTTCGCGTAAGTGACGGACACGGTTGCTTTGCCTTTGCCCGTCGCCTTGATGATGCCGTCCTTCACATCGGCTACCCGGATGTTCGTCGAAGACCAGAGTCCTTCTACGGTTACATCCTGATCCGTTCCGTCGAAGTAGGTCGCGATAGCCTTCACATCGAAGGTAGCGCCCTTTTTCAGCTCGATCGCCACTTCACTCGTTTTGAGATATTTCAGCTTGTCGATCTCCACCGGGATGTTCACACTCTTGCCGGCATAGGAGACCACAATGATGGCCGAGCCCGAGTCGACAGCCGTTACGAGTCCTTCCGTGACATCCGCTACCTTATAGTTGCTGGAACGCCATGCGGCGGATTCCGTCATATCTTTCTTGGTGCCATCGGACAGCACGGCCGTCAACCGGATCTGTACGGAATCTCCCCGCTTCGTAGAGATGAATTTTTTGTCCACCTCCAGGCTCTGGACGACTCCGATCTCTACCGGTATCGATACGCTTTTGCCGCCGTAGATCGCCGTAATCGTCGTTTTGCCTCGGGCGATAGCCGTCACCACACCGTTCGTGACCTGAGCTATCTTGTCATCTCCCGATTTCCACTCCGCTTCCTGCGATACGCTCTTGGATGTGCCGTTGCTGTCGGTCGCCGTCAGGACGATCGCTCTTGTTTCTCCAAGGTCAAAGGACAGCTGCATCGGGCTTGCCACCAGCTTGCCCGCCATATCCACCTGCACGACAATCTCCACCGTCTTGCCGCCGAAGGTCACCGTGATCTTCGCTTCGCCGGTTTGGACCGCTGTTACCTTGCCTTCCTCCGTGACGAGAGCAACCTTGGAATCGGAGGTCGTCCATACCGCTTCACTCGCTACATCGGCCGTCGTCCCGTCCGTATACGTAGCCTTGAGACTGAGCGACTTCGATTCGTTCTTCGCCATAACCAGCTTGGACTGGTCGACCGTCAGCGTCTTCAGAACGCCGACCGACACCTGGACGGTGACGGTTCTTGTGCCGAATGCGGCCTTCACTGTAGTCGCCCCCGTGCCAACGCCGGACACTAGGCCTTTGCGCACCTCGGCTATCCCCGCATCGCCTGAGCTCCATACCGCCTTGCTTGTTATATCTTCTTCACGTCCGTCCACGTAGATCGCCTTCAGGGTGATTTGCTCGGAAGAGCCCACCTGAAACTGAACGATCTTATGGCTCGCCGACAGCTTGACCGGCACGTCGACCGAGATCGAAGCCGTCACCTCTCTGCCCCCGTAGGTCGCCGTCACTTTCGTAACACCGGCTTTATAGGCGGTCACTTTGCCATTAGTCACGCCGGCGATAGCCGTATCCTCGATGCTCCACTTGGCGTCACGCGTCACATCCTCCTCGGTGTCATCGGCATACGTCGCCTGAAGCGACAGCTGGCCCGACTCCCCCGTCTTGAGGAACAGCTCCTCCGTGCCCAGCTCAAGTCGGCGCGGCACATCTACATCGATCTTGGCCTGCACGGTCTTGTTCCCGTACTTGACGGTGACCGTCGTCTCACCCGTGCCGTTGGCGCTGAGTTTGCCTTTGATGACATACACAATACCTTCGTCTTCAGACGTCCACTCCGCCTTGGCCGTTACATCCTCCGTGTTGCCTTCCGCATAAGTGGCCGTCAGCTTCAGCTGCGAGGTGTCGCCTTTTTTCATAAACAGGCTCTGCTTGTCCAGCTCAATCTTGATGGCATGATCGACGTCGACCTTGATCGTCGTGGACTTCGTGCCATAGGTCGCCTTTATGCTCGCCTGACCAGGACCGTATCCGGTAATCTTGCCTTTGATGACGTCCGCAACCTCACTGTCATCCGATACCCAATCCGCCTTATCCGATACGTCCTCAACCGTTCCGTCCGGGTAGGTCGCCATCAGCTTGACGCTCTCCGTCTCCCCCTGAAGCAGAGAAACCTCTGTCTTCTCCGGATCGACACGCTTGACGATCTCCACGTTGACCGGGATGGTGATCTGCTGGCTGTTGTACTTGGCCGTGATCACGGTGCTGCCGGAGCTTTGTCCGGTCACCTTGCCGTTAATGACCGTAGCGATCGAGCCGTTGTCGATGTTCCAGTCGGCCTTGCTCGTCACGTCTTCGTGGCTGCCATCGTCGTAATAAGCGGTCAGCGTGACCTGTTCGGACTGCCCTTGCCTGAGATCGATCAACTGCTTGTCCTTGATCAGCGAACGTACCCGCTTGGTGACCGTCACGTTCACGATCACGGTCTTGCCCATATAGGTGGCGGTGATTACCGCCTTGCCTTCCTTCTTGGCCGTCACAACGCCTGCATAGACGGAAGCCGTATCCGCTTCTCCCGAATTCCAGTCCGTTTTCACCGAAACGTTCTCCGTCGTTCCGCTTACATACACCGCCGTCGCCGTCAGCGTAGCGGTAGCGCCGACCTCCAGAGCCAGCTCGTTTTTGTTCAAAACCAGGCTTGAAATGGTTTCCGTAGCCGCAACTGCCTGCGCTCCCGAGAAACCTCCCGCTCCCAAAGCGACGATCAGCGTTAGCGCCATGATTTTGATCCATTGAAAACGCATCTGTTTCATCTCTCCTGTCTGTTCCTTGCCCAAAATAAACAGCTTCTTTCTATATCGACATCCGTCAGCTTTTTGTGAAGACTTTGCCTGAATATTATTCACTGGCTGCCGCTGGAGGACAACTTCAAGATGGCGAAGAAAGAACAAGACGTTCACCCCCCTGCTTGAAAATGGAGGCAGCCTGCTTCCGACGGCAGCCTTCTCCAAGACCAAGCAACGCGACGAACGTCCTGATAAGCAAACACGGCGGCCCCGTCCGGAGCCGGATATTCCGCCGCCCCGCCGGAGGCAGGGCTCGCTAGCGGCCTACTTCATCCCCTGTTTGCCTGTCAAGTGCAGTTCAAACCTGTCGATGATGAATAAAAATCTTTCCGCCTCGCGAAACACGTGGTCAGCCAACAGCGGGTGTATGATGCTTTTGATCCGGCAAGCCTCGATCAATTCCCGTGCCGTCTTTTTGAAATCCCGGAGAGACACGACGGACACCCGGTTCTGGTCCAGGAACTGGCTCAGAAGCGGCTGGGTCTGGGATTGAGGCCGCATCCCGCTCAGATCGACGGCTTGGAACAGGAGCTGGTCAAAATCCCGACTAAAGCTTTGTGCCTGTTCGACCAGCTTTCGTTCCGAAGGGTCGAGGAGATGCCCGATGAATTTGGCATGATCAGCCATGATGCGCAGAAAGAATACATTCTCGTCAATGATCGCATCCGGCAGCGGCTCCAGCCTTCCCGTATTCAATTCCTCCAGCCGGTTTCTGAAATAATTGGCCTCTCTGCTTATATGGTCAACCAGCAGGGGAAAGTTGTTTGCGCCGGGGAGCTTGCAATGGATGATAAGCCCAAGAACTTTTCTTTTAAACGCCCAGATGTGGGAGGCGGCCGCATGAACTTCCGTGTTGAATCGTCTGATTTCTTCCGGGTCTGCCGCTTCGGTGTAGGAGTGGGATTTGTTCTCGATCTGCTCGAAAAGGCTAAAGAACTGGTTCGCTTCCTGAATCAGTTGAGTATCTTCACAGCGGAAGCCCAGCTTGAGAAATAAGGAATGCTCCTTCATAATACGTGACCAGAATCGAATCTCTTCCAACGAGCGGGCAACAAACTCAGTGTGCAAGTCCAACACTCTCCTCGTGATTAGTCGACATATCACATGTATAATGCGGGGAGGAGGTGTGTATGCCAGTGTCGGAAATTAAGTCCATTCGAACAAGCCCCAGACCGTCTGTCCGGCGAGGGCCGGTCCTCGCCAAGGCTGCTTGTCCCTTCAGCGAGGTGAACGCGCCATGAGACATTCCCGAATGAACAAACGCCGCATCCGCTGGTGGATTCCTGCATCCGTGCTACTATTGGGAGCCCTTGTCGCCGCGGGCTGCCTGTACCTGATGCCTTACAAACCGGATGAGCGGGCGATAGCCGCGCTGCATAGCGGCGGGTCTCTAAAGACTGTGGAGCAGCCCGGCTGGATCGGCTTCATCCCCGAACGTCGAACAGAGCCGAGCGTGCTCTTCTATCCTGGCGGGCTCGTCCAAGCAGAGAGCTATGCCCCCTTGGCCCGGGCGCTGGCCTGGAGCGGGCACGCCGTGTACATCATCCGGATGCCGCTTAATCTTGCCGTACTGGGCGGCGACCGGGCGCTTCCCGTGATCGACAGCGAGCCGGACGCCTCCTTCGTTATAGGCGGTCACTCGCTCGGCGGCGTCATGGCCTCCCGATTCGCCGTGAGCCATCCCGACCGTATCAAGGGCGTGTATTTCCTCGGATCGTATCCCGATCCGAAAGGGGCCTTAGCGGACGTTGACATGCCTGTCCTGTCTGTCACCGGCTCGCTCGATGGCGTATTGAATCGCGACAAGTACGAGAAAGCGCGGAGCTTGCTGCCCGCCTCCGCCCAGCATGTGAAGATCGAGGGCGGCAACCACTCCCAGTTCGGCAGCTACGGCCTTCAGAAGGGCGATCAGCCCGCCTCCATCACCCCGGATGAGCAGCAGCAGCGAATCGTCCAGGAGCTCGAGGCCTGGCTGCAGCAGATCAAGTAGCGTAAGCCGGCCTGACAATATGCCTGGCTGATCCCCTGAACGGACTCGGGCCCATAATCGAGTAGGAGGCTGCCCATTAGTTGAGCAGCCGACCTCTCACACCACCGTACGTACCGTTCGGTATACGGCGGTTCAACCGTTTGAGTGCAATTGACGTAAGCGCTCGTATTGCGCAGGGAAGT
>NZ_WUWM01000026.1 GCF_009846885.1 Paenibacillus puerhi
CACTCCAGCCAGTCATCCGGCAGACCAAAGCCTCCCGTCGTCTCCACCACCCGGGCGTACTCGATGCCCAGATGTGGAAGCAGGTTCTTAATGGCCTGGTTAAAGGATCCGCCGGGATAAGACATGCCTCTGATCGTGTAGCCGAAGATCCGCTCCAGGTTCTTACGGTCTTCCATCACCTCATGCACGAGCAATTCCTTGGGAATCCGGGCAATGCTCGGATGGGTTAGCGTATGGGCAGATGCTTCATGCCCTTCATACGTACGGCCAAGCTCCCCTTCCTCCATCCGGTCAAGTGTCCCCGTCAGACCTGAGTTAATATGGAAGGTTCCTTTAATTCCGTTGCGGTTAAAGATGTCAACCAGCCGCTTGTCGGCATTGCGTCCATCATCATAACTCATGGTCAACGCCTTGAACTTTCCTTGCGGATAACGCAATTGGATACTTTTCATCGTCACGCCTCTCATTATGAAATCGGCGGGACAGGATTGCCTCCAGCCGCTGGAGTTCCGGCTCGCTTGCTTTTCCGGATCAATCATATCCCGACGAAACTTCCAATTGTCCTGTTTACTTTATGGAGAAATTTTGAACCTGCAAATTCCACCCGTTTTCATAAATGAAACCTCATCATACCAGCGAGTCTGACAGCCAACCTCATCCTTTCACTGAGCCTAGCATGACTCCCTTTGCAAAGTGCTTCTGTAAGAATGGATACACGCATAGAATCGGCAGCGTCGCCACGACGATCACTGCCATCTTCACAGCTTGCTGCGGAATAACGACATTTGGGTCTATCTCCGAGGAGTCTCCTGCGCCGCCTTGCGACAAAATAACAATTTGCCGCATCAATACTTGAATGGGCCATTTCGTGGAGTCGTTGATATACATGACGGCGGTGAAGAATGTATTCCAATGCCCTACCGCGTAGAACAAAGAGAACGTAGCAAGTGCCGGCAGCGATAGTGGAAGCACGATACTGAACAAAATGCGGAATTCATTCGCACCGTCGATCTTCGCCGACTCCGCCAAGCTTTCAGGGATATTTTGAAAAAAGTTCTTGAGCACAATCAAGTTAAACGTGCTGATTGCGCCCGGGATAAGAAGCGACCAGTACGTATCCAGCATGCCCAGTGACTTAACGATGAGGAAGTTGGGAATCATGCCGCCGCCAAACAGCATCGTGAAAATAATCGCGAGCATGAGCTTTCGCCGCGCGAACAAGTTCTTATGCGCCAGCGGATAAGCCATTAGCGACGTGAATACGATATTGATCAGCGTCCCCATCACGGTAATATATACGGTAACGAGCAGACTGCGAAGCACGGAGCCGCTTGAAAAAATATACTTATATGCATCCAGCGAGAATTGCGTAGGGAACAGGATGAACCCTCGACGCAGCAATTCGTCATTCGTAGCAAATGATCCGGCGATCACATATACAAACGGAATGAGCGCCAATATGGAAGCCACAACAAGAATCACATATATAATTGCCATAACTCCGATATAGCTTAAACTTCTTCGATGCAGCATGGATAGTCTCCCTTCACATTCGCGATCTTAGTAGATGCCCTCTTCTCCGAATTTCTTCGCCAAATAATTGGAGCCCATCACCAAAATGAGTCCCACAACTGACTTAAACAGCCCGATAGCCGTGCTATAGCTGAATTGCCCACCGGCAATCCCTTTGCTGTACACGTACGTATCGAAAATTTCGCCGACGTTGCGGTTCATCGCATTGAGATGCATATACACTTGATCGAAGCCGAGATCGAGGAAATCGCCAAGCTGCAGGATGAGAAGGATGACGATCGTGCTGCGGATCGCCGGCAACGTCACATGCCAGATTTGTCTCAACCGGCTTGCGCCGTCCATACGTGCGGCTTCGTAGAGCTGCGGATCTACCCCGGCTAACGCCGCCAAAAAAATAATCGTCCCCCAGCCTGTCTCTTTCCATATCCGTTCGCCGACAATGAACGTACGGAACCATTCTTCGCTCAGTAGAAAGTTGATCTTGGTGCCGCCCCACGAGTGAATCAACTCGTTAACGACTCCGCCCTCTGTCGTAAAGAAGATGTGGACGATGCCAACGATAACGACCCAGGACATGAAATGCGGAATGTATGTCAATGTCTGGACGACCCGTTTGAACACTTCTAGCCTGATTTCATTCAGCATAAGCGCCAGCACAATCTTGATCGGGAAGGTAACAACCAAAATAAGCAAGCCTAGCACAACGGTGTTGCGCAGCAGCAACCAGAAGGCGGGTTCAGAAAAGAAACGTTGAAAGTGTTCGAACCCGACCCACTTGCTGCCGGTGAAACCGAGGAAAGGCTGGTAATTCTGAAAGGCAATAACTATGCCTCCCATCGGGATATATTTGAAAATAATAAAGTACAAAATGCCTGGAAGCATCATAATGAGCAGCCAGCGGTCTTTGTGTATATGCCGCAGCGATTCCTGTATTGGCTTCATGATGGTCTCCCCCTCCTGATCGTCATTTTATGTCTGGTCGACATAGCGGGAGCCGCCCTCATAACGGTTCGGCCCCCCGCTACTATCATGTATTACTACTTCTTCATTTGGTTATACTGAGCGGTCATCTCGTCAATAACCTTGCTGCCACCGCTCGTCATCCATCGATCAAGCTCTTTCTTGAAGCCCGCCTCGTCAATAGAGCCGAGGATGAATTTGATCCGTGCATCCTCAATGATTTTTTGCAAGTCGTCGCCCTTACTCGTTTTTGTCTCGGAAATGAAGGCTGCCGCCGGATCGTACACCGCGAATTTCTCATTTTCCTTCGTGAGCTTGCTCGCCTTCATAATAATATCGTCAACATTCTTAGGAATTGCCGCGTCTGTGGACAACTGCAGCTGCGAGAGAGTCGTTAAGTTGTCCGCTTTGGCCTGGTTTGTGTTCATGATGGCTTTGCCGTTCTCCACGGTGAAGTCCCGTCCCTCTATCCCGGTAAACAGAAGCGTCTGATTTTCCGGGGTGAGCAACTTATCCATGAATCCGAGCGCTTGCTTCAATTGCTGTTCTGTCTTGAGGCTCGTCTTTGGGAACATGAATACGCCGAAATAGCCGTTGCCCGCATAGCGCCTATCTCCCTGCGGTCCGGTAAGGCCGCCGACGAAGTCTAACTGCGCCTTCGGATCGATCTTGACCAGATCTTCCATCACGGCGATGGTACTGCCCGGCTTCTCGAATATGACACCGGCTTTGCCTTTGGCGAAATTATCCCGCTTCTGATTCAACGTAGGAAAATCTAGATTCATCAGCTTCTCATCATACAGTCGCTTGTAAAACTTCATTGTTTCCATAAAAGCCGGCGACATGAAATCTGGACTGAGCTTGCCGTCCTTCACTTCCCACTTGTTCGGTCCCCCTAAATAGGTTGCAATTTCACGGAACGAAACAGCCAGGTTCTTGTCCTCGGTCAACCCGATAGTATCGTTCTTGCCGTTCTTGTCGGGATCGTCCAGCGTGAACGCTTTAATGATTTGATACAGATCGTCCATCGTTTTCGGTTCCTTCAAGCCGAGGTTATCCAGCCAGTCCTTGCGGAAATTAATCGATCCCTGAGTTAGATCGCGCTGCCGATAGATGCCGTACAGTTTACCATCTACAGAAATATTATTCAGAATATTCGGGTTCAGCTTGGCCAAATTCGGGTAGTCCTTCAAGTAAGGACCGATCTCCCAGAACATGCCGGAGCGGACGGAGTTGACGATGCTCGCCATACCGGGATTGTCAACCATAATAATGTCCGGCAGCGTGCCGGAAGCAATCGTCACATTTAGCTTGTCGCTATAGGTCTTGTCAGGAGTCCATGTTATTTCCAACTTTGTGTTCGTTCTTTTCTCAAGCTCTCCAATAATCGGGTTGTCCGCCTTGGGCGCTTCAGGATCATACAAGATGTTGAGCATTGACAGCTTGAGCGGCTCCTTGGAACTTACGGAAGCATTATCTCCGGGTGCTGCCGTCCCTTGTCCACCATCGTTCTGCACGTTGCCTTTCCCGCACCCAGCCACCATCACCATAAGTAGCGATGCCACACATATCACTGTAACCACTTTCATTTTTCTCTTCATACCAGAAACCCTCCTGAACGTTAGTATATTGGTCCCTTACACTCCTTACATTACATACCCTGGGCGATAACCGTCTATACTCCAAACCGTACCCGTTTGCCTCAGTTGCCGAAATACCGCGGAAATACATCGGATACTTCAACGAATAATCATCTTCGGCGCTGCGGATAATCATATTCGGAAATTCCACCTTCCTGCAATAATATTGTATGGTATAATGTTCGCGATACGATACCTACAACAAGGGGATTATTTACGATGAAACTGCCTGTCCTAACTTATCGTTGGAAGATGTTCTGGTTCATTCTTCTGTCTGCGACTCTTCCCGTTATGCTGCTCGGCCTGTTTTCTTATGTACAGACATCTACCAGCCTGGAGCAGAAGGTGCTACTTTCCAACAACCAGAATGTGCTCCAAACCCAGCTCAGAGTTGAACAACTGCTCAAGACTATTGACAACTCGATGGTACAGTTGATCCAGCAAGCCAAATTTGAGGATATATTGGAAATGGAGATTTCCCGTTCCCCATATCATTTCGATGAGTTAAACGACATTCGCTCTTCGCTCAATTCGCTGCAAGCTTATGAGCTGGGGATTTATGATGTGTATCTCGTTAGTCTGAAGGAAAGTTGGTACAGCGGAAACAATGACTTTCAGCGTCTTTCGCAGGAAGTCCAGCAGGCGATGCTCAGCGAGTTGGGTCCGTTCACCTATGGAACTCGTTGGGTGTATACACCAACGCCCACACTTTTCGGCACGCCGCCACCCACAAGATCTATGCCGACGATTAATCTGGTCAAGACCATTCCCTTCAACACGACAAAGCCCGAAGGCCTCTTGATCGTGCAGGTCACGAATGATGATCTCGCCAAACTGATCGCGCAAACAGAAGGACTTGGAAATTTTACGATTGCGGATGAGAACTTCCGACTGCTGGCGAGCCCCGCAGAGAACACGCCGCCTATGCAGGCACTTCCACCGGCGATTACCAACCATCTTCAAAATCAGAATGCAGGTGAAGGATATTTCCAGATAGCGCTCCAAAAGGAAGCTTACGGGGTATCGTACCGCAAATCGTCCTATAATCACTGGATCTACATCAACACTGTCTCTATAGGAGACATCAAGCAAGATTCGAGTGCGATCGGATTAGTGACGCTACTCATCACAGGTCTGCTCGTCGCTCTTATATCCTTCATCTCGTTGCGCGGCTCTCAAAGGATGTACAGACCTATCCGTGGCATCTATCAAGCTTTAACCTCGCAATTTGACACCACCGCGAAAGACAGGGAAAGCGACGATATCGAGGATATTCAGAACCGGATTTATGCTTTGGCTATACAACATTCCGCCATGTCTGATCAAATCAAAGGGCAGTCGAACCAAATCATGCAGTTCTTCCTTACCAAGTTGTTACGAGGTGAAGTATCCGCCCACGAGGTTCAAGAGAAGCTAGAATGGTTTCATCAGCTTGGCACATGGAAGCAAATGTGCGTGCTTACGACGCAAGTGGACGCATTCGAAGACACAAGATTTGACGAGCGGGACAAAGATTTGCTGCTTTTTGCCGTCAACAATATCATTGAAGAAATCGTTTCGAGAGAACAGTGTTTACAGCCCGTCCTTATTCATGAATCCCAAGTTACCGTTCTGGGAATAGACAGTATCGATGAAGAAAAATGCGTTAGTCAAGCTATGGAACTAGCTAAACATATTCAGAGTACCGTTCAAATGTACCTCCAGTTGAAAATAAGCATCGGCATCAGCCTTCCTTTCCAAGATTTGCGGTACGCGTCCCTCGCCTTTCAGGAAGGTCTGGAAGCGCTTAAGCACCGCATTCGACTCGGACAGGAGCTTATCCTTTATATTGGGGATGTGGAGCCGAAGCAATCCATGAAACACCATTATCCGAAATTTATAGAGAAAGAGCTTATCGATGCGATTCGGTTCGGCAATCGGGAACAATCCCGCGAGCTGCTGCACCGCTTCTTTCACGAAGTCAATCAGAAGAATATGGGGATTAAAGAATATCAACTGTACTTGAATCGGCTATTGCTGGAGATGCTTTCTCTTGCCGAGAATACAGATCATACGATCAAGGGAATACTGGATGACAATGGAAATCTGATGGAGCATATCTCCCGTATTCAGAGCGAGCAGGAGATGAAGACATGGTTTGAATTCCATATTATGGAGCCGATTGTAAGTGATCTAGAGAAAGAGAGCAAAGACAGGTACAAGAAGCTGTCGGAAACAGTGATTCAACTCATTCAGCAGGAATTCGACACAGAGATGACGCTCGAATCGTGCGCAGCACGGCTGAACTACAACCCCGATTATATTCGCCGCGTATTTCGCCAGGAGACGGGCATGAACTTTAGCGAATATTTATACCAATATCGTCTCGATACGGCCAAGAAGTGGCTTATCGAAACCGATATGAAGATCGCCGACATAGCAGCTGCACTGAAATATAACAATTCCCAGAATTTTATCCGGTATTTCCGCAAATTCGAAGGGATGACGCCAGGGCAATACCGGGAACAATTCAAGCTTGACGGCTAAGGCTTCTAGCCCCCGAAATCTTGCCTTCGCATGAATAAGGCGCGGGATTACGGCTTGCTGCTGCGCTCCGCGCCACCTCACTTACTTGAAAAGATCGTAATCTTTTTAAGCGCGAAGGGATAGTTAGCAGGGATTGATTTCCCGGCAATAAAGGCATTACGGCCGAAGCGTCTTCCTTTCGCTTGGTTTTTGCATTTGTGATCGCCTTTGTACGAGCTCTGAAATCTCGATTGTCGTAGGGAGATCGACTGGCAGACTCTGATCAGACTCACTTTGATGCCACAAAATACCTCTGAGTGTTCCGGATTTCATCGCCTCCTTCGTTCTTCGGACGGCCTCCTCATACAGTTCTGTTCCAGCTTCCATTTGCCACTCTTCTATTCTTGTTCCGCCTCGGGAATTCGAGATCACTCCGAGCGAGCTATGTGGATAGCTTTTCGATGTCAGCCTTGTAAATTCGCTTGCGATACTCAAACCGTTCAGCTTACGCTCCCATTGATTCAAGCCATTGAACAAAGATGCTCTATCTATAGGCTCTAAGTCCTTGATCTCAAGTCTCGCTCGGCCAGCCCTGTTGGACTTTCCGATAAAAAAGGTGACCTTTTCCAACTCGAAAATCTGTTCTTCATAGCTGTCTGACAGCGTGAACTCCACCAGCTGATTTCTCTCCCCCTCGTGATTCACAAACCAGACATGAATCGTATTTTTATCGATCGGGGATCTGCCGTAAACGACAAGCTTAGTGGCGCCGGCATTTGTGAAATCCATGTGTTCAAATTCCAGGGAAACGTTATTTCCTATGGCGAGAGAGCTTAGAAACCAATCAGAACTATGAAGTCAGTTTCACCTTGGGCATGCGAGGGATTCATGACGACGCGTTTAAGACTCAGGCCATTAATGAGGATGCGACCTTGACCGAGGAGGAGAAGGTGGAAGCCAAGGTCCGGGTGATTTGATTGCGCAACCTATGAATATAACGAAGGGCGTTGGCAGAGTCCGACCCCGCTTGGCAGAATGAATTTGACTTTGCTTCAACAGTTTGATGGGGGTTACGGTATGGAACTCGAAAAACTGTTCACTGCATTACATCAACATTGGCTCCCAACTCGCATCGGGGGTCAGTCTGCCACCAGCTATTCTGCAGGGCATTGTAGTCAAAGTTCACTTTCCCGATACAATTGCTCAATTGACTGACCCTTCCTTAATAGCCTATGAGCATATCAAGCGAATAATCGAAAAGGACTTCTCACTATCCATCAGAATTGAGAAACTGGCCGGTTCATACTCCATTTCCCCTTCGTATCTTCGCAAGCTGTTTCTTGAGCGTGTGGGACTTGCCCAAAAAAAATACCTGGAGCTTGTCCGCATCCAACACGCCATACGCTACCTCGCTTTTTCCGATATGCCCATCTATGTGATTGCCAAAGAGTGTGGCTACTTGAATCCTTTTCATTTCAGCAAAATGTTCCACAAGGTGCATAACATCTCTCCATCCGCTTATCGGGAAAAACATCAGATCCGATCTCGTTGACACAGCTAGCGAATTATCAAAAAAGCTGTCGAGGAAAGTCTCGACAGCCTGCTTGGGGAATCAGCCACTCTTATCTTCGTTTTTTCGTGTCTCTTTGTACAGCGTATCTTTGGCTTTACGTTGCGATGATTTGTCGCAGCAGCGGATAGATTCGCTCAGCCATTCTCATAAAACCAAGGCTGTTCGGGTGACATCCGTCGATTGTGCATTCCTCCCGTCCCATCGAACCAAAAAGAGCTTTGGCCATCGATAAAATACACATTACGGTCGCCGTTTCGTATGGCCGTCAGATATGTATCGTTTATGATAGCGCGACGTCTGTTGCTGTCCTCGGGATTTCGATCAAAATCCGGACGCGTTAGCAGCAGGATCGGGATCGAAGGATGCGCTTTGCGAATCACTTCGAAGAAAGGCTTGTGCGTTTGCTCCAAATGTTCCGACGTAGGCGCATTGTGATCGTAGTCGTAGACAAAGGCTCTTATGGTCGGATGAGCGGCAATAAATTCAGCAACGACGGATTCGCCCTTGGCGCTTCCGGAAAAGCCGTAATTGAAGGATTCGGCATCCAGCCATCTGGACACTATACTGGTATATGCCGTCCCCGGACGGTCAGCGCAGCCTCCTTCGGTGATCGAGGAGCCGTAGAATACAATGGGTGACGGGATGGTATAAGGGTTTGCAGCTTCCACATGGTCATCGTCCTCCACCACAATCTCTATATGGGACAATTGCTCGTTTCGCGGCAAGTTAATGGTTACCGTCTCCATAACCGGTTTCTTGTTGATAGTTCCTTCAATAATCGTATTCTTGAATCCGTATTGGGCTGGAGCCACATAACCTGCATAACGCGAATTCATGCCTGAGCCGATATACACATCTACTCCGGCAGACGCCGGAAGCGCCATAGAACGGTCGACCTATTCCGTCTTTAGTGAATAACGAATGATAATCCTGGATGCATCTGTGCGAAATCGCAATCTGGCACCGGCACATCTTCTCCCAAGATGCTCGTATTGTGGCATCAGCTTCAGAATATCGAGCGGAAAACGCCAGTATTCCCCAGTATCCGGCTGGATATGATTCAAACCATGGAGACTGAACGGCTTCTCGTAGCATGGATAGGTTTTCATAAGTTCCTCCTTTTGATGGACATGATATTGAGCGAAATCTTACTTCTGATTTATAAAACTGTCAAGAGATTTGAAAAAATATGTACATCACGAAACGATTTGGGTACTGGAAATTACTTATTTCTCGGCACTTACTTCCGTACCATCAACCGGTTTCGCTCAGAACGGGCCAATGCCAATCGGAATACCTTTGTTAATGAACGAAAAGCTATCGTCATATACAATATGTATCATCGTGAAACAAGCAAGGCCTGGCAAAAGGACATCAGCAAGATCGACAATTAGACCTATGATACAAAAACGGATACATGGACATGTGCAGGGGGAAAACCGCTCCATTTCCACCGAGTGAGCAAAGAAAGTGGTAGGAAATCGAATACCGGTATTACCGAAATGCAAGCAGTGAGGATTGCCCGCTGAAGCAGGCTATGCACTAGCGGTGAGACGGAATCGAGCCGTAGCCCGTGTTTGGAGATATCAAAAAAACCAAGATAAACGGTTCCTGCCTCGAGGCTGACCAAAAGTAAGTCTGGAGGTCGGGTGGCTTTCCCTTGCCCATAATTTGCTCAAGAAAGTCGCAGTGGACGTTAAAAACCAAGGTGTTAGGCGAGAACAGGCTGCCTAGCACCTTGATTTCTTCTACATACCACCTTGTTTTGTTGACGAGGGTGTTCCAAACATTACTTTTGGAACACCCTCAAACCTGGTTATTGACGGACTTGTACAGTAATAGTGGAACTTGCCGTCTCACCCGCAGCATTGCTCAATACAGCCTTGTACTCATAAACTCCCTTAGCCTTATTACTGATAACAGATATGGCGGATTGGGCTCCAGGCGTATGGGCGTTCAGCGTCTGGGAATCAACCAGGGTTCCGTTTTCATACAGCTCATACCGGGTAGCATTTGTTCCCCACCACATGTTCATGGTGACCTTGTAGTTGCCGTCTCCGTCCCAATTATCCTGGGAGAGAACGGGCTGGCCTGGCGCAGCGTCCGTCACGGTCACAGTCAACGGATCGCTTTTTGTAGAGCCATATGCATTGAGCAATTCGCCTGTGTAAACATAAGTGCCGTTTTTCTTGCCGGCAATGTCAATCTTCACTGTCTGTGCTGATGGGGATTGGTCGGTCAGATTCTTGGTGCTGACCAGTTGCCCGTTCTCATAAAGCTTGAACTGGCTGCCGTTATTGCCCCACCACATATTCATGGTGACCATGAAGTTCCCTTCCCTTAATCCCGTATAACCGTTATTGTCCGACAGGACCGGCTTGCCGGGAGCGCTGGAGGCCAGGGGAGGAACTCCAACAACGGAAATCTGTGGTTCAGCCGGCTCCTCCATCCCTGTACCGAGGAAGAAGCCGGTATGAGGCGGCTGATTGTAACCCGCATTTTGCCAAGCAATTCCCAAGCGGTAGATCGGATCGTGCATCAGGGTGCGCAGCCGGGTTTCCGTAAGATCTGTTGTCGTATAAATCCTCAGTTCCGAGCTGTCCACAGACCGGAGCACAAGCTCCTCCCGCCAATCACCGAACAGGTCCGCCTGCAAATTGGGGGTTGCCTTCGTGCTGTTATTGGACGCCGCGCCTTCAGCAGTAAACAGACGGTTCGTGGTATGGTTCACATAATCCCACTTGTCAATATGGTTATCATCTAACAGTTCCCGGCTCAAATCCCCGTCCCACCAAATACCGAAATTCGTGGAGCTAGGTATGGTCGTACTAATAACTTCTCCCTTGGCGCTATATAGGGCTGAAATCGGAATATGTTGGGCATTGGTAATGGTAGCTGCCCACATCTCCTCACCCGGATAGCTCGGATCAAGATCCGCCGTCATTCCCCGGCCCGTATCCAGACCGGTCCAGACTCCCCAGATCACTTCGCCCGTTTTGGCATCGCGGAGTTCGAGACCATAGGGGGAAGAACTATGCTCATGGACATCGAAATATTCCAGTCCAGGGCGTTCAGGGTCCAAATCTCCCAGATGCTGGGCATCCCCATGTCCAAATCCAGTGTTGTACAACGGCTTTCCGTTATCGTCGATGGCCATGCCGCCGAAGGTAATCTCGTCTTTGCCATCACCGTCCACATCGCCGACGGACAGGTTGTGATTCCCTTGACCCTGGTACGCCTCACCGATCTCGTCATCGTTGGTATCGAATCTCCAGCGTTTCACAAGCTCGCCATTTTTGAAGTCATAGGCCACAATCACTGTTTTTTGGTAATAGCCTCTGCTGAAAATCAGGCTAGGACGCTCACCGTCCAGATAGGCCACAGCCGCCAGGAAACGGTCCACCCGGTTGCCGTACGTATCACCCCAATCGCCAACCACGCCGCGGGGAGGATCATAATCGGTTGTCGCCAGCGCTTTTCCGGTCAGACCGTCAAATACCGTGAGGTACTCGGGGCCTTGGAGGATATAGCCGCTGCTGTTTCTGTGATCGGCATTGGCCACGCCAATAACTGCGCCAGTGCCATCTTTTGTGCCATCCGCCGTTTTCAAGGCGACCTCCGCTTTGCCGTCTCCGTCCATGTCATACACCATGAACTGGCTGTAGTGAGCCCCCGCCCGGATATTTTTGCCCAAGTCAATCCGCCACAGCCGAGTTCCATCCAGCTTATAGGCATCCAGGTATACGTTACCGGTGTAGCCGCTGTGGGCATTGTCCTTGGAATTCGACGGGTCCCACTTGACGATCAACTCATAGGTACCGTCACCATCCAGATCGCCAACGCTGGTATCATTAGCTCTGTACGTATAAGCCAGTCCATTCGGCGTAATGCCATCCTCCGGCTTCTGCAATGGGACAGACAAGTAGTTGGCGTCCCACACTCCCGTTTCCTTGGCGGCTGTCTTATCGGCACCAGAAGCGCTTACTGTCTTTAAAGCATAAACCGAAGACAGCTTCCCGTTGCGATCCAGGATATTTGTTGCACCGGTAATTGGAGTTGCATTGACTTTCATCCCGTCCCGATAAAGGTTAAAGGCAATATCGGAAGGATCGGTGCCAAGCATTTTCCAACCGACATATACTCCCTCATCGGTTTTTACCGCTACCAGCGCCCGGTCCAGATATTCCGCCTGTCGGTACAGCACGGTCACAACAGGGGTGGTTAACATCTCCGAAAGCTCTGACACTCCGCCTGCGCTTACAGCGGCCACTTTGTAGTAGTAAGGAATGGTAGTAAGAACGGTTGAATCGGTGTAGCTGGTTTCCTTGGTTTTACCAATAAGCTCAAATGTCTTCTCGACATCATCCGTACGGTAAATATTGTAGGTTTTGGCGCCTTCAGATGCAGCCCAATTGAAGCTTACATCCAGTTTGTTGACCGTTCCCAATTGCAGGTTGACCGGTGTTGCAGGAACCGGCACCAACGGATCGATCATGGATACGGCCAAAGGCGCGGCAGGTCCGGTTTCCATCCCGGCCAAGTCTACGGTTGTTACCTGGTACATATATTCCATTCCCACATCGGCTGCCGAATCAACATATCTATTCGTCAGACTTGTGCCGATGAGCTGGAACGTGGAAGCATCCGCGGTTTTCCGGTAGATGTTATAATGGGCCGCATCTTCCGCACCAGTCCAACTCAGCGTTACGGATGGTTGTTCAGGGTCCGTACTCTTCTCCTCTTCCTTCAACTGGGAAGGCGCCATTAGCACCGGAGTAATTTCCACACCGTTGGCGATGCCTGTGTCTGAGCCAAATTTGAAATTCATCTGTCCGTCTACAACAGAGATTTGGTTAATAACTTTTGTTGAGACACTATTTTTTGCTGTTACAGAACCCTGGCCTTTGTCTTCCACCGTAATACTGGTTTTAGCGCTGCCGTTCATATCTCCTACATATATCTTGGCAGCGTACAAGCCATTGGGCACATCCACGGCAAACTGCCAGCCTGTCGTAAACTTGCCCAGCCAATCCCGGTACAAATCACTGCCCAATTTCCGGTCACGAGAGGAAACGCTTGCGGAGTCGACAATGCCGTAGCCAAGCTCCGGCGTATAGAAGGTATTCGGATACACACCGGTATATCCTTCCATCACGGGGGCGGATTCGGGACCAAAGTCGAATTTAAACGCTGCCTGTTTTGTTTTGATCACCACTGCATCCGACAGCTCAGATTCGCCTTTTCCATTAACGGCTGTTACGGCGAGTTCATAAAGCTGCCCCTCAGACATGCCTTGAACGGTTATCGTGGGAGCAGTTGCAGTACCCACCAGCGAATATTCAGAATCCTCAGAGAGCTTCCGGTAAACTTTGTAAATATCCGCACCTTCCACAGCATTCCAGGTCAGCATAGCGCTGACGTTGCTGATGCTTCCTGCGACAAGTCCTGTTGGTTTTACCGGAACATGTTCTGGAGGAGTAATATCCGTTACATAGGCGGACAGCGGATTTCCCAGATCCCGGATGCCTGTGGAAACCAGGCGTGCAATCTGGATGGCGCCGTACTCCTGGAAGTGAGTATTGTCCTCCTTGCCCTCCGGAAATGCCGTGTATACACCTACCGGAACATGAAGGAACACGGCCAACGTCCCGCCAGGACCAATGGAATTGTAATATTCCCGGCTCAGGGCGCTCAAGTCCACAATGTCCACTTGCTGTTCAGCAGCCACTTCCTTCATAGCATTGACGTATGCCGGGAAGCTGACATTGAATTGTCCCGTATCTGCATTGAAATCCCGGCGGCCAACAGGAGTCACCAGAATCGGAATACCTCCCCGTTGACGTGCTCCCTCAATATAAGTGTTCAGGAAAACCTTATAATCCGAGGGAGAAGCATACCGATCAGGGTTGGAGATTGTAGCATCATTATGGCCGAATTGAATCAGGAAATAATCATTGGGTTTGATGGAACGCAGAATCGTATCCAGACGTCCCTCCCTAATGAAGGACTTGGTGCTGCGCCCTCCGATGGACTGATTGCTGAAGGACAGATCGGTTGTAAAGTAGCGGGATATCATCTGGCCCCAACCTGCTTGCGGCTGCCAGTATCCATCATAAGTCTGGACAGTGGAGTCACCAGCGATATAGACCGTCGGAGTTTCTCCTGTTGTCCTGTCCGGAAGCTTGTTAATCACAATCCCGTTTATCTTAGGCGCCGTTCCGGCAAAGGAAATATTCAATTGCCCGTCAACCAGAGCTATCTGAAAGGTTTGCTCCAGAAATTCTCCGGCCGCTTTGGAGGTAAGCGCAATCTTGGTGGAGGACATGCCCTCCACAGAAACCTGAACCTCTGTGGCATCTGCATAATCTCCCGCAGTAACGGTTACGGAATAGTCTCCGTTAGGCAAATCCAGATTGAAGTCCGTTCCGGCCGGGTTCAGGTAATCATCCTTCAGGGGATTGGAGCCTGTACCTGTATTGCCCAGACTTACAACGCTGGGATTAACAAAGCCGTATCCCAGTTCCTCCGTATAAAGAACGGGTGACTGGATTCCGAAGTATCCCTCCGCAACTGTACCTGGACCAAAATCCAGCTTCAGCGGAAACCCGGACGGCAAGGAGTCAGGCGCAGTATATACCTGGCTTTGCGCAACGTTGGAGCCAGAGGATTGCCCAGCTTCATTGGATGCCTTGACCTGATAATAGTGTGAGCTGGAAGTATCCACTTGGTCCGTATAGGCGTATGTGGCGGCAGTTACAGTGGAAATCCTCGTAAACGGTCCTTCAGACGATTCCGCACGAAATACTTCGTAAGCGGTTGCAAAATCAGAAGCAGACCATCGCAGATTAACACCTGCTGGTGTCACATAGGCCACAGCCAGATTTGCGGGCGGCTGTGGAATGTTCATCCTTGATACAATCTCGACTGAAGCCGCAGCGCTTGCCTGGGATTCCTGACCGAAGGCATTCAAGGCGGTCACCTGATAGGAATAACTTCCACGAGGCAAGACAGCAGCATCAACATAGGAAGTAGCCGAGATCCGGGAGAGAAGGCTGTAAGTAGCCCCTGCATCCTCCGACCGGTACAGATGGTAATACACAGCGTCGGTGACACTGCTCCATTGCAAGGAAGCGGTTGGCGGCATATAAGTGACACCGCTTACAGAAACCGACGCGGGAGCTGCCGGTGCAGGCACGGTCACCTTACGGACGATAAGACCGTTCAAGTAGGCACTACCACCGCTAACGCCGTTAAGCCCGACGGTTAATTGTCCGTCCAGCACCATGGCGCGAAACGTCTGCTCACTCACCGATGCTTTGGCTTGTACAGTCCCGACGGAAGCACCCTCCAGAACCACGTTAAGCTTGGTCGTAGAAGTTCCTGTCAGCAAATCACCGGAATATACGGTGACATCATATAATCCGTTGGGTACATCCACCATAAAGTTAAAAGAAGCAGCCAAGACAAAGTCATTGGTCAACGCCGTACCACCGGAACGGTTGCGGGAACCGACGGTGCGGTCCAATCCATACCCCAATTCTGGCGTATAAAGTGTCGTTTGATCAACCTTTGTAAACCCTTCCATTACTGGGCTGGTCGAAGTGCCGAAGTCAAATTTTTGCTCAAGCACTTCTTCAGCGTAAGCCGCATGGCTCAGAAAGGGAGTTGCGGGAAGGATGCAGTAAAGAAAGAACACCGTGCTCATAAACATGGCAAATGAACGCCTAGTCATACGTTTCACAAACTTGTCCTCGCTTTCACAATTTAGATTTTTTTCCTTTGAAACGATTGCTAATTGGCTTGGCAGCTCACCTCCCGGCGCTTGCTATTTCCCTCGCTTGCAATTCCATGTTTTGGAATCTGCCTCAGAATATCATACCAATACGCCTGCAGGGAATAATCATAAATTATGATTATTCCCTGCAAGCGATCCTCCTCTTTAATGCAGCTTAACGCTTCTCATAACGCGCGTAGGAATCTTCGTATACCTTGATAATTTGATCGATACCCATCGATTTAATGGTTTGAACAAACTTGTCGTAGTCGGACATCGGCGCCTTGCCGACGATAAACTTGGTCATCATTTCGTTCAGATAGGTGGTGATCGGAGTAAGTACAGAAGCCCGAAGTCTGGCTTCATCCTCCGTAAAGCGAAGGGATGACGGAATGGTAAGAGACTCATCCGCATTCATCCAGAGAGCATTCGCCTCCCTTTGCGAGTCGAAGCCTATAAGAGCATCCAGATAACGGGGATCCTGGTTGATCGGTCCATCCATAATGGAAAGGGCATAGCTGGCAAGAGCTTGGTCATACGTTAATTTTTCATTTTTCATAATCTTGTCGGTGAATTTAATCGTATTCCCTTCTTTGGTATAGCTCTCGCCTTCGATACCGAAGTTGAACAGATCATGGCCTTGCTGGCTGTAGTTAAAGTCCATCCATTGTACGATATACTTGATCTTTTCCTTGCTCGCCGAGGAAGTAATGGCTTCTCCGAAGTTCGTAACCTTCCTACTAAGCTCGTTGCTGGAATAAGCCTTACCGGCCGGTCCGGTCGGCCGTGCTACGCCGGTTACGTTAAAGGACGGGTTCGTATCCTTCATCAAGTTCATGTACTTACTCATACCGCTGAAGATGCCTCCGGAATAAGAACCTGCAACGTTGTTCGTGACCTTATAGTCAAAGGCTTTAGCGTCATTGGTGATCATTTCCGGGTCAATCAAGCCTTCCGCATACCACTTGGACATAGTCTCCAGGAATGCCTTGTATTCCGGCTCAAGCGGCCCATAGGCGATTTTACCATTCTTGAATTGGAACCCGCCGGTCACACCGTAAGCCGGGGCAAAGGTGTGGAGCCCGACCATTCCAGGGCTACTCGAGTTGGCCGCTGCGCTGAACGGAAGCTCGTCCTGCTTGCCGTTGCCGTTCGGGTCTTTTTCCCGGAACGCCTTCAACACGGTGTACCATTCATCAATGGTTTTCGGCTCCTTCAGGTTCAGCTTATCCAGCCAGTCCTTCCTCATGATCAAGCCTGTTGTTCCGGACAGTTTTTTGGCATCGGAACGGATGAAGGGGAACATATAGATCGTACCATCATCAAGAGATATTTCCTTCTTGACTCTTGCATCGGATTCGATCAGCTTCTTCAGATTAGGTGCATATTGGTCAATATATTCATTCAGCTTGATAATACGGCCATCAGCCAGCATCTTCTCCGGCCCGCCGACTGCAGTAGACCAATCGTAATAAATAACGTCCGGCATATTGTTAGTGGCCATCAGCAAGTTAAATTGATCCTTTTGCTGTCCAAGAGGTGGGTGTGTCCACTTGACCTTAATCCCGGTCAGCTCTTCCTTTTTCTTGTAGGCGGCAACATCTCCAAAATTCTGAAGAGATGCTGTTACCTTGGCATCATTGGCGCGCCAGTAGTTAATGGTGAACGGCTCCGTCGTTATGGGCAGCGGAATGGAGGTCAGTGCACTTTCGGTTGCTTTGGGAGACTCGTTTGCTGGACTTGGCGCTGTCTCGCTGCCCTTATCGGCGCAGGCTGCAAGCAGTCCGGTTGTCAAAAGTGTGCTGCAAACAATCAGAACGAACTTGTGTTTCTTCATTTTTTGAACTCCCCTTTGCTTCTTTTAGTTTTTATTGTTTCACGGCGCCGACTAAAGCACCTTGAACAAAATATTTTTGGATGAACGGATAAACCAGCATGATTGGAAGAGTAGACACAATAATCGTTGCGTACTTAATGTTCTCGCCAATCGCAAAGCCGCTGTCCGTTCCGGCTCCCATCGCCTCCACGCTGTTGCTGAGCAGAATATCCCGCAATACAATTTGCAGCGGATATAATTCCTGGCTGCGCAAGTACAAGAGAGGGCCCATAAAATCATTCCAGTGATCCACCGCGTAATACAGGGCCATAACGGCCAAGATCGCTTTGGAGATCGGAAGGATAATCCGGAACAACACGGTGAAATCATTTGCTCCATCCAATTTGGCGGATTCAATTAACTCTGTAGGAATATTCTGAAAATTGGTTCTCATGATCAGGAAATTAAACGTACTGATGATTCCCGGAATAAGAATGGCCAGTCGGCTGTCGACCAAACCGAGGTTCTTGACCAGCAGGAAGGTTGGAATCATCCCGCCGCCGAAAAACATGGTGAAGGTAATCAGCTTCATCATGGTTTTGCGGCCATAGAGATCAGGCCGTGAAAGCGCATAAGCTGCCAAGGAGGTCATTAGCAGATTGAGCGTAGTGCCGACAATGACATAAAACAAGGTGTTCAGATAGCCGTTATATATTTTGGGGTTTTGCAGGACCAGCTCATAGGCTTGAAGACTAAAGCCTTCCGGCCACAACATGAAGGATCTGCTCATAAGCAGCAGATCAGGATCACTGATCGATGAGTTCAGAATATAGACCATGGGATAGACGGTGAGAATGATCACCATGCTTAGAAGGACATAGTTCACTACGTCGAATATACGTTCACCAGCCGATTGTTTCATGTTATGAATCCTCCTACCACAGACTTGTTGAATTTGCTTTTCGGCTGATGGCGTTCGCAATGACGAGGAACGTAAAGTTAATGACACTGTTAAACAAGCCGATTGCAGTCGAATACGTATAATTGGCCTCCAGCACGCCGGCGCGGTAAACGAAGGTAGCGATCACATCCGATACCTCATAGGTGGATGGCGTCTGCATCAGGAAGATCTTCTGGAAGTCCGAGCTCATCACGGCGCCCAACCGCAAGATCAGCATGATGATAATCGTCGGCAAAATTCCCGGAATGGTAACATGCAGCAGCTGCTTCCATCTGCCTGCTCCATCGATTTTAGCTGCTTCATACAATTGGGAGTCAATCCCCGCGAGGGCCGCCAGGAAAATAATTGAAGCCCAACCTGCTCCTTGCCAAATGTTAGACAAAATGTACATGGGACGGAACACGTCCGATTCTGTAAAGAACATGATCGGCTCTAAGCCAAACATGGAACGGACGAGGTTGAACAAACCGCCATCTAATGCTGAGAACGTGCTAAGTATGCCCACAACCACAACGACGGAGATAAAGTGAGGCAGGTAGCTTACAGTCTGGACAATGCGCTTAAAAGATTTGGCTCTCACCTCGTTAAGCAATAAAGCGAGAAGAATCGGAGCCGGAAAACCAAATACAATGCTGTAGAAGCTCAGCACAATTGTATTTTTGATCAATCTTCCAAAGTAATAGCTGTTAAAGAACGTGGTAAAGTTATCGAAACCTACCCATGTGCCGGCAAAAATGCCTTTGATCGGACTGTAGCCCTTCTGAAACGCCATTAACAGACCATACATCGGACCATAATGGAAAATGAAATAATACGCGAACACCGGCACCAACATCAAATACACATACTTATTGCGGATTAGCTCCTTCTTCAAGAAGGCCAGCTTGCCTTCTGGGACTGCCATTCCTGCTGCAGTCATCTTCTGTTGTCTTGCATCCACTGTTCAGTCCTCCCACCGAAATAACTGGTTAATCTCTTTCTGATTCTGAGATTACCACGTCATAACCGCGAAATATATAATCTTAAATTAAGATTATCCCTTGTCAGGCCTGGAATAGCGGCTTCTGTATTCGCCAGGAGTCATTCCGTTCATCTTCTTGAAGATACGGATGAAATTTTGCGAGTTGTTGTACCGGAGCTTCTCGGCAATATCGGAAATCCGCGTATCTGTCTGTTCCAGCAGCTCCCTGGCCTTCTCCATCCGGTGGGAAATCAAATACTCGGAGAAGTTAATCCCCATCTCTTCCTTGAACATATAGCTAAACTGGGAAACCGGCATGGAAACCATGTCGGCAAACAGGGTCAGAGACAGGTCCGTATCGTAATAGCGGTGAATATGGTCCAATGTCATCTGAATGGTGCCGTGGTTCCGGTGAACCATTCTGTTGTGGATATGTTCAACAATGGGCGGATATACCTCTGTTTTCAGCCAGTGAACGATCTTCTCCGAGGTATTCAATTCATTGAGATGTTGGTACAGGTTGTACTCGTGGAGCTGCGGAAAATTGGAATCCAGCTCAAATAAGGAGCGAAGGGATACGGCAATAAGTTGGGCGAAGGATTGACGGACGTATTCACTGTTGGCTACTTCGGTCTTGAGCGCTTGATTGAATTCATCTATGAAGCTGTGTATGGAGGCTAGATTGGCCATTTTCAAGTGGGTGACAATCTGCTGTTCAATCTCGTACGGATAGGAGAAGGACGCGGCTCCTGGCTTGATTTGTTCGATAAACAGCACTCTGCCGCTACCTGCAATCAGTTGATATTCTAACGCCTCCAGTGCCTGGCAGTACGAAGCCCTCACTTGGGCAAGTCCCTCATAGCTGCGGCCGATCCCCATGGTGACCGTGATGTGAAGCAAATTCTCGGATACGTTGCGTATTTCCTCGGCAACTCGGAATGATACCGATTTCAAATCAACGAGCAAGGAGTCTTCTTCCGCAGCATGATTAATCAGAATCGCAATATGGCCGCTGTACATGCGGATGACAATTCCCTCTGCATGATGGCTGGTAACTTCCCTTGAGATATTGGCCACCGCATAGTAGAAGAGATTGATGTCCTGCTCCGTGTGGCCCCGCATATTGTCCAACTCTACGCAGATGACCGTGTAGTAGGCATGCTTGAGCGGAATATCATAATACTTGGCCCGGTCGGTCATACTGCTGTGGAACGGTTCGGACAACAGATTCTGGATAAAATTAACCCGTAGCAGGGGCATGGACTCCTTGATCTGTTTATCCAGAAGCTCGTTGCTCTTTTGCAACGACTCAAAATAATTACGAATGACAGCGAACTCACTCTGATTTCTGTGGAATTCGACAGGTCCGCTTTTATTCTTGATTAGGTCGACCAAAGACTGCAAGGGTCGGTACCAGCCTTTGGAAAATAGTCCCGCGGAGACAGCGCTGATTACAACAAGCAGGAAGCAAATCAGGAAGGTGGTTTGCTTAATTCCGTCCAGATATCGGGTCAGATCGCTATATGGAATAATGGTTACATATTTCCACCCATTATAGCTGGATCTTAAGGATGTAATGAACATGCTCCGGCCAGCCACTTGCTCTTGCAGCAGCATTTCGTTTATGTCGGATTTCATCAGCTGATCGATAAATTCATACTGGCGCAACTGATTCGGCAGAAGAGCGCTGCCCCCATTGGAGAATATGTTGCCGCTGGGCGTTACAATCAGCAGTTCTCTGGAACCCAGCTGCATATTGCTAAATACGCGAAAAAAAGCGGTATCGTTTAAGTTAAGCAGTAAATAGCCGTCCGATGAAGAATTGGAAGCGTGGATTCGCCGTACGTACGTAATCCGATGGAAGCCCTCCCGCACCAGGCTGGAATCCAGAGCATGATCAATCCACACGCCTGACGGATTTAGACTGACGGCCTCCCTTATGTGCGCGGGGAGCATCTCTTCCCCTTTCATCCCAGCGTTGGGAGAGATGACCAGACGCTTATCCGGACGATACAGGTACACATTGTCAACGTCCTGGATCAACACCTGCATGGAGTTCAAGAGTGACATCGTCTTGCCGAATGTTTCGAAATCATCCTCCGGATTCTCCAGAGAAAGAAACTGGGCAAGTACCGGGTTGACCGCATTCTGAAGGGTCACCTTCTCCAGCATGACCAGCTTCTCATCAATCCGCTGTTGAATTTGCAGCATGGTCTGTCTATTGGCCAGCCGGATCTCTTCCTTGAATGCCCCGCTAATCATATAATAAGCAGACATTCCCATGACTAACACGGGAATCGTCGCAAGCAGCGAAGCCACGATCAGTACCTTCTTGCGTGCCCATCCAGATTCTGATGTAAAAAACGACCTAAGTTTATTGAGCATCCGTTTCCCGCCTTTTTACTTATCCATATGATGGTCAAACTCAAACGCCTCATAGTTCCGCCAAATCCAGCGTTGGATTTGCGGAACTATGAAGCGCGCCTGTACAATCTGTATGCTCTATTCTCCCTGGCGCTGGAGCAACGACACCAGAAACGCCAGTGTCAGTCCTTGCCCCCAACCCTGAATTCTTTTGGTGGAAATAGCCTTGTAATCTTCTGCAGAATACATCACGGCTGTTCCCGCTGACACCTTCCGAATCGAACCGTCATCATCGATCTGGGCTACAATTCCTTCATACGCTTTGGCAATGGCCTGCTCGTGCAGCGGATGGCCCTTGAGTACCAAGGCGGCAGCGATGACTGCGGAAGCGGAGGTTTCCAGATAAGAGGTGTCATCATCCAGCACCGTCCGCCACAGTCCTTCCGGTGACTGCAGCCGGACTAGTGCGCTCAATTGATCGCCGAGAGCGCCACCGATCTGCATCCACATGGGCATGAACGGATTCAGCATCATGGAGGCTTGCGCCATGGTATAAGTGGCCCATGCATTGCAGATATTTTCAACGAAGCCACCCCGGCCTCGCATGGACTTAAGTCGGATTCCCCGATCTCCCCCACTAATTTTGCAGTGCTGGGCGTACACATATCTGACTCCTCCGGACATTCCGCTTCCTATTACTAATCCGCCATGTCCTTTCTTCATTACTCAATTCCTGATAATATTATTCTCACAAGGCTTATTTACTCTCCATCCATCCTCATTCATACCTAAGTTTATTGCGATACAGTCATCCCCTGCATTCCTGTTCCCACGCAGCCCGGTCGTCCTCATATTCGCCCTTTAACAGAATTTGCAGAAATTGCTGCTCCGGATAACCTGGTGTTCCTGCTGTTTTTCCTGAAAATCCATATTACTTGTTATTAAACGTTCCATAGCTTGTTCGATAAATGCAAATTCATTTCCTTTTTGTTCTATGGGCTTCACAACAGAAGAGAACCGATCAATACGCTGTAAAATCGCTTTGATCAGCATGTAGCTTTTCCGGGTTACGTACAACGTCGAGCATATAGCAAAGATGATCGATCCTAGGCCCACCCATAAGCCAAATTGTATTGCCATGAACCAGATTAACAAACCATTTGCCGCCTTTAATATTAATCTGGTATTTCCAGTTCGTATAATTGGATACGATATCTGAATTCAAACCATTATTAGATGAGGCTGAGTGACCCTCGAAGAAAAGCTTTCTTTGGGAGTCGAATATCTGCACCTCGGTTACTTCTTGGTTGATCATCTGATTAATAAATGATTTTAGCGAAGAAAGATTGACATTGATGATTAAATATCAAAGACTTCCGGAATCATGCGGTATTTTTAAGATTAACGAGATGACGGATGTAGACATGTCTTTCCCGTCATTCTCTATAAACCGTGGTGAAGACCAAACCCCTGTCAGAGTTTGCTGTAAGGAGCTGCGCATATAACTGCGGTCCGGGAATTGTTCAATCGAACGCAACGCATTTTGATCAAGCACCTAGCCATCCTTAGCCCGATACAAGTATATAGAATCGATCAGCCCGTATCGAAGATCCATGAGGTTGCTCAGTAAATTGGAAATATCGAATTCAAGTGCCCGGTCTGAAGGACCTTCAAGGAAATAGCGCAGCTGTCCGTTCGTATCCGCCATCTTCTGTGCATCGTCAGCCATGCCCTTCAGCGTGTTGTCGACCACATTCACGATAAAGGCCGCCGTTAAGTGATTCGCTTTAATGGCATTACGAACATTGACTTGATTAAATATGGAAAAGAAGATAAAGATCAGTATGCTAACCGTTACAAACAAAATGGGGAGATATGAAAGCAGCATTCGCTTGATGTAATTGGGATTTTGGTCTTTCATATCTCCACTCCTCTGCCTTTATTTCGACTTCATTTCCTTATACGCCGCTCTGCGTTCGTCAATGACGGCTTGGCCGCCCAGCTTCAAAAATTCCTGAGTCATCGAATCGAAGGTTTTGTTGAAGTCCTCCGGCTTGGCCAAAATACTCTTCACGACAGTCTCCTGGGATTTATCCACAAGCGTTTTGTTGTATTTGTTCTCGGCATCAATCGGTCGATCGAATCGGGGCTCTATATATCCGTCTGCCAGCCCGTTGAGTATGCTTTGCTTAGCGAGCTCTCTATAGTCCGGAAATGCAAGAGTGGTCGCTTCGATATTTTTTTCCAGGGATCCATAATCTTTACCATTAACTATAATTGCAATATCGACGTTATTATAGAAGGTTTTCTTTGCTTCATCTGTTGTGATTGCTTTCGGGAAGCCATTCTCGAGCATGTAATACTGGCCTTCGATGCCATTTGTCAACGTGAATAACACGTCTTGCGGAAACATCCAATCCAATTATTTAATCGCTTCCACCGCATGTTTGCTCGACTTCAGAATCATAATGTGCATACCGGACGGACCGTAAATATTTTCGGATGCTTTCCTTCCTCATTCGTAAAGGGATCCATCGCGACAAACTCTCCGCCTGGGACGTTTTTCTTTAACGTGTCGAATAAGTTGCCCGGAGCCAGAATGCTATTATTTTCGCACTCTCGGTTCTCCGTGTCCAATATTGAATCTAGCACCAGTCTCAATGAAATGCGGTTTGATATTTGTAGAACTTTTGTTCATGTGTAACCCTCCTCTCTATATCGTTATAAGCTTTGGTGCCTGAGCCCAATTGAACGAACCAAATGTAACCACACTATACTTTGAACGTTGCGAAATACACAATAGATATGATTCTGTTGATATGCTGGATTCCGAATCCCTTGTTACGACTGGTCTTTTCGGCATATCTAATGAAATTCCTTGAGAGAATAAAGCACCCTTTGCCGATATGATTATGTCTTTCTCGCAGGAATCCTAAATCCTAAAATGTACATCACAAAGCGAATTTTATATCAATGTCAACCGCGAGTACATCTTGTTTCTGTGGTGTCCACATTCTCTTCATGAAACATGCATTGTCCCGTTGGTGTGATTCCGTCAGTCGGCTCTCGCGAAGGAATTTACAGTACTGACTGATCCAAGGGGTAACTTCGACACTTTGTCCGACTTCCGTCTCGTAGTAGTCCAAATAATTGTTGCAGTCGTTGACTGCTGCGATGACTCCATCGTCCAAATTCCGATACTACATCGAAAAAAAAAACATCCCACCCTTTATGAGTTTAGCAGGAGAATTAAAGACCAGGAACAATAAATCATTCACTTCGACGCTTCGGTCAGCAAAAGGATCGCGAGTGCTTGTCCGTAGACCGTCTGCGTAATCGGAATGCTCTTGTAATGCTCGTCATTCATCCCGATAGCAGTTCCAAAGGACACCTGGTTTACCGTGCCGTCCGCCTCGATTCGTCTAAATACTGCCTGCATTGCCTTCCGACCGACGTCTTTGAAGCGCCGGTCTACGAAGTCACAGCGAACTCCCTTAAGAATCCCATAGCCGAACCCGGCGGTCGCCGACGTCTCGACATAGGAGCTCGGATCGTTAAGAACGGTATGCCACATGCCGTCTTCAGCCTGAAATTCGGCCAATCGCTCTATCTGCGAGTTAAGGGCTTCTAGCACGAACCGCTTCACTGCTCCCTGAGAGCCGGAGATCTCGAGAAACTCCACTGCCCCTGCGGTGAACCAGCAATTTCCACGGGCCCACAACGTCTTGTTGAAGGCGTGACGACCAATGAAGTTCCAGCCATGGTACCATAAACCTGTGGACGGGTCATGTAGATATTTAATATGCAGCAGAAACTGGTATTCCGCCTCGTCCAGCAGTTCCTGACGGCCTGTTATGCGGCCCATCTTGGCAAGGAACAACACGGTCATAAACAACGTGTCGTCCCAGAGCTGACCTTAGTTGTCGGCTCTGATAGTGATATGCTGCAAGCCCCCCTCTTCGGTCCGCGGCATGTCATTCAGCACCCAATTGACCCATTCGTTACAGAGTGCCCCATACTTCGGATCCTTTCCCTGTTCGTAAATATGCGCTAGCGTCAGCATCGGGGCTACGGAATTGACGTTCTTTGGCGGAAGGCCTAAATCTATTTGCCGGTCAAACCATTCTTTCATGAAGTCCAGCATCATCTGGTGACCTGTGCCTTTGTAGTAGTGGAACAAGCCATAGAGCGCCACTCCTGCCGGCCACTCCCATTTCTGAAAATCCATATGATTGTTGGAATTTTCCGCATTAGCTTCAATCAACCGCTCAAACACAGTTTCCAGCAGCGTTTTGGTTTGCGATGGCGTCATAAACATAGAACCAGCCCTTCTTTATGCGTTTTTGTAAGTACATAGATCATAAAATTTCACCGCCAGGATATAAGGTTGAGCTGTACAGCCTCTTGGTCTGCAACAGCGGCCTTCCTGTACCTTTGCTCAAACTCAGTCTACGGCTGCTGAAAATGG
Source organism: Paenibacillus puerhi (assembly GCF_009846885.1). Classification (GTDB taxonomy): domain Bacteria; phylum Bacillota; class Bacilli; order Paenibacillales; family NBRC-103111; genus Paenibacillus_G; species Paenibacillus_G puerhi. The sequence continues at coordinate 26,556 of NZ_WUWM01000026.1, forward strand.
ATGCCGACTCATCATTGAAGATGATCACCTGCTCCGACCCGCTACCGAGCAGATCCGCATGCACAGCGTAGCCCTCCGCAGGAAACTCAGTGACGACATTCATATAGCCATCGTATAGCGATGGAGGGACGCCGCCGCCCCGGCGATAAGCCAAAATATAGTCAATTCCACTATCGTCCCATCCCCGTAACGTCTCAATAATTGTGAGCCATCCGTCCGTTTTGCGATCTTCTTTCAAGAGCTCCCGACCTTCCGAATCAAGCAGGAAAATTCCGTCCTTGCCTTTGCGACCATGCCCCGTATCCTCACGAACGATGCGATCAAGTCCGGCCACCTGCAATCCAGGCAGGTCCATGCGGAAGCTGCCAAGCGCCACGTGTTGCGACTCAATGGAGCCGTCGTAGCGCCACATCTCCATGCCCTTGGCATTGTACATGACCGTGACGCTGCCACCGATAACTAGCTCCGGCTCGCCATCTCCATTGACGTCACCGACCCAAATACAATCAGCGTGATCTTCCAAATCGCGGCAAGCCCACTGTACATCGCCGTCAGGACTCAACATCTCGTAGCCCGCCATCACTTCGTCCCGGCCGTCCCCATCGAAATCGTATACCCAAGGGAAGTGGCCCGGATTGCCTTTGTGCTTCCACAGCAGCTCGAAATCACGGTTGAACGCCCAGAGCCTACGGTAACGGTCCTTAAGGATAATATCCTGCGGTAGTGGGCCTCCCGTCAGGTTGGCGATTACGATGCAGTCGTGTGCCTGCGGATCCGGAAGCTCATGTGAACGTTTTGTCTTTCCCGTTGCACCGTCTATCACAACGAATTGACCATCCATGACGCAAACTACCTCGAGTTGACCATCCCCGTCGATATCTACCACCTGGGCAGGGTAATCTGAACCAGGCGATCCTGCATTCGTGCTAGGTGTACCCACCTGCCACAACAGCCTTCCATCCAGATCAAAGACTGTGATGCACTGAACATAGTGCGGAATATGGCGCACATCCGCCCTGTCATCTGGCTGGACAAGCACCATCTCCATTCGACCGTCACCGTTCAAATCGCCTAGCAACATTTTGCAACGGTAGCCCGCTTGTGTAATATCGATTTTACCCAACAACACAGCCTTGGAATTCTGCGACTTCATCAATGACGCCTCATTTCACAATGGATTGAATAAAAATATGAAATATCCCAATAACATGAACTCCTTAACAATGTAGCCCCGGCAGTGACTAATCTTAACCTGACTGTCTCCACTCCGTCGCCAGTAGTCCATTTGACGCTTCTCTTTCCAGAACCCTTTCATTTGCTGCGTAAGAAAAATGGCATCTTTGACCTTTTTCGTCTCCCCCGATCAAGTGTCAAGCCCAGCAACTAAGATCGGACAAGTGACTACAAAAATGCCCTTTGCTACCACCAAGTCTTCCTGCTGGATATTGGTTGTTAAGAGGTAAAGCGGAATTGGCTTTTAAACCAATGCTATTCCGCCTCCATCCGGCGACGCATGAGATCGGACCAACGCAGGGCAATGGCCTCTTGGCCCGCTGCCGAAGGATGAACAAGATCGGCGGATAACTCCGTGACGCTTCGCAAGAGTTCCGTTCCCGGTGTGTAGACGGTCCTCGAATCACCTAAATCCTCGACTGCGCGGCGAACTGCCTTCCTATAGGCTACGATCCGATCCAAGCCATCCAGATCACGGTTACAAAGAAATAGGTCCGTCACGAAGAGCAAGCGATTGCGTTTGCCTCCCAAGATGGCAGCCAGAAAATCACGCATCCTACTCTCGAATACTTCGGCCGTCCATAACCCGATAACGTTTATACCCATCTCAAGAGATGCGAAATCCCAATCGTCCCGTTCAGCTATATGAAGACCGAGTGCCGGGTCCATATAGGCACTACCCGCGAATCCCTTATTCAATAGATCCACGCCAAGCAGGTCAGCGATGCGCATAGCATAAGATCCGGTTGGACGCACGGCGTCGCCGCCGTGCGTGATGGAAGAGCCGTAAGCCAGATACCGACGTTTCGGCAACTGCTCCGGCTTCGGAGGGACTAGGTCACCTTCCGCATCGATGAAGATAATCTTCCAATCGTACGGCAACACGATTCTTATAACGTCCGGATCAAAGATGAAACCGCGCTCTCGGTGTAGCGATGAGAGCTTCTTCGTATCCGGCCGTTCGATAGTGATCGTCGTAGGCTCAGTTCCAATCATTCTCGGCGTGACGGTGTAGGGCGCCTGAAACTGGCCGTAATAGATTTCGGCCGCATGCGATGAATTGGGGCGCGCCTCGTCCCGGCGAAGAGTGAACGTCGCCCGCTCACTCCGCATTATGAAGCGCAGCTCCACGCCGCACGTATTAACTGCCCGGTCCACTCTGGCTGCCTCGTTCAGCTCCTCTCTCACATGGGCAGGAACACGGCTTAGAGTCCAACCTCCGCCTTCAAACGGCACGAGTTGATCCACGTTGTGAAATGTAATTCCCTTAAAAACCTGCATGTTTAATTATCTCCTTCTCAAATTGCATTACTTTTCTAGTCCGAACCGAGACACAGTTACGCGGTTCGTATCGTTTCTCGGTTTGTGGCATTGTGTAGTCTAAACCTTATCGTCGCTCTTACCTACGATTAGACCTTCCTTGTATAATTCGCTCACGCCATGAACATCTTAAAGATAGGCTTGATCGGCTCTTCGCCAAGCCGCCCTTCGAGTTATAAAAAATTGATTCCGTTGTGCCGCACGATGAGAACATCTCATTCGAATGGCCTAGATATATGAATAGTAACATTAATTGTCTCGAATCGGAATGTAAGAAAGCGAAAGTAAACTTGTAATAAACAATACTAGATTGCATATTAATAAAAAGATTTTACTTTATCGATTCTTTGGTCTGAAGTAATAAAACGCAAGCACCTTCGAGTTGGAAAAAATGGTAAGAGCAACGGATATCTTGATGCCCTAAAAAACGTGTAATGCTTTCTAGGCGACACATGAAGCTGTTGCAATGTGTTTCAAGGGGATCTGTAGTACATAAAAAAAGCCTACGGTGTCCAGGCCGAAGGCATCTCATTGTATACTATTCCCTATTCCCATTACTCAGGAAGATGAAAATAAATTCAATGCATCATTCCATGTATTTTGATAAGGATTCGGCCATTTATTTCTAAAGACAGTGACTCTGAAAACATCCCCGATTTTCTTATGAGACCATTCACCGGAATGATATGGGAGATACCGCTTTAGGTTTGTTTTCATGGAGACGCTAGTCCTCACTCCGCTTCCTGCTTCGATAAATGCTTGGCGAAACGCCATTGATCTGCTTGAACATTTTGCTGAAACAAGATCGATCGGATCGGTATGCTTACTTAAACCTATTTTTCATAAAATCCAAAGCCGCCGTAAGCTCTACTTTCGGGTTTTTCACGCTGCATTCTGCGGATATGAGGCCGGAGTAGCCTGCTTTTTTTAGTGACTGAATAAATTGTTCATATGGGTATTGCCCCGTCCCTGGACTTAACCGTCCTGTATCAGCCAAATGAATGTGTGCCAGCCAGTCCTTATGCTCCACTAGCGTATCAAGCGGTTCGTGTTCTTCGTCCATATGATAAAAATCCGCCAATACGCGAATCGAGCGGCGGTTGGCTTCCTTTGCAAAACGTACCGCTTCCGAAACATTATTGATTAGATTCGTTTCCTTCTTATTGAGCGGCTCGATCACTAGGGTAACACCGGTTCCATCAAATTCGTCACCCATCCAACCCAGCAGTTGAGCAAACTGCTCTTCCGCGCGTCCCCGCTCCCAACCGTCCGGCACATTCCGGGCGCGACCGCTGCCCAATACCACGACACGCGCACCGATCCGGTTCAATGCGGATGCTGCCTTCGATACATATCTGCGAATGCGGTCGGAATCCGTATCAGGACCGATTACAGATAAGCCGCCTGGAAAAAAGACGTTAAACGCAAGAACCGGCAGCGGACTATCCGTATACTTCGGTAAAACCTTCTCAAATTCCGAGTCATCCTCCAGCTTTAACGAAGTGACAGTACATTCGATGTAGTCGAATCCCAGCCTGTGAAGCATCTCCGCATCATCAATACTCGTACACCATCCGAATGAATACATATTATTGCTCCTCTATTTGAAATATTTATGTTTCTAGACGCAGCCGTTCCCAACCGGGAACGGCTGCCAAGTATAAGTATTACTTGTTTTTTTCCGATGTGATCGCTTTGTTCGCTGCCTCCTGAGCCTGTCTGAGCGCTGAGTTAATGTCGGTCTTCTTCGCCGCGATAGATTGCGTCAAATCACTCAGCGGCTTCTCAGCGATGCCATCATACGCGGATTTGTAAGACACCTTCGCAGGCTGGTTATAAAATGACGCTCCCCAGTTTATTCCTTTGCGGGGGTAATCAGAGCCGTATGCCTTCCGGATGTCGGGATTAATCAGCGACGTCAGCTCCCCACGCTTGGAAAGAATCAGTTGGAATTCGTCCGAGGTTAAATATTTAATCACTTGCATCGCCGCGTCCTTCTGCGTGCTGGTGGAAGCGACGTTCCAATAAAGCGGATACGATTGAGATCCTATTTTCGGCATGTCCTTAAATGTAGGAAGCGCCACAACATCCCAGTTGATAGAATCCATTTCCGGATAAGAGATCGGTAAATCCGATAAATAACCGAACATCGCGAGGTTTTTATATTTCAAAAACTCATCTTTGTACGGGATTTTGTTTTTATTCGATTCCATGTATTTTTGGTAGCCGGCGTCGTCTGCTTGCCCCACGTAAATTGTGGAGAGGATCGTTTTCCATTTTTCGTTGTCGTAGATGGACTGCTGAGTCTTTTCGTCAACATATCCGATCGAATATTGATTCATACGCAGCATATGCTGTGACGACACCGCGAGTCCGAGATACTGTGTTCCGTTCTCCGAACGATTCAGCTTCTTCGCCAGCTCAAGCGCTTCATCCCAGGTCATGCCATCCTTCGGATATGCGACGCCGAATCTATCGAAAATGTCCTTATTGTAGTACAGATTCAAGGTATAGTTATACACCGGCAGGCCGTACAGCTTTCCACCGGCTACTGCACGCATCCCGTCAATTAAAGTAGGTTCAAACCGGTTTAAATCAATATTCGCTTTTTTTGCCAAGTCGGTAATGTCCCCGCCAAGACCCGGTCGAATAAGACCGTCAACCATCGAGCCTATCGATTCAAAAATCAGGTCGATCTTTGTACCCGCCACTAAAAGTTCGTTAATCGATGTACCCGAACCTACAGAGCCCTTTTTAATGTAACTGATATTATAATTAGGAAATTTTTTCTTAATGTATTGGCCGTAGTTTTTTTCGAATACCGCATCATCCAGAGCGCTACCCGATGTGATCACAAGATTAGCCGGCTGATTCGCTGCATCGCTCCCCAGCTGGGATGATCCGCCGTCCGTGCCGGCCGTACCGCCTCCTTGGTTACAACCTGTAAGCGCTGCCGCTACACTGCCTGCAAGCAGCAGCAACGTCCATTTTTTATTACTCCGCATATAGATATTCCCCCTTCTCATTCCATTCGTTCGACGTACCTGTCTGACCGTATCACACATTATTTCCCTTGAACTTGGCCTCAGTTGTTTTATTTTTCGGCTTCGAGGCATACAGCCGAGCCTAATTAATGAATTACGTTAAGTATCCCGTTCCCATGAAAATGTGTTCCATCCTCCAAAACACCTGAAACTGAAACCGGAATACGACCGTTCTGCCCGGCCAACGCCGAAATAACCTGCTGGCGGTCAAACTTGGCTTTAAAGCCACTGTTCCCTTGTCCTTTTTCAGGAGTTTGCGCGGCAATTTCAGCTCCATTCACCTTCATCCGTAACGTCTCCTGATTGATTCGTGAAGCTTCATATCCATCCGGTAGGGAAATGCTCACCGTCACTGAATTTTCATTGCCGTTGCTTTTCCGATTGAGCACAGTCGGCTGCACATCAACATTTGTGGGCACTGTCAAATAAATACTCGGAACCGGCGGATTTTGCATTCCAACTCCCAAATAGAATCCGGTATGCGGCGGCTGGTTATAGCCTACATTTTGCCAAGCAATGCTCAATCGATATAAAGGATCATGCATCAACGTATAAATTCGGTGTTCCGTGAGATCCGTCGTCGTGTAAATGCGCAGGGCGGTGCTGTCTTCCGTTCTCCATACGGCTTCTTCTCTCCAGTCACCGAACAGATCGGCTTGCAGGCTGGGAGTAGCCTTTGTGCCGTTATTGGACCCGGCTCCGTTCGCAGTCAGCAAGTTGACGCTAACGAAGTTGTTGTAATCCCATTTGTCGATACGGTTGTTGTCCAGCAGTTCGCGAAGCAAGTCCCCATCCCACCAGATGCCGAAGTTTATGGAAGGACCCTTGCTGCTGATCTTTTGCCCTTTAACGGTATAAAGTCCTACCCCCGTACTGGCCCATTGCTCTTCACCCAAATAATTGGGATCTATATCGGCCGACATGCCGCGTCCGGTATCCTTCCCGGTGTACACTCCCCAGGTAACTGTTCCGGTCTTGGCATCCCAAAGAGCGGCTCCGTAGGGAGACTTTGTAGATTCCATTACCTTAAACACTTCGAGCCCTGGACGAGTCGGGTCCAGATCGCCAACATGTAGAGCATCGCCGTGCCCTAGCATCGTGTTGTACAAGCCTTGCCCATTATCGTCGACCGTCATGGCTCCATAAATGATTTCGTCCTTGCCGTCTCCATCCACATCCGCAATGCTTAAGCTATGGTTGCCCTGACCACTCCATGATTCGTACCCCGGGGTTTTGCTATCGAATCTCCACTGCTTCGTCAACTGGCCATCACGCCAATTGTAAGCGACGAGCACCGTGCGGGCATTATAATATCCACGCGCCACAATTAGGCTCGGTCTTTGACCGTCCAGATAAGCGATGCCGGCCAGAAACCGGTCTACCCGGTTGCCGTAACTGTCGCCCCAATCGCTTACGGTTCCTCTTGGCGGGTCGTAATCGGTCGTTACCATTTCCTGACCAGTCTTGCCGTTAAAAATCGTCAAATATTCCGGTCCGTCCAAGATTCTGCCTTTATTATTACGGTAATCCGCATTTGGATCGCCTATGACTTTGCCCAATCCATCCGTTGTACCATCTGCCGTTTTGACAGCTATTTCAGCACACCCGTCTCCGTCCAGGTCATAGACCATAAATTGGGTATAGTGGGCACCGGCCCGGATGTTCTTGCCCAAACCAATTCGCCACATAAATGTTCCGTCGAGCTTATAAGCATCAAGGAAGACCTCACCGGTAGTTCCATCATTGGAGTTATCTTTGGAGTTGGTTGGATCCCATTTGAGCACGATTTCGTACTCGCCGTCACCGTCCAAATCGCCGATACTAGCGTCATTTGCCGTGTATGCAAAGGAAACACCGTCTTTTGTGATGCCACCTTCAGGCTTCTGCAAAGGTACAGTTAAATAATTGCTGCCCCAGACGCCGACCGCTTTCGAATGCTCTTGTTGTTTTCCATTCAGCACGGCCCTAATCATATACTTGGATTCCGGGGTACCGCCAGTATCCAAAAAATTCGTGCTGTTCGCAATCGGTTCGGCATTGACTTTCACTCCATCCCGATACAGGTTGAACGATATGCCCGAAGGTTCGGTCCCAAGAAGCCTCCAACTGACGAATACCCCGCTGTCCACCTTTACGGCTACAAGCCCGTGATCCAAATATTCCATTTGACGTTGGAACTGCATCGGATTTGCTGCCGCATTTTCTGCCGCAAGAGCAGGTGGCTGGGGGACGAATGACGCAATCTGAATGACGCCGAGCAGTGCAACGCCCGCTTTTTTCAATCGACTGTTAATGTTCCGGATCAATTCATATGCCTCCTTAGTTTTAGATGCCTCTCGGCATTCGCCGAGGCAGATGGACAAGAATTTCCTTGAACCATCAATCTTGCTTCCTCCAACATTTGTGGAGGGATTTTTTCGTTTGCACCATATTTTGATCTGGAAAAAAAATACTTCAAAAATATGGTTTTTGTTACAAAAATACACTTGACTTTTTCGAAATCGCCCCCAAAATCCAAGAGTCTATTTAGTTAACTAACGACCTGTATCCATTGAGTATACCTCCTACCACCTCCTTTCAGGCATGGCATCTTTTCAAATATAGGTATAAGCCACGTCCAAGAAACCGCTTTCTTTTCGCTTCATAATTCAATTAGCGTTTTCCTAAAAATATTGGGCGCGCCACCGTTCGGCAGTACAAAGTCCTTGGAAAAACTTAGAGGCTTCCCAAGGACTCAATGGTGTAACTCGAAGATGCATCCGAAAGGATGAGGGTCTGTCTTATTTGGAACAACATTTATTTCACAGATAAATCCTTTACCTTCAAATCGTGAACATTTGCAAAATCCGTACTCTTATTAATGGTTGCAAAAATATCGAGTCCTCGAATGTCTATTTTTTCTACGTCGGTGCAAATTATTGCATTTTCAGCAGATAAATTAATGTTTTCCAGGCTGATATTCTTTAATCGGCGCTCCGGTAATCCCTTAATTTCAACAGCGATTTTAGCACCTTTTCCAGTAATATTTTTGATGTTTATATTATTGAAATCGGAAGGAGCTTGGGTTTTTGGAACAACTGTACTATATCCGTAGAACATATTTATTTGTAATGCCTCTTTTCTAACATCGTTTATATCTATATTTTCAAACCAGACATTTTCAACAAATCCCCCTCTGCCACGCATTGACTTAAGACGGATTCCTTGGTCTCCCCCACCGATTTTGCAGTCATGGGCATATACATTTCTCACTCCCCCTGACATTCCGCTTCCTATTACTAACCCTCCATGACCTTCCTTCATGACGCAATTCCTTATCACTATTTTCTCACAAGGTGTATTTACCCTCCGGCCATCCTCATTCATGCCGGAGTTTATTGCAATACAATCATCCCCTGTTTCGAAGAAGCTATCCTCAATCAGCACATTTTTACATGAGTCGGGATTCAATCCATCGGTATTAGGACCGTGACTTACAATCTCAACTTTTCGTACTATAACGTTTTCGCAGTATACCGGATGTATTGTCCACTGAGGTCCATTCTTGACAGAAAGGCCCTCAATTAGAACATTTTTACAATTAATAGGTTGGATAAATGAAGGCCTTAGAGCGTCTTGCTCCGTACCGAAAATTCTATCTTGAACCGGTATGCCGTCGTTCTCGGCATAGCATAGCCTGTTTGCCGCATCCTGCTGGAGCTTTTTCCAATGCCACCAATACTCCCCATTTCCAATAAGCGTACCTTCTCCTGTTACGGCAATGTTTTCGCAATCCTTGGCATAAATGAAAGGTGAATAATTATAACACTCCATGCCCTCCCATCTTGTAAATACGACAGGTAGATAGTCAGCAAATTTGCCACTAAATTTAATAATTGCGCCTTTTTCAAATGTTAAATGGATGTTGCTTTGTAAATGAATTGGCCCTGACCACCATTCTCCTTCGGGCACAATTACCGTGCCACCTCCATTTGCGGAGCACGCTTCAATCGCCCTTTGTATAATACGATGGTCAGCTTCTCCATCCCGTTGATTATATTGGAAATCAGTTATATAGAAAATCTTATCCGGGAATTGGGGAGCGACGATCTCTTCCATCTCAAACGGAGTCCCATAAAAGTATCTGCTCATAACGATTCTAAATTGCCACCCTTCTTTAGACTTTACTTGTCATTGTCAACAGCCAATCTACGTTCTTCGTTTTTTGCTTGAGACTCCCGATATTGCCCGGGAGACATGCCGACGATTTTCTTAAAAGACGTTGTATTCGTATAACCCACATGCTCTGAAACACCCCCTACCGTAACCTCTGTCTCGCGAAACATTTTCTTTGCATATTCCATTCTTAGAAAGACCAGGAAATCAATAAGCCGCGGAGATGACCAGTCATCTGTAAGCGTTTTCATAAAGGAACTGCTGACATAATCTGATTTACTTCTTCTTTTCCTTATACGCCACCATGCGTTCATCAATGTCAGCTTGCCCACCCAGCTTCAGGATCAGCACGGCCAACTGCTGGTTCCCTGCTCCTGTTCATGCGCGCATCTGTAAAAAGAATCTTAACCGGTGACAAGTTCTCACTTTTATTCATTTACATGATTAAGTACCACTGACAATAAAGTATACACAATGTTCGCTCCCAAGACCTTCATTACATGTACCCTCCTCAAATCCCCACGAGCCAGGTATAGCTCTGTTGTTCGAGTGTGATGCACTCTGATAGTATCATGTTGAATTCTGGTTAGGAATGGAAAAAAACGAGTAGCGCTTGTAAGATTCGAGCTTAATTCAGCCAGACGACTTTAAAGATAATTAATTCTCACATAGCACTGTCTACTTAAAAGGGGTTGTATCAACCGCACCACATCGAATGGGAAGTATACGAATGCCAGAGCATTTGTCTGCTTCCAATTTCGTTTTCTATACCCCCGAATACGCCATAAACCCTCCGCCAACCGGAACCGTGATACCGGTTACGAAAACGATGGCCGTATTGTCAGCCAACCAGAGCAGCGTGCACGCGCCATCATAGAGACCGTAGCCCAGACGACACCGTTCATCCCAAATGTAAACCCGCTCTCATGATACTCCCTGACGATTTCGCAAATATTCACGGTCCCATCGGAGGCGCGGTGCGAAGTTTCAATGAATGCCGTACAGCTCTCCTTTCTCTACGTGTTGGGACGGTATCTTTCGATGAGAAAGATTCTGAACCAATATAATCTATTAACCGATCTAAGCTCTAGGTGCTCATACCTAATTATAGGGTTGTGGTTCAAAAGCGGAATATTAGATGGTTTTCATTTCATGTTAAAAAGTACGATTTTATGCGTTTAGTAAGTTTAAATGATATAATTCTTTGTGAAGGATATGTCTTATGGTAGAGGTAGCCAAGTGGATAAGAACTTAATGGATATGAGTATATTCAATGAATTGGCGGAACAAATTACGATTCACCTTAAATCTTATCATGCGCTTACTAAACCCAAAGGTTGGAGTGAACATAAAGTTCACATCGATTACGATCTTTGGATCGTTCAATCCGGGACCATATATATTTCAATAAATGGTATCACACATGCAGCAAATCCCGGAGATGTGATCTTTTTTTACCCCCAATTACCCTATATGGCGGCTTCGCCCGATGATGAATGCCGGTTTATTTACATTCACTTTGATTTTGAAATCGGCGGGCAGCAACGAATCCTTAGCGACTTTCCACTTTCGGGGATCATACCGCAGGAGCTCATCGGTGAGGAAGCCCTCCTTTTCAGCAAAAACTATATGCAGTTAGAAAATATAAGCAATATACCTGGCATGCAGTTATCTTTAAAAGCTAGTTTAATGCTAGTTGTAGCGAAAATCATTGAAATTTACGGTAATGGTAAATATGCAGGCACATTTTTGAACGGCTTTTCATCAAGAAAATCAGAGAAAAGTCTCGATGCATTGCGACCGGTATTTAGATATATCAATAATCATTTACATACTCCGATTAAAATGAGTGAGCTTGCTGAGCTTGTTGGCATATCTGAAAAATATTTTATTTCCTACTTCAAGAAGGCATTGGGTATCACTCCGGGTCAATATATCAACCAGGTTAAAATGAACCGAGCAAGAGATTATCTCTACGAAAAAAAGCACACGATTCAACAAATTGCCTGCTATCTCGGTTATCCAGACCCATTTACCTTCTCGAAGGCTTTTAAGAAACACTATAATTCCCCCCCGTCCAAATTTCTCTAAGCCTGCTTGAATCGAATAGAAATAGCGACAGCCAAATCAAACGTTTGACTGCCGCTGTTTATTATGTGAAATTCGATCTTTTAAAGCGTATCTACATGTCCACCATTGTCATAACCTTCATCTGTGGAAAAATCCACTTTTAGTTCTTGTGAAGAGTTCAGCAAGTCGGATATTTGATCTAGCTTAACCTTCACTTTTGGCGAGAATGCATCAGAAATCAGATAGGAAAGCATTCGATGTTGAAGATATGAAGCGCCGGGATTGGTAGTATCCAAATTCAGTGTGCAGACGATCAATCCCCCACTTCCAATTCCAAGTTCGAATAAACTTGCTTGCTTGCGAATCATTTTATAGCTGCTGACGATTTCCACAATCGGCACGAACGGAAAATTCAGTTCATTAAAGACGACAGTTTGTGCACCCTCCATCATGGAATAAAACTGCCAGTCACAAAATCCTTCATGGGGAAATGCGCTCAATATTGGATGATCATGAATCACTGTTGCATTATTCCCTTGTACCCGACCACCCGACATAATTTGAAAAGTTGTTTTCAAAGTAGGAAAGGGACCTTTACCCAGAAGCAGCGCCCTACCTCCGTCAGCAATAAAATTCAATGTTTCTGAATCTATTTCATTTACAATCTTTATCCCATGTGTTAGTGCAGATGGCTGGGATAGCTGATCGATAGATGGAAATACCCAATAATCCCACTGGTTTCGTATCTCATAGGCTCCTCCCGAAAGAGAAGCTTCGAGTATCAGATGCTTGGCAATCAGAAGATCAGGTGTTTCAACCTCAACCATTCCTAGATCCGTCACTTTACCATTACATATGAAAGGGATTTCCTTCTCTCCACGGGCATAGACTCTCCGCTGATCATCGACCAACTGCCACTTTAGCATCCCCAGTTCCAAGTTATCACTGCCATAAAGCGAGGCAAACATGCGAACCGACAGCACTTCTCCGGACTTGAGATTACGACTGGTTCCGCAGTTAGCCAACAACACGCTTTCCCCGTTGTATCGCATGACGGCTTCTTCAGAAATACCAGCCTTTAGTTCATAAAACTCGTTAAGCAAGCCAACGGCATAGCCTGTGCGGTGCCAATGACAGTCAATTGCCCCAAGCAGATCATACCCTGATACATTTTCATAACGGCGTGCTTGCTCTAGGCTGAATTTGACTATTTGATGCATCCACCTGCACGAGTTTTGATAATACACAGGAGCATGCTTTAACACGCCCATCTCCTTCAGATAAGCTCGCGCAGCGGTGAATAGTTCCGGCCCGATCCTTGTGCCAACATACCGATGCTCAAGATCGAGATTGAGATAACTGTCGTTAATCCCAACTTCATGCATGAGGGATGGTCGCTGTAGCATAGCAAGTCTACGTTCCATCAAAGCATCGTCCGTCGCTAGTGAGTGATAACTGAAGATCGAGCCGTGTGGCGCATAGACATCACTAAAGGTGTCCAAACGCTTGAGCTTGGCGGCGTTATGCGGATACGGTTCCTCAACAAAACCTGGATCACTCTCGTCGAGTTCATATTCAACGGCACGAAGTCCCTCCATCGGATTAAATAATGCGTCCGGCGCAAGTCGCTTACAGTGCTGCGCCATCAGCTCCAGATGATCAAGCATCTGTTCATCCAAGGCTACTTCGTTTCCACAACAGTAAATAACTACCGACGGATGCTTTCGACAAGTAGTCAATATGTCAAGCCAATCGGTCTCCTGAAATCCGTTCGGTGCCTCGACCTGCAGCATCATCCCAAGTTCGTCCGCAGCAATCAGGCATTCCTCAGGAGGTGTCCAAGTGTGAAAACGAATCCAATTGAAGCCGATCCGCTTGAGTTTTTGTAAAGTATCCATATAAAAGGACCTTGCTGTCGGAACCGTACAAGTTTCGGGGAAATACGCGTGGTCGGTTAATCCGCGCAACAGGACTGGTTCGCCATTCAACAATAGCTTACGCCCCAGTGCTTCCATATTTCTGAAACCGAATGGCTGCTCGTGCGTGTCCAGAATACGAATACCGTCACGCAAGATAAAGCGAAGTTGATACAGCCTTGGATTCCGGTCAGACCATGCTTCCAACCCGAATACCTCCGTCGTCCATCGGGATAGGGGATAACTCACATTCTGAGAACCTTTTGCAATCTTTTGACCAATTAATGGATCCACGATCTCCCAGTCTATAGTAAGCTGTGCAGCAGCCGACTTGTGCGCTATATCCATCTCCCAAATCAGCTGATCCCTCACAGCGTTTGGACGGACATAACAGTCACGAATCCTTGTTTCTCCTGTGACCTGCAGATAGACCGAACGCGTAATCCCTGCGCTTTTTCCTTGGAACCCACGGATACTGCAGCCAATTCGGTCCGTTCTCGTATTGGCTACAACTATGACTAACTCATTGCGTTCCCCAAATCGCAATGCCTCATCCATGCTTAGTTCGAAAGGGGTCAAATGACCGAGGTGATAGCCAATAAATTGTCCATTCAACCAAACCCATGCCTCAAGCGTTACCCCTCCGACATGAAGCGTAACGGAACGTTCTTTCCACTCCGCATCGGCTGTAAAGGACTTTTTATACCATCCTGCCCCCAATAAAAAAGGTAGCGAAGTATCTGGCGGTTTCCCTGCGCCCATCGGAAATGCTGAAATGTTTCTGTAATCCGGATTAAATTTACAATCTCTAGACCAGAAATTTGTATATCTAAGCCGGTCCGTATAGTCATCCCAATAACCTGGAACTGGCATTTTAACTTCATAATCATCACGCTGTGGGAATTCAAGTTGCTGCATATCCGGAGCTTCCTTCCGGTAGGCAAACTCCCAATCACCGTCCAGTGATATCACTTTCCTTCTTACATCCAACTGCCTCACTCCTTGATTTCGTCGTAGATTTGCTCCCCAATTACTTTCTAAATGCGGACCTAAACTTATTATAAGCGTATTGCTCAAAAACAGAATATTCGACGGTTTTGAATTCATGTCAAATAGTACGATTTTTTATATCAATAATGTTTCGATAATATAATGCTTTCAAGAAACAAATGTCGAATAGTCGAGGTTACAAGTGCAAATGGAAATCAAAGACATGGGAATTTACAACGAATTATCCGAACATTTTTCGATTCACATGAAATCCTGTAAAAAGGCTTACTCACGACCGTGGTTGGATCGAATATAAGATTCACAGTGATTACGACATGTGGTTCGTGCAATCCGGAACCATTCATATCACTATTAATGGAATCGAACACAACGCCAATCCATCGGATTTAATCTTTTTTTACCGCAGATGTCATATAAAGTGGCTCCACCAGAAGAAGATAGTCAACATACCACTTGTATTAGTTCATGTAGAAACCACTCTGTTTAACAAAACTACCAAGGTTTACTCTCCTTTTGAAAATCAAATCTACTTTAAACATTACTTGCCCTTCCCCCGATCCAAGAGAGACTTATAAACATTACGGAAAATATAAATAGGATATAATGTGAGATCCCAAGCATACTTAGACTGAGTCACAGTGTGAAGGAGAAGCTAACTTCATAGTCTTTTATGATCAAAAAAAAGGACTGCATATCGCAGTCCTCTAGGTTGCACGTAGCCTTATTAAACGATTAGTTAATAAATTCAACTTAAAGAAAAAAAAACGATGTATCGAGGCTTTGAGCCACATCGGGACAGTCTTAGTTGTGACAAATTCACTTCCAAATCGATGACAAACGATATTACAAATGGTGACAAACTGAATTACTACTCACAGATCACGACTTTATATCAGATTTGATTTTTCTTTATTTAAAGAAATCTTTATTTTAATGATTTCATCTATTTCTTTTTGATCAAACCCATTTAACAACCTATAGTTTGATATCATGCTTAATTCTCCTTCAGATAAAACAGAAGAATTATTTGATTTAAATAAATCATTCTCAATTATAATTAAATCATCTATATTACAATTGAATTGTTTCTTTATTGCTACTAATGTATCAAAAGATGGATTACAATTCCCTTGCTCAATCTCACTTAAATTCCCTTGAGAAATGCCTATTCTACTCGAGAACTCCACTTGATTCATATTATTTAATTTTCGTAATCTACGAATATTGGGTCCAATATTTATCATTATTTCACATCCAATTAAATAATAAGTGACCCGAACACCTTATTGATCGGATCACTTTGAATGAAAGCTGTTAGTTTATACAAGAATTAATTATTGCGGTTCCACTCTATTTTTAAATCAAAACTTTATTGTAATTATTCGCAAAGAACAACACTTTATTGCTTAGAACAATACTTTATTGTAATGAGTCAATACTCGGTATCAGCAATGTGCGACGTCCTGCAAATCGCAAGAAGTACGTTCTACTACGAAGCCAAAGAAACAGCCGAGGAAGATGACGTTACCGAAGCCGTTGTAGACATCTTTCACAAGAATCGGAACGCTTACGGCGCCCGAAAACTCAAGGTCAAGCTCCAGGAATGCGCGATGGTTGTGTCCAGACGCCGAATTGGTCGGATCATGAAGGAGCAAGGACTTGTATCCACATACACGGTGGCGCAGTATAAGCCGCATAAAGCCGCGTGCAATGAAGAGGCAACTGCTAACACCTTGAACCGGGATTTTAACCAAACGGAGGCTAAGCGATTCTTCGTCAGCGACTTGTCTTATGTGAAGGTCCAGAACCGATGGCATTATTTGTGCGTGCTAGTCGACCTGTTCAATCGAGAGATCATCGGCCATAGTGCAGGTCCCCATAAGGATGCTACTCTGATTTCCCGTGCTTTCGCTTCGGTCAAGGGCGATACACGTCAGATTCAATGGTTCCATACAGACCAAGGAAGTGAGTTTAAAAATCAAAGAATGGATGAGCTCTTGAAGACGTTTGATATTGGCCGGTCACTCAACATGAAAGGCTGTCCGTATGATAACGCCGTGGCTGAAGTGTCTTTTAAGATCATCGAAACCGAATTCGTAAACCAGATGGCCTTCGAGAGCCTTCGGCACCTTGAACTGGAGTTGTACGATTACGTCAACTGGTTCAACGGGCATCGGATTCATGGAACTTTAGGGTACTTGACCCCTGTTCAGTACCGCGTTGCGGCCTCTAAAAAAGTTGTTTGATTTACTGTTGACAATCCATTATTCCTTCGAAAAAAAGAAAGTGGATACCGATCGCAATGACTGCTTTACCACCGAAGATGAATGTGATTTTTGGGGTAAGTGATTCCGATTTTATTGACATGGTAAAAACAAACATGGGTGCAAAAGACATACATTACGAAAGCTTGGGAAATGATCTGCTACATTTTAGAATAAATGAGTACAATTTTTATTTAACGGTTACAAATTTCTCCAAAGAAATACCTGCACTTTTAAATTTACCTTATTCTAGAAAGTAAACACCGAACTGGATGGGTCGAATGAGCGGCTACTGGATGGTTACTTTACCCGTTGGATCGCTTAGATTACAAGTAACGGCTGCAGATCATGATATAGGCGAAATGCCGTGTGATCTGGATCACATACACCGGAAGTAAAGTCAGATACACTTTCGGTAGATGAACGATGGCCAATGATCTTAGCTGAAAAGGGGAATTCTACCATGGACAAAAACATCGCAACACAAACTCAGGACCACACATATCGCGGCTTTCCACTTATTGTCCTGCTGTTTACGGTCATTTTGTTTTCTCCGCTCTTTTATTTCGTGATTCACCTGATACTCGGAAATGAAACCATGTTTCTTGCGCCACAATAAGGCTTGCCGGATATGCCCATTTTGAGCGATTCGGGCTGCTGCCCAAAAGCTGTATCTAACACGTATGAACACGAATAGGACCGCCGCTAAGTCCTGTGAATCGGGTTTCCCCCATTCTACATCAGGCTTGCGGTCAGGTCCTATTAGTCTCGCCGCTCGCTTGCTTCCCGATAATGGCCGATGTCCCCATGCAGGAGAATATTCGCCCGGTCTGCATGGATCTCAAGCTTGCACAGACAGGCCGGATGAATATACGGAAGCTCCCATAGCTGCTTCAGGGGCCGTCCTTCAAAGTAAGCCATCAGCAGCTTGACGACAACCGTATGCGTAACAAGCAGGACGGATTTTCCCTGCCATTCCACCAGGATCTGGTTAAGCAGGTCGACCCCCCTTTGACTAACGTCGCCGAACGTCTCGCTTCCCTCCACTCGGAACAACTCCGGATCATTCCAGAAATAATCGAATTGCTCGGCGTGCTGCTCCTTGGCCTCTGATTGTGTCCGGCCTTCCCATACACCCATATTGATTTCTTTCAGCGACTCGTTCGGAATAATCGCAATGTCCCTCGCACCGCGGATAAGTTCAGCAGTTCGGCAAGCCCGCTGGCTTGTGCTGGCGAATATCGCATCCAGCGGTTCGTTCTGCAGAGCCTCACCGAGCCACCTAGCCTGGTTTATTCCCAACTCGGTCAGAGGCGAGTCTTGATGTCCTTGCAGCCGCTGCTCCACATTCCATTCGGTTTGTCCGTGGCGCACAAGGTAGATGGTGGTAATCTTGCTCAACCGGTATGCCCTCCTATAGCTTTTCTGACATAGACGAACGAGCTTATGCCTCATCCCGGCACGGATGCCCATCCTTCCAGACGACCTGCTCTCCGTAGCTTTTGCCCCAGTTATACATCATCTTCAGCACCGGCATCAGACTTACGCCATACTCGGTCAGCGAATATTCGACACGCGGAGGGACCTCCGGGTATACCTTCCGGTATACCAGCTTATCTTCTTCGAGCTCGCGGAGCTGGTTGGTCAGCATTTTTTGCGTAATATGCGGAATCTTTTTTTTCAGTTCGCTGAACCTTTTCGTCCCCTCCAGTCCAAGATGCCATAGAATGATGAGCTTCCATTTCCCTCCGATGACGGCGAGGGTTAGTTCTTTCTCACAGTTGATCTCCAGCAAATTAATCCGTTCCTTGACCTCACTTGCCATCTGCGAATCACTCTCCTGCCTTTAGTATAAAGGATGATCAGGCCAGTTACAAAAGCAGCCCCCACGACGAGTCGTGGGGACTTCTGGAAACCGGCGATATTCCGGTTGGCTATTCGAGATTGGCATGTCGGGCGTACATCGTGTCGGAAGTTAGTCCGCGCAGCTCCATCATCCGGAGTATGAGCGAGTCGTAAAATACGAGCAGCGACTGCTCAAACAAGGAAGCCATCGGTTGGATCGTCCTGTAGTCGCTTCCGTTTCCTTGATCCTTGGGCACGCCCGGAAGCTTAACCGATGTGCCCGCCAATCGTCCGATCGCAGACTGCGGAGCCGTCGTCACGAGTGCGACCTCCGCGCCGAGGTCAACCGCTTTGCGGGCCATCGCTACAAGGCTTTGGGTTTCGCCGGAGCCGGAGCCGATCAGAAGCACGTCATCCCGGGCAATCCCCGGCGTTACCGTCTCACCCACGACATAAGCTTGCAGTCCCATATGCATCAGTCTCATCGCGAAGGCGCGACCCATCAAGCCGGATCTTCCGGCTCCCGCCAGAAAGATACGCTTGGCGGACAAGAGCAGCAGAGCCAGCTGCTCGGCCTCCTCTTCCGCAATTCGCGATGCCGATAGCTGCAGCTCCTTCACTATGCTGGCCGTATATTGATTCGCCTTCATAGCGGCTAGGCCTGGCTGACCAATCGCTTCATTTCGGCCGCTCCCGCCTTCTTATCCTCCAGTGAGGTAATACCGCCGCCTACGATGACCAGATCCGGATTCGCCTTGATGACCTCCGGCAATGTATTCAGCTTAATGCCGCCGGCAATCGCCGTCTTGGCCCGCTTCACAACACGCTTGATGGCCGCGAGCTCCTCGAATGAATTTTTGCCGTCCGCTTGATGATCGTAGCCGGAGTGCACGCAGATGTAGTCTACGCCAAGCGCATCGATCTCTGCCGCTCTTCCTTCAATATCCTTGACATTGATCATATCGACCATGATCTTCCTGCCCTGCTTCCTTGCTTCTTCGACAGCCCCCTTGATCGTCGAATCATCGGAGACGCCAAGTACGGTTATGATATCCGCGCCCGCTTCCGCAGCTTTCATGACCTCATAGCCGCCCGCATCCATTATTTTCAGATCGGCCAAAACGCGCAGGGAAGGAAACGCCTCCTTCACTTCTTTAACCGCTCTCAAGCCTTCGTTAATGACGACGGGTGTCCCGATTTCCACGATATCGATGTATTCAGCCACCTCGGCGACCACTTGCTTCGCTCCGGGAATATCGACAAGATCTAGTGCCAGTTGAAGTTCCATGCGTAATCTCTCCTTATGGACAATGTATGATTTCTTTACATGCCCATTGTAGCCCCTACCTACCAGTTGAGGAAGTACGCACTTCAAAGTGGGGTAGTTACTCTCAGGATACTAGCTGACCTTGGCGTGCCCTACCCGGCGGCGCTTACCGATTACCCGTTTACATCTAAGACGGAAGGTGTATAATTCATAGTTGACATCATCCGGATACAGGAGGCTTTATGCTAGTCATTGCTTCGATTATATTTTTGCTCACCTTGATTTTGGTCATCTGGCAGCCGCGCGGGCTCTCCATCGGCTGGACGGCTTGCGGCGGGGCCATCCTTGCTCTGATGTTCGGAGTGGTCTCGCTCCAGGATGTCCGGGACGTAACCGAGATGGTCTGGAATGCCACCTTGACCTTCGTCGCCCTTATCCTGATCTCATTGATTCTGGACGAAATCGGTTTTTTCGAATGGGCGGCTCTGCATATGGTCCGTTTAGCCCGCGGGAGAGGCAACTTATTATTCGTGTATGTCGTCCTGCTGGGAGCTGCGGTCGCTGCCTTTTTTGCCAACGACGGGGCCGCCTTGATCTTAACGCCGATCGTGCTGGCCATGGTACGCGCTCTACAATTCGATGACCGAATGATTCTGCCTTTCATTATGGCAAGCGGCTTTATCTCGGATACGGCCTCTCTGCCCTTTGTGATCAGCAATCTGGTCAATATCGTATCGGCGGATTTTTTCGGCATTGGCTTTGTCGAGTATGCAGGTCGTATGGTCCTGCCGACCTTCTTCTCGATCGGAGCAAGCTTGCTTGTTCTGTTTCTCTGCTTTCGAAGACATATTCCGGTTTCCTATGACTCAGGCTCGATGAAAGCCCCTTGCGAAGCCATCAAGGACAGGAAGCTGTTCCGTCTATCCTGGGTCGTGCTGGCTGTTCTGCTCGTCGCCTACCTGACCAGCGAGTTCTGGAAGATTCCGGTATCTCTCCTTACGGGTACGGCCGCACTGGCATTTCTCTTGCTCGCCAGACTAAGCCGCCAGATGAACATCGTCAAGCTTATGAAAGAGGCTCCCTGGACCATTGTCATTTTTTCCATCGGCATGTATGTCGTCGTCTATGGCTTGCGCAATGTCGGCTTGACGGATCAGCTTGCCGGTCTGTTCCAATGGACAGCGGATAAGGGCCTATTTGCTGCCGCCATCGGCACAGGACTCATCGCGGCGATCCTCTCTTCCCTCATGAATAACTTGCCTACGGTGATGATTGACGCTCTTGCTATCCAGGGGACGAGCACGGAGGGACTCCTGCGTGAAGCGCTTATTTATGCCAATGTGATCGGCTCCGATCTGGGTCCCAAAATAACCCCGATCGGCTCTCTCGCTACCCTGCTCTGGCTGCATGTATTATCGCGCAAAGGGGTCAACATCACTTGGGGCTACTACTTCAAGGTCGGCATTGTACTGACGGTTCCTGTTTTGCTCGCCTCGCTGTCGGGACTTTATCTGTGGCTGCGCTTTGTCGGATAGACACGCACCTTCCTTTCTATCCCAGCCCTCGCCCCCTTCGCCTCCGAAGGGGGCTTCTTGATCGACCGGGCGAGCCTATCCGGCAAAATTGACGTGGACAGCGTTCATCTAACCGATTTCCTTCATACTCTACTCGTATAGGCCCCGTTGCTTTCGATGATGCTGCCTAAGGGACTAAGGGGCCGCTTGTCGACGTGCGAGGATTGAAGCGCGAGAGTCAGGTGATAGGGTGCGGGAGGTATCGAACGTATGAAGACTTCAGGTAAGGTTAATAAGGGGAACGAGCCTATAGTGGTGGCTGTTATCGGCGAAGGCGTGCTGGCGCAGCTCGTCGGCGAGGAGTTATCGGGGCAATATGAGGTCATCAAGCAGGCGAATCTGAAGCCCGGTGCGCCCCAGGGGTCCCAGCTCATCTTGCTGCTGCATGATGACGAAGACGCTTGGCAAGGCTCTGATGATATCCTGCAGCTCGGCGATACGCCATGGCTAAGCGCAATGGTATCGGTGGACGAAGGATGGATCGGCCCGCTGGCCAAGCCGGGCTTGCCAGGCTGCACGTCCTGCGCCGAGTACCGTCGCCGTCTGGCGGGACATGATTCGGAGGAAAAGCTGGAACAGCTGATGAACCGGCTGCTGATGCCGGAAGATTATGTTCGCAAAACGTATGCGTCGGTAACAGGTCTTGGGCAGATGGCTCTTCTAATCGCGGCAGAAACGAGGAAGTTTGTGAACGGCGGCACGGCGGTCACCGAGAATAGTCTTTGCCTCATCGACCTGAAAACACTGCAAACCTCGCTTCATCCGTTCTTGCCCAATCCGTTATGTCCGTCATGCAGCCGTTTGCCCGACGATTCGCCGGACGCCGCTCGCATCCGGCTTCAGCCAAGGCTCAAAGTCCATCCGGCGAGTCTCCGCTGCCGCCCCAAAGAGGATCTGATAGCGGTGCTTGCGAAGCAATATGTCGATGAACGAACAGGCCAGTTCAACAGCAGCATCGACGATCTTGTCTCTCCGTTCGCGAGTACGGTTGTCCAGCTTCCGCTGGATACAGGCGGAGACGAGCTGACTGGTGGCCGGGCTCACACGTTGGCAGACAGCCGCATGACCGCCATACTGGAGGGGCTGGAACGCTACTGCGCCTACAACCCTCGGGGGAAACGGACGGTGGTCCACGGCAGCTACAGATCTCTGGCCGAGCAGGCGCTGGACCCCGTACAGGCAGGAGTGTACTCGCAGCAGCAGTATGCACAGTCCGACTTTCCCTTTGCACCCTTCGATCCGGATCAATCGATCCCTTGGGTATGGGGCTATTCGTTCCTGCAGGCGCGTCCGCTGCTGATTCCCGAAAGACTGGCCTATTACAGCCTGGTAGGCGGTGACGGCTTTGTCAACGAAACCTCCAACGGCTGCGCGGTAGGCTGCAGCTTGGAGGAAGCCATCCTCCACGGCATCCTGGAGGTCGTGGAGCGCGATTCCTTTCTCATGACATGGTATGGCTCCCTGCCGGTCCCCCGTCTCGATCTGCGTACCGCGAAAGATCTGGAGCTGAACCTCATGATCGAAAGGCTGTTGGCCGTTACCGGCTATGAGCTGCATGTGTTCAATATGACGATGGAGCACGGTATTCCCGCCATCTGGGCCGTAGCGAAAAATACCAGGGAGCATGGGATGAACCTGCTCAGCGGCGCGGGCGCCCATCTGGACCCGATCCGGGCCATCAAGAGCGCCATTCACGAGCTGGCGGGCATGCTGCCTGCTCTGGGGGAGACATTCAGGGAAGAGCAAGCCAGGGCTGAGGAGATGCTTCGCGATCCCTTCGAGGTCCGGGAAATGGCGGATCATTCCTTGCTATATGGACTGCCCGAGGCCGAAGGGCGGTTGGCCTTTCTCTTGGAGAACAACCGGCCCCCCGAGCCCATCAGCGAATCGTTTCGGCCAGCGATGCTTAGCGCCGATCTGACCATGGACCTGAAGGCAGTTCTTCGGAAGCTCCACCGCCTGGGGCTGGACGTGATCGTCGTCGATCAGACCCCATGCGACATGCGGAGAAACGGGCTATACGGCGTCAAAGTGCTGATACCCGGCATGCTGCCGATGACATTCGGCCATCATCTTACCCGGCTGACCGGATTGGAGCGGGTACTTACCGTTCCTGAGAAGCTGGGGTATGCGCGGGAGCCGTTAACAGCCGCACAACTGAACCCGTATCCGCACCCGTTTCCTTAACCGCTAGTGACCGCTAGTCAAAATCCTCTTCGATCAAATCCATGTTGACTCCAGAGGCGGTCAGGCTGCCGGCCGCCGCAGCAAGGATCAGCGAGGAAGGCATCACATAAGCCGAATCTCCCGCAGCGTAGACGCCCGGTACGGAACTCCTCCCGAACTCATCCGTTTTCACTCCGCCGAGCTCCGTCAATTCGCAGCCGAGCTTCTCTCCGAACCCCGCCTTCGGCGTCAGCTGCGGAGTTATGAATCCGCCGGTACGGTGAATATACGTACCATCTGTAAAGCGGATCTGATCCAGCCTGCCGTTCGTTCCCGTAAAGGCGGCAATAGGCTTTTCGAAGACAGACACTCCTTTGGACTGGAGCTTTTCCTTCTGTTCGTCCGTAAGAACGGGATGGCCATTGGTACAAACCACTAGATCCTTGCTCCAATTCAACACCAGCTTCGCCATATGGAACGCGGCCGGCTTCTCGGAAACAACAACTAACAGTGAGTCGCGGAGCTCCCAGCCGTCGCAATAAGGACAATTAAACAAGCTTTTCCCATACATCTGATGGAAGCCTTCGATATCGGGAAAAGTCTCCTTCAAGCCGGTAGCCAGTATCAGCTTGCGCGATTGAATCCGAGTACCCTGCTCCGTCTGCATCTCGAAGCCGGCTCCGGTCTTGCTGACCGCTGTCACTTCCGTTTGGGTATGCTTCACAGAAGGATAGCGCAGCACTTCCTCAACCGCTATTCGGCGAAACTCGGCCGGCTTGACGCCGTCTCTCGTGATAAACCCGTGCGATTCATGCGTTACCGCATTTCTGGGCTGACCGTTGTCCAGCAGGATCACGCTTCGTCTTGCTCTGCCCAGCACCAGCGCGGCATTCAAGCCGGCCGGTCCTCCACCGATAATAGCGCAGTCGTAAATCATATTTCGCCATCCCCTCTCTTGATTCATCGCCTAAGCGGATATCACAGATACTTTATGTCCGCGATTAGGACAAAAAAATAATTAATCTAAATGGATAGGCGCCTTCTTAGCCAACTCGGCAATTGTCGTTCGCTTTAGATGCTGCTCCATCTGCCGCTCCGCCTCAAGCATGACTTGCCTGATCAGGCAATCGGGGTCGTGCCCCGAATCGCATTCGAACAAGGATGCGGTTCCCTCTATGGCTTGTATAATATCCAGAAACGATATCTGGTCCTTCGCGCGGCTTACCCGATATCCGCCTTGGGCGCCGGATGCCGACTCGATCATCCCCGCTTTGACAAGCTTGGTCAAAATTTCGGACAAATAGGTCGGGGACACTTTCTGAAACTCAGCGAGCTGTTGAACGCCTACAGGTTTTCCAGGAGAAGCGGCGACCAGAATAAGCATGGTGTGAAGTGCATAATTCGTCGCTTTGGAAAACTTCATCCGACATCCTCCTTTCACAGATATGATGTATCTATAATATCGATAATCAGAACAACTGTCAATCTTCAGCGGAAAAAGAACCTCCCGGCGCTATCGCCGAAAGGCTCTCGGATAAGGAAGAATGAAGCCGATCTATTACGTATATCTCGTCCAGGAACGAAGCGTTTGGGCCACGTCGGTTCCCTCCAGGATCATCTTATGGATATCTTCGTTGATCAGCTGCCGGGAAGCATTCCACTTTTTGTTATAAAAGTATCCGCTCAGCTGCACATGGTCTAGCTCCGTTAAGTAACGGGACCATATCCGGTGTTTGGCAATGCCGCGCTCCTCCGACTGCGCCCTAGAGATCGGCGGCATCAACGAATGACATTCGACCAGATAATGATGCAAGAACTTCCAGGCAAGCCGTGGATGCGCTGACTTCTTCGTTACACCGGCTCCCCCCATGTAGATCATATTCGCTTCCACGCCGCCCGGCATCGCTGGCAAGCCGACAACCTCATACGGCTCATGCTGCTTGCGCTGGAAGGTATCCCATATAAAACTGAAGGTCATCGCGCTTTCCGCTTGTCCATTGTCAGCCGCCACGGGTTCTCCGGGCTTTCGAATGATTTGATGTACTCTGAACGCATCGATGATCTTACGGAAGGCTTCGATGGTAGCAGGACTGTCGATATATCCTCTGCAGGTCGACCCGTCAGGGGATATGTATCTCCCGCCGTTGCGCATCACGAATGGCTCAAACCACTCGATATCGACACCCAGCCCGAAGCCAAATTGACTGGCAACCCCTTGCTCGTCCCGTATCGTCAGCCGCTTCCCCATTTCCACCAGATCATCCCAGGTCCAGTCCTCAGTCGGATAGGAAAGTCCTGCCCGGTCAAAGCATTCCTTGTTGTAGACCACAAGCGGCGGACTGACCTCGATCGGCAGTCCCGGCAGCATCCCGCCATGTCTGGCCACTCTCAGCAAGCCGGGAAACAAATCGTCCTCCAAGCCTTCAATCTCCGCCACATAGGGGTTCAAATCGATGAATAAGTTGTCCGGATTGCCAACCTGAAAACCGCCCAGTTCAATAATATCGGGTGCAGACAGGGGATCGGTCTTTAACTCTCTGGTTATTTCATAATAATCCTTGAACTGCTCGACGTTGATCCGAACGCCCGGGTTCAACTGTTCGAACGATTCCTTTGCAGCCATCACATTTTTCATATTGTACGTTATTTGCGTTAAAAAACGAATCTCGGTCATGTACAGCTCCGTCCTTCCAATATGTCTTCTCCCTATAAAGGCACTTCAAGTAATGCTAGCGCTTTCTCTAAATAACCGATCGCGGCCGTTTCAAAGGCCTTCGCTTGCTCCAGGAGCAAGGCGCAAGCTTCTTCTCTTTCCGGCGAAAGCATCTCGGACGTGCGGATAAACGGAACCTCCCCGCTTAAGGACTCGAGCGCTTCCGCAGCCTCCTCATAAGCCTCCGAGGCCAGGAGCGTTAAGCGCATCGCCTCCCCTTCCAAGGGAACGCTGCGCAAATAATGCGAAGCGTAGCGCTTCGCCTCCGCATTCGTAAGGGCAAGCTGTCCCATCCCGTACCGGTTCGGAACGATATGATCGCTTCGCAGATGGCTAATCCAGCGATCGTAAGCCGCAAGTCCTGACGTGTAGCGCAGATAGACGGTGTTGGGCTGGTAGGAGCAGCCGTTCCTTGCATAATCGACGGCGAACCGGATGGCCCTGACCGCCTGCAGCCGCTGCTTCGATCCAGGCCGCACCGGAGGGTGGGCTTTCTGGGCTTTCAGAGCTCCGTCAATACCCACTACAAAACGAACCGGGTTGTCCGTCACGTCATCATAAGACAGCGCTTTGCCTTCCGGATGCATCGGATCGGTCAAATATACGATTCGCTGCGCATCGTCGTATCCATAGATCAGCGCCCACTCATGCACGTAAGGCTTGGCTGTCAACGTATCGAAGTACAGCACCGGCCGGCCGAGGTCCACATACTTTCGAATAAACGGCATCACCGCTTCTTCGATCGGCAGGACGACCGGAAACCGTTCCACGGCGCCGAGAAGCGGGATAGGCGACTCCGACAGCTGTCCGAGGAGCATCGTCACCCGGTAGCCCAGCTCCTCCATCAGCGACTGAACCGTCCGCTTCCAGTCGAACATATAGATGCCGTCGGCAAAGGTGGTTTGATCCGAAATCTTCATCCGAAAAGCAAAGCCCGAAACCCCCATTACATAAGCAGCCTCGCGGCTATCCCCCAGGGAAGCCAACAAGCGTCCAATACTGTTCACGAGAGAGATTTGCAACGGGGACGCCGCCTGCCAATCCGTGAGCTGCACGATCTTTTTTCCTGTCAATCCGGACCCTCCTTTCTCCAGGCTAAGGCCGAGAGAGACGCGGATATGCTCCTGTCGGAGCTTCTGGCGGGAGCGGTGTATGTACGTATAAATGGAACCCACCGTCATGCGATACATGGATGCGATCTCGGCAGGGCTCAGCTGCTGGAAAAAATAAGCGTGGAATATGCCCCGCTCCTTCGGGGTCAGGCAAGAAATAAGCGCGTGTATCGTTTCATACATTTCTTTGCGCAGCAGATTTTCTGCCGGGTCCTGGGCATCCGCCGCTTCATCCGCCGCCTTCCGGGCAAGATGATACAGGATACTGTCGAGATCCTCCCAATCCACCCGCGAACCATCAGCCTGCGCCGCGGCTCCCATCGATGAGAATGACTTCTCCTTCCGGGTCGGTCCCCCTCCGCGGCGCAAGCGCATATTCGCCTGATTGCGAACAATACGGTACAGCCAGGGAAGGAACCGGCTTGTATCCGCCAGCGTGCCCAGATGCATGAAAGCCCGTATCAGCGCATCCTGGACGACATCGTCTGCCAAATGCGGATCTCCGGTCATCCGCTCGGCCCAGCCGCGCGCTTTAGTCCGGTGCTGCTCGATTAGCTCCCCGAAAGCTTCCGTATCCCCCAGCTGTGCCCGCTCCACCAAAGCTTTGTCCAGCTCAGCCTGCGCCGCGGCCTGCCGTTCTGCTTGGGTTATGCTTGCTGTGTGCTCCGCCCTGATAACCATACCCTCCTTCTGCTTCTCTTCCGGCCTATTCGGATAGATGCCCCCCGCCTCACGGATTTGAACAGATTTCGAACAAATAATTTCACCATCTTGCGGGAAGACGGATCATCGGGAAAATAAAAGGCGACCTGACCAGGTCACCTTAGCTTTCTTGCTATTCCACATTCCCTGGGCCGCATCGATCAGCCCGAATCAAATGGCCCAGTTCCCGTTCCTGAATATCGCCTCGGTCTTCCCGTCCGGCGTCACGCCGTCGATATTCAGATCAGCCGATCCGATCATAAAGTCGACATGGATCAAGCTTCTGTTAGCTCCATGTGCCGCCAGCTCCTCCGGCTTCATCTCGGGGCCGCCGTCCAGGTTCACAGGGTAAGCCTGACCGAGCGCGAGATGGCAGGAAGCATTCTCATCGAACAACGTATTATAGAAAATAATATTCGAATTCGATATCGGCGAATCATGCGGAACGAGCGCGATCTCCCCGAGCGAGCCGGCTCCCTCATCCGTCTCCAGCATCTTGGTCAGGGCATCGGCGCCCTGCTCTGCAGTAAAGTCAATGACCTTCCCGTTCTTGAACGTCAAGGAGAAGCCGTCGATAACCTGCCCGTTGTAATTCAGAGGCTTGGTGCTTCGAACCGTGCCGTTCACGCTGTCCTTATGCGGCATTGTGAATACTTCCTCCGTCGGCATATTCGGATTGAACAGGTTCCCTTCGCCATTCC
Organism: Paenibacillus puerhi; assembly: GCF_009846885.1. GTDB lineage: Bacteria > Bacillota > Bacilli > Paenibacillales > NBRC-103111 > Paenibacillus_G > Paenibacillus_G puerhi. The sequence continues at coordinate 55,649 of NZ_WUWM01000026.1, forward strand.
CTTTCGCTCCGCCGAGCCACACATGGTGCTCGGGAAGGTCGACCGTCAGGCTCGTGCCCGGACCTTCGTAGCGCAGCTGCTTGTAGCGCTTGGCGTTGAGCTGCTCCACCTTCTGAAGCAAGGTCTCGTTATGCTTCTTCCAGGCCTGGATCGGGTCTTCGGCATTAAGACGAGTCGCGTCGATGATCTTCTCCCACAGCTTGCTTACAGCCTCGTCCACAGCGAGGCCAGGGAATACTTTGGCCGCCCACTCCGGCGTAGCATACGAGATCAGAGTCCATGAATTCGTATGGTTCATCAGGTAAGCGCGATACTTGCTCAGCGCCTGGGCTGCCGCTCGAGTAGCCGTGGAAATCCGCGAGGCATCCACACCATCGAGCAGATCCGGGTTGGGGGCATATATCTGAATAAAAGCGGCGCCGTTCTCGGCGTATTCCTCCATAGACCTGGCCCGCCACATCGGATACTCCCCGAGCGCCTCCTCGGGAGCGAGCCGGTACTTGATCAGCGACAGCTCCTCGTCGTTATATTCCACGTGGACATGGCGCGCCCCCGCCTCATAGGCGCTGGCTGCGATGCGCCTGACCAGATTGGCTGCGGCGATCGGCGCCATGATGACAACCGTCTGGCCGCTCTGTACATTGACGCCGACCTTGACGGCCAATTCGGCATAGTGATCTAATTGCTTGGCTGAAAGAATCATGATTGGGCCTCCCTTATACACTTGCGATTTTCCCCTATTATATCGTTCAGGCTCCGCAATATCAAAGACCCGGCCAATAAAAAAAACGATGGATCAAGGCCTTGAGCCCCGTCCATCGTTTCTAAAAATGGCATAAGCCGTTCGTTTATTTCGAGACCAGCTTCGAGAAGTCGGCAAATGCCTGGATATCCCCGGCGACGTTCGCAAGCAGCGCCAGCCGGTTGCGGCGAACCGCCTCGTCCTCCGCCATAACCATCACCGCATCGAAGAATGCTGTGATCGGAGCGCTGAGCGATGCCAGCAGCTCGTAGGCTTCCGCAAGCCGGGCCGCGCGGACAGACTCGGCGAACCGGCTGTGCACATCCTGCCACTGCGCATACAGCTCGCCTTCCGCCGCTTCCGTGAACAGTCCGGCATCGACCTCGCGGGATTCCGACTTGGCCGCCAGATTGCAGACGCGGTTGAAAGATTCTACGGCCTTGCGGAGCGATTCCTTATGGCCATCGGAAGCCGCGTCAGCCAATACCTCGGCACGGAGCAGTGTACGGCGCACATCCTCGGCGCCGGCACCCAGCACGGCGTCCACGACATCATACCGGATGCCTTTATCTGCCAGCACGTTCTTCACCCTCAGGGTAAAGAATTCCTGCATGTCGCGGCGAATCTCTGCGGCAGCCCGCTTCAGACCGCGCTCAGCCTGCACCTCCAGCGCGATATCGAAGAGCTCGGTAAGCGTCAGCTCCAGCCCGTGGGCCAGCAGCGTGCTGACGATACCCGCTGCCTGGCGGCGGAGCGCGTAAGGATCCTGCGACCCTGTCGGGATGATGCCGATCGAGAAGCAGCCGGCGATCGTATCGATCTTGTCGGCGATGCCGACGAGCGCTCCCACCAGCGACGCAGGAGGCTGATCCCCGGCGTTGCGCGGCGAATAATGCTCGTTGATCGCACGGGCAACCGCTTGATCCTCGCCTGCCATCGCGGCGTAATCTTCGCCCATAATGCCCTGAAGCTCAGGGAATTCGTAGACCATCTGGGAGACGAGGTCGAACTTGCATATATCAGCCGCCCGGCTGGTCTGCTTGCGAACCGGTTCATCCACAGCCAGATGCGCGGCCAGCTTGTCCGCGATCTTGCGGATGCGGCGAACCTTATCCGCTACGGAGCCGAGCTCCTCGTGATAGACGATCGTCTCGAGCTTGGCGAGCGCGTCTGCGATTACCAGCTTCTTGTCTTCCTCATAGAAAAACTTGGCGTCGGACAGACGCGCCCGCAGTACCTTCTCATTGCCCTTCGCCACTACGTCAAGCGCCAGAGCGTCGCCGTTGCGCACCGTTACGAAATGCGGCTGAAGCCGCCCTTCCCCATCCAGCACCGGGAAGTAGCGCTGATGCTCTCTCATCGAGGTAATCAGCACATCCTGCGGAATCGACAGGAACGCCGGATCGAACGAGCCGGTCAACACCGTCGGCGTCTCGACCAGGAACAGCACTTCCTCCAGCAAATCTTCCTTGACGGCAATATGCCAGCCGCGCTCGGAAGCGAGCGCCTCGATGCCGGCGGCGATCGCTTGGCGGCGCTCCTCCACGTCCGCGATCACGTACTGCTCCTTCAGCTTAGCCGCATACTCAGCAGGCTCGGCGATCACCGCATCCTGTCCGAGGAAGCGATGGCCCCGGGTTACGTTGCCGGAGGCTACGCCCGTGATTTCGAACGGCACGACATCCGCGCCGTGCAGCGCCACCAGCCAGCGGATCGGCCTCACATACCGCAGCTCATAGCTGCCCCACCGCATGTTTTTCGGAAATGTCAGCGAGGTGACGAGCGCAGGCAGCGCCTCCGGCAGCAGCGTCGAGGCCTCGACGCCTTGGCTGCTCTTGATCCCATATACATAGTCAACGCCCCCTAGCTCCCGGAAAAACAGCTCCTCCGGCGCTATTCCCTGGCTGCGGGCGAAGCCAAGGGCAGCCTTGCTCCAGCCGCCGGCTTCATCCAGCGCCACCTTGCGGGCCGGACCTTTAACTTCCTCGCTGAGATCCTGCTGCTTGTCGGCAAGGCCGCTAACCAGCACCGCCAGCCGACGGGGGGTCGCATAAGCTTTGACGCCCTCATAAGAGAGACGGCTGGCCTCCAGCCACTTCTCCGTCTTTTCCTTCAGCTGCTCCATAGCAGCGCGCACGAAGCGGGCAGGCACCTCCTCCAGCCCGATCTCCAGAAGCAAATCCTTAGCCATGCTGCTCCACCCCTTTCTTCAGCAGCGGGAAGCCGAGACGCTCCCGCTCTTGCAAATACGTGGCCGCTACCGAACGGGCCAGATTTCGCACCCGTCCGATATAGCCGGTACGTTCCGTTACGCTGATCGCGCCGCGCGCATCAAGCAGGTTGAACGTATGCGAGCATTTCAGCACATAATCATAGGCCGGAAACACGAGATTAAGCTCCATCGCCCGCTTCGCTTCCGCCTCGTACGTCGAGAATAGCTGAAACAGCATTGCGGTATCCGACACTTCAAATGTATATTTGGAATGCTCGTATTCCGGCTGCTTGAACACGTCCCCGTAAGAAACGCCCTCCACCCATTCCAGATCGAACACATTTTCCTTCTCCTGAATGTACGAGGCAAGCCGCTCCATCCCGTACGTAATCTCTACGGCTACCGGATGACAGTCGATGCCGCCCACCTGCTGGAAGTAGGTGAACTGGGTGATCTCCATGCCGTCCAGCCACACTTCCCAGCCGAGTCCCCACGCGCCCAGCGTTGGCGATTCCCAGTTGTCCTCGACAAATCGGATATCATGCTGGCGCGGATCGATGCCGAGCCGGGCCAGGCTCTCCAGGTACAGCTCCTGGATGTTGTCGGGCGAAGGCTTCATAATGACCTGGAACTGGTGATGCTGGTACAGCCGGTTCGGGTTTTCCCCGTAACGGCCGTCCGCCGGGCGACGGGAAGGCTCGACGTAAGCCACATTCCATGGCTCAGGTCCGATTGTGCGAAGGAAGGTCATCGGGTTCATCGTCCCCGCGCCCTTCTCGGTGTCGTACGGCTGCACGACGATACAATTTTGCTCTGCCCAGAACTGCTGCAGCGTCAGCGTCATTTGCTGAAAATTCATGATCAATTCGCTCCTTTATACAAATGGTACGGCCTGCAAGCCGCGGCATGCGCGCAGCGGACATGAAAAAGCTCCCGTCCCTACGTCTGCCGACTTGGCCGACGTAGGGACGGGAGCTGAAGCTCTCGCGGTTCCACCCTACTTGGTTCCCCTGCTGGAGAACCCGCTTTTTTCCGAGGCATGTCTCTCTGGAGCGCCATGGTTTCCGGTCCGTCTCTCCGGGCTCCCACTATCCCCAGCTCGCTAAACCAACGGTATCCGGCAACTTTCTCCTTCATTGAGAACGATTCGATTCTGTAGCTATTTTATGCGAACCGCTGACCGTTGTCAAACAAAAGCTGTGTCTGCAGGGATGGGCATGCTTCTGGAGCCCCCGGACCGTAACGGCTCAGCTCAAAGCTCGGCCTTGGACGCTGCAGCGGAATTGCTCGGCGGGACCGCATGCCCGAGCTGCTGCAGCACCTGCCCAAGCTCCGCCATCATGCGGTACGAGCCGCGCAGAGGCTTGTAGCCCAGCTTGCGGTTAATCGCCAGGATCGGCTCGTTGGTCGAGTCGTTATCCGTACGTAGATAGGCGGCCCCGCGACGCTTCGCCAGCTCGATGGCTTTTATTTTGAGCGCGAGCGCGAGTCCCCTGCCGCGATAGGCCCGGCTCACACCCGTGTATTCATGATACATCCCATTGGAGTCCGGATTGTACAGAACATTCGTCATGCCCACAAATTTCCCGCCGTCTGCCGCAATAATCACCTGTTCGGGCGCATACCCCTCCGGCATCAGATACCACTTGCGCCATTCGTGCATCCCGGGCACTTCACCGAGAAAGCCGGGGATATCGACCAGCGTCTCCCGGCATAGCTCGTACAGCTTCGCCTCGCTCTCTTCGCCAGGGGCATCCGCCAGCGTCAGAAAACGAATCCCGTCTTTGTCCAGCTCTTCCATGCGCGCGTAGTCGGCATGCGGCGGATTATACGCAGCCGCTTCATCCAGCCTCAGCACGGACTGGAAGGCGTGACGGTCAACCGCAAATCCCCGGCGGCGGGCAAAGGACATCGCTTCCGGCTGATCATCCCATACCTCGCTTAATAACACGGAAGCTCCGAGGCCGTCCGCCCACTGGGCGACATGCTCCAGCAGCCGTTGCCCGATGCCCTGTCTGCGGTGAGCCGCATCGACAACAAGCGTGCAGCACAGGATGCCGGGCTCCGTCCAGGGCGCCCGCCAGCACCAGACATACCCCACGATGGCGCCGCTTTCCGATATCGCGACACGTCGTTCCCGGTCGTAACCGGCTAATTTTCCATTGTCGTCGATCCAGGTTTTCCCTTTCTCATACAGCTTCCGGTCGTCCTCCAGCAGCTTCTCCGCAGTTGTGGGCTCGGCCCAGACCTGATTCAGCAAATGTGCGATTGCTGCATAGTCGTCCGGCAGCTGCAGGGAACGAAGCTGTATGCCTTCCGAAGGCCCGGTCCAACCGCTAGATGCTTGCTTCCTGTTTGTTCCTGTCTCTCCGTGCGTTTCTCCCAATTGACATGCTCCTCACTGCCCTTCGCACTGCTTGCAGCAAGCAAGGGCTTGACTTATCGAACCTGGAGACTCAGCGTAACCTTCTCCTGTTCTTTAGGCCCAATTATGTCACACTCTGGTATAGTCTTCCAGGTAAAGTTCGATTAAATCTATCTTGTCTCCCTGCTCTCTCTAAGCGGGATGCTGTATACTAAAGAGACCTGAACCATGCTTCCTATAGCCTTCCGGAGGTGTTTCATGCCGAAATCCGCACTTGTTCTGCTCGCCGGCGTACTGCTCGTCTGTCTGCTTCCCTACTCCCCTTGGATTACGCAGGATGTTGCCGCGGCCCAAGCCGCCCGCTTCATCGCCAGCCAAAATACCGGCCGGACCGACGGCTGCGGCGTTGTCCGGGTCATCGGCTCGCGTCAAGCCTTCTTCGGGCGCGAAGTCACGCTGGAGCTGGCTTGCGGCCTGCTCCCTGCGGGTAGTTCAGGACCCTACTCTAGAAAAACCTTCTACGTATCCACGCTCGGGAGCGTGCACGAATAACTAATATTAAGTATAAAAGCAACCGCCTCATACCATAATACTCGGGTATGTCTGAAGTCTAAGCTTCGACAATCAAACTCACCTACATGGAGGCTACTACGTTATGAACCAAAACCCGCAAACTCAGCAAATTTCCCAACTGATTCAGCAGCTGACCCAGCAAACCCAGCAAGCATCCGGTCTATATGAGCAGCTGCTCAAGCAGGAACAAAGCAATGCTATGCAGCTTGAGCAAATAGCCCAGCGCGAGCATCAAGCCGTTCAAATCATCCAGCATGCCCTGCAAGGCCATCAAACCGCTTTGCAGCAGCTGCAGCAAATCTCCCATCTATCTCAACAAATCGACTCTGCGCTGTCTTCCTATACGCCGGGCTATGCTTCGCAGTCTCCATACTCGATTGCCTATTCGAGTCAGCAAAGACATTAATCGGCCAGCGAACCACATAAGCCTAAGGGACCGGCATGCTTGCCGATCCCTTAGGCTTATGTCATTTACATAGACATCAGACGGTGAATTGCTTCTCCAGTGACCGGCTAAGGTCGAAGATTGCCGTAATCTCCTCGTTGATTTGCATGGCCGCTCTCGACTGCTTCTCGCTAAGGCCGCTGATCGATTCCAGCGCCGCGATCCCGTCATTCGTTACCTCCGTGATCCTGAACATCGCTTCCGTAACCGCTTCGGACCGGTTCCGTATGACCCGCATCAAACCGTCCATTTGTTCAATAAACTGGAGCAACTTTCCTATCACGATCTGAACCTGTAGAAACTCGCTTGAGAAGGCTTCGATCTGCCTAGCCGACAGATGAGCCGCTTGACGGCCTGTCGTCACATGCCTGGCCATGACCTCTCCTGTTTCATGGAGACGGTGCATACTGGCCTGAATATCCTGCGCAGCCTCCTGGCTTCGAACGGCGAGCTTACGGATCTCCCCGGCTACTACATCAAAGCCCGATCCATGCTCCCCCGCTCTTGCCGCCTCGATCGAAGCGTTAAGAGCCAGCAGTTGAGTCTGCTCCGATACCTCCTGAATCAGATCGCCCGTCGTTTCCGCATGCTGCATGGTATGCCGGGAAGTTTGGATGGACTCGGCGCCTGCCGTTACCGCCTCGAAGATTTGGTTGAGCTGGCCGGTAAGCGTGTTGAACTTATCCAGGCTGGCTGCCAGAATCTCATCGGCAGCAGCCGCTTCCCGCCGCACCTCCTCGGAGGAGTCCACGGCCAACCGGATCGGTTCCGAGATGTCCTGCAGCAGCTCATCCATCTGCTCGATGGAGTAGGCTTGATCGCCCAGTCCGCCTAGCACGTCCTCATAGGCCTGATTCATTTTCAGATTGGTGCTCACATTCGCCTGGGACGTTTCCGCAACTAGCCCTGCGGTCAAGCCGATTCGCTCCGATAGCTGGCGGACTTGGCCCAGTAAATCCAGCAGCTGCTGCTCCTTCTGACGCGCCTCCTGCTCCAGTTGGGCATGAATTCGTCGTTTGGACTTGATCTGCAGCACCGTCGCGCTTGAGGTCAGGATCAGAAAGCCCGCGTGCAGGGATAGCATAAGAAGAGAATAATGCCCCGTACCGAATACAAGCTCGGGAGCGAACAGATAACCGCCTACATGCTGAATGGCAAATAGTGAGGTCATCAGCCAGATCAGGCGAATATTTTCATAGTAGGCAGCCGCTGCTACAACCATAAAGATCGAAAAATGAAACTCGACTCCTCCCCCGCTTCCGCTAATAATCGAGATGCTGGCCAGCGTCAAGGCCAAGGTGACAAGCCACGGCAAAGCCCGGTGAGCGCTGTCGCGCAGGTAGATGAAAATACCGGCCGCCACGGGGATCAGGGAGGCCGCCAGAATCAGCACCTGTCCGAGCCGATAGCCGGATCCGGCCGACAGAGGAGCATGCATCTCCAGTTCATGCTGAAAAACATGATAACGCGTTGCCGCTATGAAGATCAGAATATTAAGCAGGGCCGCAGCGGAGGCCAGCTGGAGCATAAGCCGGTTTTTCTTGTCTTGCATGTTACGTTCATCCTCTCAGAAATAATCGGCGGGTCGGTCCCTGCCTTCATGTGCAAGAACAGTGTACAAAAGCGGGTTGAAACTTTTTTGAACAGAACTAACAAACGGCTTAGCTGAGAAGATGGTGAGGGCCTCGGGCGCGACTAGCGGGCTCCCGGCGACTCCGAGGCCTCAAGTCGGCGCAAGGCTTCCAGGACTTCCGCTTGCTGGAGCACCCGGCTTTCTGCATGACCCCGCAGCTTCAATTCCACACTTCCCTGTTCGGCGCTCTTGCCGACGATAATCCGAAACGGCGCGCCCAGCAGATCGGCATCCTTAAACTTGCTGCCTGGCCGCTCGTCACGGTCATCGAGCAGCACGTCGATGCCGGCCTGCAGAAGCAGGCTGTACAATTCTTCGGCCAGCCGCAGCTGATGCCGATCCTTACCCGATATCGGGATAAGATGGACCAGGAAGGGGGCAACGGACGGCGGCCACAGGATGCCATCTCTATCATGCCTTTGCTCCACGACGGCCGATAACATCCGCGAGACTCCGATTCCGTAGCAGCCCATGATCATTGCCCTTTCTTTGCCATCGGCGCCCAGGAAGGAGGCTCCGAGCCGTTCGCTGTAGGTTGTACCCAGCTTGAAGACATGCCCAATCTCGATGCCCCGCTGCAGCAGAAGCTTCCCTTCCCTGCATGCCGGACAAGCCGCTCCTGGCGCCGCCTGCTCCAGATTAGCGGCATATTCGCAGTGGGAGCAGCAAGCAATCGTGTCTTCCCCGATGTCCGCAAGCGCCATAAATTCGTGGGAGCCGCCCTCTCCGCCGATCGCGCCGGCATCCGCCTCCACCGCCCGAACCTGCAGCCCGCAGCGCTCGAAGATGCGTTGGTAGGCCCCGTACATGCTCCTATAGGTAGCATCCAGACCGTCCCAATCCGTATCAAAGGAATAGGCATCCTTCATCAGAAACTCCCGGCTGCGCAGCAGTCCGAAGCGGGGACGCCTCTCATCGCGGAACTTGGTCTGAATCTGATACACAAGGAGCGGCAGCTTGCGGTAAGAATCGATCTCATCTCTGATTAGGGAGGTGACGACCTCTTCATGGGTAGGACCCAGTGCAAATTCCCGTTCCTGTCGGTCCGTCAAGCGGATCAGCTCCGGTCCATATACCGCGTAGCGGCCGGATTCCTTCCAAAGCTCGGCCGGCTGCAGCGCCGGCAACAGAATCTCCTGGGCGCCGGCCAGTTCCATCTCTTCGCGGACGATCCGCTTTATTTTGCGCAGCACTCGCTGCCCCAGGGGGAGGAACGTATAAATACCGGCAGCAAGCTGCCGGATCAAGCCCGCCCGGACCATCAGCTGATGGCTCGCCGTCTCGGCATCCGCAGGATTTTCACGCAAGGTAGGAGCCAGCAAATGGGATTGTCGCATACATATAGCCTCCTCGTACATCTTAGATAACAAAAAAGACACACTCGTCAGGGACGAATGTGTCGTGGTACCACCCTGGTTTAACCGTCATCGGCATCGCAAAAGAACGGCTCTTCACACGGATAACGGAATGATTCCGGCCTCGGATACTCAGGTTCACCGAAGCGGCTCTCAAGGCGGGTAGGTTAGCTTGTCGCGTCGGGAAACCTCTCAGCCTGCGGGTTTCTTCTCTGGATCAGCGATCATCACTATCCGTTCCTTGGTCGTGGCCTTTAATTGGAGATTTATAGGATTATGCATCAATGTACAGGATCGCGTAGCTTTTGTCAATGCACGGCACAGGTGCAGCATAACTGAAATGAGACTTCAGCCCCTTTTTACCTCCGGTACTCCGCCAGATCCATCTCCATCAGATCGCGGCCCACGGTAATCGGTCCTGTATACAGGCTGCTCATCCCTTTCGTATAAGCAGCTTCAGCTTCCTTCGTCCGCGCAGGCGCCGGAATATGATGGGTGAGCAGCAGATGCTTCGCTCCAGCCCGGCATGCGATGCTTGCAGCCTCCAGCGTTGTCGTATGATACTTGGCCGGATTATTCAATCCGACGGCCTCCTGCGGGTACATGTCAATCAGCGCATCCAGCCACTCTTTATTGTAGGCTTCATGCACGAGCAGGTCCGTATCCTTGGCGTACTTCACCATATTGTCGACAGGCAGCGTGTCCCCCGAGATCACGACCGACTGGCCGTTATAATCGAACCGGTACGCGATGGCAGGATACACCGGCCTGTGATCGACCTCGAAGGCCGTAATGCGAATACCGTCCTGATCGTAGACCACGCCTTCATTGCATTCGTGGACAACGATCCGGGAGCCTTCGAAGGCCGACTTGTTATAATGGATGCGCAGATTGACATCGAAGGCGAAGGACGACTCCATCTTTCCGATGATATCCGCCGTCGATTCGGGCCCGTATACCTGCATCGGCACCTCGCGATTCTTGTATACCGCGCCGGGTACGACATGTGTCCGCCAGCTGCTGATGAAGACATCGAAAAATCCGGAGTTATGGTCGCTGTGATGATGCGTAAACAGGACGTCGGATACGCGCTGCGGCATGATGCCCGCGAGCAGCAGCTGGTTCACGGTGCCCGCTCCGCAATCGACGAGGAATACTTTATGACCGGCCAGTACGGCGACTCCAGGCTTGGCTACTCCGTATACCGCACGAGGCGATCCGGTGCCTAGAAGGATGACTTTCAAATGCTCATGATAATCAGGCTGCAGCTTCTCCTGACCTTGAACCAGCTTATCGAGATGTTCGACCATATAAAGCTCCTTTCCCTATGTAGGACAGATAGTGAGGTTAAGAGGTTTTGATGATGCTGACGATCATCAGCAGCAGCGAAGCCATCCATCCGATCATAAACCAAATGGACAGGCGGCGGGTAAACTTGATCTTGCCCATGTCGGGATCCTTTTCATACATCAGCATACGTTTGGCTTGTGTGGACAAAACAAGATGCAGAATCAGGAACACGACGAACAAAGATTGAAAGACGATCCAGGCATACATGGCCATGCTGGGCTTCTGACTCCTCTCTGCTCATGAATAGTTAACCGGGTGACGGTTCAGAGAGCATTATAGCACGCCGGAGAACAGCCGGGCGAACGATTCTTTTCCCCGGGTCTTCAGACCGCGTTTGTAAAACTGCACAGGCATGACCCGCAGCGAATCCGCCATGTCTTCTTCGTACTGCTGCACAAGGTCGCTGATCGATTCCGTTCCCAGAAGGAAGACATTGACCTCGAAATTCAAATGAAAGCTGCGCATGTCCATATTGGCCGTCCCGACCGATGCGAGGTTTCCGTCGACAATGACGATTTTCTGATGCAGGAACCCCTTCTGGTACATATAAATTTCAACACCTGAACGGAGAAGCTCCGGAAAGTAGGACTTGGTCGCATACTCGGTCAGGAAGCTGTCGCTGATCTCGGGAACGATGATCCGCACTTGTACCCCCCGGTTGGCCGCTACGCGCAGGGCCGTACGAATCGCCTCATTGGGGACGAAATAGGGGGTCGCTATCCAGACTGAAGACGTGGCGGAAGCTATCATCGTATAGTACAGATCGCTCATAATACCCGGCTGGGTATCTGGGCCGCTGGCGACGACATGAACGGCTCCAGATCCGCCCTTCACCGGCTCCGCTTTCAAATACCGCTTTTCCTTCAGCAGCGACTCCCGGCAGACGTAGTTCCAATCCAGCAGAAAGACCGCATGAAGCGTTCGGACCGCCTTGCCTTCCAGCATCATATGCGTATCTCGCCAATATCCGATGGATTCGTTCTGCCCCAAATATTCCACGCCCACGTTCAGCCCTCCGACAAAACCGATCTGGCCGTCGATGACGATGATTTTCCGGTGATTGCGAAAGTTCAGCTTTTGGTTGAAAAAGCCGAGCTTGATCGGGAGAAAAGAGTGTACCGAGATTCCGGCTTCTTTCATAGCCGCGATATCCGCCCCCGACAACGACATGCCCCCCAGCGCGTCATACATGAACCGGACCTCTACGCCCTCCCTGGCCTTGTCGATCAGCAGCCGGATAATCCGCTGACCCAGCCGGTCCGAGCGAAAGATATAGTACTCGATATGGATAAAATGCCGGGCCTCCCTGAGCCGCTTCATAATCTCGGCAAAGGTGTCCTCGCCGTTCTTCAGGATATGGGTCCGTGTGCCGCTGTCAAGGGTGGTGAAGCTCACTCGCTGGGCATACTGGGCGAAAGCACGATGCGCGGGGTCAAGGCCCGGAATGTCTTCGGACTCGCCAGTGCGCAGAAGCAGCTGCCACTCATCCCGGTCGTGGGCCCGTTTGCTGCGGAACAGGTAGCCCTTCATATAAAGCTGCCCGGAATACAGATAGAAGGCATAGCCGATAACAGGGAAAAAAAGCAGCGCATACATCCAGACGAGCGTGATTTGCGCCGTGCGGTTCTCGAGCATAAGCGACGCCATGCTGGCCGCTATGATGGTGAGGTAAACTATGCCCGCCACTGTTTTGATCCCCCACTCGTAATCCGTAAACAGGACGACATAGAGGGACGCGATTAGGAGGAAGAGAAAAAGAAATTCGAATCTGCGTTTCATCGGCTGCGCCTCCCTTGTTCAGAACCGGATAACCGGATAACCGGATAACCGCAAAAGACGTGCTCACTGCCTGTGGCAGATGAACACGTCTTCCTTCCCGTTGAAAGCCCGTTTAGGCTTTACGTGTCGAGCGCAGGATGGCGCTGAGGATCAATACGACGATGATCGCTCCCAGTATAGCCGGGATGACGACGAATCCGCCAACGACCGGGCCGAAGTTCGGCATCAGCCAGGAACCGAGCCAAGCTCCCACGAAGCCGGCGATAATATTCCCGATGACACCGCCCGGAACGTCACGGCCGACGAGCAGGCCGCCCAGCCACCCGATAACTCCACCTACGATAAGAGACCAAATGAATGCCATTGTCCATTCCTCCTTTGAGAGCTTGTTAGCTTGAAATGTGTTATGACATTTAGTACCCGTATCTCGAAAGAATTAATCACGCTATGGGAGGAGGCGAGCCTGCAAACCGGTTCCGATCCGGGACCTATACCCCGGCTCCGGCATACGCTATGAACCGGCTATGCGTTCCAGGATGCGGCCGCCATACACGCGTTCCAGCTCCAGCTCAGGCATATGGATGTAGCCGATATAGCAATCGCAGCAGCTCATCGCGCACGGCCGGCGCTTGGACAAACCTTCCAGCCCGTCCCGGTATAAATGCCCGATGACCTTCCTGTCTTTGTAGCAGCGCTTGACGAGACCAGGTCCCTGCACGTAGAAGACGTCCTGGCCCGTCCGGCACTCTCTTCCCATGCTGGCGTAGTCGGCCGCATTGCGTTCAAACTGCGGATCGATGCCGCGCAGGTAGGCGATATCCTCCTCGGTATAATAATCGCGCTTATCCTTAAAGGCATTGATCCACATATAGACATCGTCCGGCAATGCCGCCCTCATCGACTTCAAGGCTTCGAAAGCGCTTCGGACCCCGACGGAGCCGACGCTGAAGGAAATGCCTCGTTGACGAAGCTCCATACATTGGGCCACGAAGACCGACTCCTTCGTCTGTCCCGGGTGGAAGGTAGCCCAGAACGCGGTCTTCGCCGGGTTCACCGCGTCCGTCCAGTCAAGCCGGGCTGACAGATTGGTCTGGATCGCCACTTTATCGACATGGTCCATCCGGGATAACTCGGTTATGGCTTCCCGGTACCAGGAATGGGTCAGCCCTTCCCCGTAAGGGTTAAAAAACACGGAAATCCGATGCCCAAGCTCCGCTTGCAGCCTGACCCAATGGACGAACGTTTGCAGCTGGGCCCGGTCCTTGGCGAGCGTCTGGGCGCTGTCCCGATGTTTGCTGAACGGGCAATAGGGACAGTCATAGTTGCAGGAGGTCAGGCTGCCCCGATAGTAAAGCGTAGCCTTCATGCGACCACATACCCTTCCATCCGCCTACGGATCTCGGGTGTAATCAGCCAGTCTCCGATCGCATCCGAATAAGCAAGCCCCTCTTCATTCAAGCGAAATATGCCCTCCGCTACCGAGGCAAGCCCCGCCTGCAGCAGCTGCGCAAGCTCCGGATGGTCGGCGGCGGCTTCGCTGCCGAAGCGGTCTCGGTAGGCGGACAGCTCGAGCCCTTCGCAGTGCAGGATCGCCTTCAAGACGAATCGCCGCTTCTGCTCGGCCAAGCTCAGCACGATGCCATAGTCGGCCGTATCGTGGCTTTCCGCCGCCACATAATCGGCGATAATACTTGCTGTCGCGCTTTTGCTGACCGCATAGCGGGAAGCATAATGGACGCCGCGGGTGTACGAGCGAGCGCCGCAGCCGAGCCCCACCATGCCCTCCTCCTGACAGCCGTAGGGCAGCAGGATCTTGCCCGTATCGAGAGGCGCAGGCCTCGCGAAGCGGCGCATCGAGGACTGCACATACCCTGCCGCAATCAGCCTGTCGCGTGCGGCCTGATAACAAGCCAGCCTCGGATCATCTCCGTGCTCGCGCAGCCGATCCAGCGGCTTAACGATCGTATGCTCGCGGGTATACAACGGGTACAGGAAGATTTCCTCAGGCTCGTAGGCCAGCGCGCGCTCCAGGGAGTACAGCCATGATGCGACCGACTGTCCGGGCAGCCCATAGATGAGATCCAAGTTCAGCACAGGGAAGCTTTCCCGCTTCAGCAGCTCCAGCGCACGCTCCACCTCACGGGGCTTCTGCGGACGGTAAATGGCGGCGGCCTCGCTTTCGACGAAGCTCTGAATGCCCATGCTGATCCGGTCGACCCGGCGCTCGCGCAGAACCGCCAGACGGTCTTCGGTGACGGTCTCCGGCGACGTCTCGACGGAGATGGATGCCTGCTCCACATCGACCCCCATGATCTGCTCCGCAATGTCAAACAACCGGGCAAGCAGCGCCGGTGCAAGCAGCGTAGGTGTTCCCCCGCCGATCGCGAAGCGCGCGAAGGGCCTCCGAGTCACATGAGGCGCCCACTGTCTTGCCTGACGCTCCAGCGCGTCGACATATTGCTCATGGACGCTGGACCGCTTATCGGGCAGCGTGAACAGGTTACAGAAGCCGCAGCGGGCCCCGCAGAAAGGAATATGCATATACAGGAAAAATGTTTCAGCCGGCTCTCCGCTCCATAGCTCGGACAAAGAAAGCTTCGTGTCCAGCTCCCGGTAAGATGTTTTGTGCGGATAGGAATATAAATAGGACCGGTACGGCTCGGAACGAAATTGTTCCTTCAGCTCGGCCAGGTCGGCTTCGCCTGCCGGCGAAGCCGCTTTTCCTATTCCAGGATGATTCATTAGGACGTTCACATCCTCTCCAGCTCTAAGCTGACTCTATGTATGCTCGCTTACAGGAAAAATTCGCGATACGGAACATTCCAAACCACCTCATGCGCCAGACGGTGGCCGTTATAGCCGTCTTCGCCATAGGCCGTCCCGTGGTCCGAGAACGCGAGGCACAATACGGGGCGCCCCCTCGCTCTCATCGCGGCGAACAAACGGCCGAGTTCCCCGTCCACATAACGCAGCGCCGCCCGCTGGGTGTCTACGGAGTCTTCACGGGCCCCAGGGACGAAGTAATGATTCGGTCCGTGAATTGCCGAGACGTTAAGAAACAGAAACAGCCGTTCCTGCGGATCGGCTTTATCCAACAGCTTGAGAGCATGGCCTACTTGATGCTCCGTGGAGCGCGGGTTGGTAACGCCGAAGGTCATCCGCCAGTAGCTTTCCTGGAAGTAGCCTGGAAGCACGCGAGCCAGAGGCACCTTCTTCGTAAAAAAAATAACACCGCCGATGCATATCGTCCGGTACCCTTCAGCCCGAAGTCCGGAGACGATATCCGGCGTATCGAACAGCCAGGTATGGGGATGCGTCTTCAGCCCGGTATTCCGGGAATGAAACAGCCTCACGTGCGAGGACTTATCCGTCGTGGCCGGCGTTGGCAGAAACCCGCCAAAGAAAGCATGATGCGCCGCATAAGTGAAGCTTCCCGGCGAATGCCGCTTCTCCCAGGGGCCGCTGCCGCACAGATTCGGGCAGTTCGCCTCCTCCAGCACAGCCGCATCGTAACGCAAGGTGTCCAGCGTAATCATCAGAATGTCGTGACTGCCGACGATCCGGTTCATATCAAGGGTCAAGCTCGTCTTCTCCTTCCCTGCCTGCGAGCAGCCTCATCTGCCATTCATAAGCATCCCAGCCGCGGTAGCGCACCCCGTACAGCAAATCTCCGAACGGGTTCACATCCAGAATGCAGGGCTCAAGCGAGCCGTTCCGAAGCAGAACGTCGACCCCGGCCGACTGAGCCCCGGGAAATGCGCTTACGGCCTGCTCGGCACAGCTGCGCAGCGCTGCCTGAACGGAGTCGGCAAGCCCCAGCTCCGGCAAGCCCATCCGTTCGCTGCGCAGATGCAGGTTCGTAATCGGAGTGCGGCTGACTCTGGCTATGCTGTGAGCGGCCGCCCCGCCTGCGACAAGCTGACGAATGTCGAAGGCCCGGCTCCCGTGAGTCGCCTTGGGCAGCCACTGCTCGACATGCGCCCCGTGAGCGAGCAGCCAATCGATGACCGGACGGATCACAGCCGTGTCGGTATAGCGCCGCAGCTTGATGGAATTGTAGAAGACCGGCGGTCGGATGACGTTCCGCTCGACGCCTACCGTCGTGATCGCCACCTCCGCGCCTGTCGACGGATGAAGCTGATAAGCGATGACGCCGCTTGCTCCCGATCCGGCCGCCAGCTTGATGAAGACGCGGTGCATCCGCTTGGACCGCATCGCCTCCAGCAGCTCCCCATAGCCGGGCAAAGCGGCCGGGGGCGCGAGCAGCCGAGGGACGGGCACGTCGGCTGCGCTCAATATCCGATGCGTCCGCCTCTTATCGAACATAGCGACTATCTGCTCAGGCGGATGATACCAGCGCGCCTCCGGCAGGCAGGCAGCCGCTTCCCGCTCCAGGCGGGACAGCAGGCGGACATAGCCCCTGAACCATTGGGACGGGTGGTAGAGACGTCCCTGCTGCTCGGAGAGCGCACGCGCCGAGCGGGCAGATAGCGGCTCGGGAAGATTCGCGGCACCGCATGGGAGCAGCCGGTCATCCTGCTCCTCCCTGCTGCCGTCCGGCGCGCCAAGGGCGATCAGCTCCCGCTCCACTCGGAACTCCTCGCCGAAGGCGTCCAGTCTGATCCATAAGGGAGCCCCTTGGCTCCCTTCGCTCCACTCAGCTCCTTCATCGCCTGCCCAAGCTGTCATCTCCGCCGCATCGGCTGCCTGCTCCAAGGTGGTACGGCCGGTGAGCAGGTCCAGGTAAGACAGCACCAGGGCGGGGGGCAGACCGAGCCGGAGCCGGGCCGCCTGCAAGGCCGCCGTACGTTTGTTGCCCGGATTGCCGATCAGAATCATCCGGTGCATTTATTCGGTTAAGGACGGGTACCGGTAATCGTCGTCTTCCGCATCCTGCTGTTCCTCAACGTTAACCTGAATCCCGGAGGCGGCCCATCTCTCCAACATGGCGTCTGACATATAATGGTATCCCATGTCCAGATAGCTCAGCTTGCGCACTCGCTCACTCTGCAGCAGCGCCTCCGCCCCTTTGTCCGTGAGCGTTCCCATCGACAAGTCGAGCGTGTGCAGTTGATCCAGGATAGGCGCGTCGGCAAGCGCCACGGCGATCTCATCCTGAATTTCGCTGTCCTTGAGTCCCAGGTAGGTCAGATGCGGGAATCGGCCCGGCTCGATGAGCGGCAGCACATCGTCGAGACCGCCGTCGAATCCGTAATCCTCCACACCCAGGTACAACTCCAGCTTGCGAAGCTGTGGAAACTGACCGTTCGCTATGCTCGCCAGCACGTCGCGCCCCAAGCCTCCACAGATAATGACCAGCTCCTCCAGCTTCTCATGCGCAGCCGGCTCGAGCGTCAGACCCGTGCTGCCCTTCACCGTCAAGGAGACCAGATCGGGGAAGGCGGTCAGCAAAGGCCCGAGATTCGACTGCATGATCCAGGATACTTCGCATTCTTCAAAGCTCATGTCCCCGATGAACAGCTTCCGCAAGCGGGGAAACCGATCCTTCAGACGGATCAATGTTTCGACGGATTCGGAGGAATCGTTCTCGTAAGCGCCTCCCCAGTCTCCGATGATGAGACTCGTCAGCTCCCCACTGTCCGGTCCCTCCGCCAGCTCTTCCAACAGAGCGCTCATCTTCTTTCCTTCCTCGTATTGATCGTAATCGATCGATAGCTTTATTTCCGACACGCCGGTTCCTCCCTGCCATATCTTACCTGTAATTATGTACACCTTCCACTATAAACGATAGTAAAAACACTGTGCAACTCTAAGCATGCTTCGGCGAGGCAGGAGCCGATCTGTCCCACGTCACAACAAAAAAGGAGAACAGGACTCCGCCTGCTCTCCCTGCTGCCGGACCGTGCGGCCGGTATGCGCTAAGGTCTATCCGCTACTTAACCGCTTCTCTTCGCCTCATTCTCTACTTCTTCGATCCGCCGTTCATCCATTCGCTGACGGTCCGGGCCAGCCACCGGGCTGTCGGCACTGCCATAGCTCTCCAGCGCCTCCCAGGCTCCGGCTTCGTCGAAATGCCCGGCATTCCGCTGCCGTCCGGCCCCCGCGCCCGAAGGAGGCGGCGTCATTACCTGCTCCTCTACCGGTCGCCGATCCTCCTCAAGGGCGCCCGCTCCGTCCTCCGCATACTCCACGCAGCGAGTCGCATACGGGACGGCCATCAGCCTCTCGAATCCGATCGGCTTGCCGCTCACCTCGCATAGGCCGAACTCCTCGGTATGCAGCCGGGCGAGCGCCTGGTCGATCTGCTCAAGCTGATGCTCAAGCGAGCGGTCGACCGCCTGATCCCGTCCTTTCTCGAACGTTTCCGTGCCCATCTCGGCAGGGTGATTATCGTAGGCGGACAGCTCGCCGGCTGTATCCGTCAGCATCTCCTCGTCATTGGTCTGCTGCTTGAAATGGGCTTGAAGCTCCTCGCGTTCCTTTCGCAGCAAAGCTTCAATCAGCCACTTCTGTTCCTCCGTCAATCCGTTTCGGCTCATCGGCTATCGTCCTCCTTGTTCGTCAACTGACCGATCATATGCGTCTACCGATATATGCTTGCGCATCCGGATCCGCGTCAATGCGCTGTCAATCTGCAGCAGGCGTTCATCCAGAGCGCGCACGGACTCGGCCGAGGTGTTCCGGTTCCGTCGCACAGCGAACCATTCCTCCAGCTTTTTCCGTTCCTCCGTCAGCGCCTCCTTCAGCTGCATAGTGGGGGTTTGGGGACGCTGGCAGCTCGTCTTCACCATAGACATCAGATTGGCTCCTTTCCCATATTACCAGGCAAGCAGCATGCTGATGACGATGCACCTCTGAGCTCGCGCCTCCGATGCGGCTGCTTGTCCTTGTATTACCCGAAGCATACGGACTATGACGCAAATCTAGCCAGGGCTGTCGGGAAGCTCAAAAAGGGCTCCGCTCGGAGCCCCCATGAAATCGTCGTTTGTTCAGCTTTAGGCCGGGTTATTGTGCATGCTGTCCCTCTGTCAGAGGCACAAAGCCTCCGTCAGCGATGGCGCGGTCGCCCTCCGGGCTCTGCAGCCATTCCAGCAGCCGGCCGGCCGGACTGTCTGCCGGCTCATCGTCCCGCGTGACCGCATACACAAAGGTCGTGAACGGATATTGACCGTTGCGGATGTTGGCCTTGCTAGGCTGGATACCATCTATGGAGACAAACTTCACATTGTCCCGCTTATACATCTCGCTTGCGAAATAATAGAAGGAATAGCCGATCGCCTGCTTGGAGTTGCGGTAATCAGCCACCGCATCGATCAGACCGCCCATCCCCCCGGACTTCGATTCCATAGGCGGATCGGCGAGCTTCAACCCCTTCATAACTTTGGATTCCATATACGTCTGGCTCCCCGAATTGGCCTCCCGCTGGAACGCAACGATCCGATG
Organism: Paenibacillus puerhi; assembly: GCF_009846885.1. GTDB lineage: Bacteria > Bacillota > Bacilli > Paenibacillales > NBRC-103111 > Paenibacillus_G > Paenibacillus_G puerhi. Next base: position 75,507 of record NZ_WUWM01000026.1, read on the forward strand.
ATCTTCCCCGCCGACGTCTTTCCAGTTCGCAATCTTCCCGCTATAGATATCCTGGATCTGTCCCACGGTAAGCCCATCCACGCTGTTGTCCCGATGCACCAGAAAAATAAACGCCTCTTTCCCCACGGGCGTCAGCTTAAGCTTAACCCCATGCTCCTGCGCCAGCTTCTCCTCTTCTGCCGAGGGCCCGGCAACCAGAATCAGGTCGGCCTTCTTCTCGATCAGGTTCACATAAGCGTTGTGCGTCGTATTGAAGCTGATTCCCTCGTTCTCGGCATAAGGCTTGTTTACGCCGGTCAGCCGGGACAGCATGATCTGCCCGAACGGGATCGCGGCCGTGGCGCCATCCACAGCCGGAAATTCCTTCAAGTCGAAGAACGGCTGCCGGGGCAGCAACACCGACACGGCAAGCGCGCAGGCGAGAGCAGCAGGCACAAGCGCGCTATAGCCGAGCATTCTTCTTACGCGCGTCCGGTTTCTACGCCCATGGACAAGGCAGATGCCAAGCCACGCGGAACCCGTGGGAAGGAAGGAGATCAACAGACCCGCAAGCTTCACACGGTTAGGGTCCGGTATGTAGCTTCTCAGCAGCTCCGTGACCGGCGATGCCCAGAAGGTATACACCGTGAAGAGCATCCAGGCAAAGCTGTTCAGCTCGGAGGTCGAGCCTTTGACGGAATGGTAAAGGGTCGTCCATATCACGAGTCCCAGGATGGCATACGAAGATACCCCAGCCAACAGGACCCAGAATTTAGCCGAATCACGCCGACCGAGCGCCATTCCGAATCCCGCGAAGAGTACCGCCGGAACCGACAAGTACAGGCAGGCGGCCAGTATAACGCCGGTATCGCTCCAGGTAGTCTTCATGAGAAACTGCTGGTCGTTGATGATAAAAGCTCCGGTCAACATATTAAACAACATACATACGATAACGAATAAGATTCCCCATGACAAGGCAAGCAAAGCATGGCGGACAACTGACAGGATTAATCCCGGTTTTGTATCCTTAGTCAAATCTAATACTCCTTCCGAGGCTGTCGATTAAGTAAAGGCTGATCGTAACGGACACTACAGTCGCTATTTCACAAAAATGGGGCCTGTTCAAATTGTAACGGACACAGACGACCTTACTTACGTCAAAACCGCATAGAATGGGCGGAAATGCACCAAATAGCGTCATCTGAATCCGTTAGATTTTCAATATCGCGAAAATGCTGCACATAGAGACTCTGAGTGAGGTCCGTTAGCGAAAGCAGAACGTTTCAGCTCAGTTACTCACAATGAATCGCCGGCCTCCTTCCGAATGTTAGAAACGCGGGTCAAGCCGTTTGGAAAACTGCGGCAATTATACCATGTTTCGCATCCTTCTGGAACCTTGAAGAAGCATGTACGTCCCCTACTACGGCGTTTGAGGGGGCCGCATCGCCTGCATCAGCCGCCCCGGCATGATTCAGCCGTCAGCCTGCCGTTTAATTCACTAGGTAGATGAGACTCTCGCTAGAGGAGTGGAAGCCCTTGGTTCAAAGCCGATTTCTGAGGGGTTGCCTTGGTATTATTGCGGTGCTTGTTATCATTTATCTGACTTCCAAGATCAGTTTTATTTTCAAGCCTCTGTTCACGATGGTCAATCTTCTGATTGTTCCATTTATGCTTTCGGGCTTCTTTTTTTATTTGCTGCGGCCGCTTGTGCTGTTTTTCGAAAAACAGAAGGTTAACAAAATGTTATCGATTCTCATGATCTATTTCGTTCTGACCGGTATCGTCGTCCTCTTCTTCATCCTGATCTGGCCGGCTCTGCAGACCCAGGTTCATAACTTCGTCGAGAGCGTGCCGGAACTAATCGAGAACTTCGGCGTCCAGATCAGCAACCTGCAAAATCACCGGCTCGTCTCCATGCTGGTTCCGGGGCAATCCGATCTATCCGCCAAGCTCTCGGAATACTTAAACGTCCTGATCACCGCCGCATCCGATTATGTGACGAGCGTCATCTCGGTGATAGCCGGCTTCGTGATTGTCGTCGCGACCGTGCCGATTATTCTGTACTATATGCTGAAGGACGGCGGACATATCCCGACCTCCATCCTGCAGATTATCCCTAGACGTTACCGCAGGGACGGCCGTGAAGTGCTGCTCGAGATCGATGCAGCCTTGAGCGGCTTCATCATCGGGCGGGTCATTATTACAGGACTACTGGGCATTCTCATGTACATCGGATATCTGGCGATCGGTCTGCCCTACTCGCTGCTCCTGGCGCTGATCGCTAGCGTACTGAATATCATCCCGTACATCGGGCCTCTACTTGGCGCTGTGCCGCCGTTGATCGTCGCTTTTACGGACTCGCCCGGGATGGTCTTCTGGGTGCTGGTAGTGACGCTTGTTGCCCAGCAGATCGAAGATAATCTGCTCTCCCCCCAAATCTATGGGAAACGGCTGGATGTCCATCCGCTAACGACCGTCATCCTGCTGCTCGTGGCCGGCGGGATCGCCGGTCTGCTGGGCGTCATTCTGGCTATTCCTGCCTATATGGTCGTCAAAATTATTTTCGTGCGCATCTATCACCTGTTCCTTGCTGAAAAAGTAGAGGAGCTGGTCGAATGAGCCTGCTTTCTTACGCGCTTTCTTGCCGCCGTCTCCGGTTCCACAGGGGCGCGGCTTGCGTGGCAAGGATAGCGATGCCGACTACGCCGAGGGCAGCGGCCTGCAGCGGCGTGATCGAACGGCCGAGCATCCAAATATCCAGAGCCGCCACCTCCAGCAGCATCAAGTTGTTGATGAGACTGCTTTCGTAAGCGCGCAACTGCCTCTGAGACCATGCCCACAGGAGGGAGGCGAGCGCGCCGTTGACGGGACCGAGCCACAGCAATAGGAGCAGGAGCTTCCCCGAAAGCTCTGGCATGCCTTCCAGCCATAGCCCGGTCAGAAGCATCCCTATGGCCCCGATCAGCATTGGCTTCCGTACAAGCTCGGATGGGGAAGCATCGGTGCGGGTGAGCAGAAAGCGGCATAGCAGCGTGTGTACGGCATAGCCCAAACATGACAAGAGGACTAGGGAGACGCCGAGCGGGCTGCCCTGTTCAGCATTCCAGGGATAATGGTAGAAAACTACGCCCGTCATGGCGATAAAAATAGCTGCCAGCGCCCAGCGGCTTCGCAGCTCGCGCAGCCAGAGCGCATCAAGGACAATCAAAAACAGCGTATTGCCTATGGACAGAATCATGCTGGTCTGCGTCGGAGTAATCATGGTTTGCCCGGCATACTGAAGTCCCTGTGCCATCATAAATCCCGTCAGGCCTAGCAGCGCATACTGCTTCCATGTTATGGCCTTTTTATTCCGCGCAGCCGCCGGCTTCTCGCTGCCCGCGGACGCTTCCGACTCCCTACGCTTGCGCAGGCGAGTCACCTGCCATCCGGTTATCATTGCCGCTGCAGCCAGCGCGTAACGTAAGCCGGCCAGCGTGAAGGGGCCGATCCCCTCTGCAAAGGCATATTGATTCAGCACATAGGAGGAAGACCACAGCAGCGTTACGAATATGGCTGCGAGTGCAGCAAGTGGACGCCCTCGCATAAATGATACTCCTTTCGGAACCGGCCGCCCTCAAGCGACCGTTCGCTCTCTTTTCTGTCAGATCAAGCGGGCTTCTCGCCCTTCTTCATCATAAGCTTGAGAAAAGGGGATAAAAAGGGTAGACTTTGATCAACCAGATTTCCCCTTTTGGAGCGATATCCATATGTCCATCATCCATCACTATTTGACAATCAAAGAAACCTATCATATCCACGGCAGCCAGCCGTTTCATCTGTCACTGGAGCAGCTTGCCGGTGCGCTATGCTGCTCTACCCGCAATACAAAGCTCATCCTCAAGCAGTGCTCCGAGCGGGGATGGCTCGATTGGAAGCCCGGTCGCGGGCGCGGACGACTCTCGACGCTTACCTTGCTTGCCGAGCCTGCGCACGTGCTGCTTCCTCTTATTCAAGCCCTAATCACTAAAGGGCAATACCCGGAAGCGATGAAGCTTATGCAGCAATACGCTCCCCTGTCATCCGGCATCGCCGATCAGGTGCTGGCCTCTGTGTATAGGCAGCTGGGAGTTCGTTCAAGTCCTCATCCTTCCGGTACGGAAGGTTCGGGGATGGATGTGCTGCGTCTCCCCTTCTACCGGGAGCTGCCCTGTCTGGATCCGATATATGCCTTCAGGCGCACCGAGCTTCATCTGATCGGCCAGCTCTTCGATACGCTGGTGGATTGGGATGGCACAGCCGGCAGGTTTACGCCGCGCCTTGCTTTCCAAGTCGATTGCCTGAACGGAGGCAAGGAGTGGATGTTTCATCTGCGCAAAGGCGTGTTCTTCCATAACACTAGGGTCTGCACGGCGGAGGATGTCCGGCACTCTCTGCTTCGACTTCTTGCTTCCGCCGGCGGCAACGATTCCACCTCCCGCGCTGCCGCGACGGGACCGTGGCGGCAGCTGGCCATTCGCAGCATCGATGTGCTGCATCCTTATGTGCTGCGCGTTCGGCTGGATTCACCCGGCCATCTGCTTCTGCCTTTCCTCGCTGCGCCTCAGGCGTCCATCGTTCCTCTGGAGGCGGGAGCAGACTTTGGGAGGTATCCGGTGGGGACAGGCCCCTTCCGTCTGCTCCGCAATGATGCCGAGATGATCGTACTCGAAGCATTCACCGACTATTACAGGGAACGCGCCCAACTGGACCGGATCGAAATGTGGATTATCAAGAGGCTGCTTACGGAGAATGCGACGGATGAACTTCTGGGGGGAAAGCCTCAACTGTATGCTCATCCGTTTCAAATCCACCCGTCCCGCGACTTGGAGCAGGTAAAGACGATCGAACGTATTGAAGGCGGCTGCACCTTCCTGCTGATGAACGCCCGTAAGCCAGGACCGCTGCAATCTCCTGAGCTGCGGCGCAGCCTTCGCTCCCTGCTGTCGAGCCTGTATGATGCAGCTCGGCTGGGCGGCCAACGGCTCGGTCCGGCCACCAGCTTCTTCCCCGACTGGAGCAACTCGGACGCTGGCGCTATTTCTAGTCCTGCAGCTGGAATAGTGGAGGCGGAGGCCGCCGCACACCTGTCGAAACCGCTGCAGTTGGTTACTCATCCGATTCTGAACAGGTCGCTGGAGGAAACTGCTCTGTGGATCAAGCGCGAGTGCGCGAAGCAGCGTATACCTATCGACATCCGCGTCCTTCCCTATGAAGAGATTCGTCAGACCGATACGGCACAGCACGCGGACCTCCTACTGCTCAACGCCGTTACGACAGCTAACCGCGAGTGGTCGCTGATGCAGCTCCTGCTGGACGAGCGCACGGGAATTTTCTGGCGGCTTCCTTCCGAGCATAGAATACGGCTGGAAGCCTGCTTCACCGCACTTGCCGAGGAGGAGTCCCCCTCCGTCCGACAGCTGCTCACCCGCGAGCTGGAAAGCGTCATCCTGAGCAGCGATACGATTCACATCCTTTACCACCTGCGACAGGTATCGATCCCTCATCCGGCTCTGCTAGGTGCAGAACGGATCAACCCTTATGGCTGGGCAAATTTCGCCGAGCTGGCACTGCGCCCGCAATAGACGATTTCATAAACCGAAGTAAAGGTGTAGATTCCAATGGAACTGGAAGTCATCGCAACGAGCATTGAGGATGCTAAAATTGCCGAACAGCGCGGAGCAGAACGGATCGAACTAATATCCGGCATAGGCGAAGGGGGCGTTACGCCCAGCTATGGATTCATTCGGGGAGAATGGTTGGGGTAGCGATCTCGAGATCACGACGTAGGATATCCGGATCGCCCGGGACTGCGGTGCTGCGGGTATCGTCATCGGATGCCTAGCTCCCTGGGGCCAGGTTGACATGGACGCCATGACAACCTTACTGGCTGAGGCTGGCGATATGTCTTTCACCTTCCATCGTTCCATGGTTTCCGCCAGTGATCCGATAAACCACTGGAAGTCTCGGCGCTTACCACCTCCGACCCAAACAAGCCTTGGCACAGACCCGCAGCTGCGTCTGTGTATGGCTTTGACTACTAACGCTCCTGGCATGCCCGCGCAGCCCCATTTGCCCGATCGGGTTGAGCTCATGAGAAGCATCTCGTTCGAGACCGATCGGTCCTCATTAGGCTCTCCGTGATGTCCAGCCCTTGGTATCGCGGCTCCAGTGCGGTTTGCTGTAAAACTGAAACCCATTCTTCCCCTTCTTCTTGACCCGATACATCGCCGAATCGGCATTGCTGAGCAGCTGATCGGTATTCTGACCATGTGCCGGATAACAAGCAATCCCGATGCTCGCCGTAACGAAGTAATCCTTCTCTTTCAGCCGGTAGGGCATCTGGAGGTCGGCTATAAGCTGCTCAGCCAACCCGGACGCATCCTCCTCTCGATCGCATGGAAACAAGAGGGTAAATTCATCTCCGCCCATTCTCGCCAATACCACATCTAGACCCTGTACGCTGCAGCTTATCCTTTCACTCATTTCTTTCAGGAAGATATCGCCATACGTATGACCGAGCGAATCATTGATGTGCTTGAACCGGTCGAAATCCATCATCATGACTGCAAAAACTTTCCCTTGCTCCCGTGCTTCATCAAGTGTCTGCTCCAAAGCCAGGTTAAATTTCCTTCGGTTGGGCAATCCGGTCAGCTCGTCATGAAAAGCGAGATGCTGGATATGTTCCCTCGCTTTTTTATCTTCCGAAATATCCCGCAGTATCAAATAATACCCGCATAGGCGGCCTTCAACTGCCAGCGGAACGTTTGTGACCTGAAGGTGGATAAACTCCCCGGACGGCCTGCGAACCTTCGTTTCATAGCTAGGCTTCTTCACTTGGCCTAATAAGCCTCGAAGATCCTCTTCGCATCCTTTCTCTTCCTCTGGTACGAGATCGATCAACGGGGAACACGGCCGTTGACTAAATGACCATCCGGTCAGACCGGCGATACGGCAGGCGGCCGGATTAACCTCGAGAATACGGAGATGAAGATCTACGGTAATGATCCCGTCCCTGTGATTGTCGAATAAGGACTTGTATGTATGTTCATAATCGGTCCGGTCTTTCTTCTGCCTCTCAACCCGCTTAGTCAAATAGAGGCCAGTCAGCGTAAAACCCAATGCTGCAAATATACCCAGAGCGATCGCGAGAACGGCAACGATATAGCTGAAAAAGAGCTGCCCCCAATCATAGGGACTGTGAACAGATTCCATGGCTTCCCCTCACTTTGTTTGTACAACCTCTGCCTCCTTTCATTATAGGGGACCCATCTGAACGATTTTTGAAACAAGCTTGAAAACACCACATCCGCAAGTAGCCCTGCGATGCCGAAATAGGGAATGAATAAGGCCGTATCTAAGCTGCTCAGACTTAGATACGGCCCTTCGGAAGCAGAGGAGATCACTTCCTCATGCTATCTCTTTTTGTAACGATAGCTCATTACTCCAAACCCTGCGACCCCGACGAAGCCAGCGATAACAGCCGAGTTCCCCATCCCATCATACCGGGGTCGGACGCAGGCGCTACCGTTCCTTCTGAAGGCTTAGCTGACTTTCCGGCGGATGAAATCAGAGGGATTTCTTTATTTTTCAAAAACTTAAGCTCTCCGGAAGCTTCGGCAATCTTCTTGGTCGGTGCGCATAACGGGTTCTCCCACTGCCCTTCCTTTTGATTCAGGAAAAACAAGTAGTCCTCACCCTTCTCGCTCGGTCCCCATAAGGACCCCCAGGTGATGTTTTCTTCCACGGTGAGCGTATCCGTCTCGACTCCTTTGAAGCTCCTCTTTACTTGGATGTGAACCTGATTGTATTCCTTCGTCTGTTCGACATTCACCACATGGCCGACAACAAGCCCTTCATAGGATTTATAGGCCTTGGCAATCGAAGGAGCCTCGACACACGAAAGGGCATATGACTTCGGGGTTGGACTAAGCAGACAAGCCAATATAAGCAGCAAGCACCCTTTTCTCACGATAAGCACCATCCTTTGACCTAACAGACGTTGTGCTTGAGTAATTATTGCAGCACTTGGCCGATCAAAGGTGTACCGGATGGCGGGATAGCTTCAGCAAGGCCAGCAGACTTGACCGCTTGCTTGTTTCCTTGTTCGCCTTCGCTTCCAGCTTGCCCCGTCCTCCCCATAGGAGATCAATGAGATGTCCGACTTCGAAAGAATCGCGCTTCCTTACATGCTTAACAAGCAAAGCCAGATTATCTTCCGTTTCCAAGGTCGTATTCACCTTCAGCTTAAGGCTGTCGGTACAGCTTATCAGACAGGCAGCGAGTGTTGGAATCGTCTTAGCCTCGATGCCGTAAGCCCGGACCCAAGCGAGCGTAAACGAATTCTGAACCGACTGATGCTCCTGATCGACCAGCTCCATATAGTCTCGGATCAACGGAAAATACCTCGGGCTGACAAGTCCGAGTCCGAACACCGCATAGCTTCCGGGCATACAGCTCTTATCTCCCGCATGGTCATCATACCATTCGTACGCCGCCATAGCGGCCCGTGCGTATGCTTCCAACTTGGGATATAGCGACGGATACTGCATGGCATTGGCGAAAAAATAATGGGTCTGACTTTTGGCCAAACCTCGGATCGGCAAAAAATGCTTGCTGGCCGCCCGGCATTTAATCTGATAGCTTTTGGGGAAGCCGTTGTTCAACAAACGGGTAATAAAATCCAACGCCTTAGAGTAGCTCTCCGCAGACTCCCGGATGATCTTGATCTGAATGATCGAGAAAACATCATGCGCCTGGCAGACCACGTCCTCATCCTTGTAGGATACCTCTTCCGATTTCCAGCTGCCGCTGCCTTCCTTCAGAATTCTCGCCGCTTGGGGACTCCCTAGTTCCTTAGCCCGGTCCAGATACCCGTGCGCGGTGCTTCTGCTATAGTTGGGCTCATACTTCAGGATCATGATGGCCGTGTACAACAGCAGCTCGATGGAATCCTTCTCCGGCGAAAGCTGGTCGCTATCGTGTCGAGGCCGGTATTCCTTGCGGTACCACTCCTTGGTAAGAATCTCAAAATGCCGAGGCAAAAAACGGTTCTCCACCCAATGCTTCAAAGCTTGAGTGATGTAGCGACGATGGTGAGCAAGCTTTTCCTTATTGCATTTGTTGAGCTCCATAACCATCTCGAAGATTCGTTTGATCTTGGCGGCATCCAGCTGTGGATACAACTCCAGATTCACCAGATGCCGCGCCAGAAAAAAAGTGTCCAGCTCATCGGTAGGACCCTCTCCCAGCTCAAGGCTGAGCTGTACATAATCGTTCACTTGTCGGAGCAGCCGCTTCTTTTTGGCTTGATCTACCGCGTGCAGGACGGTCATCCGGATGGGGCCTTCCTGAGTCCAAAAAGTTCCTGCCACCGTGCATTCGAAATCAAGCAGCGGGCTTTGCTGCAAACGCTCGATCCGATGAAGCAGCATCACTTGTAAACGGGGAAGCAGCTCTTGATACAAGCGCTCTTCCGTCAGCCGATTGGGCTGAGGTACTCCTCTATAGGTAACTTCAGGCGAAGTAAAGTCATCATCTGTGGAATATACAAGAATACTGCCCTGCTTGTATTCAAATCGCACAAAATCGTATATGCCGGCCTGCAGGGGCGTCCGTCCTACAATCCTATCCGCATCCTTGGCTCCGATCTGGTCAAACCATTGACCGATTGCCTTCGTTATATCCTCCGAAATGGTTTCCCAGTCCAATTCGTATTCCATGGTTAGCTGCCACCGCCTATGCATCTTGATGTAAGGAAACCAATATTAGTTTATAATAACGAAAAAATAGGGATGGAACAAGACGGAAACGGCCCCTGGGTTAATTCAGTTTATCCTTGATATCGGGAAAAAGCTCCAGCAAACCAACCCCCAAGGCGACGGTCAAGCACGATGATTCCCTTTAACGCCGTTCATATTTGTTTTCGTATACTTTCCACATGACCCATCCGAATATCGGTCCTGCAACGATCATGAAGAACAGTGCACGGCTTACCATCTCGAACATTAATTCAGGACTAAAAAAACCTTCTAGCGAGAAGTCCTGATCGAATACCCTGGCTAACCCCGCGCTTGCTATGCCTATAGGCAGCCCCCAGAGGAGCATGCCGTATTTGATCACATATTGTGCTTTACCCTTCGACCTTATCTCCTCCCACTTGCTCACGCCTGGCTTTACCAAAGCTATCACCCTCATCCCATGCTGGCGACCGGCCAACTAACATGCACAGACCATTAATACGTTTCCATCCGGATCCTTAAAATTAAACCACTGGTTGTGTTGAATCTTCGTCGTTAGTTCAATTTGTTTGGCCTCCATAAATGCATAGGCCTCTTCAATATTCTTCGTATGTAATTGAATAGCGGGTGCGTTAAATATATTGTTCTCGGAATAAATCTTGCTGTCCAACACCAAGCCGGTTCCCTTCATCGGAACAATGTAAAGATGGCCAAACAGGATCTCGCCTTCGATCGGTAAGCCCAGAAGATCACTGTACCAATCCCTTGCTTTCTCAATATCGCTTACTGGTATAAATACCGTGCCGATCTCATTCATTATCGGACTCATTGACGACTCACTCCTCGAATGAAATTTCCCAGATACTGTCCACATTGTACCATCATATTCCATTTAAGTAAAGAACGTTTGTTCCCATTTTCACTTTATCTTTCTACAGAAGCTACATGACCGGAATCAAACTCTTGTGCTCAATTGGCGACGAGAGGACGATAAGTGTGGTTGAATCTCCGTAGATCCCCATCTCATTGATTAAGGCTTCCAAGGTTTGCAACGTTTCGGTCGCCGCCTTAACCAAGAAATTGTATTGACCGCTAATCCGGTGCAGCTCGATGACGTCCGGGGAGCTCTGGCAGTAGTCGACAAATCGCTCGCATCCCTTTGTATGAAACAATATAAAGGCATGAATGTGCTTGTTCACTTTAGCAGGAGATACGACAGCCCGATAATGATCGATAACTCCCTTTTCTTCCATCCTGCGCACTCTTTCCGTTACCGCAGGCTGTGATAGAGCTACAGTTTTACCGAGCTCCGTCATCGAGATTCGGCCTTGCTCCTGCAGGATCATCAAGATATGTTTATCCAGTTCATCCATCCTCACAGTCCTCCTTGATTTTCAAGTAATTATTTATTATTAAAATGGATTTCACAAGTATATATACGATAATACCTTTATTATATCATGCAAAAATGATCTACTTTCCTCTATTATTGTATGTAATGCATGTTTCAGTTAAAGGAGGAATTAAGATGACAACGAATCGCCTACTCGAGCCGATCCGAATGGGACCATGGAATCTACGCAATCGAATCGTGATGGCTCCAATGACACGCTGTTTTGCAGATGACCATACGGGGGTTGTCGGTCAGGACGTCGTTGACTATTATCGTAGGCGGGCTGCAGACGGGGTCGGGCTTATCCTGACCGAAGGAATCAATCCGAGTCCAAGAGCCAAGGGAACCTTTGGAATTCCAGGCCTCTATAACGAAGCTCATGTAGAAGGATGGACGAAGGTCACCGATGCCGTACACCGGGAGGGTGGAACGATTGCGGCACAGCTTTGGCATGTCGGTAGGCTGAGCCATCGTGAACTCACAGGCGGCTATCCGCCTCAAGCGCCTTCCCGTCTACGCGCCGACGGCTTGGTGCACCGGCTGCGCAAGCCTTATGACATGCCGGAGGAGATGTCCACTACCGATATCCAGGAAGTCATCGAACAATTTGCTCAAGCAGCGAAATATGCCAGAATGGCCGGATTCGACGGTGTTGAAGTCCATGCCGCCCATGGTTATTTGATCGATCAGTTTAATTCAGAGGTCACCAATCAGCGAGTGGACCGTTATGGCGGCGGTTTAGCGCAGCGCCTGACCTTTATGAAGGAGCTGCTGACGGCAGTTGTCCAAGAAATTGGCATCGATCGTACGATTGTAAGATTTTCTGAAATAAAGGACGATCTGCCTGGTTATAAGTGGAGCGATCCGGAGCAAACGATCCAGACGATCCTCCAAGCTTTTCTTGAAATTGGAATTAACGTCCTCCATCCTTCCACCAACCGCTACAGAGAGAGCCTTGCGAACGGTATGACGCTGCATCAGTGCGTTCGCAAGCATTGGAGAGGCATCATCCTGGGCGTAGGCAATCTGGATCCCGAACTGGCATCTGCTGAAATTACGGAAGGTACGATTGATTTGGCGGCATTCGGACGACCCATACTGGCTAACCCGGACTTCGTCCAACGGATCAGGCACGGGCAAATGCTTGAACCCTTTGATCCCCACCGGCACCTGAACTCCCTGATCTAACCGAATCGTTTAACAAAATCCGAGAGGTTCGGCTCGGCTATAGCTGGATACCTCACAGCCACTAGACCCGAGGCAGGGGATTACTCCCGGCCTTCTCAGCCGCGTTTCGCTTCCTCACTCTTGCTTCCACTCCGTGATTACCGGCTTATCCGTATATCGAATGGTATACTCATTTACCGAATACATGAATCGCTCGGAGCACAACCCGTCAGCGTCAGGATCATCATAACTAATAAAACGATGTAGGATTTCTGCATGTATTCGCTCCATTCTGGTTTTGGAATGGAAATATGTGCTATAATTTTCATAAGAAATCAAGCGGCGAGGTGTTCTTCGTATGAAGCTTTTAAAAAGCTTTTTCCTTGTTGTACTTAGCCTGGTTGGACAGCTCTGGACTGGTTACTTTACCCGAAATCATGACTTTTATGATAATCACGCCGTAACCAAGACGAAAGCTGGTTATATCGTATTTCTAGCTCTTGCTTTCATCTCGACAATTATGGCGATCTGGTTGTACCTCAGGGTTAATCAGTAATTCTATTCTCAGGCAGCTATGGGTATAAAAAAGTCAATGTTAAAAAGGAGGCAGCTACAGCCTGCATCCTCTTTTGTTTTCCATACATAGGGAAGCTGCAGTATGCTCCCTTCCCTATAAAGCTTGTAAACAAATCCAAACCCTCTATCCTGGATACGTCTGTATATTTCAATTCGTATCACCCAGGTAACAAGGCTTTAAATGGTGGTTCGTGAGTTGTTCGGCCAATTTTCTAGGATAGATTCGGATCTCGCTTAATTTCTCAAGCGCAACCCATTCAACACCAACTTGGTTATTGTCAGGATTTGTGCCTTCAAAATGTGTGAGTGATTTTTTTAATGTACATTCAAAGTAAAACTCGACTTGATGTATGTCATAATCCCACTCTGAAAACTCATGATTCTTGCCGATATATTCTCAGATATACATCAAATCTTTGACTTCAACTCCACATCCTAATTCTTCCATACATTCTCTTACAACGGCTTGCCCTAGTTCTTCTCCCTTTTCTTGTCCACCACCAGGAAATAAATAGAAAAAGCCCATTTCATCTTGATTTTTAGTTAGAAGTAAGTGATGATTATCAACAATAATAGCTTTAGCTGAGTTACGTATAGGCTTCATATCTTTTCCTGGCTTCCATTAGTTTTTGTGATATCTGCTTCAATTTGGCTACTGTCATACAAATGACAATACTTAAAAGCCCCCAAATCATACTTGTTCCATCACCATTACCCATGACAGCTAAAGTACCAATAAGCAGTAATAATATTTTTTCGCACACAACAGGTACAAAACTTACCCAGAATGCTCCTGATGAAGTTTTCAAAATACGATTGGCATAAATCCCTCCCCTTACATAGGGAAACACAATAACACATGCCCCCATGAATAATCCGGAGATATTAGTGTTTCTATCCGAAGGTAACCCAGCAATACTTGCAAATAGTTGCCCTGCAGAAAAATACACAACGAAATATGTAGCTGTAATCACAAACCAGCCATTGTATATTTTGTTCAATCCATACCTCCAGATTTTAGAGTTATTCTTCTTTTCTTTCGCATGGTTAGGGTTTTACTGCTTTCCATATGTATTTATGTTCTCTTATTCCAAGTTTTCCATCCATATTATGATCCTTTATCTTATCTATTAAATCATTTCTAAGTTCAGGCAATAAATAATCAGGGTTTCCAGGTATGTCAGATAGAAACTTTGCGAATTCCATTTCGTCTGGAAAATAAATGATAGCTTTATCAAACTCTTCAATCTCTATATCTACAAACCCATTCTTCACCAAACGTTCTTTTGCAGTGCTAACATTATTATGTATTCCAAAAATAGTACCGCCTTTAGCTAATAATCGACTATGATTAATAATCGATGTCGGTCCCCTTCGATCATAGATCAAGTCAAACTGTCCGTCATAAAATGGCATCTCAGACTTTGTAGTTGCATAAACAAATTCTACATTCGTTACAGAACTTGAATTCAACAAGGTCTGAGCAATAGTTATTAATTCTCTTGAATTATCAAACCCAATGATCTTTTTTGCGTAAGCTGACATCTTCAGAGTGAATTCACCATGCCCACAGCCAGCATCCAGAACCTCATGATAATTGGGTAACATGTCAATTAAACGCTCTTCATAAACATTTTCAGCACTTCTTCCTTCAATAATAAATACGGCTCTGCTCTTGTACCCACCATTTCTTCTTGCGATCATGTCGTACCATTCTACTCCCATTATAACCACCACTCTCCCTCTGTTTCTGCGCACCAAATACCGTATCGCTCGATGCTTTCAAATAGCTTTTGTTTTTTGCAAGCGAAAAATGCTTAAACTTGCTGCCAAAAATGCCGAGACCGCTTGCCAGATGAATGGTCACTGCGGAATTCGCTCCATCGCTTGCTTGAGCCGGAAACTTTCACCCGTGAATGAA